>NZ_JACERN010000033.1 GCF_013911085.1 Aquitalea aquatica
CCCCTGCCCACCCGCCGCCTGGGCCACCAGCCCGGTGGTGGTAAAGCGCAGAAAGCTGAAGCACCAGTACACCACATTAAAAATACTGCCACCCACCGCTACCGCCGCCAGCGCCACCGGATTACCCAGCCGGGCCAGCACGGCGGTATCCACCAGTCCCATCAAGGGCGTGGCCAGTGCCGCCAGCATCACCGGCACGGCAAAGGCAATCAATTGCCGCGAAGAAGGTGCAACAAGGGAAGCAGTAGCATCAGACATGAGAAAAGCGGACAGGCGGGAAAACAGCATGGTAACAGAGCGCTACCCACACCGCAGAGGACTACAGCACCAGAGTAGAAATGAAAAAGCACCCGCGCGGGGTGCTTTTTCATCAACGGAGTGCTGCGGCAGACTCAGGCCTTTTTCACGAACTCCGACTTCAAGCTCATAGCACCGATGCCGTCGATCTTGCAATCGATATCATGGTCACCGTCCACCAGCCGGATATTTTTAACCTTGGTCCCCACCTTAACCACCAGCGACGAGCCCTTGACCTTGAGATCCTTGATCACCGTCACCGTGTCGCCATCCTGTAGCAGATTGCCATTGGAATCACGCACTTCGCGCCCTTGCTCCTCACCAGTAGCAGCGGTCTGGGCCGACCACTCGTGGGCACATTCCGGGCAAACCAGCATGGCACCGTCTTCGTAGGTGAATTGGGAACCGCACTGGGGACAATTGGGCAAACCGCTCATGCTATACCTTGCTCGCTAACAAAAGAATCAAATCCATCGGCAACCGCCAATGGCGCAAAGCCGGTATTGTACGCCACCACGCCGGCAAGATCACCCACTGCGCTCATGGTCTAGCTGCAGCCAGCTAGCGCGGCTTCTGCCGACTGAACGCCCACCAACCGGCCAGAAAGGTAAAACTGGCAACCAGTAGCACCAGCACCCAAAAGCCATGCGGATGATTGGCCAGCGGCACACCGCCCACATTCATGCCGAAAAAACCGGCCACGATATTGATGGGCAGTGCCAGCACCGTCACCATCGTCAGGGTGAACAAGGTACGGTTGGTCTGCTCGTTCAGCTTGGCCGCCAGCTCTTCCTGCAGCAGCTTGATGCGCTCAACCAGCGTGGCCAGGTCGTTCAGCACCAGTGAAAACTCCTCGGTCGATTCGCGCAGCGCCTGCACATCATGCTCGACCAGCCAGGCAGGGGGGCGATTGAGCAGGCGAAACAGTGCGCCTGGCTCCGGCGCCAGCAGGCGCTGCATCCGCACCAGGGTACGACGCATGCCGGACAGCTCGGCGCGGTGATCCTGCAAATGCTCGGCCAGGAAACGATCCTCGATATGATCCACCTTGCGCGCAGACTCGCGCACGATGCCGGCCATGACATCTGCCTGATCCTGCATCAGATGAAACAGCAAGGAGCGGGCCGAGGGAAATACTTCTCCGCTTTTCACCGCGGCCCTCAGCCTATCCACCGAGCGCAAGGGGCGTACGCGTGCAGTCACCAGCAAGCGTGAACCGGCCGCCACCCACAAGGTGGCCACATCCGACGTCACCACGCCGAAACCCAGCGCCACATCATTGATTACCGCCAGCAACATGCCGCCCGAGGGTTCGATACGGGTAGAGCTACTGCTGGCGTGCAGCATTTCAAAAAAATCATCACTCAAGGGCAGCTGCGCCCTGAGCCAACGTTCGCAAGCCACATGCGCCAGATTGAAATGCAGCCAGACAAAGCCGTCATCCTGTGCCGGCTGCTGCAAAAAGCGTACTGCCTCTTCCGACGCAATGGGCTGACCGGCCTGTCCAGGCAGAAAACGGAAACCACTGATCAGTCCGACCTGATCCGCACCATACATTCCCTCGGCAATCGATACGCTCATGCAATACACCTTCCCGTCATACTGCCAACCCAACACTGGCCGGCCATCAGCAAACACGTTAAGTAGCGCAGGATAACACTCCGCCTGGCCTCACTTTACCCGAGGCAGATGACAATTTTGACCTGACGCGGGCAGGAAAATACCAGCGTACTAAACCACTGAGTGGATGGCTGATACACCCATCGGTGCTCAAGAAAATTCCCCACAAACAAGAAGAAACAAGAGCAATTTCATTAGGAAGATATCCCTTATTTGCCGCGATGGGAGTTCATAGACTGGCTCGTGTTCTCTTGTGGACACCACTAAACCACCCAAGTCTTTTACTCAGGAAAACCATCATGAAACTGATTGCATGGACTGTAGCTGGAGTACTGCTGGCCGGCCCCGCCCTCGCCAACAAACTGCACCAGCAATCCCCGACTGCCAGTGAAGTAAAAGCCTGGAAAGAAGATCAGAACAAGATCAAAAAGCAAGACGCACACAAAAAACAGCAGCACCAGAAAAAGTCGGCATCCGGCGCCAAGCATCAGGTGAAGGAAACCGTAGGCGGACACGGACATAACAAGTAAGCCCCTGTCAGCATCCACCTGGCGGGTGCTGACTCTCCTCTACCTCCCGTCACCACCCACATCCTCGCCATCATATTTGATCAAATAATTTGGCAAGCGCGGCTTGCCTGCGCTAGAATCAACTGGCATGTGCAAAATATTAAACGAAAAGTTTAACGAAATGCCACAAACCAGCTACCCAGAATCCTACTACGCCGCCTCTGCCAATCCGGTGCCTGCGCGCCCGGCCCTGCAAGGCGAAATCGAAACTGATGTCTGCATTATCGGTGCCGGCTATACCGGCCTGTCCACTGCACTTTTCCTGCTGGAAAACGGTTTCAAGGTCACCGTGCTCGAGGCCGCCAGGGTTGGCTTTGGCGCATCCGGCCGCAATGGCGGCCAGATCGTCAACAGCTACAGCCGCGACATCGATGTCATCGAACGCACGGTAGGCAGCAAGCAAGCCAAACTGCTGGGTGACATGGCCTTTGAAGGCGGCCGCATCATCCGCGAGCGGGTAGCCCGCTACGGCATCGACTGCGCCCTGAAAGACGGCGGCGTGTTTGCCGCACTAAGCGAAAAGCAGATGGGCCATCTGCGATCACAAAAAGCCTTGTGGGAGCGTTATGGTCACCGCCAGCTACAAATGCTGGGCAAGGATGACATGCGCGGCATCGTGGCGACCGACAGCTATGTTGGCGGCATGCTGGACATGAGCGGCGGCCATATTCACCCGCTGAACCTGGCACTGGGCGAAGCCGCCGCAGTGGAGTCGCTGGGCGGGGTGATTTACGAACAATCGCCTGCGCTGAGCATCACCCGTGGCCAGCAACCGCTGGTGACCACGCCGCAAGGCCGGGTCAAGGCGAAATTCCTGGTGGTGGCCGGCAATGCCTATCTGGGCAACCTGCTGCCGGAGCTGGCCGCCAAATCCATGCCTTGCGGTACCCAGGTAATCACCACCGAGCCGCTGGGTGACGAACTGGCTGCCAGCCTGCTGCCACAAGACTACTGCGTGGAAGACTGTAACTACCTGCTCGATTACTACCGCCTGAGCCAGGACAAGCGGCTGATTTTCGGCGGCGGCGTGGTGTACGGCGCACGTGACCCGGCCAATATCGAGGCCATCATCCGCCCAAAAATGCTGAAGGTCTTCCCGCAACTGGCCAAGGTAAAGATCGACTACGCCTGGACCGGCAACTTCCTGCTGACGCTATCGCGCCTGCCGCAGGTGGGCCGCATTGGCGACAACATCTATTACTCGCAAGGCTGCAGCGGCCATGGCGTCACCTACACCCATCTGGCGGGCAAGATCATGGCCGAGGCACTGCGCGGCCAGGCCGAGCGTTTCGACGCCTTTGCCACCTTGCCGCACTACCCCTTCCCGGGTGGCGAGCTGATGCGCGTGCCCTTCACCGCCATGGGTGCCTGGTATTATTCGCTGCGTGACAAACTGGGCATCTGAGTTAACGCGTGGTCAGCAGCCTGCCGACCGCGCCTAGCCTGACAGCAAGGGCTGGTTTTACCCCAGGCCCTTGCCCTTACTCTTTCCGCCATTCCTCCCCTACGCCAGGCCTGGCAAGGCCGATCCGGCCGTCGTCCTTACGTCTTTTTACCTTGTTTGCAAAAACCATCATTTTTTGACTTTTCCTGCCCATCCCGTCCTAGTCGCTGTCGGGGATAATCGTGAGAACAATCACGAGTCCGTCATACCGTCACCCACAAGGCAAGCATAGACAAGATGAGCAGCGCATCCATCACCACGTCCGCCGGCCCGCTGGATGTACAGAACATCGTCAGCCAGCTGATGACTGTTGAGAAACAGCCACTATCCACCAGCCAAAGCAAGATCAGTTCCTTCAAGAGCAAGCTCAGCGATATCGGCCAGGTTGGCTCGGCCTTGTCAGGTTTGCAAACTGCGGTCAGCGGCCTGTCGTCAGGTGCATTCCTGCACACGCTCAAGGCCAGCAGCTCCGACCCCACGGTAGCCACCGTCAATGCCAGCGGCAATGGCGCAGCCGGCAATTATCAGCTGGACATCAGCGAACTGGCCAAACCGCGACAACTGGTGTTCGACCAGACCACCGCCGGACAAAGCATCAGTAGCGCCAGCAGCCCGCTGGACAATGTCCCGGACGCACTGACCTTCGATGTGGCCGGCAGCAGCACTACCGTACAACTGCGCGATGCCGTCAGCACTACAACGCCGGCCACCACGCCGGCCAGTGTCAGCCTGCAAAACATCGCCGACAAAATCAACAGTGCCAATGCCAGCGTCAATGCCTCCATCGTGCAGTACAAGGGGAGCTATTCGCTGGTGATTACCGCGGCTGAATCCGGCTCCGACCACGCTTTCAGCATCACGACTGGTGGTAGCGACAGTAGCGTGGATGAAACCACTGCCAATACCCTGGCTGGCCTGACCCAGAGCGACACCGCCCTCAGCGAATCAAACGATGCCAGTGATGCGACGCTAACGGTTAATGGCATCAATGTTTCCTCCAGCAGCAACACCCTGGACGATGTCATTGGCGGCGCCGCGGTTGTGCTGCAAAAAGCCGGCCAGACCAGCATAACGATGAGCCAGGACAACAGCAGCATCAGCAACAGCCTACAAGGCTTTGTTGATGCTTATAACAAGGTACAAAGCGCTATTGGCAGCGCCGCCACAGGCACATTGAAAGGCGAGGCTGCGCTCACTTCTATCCGCAGCCAGCTCAGCGCCGTACTGCAAACGCCGGTCAGCGGTGTCGATCCGCTCAGCTCCTATGCTTATCTGTCGCAGGTAGGCATTTCGATTCAGAAGGACGGCACCCTGGCGCTGGACCAAAGCAGTTTCAACAAGGCCCTGGCCAGCAAACCTGCGGCAGTGGCCAATCTATTCGGCAATAGCAGCAATACCGGCTTTGCCGACCGTTTCAACAGCACCATCAATAATTTGCTGGGACCTGCGGGAATCATCGTGACCAAACAACATGACCTGAGCCAGAACGTCAGCGACGAAACCGATCATCAGAGCCAGTTGCAAACCAAAGTCAGCAGCAAACAGGCCGACTATCTGCACCAGTACACCAGCCTGAACGCCACGCTGGCCAAGATGCAGCAATCCACCAGCAATCTGTCCGGTCTACTGGCCACACCCAGCAAGTAGCAGAGCGCGCAGGCTGTCGCAGGCGATCATGACGCTTTGTGACAGCCTTAACATTCGGCAACATTGTTTAACCCTGTTTTGCCATCAAGCCGCAGGCCATTCCCGTCGATAATGCAAGGAAATAAAGCATATCAGGCAGGCCTGATTCAGCCGCAGGCCACAGGGAGAACAGCATGAGCGCAGCATCCATCACCACCACCGCGGGCCCGCTAGACGTGCAATCCATCGTCAGCCAACTGATGAGTGTGGAACAGCAGCCGCTGACCGAAAGCCAGAACAAGGTTTCCACCTACAAAACCGATCTGAGCGATATGGGCCAGATCAGCTCGGCCCTGTCGGCCTTGCAAACCTCGGTCAGCAGCCTGTCATCCGGTGCCTTTCTGCAGACGTACAAAGCCACCACCTCTGACAGTACGATTGCCAACGTGACCACCAGCACTGGCGGCATTGCCGGCAACTACCAACTGGATGTCAGCAAGCTGGCCCAATCACGCCAGCTGGTGTTCGACCAGAACAGTTCAGGCCAGGTCATCAGCAGCGCGACCACTGCACTAAGCGGCGTCCCCTCCTCGCTCACCTTCAGCGTGGCCGGCACCAACACTACGGTGAATCTGAACAACGGCGGCAGCGGGGGCGAAAGCCTGCAAAACATTTCCGATGCCATCAACAGTGCCAATGCCGGCGTCAATGCCTCCATCGTGCAATACAACGGCAATTACTCGCTGGTGATCGCCTCGGCCAACTCCGGTTCGGCCAATGCGTTCAGCGTGACTGCAGGCGGCACGGACAGTGGCAACACCAGCGGCAATACGCTGGCAGGTTTGCAGCAAAGCAGCACAGCGGCTACAGAATCGTTTTCCGCCAGCGATGCCTTGATGACAGTGAACGGTGTCAATGTGTCATCCAGCAGCAACGCGGTGACCGGGGTGATCAATGGTGCCACGGTGAATCTGGAAAAAACCGGCCAGGTCACCATCGGCATGGCTCAGGACACTTCTGGCATAACCAGTACCCTGCAAAGCTTTGTCGATGCGTATAACAAAGTACATAGCACCACCAACACCGCCTTCAATGGCGACATGAAGGGCGACGATTCGCTGCTGTCCATTCAGGACCAGCTCTCTTCAGTACTGCAAACGCAGGTAGCCGGTGTAGACGCCAGCACGTCCTATGCCTATCTGTCGCAAGTTGGCATTTCCCTGCAAAAAGATGGCACCCTGGCCCTGGACCAGACCGCCTTCAACAAGGCACTGACCAGCAATCCGACTGCCGTCGGCAATCTGTTCGGCAATAGCAGCAGTACCGGCTTTGCCGACCGTTTCAACACCACCATCAACAGTTTGCTGGGGCCAACCGGTATTGTGGTGACCAAACAGAATGACCTGAACCAAAGCATTACCGACGAGACCAACCACCAGACGGAAATCCAGACCAACCTCACGGCCTTGCAATCTTCCTATCTGCAGCAATACACCACGCTGAATGCCACGCTGGCGCAAATGCAGCAATCCACCAGCAACCTGGCCAGCCTGCTGGCCTGATACCACGCGGCCGACCATCAAAAAACGCCGCCCGGCGCAAGCCGTGGCGGCGTTTGTTATGCGTGACCAGGATTGATCAGCCCAGCAGCGCAGTACCATTGATGGCATTGGCCAGCGCCAGGCCACCCAACACCAGGAAAATGATGGATGCAATAATGTGTACGGCCTTGGTAGGCAGGCGGTCGGCAAAGCGGCTACCCAGGTAGATGACCGGTACGTTGGCCAGCATCATGCCCAGCGTGGTACCGGCCACCACCGGCAAAAAGTCATGGAAGCGGGCCGCCAGCGCAATGGTGACCACTTGGGTCTTGTCGCCCATCTCTGCCAGGAAGAAGGCGAATACCGTGGTGGCGAACACGCCCATCTGCCGCTTGGGCATGACGATTTCACCTTCGTCCAGCTTGTCGGGAATCAGGATCCAGCCGGCCATCAGCGCAAACGACGCTACGACCGTCCAGTTGAGAATATTGGGACTGAGCGCGGTGGACAGCCAGGCACCAATACCGCCAGCACCAGCATGATTGACCAGCGTGGCCAGCAAGATACCGAGAATGATGGGAACAGGCTTGCGATAGCGGGCAGCCAGAATCAGGGAAAGCAGTTGGGTTTTATCGCCGATTTCGGCCAGGGCCACCACGCCGGTGGATACCAGAAAGGACTGCATCGAGAATTCTCCATGGCCGGGACGCGAAAACGAGTGACCGCAATGCGTCCCGGCCATGCAGAGCATTACGGTCAAAAGTCTCGCCAAGTCTCGGACCACGTGTGCCATGCCGGAACCGGCAAGTCTGTTGACACACGTCCCTCTCGCGCTCGGAGGGCGGCTACTCCCTAATGACGGATCGCATTGTAAAGCAGCCATGCCATTTGGCAAGCCCCATTTCCGGTTTTCTGCGCGGAAACCTGCTAACAAAACCCCTGCTCCTGCCTTGCACCTCCGCGCCTAGACCTTGCCCTGTCTGCGTCGGCGCACTTGGCCCGGCTATTCTCAAGGTTTTGCCAGCCGCTCTAGGCTACCGTCAGCGGGCGGCCCAGGCGTTAAAACGCTGCTCCAGGTTTTCGCCATGATCCACCCAGAAACTGCTGTCAATGGCCACGCCCTGCTTCAGGTTTTGCGGTGCGGTGGGCAGGTTGGCCAGAATACCTTTGTCGATCAGGCCGGCTGCCTTGCGATGGCTTACCCCATAACTGATGCCTTTCACATACTCGGCCTGGGCGGCAGGCTGGCTGACGAAAGCCAGAAACTTGTACGCGGCATCCAGATTGGCGCTGCCCTTGGGGATGGTCCAGTAGTCGTAATCGTAGATATTGCCGTTCCACACCATTTGCAGCTGCTTGCCACCCTCTTTCTGTGCCGCGCTGATGCGTCCGTTATAGGCGGAGCTCATCACCACATCGCCGGCCGCCAGATACTGTGCCGGCTGAGCACCGGCTTCCCACCACTGGATGTAGGGCTTGAGCTGGTCCAGCTTGGCAAAGGCGCGGTTCAGCCCAGCCGGGGTATTGAGCAGCTTGTACACATCATGTGGTGCTACGCCGTCCGCCATCAACGCGATTTCCAGTGTGTACTTGGCCCCTTTGCGCAGCGCACGCTTGCCGGGATATTTCTTCACATCCCAGAAATCAGCCCAGGAACGCGGCGCGGTCTTCAGCTTGTCGGCGTTGTAGGCCAGCACCGTACTCCAGGCATAGGCCGCCATGCCACAGGGCTGGGCCGCACCGGGCAGCAGCTCGGCCGGCTTGATGATGCGCCGGTAATCCAGTTTCTCGAACATGCCTTCGTCGCAACCACGCATCAGGTCGGGCGACTCCACATCCAGTACATCCCAGCTCACCCGCTTGCTGTCGACCATGGCGCGCACCCGGGCCATTTCGCCGTTGTAGTCTCCGCTTACCACCTTGATGCCGCTGCTGGCAGCAAAGGGTTGGTAATAGGCTTTCTGCTGGGCTTCCTTATTGGCACCGCCAAACGACACTACGGTCAGCTCGGCCGCGGACAGCACCGGGGCAAACAACAGCCCGGCATACAGGAAAACACGTGGAAAACGCATGGATGAAGGCATGACTATCCCCTGGAAGTTGCACAGCCAGGTGGGCGACTGTGTGACTTACTCTAGGGACAAGTCTGGCAATAGGTAAAATAGCTTTACCTTGTCAACTGCATCGCTTTTTACGATGCAAGAAAACGGCATGGCTTGGCTCAGCCCAGTCGGCTGATGCTGCGTTCGCACAGGGTGACAAAGGCCTCGGCGCGACGGGTCAGGCGCAACTCCTGTGGCCAGGCCAGCACGATATTCAAGGCTGGCACCTCCTCCACGATGGGCAGGCACACCAGCTGGTCACCGGCATAGCTCTGTGGCGTCTGCGGCCGCAGGTTCAGCAAGGCATAGCCATTACCCGCAGCCACCAGCCCGCGTACCAGTTCGAAATTGACGGTTTTGTGGCGCACACGCGCCTCCAGCCCCTGCAGGCGAAACACCGACAGGAAATACTCGCGGCTATGTGGCAGGTCGAGCAACACCATGGGCAAAGGGGCGAGATCCTGCAAGGAAACCGCAGCCTGCCCGGCCAGCGGATGGGCGGCCGGCAGCAGCACATAAGGCAGGACGGTTTGCAATGTCTGGCGATACAGGCTGGGCGCCAGATCCAGGTCGTACAGCAAGGCCAGCTCGGTCTGGCCGCTCAGCAAAGCCTGCTGCAACTGCTCGGTATCGCCTTCATGCAGCCGCACCGAGATGTCCGGATAATCTTCACGCATGGCCGCCAGCAGGCGCGGCAGGAAGATCGGCGCGATGGTGGTAAAACACCCCAGCTCCAGATTGCCCTGCAAGGACTGGCTGAGCGCACTGGCGTGCTGGCTCAGGTCCTCGGCATGCGCCAGCAGATTGCGCGCCGCCGCGACAAAGCTTTGCCCGGCCGGTGTCAGCGAAACGCCCTTGGCATGGTGCCGGATAAAAAACTGCAGGCCAAACTGCGCCTCCAGCTGGGCAATGGCGCTGGAAATGCCTGGCTGCGAGGTGTACAGCGCATTGGCCGCTGCCGTCACGCTGCCGTGGTCGGCCACCGCCACCAGATACGCCAATTGCCGCAGGGTGTATTGCATAATATTTATCGATCCAGTTGGAAAAATAATCATATTTTCAGTATTTACTGTGAGCACCTACACTCGCCTTGTCAACCAGACTGCCAAACCCCGGCACCACAGCCAGATGCTAGACTGGCAGCCGGCAACAAGACACTGGCAGTCTCCGGCATCTCCCTGGCCGCTACGGAAAGAACTTCAATGGAATCCCTCACCCTGCTGAACACCCTAGTCGGTTTCGATACCACCAGCCGGCTGAGCAATCTGCAGCTGATTCGCTTCGTCAAAAACTATCTGGCCGGCTTTGGCGTGAGCAGCCAGATCGTGGAAAACGAAGATGGCAGCAAGGCCAATCTCTACGCCACCATCGGCCCAACTGACCGCCCTGGCGTGATGCTGGCCGGTCATACCGATGTGGTGCCGGTAGATGGCCAACACTGGCACAGCAACCCCTTCCAGCTCGATGTGCGCGATGGCCGCGCCTATGGCCGTGGCAGCGCCGACATGAAAGGCTTTATCGCCAGCGTACTGGCGCAGGTGCCACAGCTGGCACGCAGTCAGCTGCACACACCGCTGCACCTGGCCTTTACCTATGACGAGGAAATCGGCTGCATCGGTGTGCGCCGCCTGCTGGAAGTACTGGGCGGCCTGCCGGTCTTGCCGGCCATGGGCATCATTGGCGAACCCACCCGCATGCAGCTGGTGGCCGAGCACAAGGGCAAGACGGCCTGGCGCGTTACCGCACACGGCCACGAGGGTCACTCCAGCAATCCGCAAGCCGGTGTCAATGCGGTGGAGTACGCGGCCGAACTGGTCAGTTTCATCCGCAGCCTCGCCCGCCAGCGCCGCCAGCACGGGCCGTTCGACCCGCTGTACGAAGTGCCTTACAGCACCCTGCACGTCGGCACCATGCAGGGCGGCACCGCGCTCAACATCATCCCTGCCAGCTGCCATTTCGACTTTGAAATCCGCCATCTGCCAGCCGATGCCCCACAGCCTTTACTGGATGCCATCCGCCAGCACGCCACCCAGGTATTGCAGCCGGAAATGCAGGCCGTGGATGCCGACTGTGGCTTCAGCTTCAGCGAAAAAACCAGCTACCCCGGCCTGCTCACGCCGCCAGACGCCGAAGTGGTGCGCTTTGTGCAAGGCTTGCTGCAAGACAGCAATCCGCCACGCAAAATAGCCTTTGGCACGGAGGCTGGACTATTCAGCGAACGCTGTGGCATTCCTACCGTGGTGTGCGGCCCCGGCGACATTGCCCAGGCGCATCAGCCGGACGAATGGCTGGCACTGGACCAACTGGTCGCCTGCGATGCCTTCCTGGGCCGGCTGGTGGCGCAACTCAGCGCGCACTGAGCGCACGACACAGTGCCGCAAGGCCCGGTGCGCGGTACGGTGCGAGAAAGCTGCGAGAAAGCAAGGAAGCCGGGCCGATTTTGCCAAGGAATGCTATCCTCCTGCTGCACAAGCAGACAGGAAGCCACCATGGCCTATCACAGCGCATTCACTCCGCAAGATCAGGAAGCCACTGCCGAACAGCTGGCCGGCCAGCGTGGCTGGCTATTGCTGGAGTTCGGTGCGCCCTGGTGTGCTCACTGCCAGGCGGCACAGCCTCTGCTGGCAACAGCCATGCAGACCCACCCGGACCTCGCTCATCTCAAGATTGAAGACGGCAAAGGCCGCCGGCTGGGCCGCTCCTTTGCCGTCAAACTGTGGCCAACACTCATCCTGCTGCACGACGGGCAGGAAGTCGGCCGGCTGGTACGGCCCGACAATACCGCCGCCATTAGCCAGTTGCTGGACCAGGCCGCAGCAAACAGCTAAAGCACTATATTGATGATTTCGCCCCTGCCGCGCTTGCGTGGCGGGCTGCACAAGGCAGCGGCCAACCCGCCGCTGCAGGAAATGGATGTCATGCAGTTCACCCACGCCGAGTCGCCGCGCTCTCCTCGTATCCTGTCGCTCATCCCGCCGATGACGCAGCTGAATACGCCCTACCCCTCCACCGCCTATATCACCGGCTTTTTGCGCTCGCGCGATGTCAGCGCCTTTCAGGAAGACCTGGCGCTAGAACTGGTATTACGGCTGTTTTCCGTGAGCGGCCTGCAAGCGGTGCGTCAGCAGATTGACGCCATTCCACCGAAAAAGCGCAGCGCTCAGCTGCACGGCTTTGTCGGCCAGTTTGAACGCTACCTGGCCACCATCGGCCCGGCCATCGCCTTTTTACAGGGGCGCGACTCCACCGTAGCCCATCGCATTTGCGGCCGTAATTTTCTGCCGGAGGGTGAGCGCTTTGCCTCGCTGGAAGTGTATGTCGATCCGGACGACCCCTATGGTGGCGACCCACTGGCCTGGGCCTTTGGTGCGCTGGGCCAGCAGGACCGCGCCCGCCACCTGGCCACGCTTTATCTGAACGATATTGCCGATGTACTGCGCGAAGCGGTGGACGAGCGCTTTGAATTCGTGCGCTATGCCGAATCGCTGGCCATGAGTCAGCCCACTTTCGACCCGCTGGCCCGCGCCCTGGCCGGCAGGCCCACGCTGGTGGACGACACCTTGCAGCAACTGGTGGAAGAAGCCATTGCCCGCCATCAGCCGGACATCGTGCTGCTGTCAGTGCCCTTCCCCGGTTCGGTATATGCCGCCTTCCGCATCGCCCAGACCATCAAGGCGCGCTGGCCGACCATCCGCACCGTACTGGGTGGTGGCTTCGTCAATACTGAACTGCGCGAACTGACCGAGCCGCGCGTATTTGATTACTTCGATTTCATCACGCTGGACGATGGCGAAAAACCGCTGCTGGCCCTGCTGGAACATCTGGCGGGCAAACGCTCGGTGTCGCGACTGGTGCGCACCTTCGTGCGCGAGGATGGCCGGGTGCGCTACATCAACATGATGGAAGCCGATATCCCGTTTGAAGAGGTGGGCACCCCCACCTGGGATGGCCTGCCCATCGACCGTTATCTGTCGCTGCTGGACATGCTCAACCCCATGCACCGGCTGTGGAGTGACGGGCGCTGGAACAAGCTGACCGTGGCGCATGGCTGCTACTGGAAAAAATGCAGCTTCTGCGATGTGACGCTGGACTATATCTCGCGCTATGAAACCGCTTCCGCCAGCACGCTGGTGGACCGCATCGAGGCCATCATTGCCGAAACCGGCCAGACCGGCTTCCATTTCGTCGATGAAGCCGCCCCGCCCAAGATGCTGCGCGCACTGGCCGAAGAACTGCTGCGCCGCAATGTGGCCATTTCCTGGTGGGGCAATATCCGCTTCGAAAAATCCTTCACCCCGGAGCTATGCCAGTTGCTGGCGGAAAGCGGCTGCATCGCCATTTCCGGCGGTCTGGAAGTGGCCTCGGACCGCCTGCTCAAGCTGATGAAAAAAGGCGTGTCGGTAGAGCAAGTGGCGCGGGTCACCCAGGGTTTTACCGAAGCCGGGGTGCTGGTACATGCCTATCTGATGTACGGCTTTCCCACCCAGACCGTGCAGGACACAGTGGACGCCCTGGAATACGTGCGCCAGCTGTTTGACACCGGCTGCATCCAGTCCGGATTTTTCCACCGTTTTGCCTGTACCGTGCATTCGCCGGTGGGCCAGAATCCGGAAGAGTACGGCGTCAGCCTGCGCCCCCTACCGCCAGTCAGCTTTGCCAAGAACGACGTCGGCTTCATCGACCCCACCGGCACCGACCACGACGCCATGGGCAAGGCGCTCAACAAGGCGCTGTACAACTACATGCATGGCATCGGGCTGGAGGAAGACGTACGCAGCTGGTTTGCCGGACGGGTACCGAAAACCCGCGTGCCGCGCAATTTCATCGCCCGCGCCCTGGGTTGAAGGCTGGCTGCAACACCATTCCAAAGGCCGGTTTCCCATTTGCATGGCCGCTCTCTGCCGGGCTCGCTGCCCCGGCAGCGGCCTGCGACCTTGGCCCGCACTGAACGTTTACCCTCTCCCGTGCATCAAACCGGATGCAGCCATGGCACTGAGAGTCATCTCCTTGATTTTCCAGGCCGCTGCACCAGCCCAGGAGAATGCCCATGTCATCCAACCCGAAGAATGCCCGCTTCCCGCAGCCGCCCAGCCTCGACATCACTCTGAAGTTTCTGCAGGTGTCGATGAATAATGTCGAACAACTGATGAATTTCCAGATCAGTACCAGCCGTACCCAGCTGGATAACTATGCAAAGTCGCTGCAAGCGCTGAGCCAGGCTGGCTCACCGCAAGAGGCGCTCAACCAGATCAGCACCATCGCCAAGGAAAACGCCAATCAGGCCATGGAATGTTCCGGTGAATTCTGCGGCATCCTGACCAAGGCACAAGAAGATTTGCAGGGCCTGGCGCTGGAGCATCTGGGCAGCATGCAGGACTCGCTGCAGGGCATGGCCGCTTATCTGCAACCAACCGAACAGCCGGCCGCCGCCAGCGAGAAGAAATAAGCCTGGCCACGGCAGTGTGCCATGGCCAAACAAACAGCCCGCCATCGGTAACGATGTGCGGGCTGTTTCGATCTGGATCGCGAAGACGCTCAGTCGTCGCCGAAATCGGCTTGCTCGGCCAATTGCTGTGCCTGTTGTTGCTCTTCGGCCAGCTTGGCCTGCCATTGCTCTTCACTCAGACCATGGCTGCCATCGCAATAATCACGTCGCCCACAACCACAACGACCGATATCGGCCGGATTCGCCTGTACTCGCATGCATCTCTCCTGTTAAACCAGTTACGCGCCAAGAAGCCGACACAGACAGCCCCAAGCAACGCGGGGCAGAGACTACCCTGAGTACAGCAACATTTCAACGATAGCGGCTGAGAATCCGCTCTCCCTCACCACTGACACGCACCCTGGCCACACCATCGGCAATATCGCGCGTGGCGGCATCATTAAAGCCTGGCGACGAAGCCAAAAACACATGCATGACATCACCCAGCCTCAGGCCATAGCGCAACTGTGCCGGGTCGCCACCGGCCTGGCGATAGATGGATTTGGCTGCCAAATCCGCCGCCACCCACAAATCAATGCGCCGCGCCGCCAGCTTGCGCGCATTGATCTCCTCGGAAAATGCCGACTCAACCTGGGTAAAACCCAGATCATGCAAGATCTTTTCCGCCGGATTACCGCGCAGCACGGCAATACGCATACCCTTGGCCTCCTCCAGCGTATGCGGCAACGGCGCACCCGCGCTAATCAAGACAAACTGGTACTGGAACAGCTCGGCAATCCAGTTGTACTGGGTTTCGCGCTCCGGGGTACGGGTCAGCGGAATGATGATGCGGTCACTACTGCTACGGGTTTCGCTCTGAGCGCGCAACCATGGCAGAAAGCGGTAATGGAAGCTGATTCCGTATAGTTTTCCTGCGGCATCCAGCAAATCCACGGCAATACCAGCTGGCCGCCCCTGCTCTTCATAGCTGAAAGGAGGGATAGGGCCGGCATCTACGGTTATCTCACGCGCGGAACACTCCCGCGCCAGGCACAGCACAACAAGCAGGCAGCAAAACAGCCTTGTTTTCATAAGAAGTAATTGACAATTGCATTATGACATTCGTCTTATTTATCCATTAAAACAGGCTGTTTTGCCAGTTGTTTCTCCTGATTATTTCTCAGCTGCTTAACGCCCCGTCTTTAACTGGGTCCATAAGCGGTTTTGCAAGCGCAGGATTTCCGTCGGCAAGGGTTGCAACAAAAACAGCGTCTGCATCACCGCCGGGGATGGGTAGATGCCCGCATCGCTGGCAATGGCTGCTTGCACCAGCTTGCGTGCTGGCAGATTGGGCGTGGGGTAGAACACCTTGTTGGTAATGCCGGCAGCGACATCCGGCTGCAGGATGTGGTTGATCCACTGATGGGCCGCCTGCGAGTTTGGTGCATCTTTGGGAATGGCCATCATGTCGACGGAAAACGGCGCCCCGCTTTTGGGAATGACATAGCTGATCTGATAATGCTTGCCGGCATCGGCCGCACGACGGCGGGCAATGCCGATATCGCCGGACCAGCCCACGGCAAAGCAGATATCGCCATTGGCCAGATCATTGATATAGCCGGAAGAGTTGAACTGGGTGATATAGGGGCGGATCTTCTTCAGGGCTTCGAATGCTGCCTGATAATCGGCCGGATTCTTGCTGTTGGGGTCTTTGTGCAAGTAATGCAGGGTGATGGCAAACACATCGCTGGCCTGGTCCAGCATGGATACGCCACAGCCTTTCAGCTTGCTCAGCTTGGCCGGCTCAAACAGCACATCCCAACTATCCAGCGCCACCTCATTGCCCAATGCCGCCTTCACCTTGTTCAGGTTCAGGCCCAGGCCGTCGGTAAACCAGGCATAGGGCACACCGTATTTGTTACCAGGATCGGCACTGGCCACCATCTTCATCAATTGCGGGTCCAGATTGGCCAGATTGGGTAGCAACGCCTTGTTCAGCGGCAGGTAGATGCCTGCAGCGGCCTGCCGGGCCATGTAGTTGGAGGTGGGCACGACGATATCGTAGCCCGCCTTGCCAGTCAGCAGCTTGGCTTGCAAGGTGTCGTCACTGTCGTAGACATCGTATTTCACCTTGATGCCGGTCTGTTTCTCGAAGCTGCTGATGGTCTGTTCACCGATGTAATCAGACCAGTTGTACACGTGCAGCTCGGCAGCCTGCGCGGTCAGGCCGAGACAGAGTGCCGCGCCGGACAATAGCAGGCGTATGGTGGGTTTACGGCTCATGATGGGACTCCCGATATTCCTGTGACGAAATCCGCAGGCCGGCGCATGGCTGGCCTGCGGGGTAAATGGCGCAACTGGGAATGAGTCTTGCCGGCTCTGAATGGCCGTTCATCAGTATCTGGCAGGGCGGCGGCCGCCGCCCGGGGTTTACAACAGGCCCAGCTCCTGTGCGGTGCGATCCACCGCGCGGCGGGTCTTGTCCAGCAACTCGTCGATTTCACTGCGGGTAATGGCCAGCGCCGGTGCCATGATCATGCGGCCATGGGTGGAGCGGATGATCAGCCCCTCGTCAAAGCCATGAGTACGGCAACGCCAGCCGATGTCATCTTCATTGGCAAACAGCTGGCGGCTGGCCTTGTCTTCGCACAGCTGCAGGGCCGCCACCATGCCCGTCCCCTGGATGTCGCCCACCAGCGGGTGCTCGGCGAATATCTGACGCAGGCAGGCTTGCAGATAGGGGCCGGTATCCTGCTTCACCGCCTCCACCATGCCTTCACCTTGCAATACATCCAGATTGGCCAGCGCCACCGCGGCGGCCACCGGGTGTCCGGAATACGTCAAACCATGAGCAAACACCCCGCCCTTGGCGACCAGCGCCTCGGCCATGCGCCGCGACAATACCAGCCCGCCCATGGGGATGTAGCCGGAGGTCAGCCCCTTGGCAATGCTCAGCGTGTCGGGCTGGAAATCGAAATGCTGGTGGGCAAACCATTCGCCAGTACGGCCAAAGCCGCCAATCACCTCGTCGGCGCACAGCAGCACATCGTATTTCTTGCAGATACGCTGGATTTCCGGCCAGTAGCTTTCCGGCGGGAAAATCATCCCGCCCGCACCCTGGAAGGGTTCGGCGACAAAGGCAGCTACCTTGTCTGCGCCCAGCTGCAGGATTTTCGCCTCCAGCTCCTGCGCGCATTTCAGGCCAAACTCGGCCGGGCTCAGCTTGCCGCCATGGGCGTACCAGTAGGGCTCGGCAATATGCTCGACACCGGGAATGGGCAGATTGCCCATCTCGTGCATGAAGGCCATGCCACCCAGCGAAGCACTGCCCACGGTGGAGCCGTGATAGCCATTGTGGCGACCAATGAAGATTTTCTTGTCCGGCTGGCCCATCACATCCCAGAAGCGACGCACGGTGCGGATCAGCACCTCGTTGGCCTCCGAGCCGGAGTTGGTATAGATCACATGGCTGTACTGCCCCGGTAGCAGGGAAAACAGCCGCTCGGACAATTCCACCACCGCCGGATGGGTGGTGTGGAAAAACATATTGTAGTAACTCAGCTGCTGCAGCTGGCGGGTGGCGGCTTCGATCAGCTCCGGCCGGCCATAACCGACATTGGTACACCACAGGCCGGACATGCCGTCCAGATACTGCTTGCCCTCGTTGTCCCACACATACAGTCCTTCACCACGGGTAATGACGCGTGCGCCCTCCTCGTTCAAGGCTTTCTGATCGAGAAAAGCATGAATATGATGGGCCGCATCCATCGCCTGGTATTCGGCGGTACTGCGTTTGCTCTGATTGCTGTGCATTGAGGTCTCCATGCCGGGCGCACCGGCTTACAGGCTGATCCAGGTAGTCTTGAGCTGGCTGAACTTGTCCAGCGCGTGCAGCGACAGGTCGCGGCCAAAGCCGGACTGCTTGCAGCCGCCAAACGGCACGCCGGGGTCCAGCGCATCCACGGTATTCACCGACACGGTGCCGGCACGCAGGGCGCGGGCAACACGGTGGGCACGGCGCAGCTGGTCGGTCCATACAGCTGCTGCCAGGCCATAGATGCTGTCATTGGCCAGGGCGATGGCCTCGGCTTCGCTGTCGAAACGCAGCACTGACAGCACCGGGCCAAAGATTTCCTCACGGGCAATGCGCATGTCGGGGGTAACGCCGCTAAACAGCGTGGGTTGCAGATAGCAATCGCTATGACCTATGCGCAGGCGCTCGCCGCCGGCCAGCAGGCTGGCACCTTGTTGCAGGCCGCTGGCAATAAAACCCTGGACCCGCGCGGTATGGCCGGCATCCACCAGCGTCCCCTGCCGGGTGGCCGGGTCCAGTGGATTGCCCGGCAGGAAGGCGGCCATTTCAGCCAACAGTTTTTCGACGAACCGGTCGTGAATGCTGGATTCGACCAGCAAGCGCGAACTGGCAGAACACACCTGGCCCTGATTGAAATAGATGCCAAAGGCCGCCTTGCGCGCTGCCGCGTCCAGATCAGCACAGTCGGCAAACACCAGATTCGGGCTTTTGCCACCGCACTCCAGCCACACCATCTTCATATTGGAAGCAGCGGAATACGCCAGAAAGCGCTTGCCGATTTCGGTGCTGCCGGTAAACGACAGGCAATCGATATCCGGATGCAGGCCCAGCGCCTGACCAGCTTCCTCGCCATAGCCGGGCAGCACATTGAGTACGCCATCCGGCAGGCCAGCCTCGCTGGCCAGTTGTGCCAGCCGAATGGCCGACAAGGGCGACTGCTCGGCCGGCTTCAACAACACACTATTGCCGGCAGCCAGTGCCGGGGCCACCTTCCACGCCGCCATATCCAGCGGGAAATTCCACGGAATCACCGCTGCCACCACGCCCACCGGCTCACGCGTGACCAGGGCCAGCGCATCCGGCCCGGTGGGGGCCACTTCGTCGTACAGCTTGTCGCAGGCTTCGGCATACCAGTCGAACAAGGCTGCGGTGGCTGGCACATCGATATTCAGCGCGTCGGTGATGGGCTTGCCCATGTCCAGGCAATCCAGCAAGGCCAGCTCATCGGCATTGTCGCGCAACAGTTGCGCCAGCTTTTGCAACACAACCTTGCGCTCACGCGGATGGCAGCGCGACCAGTGACCGGCATCGAAGCTGCGGCGTGCTGCGGTCACCGCAGCATCGACATCCGCCCGGTCGCAGCGCGCCACCATGGCCAGCGTCTGGCCGGTGTGCGGACAGTTGCTGGCAAACTGGCGGCCATCCCGCGCATCCTGCAGCCGGCCATCGATATAAGCCTGGGCGGCGGGGCGCAATGCGGCAGCGCGGGCTGTCCAGAAAGCGGTATCTCGTGCATGCATCGTGCTACTCTCCTGTCGGGATGCAAGACCTGCGCCGGGAACTGGCCGATGGCCGTTGGCAGGCTTGCTACTCATTGCCGGCCAGTCTAGGCAGGGGCCTGCCCAAGCAACATAGCCTTGATGGGTTAGCCAACTAACCCCGGCGGGGTAGCGAGCGACAGCCCTGCTTGCGGCATCATGGCGGGCAATCCGGGCCCATGGACGGCCCCAACAAAGGAATGAACATGCAGCTTGCAGTGGCAGACCTGGCCTTTCACCAGAGGCTGGGCCGATTGATGGAAAAACTGGGCGAACCTGGTTTCTGGCCGGCACTGGCACGCTTGCTGGCCGATGTCATCACCTTCGATACCTGGGTGGTACTGCTGTTTCAGCCGGAACAGGCACCGCACATCCTGGCCGATCATGCTGCCAATCTGGCGGCTGCCGACCTGTTTGCCGACTACCGCGCCCAGCTCTACCGCATCGACCCTTTCTACGTCTTCAGCCAGCAACAGCCAGCCGGCGGCCTGTACCGGCTGGATGATGTAGCCCCCGACTCATTCCGTGACACCGCGTATTTCCACCAATACTTCAGCCGCAATGTCGGGGCCGACGAGCTGCAATTCCTGCTGCCTATACCCGGCCAGGGTGTATTGTCCTTGTCGCTAGGCAGCCGCCGGCGCTTTACCGATGTCGAAATCGGTGCCTGCCAGCTATTCAGCCCCTGGCTGTTGCCGCTGATGGGCAAGGCCATCCGGCTGGATGCCTATCTGACCGAGCAACTGCGCCACAATCCGGCCGAACGCCAGCTGCGGCTGGAAGATGCACTGCGCCAGCGTGGCGAGCCGCACCTCACCGAGCGCGAAGTGCAAGTCGCCCTGCTGGTGCTGGCCGGCCACTCCACCAAGGCCGTCGCGCGCGAGCTGGGCATCTCGCTGGATACCGCCAAAGTGCACCGGCGCAATCTTTACGCCAAACTGGGCGTCAGCAATCAGGCTGGCCTGTTTCTGCTGTTTTCCGCCCCCAGCGCCGCCTCAGCTGACTGATGCAAGCAACAGTGCCCACCCGCAAACCATAAAAAATCATTACCTTCAACAGCTTACACAAAAAGTCAAAATAAGCTGCGACAGGAATGACACAGTAAACAGCGGTAAAACAAGACATTTTTCCAATGCAGGTTGCCAAGCAATTTGAATTTGTACACAATCAACATCACAGCAACAGCAAAGGAAGCCGGCATGGCTCAAGGTGGTAAACGCGATGGCGCAGGGCGCAAATCCGCATTCGGTGGCGACAAGACCGTGGCCATGCGGGTGCCGGAACCACTGCGCCCCCTGCTGGAAGGCTGGCTGGCTGAATACCGCCAGCTACGCTCGGTAAAAACGGCGGACACGCAGGATATCCGTACCCTGTCCGACACCCTCAGTCAGCTGTCGCTGCCCCTGTTCGCCAGCCGGGTACCCGCCGGTTCGCCAGTGGCGGCAGATGACCTGAAGGAAGCCGACATCGACCTGAACGCCCATCTGGTCAGCCACCCGGCCAGCACCTTCATGGTGACGGTGAAGGGTGACTCTATGATCAATGCGGGCATCCACGATGGCGACCTGCTGATTGTCGACCACTCCTTGCAAGCCCGTAGCGGCAAGGTGGTGGTGGCCGTCATCAATGGTGAGCTGACTGTAAAGCGGCTGGAGAAAACGGCGAGCGGGCTGTTTCTGATGCCGGAAAACCCGGCCTACGCGCCGATTGAGGTGCCTGAAGAAGCGGCGCTGTTTATCTGGGGTGTGGTGACCAATGTCATCCATCCGGTCTCGTAAAGGAGAACAAGATGCAAATGCAAATCGATGAAAGCCTGATCAAAATGAAGTTCATGGACTGGCGCCGCCTGCCGCGTGCCTTTCGCGAAGTACGCGCCGGTCAGCCACAAGTGCTGGTGTCCCGCACAGGCCGTAGCTACTTTGTTCCAGTGCAATTTGTCTGAAGCCACAACGCGTAGCCATCGCAACTCACCCAGCAGGCCGGCGTCATGCCGGCCTTGCTACACACAAGCCCAACTGCCAGATACCCATGGCAAGTGTGATCACCCGCGATCAAGCCGAGCGACAGCAAGGCCAGATCTGAGCGCCACTGCGCGCAGCCCAACGGCCATGCTGCAGCCGGTCAATAATCCATCCCCCCACTGCGCCAGACACAAGACCTCTGACAAGCACGCCATGCACCGGCCACACCGGCCAAGCCGTATTGCTTGGCACAGCTGAGCAGCAGTCTTCCGTATATTGCATTCGCCGATAAGCTAGCCGGCCAGGCGAGGCATGAACAGCGTGCGCTGAGGTGCAGCCGAAATGAGAGCCAGATCAAGACTGGTGCCCAGGTTAACAACCAGCACACCATGGCAGCCTATGCCGCAAGGCAAGGGAGGTGAAATGTGAACAACCATAAAAAAGCCCTCCCACAAGGGGAGGGTCTAACAGGGTATCGGGGAAGTGTAACGACCAGAAGCTGAGGGCATCCGGTCATACAGCGCCTGGATCCATACCAAGAACCAAGCACAAGAACATCCTATCGCTTTGCCCATGGCATTGACTATGGGTGAATTTACTTAGCAGACATATCGCGCATTATCTTGAGAATATTCTCAGCAGAAGTCTCGCGGCGGATCACTTCAAAAAAACTGGCGGCCTCCGGATAGGTCTTCTTCAACTGCCCCAGCCACTGCTTGAGCCGGGCGGGCGGATAGCGCGACTCACCCGCCTCTGCCACGCATTGCTGATAGAAGTCGAGCAACCATTCCATCAACACGGGCCAGGCCATGGGCGTGGCCGACTGGTCGGTGGCGATACGGCGCGCCAGATCGGGAGCCGCAATCAGGCCGCGCCCGATCATGACACGGTCACAGCCGCTTTGTGCCCGGATAGCGTGGTAATCCGCCACGGTCCACACCTCGCCATTGGCGATGACTGGTACGGTGACGTGTTCGCGGATACGGGCAATCCAGTCCCAGTGCGCGGGTGGCTTGTAGCCTTCCAGCTTGGTTCTGGCATGCACCACCAGCTCGGCTGCCCCTGCACTGGCCAGCGCCTGAGCACATTCCAGCGCCAGACTCTTGTCTTCGTAGCCCAGCCGCATCTTGGCGGTGACCGGGATGGCCTCCGGCACAGCTGCCCTTACCTGGCTGACGATGTGGTACAGCAGTTCCGGCTCGGTCAGCAATACTGCACCGCCGCGATGGCGGTTGACCGTCGGTGCCGGGCAGCCAAAGTTCAGGTCGACACCCGGCGCGCCAAGGCTGGCCACCTTGGCGGCGTTTTCTGCCAGGCATGCCGGGTCAGACCCCAATAGCTGCACCCGCACCGTGGTACCGGCCCGCGTCTTGCCGCCATGCAGCAATTCGGGCGCCAGCCGGTGAAAAGTACGCGTCGGCAGCAATACATTGGTGACACGGACAAACTCGGTTACGCACAAGTCGATACCGCCCAGACGGGTCAGTACATCCCGCATGATGGGGTCGACCAGACCCTCCATCGGCGCCAGCATCAGATTCATGGCTTAACCTGCTGAAAAAAGGGCGCTATTGTAACGGAATCACTGCACCGGAGCGAATGCATGACCTTGAAAATCTCCCCCCTGGCACCGCACCAGGCCGCCAGCTGCCTGCCGCTATTCCAAGCCTACCTGGCCTTTTATCATGTAGAGCAGGCTGCTGCCGATTGCCAGGCCTTTCTCGAAGCCCGGCTGAGTCATCACGAAGCGCGGCTGTGGCTGGCCGAGGATGCCGGTGTTGCGGTGGGTTTTGCCTTGATGTACCCGGGATTCAATTCACTGACGCTCAAGCCAAACTGGCTGCTGCACGACCTCTATGTTGCCCCGGAATACCGTGGCAGCGGTGTCAGCAAGCAATTGCTGCAAGTGTGTCAGGCTCATGTTCTGGCGCTGGGTGGCGGCGATATCATGCTGCAAACTGCCCATGACAACAGCAAGGCGCAAAGGCTGTATGAACGCAACGGTTTCGTACTCGACACCGACTTCCGGGTTTACTACTGGGATGGTAAGGGGAGTTGACCAGGTGGCCGCGCCCGGCCATGCTGGCGAGCGTTTTGACTGCTAGGAGCACGCAATGGACATCCCACGCGGCATCTATCGCCACTATCGTGGCAATCTGTACGAGGTACTGGGTCTGGGTCTGCATTCGGAAACGCATGAGCCGATGGTGGCCTACCGCGCCCTGTATGGCGAGTATCAACTGTGGACACGCCCGGCCGGCATGTTTCTGGAAACCGTGATCCACGAAGGCGAAAGCCGGCCACGCTTCGCCCCGGTCAAGCTGTTCTAGACTACTGGCCCATGCACATTTACCGTACCGACCAGTTTCCCCTGCCCTTGCCTGCCGGCCATCGTTTTCCCGCGCAAAAGTACCGGATGCTGACCGAGGCCGTGGCCAGCTTCGCCGCCGACTGCCTGGACACGGCAGCTGCAGCCACACCCTGGGAGCTGCAGCAAGCGCACAGCCCGGAATACATCGCCCAGGTACTGGATGGCAGCCTGCCGGCGCGCGCCTGGCGTGAAATCGGCCTGCCGTGGTCGCCACAGCTGGTGGAGCGCTCCTGTCGCTCGGTAGGTGCCACCATTGCTGCCGCCCGCTCGGCCTTGCTGCATGGCTGCGGCATCAGCCTGGCTGGCGGCACCCACCACGCCTACCGTGACAAGGGCAGTGGGTTCTGCGTATTCAACGACGTGGCGGTCGCCGCGAATCTGCTGCTGCAAGAAGGGCTGGTCCGGCGCATCCTGATGGTCGATCTGGACGTCCATCAAGGCAATGGCACGGCTGCCATCTTTCGCGATGATGCCCGGGTATTCACCTTTTCCATGCACGGGGAAAAGAACTTTCCCTTTCGCAAGGAGGCCAGCTCGCTCGACATCGACCTGCCCGATGCCACCGGCGATGATGTCTATCTCAACTTGCTGCAACAGCAGCTGCCGCTATTGCTACAGCAACATCAACCGGAACTGGTGTTTTATCTGGCCGGGGCAGACAGCTATGCTGGCGACCGGCTGGGCAAGCTGGCGCTCAGCATGACCGGACTGCAACAGCGCGACCGACTGGTGCTGGAACAGGTCGCCAGCCATGGCGCGGCACTGGCCATTACCATGGCCGGCGGTTACGCCAACGATATTGCCGACACGGTGGCCATTCAGCGCAATACCGTGCACCTTGCCTGGCACTACCACAGCCAAGCCGGTGCACTGTAAGCACGGCCCAGCCAGACCGACCAACCATGACCACCCACTATCGCAGGAGCAAAACATGAGCAAAGCCACACTGGCCGCCGGCTGTTTCTGGTGCACCGAGAGCATTTTCCTGGCCTTGCAAGGCGTACGGCAGGTGCAGTCCGGCTATATCGGCGGCCATACCAGCAATCCGGACTACCGCAGCGTGTGCAGCGGCCAGACCGGCCACGCCGAGGCGGTGGAGATTGATTTTGACGAGCAGCTCATCAGCTTCAGCCAGCTGCTGCAGGTGTTCTTCGCCACCCACGACCCCACCACACTCAATCGCCAGGGGCATGATGTCGGCAGCCAGTACCGTTCAGCCATTTTCTATCACGATGCAGAGCAGCAAGGCATGGCCAGCGACTACATGGCTGCCCTCGATCAGCAGCAGATCTTCCCCGCCCCCATCGTCACCACCCTGGAAGCCGCCAGCCACTTTTATCCGGCCGAAGACTACCACCAGCGCTATTTCGAACTGCACGGTCACGAAGCCTATTGCCAGGCGGTGATCCTGCCCAAGCAAATGAAAATGCGCCGGCAGTTTGCCCAATGGCTGAAAAGTAACTGAAACAAGCCATGGCCGGCGTGAAACCGGCCACAGGCAGCCCGGCCGCCACAGGCTGCCGCAGCAGGCCGGGCCGCTATCAAATTAGCGTTACGCGGCCCTTGCTGCTACAGTCGACAGCTGCATTGCCATGACTGGCCAATACACCACAACATCATGCCAGCCCAGCCCACTTTCACTTCACAACCATCCAGCCTGCTGCACAAACACCTGAAGCTGCTGCGGGAAGCCAACCGCCGCCACAAATGGCTGCTGGCCGGCCTGTATCTATTGTTGTGCGCCCTGCTGGGCCTGCTGCTGGTGCACGAAGCCATGCAACGTCAGCAACAGGCGCTGGATAGCCTGGCCAGCCAATTACAGGCCGATATCAACACGCACATACAGCTGGCGCTGGCCACGCTCGACCATGCCAGCACCCTACTACAGCAGCAAGCAGCCGACCCAACACCAAGCCTGCGCGATTTTGCTGGCCTCGCCACCGCACGCCAGCCGTTTATCGACTACCTGGGCTGGCAGCCGCGCATCCGCGCCGAGCAGCGCGCCCGCTTCGAACAACAGCAAAGCCAGCAGCGCGGGCAGGTCTTTGCCATCCGCGACTACTGGCTTACCCGCAACACCGCGGGCCAGGACACCGGCAACTATGTGCCGGCACCGCCACGCAATGACTATCTGCCACTGCTGATGCAAGAACCTTCGCCGCCGGCAACGCTGCGTGCCATGCAAGGACTGGATCTGCTGCACGATCCGATATTGGGCCCGGTATTGCAGCAGGCAGTCAGCCAGGGCTCGGTGCAGCTCAGCCCACCCTGCCGCATCGGTCAGCACTGGCATCTGCTGTTGCTGCAAGCCAGCTACAGCGCCAGCCCGCCCTCGCCCAACCCGCTGGTGCGCAGCGAGCAGTTGCAAGGCGTGTTACTGATGAGCTTGCAACTGGACAGGCTGCTGGCGACATCCGCACCCCAATACGACGGAGTGCAAGTCACACTGCTGGCAGCTGACGGCAGCCGTAACCCCTTGTCCGGCAGCCATCCGGCGGCAGACGACAATAGTCTGCTACCGATGCAAAGCGCCCGCCTGCATCCAGCGCTGTCCACCACTGGTTATCGCCTGCAACTCGACCAGACACTGACCTGGCAACAGCTGTCCGCCCCTTTGCTGGCCCTGGGCCTGGCCGCCAATACCTTGCTGTGCTACCTGTTATGGCTGCTGGCGGCCCAGCAGCAGCGCCAGCGCAATATCCGTCGCCGTGCCATGGATCACCTGCACCGCGAACGCGAACATGCCAGCGTCACCCTGCAGGCCATTGCCGATGCAGTAGTTACCTTCGACACCGCCTTTCGCATCCAGTACCTCAATCCATCGGCAGGCATGCTGCTGGGGCCAGGCCATCGCAGCGTCATTGGCCAGAATGTGCGCCAGCTACTGCGTCTGGGCCATGAATTCGCCCGCCCCGGCAGCACCGACCCCTTCACCCAGGCCATGCAGACGCGTGACAGCGTCTACCTGCCGGATAGCAGCTACCTGACTCGCAACTCGGGTGAAAAGCTACTGGTGGAAGGCTGTGTATCGCCGGTATTCGACCAACAAGGCCGGCTGCTCGGTGCCGTACTCACCCTGCGCGACACCGCCCCGCGCCGTCAGCACATGCTGGCCGCACTGGAAGCCAGCGAACGCCGCCTGCGCCAGCACGAACAGGAGCTGGCGCGCGTGGCGCGCATCAATACCATGGGGGAAATGGCCTCCGGCATCGCTCATGAAATCAACCAGCCGCTGTCAGCCATTGTCAGCTACTGCCAGGCCAGCCTCAGCCTGCTGCAGGAAGAAGACCCCGACCTGCCGCTGGTGTGCCGCGCCATGCAGAACGCCGCCAACCAGGCACAGCGCGCCGGCCAGGTCATCCAGCGCCTGCGCGAATTCGTCAGCAAGCGCAATCAGCACCAGAGCCTGCTGGACCCGAACCAGACCGTCAGCAATGCGCTCGCTTTGCTGGAATACGAGCTGCAAAGTCACGATATTCATCTGGAACAGTATTTTTCCGACAAGCTCTCTGCCGTTTATGCTGATAACATTCAGCTGGAGCAGGTGATTTTGAACATATTGCGCAACGCCATCGACGCCATGGAAAGCGTTCACCCCTGGGGCCGGCTGATCATCAGCACCGAGCAGGATGCGACGCGAGTGCGTATCATGATCGCCGATAACGGCCCCGGCATTGCCGCAGCCCTGCAAGACAAGATATTCGACCCCTTCTTCAGCACCAAACCCAACGGAATGGGGCTGGGACTGGCCATCTGCCAGACGGCCATCGACAATATGGGAGGTCAGATCCTGGCCAGCAACCGCCCATCCGGCGGCGCGCAATTCGTGATCGACCTCCCGGCACTTACCACATTGACAGCACCGGCTGTAGCAGGAGAACAAGTTTCATGAAGTACATGATGCCAACCGTTTTCATCGTGGATGACGACCCGGCCGTGCGTGATTCGCTAGCCTTGCTGATCATGGCCCAGGGCATGCGCACAGTGACTTTCGCCAATGCGCTGGAGTTTCTCGAAAACTATACCGAAGGCGAAATCGGCTGCATGGTGCTGGACATCCGCATGCCACAGATTACCGGCCTGGCCCTGCAGGAAAAACTGGTGGAACGCGGCATCACAATTCCTATCGTGTTCATTACCGGCCATGGCGACATCGAACAGTGCCGCCGCGCCTTTCAGTCCGGTGCCATCGACTTCCTGACCAAGCCCATCGACCAGAACCGCCTGATCGACAGCCTGCGCAAGGGCATCCGGATGAGCATTCACCAGCAGCAGCAGGAAGAAGAAACCCAGGAAGTCATGCAATTGCTGGATCGCATCAGCGGCCGCGAGCGCGAGGTGCTGGAACTGGTGGCCGATGGTATGTCCAGCAAGGAAATCGCCCGTCAGCTGGACCTGTCGCCGCGCACCATCGAGGTACATCGCGCCAACCTGTTCAGCAAGTTGGGGGTAGATTCGCTGGCCGACCTGATCCGTTTTTACCTGAAGGCGCTGGAAGCCACCGGCAAAAAACGCAGTGATGAGTCTTTTTTGAACGAAACCAGCGCAAGGCAGTAGAATCGCCCACATGGAACGACTGTTCAAACATGTCTGCCTGGTGGCACGACATAGCAAACCTCAAGTGGTGGAGTCGCTGCGCACGCTGGCCGACCACCTGGCCGCCGCCGGCATCACCGTGTTCGTCGACAAGGAAAGCGCCACGCCGGCCGAAGCCGGCCCGCACCTGCTGATCGAACGCAGTGACATGGGCAAGCTGGCCGATCTGGTCATCGTACTGGGTGGCGATGGCACCATGCTGTCCATTGCCCGCGTACTGGCCCCCTACCGCGTACCGCTGGTGGGCATCAACCAGGGCCGGCTGGGTTTCATGACCGACATCCCGCGCCATGAAATGCTGGAAGCCATCGACGCCATCCTCGCCGGCAACTTCATTCCGGAAAACCGCATCCTGCTGCAGGCCTCGCTCATCCGCGAAGATGCCGAGATAGCCAATGCGCTGGCCTTCAACGACATCGTGTTCAGCCGTGGTGCCGTGGGTTCGATGATCGAATTCGAAGTCTTCATCGACAACCAGTTCGTCTACAGCCAGCGCTCGGACGGGCTGATCGTCGCCACACCTACCGGCTCCACCGCCTATTCGCTGGCTGCCGGCGGCCCTATCCTGCACCCCACGCTGCAGGCCATTGCCCTAGTGCCGATCTGCCCGCAATCGCTGAACAACCGCCCCATCGCCGTCAACGACTCTTGCGAAGTGGAATTCATGCTGACCCGCGGGCTGGACGCGCGCGTGCACTTCGATGGCCAATCGCATTGCGACCTGATGGAAATGGACCGCGTGCTGATCCGCCGCTACCGCAACCCGCTGCGCATCCTGCATCCGGTGGGTTACAACTACTACGACATGCTGCGCCACAAGCTTCACTGGGGCGAGCGACTGCTCTGACACGCACACACCATGCTGCTATCCCTACTGGTCAAAGATTTTGTCATCGTTGACAGCATTGCGCTGGACTTCGCCCCCGGCTTCACCGTACTCACCGGCGAAACCGGTGCCGGCAAATCCATCCTGCTGGATGCCCTCGGCCTGTTGCTGGGCGACCGTGCCGAAGGCTCGCTGGTGCGCGAAGGAGCCGAAAAGGCAGAAATCAGCGCCGAGTTCGACAGCCGCCAGCGCCCGGAAATCAATGCTTGGCTGCAGGAAAATGCCCTGTCCGGCGACGACGACATCGTGCTGATTCGCCGCGTACTGGATAAATCCGGCCGTTCGCGCAGCTTTATCAACGGTCAACCGGCGACGCTATCCCAACTCAAACAGCTGGGCGAGTTTCTGGTCGACATCCACGGCCAGCATGCGCACCAGTCACTGGTAAAGAGCGAAGCCCAGCGTGAGCTGCTGGATGCCTATGCCGGCAGCAGCTCGCTGGCGCGCGAAGTGCACCAGGCCTGGCAGGAGTGGCAAGCCGCCCGCAAGGCACGTGCCGATGCCGACAAGCTGTCGCGCGAATCCGAAGTGGAGCGCGAACGGCTCAACTGGCAGATCAACGAACTGAGCGAACTTGGTCTGCAACAGGATGAATGGGCCAGCCTCAACCAGAGCCACTCGCGTCTGGCCAATGCTGCCGAGCTGGTACAGAGCGCCCAGTACGCCGTGGACACCCTGTCCGAGATGGAGGGCAACTGCCTGTCCGTGCTCACCCAGGTGCAAACCCGCCTGAGCAAGCTGGCCAACCTGGACCCACGGCTGGCCGACACCCTGTCGCTGCTGGATTCGGTCGACGCCGAACTGCGCGAAGTGGTGTACAGCCTGCGCGACTACGCCAGCGACATCGATGAAGACCCGGGCCAACTGCAGCAAGTGGAAAGCCGCATCGACAGCCTGATGAGCATGGCCCGCAAATACCGTGTACAGCCGCAGGAACTGCCGCTCAAGCTGGAAGACTGGCAAACCCAGCTGGCCGCACTGGAAGCCTCCACCGACAGCGAAGCCCTAGCACTGGCCGAAACCGCCAGCCTGTCACGCTACCGCACCCTGGCCGAAGCCCTGTCCGGAAAACGCCGCCAGGCCGCCAGCGAACTATCGGCCCGCATCAGCAAGGAAATGCAGCAGCTGGCCATGAGCAGCGCCCGCTTTGCCATCGAACTGGCCGCGCTGGCCGAACCCGGCGCCCACGGACTGGAATCCATCGAATACCTGGTGGCCGCCAACGCCGGCACCAGCCTGCGCCCACTGGCCAAGGTAGCCTCCGGCGGCGAACTGTCGCGCATCAGCCTAGCCATGCAAGTGGTGATCAGCCAGGTAGCCAGCGTGCCGACGCTGATATTCGACGAAGTGGACGTAGGGATTGGCGGCCGCGTGGCAGAAGTCATCGGCCACATGCTCAAGCAGCTGGGCCAGCGCTATCAGGTGCTGTGCATCACCCACCTGCCCCAGGTAGCCTCCTGCGGCGAGCAGCACTGGCAAGTCAGCAAGCGCGAAGAGAAAAAGCGCGTGGTCAGCCGCATCACCCCGCTGGAGCACGAACAGCGCGTGCTGGAAATCGCCCGCATGCTAGGCGGTGCCGAACTCACCCAGACCACCCGCCAGCACGCCGCAGAAATGCTGGAAATGAACCGTGCAACCCCCTAGCCAAATGGGCTGAGTACGGTTATGATTGCGTCCTCTTTGCCAACGGTGCCAAGCGCCGATGACATGGACACTGCGGAGGTTTGGGTGAGTGGTTTAAACCAGCAGTCTTGAAAACTGCCGACGGGAAACCGTCCGTGGGTTCGAATCCCACAGCCTCCGCCAAAACACAAAAAAGCCCTGAATTTCCTTCCTAATCAATAGGTTGCGAACTTCAGGGCTTTTCAATTTATCACACGTATTTACCACACGCGCTATCTGGGTGGAAATCGACCAAACAAGGGTTTCGCCATATCCCATTATGGAAAGGAGACCCTCCCCATTCTGTTGCTAAAACTTCACCGGTGGATACTCCCGCTCCTCTAGCTCCTGTCATGCCTTGTCCCCAGCAGTGAATCTTGTAGCTGAGATCATGGAGTCGGCGCATTCAACAGCATCATTTCACGTCAATAGCCGCAGCCGACTTGATAAGGGTTGTAGCCAGACTGGCCAGATTGGCATCGCTCATCCCGTTTGCCTGGTACTGGCAAAGGTAGAAACTTCCGACGAGCAGGAATGCCGTTCTTTCCGTCGATACGTTCAGCGCCTTCGCTGTTTTGATCAGCTCAGAGTTGACCTTTGCCACATCCTCCGGCGTTGAATTGCTTGGAATTTTCTCAAATACCTTTAGCACCGAGTCAGAGAGATTGGCCGTTACTTTCGAGTTCACATCATTCATTGTCAGGGCCATCTGCATGCACGCCTTTGGACCGGAGCTCGGATTGGCCGCAGGAACCACCAAGGCGGCTGACAAATCATTCCGCCACGCCATGATTCCCGCACCCGTGCTATTAAAGCGAGAATGCGTGGCACATCCGGTAAGCAAGGTTGCAAGAACTGCCAGACATAACATTTTCATGATCGTTTTCCTTTTCGCTGAGCAAGCCCCTTGAGCAAGATGAAAGGTCAGATACTGTTTTTAACGGCGTTATGTCAATGTAGTTTGTAATGCCGAATAAATAAACGGTTTTTGTGTGATGGGTCAGCTCGGATAAGCCAGCCAGAAGAGCAAGGCAGCGACAATTACGACGCCGACCATCCGCACCGTGTTGATGGCTTCGCGCGCGTTCCTCTGCTGTCCGCGTTGACCGTGCCCCTAGCGGCGTGGATCGCATAGACGCCAGTGATACTAGCCTTATCCTGCCGACTCAGAATCATCAAGCAGGATACCTGGCCTCTTCTCAGAGATTTCTGCGTCTTGCCTGGCTTCACTTCCAGCCCCAGTACTGGCTGGACGATCTCAGGTGCACTGGTGTTGATACCCGTGCAAAGCCGCTGTTTAGTACATATAAATAATGCTAAGGACATTTATTTTGCAGAGGAGCCCTGCATATGCCCGGCTTACCAAGCATATTGGCACTCAGTTTGCTGCTCATGCCATGCATCGCCCTGGCCACCGAGCCCAGCAGAACCATCATTCTGGAATGCGACTACCTACCCAGCATCTGCAACCAGCCAGATGAGCCCAGCCCAGGTTTGATGATAGAGATTGGCAGCGAGGCCATACGCCGGGCAGGCTACATGCCACAAACCAAGATTCGTCCGTGGAACCGTGCCATGCGCGAGGTCATCGACAGCAACAACGCCATCATCATCTACTTTGCCCGCACACCGGAACGAGAACCGCTGTTTCACTGGATCACCGTCATCAACAGTACTGACTTCAGGCTCTTCACCAGAGACGGCGCCACACCCTACAACACGCTGCAGCAAGCCACAGCCGCAGGACTCATCGGCGTACGAACCGGCTCCAGCGTCCTCAACTGGCTAGCCCAGCAAGGTGTCAGCAAACAGCAGATAGAACAAAGCCAATTAACAGAAATGGCGAAAATGCTCAAAGCAGGCCGTATTGGCAGCTTTCTGGGGGCATCGGCCACCTTCAAACCAAGCTACCAGCAACAAATCGGTGCCATGCCGGTAGAAGGCAATGTGCTATACAGCAGCGAGAACTGGATCGCATCCGGCCCTCGCTTTCCACCCGAAACAGCCGCAAAAATCGCCACCGCCCTCAGCCGGATGAAAGAAGATGGCTTTATCGAACAGCTCACCCGCAAGTATGGCAAGTAAGTAGCCAAACCACGCAGCCACAACCACACATCCAGGGACGACACCGCCGGCATTGTAGGTAGCAGTCGCTACTCTAATACGGTTGTCACGGGGCAGACCGTGACGTCATCCCATCACACCGCCAGCGGCTCCAGCTTGCGCAGACGCAGTGCAATCAGCAGCAGCATGACCAGCCCCAGTGCGATCATTGCCGCCACGCCATTCCATTTGCCCATGCCCCACAGCAAGCCGGAGAAGGAGCCCACCACGCTGGAACCCAGATAATAGGCAGTGAGGTAAAACGCAGAGGCCAACGCCTTGCCGCGTTGTGCCCGGCGGCCTATCCAGCTGCTGGCAACGGAATGGCCACCAAAGAAGCCGAAGGTAAACAGCGCAATGCCCGGCACCATCAGCCACAGCGAGTCGGCCAGCGTGCAAACCAGCCCGGCAGCCATCAGCAGCACCATCAGCCACAACATGTTACGGCGGCCAAAGCGGTCAGCCATGCGCCCCACCCAGGCCGAGGCCCAGATGCCCACCATATAGAGCGAGAACACAAAGCCCAGCACGCTGTGGCTCAGATTGAAGGGTGCGGCCAGCAGGCGGAAACCCAGGTAGTTGTACAGGCTGACAAAGCAACCCATGAACAGGAAGGCCGACAGGAACAACCAGGGCAGGCCGCCATCGGCAAAATGGCTGGACACATCGCGGCGCAGCTCGGCCAGATTCAATGGCAGCGGCTTGAAGTGGCGCGAATCCGGCAGGCTGCGCCAGAACTCGATGGCACCGGCCACGCCCAGCACACCCAGTGCCAGCACGGCAGCGCGCCAGCCAAAATGGTCGGCAATCACCGCTGCCAGAAAGCGCCCGCTCATGCCACCCAGCGCATTACCGGCGATATACAGGCCGATGGAATGGCCCAGCGACAGCGGTTCCACCTCTTCACTCAGATAGGCCATGGCCACCGCAGGCAGGCCGGCCAGCACCACACCAAAAATGGCGCGCAGATAGAGAAACTGCTGAAAGCTGGGCGCAAAGGCTGCCAGCAGCATCAGCAACGCCGCCAGGCTCAGCGCGATATTCATGACCGGCTTGCGCCCCACCTTGTCAGCCAGAAAACTGGCCGGAATTAGCGCCAGCGCCAGGCCGGTGGTGGGCACCGACAGCACGCTACTGGCCGCCGCCGGCGACAGGGCAAAGTCGTGGGCAAACATCGGCATCAGCGGCTGCATGCTGTACAGCATGGAAAAAGTGCAAAAGCCACCCACAAACATGGCACGCGCCGTGGCGCGAAATGCGGTGGAACCGGCATGCAGACGGGGGGCGGCGGAAATGGTGTTCTCCTGGGTAGCAGCGGCAGCTGAATTCAGCGTAGCAGCACAGGAGGCAGAGTCGGAAGGCATGATGAAACCGCTAGCAGTGATACAGGTTTTGAGCTTATTCCTTGACTAAACCTCAGTCCAATATATCTTTACTCAACCATCAATACTTTTAAAATATCAATATGGAACTGCGTCATCTGCGTTATTTCGTCACCGTGGCCGAAGAACTGCATTTCACCCGCGCCGCAGAACGCCTGCATATAGCCCAGCCGCCGCTGTCCCAGCAGATACAGGCGCTGGAGGCCGAGCTGGGCACACCGCTGTTTCTACGGCAAAACCGCAAGGTGGAACTGACGGCAGCCGGCAAACAGTTTCTGCTGCGTGCCCGGCGCATTCTGGCGGATACCGAGGACGCCGCCGAACAGGCCCGCCGCGCCGCACGCGGGGAAATCGGCGAGCTGCGCATCGGCTTTACCTCTTCCCTGCCGCTTACCCCCATCCTGCCGGCCGCACTGCATGCTTATCGCCAGCACTTTCCGGCGGTGCGGCTGACACTGCGCGAAATGTTCACCACCGACCAGTTTGCCGCGCTACAACAACAGGAAATCGATGTGGGTTTCGTCCGTTTCAACGGGCTGTCACCGGCTGACAAGGTATTGGTACAGGAATTACGACGCGATCCGCTGCTGGTGGTGATCAATAGTAGCCACCCGCTGGCTGGCGCGCCCAGCCTGTCGCTGGCCCAGCTACGCGACGAAGGCATGATCAGCTACCCGCGCAGCGCCGGTACCGGGCTGCACAGTGTCATCCGTCAATTATGCGAGGCTTGCGGCTTTGAACCGCGCATCACTCAGGAAGCTGGCGAAGCCACCACCCAGGTGGGGCTGGTGGCAGCCGGCCTGGGCATTGCCATCCTGCCGTCCCCGCTGGAGTGTGTGCAGTTACCCGGAGTGCGCTATATCCCGCTGACTGACGACGGGGCTTATCTGGCCATGGGCATTGCCACGCGCGAGGGTGACAGCTCACCGCTGATGGCTGGATTCATCGCCCATTTGTGGGATGAAATCCCTGCGGTTTAGCACCACTCACCCAATCCCAGCGGCAGCACGGTACTGTTTGCCCTGCCTGTATCAGCCCGCCTTGCCCAGGAGGCTACGCTCTTGTTAGCCGCTCTTAGCCTGATGACCGGCGACGTGTTGCATTTTGTCTATCCAAAATTGGCAAAAATAGCCGATTTTTCATGGTGACAAGCCAGATTCTTCGCCGATGGCGGCCCTATCCCTCATTTGCAGGATAGCCAGCGGCTGATGGCTGCATGACACTGGCCCCATAACAAAAGGACAGACGACCGGCCACGTAGCCGTCGCACGCCATACAGAGGAGAACATCATGCAGCAGCCATCAGAGCGGCAGCCGGATCTGGCCGTATTCAGCGCCATCCTGCTGGAAATCTATCGTCTGGCCCGCGAAGAATCACTGGAGCGCTTTCATCACACCGTACTGGAATGCCTCCGCCCGCAGCTAGCCTTCGACAAGGCCTGGTGGGGCCGCGCTGCCCAGGCTGCGGATGGCCCGCACGAGCACAGTTCTTTTCTGTTTGGCCTGCCGGATCACTACATCGACGACTGGAAATCCATCCGCCAGCACGATGTCACCGTGGCACGGGTGCATGCCCACCCCGGCCAGGCCGTGGTGGTGGACATGCAGGCTGCCGATGCTCCGCCACAACTGCAATGGCTGGGCCAGCGTCATGAAATTGGTGAGCTGTTATGCGTGATCCACATCGACCCGGTCACCCAGCTTAGCGATCATCTGGCGCTATACCGCCGCCCCGGCGCGCCACGCTTCAATGCCGCCGATTGCCTGTTGCTGTCCTGTCTGATGCCGCATCTGGCCTCCACTGTGGCCATCAACCAGATCCGCACCCTGCAGGCACTGCGCGAAACCCTCAGCGGACCACGGCTGGCGATGGCAGTCTGCGACCAGCACGGCACCCTGCACTGCGCCGAACCCGGTTTTGTCGATCTGCTGCTCACCGAGTGGCCGCAATGGACCGGCCCCGCCCTACCCGCCGGCCTGTCGCCACAAGGCCATGATGGGCCCCGGCTCAATATCGAGGCACGGCGCATCAGCGACCTTTACCTGCTGACCGCACGTTACCGCTGCGCCATGGAGCAGCTGTCCAGCCGCGAAACCGATGTCGCCCGCCTGTTTGGCGAAGGGCTCACCTACAAGGACATCGCGCGCAAGCTGGGCCTGTCGCCACATACCGTGCGCCACCATATCCGGGCCATCTACGCCAAGCTGGGCATCAACGGCAAGGCCGGCATTGCGCATCTCTTGCACCAGCAAGCGCCATTCGGCTGATCACTCCAGCCTGCTGACTCCACCGCCAAGTCTCTGAAGCTGCCATGGTCCGCCATGGCTGGCAGGGACAGCTGCGTCCACGTTTTTTCGCCCCCCCACCCGAAGGAGCATGCCATGTCACCGTTTCGCCCTGTTTTAACCACTCTGGCGGCCAGTCTGCTGCTCACCAGCCTGCCTGGCCATGCCGCGGACACCAATGCCCGCGACTTTTTCAGCGCCCCGGTCGGCACCTCGCTCAGCGTGCTCTACCTGCCAGTGACCTGGGCCGACAGTTTTCACTCCGCCAGCGGCAATGACGACCATGCCCGGCTGAATGTGGAAGCACTGGCCTGGCGCCAGCTGTGGTTTTCCGATGTCTGCGGCACGCTGTGCACGCCACAGTTCATCATCCCCGCCGCCCAGATCAAGGCCACCCTGCCCGGCAGCCAGGCCAGCCAGCACGATAGCGGCATCGGCGACCCACAAGTCGGCGGCACGCTGTTCTTCATTAACCAGCCGGACAAGCGCGAGTACAGCGGCCTGCTGACCCTGATCACCCTGCCAGTTGGCAGCTACGATGCCCAACACCCGGACGTCTCCGCCGGGGCGCACCGCTGGGGTGCCACCTTTCTCTACAACTACACCCGGGGCGTAGGCAAGAACTGGGTGCTGGAAGCCTCGCTGGAAGCCCAGCTGTATGGCAACAACGACAACTATTACGGCAGCAGCCTGAAACAGCAGCCACTGTACCGGCTGCAGGCTTTCGCTTCTTATGACTTCACCCCGGCTACCTACGGCGCTCTGCGGCTATATCACACCCGTGGCGGGGCCTTGCGCCTGAACGGACAGGACCTGCCCGACACCCGCCAGAACAGTACCCAGCTCGGCGTGGAGCTGGGCCACTGGGTGGGCAAGCAAGACCAGCTGATGCTGATGCTGGCGCGCAACGTCCACAGCAGCAACAGTTTTGACAGCAGCCAGGCCATGTTGCGTCTGGTACATGTTTTCTAAGCTGCTTGCCCAACAAGAAAATCCGCCCGACGGATCACCCACTACAGAGGAAAAACCATGAACACGCTCTCCCAGGCCAAGCCTGCCGAGGTCCCGCACAATGAGCGCTCGGCCATGGCTGCCATTGTCGGCTTTGCCGCCATCGTCCCCGCCGTGCTGATGATGGCCCCTGCGGTGGCCAGCCAGCTGCAACTGGGGCCTATCGATATCGGCAACCTGTTCTCCGCCGAGCTGGGCGCCATGAGCCTGGCCACCCTGCCGGCATTTTTCTGGCTGCCCCGCGTCAACTGGCGCAGCGCCGCCTGGCTGGCGGTGGCAGTATTCATCGCGGCCAATCTGCTGTCCGCCACCACTGTCAGCTATCCGCTGCTGCTTGGCCTGCGCTTTGTCAGTGCGCTGGCTGGCGGTTCGCTGATGATTCTGTGCCTGTCCGCCGCCGCCACCATGCGCAACCCCGACCGTGTCTATGGCCTGTGGGTGATGGGCCAACTGGCCCTGGGGGCGGCTGGGCTGGTCGTCATGCCCGCGCTGTTCGGCCACTTCGGCATTGCCGCCTGCTATGTCGGCCTGGCCTTGCTGATGGCGCTGTGTACGCCGCTGGTGCGCTGCTTTCCCATGGGCCAGCAAGCAACAACTCAACAAGCTGCACAGTCTGCCGGCGACCGCCACTGGGGCCGCGCCGCCCTGGGTATCCTGGCCACGCTGGCGTTTTACATCAGCCTGAGCGGGGTGTGGACCTTTATCGGTCAGATCGCCCAACAGTCCAGCATCGATCCGCAGCAAAGCGGCAACATCTTCGCCATCGCCACCCTGCTGGGCGTGGCGGGTGCTGGTAGTGCCTCGCTGATTGGCCGCCGCCTGCCACGGTCACAGCTGCTGCTGGCCGGCTTTGGCATGATGATGGCTGCCATGCTGCTATTGCTGAATGCCCCGGCCCTGGCGCGCTTTGCCACGGCAGCATTGCTATTCAAATTCAGCTGGACCTTCATCCTGCCTTTCATCCTGGCCACGCTGGCCGACATCGATCACAGCGGCAAGCTGATGAATGCCACCAATCTGGTGATCGGCGGTGGCCTGGCGATTGGCCCTGCATTGGCCGGCCAACTGATCGCCGCCAATCACGGCAGCCTGCACATCCTGTTATTGCTGGCCACCCTGATCGCCGCCATTGCAATGACCTTGCTGCTATCTCTGCAACAGCGTCGCGCTACCCCACCCCACGCCTGAACACAAGGAGCAGCCATGACTTCCCGTACCGCCTTTTATTTCGATGAACTATGCATGTGGCATAGCGCCGGCATGCATGCACTGACGCTGCCGGTGGGAGGCTGGGTGCAGCCACCTGCCGCCGGTGGCCATGCCGAATCGCCGGAAACCAAGCGCCGGCTGAAAAACCTGCTGGATGTGGCCGGCATCAGCCGCCAGTTGCTGCAATGCACTGCCGAGCCGGCCAGCCGTGACGACCTGCTGCGGGTACATGGCGCAGCCTATCTGGATCATTTCAAGCTGGTCAGCGATGCCGGTGGCGGCGAACTCGGCCCGCAAGCCCCCATCGGCCCCGGCAGCTACGACATCGCCTGCCGCTCCGCCGGCCTGGCCATGGCTGCGGTGGATGCGGTATGGCGCGGCGAGGTAGCCAACGCCTATGTGATGACGCGCCCGCCAGGACACCACTGCCTGCCAGATGCCGCCATGGGCTTTTGCTTCCTGTCCAATATCGCCGTGGCCATCGAAGCGGCCAAAGCCCGCTACGGCATCGAACGCGTCGCCGTGCTGGACTGGGACGTACACCACGGCAACGGCACCCAGGCCATCTACTACCAGCGTCCTGACGTACTGACCATTTCCATCCATCAGGATGGCTGCTTCCCACCGGGCTACAACGGCAGCGAGGACTGTGGTGAAGGGGCTGGACTGGGGGCCAATATCAATATCCCACTACTGCCCGGCAGCGGCCACGACGCCTATCTGTACGCCATGCAGCGCGTGGTATTGCCGGCGCTGGCGCGCTACCAGCCGCAGCTGATCATCGTCGCCTGCGGCTATGACGCCAATGCGGTAGATCCGCTGGCGCGCATGCAGGCGCACAGCGACACCTTCCGCGAGATGACCACCCTGCTGCGCAACTTTGCCGGGCAGTACTGTGCCGGCAAGCTGGTGCTGATGCACGAGGGCGGCTACTCCGAAGCCTATGTACCGTTCTGCGGCCTGGCCACCATCGAAGCCCTGTCCGGCCTGCGCAGCGAAGTGGTCGACCCGCTGCTGGACTTCATCAGCCAGCAACAACCCTGCGCAGCCATGCTGCAGTTGCAGCACCAGTTGCTGGATGACATGGCTGCGCTGCACGACCTGTAAGCACTGACTCGGCCCTGCCGCCATGCATAGGCATGGCGAACACGAACAAGGCCCGCCATCGGCGGGCCTTGTTGCATTACCAGCTTATTTCCGGAAAGCAGCGTTTACTGCTGCTGTTCCGCCGGCTGCGGCATACTGCTGCCCTGCTCCGGCGCAGCATCCGGCTGATTGCCTTGTGGTGCCGAAGCCTGCGGCTGGTCTGACTGTGTCTGCGGCGCGGGCGTGGCGGCAAAGGCCAGATTGATCAGTCCCAGGCTGGCCGGGGGCAGGGAAAGCATGGCAACAACAAGCAATTTCTTTTGCATGAGCTTCTTTCAATGTGGTTGGAAGACAAGCCTGTTGTTGCAAACACCATGCCAGCCAAACATTATCCTTATAAAACAACACGTTGACCGAAGCGGCACCAGTAAAGGCCATGCCAGCTGTCGGCAATCAGCGACAGTCATTGCAATAAGCGACCCAAGTTATTGAAATGGCAGCACTTTTGGGGTCGTTAATTGACGACACCCAAGCATCACCTGACCTAGCTTCCTGATTTGACAGCATTTTCCAGAACGACAGGCATGAAAAAACCCGCCGCAGCGGGTTGGGATGGCAGACGATGCGGCCTGTTGACTCCAGGCACCCATGTTCATATGGGTATAGGAGTGAGCCTCGTCACGCCAGCTTGTTGCCCAGCTTGAGTTTGCCGGCGAGCCAGGTGTGGTCGTAGCTGACAATTTCAAACGGGTTACCAAAGGGATCGACAAAGCTGATGGAACAGAAGAACTGGTGATCCACTACCGAATCACGCGCCACGGTCTGGCCGGCACGGTCGATCACCCGCTCACCGGCAAGCTGGTCTATCCACTCCAGGAAATCCTGCCCGCTCACCAGGAAGGCCACCGAGCCCGGTTCACACACCGGCTTGTCTTCCTGGGCCAGTGCCAGCCGTACCGAGCCATTGGCATTCATCAGCATCACGACGCCATGCGGGCCGCTTTGCATGTGCTTGTAGCGGGCGTCCGGCGCCAGGTTCAGTACACGCTGATACCAGCCCTGGGCCTTTGCCAGATCTGTGACACGGATATGGATATGGTCAATCTTGCCAAGCGATAGCATTGCATCCTCAATTGGTAAGGGGTGGCGCGCACCATCTGGCGCGCGCCCATTCTACGGTCTTAGTCTCGCGGCGTCAGCAGCGGCTTGAGATAACGGCCAGTATGGCTCACCGGGTTGTCCGCCACCTGCTCCGGCGTACCGGTGGCGATGATCTGGCCACCACCCGCACCGCCTTCCGGGCCCAAGTCGATCAGCCAGTCGGCGGTCTTGATCACGTCCAGATTGTGCTCGATCACCACCACGGTATTGCCGTTTTCGCGCAGGCGATGCAGCACCTGCAGCAAGAGGTCGATATCGTGGAAATGCAGGCCGGTGGTCGGTTCGTCCAGAATATACAAAGTGCGGCCGGTGTCACGCTTGGACAGTTCCAGCCCCAGCTTGACCCGCTGCGCTTCGCCGCCGGACAGCGTGGTGGCACTCTGCCCCAGGCGGATATAGCCCAGGCCCACGTCCATCAGGGTCTTGAGCTTGCGGGCCACCGCCGGCACCACGCTGAAAAATTCCAGCGCCTGCTCCACCGTCATGTCCAGCACTTCGTAAACATTCTTGCCCTTGTACTGCACTTCCAGCGTCTCGCGGTTGTAGCGCTTGCCGTGGCACACGTCGCAGGGCACGTAGATATCAGGCAGGAAGTGCATTTCCACCTTGATCACGCCATCGCCCTGGCAGGCTTCGCAACGGCCGCCCTTGACGTTGAAGCTGAAACGACCCGGCCCATAGCCGCGTTCACGCGACAGCGGCACGCCGGCAAACAGTTCGCGGATCGGCGTGAACAAGCCGGTATAAGTCGCCGGATTGGAACGCGGGGTGCGGCCGATGGGGCTTTGATCGACATTGATCACCTTGTCGAGCAGGCCCAGTCCGTCGATATGCTCATAGTGCGCCGGCTCTTCGCTGGCACCGTTCAAATCGCGCGCGGCAATCTTGTACAGGGTGTCGTTGATCAGCGTGGATTTGCCGGAACCGGATACCCCGGTAATGCATACCAGCATGCCCAGCGGCAATTCCAGATTGACGTTTTTCAGGTTGTTGCCGGTGGCGCCTTCCAGCTTCAGCACCCGTTCCGGGTTGACTGCACGGCGTTCGCCCGGCCAGTTGATACGGCGGCGGCCAGACAGGAAGGCCCCGGTCACCGAGTTTTCACTGGCTTCAACATCGGCCGGCGTACCGGCTACCAGTACCTCACCACCGTGTTCGCCAGCCCCCGGCCCCATGTCCACCAGATAATCGGCGGCACGGATGGCGTCTTCGTCGTGTTCCACCACGATGACGCTATTGCCGATATCGCGCAGGCGCATCAGCGTGGCCAGCAGGCGGTCGTTATCGCGCTGATGCAGGCCGATGGATGGCTCGTCCAGCACATACATCACCCCGGTCAGGCCAGAGCCGATCTGGCTGGCTAGGCGGATACGTTGCGCCTCACCACCCGACAGGGTATCGGCGGAACGTGACAGGTTGAGGTAATCCAGCCCCACATTATTGAGGAAAGACACCCGCTCGCTGATTTCCTTGACGATTTTTTCCGCCACCGCATGCTTGTGGCCGCTGATATTCAGCTGGGAGAAGAAAGCAGCCGCTTCCTTGAGCGGCAGCTGGTTCAATTCGTGCAGGGTACGCCCGCCGATGAATACGTGACGGGCTTCCAGCCGCAGCCGTGAACCCTGGCAGTGCGGGCAGGGCTGATTGTTCTGGTATTTGGCCAGTTCCTCGCGCACCGCACTGGAGTCGGTTTCGCGATAGCGCCGTTCCAGATTGGGAATGATGCCTTCGAAAGGATGAGCACGGGTAAAGCGGGTGCCCTTCTCCGACATATAGACAAACTCGATGCTGTCGCGCCCCGAACCATGCAACACCACATGGCGCACTTTTTCCGGCAGATCCTCGAAGGCCAGTTCGGTGGGCGAGAAATCATAATGTTCGCCCAGTGCCAGCAGCATCTGGAAATAAAACTGGTTGCGCTTGTCCCAGCCCTTGATGGCGCCGGCAGCCAGCGTCAGTTCCGGATGTGCCACCACGCGACGGGGGTCAAAAAAGGTGATTTCACCCAGGCCATCGCACTTGGGGCAGGCACCCATCGGGTTGTTAAAGGAGAACAGCCGCGGCTCCAGCTCCGGCAGGCTGTAGCTGCACACCGGGCAAGCGAATTTGGCGGAGAACCAGTGCTCCTGGCCGCTATCCATTTCCACCGCGATGGCGCGGCCTTCGGCGTGGCGCAAGGCGGTTTCAAAGCTTTCCGCCAGCCGCTGCTTCATGTCTTCGCGCACTTTCAGACGGTCGATCACCACCTCGACGGTGTGCTTCTTGTTCTTGTCCAGCTTGGGCAGGCTGTCGATTTCATACACTTCGCCATCCACCCGCACCCGGATGAAGCCCTGGGCACGCAGATCATCAAACAGATCAAGGTTTTCGCCCTTACGGCCGACAATCACCGGGGCCAGGATCATCACCCTGGTTTCTTCCGGCAATGCCAGCACGTGGTCCACCATCTGGCTCACGGTTTGCGAGGATAGCGGTACGCCGTGTTCCGGGCAGTGCGGTTCGCCCACGCGGGCAAACAGCAGACGCAGGTAGTCGTGGATTTCCGTGACCGTGCCCACGGTGGAGCGCGGGTTGTGGCTGGTGGCTTTCTGTTCGATGGAAATGGCCGGCGACAGCCCTTCGATCAGATCGACATCAGGCTTTTCCATCAGCTGCAGAAACTGGCGGGCGTAGGCGGACAAGCTCTCCACATAGCGGCGCTGCCCTTCCGCATACAGGGTATCAAAGGCGAGCGAAGACTTGCCGGAGCCGGACAAGCCGGTGATGACGATCAGCTGGTTGCGCGGCAGATCCAGGTTGACGTTTTTCAGATTGTGCGTCCGAGCGCCACGAATGCGGATGGTGTCCATGTGAGAGAGCGTTACTCAGTCGGTCGGGGAACCTGATAATATACCCGACTTAGCGACTGCCGCTCCATCTAAGTATGCGCTGCAGCAAAAATCCGGCCCTGCCGGAAGCCGGTGCGGCGGTAAACCGCCAGCCATGGATAGCGTTAAAAGCCTTACTCCTGAATCGATAACGACAACACACATGAATTCGCTTGAATTGCGCGCCAGCCTGGGGCTGGCCGGTATTTACGCCCTGCGCATGCTGGGCATGTTCCTGATCCTGCCGGTATTTGCCATTTATGCGCAGACCCTGCACGGGGCCGACAATCACACGCTGATCGGCCTGGCGCTGGGTAGTTACGGCCTCACCCAGGCCCTGCTGCAATTGCCGCTGGGCATGCTGTCTGACCGCATCGGCCGCAAAAAGGTGATTTACGGCGGGCTGGTGCTGTTTGCCATCGGCAGCTTTGTCGCCGCCGGCGCGCACGACATCGTCACCCTTACCATCGGCCGCGTGATTCAGGGTTCTGGTGCCATCTCCGCCGCCATCACCGCGCTGCTGGCCGACCTTACCCGCGAAGAAAATCGCACCCGCGCCATGGCCATGATAGGCATGAGCATCGGCACCACTTTTGCCGTCAGCCTGGTTGCCGGCCCGCTGCTGGCGCAGTACATCGGCGTCAACGGCATCTTCGCCCTCACCGGCGTGCTGTCGCTGGCCGCGCTGGTAGGTGTATGGCTGATCATTCCCGATCCAGCCATTTCGCGCTTCCACTCCGACACCGAAGCCAATACCAAGCGCCTGCCGGCGGTACTGAAAAACCCGCAGCTGCTGCGCCTCAATTACGGCATCTTCGCCCTGCATGCAGCGCAGATGGCCATGTTCGTCACCATTCCCTTTGCCCTGATCAAGACCGCCGGCCTCGACAAAGCCCACCACTGGGAGGTCTACCTGCCCGTCACGGTCATCGGCTTTCTGCTGATGGTGCCGGCCATTATCTACGGCGAGAAAAAATCCAAGCTGAAACAGGTATTTATCGCCGCCATCGCCATCATGACTGTCGCCCAGCTGGGCATGGCGCTGGCGCTGGACAGCTTCTGGCAGATCGTGGTGTGGCTGGGCCTGTATTTCATCGCCTTCAACATCCTGGAAGCCACCCTGCCCTCGCTGATTTCGAAAATCGCACCAGCCGATGCCAAGGGCACCGCCATCGGTGTGTATAATACGGCGCAGTCCTTTGGCCTGTTCATGGGTGCCGCCGCAGGTGGCTGGCTGTACGGCCACTACGGCGCAGCCGGCGTATTCGGTTTTACCAGCGTACTGATGGCCAGCTGGCTGCTGGCTTCCTTCAGCATGCAGGCACCACAGGCCGTGCGTTCGGTCATGTTCCACATCGGTGAAGACTGGCGTGGCAGCCCGCAGCAGCTATCACAGCAGCTGTCGGCCCTGACTGGTGTCAGCGAAGCGGTGGTGGTACTGGAAGACCGTGTCGCCTACCTGAAGGTATCGCAGCAAACCTGGGACGAAGCCGCAGTCAAACAGCTGATCCAGGCTACTTATTAATGCCAGCGCGGCTATTGCCACAGCGTGTCTGGCCCTACAATCACGCGTCGGCCGTGTCCGGCGCAGCATCATTGAATCGAATCGGAGACCCCACATGAACAGCATCACTTTTGACGGACGCCTGGCGGCAGACGCCGAACTGCGCTACACCCCCAGTGGCGAACCGGTGCTGAGCTTCCGCGTGGCCAGCGACATCGGCTTTGGCGAGCGCAAGACCACCAACTGGTTTAGCTGCCAGGTATGGGGCAAGCGCGGCGAATCGCTGAAAAACTTCCTGAGCAAGGGTCAGCAAGTCACCGTGTACGGCCAGCTCACTCTGCGCGAATGGCAGAACAAGGAAGGCCAGAAACAGCTGTCGCCCGACGTGCGTGTGAATGAACTGAGCCTGCAAGGCGGCAAGCGCGAAGGCGGCTCGTCCATGGACGACAACTACGCTTACGGCGAACCGGCAGCCCAGTCCCGCCCGGCCGCACCGCCGGCAGCACCGCGCCGCATGGAAGCCAAGGCAGCGCCCAAGCTGGACGACATGGACGACGACATCCCGTTCTAATTTATACCTACGATATCAAGTGTAAAGTTTCACCTTAGAGCCCTGCAACAGCAGGGCTTTTTTCATTTTAGGTACAAGTTTTCTGTAAATTATTTTTGATATGTAAAAAAGAAAAGCTATACCTTGAAATATGTAAGGTTTGCACTTAGTGCATGGGCTGCCAGTGATGCAAAAAAACTACCAAATCAAGAGTTTTGTAATGCTGACCGGTGAACGGTATTGCCTACTGATAGATAGAGAAACAGGAATGCCCCTCTACTACCCGAATCTGTATGTGACAACGCAAGTGCGCAATAGGTCTAACTCCGTTGCCTCGATGGAGTCTGCTCTGTCTGGCATCAACGTACTTCTGAGATTTTGCGAGGAGCACCAGGTTGATCTGGAAGGCCGCTTCATGAAGTGTGAATATTTCGCGATACATGAGCTTGACGCTATACGCGATTATTGCCAACAAAGCTTTACCAGACGGGCGGAAGATCCCCGCCGAGAAGTTATTCCGATCAATAGCAAGGGCAAGCCGACCCGAAAAACAGGACTAGCGAGTGAATACGTGCGATTGACGCACATCGCCAAATACACGGCGTGGCTGGCGACGATTCTGCTCACTGGTGAAATCGAGAGAAAGACAACACTCGATATAGCCAAGATGAAAAAGGGATTTGAGTCCCGGAGACCATCCAGCAAGGGGCGTAACCAAGCGGGGCGGGAGCAAGGGCTATCCCGAGAGCAAGAGATGGCTCTGCTTGAGGTCATTCAGCCCGGCTACGAACACAACCCTTTCGAAGATCAGCCCACACAGATTCGCAACCAGTTACTGATCTTGCTGCTACTTTACCTCGGAATTCGGGGTGGTGAATTGCTCAACATACGGGTGTCCGATATTGACTGGTCCAAAAACCAGATTGTCATTGCCCGTCGAGCGGATGCAAAGATAGATCCTAGACGTCGGCAGCCCCTAGTAAAAACGCTAGATCGCCGCTTGCCCATGAAAGACACGCTAGTAAGAGCGATTCACCACTACATAGTCCAGATTCGTAGCAGAGTACCCGGAGCCAAGAAGCACGACTACCTGTTTGTGACACACAAGTCTGGCCCAACACAGGGGCAGCCGATGTCTAGATCGGCATTTCTTAAAGTGATCAAGCTGATCTCGTCTGCCACGCCAAAACTCTCAGGGCTTCATGGGCATGAGTTGCGTCACACTTGGAACAATCGTTTCTCTGAATTAATGGATGCGAGAGATGATCCACCCACGCCAGAAGAGCAGGAGATGCAACGCTCCTATCTCCAAGGCTGGAAGCCAGGGTCAGGCACGGCAGCAATCTATACAAAACGATTTACACGTGAAAAGGCCATCGAAGCCAGTTTAAAGCTTCAAGAAGGCATGACCCGCATCCCGGAGAACCTTGAGTATGATTGACGCGAGCCCTAAAAGTGCTGTCCATCAATCTCATACAGAGGGGAGTCATACCTATCCAGTTGAAGGAGAAAGCAGCAACCAGTATCAGTCTCGTGCAGGATATTGGTTCGACATTGAAAAGCCGGTCTGGAGTCTGGACAAGAACTACAATCTGTATATTTCCAATATATATCAATTTTTACCTGATGAATCACAATACGGCTTTGTGGCTACGCTGACTCATTACGCAACTACCATGTCCGGTGCACATACGAGGAATATTTTTGAGTGCTTCTATATATTTCTTAAGGAGACCAAGCCTGCGCATATCGATACAGATGCGCTCATAAATTGGCGTTCAACACTAAGCCGGAATGAAGAATGGAAGCTCGGCACGATACGGGGCTTCCTCTACAAATGGTACAACCTCGGCCACCCAGGTATTAACGATGATGTCATTGATCTATTGAAAAGCTGGACGTTGAAGGGCAACATCAAAGGGGATGCGGTCAAGCGACTTGATCCCAATGAAGGACCTCTGACTGACAACGAGCTCACAGCCTTCAACGAAGGAGCGGTCCGCGCCTTTGAGCAGAATCGGATTTCCGTGGATGAGCTGGCGATCTGCCTTTTAATCAGCCATACCGGCCGCCGTCCCAAACAGATTGCTCACACTAAAATCGGTGATCTCGACGGATCGAAAACGAACAAAAAGGGTGAACCGATATTCCTCATCCACATTCCCCGGGCAAAGCAACGTGGAGAAGTCTTCCGAGACAGCTTCAAGACGTTTGCGATGTCACTCGAATTATGGACGGTACTTTGTGCACAGCGAAAAAACAGTATCGCATCAGTTGAGCAAGTCCTGGGGTATGAACTTCAAGATACAGATCGCTCGGCATTGCCTTTGTTCCCTGATTTAGCTGCGTTTGAAAGAGGCAAGCCTGTTGTTCAACTGCGCTCGCTACTTGCCACGGACCACCTACATTTGCGCACAGCACAGGTGACGGCATTCCTGAGAAAGGTAGTCAACACTGCAAAGGTAATTTCCGAACGCACGGGTCAATTACTCGATGTCGTGGCAACACGATTTCGCTATACCAAAGGAACAAGGGCAGCTCGAGAAGGTTTTGGATTAATGGTAATTGCCGAATTGCTGGATCACACGGATATTCGATACGCAGATGTCTATACCAAAAATGTTCCCGAGCACGCCCAGGCACTAAACAAAGCGATGGCTTTGCAGCTGGCTCCCTATGCCCAGGCATTCCAAGGAGCTCTGGTTGATCGTGAGACTGACGCAATGCGTGGTGCTGACTTGTCCAGTCGAATCAAGTTCAAAGGACAAAATATGGCTACCTGCGGGCAGTACGGATACTGTGGAGCCAACGCGCCAATTCCATGTTACACCTGTAATCACTTTCAGCCATGGCTCGATGGCCCCCATGAAGAGGTTCTTGCCAATTTGCTTTCAGAACGAGACCGCGTGCAGGAAATTACTGGCGATATGGCAATGGCTGCGGTAAACGACTGGACTATCCTCGCAGTGATTAATGTCATCCAGCGATGTGAAGCACGTCGAGCTGAGTTGGCGATGGCGGCACCGAAAGCAGATCAATGATGGCTGATCTAAGGCATTTCTCGTCAAAGTCAGAGCTGTCCGCATCTGAAAATCTCGCTGAGTTCATCCGGATGTGCAGAGATGCTCTGACTGTTTTTGGTGTCGACCTATGTTGGAACGACACGAGTTGGCCAAAAGCGGCTAATTTCACCAAACTTGGCGTTCCTAGTGAAGGATTTCAAGCCTCTGACCGACTGGACGATGCGTTCATAGATTTTGCCAAAGCGTACTTTCGATACCAGCAAGGCCATCATCCAACAGTCACCAAGAATGAGTCTAAAGCACTGCGGGTGATTGAGGCTGCGTTGCTGAAAACAATGGGGGGAGCAAAGCTTGCAGGACTTGACTTCGCCATTCTTGATGAGGCCGTTGTTCTTGCAATGGGGCATTACTCCCCTATGGCAGCCTATCACTGCGGACGAGAACTGCAAAGGCTGGCCCTTTTCGTGTCTGAGAAGCACCTGATTCCGTCTGACTTGAGCACGTGGAAGAGCCCCATCAAGAAGCCCCCAGACATCACCATCCAAACAGGTGCAAAAGCAAAGGCAATTCAGGAAAAAAAAATGCCAAGCCAGGAAGCTTTGAACGCTTTGGCAGAAATCTTTGCCAACGATCCTACTGGCCCGAAAGACATTTTCACTACAAGCACATTTGCCATGACTATGTGCGCACCGATGCGAATCTCCGAAATACTGGATTTACCGGCCGACTGCGAGGTTGAAGAAAAGGACTCAAAAGGCGTGGTTCAATACGGATGGCGCTTCTACTCGGCCAAAGGTTACGAGGGGGACATCAAGTGGATACCTGAGATCATGGTTCCTGTTGCCAAGAAGGCATTGAGTCGAATTCGTATGCTGACAGAAAGTTCGAGAAAGCTGGCCGAGTGGGTTGAGAACTGTCCGGGTAAACCTTATCGGCACACTGAATGCCCAGATGTCGCTGATGATGAGCTGCTCACAGTATTCCAAGCATGTGCATTTCTAGGGTTAGCACGAGATAGCCGGAGATTCTGCACTGGTAGCCTTAGAGGTGCAAAGCTTGAAGCAAAGGATGGTGTTCATACGCTCAATAGCCTATGGAAATACGTGCTAGCTCGTCAGCCCAAAGGGTTCCCTTGGCTGAATCAGGAGAAAAAGATCAAATACAGCAATGCGCTGTTTTGTATGTCCCGCAACCTAATTGGAGACCAACGCGGGACAAGCCCCGTGATTCTCTGGGCACCAACGAGTAATGTCTTCAACAACAACCTAAGTCCGCGTGAGTCATTACAAGGCAGCAATCATCAATCTATCTTTGACCGTCACGGATACAAAGCTAGCAATGGTAGTTCCCTAAAGCTGACCTCCCACCAGTCACGCCATCTACTTAATACGCTAGCCAATCGTGGTGGTCTTACACAAGAGCAACTTGCCAAGTGGGCTGGGCGAGCCGACCCAAAGCAGAACCGCGTCTATAACCACATGAGTGAATGGGAAATGGTAGCCAAGGCCGAAGCGCTGGATACCTCTCTCACGCTCTTTGGCCCCAAAGGGGAAGTGAGCCTACACGTCCCTGTGTCTACGCAGGAAATCAATCTGATGGAGAGAGGCGCGGTACATGTCAGTTTATGGGGTGTGTGCAGCCACGACTTCATCATGTCGCCGTGTGAAAAGTTTCGCGATTGCCTCAACTGCGAAGAACACGTGTGCATCAAAGGACAGGGAAAGGATAATGTCGAGCGACTGGTGCGTATCAAGATGCGGCTGTCTCAAGTTGAAAAGGATTACACAGAGGCACAGGAAGCCGTAAACAATGGCTATTCAGGCGCTGACCGCTGGTATGAGTACCACCAGAAAACCGTTGAGCAACTCAGGCAACTCATTGAAATACTGGAAAGCCCTCAGATTCCAGAAGGGGCGCAGATCAAGTTGCGCGATGGCAAAGATTTTAATCACCTGCGCAGGGTAATCAGAGCCAAGGCCATGGAGGCAGTTGAAGGGAAAATGCCTGACGCCACGCTACTTTCCGAGATGTCCCGTTTGTTGGATGGCCGTCATGGCTAAACATCTAAAGCAGATCGATATCGATGCCATCGTCGACATTATTCGCGGTTGGCCGAATGAGAAGATTTTTTGGGAAGAGATTTGCGAAGCCTGTGTGAAAGTCATTGGTAAAACGCCGACCCGCCAAACGCTCAATGCGCATGCAGCGATCAAGGATGCCTATAGCGCCAAGAAAAGCGGCTTGAAGGTATCCCCCCCCAGGACGGCGATGCCAAGCAGTCTTTCGGTAGCTGCACAGCGTATTGCTAGGCTACAAACTGAGAATGACGAGTTGAAGATGAAAAACGACGCACTACTGGAGCAGTTCGTGAAATGGCAGTACAACGCCTACAAGCACGGGCTAAAAGAACACCAACTAAATGCAGACCTTCCTCGAATTGACCGGGAACGGACAGAGAACGCCTAGGACGTTATCATAGTTCAGGGATAAGCCAACCTTGAGATGATATCCTTGGGGTGCAGAAGCCGCTGCTGACACACCAACATACCGTTGTCTGACTGCCAGCAGCGACGCAACCAGCACATTGCAAAGGTGCGTGCGTGTGTCGAGCATGTGTTCGCCGTGATCGAGCAGATGGAGGCAAGTTGGTCCGCACGATGGGCCAAACGCGTGCAAACATCGAACAGACAATGATGGCGACCTGCTACAACCTGAAGCGATTGGTATTTCTCTGCAAGGAGGGAATCCAAGTCTTCTGATACTCGAACTCGCCGGCATCGCCGGCTTGAGCGGAGAATCGAGCGAAAAAACGCGTGACGCGCCCCAAAAAACGGCAGTTCGTCTCGGAAGTTGTGCCAAATATGGTCGCGGCAATCATATTGTGGCCGGGTTCACTGAAAATATCGGGTTATTCGAGATACCCAAAATTATTGAAAGTGATGAATTTGGGATATGATAATGGCTGTCAAAATATCAATTATTATGCGGCCCCGATGTCCGTATAAACGCTGTTGAGGACAAGATATCCTGTCGCATATTCCTCTTCCATTTTTGAGCTTCGCTGCTGACATCCTAGCCGATACCAGTCGCGGGTTAAGCGGCAATGAAGTCGTAAAAGCGTTTAATGCCTACGCTGTCGAACACAACGTCAACATTCCTCACTCTACATATCCGTTCGAGGCACAAAACAAAAGAACTGCACTGCTAGATAATCTAAAGTGCTTTCCCCCTTCCCTTCAATTCAAGATCATTAGAGAATTGTGTGATCACCGGACGTTCATCAACAAGCAATACGATGAATTAAAATCGTTAAAGGTAAAGTTAGTTTCCCAATTCGCACACCTCGCACCCAAAGACGAGTTTTCTAAACTTAACGAAACACTCACTGAGGAAACTCGCCATTGGCTCGACGGATTCCCGAATGCGCTAGAACTATACTTACAAGCAATTCACAAATACAAGCATGGAGTTTTCAGCAGAAACCTCCTTGATGATCTCCGGCTCAGCTTGGAACTCCTCCTGAAGAGCATTTTCAAGAACGATAAGTCTCTTGAAAATCAGCTCAGCAATGTCGGTAGATTCGTCAGTGATGCCGGCAGTTCAAAAGAGTTTTCAAATATGCTCTCAAAACTAATCGACTACTACGCGAAGTACCAAAACACGTACATCAAACACGACGACGCTGTAGTAGAAGAAGAAATTGAGTTCGTATTCGAAATTTCATCATCTTTCATGCGTCATATAATTCGGCTCCATGCAAAATCGCCAAGCCTCTAACATGACGCTCATCGTAACAAAGACAGAATGCGGTGCCGCAACAGGTAAAATAGCCAATGGAAAACATTTATAAAATATCGACTGGTATTATCCTATTTATAATCACATCAATTGTGACTTATCTATTTCGGATGCGTCAGCTATACGTTGCATCACCAACTTTATTCAAACGAACAGAACTATCCACCAATGGTTCCGTGAGTCAAATTTTTATTTACAACAAAGGAAACCACGTTGAAGAGGATATAACAGTTGCTCTTGATCCCTCGCTGAAAGCTGAGTTACTTGCTTCGGACACACCAGGACTTTCCATCGCAGGTAACAACATAATCGTTGATCGACTTCATAAGAATAGGTCAGCGTCCGCTTTGTTATTAATTGAAAATGGCATTTTTGACTACACAAAGATAAACTCAATAACATCAAAAGCTACTGAAGGGAAAATTATTAAGCGAGTAGCTGATGTACCTCCGAACGCTGCAAAATTTTTCATTTTTGTTATTTTTATAATAGCCATATTTCTCGGGTTATTTGGAGCCGATCATGCTTACAGCTATGTAAAAAATAGATATCTGGAGTACCGCCTTAAACCTATATACGAGCAAGGTTGGCATAACCTAAGTAACTACTATGATTCTGAACTTCGTAAAAGTTATGGGGATCAGGAGTTCCCTGTCCGCTACATGAGCACAGACACGAATGGTCCTCGACCAACAGTCACGTTTGAGGTCTATAACAAAGCTGCAGTTCCATTGGAGGTCACTGCAGACAAGAATCATAAGTTAGAAAACACTTTGACAAACTTTGCAAATGTGACAATTCCTGCGATGTCACATTCTACACTGATTGTCCCGATTCCCAATCCCGATCCAACCTCACATATGCCTGAGATCGCATTCACGTTCAAGTCTGGCGAAGAGTTCATCTATGAATTCTATTTAATCATCCCAAAGCAATAACTCATGTCTTTTCTTTGTCTAAAAGGCAATGATACAAATACAACAATATCAACACCAAGCATGAGCCATGCTTATTTTTTATATGAGCAAGTTCATACCTATGTTGAGTATGCGCGCGAACTTCTCCATTAATTCGCACTTCAAAACCGGCATACCTGCGCACCTAAATGCCATCACCATCATGCACTTCAAATCCGCAATGCATTCGCGTGCAATACCACCAAAGAGGTCAGTCAGCAATGAAAAAAGTAATGGCCGATTCGACGTCCCCCCACTTTCAGTAGCAGAGGGCTTTAGAGTCCGGGCTTAATTTACCTGATTTCTCAGCAAGTGATTCGGCATAGGCCGCCGGCGTCAAACCACCCAGTGCTTTCTTCGGCCTTTCATTGTTGTATTCCCTTCGCCAGGCTTCGATAACAACCTGGGCGTGGCGCAGGCTGGTGAACCAGTGTTCGTTCAGGCACTCATCCCGGAAACGTCCGTTAAAGGATTCGATATAAGCGTTCTGATTGGGCTTGCCCGGCTCAATCAGAAAGAGTTGAACCCCACGGGCGTGTGCCCAGCTCAACATCGCACGGCTGCAGAACTCCTTGCCGTTATCGGTCCGGATGGCTTTGGGCAAGCCACGGGTCTTCGCCAACTGGTCGAGGACGCGCGTCAGATGCAGGCCTCCCATCGCCCGCTCCGGAACAATGGCGACTGCTTCATGCGTGGCATCATCGACCACTGTCAGATTCTTGATGACACGCCCCTCTGCCGTCCGGTCGAACACAAAGTCCATCGACCAGACCTGATTGGCCGCCAAAGGACGAGCCAGTGGGTGACGGTCTGCCACGGGGATTTTCTTGCGCTTGCGCCGGCGAATTTGCAGACCTGCCTCGGCATAGAGTCGATCTACCCGCTTGTGATTGACCAGCATGCCGCTCTGTCGCAGCTTCAAATAGATCATGCCGGCCCCATAGCGTCGGTGCCGTTGCGCGAGCGCGATGATCTGCGCTTTCAAGGCGGCATTTCGGTCAGTGGCGGGCTGGTAGCGGTATGAGCTGGGGCTCATGTCGGCCAGACGTAGCGATCGACGCTCGCTGAGCCCTTTGCCCACCAAATGGCGCACCAGCTCCCGCCGTGACGGTGCGCTTACCACTTTTTTCGCAGGGCCTCTTTGGCAATCTCGTTCTCGAGCATGGTCTCGGCCAGGAGCTTCTTCAGCCGTGCGTTCTCAGTTTCCAGCTCCTTGAGACGCTTGGCCTCGGAGACATTCATGCCGCCGAATTTGTTGCGCCAGAGGTAATAGCTGGCTTCCGAGAAGGCGTATTTGCGGCACAACTGTGCAACGGGCATGCCGGCTTCTGCCTCGCGCAGGAAGCCGATGATCTGTTCTTCGGTGAATCGTTTCTTCATGTCCAATCTCCGTGTGGGGTTGATTGGACTCTAAAGTCAGGTGCTACTCAATACTGGGGGGACGTCGGATTTACACAGAAATCGCGACACCCTCTTTCTGGCTAAGTAACCTTGCATAGGTGACCAGCACCCGTCACACCATCAGCTAAAAAGACAGGCCAACGACAAAGGAAAATGACCTCTCCCGCAGGGGGAGAAGCCATTGAATTGCATAGAAAAAAGACGATTCAGATTTCAAGGCCTAGTGCTTGCATCCATGATTTACCTAACAAGCTCGCCACATTGTCATTATTATCCTGCGACCAAAGTACCTCTGGATTGCCTCGATGTTGAAGCCTGTGATTCAGGAATGACTCAACCCTTTTCAACCGCTCGGGGTCATGGGTGAGGTAACCAATTGGTACGGTTACTGCACTTTCCTGGCTCGGCTGGAAGTGATATTGCACCACGGCCAGTTGACCGGGAATGAGAAATACCTCTACTTTGTCCTGCAGATCCTGCCCCTTAAAACCCAGACCATTTGGAATGCGAGAGTGGTAAGCCTTGCGTAGTCGATAAATATCATTCACATCATCGGCAGGTAGCAACGCTGTGATTTTTCCACGAGCCTTTCGCTCTTCACTCAATTGTTTAGCTACTTTCCCACAAAATTCGGTCAGTAGCGCGCTGTTTGCAGCCCACAGCGGGACAGAACTAGACAGCCACAAGGCATTGTGGCTCACCCCTTCCTCCCAGTTTTTTGCCAGTTCTTGAAGAGTTCTGGTGATGGTGATTCGGTTATTATCCGCGTAGATAGGGCCAATCATCGCTCTTGTATTCTGATTGTCATATCCAGTTTTGCGTAGGTGGTGATCCATCAGCCAACGGTTAATATCTAAACCATTCCCATCAACATAACGATTCAACACTATGTCGTAGAAGGCCCTGCAGAATTCTGTCAGAGACAGGCCTCCGGTTGAGAGCTTAATCCCACTAAGATAATCGGAAATGCGCGATTCGAGCTCCATGCTCAACGGGCGCTGTCGAATATCGCCGACCTTCTCGGAAGCCCGCTTGATGACCTGAACATCTCCCGTCGATGACGGCAGTAGCCAGATATCGATATCCACAGGTATCTGCACCGGCCTGCCAATTTCACAGGCCCCGACTTTGTAGAGGCGCTTGCGCTTAGAGTCCCGATCTTGCTGGCGAGCAGTATCGAGATACGCACGGTACTGGCTGCCAAATGTCTCCGCTACCTGGTTGGTGCTCAAGCTCTTGTGCTCATGCGGGATGGGTATTTCGTAGAGGCCAAATCGACTGCTGTTGTAGCGGGATTTGGGCATGACTGAAAGAGTAAGTAATTCGATTACCGGCTCTTCAATACACTCCTCGTACTTAGTCAGGCTGGCTGCCACATTAGGATTGCCCTTGGTACGATCAAGCAGCATTGGCGAAGGGGCCAGATGGCCATCGTTGCTGTAGACCGCGAGCTTGTTGTGAACCAGGGTCTCGACCAAGACTTCGACTTCGCGTTTGGACAAACCGAAGTACTCTTGAATATCGCCTGGCAGCACTTCTTGTAGCGCCAGCAGCAAGCGGCAGGTGTACTCTTCAACGACCGGTAGGGAGACTTCTTTCGTCCAGCCGCAATTCACGTGGTACGTCTGCGCAGGCACCAATAGAGAAATTGTATTGCACAACCGCAGACCTGAGGGATCAACTACTTCGAATTCTTCATGCATGGGATTTGCCCTCGATCACGCTGGTTCCATCAACGATTTCGTAGCTCTTAAATTTCGCCCGGTGTTTGTCATTTATGTAACTGAGCACATCCCCTAGGGCAGAGGAATGATTTGCGGCGCGCCACATACGTTGGGCACCAATGATAACCAACCTCTCCTGAGCTCGTGACAAGGCAACATTAATCCGTGAGGGGCTGACCAGAAAACCTTGTAAGCCGTGGTCGTTGTTTCTGACCAAGCTCAAGATGATGATTTTGTTCTCCTGCCCCTGATAGGAATCCACGGTATCAATTTTGATGAGGTTTCGAATCTGTGCAGCCCATTCTGCGCGGCTCAGTTCCTCTTCTAGAAGCCGCTTCTGAGCGCTGTACATTGTGATGATCCCTACTGGATAGGGATGTTTGTCACTCTTCTCCGCCTTTAGCTTCTCAAGGTGCTCCGGACGTGCGAGTTGCTTAATGAGATGCAAACAAACTTGGAGCTCATGCTGGTTAAGCAGTACGCCCTTACGCGGCTCATCTTCCATAACTGCACGCTCACCGCTGCCGCTATCGATCCAGGTGACCGGGGTGCACAGGGGATATGGCAAATCCGCATACCAGTCGGCAGCCTTCTTACGAGAGCTCTTAAGGGCACCTTGGTAGAAGCAATGGGAAACGACATCACCGATTGGTTCTATCATCCTGTACTGAGTGTCAAAGGTGATGCCATTATTGACCAAGAAGGCTCGCTCAAAATCGGTACGAGTGGCCTCGCGCTCATCAATAGAGAGTCTGCGGCACACGGCTCGCACATGCTTTGTGTCATACAGTGGCGGGAGCTGTTTATGGTCACCCACCAGTAGGACTCGTCGAGCACATTGCAGTGCAATCATGAGCTCGGAGGCCTGGGCTCTTCCCGCCTCATCTACGATTACCCAGTCAAATTCAAGCTCATCGATATGCAACCCGCCTGCACCAATACCAACAAGGGTGCCACAGACTAACTGTGAGGTCTTGACTAGGAATTTGTCGTAGTTAGCTCCGCCTGAGGCTAGTACATCAATCCAATCCTGGCTGATGTCGATCAGGTGGTTGAGCCGCTGCAACGCCAATTGGTTAGTGACCCCATGGCTGCGCGCGACCAGGGTGGAAAGAGTATTCCAGAAGTCTGGATCCAAGGCACTTGGCAGGTTGAAGTCATAGCCTCGGGTTTCCAAGTTGCGCTCAAGGATTTCCAAACACTCCTTAATTTTCTCTGCAAAGGAGGCTGCAACTGTCTCCCGCTCGCTAGGGTCGTGATAGTGTTTGGTCGCGCTCTCATGCTGCTGATTGGCCAGAGCACGGATGCGCTGGAGCAGCGGGCCAATGCTGCGATGCAATTTGGCCAACTCTTCGACTAGGGGCTGACTGAGCATAAGACGCGAGGCAAGAGCATTGATGCGCTTTTCGTACTCGCGCTGAAACTTGTAGCGGATTTGGCGCTGGATCGAGCTAGAGTGGCACTGCAGTAGTTTTTCATCAATGGCTGACTCATGGCCAAGACGCACTACGCTTAGTGGCGTACTGAGGTGCATGCATAGCTCCCTAGTTTTGATGGCCACCGTGTCTACCGATGTGTGGGACTGACCGACCAGCAAGATATTGTTAGCTAGGCCGTTTTCGAACAAATAATGAATAAATTTGCTCACAAAGGCTGTCTTGCCGGTGCCCGGAGGACCCTGTAGGACACTGATAGGGCCTTCTGAAATAGCTCGTTGGAACGCCTCTATCTGACGCGGATTGAGACGCTCGGACTCACTGTCATAACGATCGCGAATCTTGGCCTCATCAGGTTTGGCCGCAACCGCCCGGAGCATTGGTTCACTACTGCAGTCGAAGTAGCCTGGAAGACTATTAATGCGTGATTCGCCTATTAGCACCCGGTTCATGGCCCGTTCTCGGCGAGCGCGAGAGGCATGGCTACGCTTGGATTCGAAAATCAGCTCGGCACCCGGAATCAGCTTCTGACGGATTGATCGCATACCCGGAGCAACCACTCTGACAGCTAGCATGTCCGCATCGCTTTCTTCTGTCACCACATAGCCGAAGGAGCGACTTTCCCCTTCAAAATAGATCCCGACCTCATCCTCCTCACCGAGTAGTTCCAGCAGTTCTCCCTCTTCAACTTCACACGGAATCAGCAGATTACCGCCCTCGCTTTCCTGAATCTCACCCGACAGGATTTCAACCCTTCGACGCTGCTCACCTTCTGTCTCCAGAAAAGCTTGCCAGATGGCACTGGGGCGAATTCTGCCCTTTATGTCATCGATGAATGAGGAGGGTGTCTTCTCGTCTTCAACCGGTGTTAGTAGAGAGACCACCGCGTCGATGCTGGTGATGAACTCGATCAAGTGGTCAGAACATTTGGTCGTCGGCAGGCCACGAACCACTTTCACCGGTCGAATAAAGGTAAATTCAGCTTTGTTGCTGGCCGAGACATAATCAGTCATGGATGCATCACGCAAGCCAAGGTTCTCAATTGCGCGTGCGTTTGGATCAAAATCAAAGCTTAGCAGCCGATCACGACCGGTGATACGGCAGAACAGCATGCCTGGTTTTTTGCGAGAAGGCTCGACTTCAAAGTAATAAGGCAGTTCCTCAGGCTGAAGTAATTGCTCCTGCTGCGGAAATTGGAAGCTCTGGCAGGTGAATACCAGAGCTTCCTGCGTTTCTACTTCGGGTGAGCCATAGGTTCCAAGCAAACTCTTTAGGCTATCTCGCAAAGGCTCTATGGCAACTGGAACACCATGCGGTTGTTGCTCGCCTCGGTTAAGTTCTTCGACAACCGAAGGTGGGGCTTCCTTTCCGAGAAGCTCCTTAACTATCTTATAAACAGCGAAGCGGTCACGGCCAAAGCTATCTGTCGAGGTGGGATTGACAGGGCCATATTCGACATTGTACGGGTCGCTGGAGTCGCCAAAATCCAAGGCGTCGATAAGCATGAGTGCAAGTTCACACGGGTTCTCCGCACCAACAGAGGATTTCACCAAGATGTTTGCGGGGTGAAGGTCCCCGTGGGCGAATTGCTGGCCGTGCAGATTTTGCACAACATTACACAGCGCAATACAAGCATTGAGGCGAGACTTAGTATCGGTCAGCTTCTGGGTAAAATCAGACCAACCTTGCCCTTCTTCGAACTGGGTCACAACAAACAGCCCCCTCCCACCACTGAACATCCCATAGGTTAATAGTGATGGAAGTGGTAGTTCACCCACCTGGGTCTGCTCGATTCGCTTACGCATCCGCAGAATTCGCCGGTTCATCCCTGGTGATTTTGGGTCCACCTCGGCCTTCTGCCAGAATTTGAATAGAGCCTCCTGCCCTTCAAACACACATCGATAGGCAATTTTCTCGCCAAACATGTTCGGTTGAGTACCAGACGCTGCAGGGAACAGTTGGGTCATGGCGAAGGGGCTCCAATCATTTTTGATGAAGTCACCCTTAGTAATCTCCTGTAAGACCTCTTGGGTGTCGTCGTAGTGTAGGGCCTGCCCCAGTGTGATCGTATTGAACTCAGCCAGCATGACTAAGGCATTTTCGAACCGCCCCTGCTGCTCAATATCCAAGGCTCGTTCAAAGAATCCATCAAGTTTGCTGTCAAATGGATCGTTTTCGACCTCCTGCCAAATGTATACCCCATCTTCACGTTGCAATCGCACGTCATGAAAGCAGATCTGGTGTGCGACTAAGGCCAGCAGATAGACGTCTCTCGCAAAAGGGCTGAGGACTTCACCCGAAGATCCATACACATCTTCTGGAAGCAAAGTGTCACTACTACGCAATTTTTCGCTTAGATCCTTGACTGTGCCTTTCTCTGGAATGAACGCGGCGTGGTAACCCGACGTTAAGATGATATTGTGGTCGGCTGAATACCAGAGGTTTTGTGTGTCAATGTCGCGATGGGCTATCCCCATAGTATGTAGTTCGGCAAAAGGAGAGAGGAGCGCTCGCACCAAATCAAGCCGTTGTTCTGTACTCCATTTAGCACCATAGAGGTTAATATGCTCCTCTAGTCGGCGGGTATTCTTCCGCAGCTCATAGAGCTCGATACTGTCATTATTGATGTCCTCTTCGACAAGAGGTGCTATAGGTCGCAGAAGGAATTGCTCAAGTGGACTATTGGTTGAAACGGCTGTCCGGTAAAGGTGCTCTTCACGCATGACCACCTTGCGCCAAGTTTCATCATCACGGAATTTCAAGCCAAGAATGGCCAAGTCCCAGCGGCGCATCATCGCCAGTCGATTGGCTTGGTCCTTATGACTGGAAGGGTATTCTGAAAATAATTGCTGTCCATGAACCCGATCTGGATGCGATGAGGCTACATAGTCCATAAATTTGAAGTCTGCGGGTTGAACACGAACCCCACGAAAGAAATCGTCAAAAGCTTGTTTGCACCTAGGGGAAGTAGGGCGATCCCGACGCTTGTCTTTGAAGAAGTCGAATTTTTGACTTACTGTAATTCGAGAGTAAGCCTCTTGTTCGCGGATTGTCAGAAACTCTTGAAGGGTATGAACATACCGTCGCTCTGAGGTAGGTAGGTATTCAGGCGTTGCCGATCCACACAGCACAACATGCGCTTCAACGCTGGGATAGTAGCCCAATTTATGAGCTACCTCTGTCTTGAGAATATTCATCAACCGTAATGCTTGATTACGCTTTACGTCATAAGGGCTTTTGCTACGGTATTTGTCATTGATATACCAGTTACCATCGTAGCTGTTGAGTCTTCCGCTCCACTCCTTGAGTTCAACCACCAACACCCGGTCATGGGTGATGATGATAAGGTCGAATTCCATCGACCCTTGGGTATCTGTTAAGACCACAGATGCGTAGGCAAACCATACCCCACTGAAATGTTCCTGCATTAGGGAGAGAGCATTAGTTTCGCTCTTGTGAAGACCATTCCCTCTGACGACGATGTCCATGCGGCTTTCTTTCTGAATGAGTCTAAGAACCTGTTCACGATCTGTTGCACGGTGGCGATACAGCATTGAAAACCACTTCGAAAATGCTCATGTACCACGTGTACATTCCGCTTTCTCAGCCGTTTCCCTCTTGTCTCGCTCTTGCTCGCGTGATCGCGAACAGGCTCTAGGGTGTACAGGTGCGGCACCTGCGGTGGCAGCACTGCAACATGCCATGTGCAACTTATTCTATATTTTGTCATGAAAATTGCGGCGCAGTCAGTTGTATTGCTCAATCCAATCACTGGGGCCGTTGAAGGAATGTGGGGGGCGGCGGCGTAGTGCAGATCAGAGGGAGGCCGGTCTCGCCTTCTAGGGGGGGGGCAGCTAACACGCCGAGCTCGACGTGTGTGAGATGTTTGTGGTCTTGGGTTAGGTAGCGTCGGCATTGGTTATATGCATTTGCAACCTGCAGCTCTATATGTCATAAGCATTAGTGCCAATGATGGAGACTAGATGAAGATGAACGCGCTACTCAATACTGGGGGGACGTCGGTAACACCCAGATATCAATAACTACTTTATTCACACAAGCTTCCGTAAAGTCTCTCCTAAGTTATCTGTCTACAATGAATCGATTTGAGCTGCTCATGGCAGTTCGTCTCATGGATCTCACCAAATGGACGATCACTCACTATGAGGAAGAGGACTGCTACTAACTAGAAGTCGCGCCTTTCTTTTTGCCACTAATCATAGGATTTCAATAAACATTGAATATACTATATTGCTGCATAAGTCATCATTTATTTAGGTCCTCATTAATATTCACCAAGGCATTCTTTGCCATTTCATCACGGAAACTCTTTACAGTTAGTGACAGTTTATAAGATTCGGCTGCCTGCCTAAGAATTTTTTTGTCCTGCACAACCGCACCTAGAGTTGCAAGACTTTCCGCCAAAGCAAATTCAGTCTCTGACCAGGCACCCGGAGAGCGATCTTTCGTACGCGCACTCAATGCCTCAATATATAAATCATTTGCCTCGTTTAGCTTTCCCACATCATGTTCAAGCATAGCTTGCTGGTAAGCAATAAGCCCAAGGTTGTGTTTTGCCATACCCCAATATAGAGGTGTATCACTCTTAGAATACACTTGCAATGCATCATTTAATTCATTTCTTGCATCAAAAAGATAATGTTTGTTTTTAGAAACATCAGCCAGACTCAAATACGTAGCAGCAAGATTATTTTTAACCATTGCCCAATAGTATGGATGATCTTTTTTGTTATTTACAATTAGAGATTTATTATATGCAAACAAAGCTTCCTGCAGGGATGGCTCACTTTTCTCAATACCTCCCAGTGTCGTTAATGAATTCCCTAAGCTCATTTGAATAAGAGCCCAATTTTCCGGATCGTTTTCACGGGAAAATACGGTAAGAGCAGCTTTGTGCGAAATAATAGATTGTCGTGAAATATCGCTATTTATCTTTATTTTCGAGATGATATTTTGGATTATTCCAATATTGCTATTAAGAGAGCCCCAAGCTAGCGGAGTCTTGGATGCCGAAATATACTGCATGGCTTTTTTGTATGAATCAATTGCTGCTTGCAGGGTCGGCTCATCCTGCAATCTCTCGCCAAGCTCTCGTTGAGTCGCACCAAGTTGATTGAGTGCCTCACTTTTAACCATAACATCATCAGTATGATCGACCGCTTCTTGGTAATATGTTGCTGCTTTTTTTAATGCGGCGATGTCACCCGTTTGAGAGGCATAGACATGATATGCACTTCCTAGAGATATTTGCATGCTTGCCTTCCCCGCACCGTTAGGCCACCCTTTGATTGCTAGCTCTAATTTGCTTATTAATTTTTCAAGTTCTGGGTAGACATATTTGCTTGGATCAATTTGAGAAACGTAGGCTAGGATCTGCGTCTTTACGGCGCTTTCAAAGACAGCGTGTGCACTCACGGGAAATTCTGCAGCAAGGTCCGAGGGGATTTTTGTGTCAAACTTAGTATCAACCAATCTGGGGGAAAGCATGACTCTAACGGTTTTTTCTTTATCCGCAAGTACATATCCCCAAATTAACAAGTCAGCCTGAGCTTCAATTAATAATTTTTTTGCAATTTTCTTAGAGTTCTCCTCTGCAGTACTTGGATCATCGGTAGTCAATATATCAATATGCCGATCGAATCGGACTACTTCAAACCCAGGCACGTCTATTAGAGAGTGAACAATCATCTTTTGCACTTCATCATTCTGATCCCCATCTATGTGCACAATAGCAACAGTGAGTTTTTTTGATGACGAGGCCGGCAAGGGGCGTTCATAGACTTTATTTAGAATATCTGATACAAATGGGATTTTGGCCGCATCGAAAATTGTGAAAAAACCAATAATTAGCGCAAACCCTAACGCAGCAATCCACCCAAATGTCCCCTTACTTCTCGCCCAAGATATTAAACCAAGAGACGGGTAAATATTCTTCATTATGGTCTTTATGTCTTCGCTCTTTTTTCTTTTCATATTTTGACAGTCTTAATCAGAAGCCATTAATGTTGAGTGATTTCTTTAGAAGTGGTGAACTAAAATTATTGACAGAACTGAGGAGGCCGCGTAATTTTAGTAAAATGCACAGATTTTATATTTGTAAAACATATGGCACCCTCTCAATGAGTAAATCATCTTGACAGGCACCCACACTAGAAGAAGAGCCGCGTATGGTTTAATCGAATTTACATTATAACTTTTCTCTTCAAATCGTTGTGCTTATTCCTTGGAATAGTATAAAAGTTGATATTAAAGTCATTAGCATGTATCTAACAGGCTGTTGAAATACCATTTCTGACAGGTCTGGCCAATAGGTTACGTGCAGTGACATCTATCATGATCATTTCGGCGAATTCTTTGCTGAGTTTGCCTGGTATGCAAGCCAACCTAATCGATATGAGCGAGCATCATGTAACGCATGATGCCAAGGGCGTCCTGGCTTACTATGGTATTTCTCCACGGCGTGGTGATAGGCACCCGTATTGATGAATGGGGCGAGATCCAGCCGCTCGGAGGCAAGATTCTCAGGGTAATGACCTAATAGCTGAAGCAAGTACTGAAAATCCTGTTCGGCATCACAAGCGGCAATGCAGTGGCGTGGAGCGGCTGCCATCCATACCAGAAGTGAAGCTCTGGCCTCGGTCCATGTCATACGCGGACCGAGCAGGTGTGGCAGCACTTCACGACGGACGAATTCGGTACAACCGTCTTCTGTCCAGCCATCGGCGAGTTCGACATACCATTCTCGGCGACCATCTTCCGCCACCACAGCCAAAGAAATCAGTCGAGGTACCGATTGGCCTTGCCCAGTGTATTCTGTGTCGAGAAACAAGCGCATATTTTTGGTTATTGATCTCTTCAAAGTCACATACTATTCAATCGGGGGTGTCGCCAGTACTGAGATGGCATGCCAAAGCTGTTGCAAGAGCTATGAAGATGGTTCCATCCGGGTAGTCAACCCATCGGGGAATACCCTCCATGATGATCTTGCGGAATAACTTGGTGCCATTCCCGGGAGGGTAATGTCTATCGAATTTGTCTCTGGCTTTGCTTCTTGAGACCATCTATAGACAAACTTACTGTATGGCGAGTTTGTTTTTCCAATATCCTATTCATCGATCGCATTCGTGTGTTCTCTCAGGTGCTCGAAGAGTGTCAACCTCAAATCTCGGTGAATCTCCAGTATCGAAGAGCCAACCTCCCTTGAATAGACAGGCAGCAGACTTGGACCATGAGGAAGCACTGCGAGTATTGACCCAATCCCATTCGGGGGAGGCGCTTGCAAACATGCCGCATCATGGCTCGCAATATGTGCACCTTTCGATAGGTCACTATATAGCCGTCGAAGTTTTTCATCGATGTGCTTGATATTTGGTGCCCTATTGGTTGTTCGCGATTTTTCAAGAATGTGCCTGAATTGGGCAATACCTTCGAACTCTTGTCGTACCAAGCAAATCGCTTGCAAGTAATAACCCCCGCAGATAAGGAAGATGATTGGTGTGGCCGCCATATTAACCACAGAGAAGGTTGCCTCCCACTCCCTGAGAGACTCATCACTCCTAACAACATGTAGTGTTGTTCCATCTCTCAACTCGCTTCGAGTTGTCCTATTCAGGATCAGATCTATGCATTCTCCAATTTTCTTGGAAATCGCTTCGCACTCTTGCAGAAGTGACGCCAATTCACGTTGGGCTATCTTCCCGTTTTTTTCGGCTTGTATACTAATAAATACATCCCAATTTCTCACATTGCTCCCACGGCAGAGTGCCTAACAGTGTTTAAACGGACGCTGGGGTCTGTATACCAATTGATATTGGTAACGCCGAACATGTTGCCTTCGTGGAAGGGTCTCCGTGGGCACCTTCTGGCCGGCAGAAGTGATTATAACGCTTTGTCATGAATGACCGCTAAGCTGAATTGCTGCTAAAGATAAGGCCCGCCTAGTTGTAGATCAACTTTATGGAAAGTACTGCGAAAGGCTTACCCACTGAAGCCCTTCATGGATTGACTTTGTCTGGCCAGTATCAGCACAAGGGCCTAGATCTGGCCTCACGTTACCGACACAGCTGTCTTGCTCGCCGAAATCTGCTGCAAAGAAGGATTTGCCTCGGCATGTTGCTGGCCAGGCTGCCCACGCGCGGTGCAGCCATGCAGAACTTGGCCAATGGCAGCATCGGAGAAAGTTGGCTGCCGCCCCCGTTTGCCGGTGGCCGGCGCATGCCAGCTCATGGTTTTGTCGAGCCAAAGTAAGGAGCTGCCCTCGTTGCTTGAAGGACTGGTTGTAGGCCTGCCGGTTGATGGTTTGGTACTTGAAAGGGAGGGGCTTGCTCTTACCATCACTCTACCGAGCAAACGCAAGCCTCGATTTGTGCAACAAAGCCACACAAAAGGCAAAGTGTAAAAATTCATCACCGGATCAAAAAAAATTTAACAAATTACTTTACAAAATAAAATTAAATAAACACAATACATTGAATTAATTAACATTAGTACAAAAAAGAAACCTCACAGCTACACATAACCACTGTGAGATACGCCCAAGCTTAATTGGCAAAGTACGCCACCCCGAACCCCCGCCCTGCGGGGGTTTGGCATTTGCTCACAGCTAGTGCATTACGCGGTAGAAAAGAGTCCAGGTGACTCAACTTCCCGCACGCGCCTCGCCACCCATTGCCCAACGCGGCCATGGCTCACCCATCATGCACCACCACCCTGCACATTCCGCCTGGAGATGGCCGCATGCGGATTTGTACATTGCCCCGGCATTTAATGCTTATTGCGTAAAAATTTTCTGCCAGGGCTATAGTATTGGATATGTACACCGCCAATGAGCCGACATGCCCTTTACCAAGCGTGCCATTTCCCTGCAACTGCATATCGCCTGCTTCTTCATTGGCTTGATACTGCTTTTCGCCCTATGCAGTAATTTCCTCTATTTCCGGGAAAACACCCGTATTCTGCTTGATGCCGCCGACACCAAAATGAAGCTGATCGGCGAACGGGCACAGCTGCAGATGAACGGCCTGTCGCAACCTGCGGCGAGTTTCGTCGACTTGCTTAGCCATCAGCGCCTGATGAAGGCAACAACGCTAACCGAAAGACTGGACAGCCTGCCCTACCTGGTGAGCGGCATGGCGCATCAACCGGAAATCGCCGCCAGCTTTATCGGCTATGCAAATGGTGACTTTTTCCTGATCCGGCGCTTCGAGCCGGACAATAACCCTTCGGCGATCTTTCACGCACCAGCAGGTACCGCCTTTATCGTACAGAGCATGGAACGGCAAACGGGCCGCTTCCTGTATTTCGATGCCAGACAGAAAATGCTGGCGGATGAACCCCGCCCAGACTACCGCCTCGACACCCGCAGCCGTAGCTGGTATCAGCATGCCATCAGCAGTACGGATATGGTCGCATCTGCGCCCTACCTTTTCTTTACCACGGGCCGCAGTGGTATCACGCTGTCACAACGCAGCCAGAACGAACAAGCCGTGATCGGCGTGGATATTCGGCTGGACACGGTAAGCCTTGCCTTGCAGCAATCGCGCATCACACCCCATACCAGCCTGGCACTGGTGAGTGGCGATGGCGCCGTCATTGCCTGGCAACAAGGTTTGCCCAAGGGGATCAAACAGGCCGATGGCACGCTGCGGACACCCCGGTTGGACGAGCTGGCCGCACCAGCACTGAACGCGCTGTCCCTGCGGGTCAAACAGCAGAACAGCAGCAGCCTTTCCTTCCAGATAAACGGGGAAGACTGGCAAGGCACATCACGCCAGATTCCGCTGCCAGGTAGCAAACCGCTGACGCTGTTAATCGCCGCGCCCCATGGCGAATTGCTGGCCGAGGCCATCACCATTCGCAAGCAAAGCATGGCGATCTCGCTTGTCTTGCTGCTCGGCGGGGTCGCACTGGCCTGGCACCTGGCACGCATGGCCTCGACGCCCCTGCGCGCACTGGCCGGAGAAGCCAGAAAGATCCAGCATTTCGAGTTCGCCGACGCAATCGACATTGATACGCACATTACCGAAGTGAACGATCTGGCACGGGCCATGGACAGCATGAAAACCACGATCCGCCAGTTTCTCGCCTTGTCCAAAGACCTTGCCAACGAGAGCAATTTCCAGCACTTGCTTGAGCGCATCCTGCGTGAAATGAAACAGCTCACCCATGCCGATGGCGGCATCATCTATCTGGTGGATCATGATGCACAGGCCTTGCATGCCAGCCATGCGCTCTGGCAAGACACCCTCATCAACAGCGACCCCACCACTTATCCCATCTTGTCACTGGAGCAGCTCCAGCATCCCCTGCTGGAAGCCCTGCAGCAATCCGAGCATGTCCGCTTGCTGCAAGCCAAGGAGCTGCAGCAGTTTGTCAGCCAACCGGTAGCGGACAAGGCCTTCACCCTGCTAGCCCTGCCGCTGCACGACCGTCAACAGCAACTGCTTGGTGTGCTGGCGCTGTTTGTCGACGAAGCGAGACAGCCGCTAGGCCCGGAATTGCGCGCCTTTGCTCAGGCGCTATCCAGTACGGCCTCGGTCGCGGTACATACCCAACAACTGATTGAAGAGCAAAAAGCCCTGTTGGCGGCATTTATCCAGTTGATCGCCGGTGCCATCGACACCAAAAGCCCGTATACCGGAGGCCACTGCCAGCGCGTACCCGAACTGACCCGCCTGCTGGCCGAAGCTGCTTGTCGAGAGCAAGACGGTGTATTTGGCAGATTTACCCTCTCGGAAGAAGAATGGGAAGAGCTGCATATTGCAGCCTGGCTGCACGACTGCGGCAAAGTCACCACCCCGGAATATGTCGTCGATAAGGCCACCAAGCTGGAAACCTTGTGTGACCGCCTGCACGAAGTGCGCATGCGCTTCGAGGTACTCAAACGCGATGCCGAACTGGCCTGCTGGAAGGCCATGGCCACTGGTGAGGATGCCGCGACACAGCAAGACATGCTGGCCCACCAACTGGCAGAACTGGATGCGGAATTTGCCTTTGTTGCCAGTTGCAATGAGGGGGGCGAATTCATGAGCCCAGACAAAATAACTCGACTGCAGAGCATTTCCGCACGCCGCTGGCTGCGTACCCTCAGCGACCGGATCGGCATCAGCCGGCGCGAGCGCGATGCCAAAGAGGCCACCGGTCCGGAGCAATTGCCCGCATGGGAAAAGGTTCTGGCGGACAAACCCGAACATATCGACCCGCGTCCTGATCACGACAAGCCACCTGAGGACATGGGGTTCCGCACTCGTGTGCCAGCCGATCTGTATAACCGGGGCGAGCTATACAACCTGTCCATCGGGCGCGGCACCTTGACTGATGAAGAGCGCTACAAGATCAACGAGCACATCATCCAGACCATCATCATGCTGAACAAGCTGCCGCTGCCACGACACCTGCGCCGCATTCCGGAAATCGCCGGCGGGCATCACGAAAAGATGGACGGCAGCGGCTATCCACGCCAACTCACACGCGACCAAATGAGCTGGACGGCACGCATGATGGCCATTGCCGACATTTTCGAAGCCCTGACGGCAGGTGACCGGCCATACAAAAATGGCAAGACCCTGTCCGAAGCCATTCGCATCATGTCGTTCATGAAGAAAGACCAACACATTGATCCCGACCTGTTCGACCTGTTCCTGCGCTCAGGGATTTATCTGGACTATGCGCAGCGCCACATGGCAGCAGAACAGATAGACGAGGTAGATATCAGCACCTACCTTGAGCAGCCCGCTAGCTGAAAAATCTGCTAATTGGGCAAAATGCTGCAAGTTGCCGCGACAGGGAGAGCCGACAGCGTGTTGCGTACCGGCAAGGGTGTACTGATTGATCTATGTTGAACGACAGCGATCCAGCTGGCATGCCCAATGCCACCGTGTGTCATCATGGCAAAAACCAGATTATTCCAATCAGCGTACCTACCCGCTTTATTGACATGCACTGATGGATAGCGCAGATCAGAAACTCACCATAGGTGCCATGGATTCCGCATTACTTTGCCAGCTGTCAGCGCAGGACTGACAAAGGGGTAGTAATCAATACAGTTTGTAACGATTCATCAGGGGAAGTATCGTGCGCCCACGCTTGTTTTTTTGGCTGGCTACACTGGCCAGTTTGTTAGTTTCCTTGTCCGCATCGGCCATCACCACACCTGGCGGCAAACAGCCAAACCCGCCATTACAGCCAAATGAAGAAGCGACCCTGGTGGTATTCAATCGTCAGGTGATGACCTTCAAGGCCGACTTTCTTGGTGCCCCGCCCGCGATACGGGCCGAGCGTGCCCATGCCTTGCTGGAAAACCTCCTTAGCAATGGCGAAGACCAGACCGTCTCGATCAAGAGCAATCCCGAAGGGCAGCTGGTCATGATAGGCAAGCGCATGGCATTTGCCGTCACGGCGGGGGATGCCGATCCGCTGCTGGGGCAGACGCCGGTCAGCGTAGCCCAGGAAGCGGCAAGCCAACTGAGCCAGGTCGTCAGCGAAACCCGTGAATCGCGCAATATGCACTCTATCCTGCTTGCCTGCCTGTATGCGCTGGCAGCAACGGCCTGCTACCTGCTTTTGCTGTGGATCATCAGCAAAGTCCGGGTTTGGCTAGGCGCGCTATTGATGCGGCGGGCCGCACACCAGGTCAGGAAACTGCGCATTGGCAATACCCAGATTCTGGATATTCAGTATCTGCTGCCGGTGCTGGGACGCCTGCTGATTGTCCTGCACTGGCTGCTCATGGTGTTGCTGACCTATGAGTGGTTAAGTTTTGCTTTCCGGCAATTTCCCTACACCCGCCCCTGGGGCGAAAGCCTGAATGGCTATCTGATGGGCATTCTGGCGGAAGTATTTGGCAGCATTGTCTCCGCCATCCCGGGGCTGGGCATTGCACTGGTCATTTTTCTGTTGGCCCGACTTGGCAGCAAGCTCACGGGGCAGATACTTGAACGCATGGCCCACGCCGATCAGCCTATCAGCTGGCTCACCCGGGAAACCATGCCAACGACCCGCCGCCTGTTCAGTATTGCCATCTGGCTGTTTGCCGTTGCGATGGCCTATCCCTATCTGCCCGGCTCACAGAGCGAGGCCTTCAAGGGACTCTCCGTCTTGCTGGGCATCATGGTGTCGCTGGGTAGTTCCAGCCTGGTCGGCCAGGGGGCTGCCGGGCTGATCCTGACCTATACCCGCACCCTGCGCCCCGGCGAATACGTGCGCATCGGCGAACATGAAGGCACCGTGGTCGCCATGGGAATGTTCACCACGCGCATTCGCACCGGGCTGGGCGAGGAGCTTTGCCTGCCCAATTCGATGATTACCGGCACGGTGACCAAAAACTACTCCCGTACCGTCAAGGGCGCGGGCTATATCATCGATACCACAGTCACCATCGGCTACGACACCCCGTGGCGGCAAGTGGAGGCCATGCTGCTCGAAGCCGCCAAACTGACGCCAGGCATTCTGGAAACGCCGCCACCCTTTGTGTTTCAGACCGCCCTGTCGGATTTTTACCCGGAATACCGACTGGTAGCCCAGGCCATACCGGCACAGCCTCGCCCGCGTGCAGAAATCCTGACCATGCTGCATGCCAATATTCAGGATGTTTTCAATCGATACGATGTGCAGATCATGTCGCCGCACTACATGGCCGATACCGCAGCGGCCAAGGTGGTAAAACCTGAGAACTGGTATCTGACGCCGGCAAGCCCGGACCAGTCCGCTGCGGATACCTAGCAAAGTGGCGAGCATGCAGCCCGCCACCCCATCGGCACAACCAGCTCAGCCCTGCTGTTTTGTCTGGCGCGTCAATGTGCTTCTGCCAGATTCTGGGCATAGGCAACCCCTGCCCCTTCCGCGATCACGCCCAGCTGGCAGTTTTCGGTATTGGCCGCCAGCGGATCAAGCGGATCGGACAAGGGCGCGGCATGGTGATACAGCGTGGCCAGTCTGGCTTTTACCGGCCCATCATCGCGCACCAGCGCACGCTTGTTTTCTGCCGGCACCGGATAGACCTTGCCTTCAAATACCGTTCCCCATACGGGAATGTCCTTCAGCTTTTTGGGGTCCACCTGGTAAGGGTCCTGCTCCAGCACGGTCAGGTTGGCAATCTTGCCGGCCTTGATGCTGCCCAGCAGGTCCTCCTTGCGCCATGAGTAGGCCGCTTCAATCGTGATTGCCCGCAAGGCCACATCGACAGAAATCCGCTGTTCCGGTGCGGCTATCCGGCCACTGGGGGTCATGCGGTTGACGCCCGCCCAGGCCAGGTACAGGGGGTCGGAGGGTGCCATCGGCAAATCAGAGTGAAAAGAAAGATGCGGGGTATGCTTGATGATCGATGCATTGCGCACCATCAGGTCAGCGCGTTTCTTGCCCAAACCGTCGGCATACTTGTCGGCGAAACCCACCGGGTAGTAAGGATTCACGCTGAAAATTGCGCCATCTTTGGCCAAACGGGCGATCTGCGTCTCCGTGGAGTTGGCAAAATGCACCACGACAAAACGGTGGTCCTGCCGCGGATTTTCTTTCAGCCGCTTTTCCAGCGTCGCCAGCACAACCTCGGCCCCAAGGTCTCCATTCACATGGATGTGCAATTGGTAACCTGCATCCCAGAATAGCTTGGCGCGACGCTCCAGATCATCCGGATTGATCATCCACTCCCCATGGTGACCATCGGTATAAGGCTCTTTCATCTGCATCAACTGGGAAATGATCGCCCCATCCGCAAACAGTTTGATCTGTTTGGGGAAGAACATCAGCTTCTTGCCAGGAGCCTCGGGAGCCGAGGCTACCGTTTCTTCCACCACATCCAGCGCCTTGTCCATGCCTACCTGGTCGACAATACCGCGCCCATCCGCCAGGAAAGTGGAATACATCGGTGTATCTTTGGCACCCAGTATCTGCTCGTACAATTTCCACATTTCCGGGGTGACAATCGCGCCAGGCTCGTTATAGGCCGTCACCCCATTGGCGTGCTCATACGCCACCATCTGCTTCAGCCCGAAGGTCAGCCGCTCCGGTGTGGCCACAACTTTTAGAAAGCTCGGCAATACTTTGGTACTCATGAAGCCCTGCTCCCAGAAATGGCCTTCGGGGTAGTTGACCATCTGGCTGGCAGTCCCCTTGCCCAGAACATCCTGAGCCGAGATATCCAGTAATTTGAGTGCCGCAGTATTCAAATACACCTCGTGGCAGGAGCGTTGCCAGATAATGATCGGACGGGTGCTGCTGATCTGGTCCAGAATCTGGCGATTCATTTTGCCATGCCACAGTTTGTGATAACCCCAGCTGACGAGCGGCTCATTCGGGTTGCTCATGTTCTTTTCTGCCGCTTTCAGGCGCGACATGTACTCTTCCGGCGTGTAGGCCGCCTTGATGCTGTGACCTGGCAAATTCCAGTCTTCGGTGGCGATGACCTCGGTTGCCAGCGTCAAGGCACCCAGCACCGGATGCAAATGCTGGTCGATAAAACCGGGCATGATGATCTTGTCTTTCAGGCTGTCATCAATACGCACCGGGCGCGCCCCGGCCAGCTTGGTCAGCTGGCTGACCGTTCCAGCACCAATAAACCGCTTACCACTTATCGCCACTGCCTCGGCCGTTTTTTGCGAAGCCTCCATGGTAATCACTTTTCTGGCCGGGAATATCACCACTTCCTGCGCCGCCGCCGGGCCAGCCGGCTCGGCCAGCTCCTTGCCCAGCGCTTCATTCATCGAGCCATCTGCCAGGGCAATGTGGGCAAGGCCGCTCAAGGCAAATAAAACGCACGTTTTTTTGAGTGAATACATACGGTGACTCCTGTATTAATCGCAATAGCCATTCATACGAAACGTATGGTTTTTCTAAGCCTTAGGTGAAGAGGCAAGACAAAATGGACTACCCTGCCTGGCATCCAGCAAAAGCCGGGGCGCGACCCTGCTTATGTAAAAAGCCCGCTCGCCTTGGCGTAGCGGGCCTTATCCAGCCATGGCTCTTGTGATGATGGCCTGTGGCTTAATAGGTATGGACGCAGGCGGGTATCAGTCCGCCACGCATCATGGTGGCACTGGCAAGGGTGAAGCAGCGATCCGAACCACTGCAGCTATTTGCCGCCTGGGTGGCCTGGCTGTCCGCCTGATAGATCACCTTGCCTTCCTTGATGGTGCGCAGTACCTGAATATCATTGATCTTCATCGGGTCGCCCTTCAGCGGGTTGGCCGACAGCACCACGAAATCGGCGGTCTTGCCCACCTCGATGGAGCCTTTGGACCCTTCTTCAAAGTACTGGTAAGCCGCCCACAGGGTTTGGGTCTTCAGACCGACCAAGGGCGACACGCGGTGCTCGGGGCCGAGCACCGCACCAGAGCGCGTAACGCGGTTGACCGTGGCCGAATACACCCGCATGGCATTGGGGAAGGCCACCGGCGCATCATGGTGTGAGGTAAAAATCATGCCGCGTGCCAGCGCCCAGCCTGTCGGGGAAATATTCTGTGCGCGCTCGTCACCCAGCACCGAATTCTTGTGCCAGTCACCCCAGTAGAAAGTATGCATGGGGAAAAACGACGGCATGATGTCCAGATCCTTGAAGGCCTGAACCTGGTCTTCCCGTGCGGTTTGCGCATGAATGGCCACGATGCGGCGATCACCCTTGCCAAACTTTTCCTCGGCCTTACGCACCGCATTGATGTATTGATCAATGGCCGCATCACCATTGACATGCGCCAGCAGCTGCCAATGATTCTTGAATGCCAGATCAACATATTTCTGTGCATCCGCATCACTCATGCTGGCGTAACCACGATAATCAGGCTTCTGGCCCTGGGGCGGGACGAAATACGGCTGGGTGAGCCAGGCTGTTTTACCCTGCGGCGAGCCATCCAGATTCAGTTTCGCCCCGGCTACGCGAAAACCATTATGGTAGGTTCGGGACAGATACGGCGCCTTGATGACCTCCTGTGCGCCCTGAATATCGGGATAGGCCGCCACGTCGATTTTCAGCTTGCCCTTTTGCGCCAGCCCATACATGGTTTTAACCGAGTCTGGCGTGGCACGGCCTTCCTGCGCCGTGGTGTAGCCAAAGCGGGTATACAGATCCATGCCCGCTTTGAAGATCATTTCATTGTCTTTGGGGCTGAGTTTGGCAAATAGCGGAATCAGCACCCGGAAGAAGGCCATTTCCTCCAGAACACCATCAGGCTCCGGGCTGCCTGCGCGGCGGCGGATCTTGCCACCTGCCGGGTCGGCGCTGCTCGCACCATAGCCGACCATGGCCAGTGCCTTGCTGTTCATGGCCGCAAGATGACCCGACTGGTGAATGATGATGACCGGAAGGTCTTTGGAAACAGCATCAAGCTCATCGCGGGTGGGGTGGCGCTGCTCGGCCAGCTGGGAGTCGTCATAACCGAAACCGAAAATCACACCCAGCTTCTTGTTTTGTGGCTCGGCGGCCCATTCACGCAAGGTCTGCTGCAAGGCGGGTATGCTGTTTACCTTGCCATCCGGCTGGGGCAGCAAGTTGGCTGACAGGGCTTGCACGCCGGTATTGAATACATGGCCATGAGCATCGATAAAACCCGGAATAAGGGTTTTGCCCTGCAAATCAACCATCTTGGTTTGGCTGCCTTTGAGCTTGAATAACTCATCTTTCGCCCCCACCGCGATGATCTTGCCATTTTTTACTGCAACAGCCTCTGCGCCAGGTTGCAGCTCATTGACCGTCACGATATCGCCGCCGCTATAGATGATGTCGGCAAAGGGAGCGGCCAAGACCATGCAAGATGATGAAGAAATCAACAGACCTGCAGCAATATAACCAAGCCTCATGCCAATCTCCCAAATAAATTCATGAAAAATGAATTAATTAGATAATAAAGTCAAACTTTAGCAAAATTTTCGCACAATATTCTAAAAATTACGATTGCAATAATATTTGCTGATGTATTATTCATTGCAAATACAACAACAGGATATCCCTCAGCCTGATGTATCGATTAGTGCTGCACGCCGCAGTGCCAAGCAGCAGTAACGACATGGCGCAAAACTTGCCGGCAGCATCAAATCAGCACACAGACACAAGCATCTTTGCAGCAAGACATACTCGTTGGCACTATCGCTGAACACACCACTATATGCCAATATTATTTTCCATTCTGATGGCAAGTTCACTTGATCATAGTCATCACATTTTTTGATAGCGACCGTCCGACATCATCTGACCAACAAGGATAGCCATGGCCTTATCTCACAAACACAAATCTGGCGGTCATTCTGTGCTTGCCTTGCTTGGGCTGACTCTTGGCCTGGCCAGCAGCCAGGGGCAAGCTGCCGACAACGATCTGGATCTGGCCAACAGCCTGAGCAATCCGGTAGCCGCCATGATCAGCGTCCCCTTGCAGTTCAACTACGATGCAAAAATCGGTCCGCAACGCGACGGCAGCCGCACCCAGTTGAACCTGCAGCCGGTAGTCCCGTTTACCGTCAATGAAAACTGGAACCTGATTTCCAGAACCATTGTGCCACTGGTAAGCCAAACGGATATTTCACCAGGATCCGGCACACAAACGGGGCTGGGTGATATCAGCCAGAGCCTGTTTTTTTCACCCAGGCAGTTGAGCGACGATGGTGTGATCTGGGGAGCCGGGCCGGTTTTCCTGCTGCCAACGGGCAGTGAGCCTGAGCTGACTGCCCGCAAATGGGGAGCCGGGCCAAGCGGCGTGGTACTGCGCCAGTCGCATGGCTGGACATATGGCATTCTGGCCAACCATGTCTGGTCGGTGGCCGGATCACAAAACCGCGACGGTATCAGCGCAACATTTGTGCAACCCTTCCTCAGCTTCACGACTCCGGATGCCTGGACTTACGCAATTAATACCGAATCGACATACGACTGGAAGCATTCGCAATGGTCTGTCCCGGTCAATGTCAATGCATCCAAACTACTGAAGCTGGGTGGCATGCCTGTGAGTATTGGCGGCGGTCTGCATTACTGGGTCGAAAGCCCTGATACCGCCCCCCATGGCTGGGGTGTACGCACCACCATCACCCTGCTGTTCCCTAACTGATTTGAATGATTGATATGCATATCAAAGCAATCAGGCAGGCTGCTGCCCTATTAGCTGTATTGCTGCTGAGCGCTAACCTGCAGGCAGCGGATGCCAGGCATGTCAGATGGGCCGATTTGCAGCCCGACGCGCCAGCACTGCGCAGCAGGCTGAGCAGCTTTGACAAGGCGCAAAAAGCCCGCCTGATGCGCGCCATAGAGCAGCAACAATTGAATGACTGGCTTCGTGAAGGCCGGGTAAAACCACCGGATCTGACAGCAAGAGACACGCAACTGCTCCAGGAAAACCTCAAGGACCTGATGCCACTGGTCAGCCAGGTGAATGCCTTTGAAAAAAAACGCAATGAAGAAATGGTAAGCGCGCTCAATGGCCAGGGCATTGAACTGGATGGCTACTTGCTCCCGCTGAAACAATCTGGCAAAAAAATTACCGAATTTTTATTGGTACCGGTGGTGGGTGCCTGCATTCATGTCCCGCCGCCACCTGCCAATCAGATGGTGGTGGTGGCTTACCCGCAGGGGTATGTGGTCAGCAATGACCTGTTTGCGCCGGTCACCATTACCGGAAAACTGCAGCTAAAGAGTAGCAAAGCCAATCTTTATCTGGTGGATGGCTCGTCAGACATCAATGTTGGCTACAGCATGGTGGCCGATAGCGTGCGCGAAATGAAGAAACCATAAGCATGGAGAACGGCTGCACCATGAAACGGTTCATAAGCTGCATATTGCTGGGCATGCTGCCTATCATCAGCCAGGCGGAAGATCATGCCGCTCACGTCCATGGTGTTGGCCAGCTGGACATCGCCATCGAGGACAACAAGCTGGTGATTGCACTGGATGGACCGGCAGACAATCTTCTGGGCTTTGAACACGCCCCGAAGACCGCACAGGAAAAAGCCACCTTGCAAGAAGTCAGCCGCAAAATGCAGGATGTGCGCAAGCTGTTTGTACCGAATGCGTCGGCCGGCTGCCGGCTTAGCCAGCAGACGGTACAAATGCCCGAATTCAAGGCATCCGGTCATAGTGAGATCGAGGCCGAATACGACTTTGTCTGCACGGCAGTACCACAAGAGATTACGCTCACCGCGTGGGCACACTTCCCCCGCTATAAAAAAATGGTGGTCAATCTGGCACTGCCCGGCAGACAGAAGCAGCTAACCCTGCTACCTGGGCAGAAGCTGAGCCTGAAATAAGCCTGCCACTATGCAAGACGCCACCCCCGGTCAAACCGCAGCATTGATCCAGGTAGCGGGCCTTGAGTTTGCCTGGCCCGGCACCAAGCAGCCGGTATTGCACATCCCGTCCTTTTCCCTGAAGCCGGCAGAACGGTTGTTTTTGCACGGCCCGAGTGGCAGCGGCAAAAGTACCTTCCTGTCCTTGCTCACCGGGATTCACCTGCCACAAGCCGGCAGCATCAGCATCCTGGGGCAAAACCTGGCTGCACTCTCTGGCGGCGGGCGCGATCAGTTCCGCGCCAGCCATCTGGGTTATGTTTTCCAGCAGTTCAATCTGCTCCCCTACCTGTCGGTCATCGACAACGTCATGCTGCCTTGCCGCTTTTCCCGGCTACGCAGGGAGCGGGCCAACGATGTGCGGGCCCAGGCCTTGCATTTACTGGAAAGGCTCGATTTGCTGACTGTACGCAACAAACCATCCACGGCACTTTCGGTAGGTCAGCAGCAACGCGTGGCGCTGGCACGAGCCTTGATCGGCGCACCGGAAATCCTGATTGCCGATGAACCCACCTCGGCGCTGGATGCCGAACGACGCAATGCCTTTATCGAACTGTTGTTTGAGTGTGCCGAGGAAAATGAAACGGCGGTCTTGCTGGCCAGTCACGATCAGCACTTGGCCACTGCCTTTGACCGCAGTATCAGCCTTGCTGAAATCAATCACGCCACGGTAAACCGCCATGTTTAGGATTGCTCTGTTCAGCATGCTGAACCGCCGCCTGACCGTGGTGCTTGCCATCCTGACCGTGGCCCTGTCCGTCCTACTGCTGGTTGGCGTGGAGCGCTTGCGCACCGAAGCGAGAAACAGTTTCAGCAATACGGTGTCCGGAACCGACCTGATCGTGGGCTCACGTACCGGCTCGGTGCAGCTGCTGCTATATAGCGTGTTCCGGGTTGGCAATGCCACCAACAATATCGGCTGGGACAGCTATCTCAAACTGGCGCACGATCCGCGCGTGGCCTGGACCATACCCATTTCGCTGGGCGACAGCTTCAAAGGCTTTCCGGTGCTGGGCACTACTGCCGACTATTTCAAATACTTGCGTTATGGCGATGAGCAGCCGCTTCACTTCACGCGGGGGGGCATGTTCCGGCACACCCATGATGCCGTGCTGGGTGCCAATGTCGCCAACAAGCGTAACTATGTACTGGGACAAAAAATCGTCCTGACACATGGCAGTGGCGATGGCGCACTCAGCGATCATTCCGACCAGCCCTTTACCGTGGTTGGTGTACTGGCCCCCACCGGCACACCGGTTGACGATAGCGTGCATGTATCGCTTGATGGCCTGACCGCCATCCACGAAGGCTGGCAATCTGGCAGTGCCTCCATCCTGTCCACAACAGGCATCTACGCCGCCGACGAAAACCGCGCCATCCCGCCCCCGGAAACCATTACCGCTTTTTATGTGGGCTTGAAATCGCGCACCTCATTGTTCAGCTATCAACGTAAGGTCAATCAGTATCGTGAGGAAACCCTGATGGCCATCATGCCGGGTGTCGCGCTGTCTGAGCTGTGGCAGCTGATGAAGGTGGCTGAGCAGGCGTTGCTGATCGTATCGGTCTTTGTCATGGTTATCGGCTTGCTGGGCATGCTGACAGCCTTGTTGACCGGTCTTGACGAGCGGCGGCGGGAAATGGCCATCTTGCGCTCGGTAGGTGCGCGCGCATGGCAAATATTCTTGCTGGTCATGGGCGAAACCTTGTGGCTGGTCAGCATAGGCATCCTGCTGGGCATGTCGCTGCTGTACCTTGCACTCCTCATCGCCAGACCGATCCTGCGCGAAACATACAGCCTGAACATTAGCCTGTATTGGCCCACCCGCAGCGAATGCGGGCTACTCCTAGCCACCCTGCTGGCCGGTGCAGTGATCGGCGCCATTCCCGCCTGGCGCGCTTACCGGATGTCATTGAACGACGGCCTGAGCCAGAAAATTTAGCCTGCCGCTTATTTATCTGCCAGTTAATCGCCTCGCCCATGGTCCAGACCAGTGAACAGAGGCCAGCGCCCCCGTTCACCAGGACTGCATCAGGCGGTGGGCTGCAAGGTATCGATCAGCTCAGGCTTTTGGACAATGCGGCAATGTGCTCCGGCGTGATGCCGCAGCAGCCGCCAACAATGCCAGCGCCCTTGCCCACCCAGCGTTCGGCCCAGCCCAGATAGTTCTGCGGCGTCAGGTCGGCACGGATTTCATCCAGCGTGGCATTGGCCTTGGCATCCTTCGGGGTGGGGGGAAAGGCATTGGCGTACACACCCAGTTGCAACTGACCGCCTTGCTGCTGCAGCACGGCATTGGCCGCATCCAGCGCGGCTTCCATCACTTCCGGCTGGCTGCAATTGAACAGCACGGCTGCCGCCCCCAAGCGGATGGCTTCGACCACGGCTTCGCCAACCGTTTCACCAGAACGCAGGCGAGCCACGCCATCAGTGTCTTCATCCTGCAGGGTAAACGACAGCCACAAGGGCTTGTCCTGCTCACCCAGCGCCTGGCGCACCGCGCGTACCTCGGCCAGCGAGCTTTGCGTCTCAGCCAGCCACACATCCACATACAGCGTCAGCCCGGCAATCAGCACCCGGTGAATGGCCAACGAATCCGCCTCGTTGAACAGATCGGGCCGGTAAGAACCCAGCGCCGGCGGCAGCGAGCCGGCCACGGTCACCGCGTGACTTGCCTTGTCGGCGCTGCGGCGGGCCAGTTCGCCGGCCAGCGCAGCCAGTCGCTCGCCATGCTGTTCGAAACGCTGCTGGCCAATGTGAAAGGGCACCACGGCATAGCTGTTGGTGGTAATCACGCGGGCACCAGCACTGACAAAGGCATCGTGTGCTTGCTCGACAAAATGCGGACCTTCCAGCAGTGCCAGCGCCGACCATTCCGGTTGCTGGAACGGCGCACCAATGCGTTTGAGTTCGCGGCCCATGCCGCCATCGAGAATAAGGGTTTGGCTCATGATGTTATCCATGCATTCAACATTCACACCGGGAAAGCCGGCATGATGAAAAAATGTTATATTCTTATAAAGAAACAAGTTGGTATTTATTATAATAGTTTGATATATAGATTAACACCCAAACAGCATTCAAACCAAAAAAATGTTCAAACGACAAACCAAGATCACCCAAACCCTCGCCGCCCTGGCCCTGCTGGCCGCCAGCCAGAGCCATGCCGGTGCCACGCTGGACCATGTGCAGAAAAGCGGCGTACTGCGCGGCGTGCTACTGGAAAGCTACCCTCCCTACTCTTTCCTCAACAGCAAGAACCAGCTGGATGGCTTTGATGTGGATGTAGCCAAGGCCGTGGCGAAAAAGCTGGGCGTCAAACTGAGACTGGACACCCCATCCTGGGAAGTGATTGCCGCCGGCAAATGGGGTGCGCGCTGGGACATCTGCATTTGCTCGATGACGCCCAACAAGGAAAGAGCGCAAGTACTGGACTTCCCGGCCTTCTACTACAACTCGCCAGCGGTGCTGATTGCCAACATCGCCGACAAGAAAACCAGCAGCATCAAGGATCTGGAAGGCAAGAAAATTGCCGTGCAACAAGGCTCGTCCTACGAGAGCTACCTGCAAAAGAAGCTGGTAATTGAAGCACCCAATGCGGTGCAGCCCACCTACGGTTTCAACAAGGTCATCATCGCCCCCTACGACAACGAAGAGCTGGCCTACCAGGATCTGGCACTGGGCGCGGGCAAGCGCGTGGATGCGGTGATTTCCAATCTGGTGACCGCGCGCGAACGCATCAGCAAAACCGGCAAGTTCCGCATCGTGGGCAGCCCGCTGTATCAGGAGCCGAACTGGGTGGCCGTGGACAAGGGCGATGCGCAGTGGAATGCCCGTGTCAAACAGGTCATCAGCGAACTGAAAAAAGACGGTACGCTCAGCGCCATTTCCAAGAAGTGGATTGGCAGCGATATCACCAACTAAGAATCAGCCCCGTGGCGGCAAGCATGCGCCCGGGGCTTTCTGTTTTTGTCTGTCCGTATCATGAAACTGGAAAACCGATTCAGGCTGCAAGTCGGCCTGGTCATGTTGTGTCTGTTGGGTGGCTTTGTCTGGTTTGTGCAAGCCTTTGGGCTGGACTACCAGTTTGCCCTGAGCAAGCTGCCCTTGCTGGCCGGGCTGGAGTTAAGCCCGGAAGGCTTTATCCAGGGCATTCCGCTCACCCTGCTGTTATGCCTGCTCTCCACCGTGCTGGCGGTAGCCATCGGCATGCTGTCGGCGCTGGGGCGGCTATCCAGCAACCCGCTGCTGTACGGCCTGGCCACCTTTTACAATTCCTTCTTCAAGGGCACACCGCTCTTGGTACAGATTCTGCTGATCTACCTGGGCCTGCCGCAGCTGGGCGTGGTACCCACCGCCATTCCGTCCGGTGTGGCCGCACTGGCACTGTGCTATGGCGCCTACCTGAGCGAAGTATTCCGCTCGGCCATCCTGTCGATTCACCGTGGCCAGTGGGATGCTGGCAAGGCTCTGGGGCTTAAGCCACATGCCATCATGCGCCACATCATTTTGCCGCAGGCGATGAAAGTGGCGGTGCCGCCCACCTTCTCCATGTTCATTTCCATGCTGAAGGACTCCTCACTGGTATCGGTAATGGGCCTGTGGGAGCTGATGTTCCTGGCGCAAAGCTATGGCCGCTCAGCTTACCGCTATATGGAAATGCTGCTGACCGCCGCCATCCTGTACTGGCTGCTGTCCATCGTGCTGGAGCTATTCCAGCACCGGCTGGAGCAGAAACTGTCGGTTTCCGCCCGGCGCTGAGCCATGATCGCGGCGGCAAGAAAGTGCTGCCGCGTGTTAAGCAAGGCTTGGGTCATGGCAGGCAAAGCGCCGGGATGGTGGCATCCATCCACGAAGCGAAGCGGCGCTGGGGCAAGGCGCGCCAACGCCGACAGTACCAGCAGTACGGCAAGGAAGCGCAATGCCGCAGCGGAGGTTTTGTTAGCCGCTCTTAATGACTCTTGCGCAACGCCGCCCCCAGCACATTACCCAGCAGGGCAATGCCTTGCCCCAACACCAGACTCCTGGGGTGGCCGTCATTCAGCCGTATGCAATGTCCGAATTGCCTGCTGGCGAGAAATATCAGTCCGGGCAGGATACTGCCCCCGACTTGAGCGGCCTTGCAATGCAGCTGCCAAGCAGCCCCAGTAGCACCCCTCCGGCGATACCCCTGTCGGGGTATTGCTGCACCGGCCACGAAAACCGGGACGCCCCAAATTAGTGACGGGTGCAGGTTGTCGCTTACCCCCGCTTAGCGCAGTTGTGCATCCCCGCCCAGCGCCTGATACAGCGTCACCTGGTTGACCAGCCGGTTGTAGCGGTTTTCCAGTAGCGACACCTGGGCCTGGCGGCGGGTTTCCTGCGCATCCAGCCAGTCTTTCAGCGGTGCTGCACCGGACTGGTAGCGTAGCCGGTACAGCTGCTCGGCCTGGCCGGCCAGTTGTGCCGACAGCGTCAGCCGCTGCCCTTGCTGCTGATAGTGGCTGCGGGCTGACAGGGCGTTTTCCACGTCGGCCAGCGCCGCGTATAGGGTCTGGCGGAAATTCACTACCGTCAGCTGGTAATCGGCCGCGCTGATCTGCGTGTTCAGCCGCATTTGCCGCCACTCCAGAAACGGCAGGGTCAGCCCTGCGCCCAGCGTGGCCAGCGGATTGCTGACCACCTGCGCCAGCCGGCTACTGCTGCTCCCCAGACTGCCGGTCAGGGAAAAATCGGGATAGTAGGATGCGCGGGTGGCGTCGCCATTGGCCAGCGTTTCACGCAGGCGCAGTTCGGCGGCGCGCAGATCGGGCCGCCGCGCCAGCAGCTGTACCGGCAGACCAGCCGGCACATCGGGCAGATCCTGCTGCGGCAGGCTGCCAGGCGTGGTCACCACACCCTGCGGTGGGCCGTCCAGCAAGATGGCCAGCGCATTGCGGGTTTCTGCCAGTTGCTGTTGGTAGTCGTAAAGACTGGCCTGCTGGCTGGCCAGGCTTTGCCGTACGGTCAACACATCCAGCTGTGCCGCCGCGCCGGCCTGCTGCTTGGCCAGCACCAGCCGCAAGGCTTGCTGCTGGTAAGCGACACTGGCCTCGCCCAGCTGCAGGCGCTGCTGCAACCAGCCCTGTTTCCAGTACAGCTTGATGGTGCTGCCAATCAGGCTGAGCCGGCTGGCTGCGCGGTCCTGCTCGGTGGCGCGCGCCTCCCAGGCTTTGGCATCGCTCAGGTGGGCAAGCCTGCCCCATAGATCGGCCTCGTAGCTGACGGAGAGGCTGGCCGAATGCGTCTGGCTGTTGACCGCAGCCCCACCCAGGCGCTGGCTGGCGGAGCTGGACAGGCTGAAGGACGGCGTGGGGGCCAGGTCGGTAGCGGCCAGGTCGGCCTTGAGCATGGCCTGCTGCACCTTGATGGCTGCCGCCGCCAGATCATTGTTGCGCACCAGCACCTGCGCGACCAGCCGGTTCAGTTCGGCATCGCCAAACTGCTGCCACCAGTTATCACCACTGATCGGGCTATTCTCCGCAGCAGCAGCGCCCTGCCACTGGGCGGGCAGCGTGACGGCCGGCACCTGATAGGGCGTTGCGGTCAGACTGGCGCAGCCGGCCAGCAGCAGGCTGGCCAGTACGATGGGGTAAAGCACTTTCATTGCATTCTCATTCTCGTGACAAGGCCACGACAGGGTCCAGCCGCGCCGCATTGCGCGCCGGCAGATAACCGAACAACACCCCCACCAACGTGGAACAGGCAAAGGCCGCCACAATCGAGCTGGCGGAATACACCATGGTGAAGCTGGCCAGTTTGGCCACCACCACCCCCAGCGCCAGCGACAAGGCCACGCCCAGCGCGCCACCCAGCAGGCAGACCAGTACGGCCTCGATCAGAAACTGCTGCATGATGTCGCGCTGGCGTGCGCCCACCGCCATGCACACGCCAATTTCGCGGGTGCGCTCGCTCACCGACACCAGCATGATGTTCATCACGCCGATACCGCCCACCACCAGCGAAATCACTGCAATCATCGACACCAGCAAGGTCATGGTGGCGGTAGTGGTGGCAATGGTCTGGCGGATGCTGTCGGTGTTCATCACAAAGAAGTCCTGCGTGCCGTGGCGGCGCGTCATCAGCGCCACCAGGCTTTGCTCGGCGGCATCGGTGGCAGCATTGTCGCTGACCCGTACTGTGACGGCCTTCAGATAATCCTGGCCCAGCATGCGGTACATCACCGTGCTGTAGGGCAGCCACAGATTGAGGTTGTCATCGGTGCCGAAGGCACTTTTCTGGGTTTGGGTGACGCCCACCACCCGGCAGGGCAGCTTGCCCAGCAGGATGACCTTGCCGATGGGGTCGTCTCCGTCGGCAAACAGCGCCTTGCGGCTGTTTTCGTCGATCACCACCTGCTGTGCCTGCTGACTGACAGCCGTGGCATCGAAGGCCCTGCCCTGTGCCATGGATACGCCGCGCACACGGAAATACTGCTCGCCCACGCCCTTGACCTGCGCCGTTACCGCCACATTGCGGTAGCGCAGGGTGACGCTATCACTGACTTCCGGTGTCACGCTGTCGACAAAGCCCTGCTCGGCCAGCACTGTCGCATCGCGCGGGGTAAGGGTGTGGATGGCATCGGCCTTGCGGTCGCCAAAATGCTTGCCGGGATAGATATTGATGGTATTGGTGCCCAGCGAGCTGATGTCGCTGAGGATGCGCTGGCTGGAGCCGGTGCCCAGTGCCACCACCGACACCACCGAGGCAATGCCGATGATGATGCCCAGCATGGTCAGCGCCGAGCGCAGCCGGTGCGCCATCAGCGCCCGCCACGCCATGCCGAAGGCCTCGGCAAAATGCTCGCGCAGCAGCCGCCAGCCGCCCTGCTCCTCGACCAGCGCTGCGCTGGCCAGCGTGGCATTGGCCGGGGCCTCGCCGCGACGCTGGTCAGCCACCAGCCGGCCATCCCCGATTTCAATGATGCGGTCGGCGTGTTCGGCCACCTTGCTGTCGTGGGTGACCAGAATGATGGTGTGACCCTCGGCATGCAGCTCACGCAGAATGGCCATCACCTGCTGGCCGCTGGCACTATCCAGCGCGCCGGTGGGTTCATCGGCCAGAATCACCTTGCCGCCGTTCATCAGCGCCCGCGCAATACTCACCCGCTGCTGCTGGCCGCCGGACAGCTGGCCCGGCTTGTGGCCGGCCCGATCGCTCAGGCCGAGTCGCGCCAGCAGGCTGGCCGCGCGGCTGCGGCGTTCCGGTGCCGGGCTGCCGGCATAAACCGCGGGCAGCTCGACGTTTTGCAGGGCATTGAGTTCGCCCAGCAAGTGGTAGCGCTGGAAGATAAAGCCGAAGTGCTCGCGCCGCAGCTGCGCCAGCTGGTCGGGGCTCATGTCTGCCACCGGCTGGCCGGCCACCCGATAGCTGCCGCGCGAAGGGGCATCCAGACAGCCCAGAATATTCATCAGGGTGGATTTGCCGGAGCCGGATGCGCCGATGATGGCGACCATTTCTCCGGCCTGAATCTGCAAATGGATGTCGTCCAGCACGGTGACCGTGTCTTCACCCGAGGCAAAGTCACGGCACACGCCTGACAGTTCCAGCAAGGGAGTGCTCATGGCTTACATCCCCATCGGCGGTGGGCCGTTGTGGCTGCTGCTGGCACTGGCCGTTGCACTGGCCTCCCCTACCACCACCTGCTCGCCCTCGCGCAGGCCGCTCAGCACCTGGGCGTGGACATTATTGTTCAGACCTATGCGGACCTGCCGTATCTGCACACTGCCATCGGCCTGCACTACCCGCACCGCATAGCGACCATTCTTGCCGGCCGCACCCAGCGCATTGGCGGGTATGGCCAGCGCAGCCTTGACCTGGCTGAGCACCACGGTAACCTGAGCCGTCATGTTGATACGCAGCTTGTGCTGCGGGTTGGGCACATCAAACAGACCGTAGTAATAGATGGCTGTAGATGAGGAGCTGCTGGACGACGAACTGGTCGAGGTGGAGCTGGTGCTACTGTCACTGGAGTCGCTATAGGACTGTGGCGCCGGATCGACCGAACGCAAGCTGGCCTGATAACGCTGGTCCGGCTCGCCCAGAATGGTGAAATACACCGGCATGCCCGGCTTGACCCGTACCACATCGCCCTCCGAGATCTCCGACTTCACCGTCACCGTATCCAGTTGCGCCAGCTTGACGATGGTGGGAGTGGACTGGCTGGCATTCACCGTCTGCCCTTCTTCCACCGACAAGGCCACCACTACGCCATCGATGGGCGCAACAATGCGGGTATAGCCCAGATTGAGCTGGGCCGTTTTCAGGCTGATGCGCGCCTGTTGCAATTGCGCCTGCAGCTGCTGGGCATCGGCATCGGCGCCATCCATTGCTGCCTTGGCACTGTCGTAGCTTTCGCGCGAGGTGGCCTGCTGCCCCAGCATCTGCTGCTGACGGGAAAAGTCCTGTCGCGCCTTGAGTAAGGCTGCCAGTTTGGACTTCAGCTGCGACTGATAGCTGCTGACCGAAGCCTGGGCATCTTCCAGCGCATTTTCCTGGGTACGCGGGTCGATTTCGGCCAGCAAATCGCCCTGGTGCACACTCTGGCCCAGCTTGACCTTGAGCGATTTAATCTGGCCGGATACCTGGGCCCCCACGCTGACTTCACGCAGTGCCTTGATGGTGCCGGTGGCCAGCACGCTGTCTTCCAGATCAAGATGGGTGACGGTGGCAGTCAGGTAGTGATTGACTGGCTGACGCGGATAAAACAGGTAGGCGAGCAGAATAAGCAGCAGCACGGCGACAGCCACCAGGCTGCGCGTCTGCAATGAACTGAGGCGGGGCATGTAGATTAGGAATGCACAATGGTTGCTTCGATGCGGCAGTATCACGGCATGACCTGCTGGCTGCGGTTAACCGCAGGTAAAAAAATGTCAGGAAATGTAAGCATGTACTGAAGAAGTATGCACTGCAGCCAAAGGGCGACTTTGGCAAAAGCAGCCCGACAGAGTAAAGTATGCCGCTTCCATGTCGCCCCTGCCCGCTGGCCGGCGGCCAACCCCGTTCACCCTTTTCATTCACAGGCTTCACCATGCTGCAGGCCGTCCGCCATCGTTCGCTGTTGTTTGCCCTGTTAGGGCTGCTGGCCTGCCTGTGCTGCGGCCTGTCTGGCGCAACAGCCAACAATAGCCGCAACTGGCTGGCCGCCCATCGCGACTGGCGGGTGGGCGTGGTATTGCAAGCGCCGTATGCCCAGATCAATCCGCGCAGTCATCTGCTGGAAGGCGCCGATGTCGAAGTGATGCTGCTGCTGGCAAACAAAATGGGCGTACAGCTAAGCTGGCGCACCTTTGCCAGCCAGCAGGCACTGGACCGCGCAGTGGAAGACGGCACGGTGGATGTTGCGCCCGGCATGCTGCAAACACCGGCCAGCCTGCGACACTGGCTGTTTTCCCAGCCGTATTTGCGAGTACCACACAAGATTGTCGGCTTCCCCGATGGTAGCGGCAATGCGGTAGACCTGGACCGGCTGTCTCTCAGCGAAAGGCTGGCGCTGGGTGCCAATAGCGATGCCCTGCGCTTTGTCCGCCGCAATTATCCCGAGCTGCCACGCGTGGAAGTGGCCAACGACCGTGCCGCCCTGCAAACCGTACAGCAGCAATACGCCGAATACGCCATTGTTGATGAAGCCCAGCTGGCCACCCTGCTTAAAGAACCGGAATTCTCCCGCCTGGCCGTGGTGGGCGACCTGGGCTACACCCATTTGCTGCGCATCGGAGTCCGGCGTGACTGGCCGGAACTGCCCGCCGTACTCGACCGCCAGCTACAAGACATACCCGGCAGCCGCATGGAGCAGCTGTACGCGCGCTGGATGCTGCCCAGCTATCCACGACTGATCGACTCGCTCACCTTCTGGCACCGGCTCAGCCTGGCGCTGCTGCTAAGCAGCCTGCTGCTGGCCGTAGTGTGGAATCATCAGCGCCGGCAACGACGCTGGGCAGAAAAACGCCTGCTGGCAGCGCGCATGGAGCTGGAAGCCCGCGACGTGGCCGAGGAATCGCTACGGCTGACCCAGTTCTCCATCGATAACAGCACGGTGGGCATCCTGTGGGTCAACTGGGATAGCCGCATCCAGTATGCCAACCGGGCGGCGGAAACCATGCTGGGCTATCCGGCAACACAGCTGTTGCGCTTGTCACTGCCAGAGCTGCAGCCCTCGCTGGACCACGCCCGCTGGCTGGAGCTGTGGAACCAGCTGCGCAGCAGCAAGGCGGTCAGCAGTTTTGAAACCCATTGTCTCAAGGCCGATGGCCATGTGCTACCGGTGGGCGTCACCCTGAGCTTTCTCAAATTCGGCCGCACCGAATACCTGGTGGTGTATCTCAACGACATTACCGAACGGCAAAAAGCCCGCGCCGCCCTGGAAGAAAGCGAAGCCCGCTTCAAGGGCATGGCCAGCAATGTGCCGGGCATGGTGTTCCGGCTGGAGCGCCCGGCAGCGCAAATGCCGGTACGGCTGGCCTTTGTCAGCGATGCCAGCCAGAGCATGCTGGGCTACAGCCCGCTGGACATGATCAGCCTGCCCGAGGGCTGGCTGGATGTAGTGGCCACCGCCGACCGTGCCAGCTACCAGCAAGCCTGGCAGCAGGCCGACCAGCACAATCACGATCTGGCCTGGCAGGGCCGCATGCTGCATCAGGACGGGCAATTGCGCTGGGTGGACATCAAGGCCACGGTACGCTGCTTTGACGATGGCCATGTGGTATGGGACGGCATCGTCTGGGATATCTCCGAGAACAAACACAATGAATTGCAGCTGGCCGAATCGCGTGGCCTGCTACGCAGCCTGTCCGCCCATCTGGAGTCGGTGCGCGAAGAAGAAAAAGCCCGCATCGCCCGAGAAGTCCACGATGAACTGGGGCAAATCCTCACCGTGCTGCGGCTGGAAACCTCGATGTGCGAACTAAGCTTCGGCCACAGCGACAGCAAGCTGGCCGAACGGCTGCAGGCGATGAAAAAGCTGATCGAGCAAACCTTCCAGATCGTGCGCGACGTCGCTACCGCACTGCGCCCGCCGGTGCTGGACGCCGGCATCGGCTCGGCCATCGAATGGCAGGCCCGCCGCTTTGAAAAGCGCAGCGGCATCCCCTGCCTGATTTCTGTACCGGACACACCCATCCCGCTCAGTGACGCCCGCGCCATCGGCGTGTTCCGCATCCTGCAGGAAGCCCTCACCAATGTCTTGCGCCATGCCGAAGCCAGCACGGTCAGCGTCGGCCTCACCTGCAACCAGGGCATGATTACCCTGAGCATTGCCGACGACGGCAAGGGCTTCAACCCGCAAGCCCACCGTCAGCTGCGCTCTTTTGGCCTGGTGGGCATTCGCGAGCGGGTACTGCTGCTGGGCGGTGTGCTCGACATCGACAGCCAGCCAGACCAGGGCTGCACCCTCACCATCCGGCTGCCGGCCGAAGCAGGAAAGGAAAGCGCATGATCCGCGTCATCATTGCCGAAGACCACAAAATCGTCCGCGAAGGCATCAAGCAACTGGTATCGCTGGCCGAGGACATCAGCGTGGTGGGCGAAGCCACCAATGGCACCCACCTGCTGGAACAACTGCGCCAGATCCCCTGCGATGTGCTGTTGCTGGACATTTCCATGCCCGGCACCAATGGGCTGGAATCCATTCCGCGCATCCGTGCGCTGGACAATCCGCCGGCCATCCTCATGCTGTCGATGCACGACGAAGTACAGATTGCCGCCCGCGCACTCAAGGCCGGTGCCGCCGGTTACAGCACCAAGGACAGCGATCCGGCGCTGCTGCTCACCGCCATCCGCAAGGTAGCGGGCGGTGGCCGCTACATCGACCCGCAACTGGCCGACCGCATGGTATTCGAAGTGGGGCTGACCGACTCCCGCCCCGCCCATGCCCAACTGTCCGAGCGCGAATACCAAGTGTTCGAACGACTGGTTCACGGCACCAATGTCAACGAAATCGCCCAGCAGCTGAACATCAGCTCCAAGACGGTGAGCACCCACAAGGTGCGGCTGATGCAGAAACTACAGGCGCACTCGGTGGCCGACATGGTGCGCTACGCCATCGACCACAAGCTGATCTGAACGGCTTGCAGCAAGCGGGGGAGGATGTGCGGCAGGCCCCTACCACAGAGACTGATCCAGCACGGGGTGCGGCCCCGTCACACTCTTTGCCCAAACAGGATGACCCGATTTGATCCCAAACAAAAAGCCGCCACGCGGACGGCTTTAATCAAAACACATCCCGTCATTTAATAACGGGATGCTTGCTGCTGTTGCTTAGCAGCAAGGATCACTAGGGCCGATCACAAAACCACCGCAAGGCGGCTTGGGTCCCACAGAAAAACATGCGGCATAGGAAACGGAACTCAAGGCAGACAAGAGCACAACAAACAGAATGGTCTTTTTCATCTGAATCTCCAAAAATATCAAAATCAATCATTTGTGCTGCCATTCTGTTAACCAACCAACAGCCAAGCAGCGCTGCTGATTCTGTTCTTGCAACCCGAAGCAGTAACCCGTCAGATTGATCAGCCACAGCAGCGCGTGTTTTTAAACATTTCCGCTGACATGCCATCCTTCATTGCGCTACCCTAGCCGCCTTTGTTCAATTCGCTTTCAATGCCCCCGTTTCATGCGCATTCAGGATTTTCAGCAAGCCCTCACCACCCTTGGCGCCCGCCCCTGCCACATTGGCCGGATCAACCGTGCCTGGCTGCAAGGCCTGGCGCTTGATCACGGCACCCGCCACCAGCAAAGCGAGCACTATTTCCCGCTGGCAGTACGTCAGGGCTTGCCTGCCCTCAGCCAGCAGCTGGAAGCGCTGGCACGCATCAACACCCAGCATGAGGCCGCGGACGCCTCGCAACGCTTGCTGGTGGAGCTGGCTGATGGCCAGATGGTGGAAAGCGTGCTGCTGCCACGCGACGGGCTGTGTGTTTCCAGCCAGGTTGGCTGCGCGGTGGGCTGTACCTTCTGCATGACCGGCAAGTCCGGCCTGCTACGGCAGCTGGGCAGTGCGGAGATCGTGGCGCAGGTGGTGCTGGCACGGCGTATCCGACCCGTGAAAAAGGTGGTGTTCATGGGCATGGGCGAGCCGGCACACAATCTGGACAATGTGCTGGAAGCGATAGATTTTCTCGGCAGTGAAGGCAATATCGCCCACAAGAATCTGGTGTTCTCCACCGTGGGTGACCCGCGCGTGTTCGAGCGCCTGCCGCAGCAGCGGGTAAAGCCGGCACTGGCCCTGTCCTTGCACACCACCGATGCCGAGCTGCGCGCCCGCTTGCTGCCACGGGCACCGCGCATCAGTCCGGTCGAGCTGGTGGAACTGGGCGAAAACTATGCCCGCCAGGTAGGCTATCCCATTCAATACCAGTGGACGCTGCTGGCCGGGGTCAACGACAGCCAGCAGGAGATGGATGCCGCCATTGCCCTGCTCAAAGGCAAATATGGCGTGCTGAACCTGATTCCCTACAACAGCATGGAAGGCGACCACTACCAGCGCCCGGACGCAGCCCACATCCAGCACATGAAGCATTATCTGCATCAGCACGGCGTACTGACCAAGATTCGCGATTCAGCCGGGCAGGATGTGGACGGTGGCTGCGGTCAGCTGCGCGCCCGCGCCGCCGACATCATCGATCTGAGCCGGCTGCAGCGCAGATTACATTGACATCATAATTGTCCTTTTTGCTAGAATGGTTATTTGCCGGACAATATCCGGCCAACCTGAATAGCAGAAAGAACCAGCGTGCGGCTTCGCTTTGAACAATGGCGTGACTTTCTCGATATCGATGCTGAAAGCATCAACACCCTGCGCGATTTTTCCGGGCTGATCCGCCCGCACATGGATGCCTTGATGGATGCGGTATACGCCTACATCAATGCCAATGCAGTCGCCAGCGCCACCTTCACCGACGCAGCGGCTCTGCAGCGCGCCCGAGCTCACCAAAAGCATCACTGGCAAGAACACGTGTTTGCCGGCAACTTCAACCAGGACTACCTGGAAGCCACGCTGGCCATCGGCCGTACCCACCAGCAACTGGGCGTTGATTTACGCTTTTACTCCGGAGCCTACGTGGTGGTGCTCAATCAGGTGGTAAGCCTGCTCGGCCAGTTGCTGGATGATGATGCCACCCGCACCCGTTATCTCACCGCCATCAACCGCGCCGTCTTCCTGGACATGGGGCTGGCCACCTACGCCTACTACGACACCTTGCTCAATGCTCTGGAAGACATGGCGCAGGAAGTCACCCTCAGCCTGGCCCGCGCCGGCGAATACCGTGACAACGAAACCGGCAAGCACATTACCCGCATGAGCAAGATGTGCGAGCAGATGGCACTGGCGCTAGGCAAGGATGCCACCTGGGCGCATGCGCTGCGCATGGCCAGCCCGCTGCATGACGTGGGCAAGATCGGGGTGCCGGACCGCATCCTGCTCAAGCCCGGCCGGCTGGACGAGGCTGAATACCGCATCATGCGCGAGCACCCGCGTATCGGCGGCACCATCATCCCGGAGCACCCGGCCCTGGTCATCCGCATGGCACGGCGCATTGCCCTGACCCACCATGAAAAATGGGATGGCAGCGGCTACCCTGCCGGGCTGTGCGGCGAGGAAATCCCGCTGGAAGGCCGCATTGCCGCCATTTGCGATGTCTACGACGCCCTGGTTTCCACCCGTCCCTACAAGCCGGCCTGGACCCAGCAGGCAGCACTGGACTACCTGCAACAGCAAAGCGGCCTGCATTTCGATCCGCACCTGGTCACCACCTTTTTGCGCATCGTGCCGGAAGTCGAAGTCATCCAGTCCCGCTACGCGGAAAACATCAGCTAGCACTACCGCTCGGCTGCGATTGACCATCACCAGCCTGTCATCGAAACATGGCAGTATTGTGCATTTTTCGGTGCAAGGGCTGAAGTCCGCTCTGCGCCAGCGGCAAGCGGAGGCAAGATGCGCAACAAGGTGATTCTGGTGGTGGTGGACGGATTGGGCTGGCAGGCCGGCCATGACGGCATGGGCTATCTGCAAGGCCTGTGCGAGGCTGGCCTGGCCAGCCTGCATCAGCTGCGCTGCGAACTGCCCTCGCTCTCACGCCCCCTGTACGAGTGCATTCTCACCGGCACGCCCCCTATCGCCAGCGGCGTGGTGCATAACGATGTGGTGCGGCTGTCCACCCAGCAGAGCATTTTCAACCTGGCCCGCGCCGCCGGGTTACGTACTGCGGCAGCGGCCTATCACTGGATCAGCGAGCTCTACAACCGCGCCCCGTATGATGCCGTGCGCGACCGCCTGACCGATGATGAAAGCCTACCCATCCAGCATGGCCTGTTCTACCATCTGGACCACTACCCGGACGACCATCTGTATATCGATGGAGAGCTGCTGCGCCGCCGCCACGACCCGGACTTTCTGCTGATTCACCCCATGGGGGTGGACGATGCCGGCCACCGCTTTGGTGGTGACAGCATGGAATACCGCAATGCCGCCCGCTACCACGACAAGCTGCTGTCGCAGTATCTGCCGCAATGGCTGGCCGAGGACTATCAGGTACTGGTCACCAGCGACCACGGCATGAATGCCGACCACAGCCACGGCGGCGTATTGCCCGAGGAAAGGCTGGTGCCGCTCTACCTGCTGGGATCGCGCTTTTGCCATGACAGCACCGCCCGAGTGCGCCAGGTGGAGTTATGCGGGCTGATGGCCAACCTGCTGGGCATCGCGCACAGCAAACCAGACAACCACGCCGTACTGCGCCAACCCGACTAAGCGCCGCAAACACCCCCGCTCCGGCCTTGCGCCGCCTTGGCGCACTACTGGTCATGCCTGCGCCGGCGCGCCTTGTTTTGGGTGTTCTGCACTATTTTGTTAGCCGCTCCAAGGCCGCGTATCGGCAAGCTGACTTGCCTTCCCTAAGCAAAATGCCGATACTGTAACGGCAATTTGCCGAAAATGGAGCCCACCATGGAAGCCAGCCGTTTTACCCCACGCAACAAGACTCTACCGATGCCGCTGCGCCGCAAGGGTGGCCTGCAACTGGACGGCTTATCAAAACTACTGGGCCAGCCGCTGCACACCGAGCTGGAGCTGGCCAACTCGGTAGCCGACGGGCTCTCCACCACCTTGATCACCAATCTGGGCAAGGCCGGGCTCAATCGCAGCGAACTGAGCTTTGTCATCCCCGAGCGCACCCTCAGCCACCGCATCCGCAAGGGCGAACAGCTTAGCCGCGACGAATCCGAACGCGGCGTGCGGCTGGCCAACCTGCTGCTGCTAGCCGAACAAGTGCTGGGCGAACAGGACATTGCCACCGACTGGCTGCGCCAGCCGCTGCAGCGCTTCGATGGTGCATCACCGCTGGACACCGCCCGCACCGAACAGGGCGCACGACTGGTGGAAGCCTTGCTGTTGCAGATCGACGAAGGCTATGTGGCGTGATTGCCTGGCGCATCAGCAATTACGCCGACCTGCACGGCCTTGGTGGCTTGCTGGTGGGCGGCCGCTGGCATAGTGCCGGCCAGCCGGTGGTCTACCTGGCCGACCACGCTGCCAGCGCCATGCTGGAAATGCTGGTACACAGCGAACTACCCAGCCTGCCGCCCGGCTTTCAATTGCTGAAAGTCGAGATTCCCGACCATTGCGTGATGCAGCTGGACGAAGCCGTGCTGGAGGCCGACTGGCGGCAGCACGCCGAGCTAAGCCAGGCCATGGGCGACGACTGGCTGGCCAGCGCCCCTTCTGCGGTGCTGAGCGTCCCCAGCGCACTGGTGGTGGATGGCTGTAACTACCTGCTCAACCCGCGCCACCCGGACGCTTCTTTCTGCAAGATCGTCGACATCATCACCGCCCCGCTCGACCCCAGATTGCGCAGCCGCCACCCGCCATCCGCCGCAGCTGCCAGCCATACTTAGTACCGGTTGTTGCCAGCTTGCCCGCTGTGCTAGCCATCAAGCCGCTACGCCGCATGGCACGCTAAGCAGCTGAAATGGCACATGATTTTTCTATCAAATAAACCCGGCTATTAAATAGATATCACTGATAGCTGCCATAAAAATATCAAAATTCATCTGCGGCAAGCCGCTCCCTAGACTGAAGGCCCTTTCACCTTCAGGACCCGCACAATGGCCAATCACCGCCCTCTTCACGCCCTGGGCATCATCGCGCTCAGTCTGGCATTGCTCACACCAGCACAGGCCACCAGCCTTAGCCGCGACAACGGCGCCGCCGTCGGCGACAACCAGAATTCGCAAACCGCCGGCCCCAACGGCCCGGTGCTGCTGCAAGACGTACAACTGATCCAGAAGCTGCAACGCTTCGACCGTGAACGCATCCCCGAACGGGTGGTACACGCGCGTGGTGCAGCGGCGCATGGTGTGTTTGAAGCCACCGCCGACATCCAGGCGCTATCCCGCGCCAAGGTCTTTGCCAAGGGCAGCAAGACCCCGGTATTCGTACGCTTTTCCACGGTAATTCACGGCCAGCACTCGCCGGAAACCCTGCGCGATCCGCGCGGATTTGCCACCAAGTTCTATACCAGTGAAGGCAACTGGGATCTGGTCGGCAACAATCTGCCGGTGTTCTTCATCCGCGACGCCATCAAGTTCCCCGACATGGTGCACTCGCTGAAACCCTCACCGGATAGCAATCTGCAAGACCCCAACCGTTTCTTTGACTTCTTCTCCCACCAGCCGGAAGCCACCCACATGCTTACCCGGCTGTATTCCGACTACGGCATCCCCAAGGGCTATCAGTACATGGACGGCAATAGCGTCCATGCCTGGAAGCTGGTGAATGCCCAAGGCAAATATGTGTATGTGAAATTCCGCTGGGCCAGCCGCCAGGGCCAGCACAACCTGACCATGCAGCAGGCTGCCGCCATCCAGGCCAAGGATTTCAACCACGCCAGCCGCGAGCTGATGCAGGCCATCAAGCACAAGCATTACCCGCAGTGGGACCTGTACATCCAGGTGATGCAGCCAGAAGACATGGCCAGGCTCGACTACAACCCGCTGGACGCGACCAAGATCTGGACCGATGTGCCGGAGCGCAAGATCGGCACCATGACGCTCAACCGCAACCCGGCCAATATCTTCCAGGAAACCGAGCAAAGCGCCTTTGCCCCGTCCAATCTGGTAGCGGGCATCGAACCCTCGGAAGACCGCCTGCTGCAAGGTCGCATCTTTTCCTATGCCGACACCCAGCTGCACCGCGTGGGGACCAACGGCCTGCAATTGCCGATCAACCGCCCACAAGCAGCCGTAGACAACAACAATCAGGATGGAGCGATGAATGGCGGCCAGCGCCAGGGAAGCGTCAATTACGAGCCTAGCCGCCAGGGCAGCCTGCAACAGGATGCCAGCGCCCGCTACAGCCAGTTGCCGCTGTCCGGCAGCACCCAGCAGGCTGGCATCGCCAAAACGCTGAACTTCCGCCAGGCCGGCGAGTTCTACCGCAGCCTGAACAAGCAGGAGCAGGCCAATCTCATCGCCAACCTCGCGGCCGACCTGGGACAAGTCAGCAATACAGCCACCCGCAACACCATGCTGTCTTACTTCTACAAGGCAGACAGCGGCTATGGCCAGGCCATCAGCAAGGCACTGAATGCCAATGTGGCTGACATCGCCAAGCTGGCCGCCCAGTTGCACGAGTAAGCGCTCTACGTGGCTGCTGCCCTTGGGCTGGCGGCCACGGTCCGACATGGCTATAGTCGCAGCATGATTTTCCTGCGCACCCCCTTGCTGGAACTGGCCGGCATCCAGGCCTCGGCTGCCGGCTTTCCCAAGCACACCCACGACGAATACGTCATCAGCGTCAATCTGGGCGGGCTGGAAGAGGTATGGCTGGATGGCAAGCGCTTTGAAGTGCAACCGGACATGCTCACCGTCTACCCGCCGGCGGCGGTGCAGGCCAGCCGCAGCCTGAGCGGCGAAGACTGGCAATGCCTGTCGCTCTATGTAGCACCGGCGGCCTTCCCCGCCTATTTCGACTGCCTGCCACCGGATCTGCCCAGCCGGCTACCGCGACCCGACCTCGCCGCGGCGCTGCGCCAGCTGGCCACACAGGACGCCAGCCTGCGCGAAGAAGCCGTCATCGCCCTGCTCGCCCGTCTGCCACGGCAACATTCAAGCCCCTCCGACAACGCCAGCAGCAGCGGCAGCCTGCTGGTGCGGCGGGTACAACAACAGTTGCTGGATGATCTGTCACAGCCGCTGACCCTGGAGGTGCTGGCGCAGCAAGCCGGCATCACCCCGGCCCATCTGGTGCGCCGCTTCCATCAGGCTTGCGGCCTACCACCACTAGCCTGGCAAATGCAGCAGCGCATGGCTGAAGCCCGCCGCCAGTTGCGGGCGGGCCAGAGCATCATCGAAGTAGCGCTGGCCACCGGCTTTGCCGATCAGGCGCACTTCAGCAAGACATTCAGCCGCTTTTGCGGCATGACACCGGGCCGCTACCGCCAGATCAATTTTTGACAAGACGCGCTCGCTGCCATGCCGGTATCATCCGCCATCATTATTAATGCGGATGTGCTGTCATGCTGGCCATTGCCACCAAGGGTTTTTTACTGTCGGTATCGCTGTGCCTGGATATCGGCATCGTCAATGCCGCCCTGATCAACACCGGGCTGCGCAAGGGCTTGCGCCCGGCGCTGATGATGGGCCTGGGTTCCTGTTTTGGTGACCTGTTCTACGCCCTGCTGTCCTTGCTGGGCATGTCGCTGCTGTTCGGCTTTACCCCGGTGCGCTGGGTGATGTGGCTGGGCGGCGGCAGCGTACTGCTGTGGCTGACCTGGAAAATGGCCCGTTCGGCCTGGCAGGAGTTTTACCACCCCACCACCAAGGACAGCGGCAACGGTACGGATGATGGCCAACAGCGCAGCACGGCGGCGGAGTTCTGGCGCGGCCTGCTGATGGCGCTGGCCTCGCCTTCCTCGCTGCTGTGGTTTGCCGCAGTAGGCGGCAGCATCATTGCCCAGTCCACCGACGGCAGTTCGCTGGCAGCCAGCGTGTTCCTGGGCGGATTTTTCCTTGGCGGCCTTGCCTGGTCGTCCTTTCTGGCTTGGCTGGCCAGCCATGGCCAGAAGCTGGTGGGCCACCGCCTGCTGCTGTACTGCAATGCTGCATCGGCCGCCCTGTTTGCCTACCTGGCACTGGGCGTCATCGTGCACGGCTACCAGACCTTGCTATAACAGAGCCATCTGCCACCCCCGCGAGCCACTGCCATGTTGCGACTCCTACGTCTGCTGTTGCTGTTCCTGCTGGGGCTGATCGCCAGCACTGCCCTCGCCGACAGCCCCAAACCGGTGTTTGGCGTGGTACTGATGCACGGCAAGGGCGGCAGCCCGGACAAGCATGTCGCCGGGCTGGCCAGCGCCCTGCGGCAACAAGGCGTACTGGTGGCCAATCTGGAAATGCCGTGGTCGGGCCGGCGAGAATACGATGCCGATGTCGCCAGCGCGGTGAACCAGGTACAAGAGTCGCTGCAAGCCCTGCGCACCCAGGGTGCGCGCAAGCTGGTGGTGGCCGGCCACAGCCAGGGCGGGCTGTTCGCCCTGTATCTGGCAGGACGACTGCCGCTGGATGGTGTTATTGCCATTGCACCGGGCGGCAATGTGGCAGCCGGTATGCTGCACGACCGGTTGGCCGATTCCGTGGCCAGTGCCCGCAGCCTGCTGGCCGCCGGCCATGGCGAGGAAAAAACCCGGCTGGCAGATTTTGAAGGCAGCAAGGGGCTCTACCCGATCACCACCACGCCGCGCATCTATCTGGACTGGTTCGATCCGGAGGGCGCGATGAACCAGGGCAAGGCCGTGCAGCAGCTGCCTGCGGGCCTGCCAGTACTGTATATCTCGCCGGAAGGCGACTACCCCGCGCTGCAGCGCGTGCGCCAGAGCATGTTCGACGCCCTGCCGGCCAACCCGGCCAGCCAGTTGCTGATTCCGCCGGGCAGCCATCTGCAAGCACCGACTGCCGCGATACCCGGCATTGTCGACTGGCTGGGTCGCATCGCAGGCGACTGAAGCTCAGCCGCCAACCACAGACAGCGCCGACAGGCCAATGCCGCCGGCGCGCGCCACCCTGATCTGCACCGCAATACGCTCCTTCATGCCTTCCACATGGCTGATCACACCTATCATCTTGCCACTGGCATTGAGGCTATCCAGCGCATCCAGCGCAATCTCCAGCGTTTCGGCATCCAGCGTGCCAAAACCCTCGTCCAGGAACAGCGAATCGATGGATGTCTTGTGACTGACCAGATCGGACAGCGCCAAAGCCAACGCCAGGCTGACCAGAAAACTCTCGCCACCCGACAGGGTGCGGGTATCACGGCAGACATCGGCCTGCCAGCTGTCGACGATTTCCAGTTCCAGCTCGCCCTCCGCCTTGCGCCGTAGCTGGTAGCGCCCCTGCAGGCGCGCCAGCTGACGGTTGGCCAGATACACCAGATAATCCAGTGTCAGCCCCTGGGCAAAACGGCGGAACTTGTCGCCCTTGGCCGAGCCGATCAGCCCGTCCAGCCGTTGCCATAGCTCGCTGTTGGCCTGCTGACGGGCAATCTGCGCCAGCAAGGCCTGCAAACCTTCACGACGCTGGGCATCGCTGTCCAGCAGAGCCTGCAGCGCCCCGCTCTGGGCGCTCAATTGCTGGCGTTCGCCATCCAGCGTGGCCTGCTGTGCCTGCAACTCGTCCAGCGTAAGCGGGCTGATTGCGGCAGCTTGCAGCTCGACCTGGCGGGTATTGGCCGCCTGCAACAAGGCTTCGGCCTGTTGCAGCGACCGGTCCAGGGCCTGCTGTATGGCTTGCAGGGCCGTGCGCTCACTCTCCGGCAGACAGGCGGCAGCAAAGGCAGCCTCGTCGGCAAAGGGGCTGTGCTGCAAGGCCTGTTGCCATTGCTGCGCGGCCTCCGCCAGCTGCAGCCCTTGCTGGCGCGCATCCTCTGCTACTTGCTGTTGCTGGCCTTGTAACTGTGCCAGCACGGCAGCCAGCTGTTGCCGCTGCTGCTGGCAGGCTTCCAGCTGCACCACGGTTGCGGCAAGGTCCTCGGCAAGAGGGCTGAGGGATGGCGACGGCTCAGGCAAAGCCAGTAGCTGCCAGTATTGCTGCCACTCCTGGCCCTGGGCCTCGGCCTGTGCCGCCTGCACCTCCAGCCGTGCCAGTTGCTGTTCCAGCCGCTGCATGGCTTGCTGTTGCTGCTGCCAGGCTTGCCATTGCTGTTCGCAATCAGCCAGCCAACGAGCGGGATCGTCCGGCATGGCATGGCCGGCCACAGCCAGCGACTGCTGCAAGGCTTGCCACTGCGTCTGCGCATCTGCGCCCTGTCCCGCCACTTGTGCATCGGCCTGCGCCCATTGCTGCTGCAAGCTGGCGGCGGCCTGTTGCAACAAGGCCTGCTCGGCCTGAGCCGCCTGCCACTGCTGCTGCGCCTGCTGACTGGCTTGCAAGGCCTGCTGCCAATGACGGGCGGCAGCTTCGGCCTGCAGCAGTTGCTGCTGCAGCTGCTCTTGTTGCTGCAAGGCTGCCTGGGCGGCCTGCGCCAGCGCTTCCGGCTGCTGCCAACCTTCCGCATCAACCCCCAGTGCAACAGCCAGCGGCTGCCATTGCTGCCAATACTGCTGCTGGCTGGCCTGTTGCGCCTCTGCTTGCTGCTGCAGGTTGTCCAGCTGCTGTTGCAGGGCAGCCAATTCCACATTGGCTTGCTGGCCTTGTGCCTGCACAGCATCCAGCGTCTGCTGTTTGTCCTGCACCGCCTGACGCGCCGCCGTGGCATCCACGGCCTGATAGTGCTGCACCAGCGGATGGCTGGCAGAGCCACATAGCGGACAGGGCTGACCCGGCTGCAGTAGGGCGCGCTGGGCTTCCAGATCCTGGATGCGCAATTCCAGCTCCAGCAGGCGCTGCTTGTCCGCCAGTTGCTCCTGTAGTTCGCGATACTGGCTGCGCAGCGTAGCCAGCGCCGCCGTGCGTTGTGGCAGCAGCGCCTGTTGCTGTGCCAATGTCTGCTGCAAGCGTTGCCCGGCCTGCCAGCCTTGCCGCAACTGCCCGGCTGACAAAATGGCTTGCTGCCACTGCTGGCTGGTTTGCTGGGCGGCCTGCCACTGCTGGCGCAGGCTGACAACATCCTGTTGCCGACTGGCTGCGCCAGCGCTCTGCTCGGCCCGCTGTGCTTGCAGAAAATCGCTCTCAGCTTGCTGACAGACAAGGGCTTGCGCCGATAAGCGCTGCTGCCCTTCTGCCAGTGCCGTGGCCAACTGCTCACGCTGTTGCACGGCCTGCGCCATGTCCTGCCGGATGCGGGCATGCTGGGCAAACTGGTTACGCCAGAGCGGCAGATACTCCCCCAGCCGCGCCAGTTGTGGCTGGGCCTGCTGCTGGACTTGCCACTGCTGCCATTGCTGCCGCGCCTGCGCCTGCTGCCTGCCCAAGAGGGCTAGCTGCTGACGGGACAGCTCCACCCCTTGCCAGTTGAGCTGTTGCCATTGCTGCCAGCTGTGCTGATAGCGTGCATTCACTGTCTGCAGGGCCACTTCTGTGCTGGCCAGCCGCTGCTGCTGGCTGTGCCAGTGCTGATACAGCGGCACAATGCGCTGCGCCGGCTCGCTGGCGGCCAGTTGCTGCAATTGCGGCGCGGCCTGGGCGATGGCGGTCTGGGCCTGCTCCAGTTGCAGGCTGGCAGCCTGCAGTTGCTGCTGTGCCTGCAACTGTTGCTGCCGCCATTGCAGGGCCAGACCAAGCTGTTGCTGCTGCCCGGCCAGCGTGTGCTGTTGCTGCTGCAGCGCAGTCAGTTGCTGTTGCATGGCGTTGCGCTGTGCTTCGTCCAGCAGCTCTACCCCACCGGCCTGCGCCTGCAATTGCTGCAGCGCCTGACGACTGTCTCGCGCCTGCTCGAACACGCGCTGGGAAATCTGGCCGTATAGCTCAGTGCCGGTCAGCTCCTCCAGCAGTTCGGCCCGCTCATTGGGGCTGGCATTGAGAAAAGCCGCAAAACCACCCTGCGCCAGCAACATGGACTTGGTGAAGCGGGCAAAATCCAGCCCGGTAATGGCAGCAATACGCTTGAGCTTGTCCGTGCTGTGGGTGGTAAGAATGGTGCCGTCGCCATCGGCCAGCTCCACCCGCGCCTGCTGCAAGGCGCCGTCGGCCTTGTCACGCGCACGCCGCTGGCTCCAGAAGGCGCGGTAAACCTTGCCCTTGACCTCGAACTCCACCTCGGCCAGGCAATCGGCGGTGTGGCGGGTCATGATGTCGTTGCTGCTGGCGGAAATAGTCTTCAGCCGTGGGGTTTCGTGATAGAGCGCCAGGCAGATGGCGTCCAACAGTGTGGATTTGCCGGCGCCAGTGGGGCCGGTAATGGCAAACAGGCCGTTGTCGCGAAACGGAGCCTGGGTAAAGTCGATCTTCCACTCGCCCTTGAGCGAATTCAGGTTCTTCAGGCGCAGGGTGAGGATTTTCATGCCTGCTCCTCCTGCAAGGCAGTCAACACCTGCCCATAGCGCTGGCGCAGGTCGGCTGCGAGTGCATCATCCATCTCTTCCAGCGCCAGCCGGCGCTCGAACACCTCTTGCGGGCTCAACTCATCCAGCGTGCTGCGTTCGGCCTGCAGCGTGGCGGATTGCTGGCTGCGGGCGCGGCGCAGGCGCAGCAGCTCGGCTGGCTGACCGTCCAGCAAGCTCTGGATGCGGGCTTGCAGATCGGACAGATAGTCATCACCTTCCACCACCACTTCCAGCCACAGCACCTGTCCCTGCTCGATGGCCGTGATGGCGGCGGGGATGCTGCGCTGCAGCTGGGCCAGCGTGCCACGCAGGCTGCACAAGGGCTGGAAGCATGGCACGGCCAGCGGGCTGATGCGGGTAATGGCGGCGCCATCCAGCTCCAGCAGCAACATCTGCTTGCTTTGCCCCAGCTCATCAAAACTCAGCGCCAGCGGTGAGCCGCTATAGCGGATGTGTGACTGGACGCCTGCCTGCTGCGGGCGGTGGATATGTCCCAGAGCGATGTAATCGAATGGCGGAAAGGCATTGGTGGGGAAGGCATCCAGCGCGCCGACATAAATATCACGCACCGATTCGCTGCTGCTGGCACCCACGGTAGTGAGGTGACCGCTCGCCAGAATGGGCAGTGGCAAACCCAGGCGGCTGCGCTCTTGCACAGCGAGCTGATACAGGGCCTGATAATGCGCAGCAATGGCCTGTTGCAGGCCCTGCTGTTTCTCTTCGGCACTCTGCCCGGCCTGGCTTTGCATCACATCGCGGGCGCGGATGAAGGGGACAGCACACAACAAGGCCGCTGGCTGGCCCGCCTTGTCGCGCAGTGTCAGCAACTGCTGTGACAAATCCTCCGCCACCGCCGGCACCACGGTACAGCCGAGATAAGCCAGCAGCGGCCGGCTTTCTTCCAGCGTGGCCACCGAGTCGTGATTACCCCCCAGCAACACCAGCTGGCAGCCTGCCTCGTGCAGCCGCACCACCAACTGGTTGTACAGTTCCCGTGCGTAACTGGGCGGCGCACCGGTGTCGAAGATATCACCGGCCAGCAGCACGGCATTGATGTCCAGCGCGGCAACCTGTTGCAGCAGCCAGTCGATCAGCGCCTGATGTTCCGCCTGCCGGCTACGGCCCATGAAGTGCTGGCCCAGATGCCAGTCCGAAGTATGAAGAATGCGCATGCCATCACTCATCAGGAGAAGTAGCGCGCATTCTAGCAAGCCCGGCACCAGCCTGCCTGCTCGGTCTGGTGAGGCAGGCTACTCGGCGGGCATCGGCACGGGCGCTTCGGCGGGCGCTGGCTCGGTCGCCGCGGGTACGGCCGGAGCCTCTGCTGGCTGCTCGCCACCCAGCAAGCCCGCCATGGCAGGCAGCGGGTGGCCATTCAGGCTGGCACCATCCCGATTGAAGCTGAAGTCGGCATTCAGCCGCTGGCCGTTGTCACTCAGCCAGCCTTGCTGCACGGCGCTGTGAATGCCGGCTTCCAGCATTTGGGCCGATTGCGCATTCGCCGCGGTACCAGACATTTGCGCCACCAAATCGCTCAGCAAGCCGCGATCCAGCTGCAGGTTGGCCTTGCCGCTTAGCCGCTCGTGCAGCAAGGGCTGAATGTTTTGCACTGCCAGTTCACCGGCAGGCATGCCATTGCCGTCGAAACGCAGCTCCATGCTGCTGCGCAGCCCGCCCTTGTCGGTCTGGAAGCCCAGCTGGTCGATGCGTATGGTCGGCGAACTGGCCAGCAAGCTGCTGGCACTCTTCAGCATGGTTTCTGCCGCAGCCTGCTCCAGCGCCGGATTGCTGACACTGCCAGCACTGGCATAGAACTGGTTAACCTTGCGCTGCCAGTCGGTATAGCCTTGCTTGTTGATATTGAGGTAGGAAAAGTCCATGCGCACTTCCTTCAACGCCAGCGCATGATTGATCGGCCCAAACTGCCCCTTTTCCACCCGGCTGTGATACGTCATGTCGACCGTACTGCCCTTATCCTGAATCGCAGCATCAAGAGCAAGCCCATCCAGCCGGGCCAGCGAGGTCTTGTTCAGCAACACCTCCAGCGATTCCAGCTTTTGCTGACTATCCATCTGCCAGCTGTCCTTGGCAGTGGCGGCATCGGCACCATGCCCTTCCATCTGCAGATTGTTGGCAAGCAGCTGTAATTCACTGCCGGGAGCAGAGGGCAGCGGGCTGCGTAGGTTGATGGCGGCCAAGGACAGCTTGTATTGCAGCGGCTTGCCTTCTTCCGTGCTGATATTGCCCAGCAGATTACGTATACCCACCACTTCGCCCTCGGCACGACTCCATTGCAGATCGGCCGCTTTCAGGGTGGTGTCAATCCGGCCCAGGAAAGTCTTGATGCTGTATGCCTCCAACGCCAGCGCTGCACCACTGGCCACACCATTAGCATTGAGCGGAGTGATGGTGTAATCAGTACGGGCCCAACGCAGGAAGGGAATGGCAAACTGGTTAACCTGGTAGTCCACGGCAAAACGCAGCAGCTGCCCAGCCAACGACAGGCTGTAGCTGACCCGTGCGCTGGAACTGAACCAACCGCGTTCATAGGAATCCACCTTCGCCGTCAGTGGCAGCAGCGTGCTTTGCTGCAGCTTGTCGATATCCTGGCGGATCTTTTCTTCGCTACGCACCCCGACCAGACCGGGGACAACCAGAACCCAGCCCAACACGACAGTCGAGGCTACGAGTACGGCCACTTTCCTTGTTTGCATTCTTATCTCCACCGTGTACCGCCCATTTATAGACAGTTTTAGCCTGCGTAACCGGGCAGCTCAAAAATAGCATTCAGTTATAACAACCCGTATTTCATCAAAAATTTCAGCTCGACTCAGCCATACCAGCCGATAGCACAGCTTCAACACTAGGTCGGCACCCCTACCATACCGGGCCAGGCAACACCTCGATAGTCGGGAGTGTAGGCAAGATGAATAAGGTCAAACGACCGGCTGACACGCGGGTGGGCTGCCCGGTATTCCCCGGCATCCAAGCAACACAAGCCGCGCCCCTGCCAGCCAGGCTGAAGCTGTCTTTGTACTGGAACTGGTTTGAAGACGAAACGGAGCACCCACCACCCGGTTCACGTCGCCACTCCACCAATAGCGCACATATTGGAGCAGGCAACAACGGCGGTCTGCGCCACAACACGTGAGAAGCACATGAAGAAAATGACCTACCCCCTTGCCATAGCCTCAGTGGCCATTACCCTTACGATTACGCCACTATCCAGCTACGCCCGTTCCGCCGTTGAGGAGCCACCGGCAGACACAGCCCAAGACACCATACAATCGAGCGCGGTGAAAACCACACCATTTGCCGCCAACACGTCCTATGTAGTCTGCTTCACGCCAGGTCAAGATTGCGAAGGGCTGATCGTCCAGGAAATCAACCATGCCCAAAAGAGCATTTTGCTCCAGGCCTATGTATTCACCTCGACCACCATTGCCAAGGCATTGACGCAAGCCAAGCAGCGCGGCGTTGATGTTCGGGCCATTCTGGACAAGAGTCAGCGCACGGGCAAATACACTGGGGCCACTTTTCTGCGGCATGCCGGCATCCCGCTGATGATTGATGAGCACCCAGCAATTGCCCATTCGAAGGTCTTGGTTTTCGACCAGCAATCCGTCCTGACTGGCAGCTTTAATTTCACCAAGTCTGCCCAGGAAAGGAATGCTGAAAATCTCATCATCATCAAGGGAGATTCGGGCCTGGTGCGGGCATATACCGAAAACTGGAATAGACGCTGGAAGGCATCGGTCAGCTACTGAGTAAATCCCGGTCGCGCATTACCCATTTCAGGAAATGCAGCCCGGCAGCCTGCCGGGCTCGAGGGCATGCATTGCTTTTGCAATTGGTCACACCTGGAAGCGCGCGACCAGTTTTTCCATATTCGCGGCAATTTGCTCCACGGCATCGGCTGACTGCGCCGTATTGTGTGCAGTTACGCTGGCTTCTTCGGCATGCTGGACAATTGTTTCGATTTTCTGAGCCACTTCTGTCGCTGCAGCGGCCTGCTCGTGCAGCGCTGTATTCAGTTCATTGACAATGCTCGCCACATGGCGTGCGCTGTCGCGCAAGGTCGCTACCGTGTCGCCGGCAGCATGGGTGTTGCTGACGCTGGTCGCCACCAGTTTGACTCCCTGATCGACTCCGTTCACGGCATCGCTGGTTGACTGCTGGATGGACGCCACCATTTTGACGATTTCATTGGTGGACTGCGCCGTGCGTTCCGATAGTTTGCGCACCTCATCCGCCACTACGGCAAAGCCACGACCTTGCTCCCCAGCCCGAGCCGCTTCAATAGCAGCATTGAGTGCGAGCAGATTGGTCTGGTCGGCAATGTCCTTGATTACCGCGACAATGGAAGAAATCTTGGCTGACTCAGTTTGTAGTAGTGCGATACGCTCGGCGGCGTTGCCAACCACCACGGAGATGTCGTTGATTTGACCGCCCAATACGAGCAGCGCATCCAGCCCATTGGCTGCCTGTAAGTCCGAATCACTGCTGAGCTTTGCTGCTTCGGCCGTGCCGGTGGCAACGTGGTTGATAGACACTGTCAGTTGTTCGGTATTGGCCGCAATGGCGGATGCCACCTCACTTTGCAAGCTGGCAGACTGTTCCATCTGCTGGACCGAGCAGTTGAGCTGGCGTGAGGATTCCAGCAACACTTCCGCATTGCGACGTGAGTCTTGCATGGCCTCGCGCAGGGCTGACTGCATATTACCCATAGCAACAATCAGCTTCCCCACTTCATCACTGCTGGCCGGCGGCAAGCAGCCACGCAAATCGCCATTGGCGATACGTCGTGCGGCGGCCACGGTATTGTCCAGTCGCCCGGCAATGCGCCGTGCCACCAGCAAGGACAGCACCAGCGACAATATGCCACCCACCAACAGGGCGATTGTGCCACCGACAATGCCGGAATTGACATTGTCGTCAGCGCGACCGGCTGCCTGGCGGGCACCTGCAGCATTCATCTTGATCAGCGCATCCGTCTGGTCGCGCAAGGCATTCGCTTTTGCCACCCATTCGCTCTTGCGTAGGGCCTGGGCCTGGTCTTCGTGGCCATCTTTCATCAGGACAATTGCCTTGTTAACCACATCCCGGTAAGCGGCTGCGCCAGCAACTGCTTGCTGATAGCCCACACGCTCCTCTGGTGAACTGAGCTGGGATTCATAACGCTTGAACGTATCCTGCAGCTGCTGATCAAGCTCGGACATCGATTTCTCTATCTTGCTGCGCTCTTCCGGAGTACTGGGCAGCATGTATTCCAAGCTGCGCACCCGGTAGCGCAAGCGCAATTGACTGACTTCACCTACGGCCTGTACCGATGGCAGCCAATTATGGGCGATGTCGCGAGTTTCCCCACCCACAGCCTTGATTTGCCAGATGCAAAACAGAATGGCGGCAATCAATACGCCCCCACTGAGGAGAAAGTTGACTATGAATTTGCGAGTCAGGCTGATGTTATCGAGGAACTGCATATTGTTCTCCACCTGAAATGATTGTGCACAGCTGTACTGCTAAGTTCAGTAAATAACAATTTTGCTATAAGGTCTATGAAAAAGTGAATTGTCATCAGCGGCATCATCCCTACTCCCCGGATAACTCGTCAGCCTCACACCAAGCCCGACAACAAGGCATCATCAGCTCGCCGCTTCTCACGACAGATCATTGACTGCTCGGTGCCATCACTATGTCTTGTTGATGATGTCAGAGCACGTCAACCCACGCAGGAAGTGCTGCAGTCCAGCGCGAGCTGGCGGGAATCCGGTCTGGACGGTGAAATAGCTTAGATTTCGCTTACATCGTGATGCGCTAACCCCACTGCTGCAGCCAAGCATACGGAGAAGGTATTGAGCGTGTGGAATAGGTCGTACGGCGGCGTGCGACAAGTGGCCGTAGACAAAGCGATGGCAAAAAGCCAGCAACGCTGCCGGCTATCACGCGAAAGGATCAGGACCAGAACGCCATGTATGCTGCGGTGCAGGTCCGCCACAGTCAGCGGCCGGTACTGGCTGCGGCAGCCAGCATCGTCGCCGCCTTGACCACCTGGCAGTACTCGCCATGCAGATTGGCCAAAGACATATCATGCAATTCACTCGCGGTACGCCACCGACCCGACCAATCGGCGCGGCCAAAAGTAAAACATGCATCCTCCACCAGATAAACGGTGTAACCCAGATTGCCAGCCATGCGCACGGTCGCTTCAACCGAATTACTGGTAGCCACACCCAGTACCACCAGGGTTGAGCAGTCCATGGTGGCAAGTTGCGCTTGCAGATTGGTACCGATAAAGGCCGAATTGGTCTGCTTGGCCAGCACCCATTCGCCGGGCAAGGGAGTGGCTTCCGGCTTGAAGGCGTGGCCAGGCTGGCCGGGTCGGTAAGTCGATGCTGGCTCCAGCGAATCGTGCCGGACATGGCATAGCGGGCGCTGCTGGCTGCGCCACAGCGCCAGCAATTGTGCAGCCACGGCTTCGGCCTGCGGATTATTGCGCTCGCCCCAACTGGGGTTGTCTACTGCCTGCTGCAAATCTATCAGCAGCAATACGGCGTTGGCCGGGAGTGTCGGCAAGGTGGTGACGGGCATGGGATGATGGGGGGAATTAGATATTGCGTCAGCATAGCAGAGCCGCTCCCGCCAGTATTCTCATGGCGACAAAATGCGAACAACCCACCGGACCTGAGTCGGGTGGGTTGTTGTCTGCCTGCCTGGTAATCAGCAGCTGTTATAGCTGCTTCAAATCAGGCACAACGTTCAGCAATTACAGCGGCTGAATGTTGGTAGCAGCCGGGCCTTTTTGACCCATGGCCTTGGTGTAGCTAACTTTCTGGCCATCATGCAGCGACTTGAAGCCGTCTACCTTGATTTCGGAGAAATGAGCGAACAGGTCATCACCGCCGGCGTCCGGAGTGATGAAACCAAAGCCTTTAGCGTCATTGAAGAATTTAACGGTGCCGGTTTCCATAATACATCCCTAACAAAATAAAATTTAAACTGGGCAAAAGCCCGGAAACAAGAAATTCAAGCAATCGACATTTGAACAATTAGGCAACTCTTTTGGAGGGACGCACACTGTAACGAAATAGGCACAAAACTTGAAATCTTGCAGGACCGTTATACGCACCTTGTTCCATGCGGTCAAACATTATCTGCCAAATTGGCAAAATAATTTCCGTTCAAACCATGGCGTATTCATATATATGACGAAAATATTGAGACCCGGATAAAAATAGCCATCGGCGAAATAGCCTTCGCAACCACTTTGATGGCGGCGCTGCAGGGCAAGATCATTGCAGGCCAGCCAGCGCCTGCTCCGACCGCAATGCCGCCCGCAGGAACTCCAGCCAGACGCGCAGCTTGGCCTGCTGCGGCTGTGCCGGCGGGTAGAGCGCATAGATGTCAGCCGGTTCCGACTGCCAGTCTGGCAATACGCGCAGCAACTGCCCGCTCCGCAACAGGTCACCCACATCCCACCACGAACGCAGCACCAACCCCAAGCCCTGCATGGCCCATTGCACCGCAGTTTCACCATCATTACTGGATAGCGGGCCGCGCACCTTCACCGTTTCCTGGCGATCACCTTGCTGCAGCACCCAGCTGCCATGCGTGTCGTGATTTTCGCGAATCACGATGCAATCATGCCGCAACAAGTCACGCGGCTGCGTGATCGGCGGGCGCCCGGCCAGATATGCCGATGCCGCACACAATACCCGTCGATTACGCAGCAACAGGCTGGCATGCAGCCGCGAATCCGGCGGCTGACCGAAACGAATGGCCACATCAAAGCCTTCTTGCCGGCGCGGCGGACGGTCGCTCAACTGAAGCTCGACCTCCAGCCGCGGGTATTGGCGGGCAAAGCCCGCCAGCAGGGGCACGATATGGCGGCGACCAAAACCGAAACTGGCATTCACACGCAGCAGGCCGTGCGGCTGATTCGGGTCACCGCGCACCCTCCCCTCCAGTTCGGCAATTTCACCCAGCAGGCGGCGCGCCTCATCCAGATACAGCTGCCCAGCCTCGGTCAATTGCAATGACCGGGTAGTCCGCCGCAGCAGCACGATACCAAGCCGCGCCTCCAGCTCCTGCAGGCGACGGCTGATCACCGGCGGCGTGACACCCAGCTGCCTGGCGGTAGCCACCATGCTGCCGCACTGGTTCAGCTGCAGGAAAAACTCCAGATCAGACACCGCATTCATTATTACGCTCATCTTAATAATGGTTTAGTTGAAACTGAATTATAGCTGTGAATTCACCTAGTAAACTGTGACACCGACAATCAATGATGGAGCTTGAAATGCTGGGGCAGATACTGGAAGCACTCGCCCTTGGCGGCCTGCTGGGTGGCATTGGCGGCCTGCTGGGCATCGGTGGCGGCATTCTCGCCATACCGGTTCTGGTCATGCTGTACGGCATGAACCAGGCGCTGGCACAGGGCACGGCACTGGTGATGATGACGCCCAATGTGCTGATCGGCTTCTGGCGCTACCGCCAGCGCAACCCCTTTCCCTTGCGAACAGCGGTGCTGATCGGCCTCTATTCGGTAATCAGCACGTACCCGGCCGCCCGGCTTGCCGTCAACATGGACGCCGGCCTGCTCAAGCAGTGCTTTGCGGCATTTCTGCTATTGCTGGCGGCTTACTTCCTGCTGGACAGCCGGCTGCGCCAGGCTGCCGGGCGGCCAGCCTGGCCAGAAACCTTGCTACCGCTGGTCGGCGTAGTGGGCGGCCTGTTTGCCGGCCTGTTCAGCGTGGGGGCCGGTATCGTTGCCGCGCCGATCCTGGTCAAGGGTTTTGGCAAAAAACAGGCGGTAGCCCAAGGGCTGGCGCTGGCGCTGGTGGTACCTGGGGCTGTGGTGGCGCTGTGGACTTACGGCCGCGCCGGCCATATCGACTGGCAACTGGGCCTGCCGATGGCTCTGGGCGGCGTCTGCACGGTATCCCAGGGCGTGGCATGGGCACACCGTCTACCGGAAAGCCGGCTGAAACAACTGTTTGCACTGATGCTGATGGTCACCGCACTGCTGATGTCACGACACGCCTGAGTTACTTGCCGTAAAACCGCTTTTGTTTTGCCGGACCGATCTCTATCATCCCTTCATCTTTTCTGCATGGCCGCCATCATGATTACCCTGCACCACCTGAATAATTCCCGCTCTCAACGCATTATCTGGCTGCTGGAAGAATTGCAGCTGCCCTACCAGATCAAGCACTACCAGCGAGACGCCCGCAGCATGCTGGCCCCGGCCGAACTGAAAGCCGTGCACCCGTTGGGCAAGTCGCCGGTCATCACTGACGACGACATTGCGGTGGCCGAATCTGGTGCCATCATCGAATACCTGGTGGAAAAGTATGGCGCAGGCCGACTGAAACCAGCAGCCGACAGCAAGGCGCTGCTGGACTATCGTTACTGGCTGCACTACGCCGAAGGCTCGGCCATGCCACCACTGCTGATGAGCCTGGTGTTCTCCCGCCTGGCCCAGCCACCCATGCCTGCCCTGCTGCGGCCACTGGCGCGGCTGATTGCCAAGGGCGTGCGCAATAACTACCTGGGTCCGCAGCTGCAACTGCACTTCGACTATATTGAACAACAGCTGGCACCAAGCGGCTGGTTTGCTGGCAAGGACTTCACTGCGGCCGACATCCAGATGAGCTTTCCGCTGGAGGCAGCCAGCCGTACTGGCATCGTGAGCGACCGCCACCCGCACATCAAGGCCTTCCTGTCTGCCATCCATGCCCGCCCGGCTTACCAGGCAGCGCTGCGCCAAGGCGGCCAATACGACTACGCCTGAGCAAGCTGCAACGCGGGGGCTTGACGAAAAAATGCGGCCTCGCTATGATGCCGCTCTCTTTTGGAGGGGTTACCCCAGCGGTCAACGGGTCCGGACTGTAAATCCGGCGGCTCAGCCTTCGAAGGTTCGAATCCTTCTCCCTCCACCAGCTTTCATGCAAAAGGCCCGACACCGTGTTCGGGCCTTTTGTCATGGGTCCGCACAGACCGCGCTCACAACACCGGGAATCAGCCCATGGCCAGCAAAAACAGCAAGAACGATAAACCCCGCGCCAAGGCAGCGCCACGCACGCCCGAACAGAAAAGATGGCTGCGTGCCGAGGAAGCTTGCCGCCAGGCCATGGACCAGCTGTTTGCCATGCAACGCGGGGAGCGCTTTGCCGACAACGAGCTGGCCGGCAAGTACGCCGTGATGGCAGGGATTCACTATCGCAAGATACGCAATGGCAAGGTACTGGGCGCCGCCGACTTCAATGCCGCGGTGGAAGTCAGCACCGCCACCCGTCGCTGCCTGCAGCAACTGGACGCCACCCTGAGCTTCGCCACCCTGCAAAATGGCCCCGCCCTGCTGGACGTGTTACAGCAGATCGACGGTGTACTGGAAGACTACCGTCAACTGAAAGGCGGCTAGAGCCGACACCTGCCAGCACACTATCAGCGCAGATGGCGCGCCAGCATGGTCGCCAGCTGCCCACTGGCTTCCAGCCTGAGCAGCGCCTGATCCAGTTCCCCGCGCAGCCTTTCCGCACCGGCCATTTGCCGGGAAATCATGAAATACACCTGCACCGGTCGACTAGCCGGCAGTGGCCGCATTTGCAGTGGCACACTACCCGTCGTCGCCACCCCTAGCTTTTGCAAGCCCTGCCACACTTCGCGGTATTCGACAAAGCCGCGACAATGCCCGGCCTGCAGCTTGCGCAATAGGTCGGGATAATTGGCCGATCCGGCATCCACCTGCGCCGGACTCAAACCGAAAGCACGATAGTTGAAACCATTCAGGCCACACCAGGGCAACTTGGCTGCAGCCGCCAGTGGTGTGCGCAAGGTCAGCTGCACCGGTTGCAATTGCAAATAAGTGCGGGTGAACAAAAATCGCTGCGCCCGCTCTGCCGAATAGCTGGCAGCCATCACCAACTGCACCTGCCGCCCCTGCTCTGCAGCGGCCAGGCAACGCGCAAAGGGCATCAGCCTGACCTCCACCCCGACCCGATCCGCCAGCGCTGCCCGCAGCACATCCGGCGAATAGCCCTGCACCTCACCACTGCCCGGCTGGTGATACGACGAGGGCGGCCACTGATTATCTCCGCCACACGCCACCACTGCCGCCCACAAGGGCAAGGGCAGCAGCGCCATAATCACTAGCAGCCCTACTCGACACTTGCTTACTCGCCCCATCCGCCTCCCACTGGCCAGCCACCATCGGCACCATCATCAAACATCCACCCGAAACACCAACAATACCATCATGGCTACTGACTTTTCGAGCGGTATCCACCGTGTTAGGCTGAGGCATGTCTCAAGCACTGTATGCCTTCCTGGCGGCACAGCACATCCACTACCAGCGCTTCGACCATGCGCCAGTGTTTAACTGCGCCGAAGCCAGCGCCATCATCCCCGACCTGCCGGGCGCGGAAACCAAGAACCTGTTTCTCAAAGCAGGCAAGAGCGGGCGCTATTTGCTGATCTGCCTGCCCGCCACGCAGCGGCTTGACCTCAAAGCCTGCGCCGAACTGCTGCAACTCAAGGGGCTGGGCTTTGCTTCACCCGAACGACTGCAACAGGCACTGGGCCTGACACCCGGCGCAGTCAGCCTGCTGGCGGTCATCAATGATCACGCCGGCGTAGTGGATGTGATCATCGACCCTGCCCTGCTGCAACAGCCCGCCATCCTGTGCCACCCCTTGCACAACACCAGTACGCTGGCCGTTGCCACTGGCGACCTGCTGCGCTTCCTGGAGTTAACCGGCCATCCACCACGCCTACTGACCTTGCCACTACAGCCATCCAACTGACTCGCACGCAAAAAAGGCTGCAACCAGAGGCGTACAAGCACGCCTCCCATTACAGCCTTTTTGCGGCACAGGCCGCGCTGTGACTTCCAACGCTCGTCTGTACTGTAAGTCAATTTTACCTCCAGTTATACATCGCTATTCGATACTGACTAACATCATTCCTTTGTACCCATCCAAGTTTTACAGTGCTATTGTGTACTGAATAAGGTACATATCCGTTGGGCTAGCCATCTGTGCCTGTAGCCGCTAACCACTTAGCGCTTCCACGCTGACACGAACCGCCCCGGCAGCAGCAGGCTGTCTTCGACGGGAAGCAAACAGCTGCAACCTGTTAAAGGTGGTTTTGTAACTTACGAACCATGCCTTTGCAGATGGGCTTGAGAAATCTTTCATGTGGCAGCGACCGATACGGTGCAATCGCTAAGTGTGGCCGCCCTGCCATAACCTTCCGAGGAGAGGGAATCTACTGATGACTGCAATGCCGTCGGAAAGCGAAATCAAGAAGGCCATCGAAGCGCTCAAATCGCAGCCTGCGAAGTTCCAAGTACTGGCCGAGAACATTATGCGAATCAAGTTCGGAGGGAAGTACCAGAACATCATCCCACAGGGACGCAATGCCGCACTGCAAACCACGATCGGCTATCCGGATGCGTATGCGACAGATGAGTTCCAGAAGCAATACCTGATCGAAGCGACAATTGGCGACTGGAGGAAACATCTTGAGAAAGAGGATATTCCTGGCATAACCAAGATTGGCGGTGCCAACGTGGCGGAGTTCGCCTTGTTCTGCATGTCGGATTCAGAGCTCTTGATTCAGCAGAAACGCAAAGACCGCAAAGTCAAGAAGAAGTCGGTGGACGAGTATAAGGCCGATTTGGCGGCACTGGGTGTGCCGCTGGCGGGAATCCGCTTCTTCTTCATGGATCAGCTCATCAAAGAGCTGCGCCAACCAGTCTATGCCCGCGTGCTATCCGAGCTAGGATTGGACATCGACATCTCGCCGTTTTTCAGCATCGAAAAGAGGCTATTCCATCCCGATACCGGCCCCACGCGAAGCGAGTTTGAGGCAGGTGACGTGGTAGCCGACGACCTTATCAAATCAATGAGACGTGCACTTAGCCCGGGTTCAAAGCTACTGGCAGAGGGTGGCAGTGGGCTCGGCAAGACCACTCTCGCCACCGCCTTCGCTTTTGATTGGTTGAAACGAGAACAGGGGGCCTTTTACGTAGACCTGGTGGCGTTCGATGATCCAGCAGCCATCGTGCATATACTGGTGCAGCGAATCAAGCAGTATGGTTGCCGGGCCCATCTCTTTGTCCTGGATAACTGCCATCGGTTAGCCCCGGATCTACTTTCGCAGATCCTCGGTGCGCATGTGGCTCCCGATGATCGACCGACAGTCCTGGCGATGTCCAGAAAGCTCACCGAGTCTGCAGTGCAGGCGCTGTGCAAAGCCCATGAACTCAAGCGGATGCATATCCGGCTGCGCCAAGAGGATCTTCTCGCGATCTACCGGCTGCTGGCGCGGCGTTACTCCCAATCAGCGTTTTTCACGCCCCCAACCGATGCTGATATGCAGCGCTGGCATTCATTGCACGCTGATCTAGTGACCTTCACTCTTGCCATGAATGGTGCGACGACCAGACTACGCGCGGGCCTGGTGCCTAAGTTGGCCGAGAACGATGCGATCAACCATCTCCAGGCACGCTACATTAGCAACTTATCTGCCAATGAGCGCGAGATGCTCGCAGTGATCGCGCTGTGTGCGCGACTCGACGTACCGGCGTCACAATCCAGTCTGAACGGCGGAGTGCCGCAGCAATCGCTGGATCGTGGTTTGGTGTTTCAGCAGACGGCCAAGAATCAGATGCCGCGATATGCGCTCGCCCACGCCAAGATCGGTGAATTGCTGCTGAAATGCTTAAACGTGGATGAAAAACAGGCGTGGGAGGAGCTCATCCAGAGAGATCACTTCCAAGCCTGCTTCATTGCCAAGCAGCTATTGGATGCAGACAGCGAATCAATAGAGACGCCGGTAGGCGCCGCTTCAAAGGCGAAAGAAGTACTGGAACTAGTTGGCGAGAACGCCTGGCAGTTTTCGGAGCGCTTTTCTCCGGGGTATTCTGGGGTGATCGCCAGCCTCTATAGGCAAGTGGGGCTGGAGGTTACCATCATCAAAGAGGTGCTAAGTCGAGGGATCTCGCGCTATGTTATCGATCAAGAGAGTTTCCTGATCGGTCTTCCGTCTTTCCTAGATTTTGCGCAGGAGGAAGGCTTCGATGCTGAGATTACTCAAGTCTGGGCTGACCTCACGAAGGCCGCTCAAGATGGGCGCCTTGAGATTGCAGCCTGCCTGGCGCCAGTATCGACCGTCCGCGAAATGCTAATGCGGACGGCTAAACGTGACGAGCAAACGTTCCGAACGCTGACAGCAGCGTTCAGCTCAAAGGCTGTAGCGATAGCGGTTGCAAACAAGTTTGGCATGTTGAAGCCGGATTTAGCAGAACAGGTATTGAAAGACTTAGAAAAGTTAGCACCGACCCTTCATCATTTACTGCTGGCGGAGTTGCCTGTAGGGGATCGCTTGCAGAAGCTTAAGTCCAGTCTAGCGAATGCAGTGAGTCCGCCGAACATTCGGAAATGGCTCCGTCGAAGTAGATTGCTGCACTTGTTAACCGGCGACCCGGCCCTGATCTTACCAACGGAATGGTTGTATAACCGCGGTGTGATCGTGCTGGAGCTGCTACTCGGCGAGCTTGAGAGCTTGCGCACGATCTACGACGATCAAATACAGGTTCTGATTGCAACGTGGGCGAGTGAGCGTATTTGTGAAACGCCGGACCCCGCCGCGACGGCGGCACGAATTCGTTTAATGCTGTCTATGGCAGATGCCAAGCGCGAGAAGGCCGTTTGCAAACGCATCGCGATGACGAAGGCGGACACTCTGAAGGCTTGCCTGCGCACTCAGAGACCGTCAGAACTCGGGGCACTGCTGATCGGCGCAGGACCAGTGTTTGATCGCAAAGAGCAGTTCTTGCCTCTGAAGAGCATAATCCTGGAAATCGCTCAGGAGCGAATTGAGAAATCGATCGCCGGCCGAGCGCCTCATCCACCAGCAGCGTTTCATTTGGCCTCACATGTGTATGTCGCCAAGCTGGCGGGGGCGGAGCACAACGAAGATTGGTTGCAGCCGGCACTTGAAACTCTAGGGCAGGCCCCTGCATGGCAGCCTACCTCTCGTGATGCCCAGAGACACACACGAGCCGGCCGACTGATGCGGACATACTGGAAAGGGGTAGAGACATTGCTCCAGACCGGCTACCAGGAGAGCACTTGAGCGCAGACGAATCATTCCGCTCTGGTTCGCATTACTTGGCAAAGGCCCCCTATGCCGGACGAATCTTAGGAGCGCCCAGCGTCTGGAGTAACCGCGCCGTCGAGCTCAAACGTTGGGATCCAGCTCTATTGCAAAGCGACTGCCAATTACAGCGGCTTAGTCAGCGTAGGACAGTGGGCTGCTCAACCTTGAGCCGGTGCCCGCAGCGAGGTACATCATGCCCATACGCAAGATCCCCAAAAACTACCGCAACGTAACCGGTGTCGCCGCTCACCGTAAGGCCGACGGCCCGGCGATGTTCGAATCCACGCTGGAGCGTGACTTCATTACGCTGCTGGAATTCGACCCAACCGTCGAAACCTTTGAGGTTCAGCCTCTGACGCTCGACTGGACCGACTCGAGCGGTAAAATTCGCCGCTACACGCCCGACGTGCTCGCCACATTCAACCTGCCGCATGAACACCGAAGCAAGACGCTCTATGAAGTCAAATACCGCGACGAGCTGCGCAGGGACTGGCAAGACCTTCGCCCGAAACTCCGGGCTGCTGTGCATTTCGCCCGAACTCAAGGCTGGCGTTTCAAAATTCTCACCGAAGTCGAGATACGTACGCCGTACCTCGATAACGCCAAGTTCCTGCTGCCTTTCATTCGACAAGGCCCGGCCGAAGAAGCACACATGGACCTGCTGGACGAACAGCTACGGCTGTTACACCACTCCACACCGGCTGAATTGCTGGCGACAGTGTTTCAGGATGAATGGAATCAGGCTCGCCTGCTCCCCTCTCTCTGGTATTTGGTCGGCACCCAGCAAATTGGGACCGACCTATCCAAGAAACTGACAATGATCAGCCCGATCTGGAGCTTCCACAAATGAACATGCCCAGCGCGCTTTTACAGCTCCAACCAGGCACGGCTGTGGTTTATCAAAATCGGCTCCATCGCATCACCCACGTGCTCGATCTGGATGAAGTGCTGCTGGTCGATGACGAAACGAATCAGGTCAGCCATGCAAAAGTGGGAGCCCTGGAGACGGTGGTTGGTGGCACACAGTCAGTGGCACGTCCCGACCTGGTACAGGTGCTCGACAAGGATTGGGAAGAAGCCAAGCGACGCTATGAGATCATCCGCCCCTTGCTCGATAAGGCAGACCGTAGCCGGCAGGACGTTACCGAGCGAGGGAAAACGTGCGGGCTTCATACCAACACGCTGTATGAATGGATACGGCGCTACGAAGACAGCCATTTGCTGACCTCACTGCTACCGCGCATTCGCAACGACAAGGGCTCCACCAAGCTTACCCCGGAAGTCGAAACCATCATCCAGGCGGTCGTGGAAAGCGAATATCTGACCAAGCAGCGCAAATCACAGCAAAAGGTCTGCGACGAGGTGCGTAAACGCTGCCTGTACGCCGGCCTCGAACCACCGCACGACAACACCGTACGAAACCGTCTGAAGCTACTGACCGGCGAGCACGTAATGGCCAAGCGTAGAGGCCGCAAAGCAGCCGACCAGGCCTATTCCCCCATCGAAGGCTGCTTTCCCGGTGCAGACTGGCCGCTCGCGGTTGTCCAGATCGATCACACCCCGCTGGATATCATCCTAGTGGACGACATCGACCGCAGGCCGGTAAACAAGCCGTGGATCACCTTGGCAATCGACGTGTTCAGCCGAATGGTAGTCGGGTTCTACGTCTCGTTCGATCCTCCCGGTGCGCTGTCGGCCGGTCAATGCTTGGCCAGTGCAATCCTGCCCAAAGAGAGCTGGCTGGCCAAACACGACATCAAAGGGGAGTGGCCATGCTGGGGCATGCCGGCGAAGCTGCACATGGACAATGCCCGGGAATTTCGCGGCAACATGCTGAAGCGCGCATGCGACCAATACGGCATCGATATCGAATGGCGGCCGGTTGCCCGACCACATTTCGGCGGACACATCGAACGCTTGCTGGGCACATTCGCCAAGGAAATCCATACACTGCCTGGCACTACATTCTCGAATGTCCGAGAACGCGGCGACTACGATTCAGAGGGCAAGGCAGCACTGACGCTGACCGAGCTTGAGGAATGGCTGGTGACCTTCATCGTCAACGTTTACCACCAGCGCGTGCATTCCAGCCTCAATATGCCACCGATGGAAAAATACCGGCGAGGTATCTTCGGCACCAAGGACTCGCCCGGTCGCGGCCTGCCGGCACGGATTACCGATGAAAACCGGCTGCGGCTCGACCTCATGCCGTACGAAGAACGCACCGTTCAAGACTACGGAGTGGTAATCGACGAGATCCACTACTACCACGACGTGCTGCGCCGCTGGATCAATGCTCCTGACTTGGTAGCCCCCAAATACAAGCGCAAGTTCATGTTCCGTCGCGATCCACGAGACATCAGCACGATCTGGTTCTACGACCCGGAGGTCGACCTCTACTATCCAATCCCCTACAGGGATACATCCCACCCGCCGATCAGCATTTGGGAAATGCGCGAGGCGAAGCGCCGCGCCGAGGCGGACGGACGGCGGCACGTGGACGAACGAGCGCTATTTGCCGCCTACGACCGCATGCGCGAGATCGAGCAAAACGCCCAAGCCAAAACCACGTCGGTACGCCGAGCAGCCCAACGCCGGAAACATCATCAAGAGGTCATCCGCCCCCTCCCCCTGCCGGTAGCACCTGTCGCCGAACCCGTCCCGCCACAACCACAAACATCCCCGGCCATCCTCCCCTTTGATGAAATGGATGACTTGGCATGAGCCATCTGAACGAATCGACCCTCAAACTGCTCGAGCTAAGCGACGCAGAGCGTGTCGAGCGCATCCGCGCACCGCGATGGATCGGCTACCCGCAAGCAAAAACCATATTGACCAAGCTAGAAGACTTGCTGACCTACCCCAAATCACACCGCATGCCCAACCTGCTGGTAGTCGGGGACACCAATAACGGCAAGACCATGCTGGTGCAGCGGTTTTGCTCCCAACACCCAGCAGACGATAACCCCTCTGGCGACGGCATCCGCGTACCCGTACTGTTCGTACAAGCCCCACCAGTCCCTGATGAGGGCCGCTTCTACAATGCGATCCTCGAGCTGCTGTTTGCCCCGTACAAGCCGAACGATCGGGTGGACAAAAAGCAGTTCCAGGTCATCAAGCTGCTGAAATATGTTGGCCTGCGCATGCTGGTGATCGACGAGATCCATCATGTGCTAGCCGGAAACCTGAACCGGCAGCGCGCCTTTCTGAATGTGCTCAAATACCTCGGCAACGAACTGCAGGTTCCGATCGTGGCAGTTGGAACCCGCGATGCCTTCCGAGCGCTGCAGACTGACCCACAGTTGGCCAACCGATTCGAACCGGCACTACTGCCGCGCTGGGAATTTGATACCGACTTTCTTCGCCTGCTGGCCAGCTTCGAACGTATGTTGCCTCTCCGTGAGCCCTCGGTGCTGCACGACACTACCCTGGCTACCAAGTTGTTCTCGATGAGCGAAGGCTACATCGGGGAGCTCTCACGCCTGCTGACCAATGCTGCCGTACACGCAGTAGAGACAGGGCGAGAGCGGATCGACGAACGTGTTTTAAATGGAATTGGCTGGGTGCCGCCGTCAGACCGTAAGCGGCAGATCGACCAAAACAGCTAAAATGCTTTGGCCCGCTCATCCGCATCCCTTCAGGGATGAATTACTGTCCTCATGGCTTGTACGGGTTGCACACGCCAACGGGCTTAAAGTGCAAACCTTCTGCGACCATGAATTCGGTAGTGAACGGCAGCTCTGGAATCGGGACATAGATCGCCTGGCACCTACTTGGTTGGTAGAGACCATGAGTGAGAAGACAGGAACCCCACTGAAGTGTGCCATGGCTACGACTCTACTTACCTACGAGGGAAAGCTGTACAACAAGTACCATCCGTCTGGACAATTGCGCTGGATACTTCCGCTTCAAATCTACCACCGCAAACGCCGAGGTCATGGCCTCCAATTCTGCCCTCAATGCCTCGATGAAGACACCGAGCCCTACTATCGCAAGGCTTGGCGCGTCGGCCTGTATACTTTTTGCCCCAAACACAACGTAATGCTGCTCGACCGGTGCCCTCGGTGCGGCTATGGCGTGGCATTCCACCGATTGGAGCTTGGACGGCCCAGCGTAGTCAAAGCGCCCTCGTTAGCAAGCTGCTGGTACTGTGATTTTGACCTACGCACCGCACCCGCCCCGCCCATATCCGAATGGGATGAGTGCACATTTCAGCATTGGAATGAGGCCTTGCAATGCATCGAAAACAACTCCACATTCACAACACACTTCGATTACTCCACGCTAACCGTCCTGCACCACTTCTGTACATTACTAGTTTCGATGCGGCTTGCCCCTAAGCTTCATGCCTACTTATGCGATCAAACAGGGCAACCTTTTCAACTTCTAGTCAAAAACAGAACCGCTTTCGAACTACGTACACAAGAAGAAAGGCATTACGTGAGCGGGTTGGCTTGGTGGCTTCTTGGACAATGGCCTAATCGACTGATGGCCGCCTGGTTATCAAAAGCAATCCGGTACAACACCTTGCTCAAGGATTTTGGCGATCCACCGACATGGTACTTAACCGTTTCAGATGAGATAGGAGCCATGACATGGACAAAACTCTCATCCAAAAAACGCCACACGATGCTGCCAAATTAAAATAAACAACAAAAGCTGTGGAATACCAACGAATACCGGCAATAACTTCCACAAGGGTTCAGTTATCGCCGGAACGGTGTCAGTTGTCGCATTAATGGTGTGCTAACACAACCTCCGCCATCTCAGCAACGACATGATTGACAACAGACTCCTGGGATTCTTGGACTTCTTGAGACTCCTGATATACCGGAGGGGGAATCTCAATATTGGATATCAAAAGCTCTGTCGCCCGCCTTGATGCCTTGACATTATAATCCAAGTAAATCGGTTGAATTTTATTTTGTGCGTACAGTTCCTTGATACGAGTGTGATCGTCGTAACTAATCAGCCATGGGTATCCCTGCCCAGTGATAAAATTCGCTAAATTTACATGATGCTGGTCTTCATAGAAATAACGGTAGAGCTTTTTTCCTTGACTATAATAAGGAGGGTCAATATAAACAAAATTAAAACCCGCAGATATGACTCCGGTGCTTTTACGCATGAAGTCAATTGCGTCACCATAATGCAACTCAATTAGGTCGCTATATGCTGACACACTCCGGATTTGTTCAATAATTCGCGCCTTATTAAATCGACAATCAATGCCATATTTCGAAGACTGGTTTTTTCCTCCGATTGGTCCTGCCCCAATAATTCCCGAGAAATTAGTCCGATTGAAAAAAAGACCTGCAATTCCCAACTCTAACAAAGAGCAATTTTCATTGCTTGGATCCGTCACATCCCGGTAAAGCTGGAATCTTTGCCATGTTTCTATAGAAATCTCAAGATCATCAATTGCGGAGCATAACCCATCCGGATCAAACAAAACGGAATGCCAAAACGCATAGACTAAAGGGTCTCGCTCCACCCAGACGGCACTTGAAATACTACCTTTCCCAAGCAATGCCAACGAAACAGATGCTCCTCCTAGATAGGGTTCATAAAAAGTGCAACCGGTCAGCAAATGGGCCTCAAGTATATCCGCAATATAGTCTGCGAGGAGTGCTTTTCCTCCAGGATACCGCAGAGGACTTACAGGAACAGGATTAGGCACTTTCTTCCTCCATATCGTGGTCTTGGCCTTCAACAATGTGCGCAATCAGTGGGCGAAGCAGTCGAGCAGCAGTTTCAACAACAGCCGCCTCTGCCTCGATCCAGCGACCATGAACGATAAAATCGAGGTGTTCTTTCAACCCAGCCTTTTCAAAGGCATCCAATGCATCACTGGCACGCTTATGAAAAAATATCTGATTTTGAGAATTAGCACAAAAAGAGATTAGGGTCTGCAATCCGACGTCCCGACCATTGCTCTTCTTATTTAGCTCTTTGGACTTGCCCGCTTTTCTAACCTGGTACGTAAGAGCAGACTCAAATAACGCACGAAGAAGCATTGCAGACGCTATTGGAAAATCAGCCGGCTGAATGCGAGTTATTTCATCAGTCAATGCAATAAGTCGATCATCATCAACCGTACAAATCAGCTTTTCAAAAAATGTTGATGCCTTAGCTGACTTTGGCGCACCGGGCTTTGGTTTATTAGTTCTCCCACTGCCAGATGCTGGTTTTCCTGACGGGGACACCACCCCCCCACCGCCACTTGGCGGAGTAACAACGCCACCGCCCCCTGTGACAAAATCATTACCACTGAAGTGCAGTCCATCTTTCTTCAAAGCAAAACTTGCAAACACTTCTTCTGAAGTAGTGCGGGTATTCGCCCATGGCTTTTTGTTAGGCGGAATCGGGATAAAAAAGCATCTGGCAATATGGTGCATATACTGATCAAATACATCAGTCGATAGGGAAGTTGTGACATGATCATGTTCATCAAACGACAACCCTAACTTTTCTTTAACCCCAGCCAGGGTAAAGAAACGGGTGTATGGGTTTGTTTGCAAAGTCTGATCAGTAAGCCGTTCCAATTCATTTTGGCTCCAAACTCGGTGTCCCAAATCCAATACATAACGAAGCAATCGATACTCTCTTATTGAGGCACGCAAAACCGAATGCCGAGCGCCGAGCTTTTCTGCAATTTGCGCCAGATCATAACCAGCCTCAAGCAATTTTGATGCACGCCGCATCTTTGCCGTTGTCCTCCACCGCTCAATCCCGGGCTCCGTATGACGTTTCGTGATAGTCGGCTCGGCAGCATCGCGATCTGGAGCAATATCGGCCTTTATCTCTTTGATCGCATCCTTTAATTCTTGGCTTGCAATCGGGAATCTCTTCTTGAATTTCTCTGGAACAAGCTCAGGCTTGAGCAGTAACTGACAGGCACATACCCGTCGATTCCCCTCAACTACGACATATTTACGATTTTCTTTGCAAACAATGATGCGCTCACCTGGCATCAAGCCGCCAAACTCAACAATACCAATGGCAAGCTTTACGACGTCTTCATGAGCCAATAACTTTAGACGAATTTCATCTTGGTCCGCATCGCCTGCAACTTCAATACGCGGATTCTGGGCATCAAGTACAATTTTGAGTGGATTAAGAGCAGTTTCTGCCCATGCATTCTGCGCCATAGATATCCCCCTTTTATATATCCGTTGCTTCTACTATTTATTGCTTCTCAACTGCTGTTTTTTTGACGTGGCCTGAGGAATTTCGCCATTCACTCACAACGCGTACTACTTCCTGATCGTCCAGCATGGAAAGAAGGTTCAGCAGGGCTTTCATCGCCAATGGTGCATTAGTACCCCTCTGATATTCCATATACGTACGATAGCCAACACCTATTCGCTTTGCCATTTCTTCCTGTGTGATACGCCTTTTCTCCCTTGCTTCGACCAGGGAATGCGCTCCACGTATCAGCTCTTTTAGTTCCACTGAAAATCCTGGCAACCATTTTGTATATCCCATTAAAACACAAATAGCACAAAAAGCAAATATAAATGCATATTTTATGCACAAAAACAACAAAAATATACATAAATTTGTATATCGCAAGATTGATGCATACATAATTATGTAGTTTTAATGCACATTCGTAGATATTTAATGAAGTGGTACGACATAAGCTTTTGTCCTCCCCAGCCTCAATGGCGACGCCCACGCCACATTCAATCAGACTGCCCAGAAGTTAAAAACCCCCATGCACTCGTAGCCACTACTTACAGCAACCAAGCCAAGGCATATTAATCAGACTCACCACAACACACCGACATGAAACAACACGGCAAACTTTGTCAGACAAGCGGATGGGATGAGTGGACACGAAGGGACATACTCATCAAGGAGAACAGAAGACACAGCAAAAAGCTGATAAGGAATTTTTGATACCGAAGACTTGCTCTACATACACTAAAGCCACGATTAATACCGCGAACTCACACGCCACCACCTACCTTCACTTCCATTTACAATGACAGGCCGATTAGCTCAATCATCATCACAACACCACACCCAATAAAGCCGTCAAAAAATTACCGCACTAATTATTAAGCACGCATGCAAAAAGCGGAAATACAATCAAACAAGCAAGGCGTGGCAACCATTAAAAAGATCAACACGCCCATATAAATCAACTATTCATCGCCTCCAACAAAGGGAAAACATTCCCAAATAACGTGGGAATATCACTTGGAACAACAGAAAAATTCGGATTGTGTACTAGCTGGTTTAGCGAAGTCACAGAAAGAACACTATCTTTCTTACCAAGCTCGGTCATTGCCCCATGCAACCTCTTCACCATAGCTGCATCTTTATTGTTACGAGTCAAATGATTTGTTATTTCCCGCAAAACATCTTCGAGCGTATTAAATGCTCCATTCTGCTTAGTAAATGATGGACCTCCGTTACCTCCATTGTCATCACAATATGCTTTCGCTGAAATCTCAAACATACTACGCAACAAGAAACAAAAAGCAATTGGATTATCATTGAGATCTAATTTTCCAGCCTCAATGCGCAATGTAACTACTTTTTGACGATTACGTCCAAGTGGCACAAATTTTTTAAGAGATCTCTTGACTGATCGCGGGTCACTTATCGCGACAGCCGCAACATTTTTTGTATTTGATGATGTAGCTTTCGTAATAGAAGAAACATTACCCTCAATTACTGTTGCACTATCCACCTCTACTTGACCTACACCACCATTTCCACTGCCCACTTGCAAATTAGAGGCCTCAGACATTGAGCCTAAATCAATAGAAGAGGAACTAAAGCTACTATCTTGCGTAGTCACAGAGACAGCACTGGTCGAACCAACCTCAAAAATACCATATTTATCAAAGAAATCCTTTTTAGCCCTCAGCATCGGATGGGTAATATGCTCGACCCCAATATCTCTTAATATTTCATCAAGCACCGCCTTATTACTGATGATAGGATAATTTCTTGAAAGCTCACGCCCATTTTTTACCCCGAATTTTACCGCAAGCCTTCCAAGTGCATCATCAAGCACTGAAAGCGGGTATTTCCCCGCCCAAAGTTTAGCTTGAAGCTTGCTTAAATTCTCACCATGCACCAAATACTTTTCAAGTAAATCAAGCCCATTTTCAGGCACCTTGCCTTCATCACGATTATGCCTAGCTCTAGCAACTGCGTTCCAATTATGTCGCCCAGCCTTTTCTGCCTTACCATGAGTCAATGTCACAATTTTATCTACAATGGCAGCTTCATCTGCCGAATACACCGCACATGGAACTAATTCGTTTGCACTTTTCCATTCCAATGAAATTTCACTTATTTTTTTCAGAACAACACTTGGAATTGAAAACTCAGAAATCGGCAGATACCCATGCAGTAGTTTTAACGCCGCCACGCGACGATTTCCCTCTTTTACCAATAGCTGTCCAGATGCCGAACCAGACTTTAAAACAATAATATTTTCAGTAGGCAGATAGCCATCATCGGCCAAGCTTTCGATCAATGCCCATAGTTCATCCGCACCAATTGAAATCATGGCTTGTATAGCCTGCATTTCATCTGGTTGTTCTACTGTTCTAAAATTTTTTAGATCAATAACAAGATCTCGTACCGGTGTCGCTATAGTGTTCGGCATTGGCTAACTTTTCAAATAGAAGAATGACTTCACGGAATAAACATTATTCCAAAGCGAACAATGGCCATATTACAATACACCCCAGCCACCTTTAGGCTCACGATGGAAAACCAATAGAAAACAGATTATTACCTAGACACCCGCACCCAACCGAGCTGCGAGCAACTAAAATTATCTACTCAAAATCAATTATGGGATGGCTAACTGCCACTTAGCTTTACCATAATTTTAGAGACTACTGCATCTGCATAGGCAAATACCGATGGCCACGTATGCTTAAGCGTAGCAAGCTCGACATATCCCAGCAATGGTTTTGCATTTTCCCAACGTCCTTCTTTTTTTGCTAAAACCCGGAGCAACAAATACAACTGTTCGTCACCCAACCTAGCCCCACTCGGCAATGAAACCATTGCCAGCTTAAACGACTCCCCTTCACGCCACTGAAACTCGATTAAACTGTATGCGCTCGCCCCCCTCACAATATCTGCAACCACAACAGCACGTCTTTGCTGCTTCTCTGAATCCAGATAGCTCCATTGCCAAGCCTTATGAGGCTTCGTTAGTGGTATATATGCAATGGCATCAGTTCTGGCACGGATTCTAGCCCGGCATCCAGCCTCCCCATCCAGATGCTTCACCATCGCCTCAAAGTTTTCAAAGCTTGCTGGTATTGCCTCCTGACGTATATGCTTGACCTCTGCTGAAGTAGGCGTTATACCAGTATCCGAGTAGGAACCATCACCAGTGCCAAACACTTCTGTGGGCAGTGCAAGTGGCCGAACAACTCCGGCGCTAAAGTAATTGCAAACCTCCTTCTCAGGCTTCTCCAGTTCCATGCCGGCCAATGCGCCAAAGCGCTCCTCTGGCATGGACACTACGGCCGATTGGATGTTTTTGGAGGTATCCTCGTCACTCTGCAGCTCTCCATCAGTAACGTCCTGACCGGATGGTTGCTTACTTGGGTATGCTGGCTCTTTCAAATCATCCGGTTGGTCCTTACCCTCTTCTGGGCGGAGGTTGCTGTTATCTCTATCACAGGTAATTGCACTGAATGGGAATGGCGCCGTGCAATGCTCCAGGGCAAAGACGATGAAACGCCAACTTTTCTCATCAGGCGTTTTCATTCCCTTCATCCTCACCCGCAGATTGGTTGAGCCAACGAATGGAAACGCAGCGTCAGGGTACAAACGCGGCTTACCCAGCACGGCTTGTTTGATCATCGAATCATGCACGAGAACCGCCCCTTCTAAGGCCTCGTGGCAATTCAGAATGCGGCCAATAATATAGGCATCCACATCAGCAAACTCCTTACGCAGCTTAAGTATGCAGCGCCTCTCTGGCGCAACGTACTGACATTCATCCGGATTCACGATCGCCCCCAGATCGTGTCGAAAATCACCCGCAAAAATAGCTTTGGCCAAGTCCGACGACGTGGCGTAATAAAACCGAATGATCTCAGCTGTTGGAATGATAATGCCATAGGGATCATCTTGCCATTCGATAGCAAGACATTGCGCAGCCAATCCTGCACCGATCTGGTGATACTTCTTACGGATGAGCTGCTGCCCATCAACCAAGACATCCGATTTCACCAGTCGGACCGTCTCAGGCGAGATAATGAGGTTTTCGAAGACCTTGGTCTTGCCTGCACTTTCGATAAGGCAATGCCGGTTTTGCCAAAGCGAACCGATAGAAACAAGGGGCAGTTGACCAACACCGATGCTGATTGAGCGGCGTTCTTCGTGATTGACGGCGTTGCTGGCGGCGTAGTCGGTGGCGCCATCTACCACCGGACTGATGATGAGTTGGATTTTAGGTTCGGAGGGAACCTGGGGATTGCGCTCTACACCGCCAAACCAATCTACCCTCCAGATGCGGCCGTCGTCGGGAAACTCCTTGATCCTTGGAATTGCCTTCCGCATGCCCGCCCCTCTCAGTAGCGTTTAGCGATGTAGAGTACAAATTAGCGTTGTTTAGTCGCCATTAGCGTTGGAAGTGTCACTTAAACGCCGGCCTCGTGCGCCTGCACATCGGCGTGGTAGCTGGAGCGCACCATGGCACCGACTGCCGCATGGGCAAAGCCCATTTCGTAGGCTTTTTCCTCGAACATCTTGAACACATCCGGGTGCACATAACGCAGCACCGGCAGATGGCCATCGGACGGCTGCAGGTACTGGCCGATAGTCAGCATGTCCACATTATGGGCGCGCAGGTCGCGCATCACCTCGAGGATTTCCTCGTCGGTTTCACCCAGGCCGACCATCAGGCCGGACTTGGTACGCACCGCCGGGTTCTTGGCCTTGTAATCTTTCAGCAGCTGCAGCGAATGCGCGTAATCGGCACCCGGACGGGCCTGCTTGTACAGGCGCGGCACGGTTTCCAGATTATGGTTCATCACATCCGGCGGCGTGGTGGTGAGAATGTCCACCGCGATATCCAGGCGACCACGGAAGTCCGGCACCAGGGTTTCGATCTGGGTATCCGGCGAAGCCGCCCGCACCGCGCTGATGCAGTCGGCAAAGTGCTGGGCACCGCCGTCGCGCAGGTCGTCACGGTCGACCGAGGTCACCACCACGTATTTGAGCCGCATGGCGGCCACGCTCTCGGCCAGGTGCTTGGGCTCGTTCTCATCCAGCGGATTGGGACGGCCATGACCCACATCACAGAAGGGGCAGCGACGGGTGCAGATATCCCCCATGATCATGAAGGTAGCCGTACCCTTGCTGAAGCACTCGCCGATATTCGGGCAGGTGGCTTCTTCGCACACGGTGTGCAGTTTCTGATCGCGCAGAATCTGTTTGATTTCGTGAAAACGCTGGCCGGTGGGCAGCTTGGCGCGAATCCATTCCGGCTTTTTCAGCTTTTCATCCAGCGGCACGATCTTGATGGGAATGCGTGCGGTTTTGGCGGCGCCTTTATGCTTGACCCCTGCCTCGTTGTCCAACTTCATGCTGTCTCCTTCACCACGGTAAGGTGTTTTTCCAACTGGGGCAGCAGCAGCTCGGCCACTTGCGCCAGGGTTTTATCCACCCCCAAATCCTTCATTTGCGTCACCCGCAGGCCTTCGTAGCCGCAGGGATTGATCCAGCTGAACGGGGTCAGGTCCATGTCCACATTCAGCGACAGACCGTGATACACCGCTCCGTTCTTGATGCGCAAGCCCAGCGAGGCAATCTTGGCACCATCCACATACACACCGGGGGCGTTGACATCGCCATTGGCGGTAATGCCCTGCCCGGCCAGCATGTCGATGACCGCCTGCTCGATGCGCCGCACCAGTTCGCGCACGCCGATATGCATGCGCTTGAAATCGATCAGCAGATACACCACCAGTTGGCCGGGGCCATGATAGGTAACCTGGCCGCCACGGTCGGTTTTCACCACCGGAATATCAGTGAGCCGCAGCAAGTGCTCCGGCTTGCCAGCCAGGCCCTGGGTATACACCGGGTGATGCTCCACCACCCATAGCTCGTCCGGCGTATCTGCCGTGCGGCTATCGGTAAAGGACTGCATGGTGCGCCAGGTCGGTTCGTAGTCCACCAGACCCAAATGCTTGATCAGACGCTGCACGCGCGAGGCTCCTGTTCGGTTTAAAGCACCATCTTGACCATGGGGTGGCCAGTGAGCGACAGATAGATATTGTCCAGCTGTTCGCGCGAGGTGGCGTTCACGGTAATGGTGAGTGCATAGAAGCGCCCGCCCGAGCTTTCGCGCAGGGTGACATCGTGCACCGCCAAGTCCGGGGCATTCACCCGCACCACTTCGGTCATGGTGACCACGAATTCATCATGCCGCTCACCCATTACCTTGAGCGGAAAACGACAGGGGAATTCGATGATTTCCTGCTTTTCAGGGATTTGTTCAGCCATATTCAACTCGATCCGCAATGGCAAACGGCCCGCATCTTCCGATGCAGGCCATTGCCTGGCCCCGTCACGCGGGGCGGTCAATCAAAAGCCGGATTACTTCCAGCCCAGCATCAGCTTGATGCTGTCCCACAGGCGGCCAAAAAAGCCACCCTCTTCCACTGCCTGCAAGGCAACCACCGGGCGCTCCAGCAAGGGCTTGCCATCCAGGCTCACCACCAGCTTGCCTACGGTCTGGCCGGCTTTGATCGGCGCAATGAGCGGCTGCACGGTGGACAGGTCGGCTTTCAGCTGACCTGCCTGACCCTTGACCACGGTGGCGTAAACATCCTGGCCAAAACCAACCGGCACCGACTTGGCAGCACCCTTGTACACCGGAACATCAGAAACCGGCTTGGCTGCCGAGTAAAGTTTGGGCGTATCGAAAAACTGCAAGCCGTAATTAAGCAACTTCGAGCTTTCCACCGCACGCGCTTCCGGGCTGGCCGTACCCACCACCACGGAAATCACCCGGCGGCCATCACGATGGCTGGAGGTGATCATATTGTAGCCTGCGGTATCGGTGTAGCCGGTTTTCATGCCGTCCACATTGGGATCACGGTACAGCAGCAGGTTGCGGTTGGGCTGGGTGATGTTGTTATAGGTAAACGACTTGATGGAGTAAGTAGGATAAAACTCCGGGAAATCACGAATCAGCGCGGCGGACAGGATGGCCAGATCATGCACCGTGGTGTAGTGATCGGCATGCGGCAGGCCAGTGGCATTGCGGAACTGGGTGTTCTTCATGCCGAGCTTCTGCGCCTGCTGGGTCATCACCTGGGCGAACACGTCTTCACTGCCGGCAATGGCTTCGGCCAGGGTGACGCAGGCGTCGTTGCCGGATTGCACGATCATGCCCTTGATCAGGTCATCCACCTTAACCGGCACTTTCGGATCCAGGAACATGCGCGAACCGTCGGTTTTCCAGCCACGGCTGGACACGGTCAGCATCTGGTCCAGCGTCAGGCGCTTTTCCTTGACTGCCTTGAACGTGAGGTAGGCGGTCATCAGCTTGGTCAGCGAGGCCGGCTCGACACGGGCGTCAGGGCCTTGAGCGGCCAGCACCTGTCCGCTGTTGAAATCGACCAGATAGTAGGCCTTGCCGGCGATTTCCGGCACCGGCGGTACAAAAGCAGCAGTGGCAGAGGCAGCAACAGGCAGGGCAAGCGTGGCAGCAAGCAAAATTCGGGAGATGGTGGTTTTCATTGAGATCGACAACTGGGTGAGGGCTACAAACAATAGCCGTTGATTATACACGCCCACGCTGCTGCGTTGACCGTAAATGGCTGGTTTTTGCAGCAGTGCAGCAGCTGCCGCCCATGCGGTTGCGGCAATGCAGCATGAAAATGGCGACACGGCTTCCCGCCGGCTTGGAGTTCCTGCTACTCTGACAGTTCAATAAAAAAGAACGACAAGGACATCGGCATCACCATGCAAGACAAGCAAGACTATCTGGAGCGCATCCTCACCTCGCGCGTCTATGACGTCGCGGTGGAAACTCCGCTGGAAACAGCGAACAATCTCAGCCGCCGTACCGGCAACACCATTTTGCTGAAGCGCGAAGACCTGCAGCCGGTGTTCTCGTTCAAGCTGCGCGGCGCGTACAACAAAATGGCCAAGCTGACCCCCGCGCAGCTGGCCAACGGCGTAATTACCGCCAGCGCCGGCAACCATGCCCAAGGCGTGGCGCTGTCGGCCAAAAAAATCGGCTGTGAAGCCATCATCGTGATGCCGGTGACCACCCCGCAGGTGAAGATTGACGGCGTCACCAGCCGTGGCGGCAAGGTGGTATTGCATGGCGAATCGTTCAGCGATGCCTACCAGCACGCCATGACCCTGGTAGCCGAAACCGGCAAAACCTATATCCCGCCGTTTGACGACCCGGACGTGATTGCCGGCCAGGGCACCATCGGCATGGAAATCCTGCGCCAGCACCCCGGCCATATCGATGCCGTGTTCGTGGCGATTGGCGGCGGCGGTCTTGCGGCTGGCGTGGCCAGCTTCATCAAGCGCCTGAAGCCGGAAATCAAGATCATCGGCGTGCAACCGGTGGATTCCGACGCCATGAAGCAGTCCATCGAAAAAGGCGAACGTGTCGAACTGAAAGACGTGGGCCTGTTTGCCGATGGCGTGGCAGTAAAACTGGTGGGTGAGGAAACCTTCCGCATCTGTCGCGAGCTGCTGGACGAAATTATGCTGGTGGATTCGGACGCCATGTGCGCCGCCATCAAGGATATCTTCGAAGACACCCGTTCCATCGTAGAGCCAGCCGGCGCACTGGCCGTGGCAGCCGCCAAGGCCTATATCGAGCGTGAAGGCTGTACCGGCCAGACCCTGGTGGCCATCAATTGCGGCGCCAACATGAACTTCGACCGCCTGCGCCATGTATCGGAACGCTCCGAACTGGGCGAGCGCCGCGAAGCCATCATTGCCGTCACCATTCCGGAAAAACCGGGCAGCTTCAAGCAATTCTGTTCGGTAATCGGCAACCGCAACATCACCGAATTCAACTACCGCTTTGCCGACCCCGGCACGGCTCATGTGTTTGTCGGCGTACAGATCAGCGGCAAGCAGGATTCGGAACGCATCATTGCCGAGCTCAAGGCCAATGATCTGGATGGACTGGACCTGACCGATAACGAGCTGGCCAAACTGCACATCCGCCACCTGGTGGGCGGGCATGCACCGCAACTGAAAGATGAGCGCGTGCTGCGCTTTGAATTCCCCGAGCGCCCGGGCGCGCTGATGCGCTTCCTGGAAGGCATGCGCACCCACTGGAATATCAGCCTGTTCCACTACCGTAACCACGGTGCCGACTATGGCCGCGTGCTGGTAGGCATTCAGGTGCCGGCCAGCGACAATGCCGAGTTCCAGCACTTCCTGGATGGCCTGGCCTATCCCTATGTGGAAGAGACGGACAATCCGGCCTACAAGCTGTTCCTGGGCAAGACCATCCGCTAAACTCTGCCGGCCAGCCAACACGGCTGGCCGCAGAACTTCCCGCACAGGCATCCCCATATGATCAAAGCAGTATTGTTCGACCTCGACGGCACCCTGGCCGACACGGCGCGCGACCTGGGCGCTGCCCTCAACCGCTTGCTGGCCGAGGAAGGCCTGCCGCCCCAGCCCTATTCCGCCATTCGCCCACTGGCCAGCCATGGCGCACGCGGGCTGGTCAGCCTGGGCTTTGGCATAGACCGCGAGCATCCGCGTTTCGAGGAATACCGGCTGCGTTTTCTTGATCATTACGAGCACAGCTTTGCCGATGAAACCGTGCTGTTCGACGGCATCAACAACATGCTCGAGGGCATTGCTGCCAAAGGCCTCACCTGGGGCATCATCACCAACAAGCCGATGCGCTTTACCGATCGACTGGTGCCGGCCCTGCCCTTTGTCAGTCGCCCGGCAGTCACCGTCAGCGGTGACACCGTCGGCGTACCCAAGCCGGACCCGGCTCCCATGTTGCATGCTGCCGGGCAGATTGGTATCGACCCGGTCCATTGCCTGTACGTGGGCGATGCCGAGCGTGACATCCAGGCCGGCCGCGTGGTGGGCATGAAAACCGTGCTGGCCAACTGGGGCTATATCTCGGAGCAGGACCAGCCGCAGCAATGGGGAGCCGACATCAGCATCGAACACCCGCTGGAGCTACTGCAGCACCTGTAAGCTGGCGACCGCCTGTATTTGCAACCCGCATGGCGCCAGTGGCCGATGCGGGTTTTCTTTAGCCGGATTAAACACCAAAAAGAAACAATATCTTGAAATAAAGCATCTATTTCCACCAAGGGGTAATCAATACACTGCAGGCATGCACTTGCAGCACAACCCGACAAGGAAACAGATCATGAAACACCTCACTCTCGCCCTAATCGCCCTTGGCTTTAGCACTGCAGCCCTGGCAGGTCATCACGATAGCCGCCCCAGCGCCGCCGACATCAGCGCCTGGCAGGCAGAGCAAGCAGCCATCAAGGCCGCCGATGCCCTGCTGCCGCCAGAACGGCAGGCAGAGATCGCCCGCGACCATACCGCCTGGCAAGCTGCGCTGCTGCAAAAAAACCAGCATAACGCCGGCATCAATCACTGAAACGACAAGGCCTGACACCACCATGAGCCATCTTCATCTGCATATCGCTGCCGAACACACCAGCCTTGCTGCGCAACAGCAGCAAACCAGCATGCCGGTCGGCTGGCAGACGGCACTGGCCAGCCGCAAGCAGCCCGACCTGCCAACGGCTGCTGCCCTGGAGCTAGCCATCATGCAGGTGGAAGACGCCATCAGCGCCAACTGGCCGCAGCGGCTGATGCTGGCTACCGTCAGCAGCAGCGACCCGGCCATGTACCAGATCGCCACACTGAGTGGCCTGGCTGCAGAGCATGGCAGCCAGCTGGGGCGACATAGCGTGGAGGGTCTGTTTTCACGCCTGGCTAATGCCGTGGAAGGTGGCTCGGCCGCCGGCCTGCCGGATGGCGCCGAATTCATCGGCAGCCTGCTGATCCTGCGCGAATTGCTGCACCACCTGGATATCGCGGCCATCACACTGGTCAGCCCTGCCACTTGAAATAGCCGACGGCACATCGGGCAAAGACAAAGAAAAACCGCCGCCAGATTACCCTGGCGGCGGTTGCATATTGATCAGGCCATAGCAGCCCGAACCCGGGCTCAGAAGGGGTAGACCACTTCTGCCGGCTTGAATTCGCAAGGCTTGTCGGACGGTGCCGCATCATGCATTTCAGCCTTGCTGGCGGAAATCTTCTTCCACGAACCACCCAGGCTACAGGCAAAATCCTGCCCCAGCTCCAGCTCACCAAACGTCGATGGCAGTACCGGCTCTTCGCAGTGCGGGCACAGATTGGCCGCAGGGCCGGTCAGCTTTGCCCGGCTGGATACCTTGTCGCACCAGCAACATTTGATTTGATCTTCAGTCATCTTCACTTCCCGTTACCTAAGCTTGCCATGTCGAAATGACGCGAATGCAGCCGCGCATTATACCCTGTCTGTGGCAAACCGCCGAATGAGGGTGACGCGCCCCAGCCGCGCACAGCGCAAAGCCTTCGGCGGCGGCAGTCCGGAATCCACGCACGACATGACAGAAGGCAGAACTTGTGGGCTCAGCAGGCATCCAGCCGCTGCAACACCGCGTCGCCCTGCTCAGCAGACAGGAAAGTGGCAAAACCATGGCGGGCATAGTTTTCCCGCAGCACTGCCAACCGTGTCGGCTGTGCCGCATAGGCCGCCGGCAACAGAAAGCCGATGCGTGGTGCTGGCAGTGCCAGCCGGTCGACAATCTGGCGAAATACCCGGCCATGCTCCTGGCTGACGGCCTCCAACAACAAGGCCGACACCGGCAAGATCAGCCCCTGTTCGCCATAGCCGGCTTGCAGATAATTGAGCAAATGCAGGCTACGGATAAAGCGGTCCAGCACCACCGGTGTTTCGCTGACGCGGGTCAGCCTTGTCAGCGCTTCGTCAGCCAGCACTTCGCCGCCCGGCGCCATGGCATGCAGCCGCGCCAGCACGCCCAGCGACTGGCCGGCGGCATCATGGACTGGCTGAAAATGGCTGGACAAGCGCACCTTGATGAACTCACCCATCACCTGCCCATCCGCCGTACTCCATAAGGGAAATTCCATGAAGTACTCGGCATGGACGGTGCGTAAAAACTGGGTGAGAAATGCATTCATGACAAACCTGACCATCTGCAGGCAATACGCAATGGAAACAGAAAGAGAATGCCAGCCAGCGCTGGCCACCTGCGTGATACAGCAGGACGCTGACAGACAAGGGAATCGCCCGCGGCCACGGCTGATCGACGCCTCACTGTAGCCCGGCCGGCCTGGATTGATAAATGCCCATTCCTGATATCGCTATTCGCCACACAGATAAGCCCGCCCACGACCAGCCGGTATTGATATGGCACAAACCAGTGAAAAGTTGCACTGGACCGCAAGAAATACCCACTGGATACTGGGGACGTTAATCCTCCTCCATCCTTATGGAACTTGCGCCCACCCCTTGCCGGGTGGGCGATTTTTATTCCGCCCCCCTGCCATAGCAAGCTGCGACAAGCAGTTTCACACTATCTGCCCACCATCTCCACGGCCACTGACCAGCCGGCCTGACACGCTTCTGCCCTGCCCGAATACAAACCGCCGTAATAACTGCTTTAAACAAAATTGGAGTAATCTGCCATGATGAATTCTGTTTGCGCCATCCTGGCAAGCAGCACGGTGGTAACAGACTTCCCGGCACGACGGCGATCTTTGAACAGAAGCTTATTTATGCAATAAGAGCGACTCGATATACTGCATGGAAAAGCCCAATAAGCGTCATTTTTTATAGATTTTATTTAAACTGACGCCATCTGCAGAAAGAAATAACGTGATTGACCTTACGCCCTCCTCCTGGTTGACGCAGCGATTCGGCACGGACAGCCCACGCTGGAGACTGCCGCCGGACTCCAACGCGCTCTATCTTTCCGATGCCGACGACCGGATGATCGTCGCCATTGCCCTGAGCAATGCCCAGGCCGAAGACGTACGCAGCCTGGCCGGCTCCACCGCTACCGTCGCCATCGAAACCCAGCTGGAAGGCACGCCGCTGGGCCTGATTCTGATTGGCCGCCGCACCGACCATGACGAGTGGCGCGGTGTGGCCACCTGGTGCAATGACACCGCCGCCGTACGGCGCGAGATGGAACGCGGGCTGAATTTCTCCGAGCAGGTCATTTCCGAAGTCAGCTCGCTGATCGTGATCGTGGACGACAACGGCAATATCAAGCGCTTCAACCGCGAATGCGAACGGCTTTCGGGCAAGACCGAGGCCGAAGTCATGGGCAAGAACGCACTGGAGCTGTTTTTCTCGGCCGAAGAGTCGGAAAAGATCCGCGCCAATCTCACCACTTTTTTCCGCAGCATGCAAAGCTGGGAAACCGAACGCCACATTCTGACCAAAGACGGCCCGCGGCTGATCTGGTGGCGCAACCGGCTGGTGCGCAACGCCACGGTGGACCAGTGGTTTCTGGTGTGTTCCGGCACCGACATCACCGAGCAGCGCCGCGCACAGGCCAGGCTGGAGGAACAGGCCAGCACCGACAGCACCACCGGCCTGCCCAATCGCCATGCCATCCAGAACATCATCAATCTCGCGGTTGCCACCAAGCCAGCCAAACCCTTCGACCTGCTGTTTCTGGACCTGGACAACTTCAAGAACATCAACGACCACTATGGCCATGCCATGGGCGACCTGCTGATCGCCCGTGTCGGCCAGGCGCTACGCGAACAAATCGGCCCCGGCGATGCCCTGGCACGCTTTGGCGGCGACGAATTCTTGCTGCTGCTCTACGACGCCACCCCGGAAAAAACCGCCAGCGTGTGCCGCCAGATCCGCCAGTTGATGGAAACACCGTTCACCTTGCAGCACATTCAGGTGTATTCCGGCTGCTCTATCGGCGTGGCCAGTTTTCCAGCCGACGGCGAAAGCCTGAGCGAGCTGGTGCGCAATGCCGACACCGCCATGTATGCCGCCAAGGCAGCAAACAAGGGGGGTGTGATGTATTTTTCCCGCGAAATGAACAACCACCTGCAGGAAAGCATGTGGCTGGATGGCGGCTTGCGCCAGGCCTTGCAGGAGGGCCAGTTCAGCCTGCACTACCAGCCGCAGGTGTGCCTGCGCAGCATGCAGGCAGCTTCGGTAGAGGCACTGATTCGCTGGCAATCGACCGAGCGTGGCATGGTGCCACCGCTGAGCTTCATCCGTTACGCCGAGGATTCCGGCCTGATCAAGCAGATTGGCCGCTGGGTCATCCGCGAAGCCATGGCCCAGGCCAGACGCTGGAGCACGCTACCGCAGCCACTGCGCATTTCGGTCAATCTGTCGGCCCGCCAGTTGGGCGACCCCGAGCTACTGTCCGACTTCATGGCCGCCATGCAGCAGCATGGCTTCACCCAGTCGCCGCTGGATATCGAGCTGACCGAATCCTGCATCGCCTCGGACGAGGCGCGCACCATCGAAATCATGAGCGCAATGCGCGCACTGGGTGTCAATATCCACCTGGACGATTTCGGCACCGGTTACTCCTCGCTGTCACAGCTCACCCGTTTGCCACTGCAAGTCATCAAGATGGATCAAAGCTTTATCCGCGCTATCCCGGCGGATGCCCGGTCCATGGCGCTGCTGCGCTCGATGGTGGCCGTGGCGCAGCAGCTTGATTTCCAGATCGTGGCAGAGGGTGTGGAAACCGACAGCCAGCTGGACTTCATCCGTGAAATCGGGGTCGATCTGGCACAGGGCTATCACTTTGCCCGCCCCATGCCCGCCGACCAGCTGGAACAATGGCTGCGCCAGCATGGCAAACCCTGAACGGGCCTGCCATGCCACTCAATCAGCTGCCAGGATTCAAGCGCGTGTGCGCTTGTTCTGCAGCTGAACCAGCCTTTCCATATAGGCAATATCCTTTTCTTCCACGGACAGCGCGGTGTCCACCCAGTCCTGGGTAATATCCATCAGCTCTTCGCGGTGGATAGGGAATACCCGGTGGCGGGCACGCAGCATGGCACGGATGCCGTTCATTCTGGGCTGCAGGGTGTCGATGAAGGTTCTGGCTGCCATCACTCCCTCGCCCGGCTCGAACAGCTGATCGGCCAGCCCCACCTCATGATGCCAGGGCGCCCGCGGTGCCTCGCCCGAGGAAATCAGCTGCTCGGCCACCCGCTGCCCCGCCTTGCGTCCGACAAATGAATAAGCCCCCATGCCGGGGAAAAGATTAAACGAGATCTCGGGGAATCCCATTTTTGCATCACGTTGTGCCAGCAGGTAATGATGGGCCAGCGCCGCCTCGAAGCCTCCTCCCAGCGCACTCCCCTCCACCAGTGCCAGCGTGATGACATTGCGGCCAAAGCCACCATCCAGATGGCACAGAATATCAATGCACCGGGTGGCGTAGCTGGACAGTACATCGCGCTGACGCTGGCGTATCGCCTGGGAAAACAGGCTCAGATCGCCACCGGTGTTATACATATGCGGCACGGTGGAACCCGAGATGAAGAAATCAATCGGCAGCTTGCTGTCGCATACGGCACGAAACACCGCCTCGACATCATCCAGCAAGGCCGGGTTGAAGCTGGGGCGCGGATGGGTATGCATCATCAGCCAGACGATGCGGCGGCCGCTTTCGTAGTAGGCGGTCAGTTGCGATGTGTGACCTGCTTCGGTAAAAATCTGGCAATCTTTGTGGAATGCGTCAGTCATGTCGGCTCCTCATGAGCGTGGTGGAAAATCGATGGAACGTTCGATTTTCCAGCTTTGCCGCCAGCATAAACAGTGACCTCGGTTCATTCCATATGTTTTGAATAATTTCTGCCTTTTCATTTTATTTAAACAAATCAACAGGAAATGGTGTTTTTTGCCTATTCCTACGCATTTCTATTCATCATGATATTTATGCTGGTTTTTACAAAAAACAGCACACCTGCCTGCCCGGCCAGCACTGCATCGGGCAGTGCTACCCCACCTGGCAAGGCCACGCGATGATCAGTGAAGAAATTACCCTGCGCAAACTACAGATCCTGACTGCCTTCGTCGCCAGCGGCAGCCTGGCACGCACTGCCGAACGCATGCAGATGAGCACCGTCAGCGTGCACCGCGCCCTGCATTCGCTGGAAGACGCCATGCGCTGCGTCCTGTTTCGTCACGAAGGCCGCCGACTGATTGCCTTGCCCGCCGCCCTGGCGCTGGCCGAAGCCGCCGAGGATGCCGGGCGAACACTGGAAAGCGGCATCCGCAAAGCCCGTGAAAAAGCCGGCTTTGGCGCAGCTCAACTGAAAATTGGTGCCATGTACTCGCTGACGGTGGAGCTGATTCCACGCCTGGTGATGGGGGTAAAGCTGCGCCGGCCAGAACTGGCCATCGAACTGCAACTGGGCTCCAACACCCAGTTGCTGGAGAAACTGCAAACCCAGCAGGTGGACGCCCTGCTGATGTCGCTGCCGGCCGATGGCTGCCCACCCGGCTTGCTGGCAGTACCACTATTCGAAGACGAGTTGTTTCTTGCCTCCTCGCCAGCCGGTCCGTCACCGGCTGCTGCCACGGCAGATCTGGCCGACTACCGCCATCATAAATTCGTCGCACTCAACGACGGCTTTGCCACCAGCCGGGACTTCCAGCGCCTGTTCGAGCAAGCCGGTTACCAGCCGGATGTAGTGATGCGGGTAGACGACATTTTTTCGCTGATGAACCTGGTAGCTGCCGGGGTAGGCCTCAGTCTGCTGCCCGGCCGGGTCAGCTCATTGTTTGCCGGGCGCATCCGCTTCACCCCACTGGCTCCGCAGTGGCACAGTACCCAGCATATCGGCCTGTTGCTGCAGGAATGCCGCGAGCGCGACCCCAATCTGCTGGCCTTGCTGGCCGAAGCCCGCATGCTGGGACAGCAGCCATCCGCCACGGGCCTTGCCACCAAACCATTAGCCTCAGGCTAACAATTCGCCGGCCAGCTTGATTGATGGCCAGCGTGCCAGCGCCTACCTTGCGGACATTGTCATCTGCGATATGGAGCCCCCATGCTGGCAGCCTCATCCCCCACCCCGGTCTGGCATCGCCGCCGTAGTGAAAAGCGCCGCCGGATCGAGCTGGCCGGCCACCTGGCCAGCGGCCGCATCCTGTCCACCAGCCAGCTGACCGCCGCACTGGAAATCCTGATCGCCCCCGGCGACCGGGTAGTACTGGAAGGCAACAATCAAAAACAGGCCGATTTCCTGTCACGCTGTCTGGCACGGGCAGACCCGACCCGCCTGCATGATCTGCACATGATCATTCCCAGCGTGGGCCGGCCCGAGCATCTGGACATTTTCGAAAGCGGCATTGCCCGCAAGCTGGACTTTTCCTTTTCCGGCCCGCAAAGCCTGCGTATCGGCCAGCTGCTACAGGATGGCTGTCTGGAAATCGGTGCCATCCATACTTATGTCGAGCTGTATGCCCGGCTGTTTGTCGACCTCACCCCCAATGTCGCACTGGTCGCTGCTTATCAGGCCGACCGCCACGGTAATCTCTACACCGGCCCCAGCACCGAGGACACCCCGGCACTGGTGGAAGCCACCGCTTTTCGCGACGGCATTGTCATCGCCCAGGTGAATGAAATTGTCGAAGACCCGTCCGCACTCACCCGCGTGGACATTCCGGCCGACTGGGTGGATTTCGTAGTACTGGCCGACCGCCCCTTCTTTATCGAGCCGCTGTTCACCCGCGACCCGCGCCTGATCAAGCCGGTACACGTGCTGATGGCGATGATGGCCATTCGCGGCATCTACGAGCGGCATCAGGTGCAATCGCTCAACCACGGCCTGGGCTTCAATACCGCCGCCATCGAACTGCTGCTGCCCACCTATGGCGAGCAACTGGGGCTGAAAGGCAAGATCTGCCGCCACTGGACGCTGAACCCGCATCCGACGCTGATCCCGGCCATCGAAAGCGGCTGGGTGGACAGCGTGCACTGTTTTGGCGGCGAACTGGGCATGGAAGCTTATGTGGCGGCCCGCCCCGATGTGTTCTTCACCGGCCGCGATGGCTCGCTGCGCTCCAACCGCGCCTTCTGCCAGATGGCCGGGCAGTACGCGGTGGACATGTTCATCGGCTCCACCCTGCAAATGGATGGCGACGGCCACTCCTCCACCGTCACCCATGGCCGGCTATCCGGCTTTGGCGGCGCACCCAATATGGGCCACGACCCGCATGGCCGGCGCCATGCCAGCCCGGCCTGGCTGGATCTGATCCAGACCGACAGCCTGCTGGCCCGTGGCCGCAAGCTGGTGGTGCAAATGGTGGAAACCTTCCAGGGCAATGGCCAGCCCACCATCGTGGAAAGCCTGGACGCAGTAGAGGTGGCCCGCAACAGCGGCATGCCGCTGGCCCCGGTGATGATTTACGGCGACGACGTCAGCCATGTACTGACCGAAGAGGGCATCGCCTATCTGTACAAGGCCGAATCACTAGAACAGCGCCGGCAGATGATTGCCTCCGTGGCCGGCATCACCCCCATCGGCCTGCGCCACGACCCGGCCAACACCGCCGCACTGCGCCAGGCTGGACTGGTCGCCCTGCCGGAAGACCTGGGCATCCGCCGCAGCGAAGCCAGCCGCTCGCTGCTGGCCGCCAAGAGCATGGCCGAACTGGTGAGCTGGTCGGACGGGCTGTACCAGCCGCCGGCCCGCTTCCGGAGCTGGTAATGCGCCGCGCTTTTGCCCCCGACCAGGCCGGACAACTGGCCAAGCAACTGGCGGCGCTGGCCTGTCAGTCGCTGCTGGACGAAGCCCGCCTGGCTCCCAAGCCCGGGCTGGTGGACAGCCGTGGCAGCGGCGCCCACAGCGACCTGACACTGGCACTGCTGTGCCGCTCGGCCCACGCCTTGTACCCAACCTTCTTCGCCATGGCCAATGCCGCCTGGCAGCAACAGCCATCGCCAGCACTGCGCGAACAGCTGGGCAGCCTGGGCCGGGCCGGCGAGCAGGCCATGCTGCAGGCCAGTGACGGCGTCAACACCCATCGCGGCGCGATCTGGGCCATCGGCTTGCTGGTAGCCGCTGCCGCCATGGATGCCAGCCAGCTGCAGGCCGTGGCGGTCTGCCAGCGTGCCGCTACGCTGGCAAAACTACCCGACCGCCTGCTGCCGGCACAGCCACGCAAGGGCGAACTGGCCTGCCAGCGCTACGGCGTGAGTGGTGCCCGTGGCGAAGCGCAGCAGGGCTTTCCGCACATCACCAAGCTGGCCTTGCCCGCCTTGCAGGCCAGCCGCACACGCGGCGACGGCGAAGTGAATGCCCGGCTTAATGCCCTGCTGGCCATCATGAGCCGGCTGGACGACACCTGCCTGCTGTCGCGCGGCGGCATGCCGGGACTGACGCTGGTACAGGCTGGGGCGCAAAGCGTACTGGCTGTCGGCGGTGTCGCCACCCTGCCCGGGCGCCGCCGGCTCTATCAACTGGAAAAAGACATGCTGGCGCAACGCCTGTCACCCGGTGGCGCCGCCGACCTGCTGGCCGCCACCCTGCTGCTGGACCGGCTACCGGCCATGGCAGGCAACTGACCCGGCCAACCAACAAGGAGAAATCATGGAAAAACTACATCTGCACTATCCGGCCGGAGCCCCGGCCGCACAAGCCGTGCTGGTGGGGGTAGTAGCCTCGGGCGACCTGGAAGTGCTGATCGCACCGGCCGCCGCCGGCAGCTGCCACATCGTGATACACAGCGCCGCTGATGGCAGCGCCGCCCGCTGGCGCGCCCAGCTCGACCGCCTGTTTGCCGATGGCCAGGCCGCCGCCATGCAGATGGAAATCAATGATTTCGGCGCCACCCCGGGCGTGGTCAGCCTGCGGCTGGCCCAGGCACTGGAGGAGCTGTCCGCATGAGCCATCAACAAGACATCGCCCGGCTGCTGCAGGGCCGCAGCTTTATCGAGCTGAGCGCGCGCGAACGCGCCCACAGCCTGCTAGATGCCGGCAGCTGCCGTGAGCTGGCCGGGCCGTTCGAACGACTGTACTCACCCTGGCTCAGTGCGCAGGGCATCGTGACCCAGGCCGATGACGGCGTGGTCATCTGCAAGGGCTTGCTGGATGGCCAGCCGGCGGTGATTGCCGCCATCGAAGGCAGTTTTCAGGGCGGCAGCCTGGGTGAAGTGGGCGGGGCCAAGCTGGCCTCTGCACTGGAGCTGGCGGCAGCAGACAATCGCCAGGGCATTCCCACCCGCGGCGTCATCCTGTTTGAAACCGGTGGTGTGCGCCTGCAGGAGGCCAACCTGGGCCTGGCCGCCATTGCCGAAATCCACGCTGCCATTGCCGACCTTACCCGCTATCAGCCGGTCATCGGCATCATCGCCGGCACCGTGGGTTGTTTTGGCGGCATGTCGATTGCCGCCGGCCTGTGCAGCTATCTCATCGTCACTCGCGAAGCCAGGCTGGGGCTGAACGGCCCGCAAGTGATCGAGCAGGAAGCCGGCGTGGCGGAATATGACTCGCGCAACCGGCCCTTCATCTGGAGCCTCACTGGCGGCGAACAGCGCCAGGCCTGCGCTCTGGCCGATGCCTTACTGGAAGACGACAGCACACTCATTCGCCAGCAACTGCTGCAGTTCATGGCCCGTGGCCTGCCCGAGCAGCCGCGCCACCGCCGCAGCCGGCACTATCTGGAGCGGCTGCTGGCCATGGATAGCGCCGCCCAGGCTGATGCCGACTCCGCCCGCCAACTGTTCCACTCAGGAGAAAAACCATGAGCCAGCCCACCATCAGCCAGCGCGGCCGCGACTGGTTTCACGCCCTGTGCGGCAGTACTCCCCTGCAGAAAGGCTTGCCGCCATCCCTGCTGGTGGCAGATGGCGAGCTGGCCGGGCAGCCGGCACGTTATGTGGCCGTGGTGGCCGACCCGCATAATCCCTTTGTCCGCGCCCGCCACGGCGAGGTGGGCCTGCTGGAGGGCTGGGCACTGGCCGCCGCCATCGACGCTGCAGTGCACGCCGATCAGCAAGAGACAGACAAGCGCGCCATCGTCGCCATCATCGACGTCCCCAGTCAGGCCTATGGCCGCCGTGAAGAGGCCTACGGCATCCACCAGGCGCTGGCCGCCGCCGCCGCGGCCTATGCCAGCGCCCGGCTAGCTGGCCATCCGGTAATCGGGCTGATTGTCGGCAAGGCCATGTCCGGCGCCTTCCTGGCCCACGGCTACCAGGCCAACCGCCTGCTGGCACTGGACGATGCCGGGGTGATGGTGCACGCCATGGGCAAGCAGGCCGCCGCCCGCATCACCCTGCGTTCGGTGGACGAATTGGAAACCCTGGCCGCCAGTATCGCGCCCATGGCCTATGACATCGCCAGCTATGCCAGCCTGGGCCTGTTGTGGCAATTGCTCAAAGTGAACCAGCCAGACCAGCCCACGCCGGCTGATGTGCAACGGGTGCGCAGCGCACTGGCAGATGCGCTTCACGACATCCAGGCCGATCCGCAACGCGGCCTACAGCAGCGGCTGCACGGCGAGCATCGCCAGGCCACGCGCAAGGTCCGTGAGCTGCTGCAAGGGCAATGGGCGGAGAACGCAGGCTAAAGCCAGCACGCATCCCGGCACATGGCCATGGCCATGGCCAGCGTCGCCGGATGCCTACCACATGGTTGACCGCAGCTGACGCAGCAAAGCCTTGTCGCCTGCCGTTTCTTGTCAGGAGTTTCCGATGCTCAAGCCTTACCTGCCGCATGATCTGCTCTGGCTTGCCCCCCGCTCGGCGCTGGCCACCGACACCGAGCTGCCCGCCTGGCTGCCGCAGCACTGGCACCCCGGCCTGCCGGTGGTGGTGCGCCGCGCCAGCAGCAGGCCCGGCTGGATCGCGGTCGGGGTGCGTGGCCCGCTACGCTGGCAGCGCTGTGCCTTGTGGGCGCGCCTCCAGCAGGTAGGTCGGGCGCTGAGCCCGGAGCAAGTGGCCGCACAGCAGGGCTGGCGACAGCACCCACGTCTTGCCGCCCTGCCGGCATTGCAGGCCCTGCAGCAGTTACATCCGGCATTGCAGGCCAGCGGCCTCGCCTGGGGCATCACTGGCAGTGCCGGTTTCGAACTGGCCACTGGTCAGCCTGCTCTTGGTCCGGCCAGCGATCTTGACCTGCTGCTGCGCTGCCCGCAGCCACCCGCGCGGGCAGTAGTGCAAGCGTTGGCGGAAACGCTGGCAGGGCTGCCTTGTCGCGTGGATATCCAGTTGCAAACCCCTACCGGCGGTGTGGCGCTGGACGAATGGCTGCGCGGCGGCAGGGTGCTGCTGAAAACCGCCAGCGGCCCGCTGCTGCTGGATGAACCGCTAGCCGCGTGGCCGGCCCACAGGCAAAACCATGTGGAGCAATGCCCATGAGCATCTTGTTTGTCTTTCCCGGCCAGGGCAGCCAGCGCCCCGGCATGCTGCAACAGCTACCGCAACACGCGGCCTGTCATGCGGTACTGGCCGAGGCCGAGGCCGTGCTGGGCAGTTCGCCGCACTTGCTGGATTCTGCCGCCGCGCTGCGCTCCACGGTGGCAGTACAGCTCTGCCTGCTGATTGCCGGCGTGGCCTCGGCCCGTCTGCTGCAAGCAGCAGGCATCCAGCCGCAGATGGTGGCTGGCTTGTCGATTGGTGCCTTTGCCGCCGCCGTAGTGGCCGAGGCGCTGCCGCTGGTCGATGCCCTGCGCCTGGTGCGGCGGCGTGGCCAGTTGATGGAGCAGGCCTATCCGCAGGGCTATGGCCTGTGCGCGGTATCCGGACTGGACCTGCCGCAGCTGGACAGCCTGCTGGCACAGCTGCGGGCTACCGGCAGCCCGCTCTATCTGGCCAATATCAATGCCGAGCGCCAACTGGTGGTGGCCGGCAGCGACACAGGCCTGCAGCAGCTGGCCAGCCTGATCCAGAGCAGTGGGGCCGGCCGCTGCCAGCGGCTGGACATCAGCGTGCCTTCGCACTGCAGCCTGCTGGATGAAGCTGCCAGCGCGCTGCATCAGGATTTCATCCGCATCCGCCTGGCCGCGCCACGGCTGGACTACCTCAGCGCCAGCGCCGCCCGCCTACTGCGGCGGCCCGAGCAGATTGCCGATGATCTGGCCGGCAATATGGCGCGGCTGGTGCGCTGGCACGACTGTAGCCGACTGGCTTATGAACGCGGCGCACGGCTGGCGGTGGAAATGCTGCCTGGCAGCACCCTGAGCAAGTTGCTTGCTGCGGTATTTGAAGACGGCACCGCACTGGCCCTGGCCACCACCCGGCTGGACAGCCTGCAAGCCCAGGCCAGCCGGCTGCAGGCTCAGGACTGATGCCGGCTACCGTGCGGCCAGCACCGCGTCCAGCGCATCCAGCAACAAGTCGGCATGTTCGCGGGCAAACGGCAGCTGCGGCCGCAGTTTGAGGATATTGCCGGCCGGTCCGGTGGCACTGAGCAGGATGCGCCGCTCGCGCAGCGCATTGACCACACGGCTGGCGGCGGCGGTGGCCGGCTGTTTGCCTTGACGGTCGTTCACCAGTTCCACCCCAAGGAAAAAACCGGCACCGCGCACATCGCCGATCAGCTCGTGCTTGCCGGCCAGCGCCTGCAACCCTGCCTTGAGATACGCCCCGGTGACGTGGGCATTGTGCTGCAAGCCTTCTTGTTCGATCACCTCCAGCACGGCCATACCGGCGGCACAGGACACCGGATTGCCACCAAAGGTATTGAAGTAGCGCACGCGGCTGCCAAAGGCATCGATGATGTCGGCACGCGCCGCCAGCCCGGCCAGCGGGTGACCATTGCCCATCGGCTTGCCCATGGTGACGATGTCCGGCTGCACACCATGGCGCTGGAAGCCCCAGAAATGGCTGCCACTGCGGGCAAAGCCGGCCTGTACTTCGTCGGCAATGAACAAGCCGCCTGCTGCATGAATGGCATCGACCGCACCAGCCAGGAAACCGGGCGGGTCGGCAAACACGCCATCGCTGGTAAACAGCGTATCCACCAGCAGTGCAGCCGGGCGCAGGCCGTGGCGCTGCAGGTCGGCAATCGCCGCCTGCACATCGTGGGTAAAGCGCGTGGCGACATCCTCGCCGGCCACGCCACGGTAGCTATCCGGGGTGGGCACGGTACGCACATTCGGCCCCAGCGCCACGCCCTCGCCAAAAGCTGGCGAACAGGCCGCCACGCTACTGGTGACGCCATGGTAGGCATGGGCGGTGACAATCACCCCTTGCCCACCGGTGAAATTGCTCGCCAGCCGCAAGGCCAGATCGTTGGCCTCGCTGCCGGTACAGGTAAACATGGCCTGATGACCCGGCATGGCCAGAGTGGCCAGCAGGCGCTCGGCATAATCGACAATGCCTTCATCCAGGTAACGGGTATGGGTGTTGAGCGTGGCCGCCTGGCGGGCAATGGCCTGCACCACCTGCGGATGGCTATGCCCTACCGAGGCGACATTGTTGTAGACATCCAGATAGGGCTGGCCGGCGGCGTCGTACAGCCACACCCCCTCGCCGCGCAGCAGATGCAAGGGCTGCTGATAGAACAGGCGATATGCCTGCCCCAGTGCCTGTTGGCGACGGCGGATCAGCGCCTGCTCACGGGCAGGCAGGCTGGCCAGCGTGCCCGGATCAAAGGCATTGGCCATGCGTTGGTCTGGCGGATTCATGCTGCTCCTTTCGTCTGGCACAACTGCTGCAGATAGGCGGTGGCGCGTGCCGGGCCGAATGCGGCCAGCCGTTGCAGGCCATCCCAGCTCAGGCCGTTGTTGCGCAGGATATAACTGCGATTTTCCGGATAACGTGCCGCCCGCCAGCCGGTGATGGTGACCGTCATGCACAGCCGGGTCATGATCAAGGAATACAGCAGATCAATTTCGCCCGGCAGCAAGGGACAGACCGCGTGGTAGCCGGCAATCAGCTCGCCGGCACTATCCAGCGGATTGGCGGTGGTGGACAGCTGGTAGGAACAGGCCACCGCCAGCTCGTTGATCAAGGGTGCTTCCACCATGTCACCAAAGTCGATCAGGCCGGCGGTGCTGATCTGGTCTTGCGCATCCACCAGCACATTGTGCGGGTTCAGGTCATTGTGAATCACCTGCCGGCGCAGTCCACCCAGCTGCGGCTGCACCTGCTGCATGAACTGCGCCAGCCAGTCGGCCAGCACCGCCTTTTGCGGCCCGTCCGGGGTTTCCGCCAGCAAGGGCTGCAGCCGCTGGGCATGCTGGATATCCCACAACAGCGGGTGATGGGCTGCCGGGTGGGCATAGTCGCGCAAGGCATTGTCCAGCCGGCCCAGCGTCTGCCCCAGATGACGGCGCTGGGCCGCACTGCGCTGAGTCTGGTGCAAGGGCTGGCCGGCCAGATAACTGAGCAGGCGCAGCACGCGCAGGCTGCCATCGACCATTTCGACCAGGGCATAGGGCTGGCCATCGCGGCGTGGCAGCAACTGCGGAATGGGCAGGGTCGGGTCCTGCGCCAGCGCGTGCAGCAAGGCACGGCTCTGGAAATCGGTAACGGCGCGGTCCTCCGCCGGGTGGCTCAGCTTCAACACATATTCGCGGCCATCGTAGCCACGGATGTGGAAATTGGCATCGCGCTCGCTATTGAGCGGGCTGGCCACACCGCGCAGGCCGTAATGCTGCCACAGCAAGGCGGTGGCCTCGCTGCACTCCACCGGCGCGGCGGCGGTGGAAAACAGCTGATCGATCACGCCTTCGGACACCTCTGCGGACACGGTTTCAGACATGCTGGCCACCGTTGATGTGGATTTCCGAGCCGTTGATATAAGAAGAATGGCCAGAGCAAAGGAAATAAATGGCCTCGGCCACTTCATGCGGCGTACCCAGGCGGTGCATCGGCACATCACGCTCGATAATGCGGGCGGTATCCGGTGACAGGATGGCGGTGTCGATTTCGCCCGGCGCAATGGCATTGGCGCGGATGCCATGCGGGCCGAACTCGTGCGCCAGCTCGCGGGTGAGTGCCGCCAAGCCGGCCTTGGAGGCGGCATAGGCCACGCCGGCAAACGGGTGCACGCGCGAGCCGGCAATGGACGTGACATTGACAATGGAGCCCTGCCCCTGTTTCAGCTCGGCAAACAAGCCACGCGCCAGCAAGGCGGTGGACACCAGATTCACATTCAGCACCCGGCTCCAGTCATCGGCAGCGCTGGCCAGAATGCCCAGCCGCTCACCCTGCGGCCCCTTGGGCGAGATACCGGCGTTGTTCACCAGCGCGTGCAGCTCGCCATTTGGCAGGCGGCTTTGTACTTCGGCAATCAGCTGGTCGAGGCAGGACAGGTCGGACAAATCGGCCTGGATATGGCTTTGCCGTGCCGATGGCCACAGGCAGGCCTCGGAAAATGGCTGGCGTGACACGGTGAAAATCTGCCAGTCATGCTCCTGAAACAGCTTGACCGTGGCATGGCCGATGCCGCGACTGGCACCAGTCAACAACATATAGCGGGTAGATGGGGACATGGCATTACTCCTGTCAGCGTGATATCGACGACGGCACGCGGCTGAATCAAATTATGATGCATCATATTTGCTGCATTTCCATCTGGCAAGCACGGTGTTACCATGCCGCCATCACCCTTTCGTCCGCTGCGCCATGCACTACCAACTCGACACCCTGGAACACGACAATCTGGGCAGCACGGTCTACCAGCTGCTGTGCAATGACTTGCTGCAAGGCCGGCTGCAGCCTGGCGCACGGCTGAAAATCCGCGAACTGGCCGAGCAACTGGGCACCAGCGTCACCCCGGTGCGTGATGCCATCCTGCGGCTGGTGCAGGAGCAGGCGCTGGCCATGCAATCGCCGCGCGACATTCGCGTGCCCTACATGACGGTGGAGCGTTATCTGGAAATACGCGCCATCCGCATCCGGCTGGAAGGGCTGGCGGCGGAAACCGCCGCGACCAAGGCACAGCCAGCCGACATCACCCGGCTGGAAGAGATCGTAGCGCGCAATGCTGTGGCCATGACCGCGCAGGACATCGCGCTGGGCTGCGCGCTGAACCAGCAGTTTCACTTTGCCCTGGTCGACATTGCCGGCCTGCCCTTCCTGCACGGCATTCTTTACCGCATCTGGCTGCAAATGGGGCCGCTGATCGCTGCCGTCTACCAGCAAGGGGGCAGCGCCATGCTGGATTATCACTACCCGGTGATGGCAGCAATGCGCCAAGGCGATGGCGCGGCGGCGGCACTGGCCATTGGCGACGATATTCTCAGCGGTGGCCAGGCCATCCTGCTGCATCTGCAAGCCCGCCAGAGCGCCGGCTGACGGATTTCCGCACGGCCGACACCGCAACATCGGCGGTCCGCCGTATCAATCCGGAAAAACACCTTTCATTTCAATGATTTGAACAGGCCATTTCAGGCACGATGTTTGCAATACACAGCTGCGTTCGTTCTTGCAGAAAGCTGCTGCCATGACATTCAAACTGCTGTGCACCCTGTTTATTACCTCCCTGCTGGCCGGCACCCTCAAGGCCGGCCCGCTGGCCGAGCAATCCAGCCTGTCGCTGCTGGCCATCCTGCTGCTGATGACGGCGCTGAACGCCGTGGTCTATGTACTGATCCGTCTGCTATTCCTCAAGCTGGCCCCACGCGGCGAATAAGCGGCAGCGGCCCAGACGTGACAAGGCCCGGCTATGCCGGGCCTTGTCACGTCTGGCACTACCATCAGCAGAGGCATGCTGCAACCACTGCCTGCTGCTGCAAACAGCAATAACAGGCTGGTCGGTTTCCTGACCAGCCTTTGCAACACCGTCCACTCAGGCCATCAGGTAAATCAGCGCCGCTTCACCAAACACACCAATCACCGTCCCCACCAGTACCGAGTGCGAGGCATGCAGGGCGTAGGTCTGGTTGCGCACGGCAAACATCGAGGCGGCAATCGCCGTCGGCACCGCTCCCACGATCAAGGCCTGGCGGGCAAACTCGGCATCCACGCCAAACAGCAGGACACCCAGCAGCATCAGCGCCGGCTGCAGGAAATTCTTCATCGCCACATTACCCACCACATGGCCGTTGAACGCCGGTTTTTCGCCGCAGAACATCAGGCCCAGCGCCAGCAAGGACACGCCACCGGCCGCCTTGGCCAGCATGTCCACACTCTCCTGCACTGCCGCCGGCAGGTGCAGATGATTGAAGCTCAGCACCACCCCCAGAATGGGCAGCCAGACAATCTGATTAGACAGGGTCTTCACCATGCTCTGTTTCAGCATGGTCACCACCCCATCATCACTGCCAGAGGCGGACATTTCGCCACAGCGGCACAGCACGATGGTCAGCGGCAGGATGATAAAGCTGGTGATCAGGTTGCCAATCAGTACCGCGATAAAGCCCTGCGGCCCGCACACCTGCTGCAGAATGGGCGCGCCAAAGTAGGCCATATCGGGAAAGGTACAGACCAGCGCCTGGATGGCGCTGCTTTTCAGATCACTACGGTAGTAATAACGCCCAGCCAGCAAGGCCAGGACGTAAGTGCCGACAAAGCCAAAGGTCAGGCACAAGATAAACGGCACATTCTGGATGCGCTCCGGCGGCGTTTTCAGCGCGCCGATAAATAGCGAACAAGGCAAGGCATAGCGCATCACCAGCGTGGCCAACACGCTGACATCCGCCTGACGGAAATAGCCACGCTGCCCGCCAAACCAGCCCAACATCATCAACAGCACCACTGGCAGCAGTGCCGTGCTCATCGTTCCCAGCATGTTATTGCTCCTTATTTCTGCAAAGTGTCTCTCACCACTTGCATAGCAAGGCGCATGCCATCGCACAACAACAACAAGTCATTGATTTTAATAAACAAATAAACACATCTCGCCGCCACAGTACGGTTTCCCGCGAATCCGTCGCGCCCAGCGCGCGGAAAACCGCACGCGCCAGCCAAGCCCACTGCCCCCAAGCCAGACAGGGTTTTCCGTCGATCCGGCCATGACAAAAACACGGAATTCCGACGCCCACCAGCTCTGCACGCAGCAAAAATTTGCCATTTTTCTTTATTTTCAACAACTTGCCAAATCACAAGGCGGTGGCACGCTCCTTGCAAAGCCCCGACCAAGGGCCAGGCCATCCACCCGCCGGCGATCCGCACGGGCCGGTGGCCAGCACCACAGCAAAGGAAATCCCCATGAGTGAAACCATCTGCATCAGCATTGACGGCAAGGTGATGGCCGCACAGCCAGGCGACTCCATCCTGCAAACCCGGCTGCACGGCCCCGAGGCCGTTACCGCCAATATCGGCTGCATGGGCCAGGGGGTGTGCGGCTCCTGTCGCTGCCTGGTCCGCAAGGCCGGCGAGCGCGAAACCGTCAGCCGGCTGGCCTGCGAAACCGAGGTGGAAGACGGCATGCAGGTCAGCTTCATCGACTACTACCAGCCCGACCACGTCCACCGTTATCGCCCGCATGATCTGCGCGACGGCTGGCAGGCACTACCGCAACTGCAGCAGACCTTTCCCGAAACCGCCCACTGCCGCCACTGCGGCGGTTGCGACCGCGCCTGTCCGCGTGGCATCCCGGTGCAGCAAGGCATTGCCCTGGCCAGCCGTGGCGAGCTGCCCGCCGCTGCCGCGCTGTTCGACGCCTGCATCATGTGCAATCTGTGCACCCTGGCCTGCCCGGAAAACATCCGCCCCAATCATGTCGGGCTCTACCTGCGCCGCGCCCAGGCCATCCAGAACCTGCGCCCCGGCGACCTGTTGCGCCGACTGGATCAACAAGCCCGTGGCCAGTTGAGCATCGACACCACGGCCCATCTTGCAAGGAGCGAGTCATGAGCACAGCCATTTCCTACCAGCAGGCCTGCCTTAACCGGGCCAGCCATGCCACACCGCCACTGCGGGCGGACGATCTGTCACGCGCTGCACTGTTGGCGCAACACCACCCCGACCACGCTGCCGATGCCAGCACCCTGCTGCAAATCGGCAGCAGCCGTGGCCAGCCCTGCCACCCGCGCCTGGCCGAACTGCTGCAAAGCAATGCCTTGATTGACGGCTTTGATCTGGCCGGTGCCGAACAACGCAGCACCGACGTGCTGGTGCTAGGCGGCGGCGGTGCCGGTGCGGCAGCCGCACTGACCGCCGCCCGTGGCGGGGCCACGGTCATGCTGGCCAGCAAGCTGCGGCTGGGCGACAGCAATACCGTGATGGCCGAAGGCGGCATCCAGGCCGCACTGGCCGCCAGCGACAGCCCGCAACAGCATTTCGACGACGCCATGCGCGGCGGCCACAACTGCGCCGATCCGCAACTGCTGGCCCAACTGGCCAGCGATGCAGCCGGTGTCATCCGCTGGCTGATCGAACTGGGCATGCATTTTGACCTGACCGATGCCAGCTGCGACGGCGGCAAGCTGCGCTACAAGCAAGCCGGCGGCTGCAGCCAGCCACGCATTCTGTCCTACCGCGATTACACCGGGCTGGAGATGATGCGCGTGCTGCGCGAAACGGTGGAACTGGAGCCGGGCATCCAGCTGTTGAACCGCTGCCCGGTGGTGGAATTGCTGTCGCACGAAGACGGCAGCTGCGCCGGTGCCGTGCTGTACGACCTGGAATACCAGCGCTTCATCGTGGTGTCGGCCCGGCAAACCATTCTGGCTACCGGCGGCTGCGGCCGGCTGCATCTGCAAGGCTTTCCCACCTCCAATCACTACGGTGCCACTGCCGATGGCCTGGTGCTGGCCTACCGCCTGGGCGCGCAACTGCGTGATATGGATGCCTTCCAGTACCACCCCACCGGGGTGGCCTGGCCGCAGCGTTTGCGCGGCGGGCTGATCTCCGAAGCCGCCCGCTCGGCCGGTGCCATGCTGCTGAACGGTCTGGGTGAGCGCTTTGTCGATGAACTGGCGCCGCGTGATGTCGTCACCGCCGCCATGCTGCGCGAATGCGCCGCCGGCCGTGGCATCGAGCGCGACGGTCAGCAAGGCGTATTTCTCGACCTGCGCCGCCTGTGTGGCCCGGACCAGCCCGCGCTGGCCAGCCAGCTGCCGGCACTGCAGCACCTGGCCGACAAATGCGGCATCGACCCGATGCGCGAGCCCATGCTGGTCTACCCCACCCTGCACTACCAGAACGGCGGCGTGGTAATCGACAGCCAGGGCCAGAGCAGCGTGCCCGGCCTGCTGTGTGCCGGGGAAATCACCGGCGGCATTCATGGCCGCAACCGGTTGATGGGCAATGCCCTGCTCGACATCCTCGCCTTTGGCCGCCGCGCCGGCCGCCAGGCGGCACGGCTGGCCCAGGCTGCCCGCAACAAATCATCGCTGCCGCCCCTGCGCGGCGGTATCGAACACGTTTATCGCTGGCAGCGCCAGCTGGCCCTGGCCGGACTGGACGCCAGCCAGCAAGCCCCGCTGCTGTATCCGGGCCAGGCCAGGCTGACACTGCACCGCCCCGCCAGCGCACGCGCCTAAGAGAACACAATCATGGAAAAACTCAATCAGGTATTGCTCAACCCGGCCGTACAGGTCGGCCCCGATCTGGCCGCCTGGCTGCAAGCGGGCGGCGGCCTTGGGCTGCAAGCGGCCCTCACGGCCCCCACCGCCATCATCCGCTGCATTGCCGATGCCGACCTGCGCGGCATGGGCGGGGCCGGCTTTCCGGCCTGGCGCAAATGGGAAGCCACCGCCAATGCGGTGGGCGATTGCAAGTACGTGGTGTGCAATGGCAATGAAGACGAACCGGGCACCTTCAAGGACCGCACCCTGCTCAGCGCATCGCCGCACCAGGTGATAGAAGGCGCACTGATCGCCGCGCTGGCCGTGCGCGCCCGCTGCCTCATCTTCTACCTCAACCCGCACCAGGGCAGCAGCCTGCACACCATGCAGCAGGCAGTCAGCCAGTGGCAGGACAGCCCCTGGCCGGAAAAACTGGCTGCCGTCATGGGCCATGCACTGGAAATCAAGGTGGTGGCCAGCTCGGGCCGCTATATCGGCGGGGAAGAAACCGCCGTGGTCGCCTCGCTGGAAGCCGGCTTTCCCTTCCCGCGCAAAAAGCCGCCTTTCCCGGCCGAGCAAGGCATCAACAACCAGCCCACGCTGATCAACAATGTGGAAACCCTGGCCAATGTCAGCCACATCCTGCGCCACGGTGCCGGCTGGTACCGGGCACTGGGCGTGGGCAAGGCCTGCGGCACCAAGCTGTACTCGCTGTCCGGCGACGTACTGCGCCCCGGTCTGTACGAGCTGCCCATGGGCTCCAGCCTGCAAGAGCTGGTGTTCCACTACGGCGGCGGCATGTTGCAGGGCAAGGCCTTCAAGGCGGTATTTACCGGCGGCCCGTCCAATACCCTGCTCACCGCGCGCGATCTGGACGTGGCACTGGATTTCGACTCGGTCTGGCTGCGTCATTCGCGGCTGGGCACCGGTGCCATGATCGTCATCTCCGAAGGCAGCAGCATCATCCGCAAGGTGGCCGAATACATCGACTTCTTCGCCAAGGGTTCCTGCGGCCAGTGCCCCTCGTGCAAATGCGGCACCTTCCAGCTGGCCCGCCTGCTGGACCGGGTAGATGGCGGCCGCCACAGCCCGGCCGATCTGGATGCGCTGCAGCACCTGTGCCAGATCCTGCCCGGCAGTGGCCGCTGCGGCCTGATCGACGGCGCGGTCACCGTGGTGAAAAGCTCACTGCACACCTTTCCCGAGGAATACGGCCTGCTAGTCCAGCAACCAGCCTGATACCGACACCACCTCCGGCGGCGAGTACAAGCCGCTGGCATCGTCCTCATGCATTACGGAGTAAGCCATGCAACACCAGACCATTGCCGGCAGCACCCCGGCACTACGCTTTTTGCTGGACCACAAGGTGGAATTCAGCTGCCACGCCTACCGCTACGAAGAACACGGCGGCACCGCCACCCCGGCCCGCGAACTGGAGGTAAACGAACACGCGGTGATCAAGACCCTGCTGTTTGAAGACCAGGACGGCCTGCCGCTGGTGGTACTGATGCACGGCGATTGCAAGGTATCGGCCAAGGAACTGGCGCGCCAGTTGCCTTGCAAAAAAGTGCAGCCGTGCAAGCCCGACGTGGCCAACCGCCACTCCGGCTACCTGGTAGGCGGCACCAGCCCCTTTGCCACCCGCACGCCGATGCCGGTGTATATGGAAGCCAGCATCCTGCAACTGCCCAAGGTCTATATCAACGGTGGCCGCCGTGGCCTGCAGGTGGCGATGTCACCGATAGACATTGGCCGCCTGCTGCAGGCGCGCTGTGTGGAAGTGGCGCTGGCGAAGTGAACCACCAGGCCGCAAGGGCAAGTGGTCCATGCCAGCCAGCCAAATAATCTGCCCCTGCTGCCCCGCCAACAAAAAAGGGATCTTTGCTAAGCAAAGATCCCTTGCATCCCATGACACCACCAAGGTGAGCGGCCAATTATCATGAGCCAACCCGCATACCGGTTTCACTGCCCTATGCAGCACAGCACTTAAAAGGAGTGTCTTTTTAAACAATTTAAAAAAAATGGCATGATGTCTCATTCTGAACATCATGCGGACCGATACCCGTTTTACTACACATACGCCCACCACGATCAGATCGTTTGATCTTGTCCCATTCGTGCCAATTTCCGCATCCCATGCCATATCAATAATGATATTTGCAGAGGCGATTGCGCTGGACATTACACTAGATTTCTTTGAGCAGGCGATGCGAGAACGAGCCGAGCAACTTGTACTCAGCCGTGGTATGGACACCATAGCAGAGCATAAGGACAGGCCTGATCAGCAAAGCCAGTCTTACCGGTGCCCGCCTGTCTGGGCAGGATGCCAGGATGCCCGGTCGCTGTACGGACAGCACATGGCTTCCTTTCTCAGCCCGGCGGCATTGCCGGCATTCTCTGCCTTGCTGGCGGATGTCTTTGTGCGCCAACCCGCTGTTGAATGTACGCTGGCCTTACCAGCCACACCGGGCACTGAGCGATGGGTGCAAATCACCGCCCGAACCACCCCGGCAAGCATGACCTGCAACAGCCCAAACAGACACGGTGCCAAGTGGTAACAAGCAGCCGACTATCCCTGTCGAGAGAGGCTACCGGAGGGTACTGGTGTCGACACAAAACTGACTTGAACATTTGCAATGATACCGGGCAGAGCGCTACCCTTGTACCAATATGCCTTGCAATAGGCATCAATACATCTCAAGTGCATAATATTGTATTCCCTACTGATTATTGGCCTTAATACACACAGGCGGACATTAACCACATATCCTATATTTACAGAAAATTCCCGAAAATTCGCCATCACACATGATTTCATTCATCACAAACAACTACAACCGCATACCGCTCAGGCATTCAAAACAGACCACCCCACCTAACACTTGAAACAAATAAAGAACAAGCATGAATCTTTTAAATTCATACTTTTAATAAATTTATGAACACCTCTACTCACACACCATCTGTTCGCGAAGACGCCACGGGAAAAGCCCTTAGCCAATGCGTAGAGTCATTGCAAAAAACACTATTTCTGACACCCCTGGGATGGGGATTGGTGGCATGGCTTTCTCACGGACATATTCCAACAAAAAACATAAACATATGGATATTGATATTTTTCGCAGAATGGATTGTTGCACACGGAGTAATTCTACATATAAAATCATCAAAGCCACGCAATAAAAAAACCGTCTTCTTATTGAATTCAATCTGCGCAACAGATGGGATTGCGTGGGGATGTATCGTACCCTTCCTGTTTCTTTACAACCAGCTCATCGACTCATGGCTGGTTGTTGTCTTATGTGGCGTTGCCGCCATCAACGCCCCAGTATACGTAACGTGCATGTCCGCCTTCAGATTTTTTGCGGTTGGACTTTGGTTTTGCTCCGTACCACCTGCATTGCTATGGGGAATGGAAATATTTGCTGCAACAGAATTCTCAATAGGATTTACAATATATTTATTGATTTTACATTACAACCTAAACGTCCTATCCACCAAGGTAATACTTGGAATAAAATTACAGTTAGAAAATAATATTTTTGCAAAAGATTTGGCAGAATCTCTTAAGAAAGTTGAGATTTTGGCAAACAATGACGCCTTGACCAACCTGGCAAATCGGAGATCACTCAATTCGATGCTAATTAATTTTCAGCAGAAGAAAGACAGTGAACAGGAAAACTCCTGCTTGATTATGTTTGATATTGATTTCTTCAAAAAAGTCAATGACATTTACGGTCACGCCATCGGCGATAAGGTTTTATTTCATTTTGGCCAGCGCGTGCAATCATGCTTACGCTCATCAGATACACTCTCTCGATACGGAGGTGAAGAATTCATTGCCATCCTACCTAGTGCAGATTTGAAAATAGCACTGGAAATTGCAGAGAGAATCAGAATTGATATTGAACAACACGAATTGACATCAGACCCATCGATTTCCGTCACGGTTTCTATCGGGGTATCCGCATTTGAGAAAAATGAATCAATCGACGATTTGATAAACAAAGTAGATGCCTGCCTGTACATGGCAAAAAACAACGGAAGAAACCAGGTATGGTTCAATACTGACAATGCGGCACATGAATATCATGCCTCACCACGAACATAAGTATTTCTTCTGCTAAAACTGCACAGTGTGCCGTTTTTCATATCATCAGTTGACGCCCATTATTTCCGTCTTTAACGATGGCTGCGCATAAGCAGCAAGCTTCGCCTTTCCGCCACACGGCATAAAAAAAGCCAACAGCCTAGCGGTGATCTGCCCAGCTGCTGGCTTTTCCTGTGGCATGCTGCCTGGCTTACTTTTCTTCCAGATCGTATTTGCGGATCTTGTCGAATAGCGTGGTCTTGGCGATTTTCAGCACTTCGGCGGTTTTGGAGACATTACCGCCCTGTTTGCGCAGTTCTTCGGCAATCATGCCCTTTTCAAAGGATTCCACTGCCGCGTGCAGGGTGAGCTGGGTGTCGGCGGCGGCGGTACCCGGCACCATTTTCAGGTCCAGCACAAAGCGATCGGCCTGGTTGCGCAATTCGCGCACATTGCCCGGCCAGTGGTAGGCCATCAGGTCGCGTACCACTTCCGGGGTGATGACCGGTGCCGGGCGGTTCATGCGCAGGGCGGACTGGCTAACGAAGTAGTCGAACAGCAGCGGGATATCCTCGCGCCGGGCGCGCAAGGGTGGCAGGTCCAGCGTGACCACGTTCAAGCGGAAATACAGGTCGGCGCGGAATTTGTCCTCATCGGCCAGCTTGGACAGATCGGCCTTGGTGGCGGCAATCACGCGAAAATCCACCGGAATCAGCCGGTTGGAGCCCAGCCGTTCGATCACCCTTTCCTGCAGCACCCGTAATAGCTTGATCTGCATCGGCATGCTCATGCTTTCGATTTCGTCCAGAAACAGCGTACCGTGCTGGGCGTATTCGATCTTGCCTATACGCTGCTTGCTGGCCCCGGAAAACGCGCCGGCTTCGTGGCCGAACATTTCGCTGTCAAACAGGGTTTCCGGCAGGCCGCCGCAATTGAGCGCCACAAAGGGGCCGGTGCGCCCGGAGAGGTCGTGCAGACAGCGCGCCAGCAGTTCCTTGCCGGCACCGGTTTCGCCATTGATCAGGATGTCGGTGGGGGTAGCCGCCACGCCCTGCACCAGTCGGCGCAGTTCGGCCATTACACCAGAATTGCCGATCAGCCGGCTTTCCAGGCCGCCAAATGCCGCCAGTTGGCGGCGCAGCTGGCGTACTTCCAGTGCCAGCCGGCGTTTTTCCATGGCGCGCTGCACTACCGATACCAGCACCTGTGGCAGGAAGGGTTTCTGGATGAAGTCGTAAGCGCCGTCGCGCATCGCCTGCACGGCCATGGCGATGTCGCCGTGGCCGGTGATGAGGATGACCGGCAGGTCGGGATCGTCGGCCAGCAGCTCCTGCATGAAGGCCAGCCCGTCCATGCCGGGCAGGCGGATATCGCTGACGATGATGCCGGCAAAATCACGGCCAATGGCGCGGCGGGCCTTTTCCACCGAATCGAAGCCCTGCGCCGGAATGCCATCCAGCCCCAGTGCCTGCACATAGCCCAGCTGGACGTCCTGGTCGTCCTCGATCACCAGTACCTGAAGATTGCTCATGTTTTACTCCTGCCTGTTTTGTCTGAGCGTGATGGTGAATACCGCTCCGCCATCCGGGTGATTGTCGGCGGACAATACGCCGCCATAGGCCTTGATGATGTCCGAGGACAGCGCCAGGCCCAGCCCCAGCCCGCTGGTTTTCTTGGTGGTAAAGAAGGGTTCGAAAATATGCTGTCTGACCTGTTCCGACAGGCCGCTGCCATTGTCACGCACCTGGATGCGTACGATGTCGTCCTGGCGTTGCCAACTGATGGCGATCAGCGGGTCGGCCACTTCCTGTAGCGCATCAATGGCATTGCTGACCAGGTTCACCAGCACCTGCTCCAGCCGCACCGCTTCGCACAGCACCACGATGTCTTCCGGCTGGGCGGGCAGCTGCAGCCGGATCAGGGTTTTCTTCAGCCGGTGATTGAGCAGGAACAGTGCATTGTCCACGGCCTGTGCCACTGCGACGGATTCGCGTTCGCCACTGGGGCGGCGGGCAAAGGATTTCAGCTGCTCGGTGAGCGCACCCAGCCGTGCCACGATGTCGGTAATGCGCTCCAGATTGGTCCGCGCGGTGGCCAGGTCGTTGATTTCCAGAAAGCGCACGGTATTGGCCGATAGTGCGGACAAGGCAGCCAGCGGCTGGTTGATCTCGTGGGCGATGCCGGTGGACAGCTGGCCGATCACCGCCAGGTTTTCGGTGCGGATCAGCTCGTTCTGAAAGTTCTCCACCTGGCGCGCAGCCTGGATGCGCTCCTCGATTTCCATTTTCAGGCTGGCATTAGCCTGTTTCAGCTCGCTGCTGCGCTGTTCTACTTGCTCTTCCAGCTGGTCATGGGCGCGCTGCAGGGCGCGGCGGGCCTCGGCCTGAGTCTTGATGCCCATGCGCCACAGCCGTACCGAGTGCAACAGCAGGCAGGCAAAGCCCACCATCACCGCCACTGCCAGCGCCCGGGTCAGCGCCAGACTGTGCATTTCGTGGGTATCAATCACCATGGTCAGCGTCATGCCGCTGACCGGGATGGTCTGATTGATGGCCAGATATTCGTGCCGAGTGCGGCCCTGCCCCATCTGCACCAGCATGGCCTGGTTGTTGAGCACGCTTTTGCGCTGCCAGATGGGCGGCTTGATGATCTGCTTGTTGTACTGCTGGGCTTTTTCCAGTGCCAGCCGGGCGTCAAAGCTGAGCGGCACCGTGGCGTGGTATTTCCATTCCGGCACCGATGACAGCACCACCACGCCATTGGAATCCGACACCAGCAAGGGCTCCACGATATTGCCCCACATGTGCTCCAGCTGTTCCAGCCCGATCTTGATGGCCACCACGCCCAGCCGCTCGCCCCCCTGGTAGATGCCGGTGGCCAGATAAAATCCCGTCGCGTTGCCGGTGGTACCCACGGCGTAAAAGGTGGTGATGCGATTGGCCGCCGCCTGCTGGAAATACGGGCGATAGGCGATATTGCGCCCGACAAAGCTGTCTTTTTGCTGCCAGTTGCTGGAGGCAATCACCTTGCCCTGCTTGTCCATCAGATAGGCCTGCAAGGAGCCGGCCCCCTGATTGAGCCGCAGCAGGTAGTCATTGGCACGGGCCAGCTGTGGCGGATCGGCCGGCTGCAGCAGCGCTTCGCGCAGGGTGTCGTTATACGATGCTGCCAGTGGCAGCAGGCCGTATTTGTCCACCTCGTGCTCCAGAAAGCCGGCATTGCGTGCCAGCCGCCGTGCCGACTCCTGCTGCCGCTGCTGTAACAGCTGCTGCCAGCTGATGCTGTACACCGCATACGCGGCCAGCAGCGACAGCAGCATGGAAAACAGCAGATAAAGATAAAAACGGGTTCGCTTCATACCAACTCCGGGTCACACACCCGTCTGACTGGAAAAACCGGCCTTGCTGCAGCCATGGCGGGCGCATTATCCCACAATCCCCAGCTGATTATTGCATCGCAGCATGACAAGCAAAAAAGCCACGCAGGGTCATCTGCGTGGCAAGGTCATGGCAGAACCACGACGACCGAAAGGAGAAAGAACAAGACAGCTAGAACACGTTGACCAGCACGATGGTGAACACAGCCATCACCAGCCGGGACACGGCATACCCTACGGTATAGCCCAGTGCCGGCACCTTGCTCTGGGCGGCGTCCTGCAATGCACCCAGCGCGGCGGTGGTGGAACGGGCGCCGGCGCAGGCTCCCAGCAGGATGCCAGGGTGGAACTTGAACACGAAACGCCCCAGCAGCAGGCCGACAATCAGCGGCACCATGGTAACCACAGCACCGGCAAACAGCAGGGTCAGGCCGTATTGTTGCAGGCCGGAAATGAAGCCCGGCGCAGCGTTCAGGCCGATGACCGCGATAAAGCCGTTCAGGCCGACATTATTGAACACCCACAGCGCCGGGCCGGGGATCTTGCCAAAAGTACGCATGGAAGCACGCAGGTAGCCGCAGACAATACCGGCCACAATGGAGCCCACCGAAGTACCGAAGCTGAGCGGGATACCGGCCACGTGCACGGTGATGGCACCCAGAATGCTACCGGCCACGATACCGAAGCCCATAAAGGCCATGTCGGAGTTTTCCAGCGGACGGTCGGCATAGCCCAGTTGCTTGGCCACTACGGCCACGTCCTGCTTGGCACCCAGAATGGTCAGCACGTCGCCGCGTTGCACCACCACATCCTGCCCCATCGGCATGTCGAGATCACCACGGCTGAAACGGGTGAGGAACAGGCCACGGCCAGGCTTGCCGAACAGTTCGCCGGTGATGTCGCCCAGCGTCTTGCCGGCGTATTTGCGACTGGTCACCACCAGGTCGAGCAACTCGGTGGAGAAGTCCAGCAGCGGCACGTCTTTCACTTCCTGGCCGAAATGGTGCTGGTATTTCAGCAGCGCGGTCAGCGTGCCGGAAATGGCCACCACATCATTACGCTGAATACGGGTGCTGCCTTCGCAATCGACAATCTTGGCACCCACGGCCTGACGCACGCGGCGCACGAAGATTTCGTGGTTGAACATGGCTTCCACTTCGGAAACCGTCTTGTCGAACAGATCAACATTGTTCAGCTGGAAGGCACGGGCGGAAAACTCGCGGTACGCGGTGCTACCCACGGTGTGGCCGCTGCCGTTTTCCTTTTCGTAGGTCTTGCACTCTTCCACCAGGTTGAAGCCCAGCACTTTCGGTGCAAAGGAAGCCAGAAACCAGGCCGAACCGGCAGTGCCGAAGGGATAGGTCACGGCATAGGCCACCGGCATCAGCGCCATGGCCACCTTCACGCCACCGGGCATCTGGCTGGCCTGATTGAGCAGGTCGGTCGCCACACCCAGCACGGTGGAATTGGTATAGCCACCGGACAGCAGGCCGGCAGTCAGCGCGGCATCATAGTGCAGCATCTTGCCCAGCAAGATGGCGGTGAACAGGCCAGAGGCACACACCAGCACGGTAAAGAACACTTGCGAGATACCGTCGCTCTTGAGGGCGCGGATGAATTGCGGCCCCACGGCGTAGCCGACGGCAAACAGGAACATGGCAAAGAAGGTGGATTGCAGCACCGCCGGAATCACCAGATGCACCTGGCCAATCAACAGGCCAGCCAGCAAGGTGGAGGTAACCACCCCCAGATTGAACTTGCCCAGATTGAGGTTACCCACCCAGAAACCGACGGCGATGGTCAGATAGATCGCAATCTCCGGGTATTTCTGCAGGGTATGAATGATGTAGTCCATGATAGACACCTTTGTTTGGTCAGCCACCACCAGCCGACATGTCGTACCGGTGGTGACCATCAGGCGCGAAGCACCCGTCAGCTATTCACGCGCCACCCGTCCGGGCGGCGCATGTCTTCCCTCTCAGTACTGAGGCTTGTACAGCTGAGCCTCAAGCCAGGCGCGGATATCACGCGGACGCTCTACCTGGGCCAGACCGGAATCGAACATGTACTCGGCAATACGGGCCGCCGTGGTCACTTCGGTTTCCAGAATCTGCTCCTGGCTGGGGAACAGCATGGCCTTGGCGCGCTGGGTCAGCGTGACCTGGTCGGCGGTGGCGTGGGCGGCCACGATAAAGCACTCGTCGTTCAGGCGGGTCGGGCGGCAGGCATAGGTCGCCAGGCCGATGGCCGGGTAGATGTAGAAGTTGTTGGCCTGGCCCGGACGATAGGTTTTGCCTTCGTATTCGAAGTCGGGGAACTGCACGCCAGCGGCAAACAGCGCCTTGCCCTTGGACCAGGTGTAGGCTTCCTCGGCGCTGCACTCGGCCTTGTGGGTGGGGTTGGACAGGGCAAAGATGATGGGCTGCTCGTTCAGCTTGCTCATCAGCTCGATCACTTCACGGGTAAAGGCGCGCGCCTTGGTGCTCACGCCAATCAGCACGGTCGGTTTGAACTCTTCGATGGCCTTGAGGAAATCCTTGCACGGCTTGGCCGGGCGGGCATACAGCTTCTGGGTTTCCGACAGATCGGTACGGGAATGCTCGATCAGGCCGTTGATATCGAACAGGGCAACCTGCTTGCGTGCTTCGGCTTCGCTCAGACCCAGGGTTTGCAGCTCGGCGCAGAACAGCTTGGCAATGCCCAGGCCAGCAGAACCGGCACCCAGGAACATCACGCGCTGGTCGGTCAGCTTGCCACCGGTAATGTTCATGCCGGCAGCGATACCTGCCAGTGCCACACTGGCGGTGCCCTGGATGTCATCGTTGTAGCAGAGGATCTTGTCTTTGTAGCGATCCAGCATGCGAATGGCGTCGGTGCCTTTCCAGTCTTCAAAATGCACGCAGCAATTGGGGAAGACCTCCTGCACGGCCTGGATGAATTCTTCGGTCAGCTCGTCCAGTTCGGCTTCGGAAACTGGGGCTTCGCGGGTGCCCATATAGAAAGGGTCGGCGCGCAGGGTTTCATTGGTGGTACCGATATCAAACAGCACCGGCAGCAGGCCGGCCGGCGGTACTGCAGCGCAAGCGGTGTACAGCTGCAGCTTGCCAATCGGGATGCCCATGCCATTGGCGCCGATGTCACCCAGACCCAGAATGCGGCCACCGGTGGATACGCAGATAAAGCGCACGTCTTTTTCCGGCCAGTTGCGCAGCACCTCGGCCATGCGGCCCTTCATATAGCGGGTGATATACATGCCACGGGCGCGGCGGTAGTTGTTGCCGAAGGTTTCGCAGGCATCGGCTACGGTCGGGTCGTACAGCACCGGGATGAAGCGTTTCGGGTCGGACATCACCGTCTTGTAGAACACGGTTTCGTTACGGTCTTCCAGGCCGATCAGGTAGGTGTAGCGTTCCAGATCGTCCGCTTTTTCGTCCAGGTGGGCCATGACGCGCTCTACCTGACGGTCCAGGTTTTCCACTGCATGCGGCAGCAGGCCTTCCAGCCCCATCTGACGGCGCTCTTCCACGCTATAGGCCGTGCCCTTGTTCAGCTTGGGTTCATGCAACAGCGGCATGCCGCCGTGTTGGCCATTGGCGCTCAGCTTGTCATTCTTGACGGAAGTGTTCTTTACAGTCATGGCATTCTCCAGTTTGTATCGAAAGGGTGAGTTGAAAGCTTCTCAGCTGCCCTTCTTATTGCAACTGGCGTGCCAGCCTTTCCGGCCCGTTAAAAATTTTTATCTTATTGATTTTAATGATTTTTTATTTCCAGAAAAAACCATGCTGACGTCAGGCCGTACTTTGCCCCGCACGGCGGGTGCGGAAGTCCGTACTTTGTGAGTGGGCTTTGCGCGGCTAGGGAAAAAACTGGTTTTTGGGGAAGGAGGAAGTGAAAGAGAGCGTGGCGCGCCATACCCGGTTGGGGTAAGACCCGCGAAGTTAAACCCGATATCGCCACACCGCTGTCGCTTGGCAACTATCGAACTATTTAAACATCAGCTGTCGGCTAGGCGGATGATGATTTGCCTGCCGCTGCCGCTGCAGCTGCCGCACGGCGGACGGGAAAGGGGTCGCATCGGTGCGGTCAGGTATGCGGATCGGGTGAATGGGGGTGAATGCAGAAAGTGGAACGGCACAAGTTTAAATAGATTACTGACAAGGGGGATTCTGCTTACGACCTTGAGCAGCTATCCCAGATGTGTCCACAGCATTACCGGAGATCGGCCGAAGCGGCCTTTCATGGCTAAACCTGCGAAGTCCGCTTCTGTATGGATTGCAGCCGCCAAAGTGTCTGGATAGGTCGGGGGGATTCAGTCTGAATTTCCTATCACAGCCATTGGCTAAAAGTATTTAACCTTTCCGGTAGGCCAGCCGATCATCGCATATTTCACCTGCGTGGTACCTCCATTGAAAGCCCTCTTCAACCCCGAACAGCGTGGTGTGCTGTTTGCCTTTCTGGCCGCCTTTGGCTTTTCCTTCAAGGCGATCTTCGTCAAGCTGGCCTATGCCTCGGCCACGGTGGATGCGGTCACCCTACTTACACTACGCATGGTGTTCTGCATTCCCTTTGTACTGCTGGCAGCCATTCCCGCAATCCGGAGATTTCCCAGCCTACCCGCGCGCGACAAGGCACTACTACTCGTATTGGGCGTGCTGGGCTATTACGGTTCCAGCATGCTGGATTTTTACGGGCTGCAATACATCAGCGCGGGGCTGGAACGGCTGATCCTGTTTACTTACCCCACCATTACCATCGCCATTGGCATCGTGTTCATGGGCAAGAAAGCCGATGCGCGCATCCTGCTGGCTGCAGCCCTGTCCTATGGCGGTATCGCCATTGCATTTTTGCATGATGCCAGCCAGAGCCGGGATGTCGGCACGGTATTGCTGGGTGCAGGTTTTGTCTTTGCCTGTGCGGTGCTGTATGCCTTTTACAATGCAGGATCGGAAGTCGCCATCCGCCGCATGGGTGCGCACCAGTTTTCTCTGCTGGCCATCCTGATTGCTACCGGCGCCATCCTGCTGCATTTTGTCCTGGCCAGACCGCTGGCCACACTGTGGCTGCCGTGGCCTGTTTATGGCTACAGCGTTGGCATGGCGCTGTTTTCTACCATTCTTCCCATTTTTTGGCAGTCCATTTCCATCCGCCATATCGGTGCCGAACGCTCAGTGCTGATCGGTACGCTGGGGCCGGCCCTGACGTTGCTGTTTGGCTGGTGGCTATTGCACGAACCGATTTCACTGGCGCAACTGGCTGGTACCGCGCTGGTCATGGCCGGGGTTCTGCTGGCCAGTTATCAGGCAAAGCCAGCTTTGGCCCTGCCTGAAAACCCGGCGTGATGCGGCCCAATCAGCTTGCATCAACCTGCGTGGTGCCGTCTGTCTCGTGCAGGTAGGTGGCACTGATGTGATCAATCACGATATCAATGAGCGGGTTTTGGCGCTTGCTGCTCCAGGCCATGGCGGTGGTAACCACATGCAGCCCGTCCTCCAGTTGACGAATCACCACTGCAGGAGGTGCCATCAGCTGCAATGAGTCCGGCACCAGCGCCACACCCTGCTTGCAGCCAACAAATGCAATCTGAGATGCCACTGAACGGACTTCATGCAAGATTCGGGGTGAAAAGCCGCTATTGCCGCAGGCTGAAATCAGGGCATCAAAGGACAAGGGGCTCACCTTGCGCGCAAACATGATGAAGTCCTCCTCAGCCAGGTCTGCCAGGTACAACCCAGACCGTTCGCACAGCGGATGCGTGGCTGGCAAGGCTACGGCCAGACGATCCTGGCGGATGGGCAGTGAATTGATGTTTTCGCCCAGATTGCCTTCCAGCCGGGCAAAGGCAAGGTCGATATCACCGGCTTCCAAAGCGGGAATCGCTTCATAGCTATCGATTTCCTTGACCGCGATGGTCAACCCGGGGTGGTTCTGCCTTACCTGTTCAATGAGCGCCGGCAACACCTCAAGGATGGCTGAGGTAATCGCACCGATGGTAACCGTGCCGATTTGCCCGGCCACCGCCTCACGCACCGCCAGTTCCAGGCTTTCCAGCTGCTCGGCAAACTTCCGTACTGCCGGCAGGATAGCCTGACCTACCGGGGTCAGCTGCGCGCCACGCCGCGAGCGATCAAACAGCTTCACCTTGAGTGCGTGCTCCAGTATCTGAATCTGCTCGGTCAGCGGGGGTTGCGACATGCCTAGCCGTTTGGCGGCACGGCCAAAGTGTTTCTCTTCGGCAATGGCCAGGAACAGCCAGAGGTGGCGAATCAGGCGAAAGTTGATCATGGGTTTTGATAGGTTTTTCGTATTTTAACTTTAGATACAACGGAATTTACCTATTTAACTGTAGAGCGGAAAGTAGGCCTCACACAAGTCCCAGACCAAGGAGTGACCTCATGTCTCACGCTTCTCCGCTCGCCCGATTGCAGCAGATGGACAGCAATACCCTGTCCGATGCACTCGATTTTCTTGACCTGCCCGGTGCCACCTACGGCCTGCAACCGCTGTGGGACTGCCCCAAGGTGGTGGGGCGTGCCAGCACGGTTCAACTGGGGCGCAAAACCGACACCAAACCCACCGCCCATCTTATTTCTCCGGTGATTGCCAAGGTAACGAGTCAGGACCGGGTGCTGGTGATCGCCGGTGGTGTGGAGGGTATTTCCTGCTGGGGAGACATTCTGGCCAATGCCGCCAGATGCAAGGGTATCCGTGGCACCGTCATCGACGGCCTGAGCCGGGATATCGACGGCAGTGCCGACATTGGCTACCCGGTGTATGGACGCGGCGTCACCATGATCAGCGCCCGCAACCGCGTGGTGCAGCTGTCGTCCGGCCAAGCCGTCCGCATGGCGGGTGTCACCGTAGAGGAGGATGACTACGTGCTGGCCGACCGCTGCGGCACTGTATTCATCCCCGCCCGGCATATCGAAGACGTACTGGCCCTGGCCGAGAAAATCGTGCGCCGACAGGATGGCATGGTGGCTGCGGTGCGCAGCGGTCGTTCGGTGGCAGACGTCATGCACGACAAAGAGTTTGAAGCCATCAAACACGGAGAGGCAAAGTGATGCAAACCGATCAGCAACTTGTTGCCGCCTTTGCCGGGCTGGATACCCCGGCAGTATCCGATGCCATGGACAAGCTGGGCCTGCCCGGCCAGTGCCTGGGCATCATGCCGCTGGATAATTACCGCACCACCGTGGTTGGCCCGGCCTTTACCGTGAAATACGTCAGCGCCAGCACTCCGGCGGGTACGGTGGGAGACTTCATTGACGATGTCGCCCCGGGCGATGTGGTGGTTATTGATAACGATGGCCGTACCGATTGCACGGTGTGGGGCGACATCATGACCCAGTACGCCGGTATGCGGCACATAGCCGGTACCGTCATCGACGGTGTCTGCCGTGATGTAGGCAGAGCCTTGGCCGATGGCTATCCACTGTTCACCCAGGGACGTTTCATGCGTACGGGCAAGGACCGGGTGCAGGTAGAGGCGGTCAACGGCACAGTGTCTATCGGCACGGCACGGGTCTGTTCCCGTGACATCGTGGTGGCGGATGCCAATGGCGTGGTGGTGGTGCCGCGTGAACGTGCTGCCGAGGTTGCCGCACTGGCACGCCATATCGAAAGCGTGGAGGCCCGGATTCGCGCACAACTGGCTGCGGGTAAAACACTGGCAGCGGCCCGTGCCGAACTGGGTTATCACGATCTGCAAAGGAAACCGGCATGAGCACTTCCGCTTTCAACCAGGAGCAGCGTACCCGCTGCCTGACATTGGGCAGCGCCACCCTGTACGAGGCATCGGGTCTGAACTGCGCGGTAGATCCGCAAATACGCCCAGTTTGGGAGGGTGCGGCATTGGCGGCTCCGGCCTATCCATTGGTTTGCTCCCCCGGCGACAACCTGTCGATTCATATCGCGCTGGAACGCGCCCCGGCAGGCAGTGTGCTGGTGGTGGATGCCGCCGGTTTCATCGCGGGCTACTGGGGCGAGGTGCTGACTGTTGCCGCCAAGGCTGCCGGCATTGCCGGCCTGGTCATCAATGGCGGTGTGCGCGATGTAGCTGCCATCGGCACGCATCGCTTTCCAGTCTTTTCCCGTGGCATTTCCGTGCGCGGCACCGTCAAAGCCAGTAGCCCTTCCGTTGGCCAGGCCATGCTGTTTGCTGGTGCGCCAGTGGCGCTTGGGGATCTGGTGGTTGCCGATGCCGATGGCGTCATCATCCTGCCCGCAGCAGCCATAACATCAACCTTGCAGGCAGCAGAAGCCAGAGCAGAAAAAGAAAACATCATGATGCAGCAGCTACGCCAAGGGGTTAGCACCCTGGAACTGATGGGGCTGTCCTGCTGGCGAGAGAGAGCATGAACATGAACATGAACACTCCCGTGCTGAACAAATATCTGGCCAGCGCCCGGCCATCAGCCACCTACAAGGTGATGGATCGGGTTGCTGCACTGCGTGCCGCAGATGTCGAGGTGATTTCGCTGTGCGCCGGTGAGCCGGACTTTGATACCCCGCTGCACATTCGTGCCGCGGCCATGGCCGCCATCAATAACGGCCACACCCGTTACACTCAGGTTGCCGGCTTGAAGGCGCTGCGTGAAGCCGTTGCCGACAAGTTCCGCCGTGAAAACGGGCTGAACGTACAGTGGACCGACACCCTGGTCTGTTCGGGTGGCAAGCAGGTGATTTTCAATGCCCTCGCCGCCACACTGAATGAAGGTGACGAGGTCATCATCCCCGCCCCTTACTGGGTGAGTTACCCGGAAATCGTCCAGCTGTGTGGCGGCAAGTCCATCGTCTTGCCTTGCGGCCCGGGCAGTGGCTTCAAGCTGACGGCGGCACAGCTGGCGGCGGCCATTACACCGCAAACTCGCTGGTTGATCCTGAACTCGCCCTCCAACCCCAGTGGGGCGGTGTATCAGCGCGCAGAGCTGCAAGCGCTAGCCGAGGTTTTATTGGCCAATCCGCAGGTATTGGTACTGTCCGACGATATATACGAGCACCTGCTGTTTGACGGACAGGTATTCCATACCCTGGCCCAGGTTGAAGCACGTCTTCAGCCGCGCATCCTCACCATGAATGGCGTATCCAAATCCTACGCCATGACCGGTTGGCGCATCGGCTATGCCACTGGCCCGCGCTGGCTGCTGGATGCCATGGAAAAACTGCAGGGGCAGCAAACCTCAGGGGCTTGTTCCATTTCACAGCATGCTGCGCTGGCAGCCCTGACCGGGCCGCAGGATTTCATTTCCCGCTCACGTGGTGTGTTTGAAAATCGGCGCGACATGATGGTTCGCCTGCTCAACGAAATGCCCGGCCTGTCCTGCATCAAGCCGACGGGGGCTTTTTATGCTTTTGCCTGTTGCGAGGCTTTGCTGGGTAAACGCAGCCCGGCTGGCAAGTTGCTGCAAACTGACGAAGACGTCGCCATTGCTCTGCTGACCGAAGCCAGCGTGGCGGTAGTACACGGTAGCGCCTTCGGACTGGGACCATACCTGCGCATTGCCTATGCACTTGATGATGCATCGTTACGCAAAGCCTGTGCTGCTATCCGGACTTTCTGCAACACGGTGATGGCCACCAACGGCTGAAACAGGGAGACAAGATGAAACCGCAAGCATTACAGGCCCAGACGCTAGCTATCCGTATTGAAGGGATGGAGCTGACTGTTTCTGCGCTGTATCGCCCTGGTCCCAAAGAACCGATTGTCTTTCTGCACGGTTTTGGCTCGACCAAGGAAGACTATGCCGACATCGTCCAGCATCCGGCGTTTGATGGCCATGCTGTGATTGCCTATGACGCCCCCGGCTGCGGGGCCAGCATCTGCCCATCGCTGGACAAGGTGGGAATTCCGCTACTGTTGCACACGGCACGGGCGGTGTTGGCACATTACCGGGTAGAGCGCTTCCACCTGCTTGGCCACTCTATGGGCGGGCTGACAGCCTTGCTGCTGGCCGACGAGCTAAAAGAAGCAGTGCTTAGCTTTACCGACATCGAAGGCAATATCGCGCCGGAAGACTGTTTCCTGAGCCGACAGATTCAGGAATATCCCGCTTCCGATGCCGAACAGTTCTTTGCCGACTTCATCTGGCGCACTGGCCAGGCGCCGGATCATGCCAGCCCCCTGTATGCGGCCAGTCTGCAGCACAAGGTGCGCCCAGCGGCGGTACGCGGCATTTTTACCTCCATGGTGGAGCTGTCAGACCATGGGGAGTTGATGGAGAAGTTTCTGGAGCTGCCTTGCCGCAAGATGTTCATGTACGGAGCCAGCAATGCCGGGCTGAGTTATTTGGGCCACATCCAGGCCAACGGGGTTCGGCTGGCCGAGATCCCGGCCTGTGGCCACTTCCCCATGTATTCGAATCCGGTTGCGATGTGGCAGGCGGTAGCGGAATTCATCCGGCACGGAGGCTGCCAGGGTAGTGAATAGCCTTACCTTATGTCACCATGCCACCCTTAGCTCCAGGCCGCAGGATGGCAGTGTGCATTCACCGGGCGGCACCTCATCTCGCTCAACTTGAAACATGCCAATTATTGCGTTAAAGCTTTTGATGACCCCGCTCATGATCATTGCCGTTCATGCAGCGGGGAAGCGATGGGGAGCCATTATCAGTGGTTTGCTCATCGGGCTACCACTTACCTCGGGGCCGATCTCACTGATTCTGGCCTGCCAATACGGAGAAGCGTTTGCTGTTCATGCCTCGGCAGGTAATCTGGCTGGGCAGATTTCCATCTGTCTGTTCTGCCTGGTTTATTACAAGCTGTGCCAAACCCGGGGCTGGCTGCATTGCACCCTGCTAGCTACGCTCACTTTCATTGCTGCTACAGCAATCTTGAAGGTACTTGCCCTCGGCTTGCTGAGTGCATTTGGATTGCTGTTGCTTACCCTTGCGCTGGTCAGCAGCAAGACGCCAGGTAAACCGACATCTGCGATCAAGATGGCAAAGCCCTGGTGGGATTTGCCTAGCCGTATTGTGATTGCCGTCACATTTGTGTTGCTGATAAGCAGCCTGGCAGGCGGGATGGGGCCGGTATTGAGCGGCTTGATTGCCCCGTTTCCAGTATTTGCCATTGTATTTGCCGCCTTTACCCTGCAAACCGAAGGTAGTGCGGCAACATGTAATCTACTGCGGGGCATCGTACTCAGCTCGGTTGGCTTTGCGGCCTTCTTCATGACCATTGGCCTTACCACATCACAGCTTGGCTTAAGCAGTGCTTATCTGCTTGCGGCTGGACTGGGCATTCTGTCGAACTTCATTTTTCACTCTTTACTTGGTTAGAAAAAAGCTGCTTTTCCATTGAAAACAGCCAATAAAAGTTAGCTATGGTGATTATTTTACTGGCTCCGCCTTAGGGAATTCCCAAGAGCCATCAATGATTTCAGGTCTGGGACGATAAAGTCGAACCAGATAGTTCCAACCCGGCATGATTCGCAGATAATTAATGGCTTTCGGATTTCCACCAAAGTTCACGGTTACTGTTCCGTCACTATCTTTCTTGGCCGTGTAGCTGTTTACTGATATTGCATTGACAGGCGCCTCATAAAACCCATTTTTGTTATAGACGGTAATAGACCAGAATGCATCGACAGGCACATCCTTGACTTTCAGTCTGAACGGCTGCTTACCATCATTACCTTTGGGAACCTCAACAAAATAGAGTGCATCCTTCTCAGCATTGCCAAAGATACCTCCTGCGGTACCTATCAAATGCCGGACTTCATCAACATCATCTTTAACTCCGAAGGTTCGACGACTATCAGGCATCCAAGGGGTCATGGTCAATATTGCATTACGAAGTCCAGTTAGACTTTTCTGGTCCCAATTTGGAACTTCAAAACGACCAGGGTTAGCCTGAACAACCTGAACAGCATCTTGCGCTTTGCGCATTGCTACGATGTCGGCCGGATCGGTTGGATTAACCAACGTTCTAATCGTGACTTGAATGTAGCGACTTCCCATTTCCTTTTGGGTAAATGTATAAGTACCCGGATCATAAATGACTCGCTGAATATAATGATCCTGATTAAAAACCAGGATGGACTGAAATCGTCCGCCAGTATCTGGCTTCACAATAGTGAGAGGCTGAGTCAGATCGAATATACCCGTACTGTACGGCGTATCCCGATTCATTCTGATGACTAACTGTTTATCGACATCAACAGGCCCACGCTCATGGTGGAATTTTCCGAATGCACCTTGCTCCACACGTTGCTTAAAGTAGCGATCCGTTTCGGCACGAACAAAAGTATCAACAGTTACAGGAGTTACGCTCATATCAACTGATGCAGCGTGGATCTCTGGCAGATACGCAAGCGATAGCAGGCCCAGCGAGGCTGCGGTTAATAATCTGTATATTTGTCCACTCATCGTTCTCACCTTCTTCCTTCGGGATGGAAATGTAAAATTTGCGTTGCGACTGGAAATACAAACCACGCAGACTCCTTCAATCAAGCGGATCGGCAGCTATCTTGCAAAGGCGAAAAGCCTGTCATTTACTGACAGTTTGGTAAGCACAACCGGGTGTTCCTCGTATTAGCACCAAGAAAGAGGTCACTTTCTCTGAACGAGAGGCGACTGGTAGATGTGCTTCGAACTTCTGCTGCTGCCAACAATGGTGATGCTAGCACATTGGCATGGCAAATTTTTACCTTATTCCAGAACCCGAGCACCTCGGCCATCCGCTGTCAGCAACATCGTCGCCACAAAATCCGGCCTCGTCAGCACACACCGCACTGGGTGGTAAGAAATTGCATGTTCGAGTAGTTCGGCGGTAGCGGGCCGTACCTTCTGATACGCCTTGGGCGGGATGGCTGGGACACGATTTTGCAGCGCTGCGGGTCGCCTTTTCTCTGCCTCCTTGCTGTTTGCGAAGTGGCAAAGCAAAAGAAAGGACCTCGACGGAGGAACGAGGCCGGCGAAGCTAAATGCTGCACTACAGGATGACCACCCGCTTGCCGACACGGAATGAGAGCCGATTTTGTAGCGGCTCACGCACAGGGTGGTTTCGCTGTCGCCAGGCGCTGAACTCCCCTGCTTGATCTGCCGCACGGCAGCGGGTGCTAGGCTGCCCGCCAGGCAAAATGCGCAAAGGATTGCTGCCAGTAATCCAGCACTGCCCTGCCCGGCCACTGTGCAGCATCAAACAAGGGCTGGCCCTTGCCATCCCTGCCCTGCTGCAAGGCAGCGTGGGTGACGCCTTTGGCCTGCAGGGTGTCGGCCAGCCGGTACAGGCTGTCTGCCGTCATCACGCGCGGGTCCAGCGTGGTGCGGCATTCCAGCGCAGCACCGCTCTCCAGCGCGACATCCAGCGCCTGCCACATACGCGCCTCGCTGCCCGCCACGCCGGTCACGGCATCCACACCGCCGGGGGCGGCCTTGATGTCCAGCCCTATCCAGTCCACCAGTCCGGCCACTGCCGCCAGCCGCTGCGGGTAGATGCCGGCAGTATGCAGGCCGATGGCCAGGCCTAGCCGGCGAGCGTCCTGCATCCATTCGGCCAGTTGCGGTGCCAGCGTGGGTTCGCCACCGGAAAACACCACGCCATCCAGAAAGCCCACCCGCGCCGCCAGCATGGACTGCACGCTGCCCCAGCCAAGCACACCGGCGCTGCGCGCCTGCAGATCGGGGTTGTGACAATAGCCGCAACGCCAGGGGCAGCCGGCCACGAATACCGTGGCCACCAGCCGTCCCGGCCAGTCACAGCTGGAAAACGGCTCTATGCCGGCCAGAGGCAACAGGGGGCTGGCCACGGCAGGCCGGGACTCAGCGCCGCAGATGTTCTTCATCAAAATGCAGGCGTTCAGCAAATTCGCCCTGTTTGCCCACATTAAAGGCAGAGACCGGGCGGAAATAGCCCATTACGCGGGTCCATACTTCGCAGCGGGTACGCAGTGCCGGGTCCAGCTGTTCTGCCTGTTTGGCTAGGATTTGGGATGACATCATTTCTCTCCTGTTGAGGTGTCGGGTGTGCTGCTGGGAGCGGGCTAACAAAATGGCGTGGTGTCCTGAGGCCAGGCGCACCGCCGCAGCATGTTGTCAGCGGTGCTCAGCAGCAGCCCGGCGCGGTGGCTGCCGTGGTGCGGGCCAGCAGTTCGGCATCGCACTTGGGGCAGAATTCGTGATGGCCATGCAGGTAGCCGTGCTGCGGGCACACCGAGAAGGTGGGCGTCACCGTGACATAGGGCAGGCGGAAGCGCTGCAGCGATCGGCGCACCAGCTGCTTGCAGGCGACGGTGGAGCTGATGGCTTCAGTCATATACAGGTGCAGCACGGTGCCGCCGGTATAGCGGCGCTGCAGCGGTTCCTGATGGCTGAGCGCGACGAACGGGTCATCGGTATGGCCGGCCGGCAACTGGCTGGAATTGGTGTAGTAAGGCTTGTCCAGCGGGCCGGCCTGCAGGATGTCCGGGTAGCGCTTGCGATCTTCGCGGGCAAAACGGTAGGTGGTGCCTTCGGCCGGGGTGGCTTCCAGGTTGTACAGATGGCCGGTGCTTTCCTGCATCTGCACCATGCGCGTGCGGATGTGGTCGAGCAGATCCAGCGCCAGCTGCTGGCCGGCGGTGCTGGCAATATCTTCGGCATCGCCGGTGTAATTACGCACCAGTTCGTTGATGCCGTTTACGCCGATGGTGGAGAAGTGATTGCGCAAAGTGCCCAGATAACGCTTGGTATAAGGATACAAGCCATCATCCATCCAGCCCTGCACTCGCTGGCGCTTGATTTCCAGGCTGATGCGGGCCAGCTCCAGCAGGCGGTCGGTTTCGGCCAGCAGGCCATTCCAGTCGCCACGGAAGCGGTAGCCCAGCCGGGCGCAGTTAAGCGTTACCACCCCCAGCGAGCCGGTTTGCTCGGCGCTGCCAAACAGGCCATTGCCGCGCTTGAGCAGTTCGCGCAGGTCCAGCTGCAGCCGGCAGCACATGGAGCGCACCATCTGTGGTTCCAGATCGGAATTGAGGAAGTTCTGGAAGTACGGCAGGCCGTAGCGCGCGGTCAAGTCGAACAGCAGCTCGGCATTCGGGCTATCCCAGTCGAAATCCGGGGTGATGTTGTAGGTGGGAATGGGAAAGGTAAAAGCCCGGCCATGGGCGTCGCCACTGGCCATCACCCGCAGAAAGGCGCGGTTGATCTGGTCCATTTCCGGCTGGCAGTCGCCATAGCAAAACGGCATTTCCTCACCGGCAATCAGCGGAATCTGGCCGGCCAGGTCGGCTGGGCAGCTCCAGTCGAAGGTGAGATTGGTAAACGGCGTTTGCGTGCCCCAGCGTGATGGCACATTCAGGTTGTAGACAAACTCCTGCATGGCTTGCTCCACCTGCGCGTCGTTCAGGCCATCGCGCTTGATGAAAGGGGCCAGATAGGTGTCCACGCTGGAAAAAGCCTGAGCCCCGGCCCATTCGTTTTGCAGGGTGCCCAGAAAATTCACCATCTGCCCCAGTGCCGAACCCAGATGGCGCGGCGGCGCGGATTCCACCCGCCCCGGCACGCCGTTGAAACCCTCGTGCAGCAACTGGCGCAGCGACCAACCGGCGCAGTAGCCGGCCAGCACGTCCAGATCGTGCAGGTGGAAATCGGCCTCGCGGTGGGCCTGTGCCACTTCCGGCGGATAGATGCCGTCCAGCCAGTAATTCGCAGTCAGTTTGCCGGCGGCGTTCAGAATCATCCCACCCAGGCTGTAGCCCTGGTTGGCATTGGCAGAGACGCGCCAGTCGGCGCGACTGAGGTATTCGTCCAGCGTGGCAAGCGGACTGACCATGACAGGTTTTTTCATAACAATATGTAGTGCCTTGAAATTTTCAAACACTATATATTGATTTTTGGCACAACAAAGCCACAGCTGAAAAAGGCTTGATTCGGATCAAGTGCCGCCTTTATCTGCCAAACAGCACAGCCGCCAGCCCGTCCGACATGCTCATGTCGTGTAGGAATCGCCCTACAGGACTACAGCATTTTTCCTGACAGTAAAATCCGCAGCCCCCCGATACCCCTACTGTCATCCGCTTTTTACAATTCAGTCATCACCATTTAAACAGGAGTGGTCATGGCTGAAACGAACGCAAGCGACATCCTGGTCCGCTTCAAGAACGTACAAAAGAGCTACGACGGCGAGACCCTGATCGTGAAGGATCTCAATCTGGACATCCGCAAGGGCGAATTCCTGACCCTGCTGGGTCCGTCCGGCTCCGGCAAGACCACCAGCCTGATGATGCTGGCCGGCTTCGAAACCCCGACCGCCGGCGAGATCATGCTGGGCGAGCGTTCGCTCAACCGCGTACCGCCGCACAAGCGCGATATCGGCATGGTGTTCCAGAACTACGCGCTGTTTCCGCACATGACCGTGGCCGAGAACCTGGCCTTCCCGCTGAAAGTGCGCGGCATGGACAAGACCGATGTCACCGAACGGGTGAAACGCGCCCTGTCCATGGTGCAGCTGGACAAGTTTGCCAACCGCTACCCCGGCCAGATGTCCGGTGGCCAGCAACAGCGCGTGGCCCTGGCCCGCGCCCTGGTGTTCGAACCGCAACTGGTGCTGATGGACGAACCGCTGGGCGCGCTGGACAAGCAACTGCGCGAACACATGCAGATGGAAATCAAGCATCTGCACGAACGCCTGGGCGTGACCGTGGTGTACGTGACCCACGACCAGAGCGAAGCGCTGACCATGTCCGACCGCGTGGCAGTGTTCCATCAAGGTGAAATCCAGCAGATCGACAGCCCGCAAGGCCTGTACGAGCATCCGCGCAATACCTTTGTTGCCAACTTCATCGGCGAAAACAACCGCCTGCACGGCAAGCTGATCAGCCGCGACGGCGAGCGCTGTACCGTGGGCCTGGAAAACGGCGAGCGCGTGGAAGCCATGGCCATTCACGATGCAGCCCCTGGCGCGCCGGTTTCGTTGTCCATCCGCCCGGAACGTATCAATCTGAACGTGGCGCAGGAGCAAAACCGCTTCTCCGGCCGCGTGCGCGAATTCATCTACCTGGGCGACCACGTGCGTATCCGCATGGAAGCCTGCGGCAACTCCAGTTTCATCGTCAAACAGCCTATCGCCACCCTCGACCCCAAGCTGGCAGTGGGCGACGTGATTTCGCTGGGCTGGAATGTAGAACACGTAAGAGCGCTCGATCCCGTCGAACTGGCCGAGTGAGTGCGTGCAAGTGAGTAGCGTGTAGTAGCTGTAGTCTCAAAACAATATGGAGATCTATCAAATGAAGAAATGCATGAAAGCTCTTTCGCTGGCCGTGGTTGCTGCTTGCTGTGCTCAGACTGCGCTGGCAGGTGATCTGACCGTGATTTCCTTCGGTGGTGCCAACAAGGCTGCCCAGGAAAAAGCCTACTACGCCCCCTTCACCAAGGCCACTGGCGTCAAGGTGGTAGGCGGTGAGTACAACGGCGAAATGGCCAAGGTCAAGGCCATGGTCGACACCAAGAGCGTGTCCTGGGACGTACTGGAAGTGGAATCCCCGGAACTGGCTCGCGGTTGCGATGAAGGCATGTTCGAAAAGCTGGACTACAGCAAGATCGGCAACAAGGCTGATTTCGTACCGGGCGCTGCCCAGTCCTGCGGCGTAGGCATTTTCGTATGGTCCACCGTACTGGCCTACAACGCCGACAAGCTGAAGGTTGGCCCGAGCGGCTGGAAAGACTTCTGGGATGTGAAGAAATTCCCGGGCAAGCGCGGCATGCGCAAGGGTGCCAAGTACACCCTGGAAGTAGCGCTGATGGCTGACGGCGTAGCCGCAAAAGACGTGTACAAGGTACTGGCCACCCCGGCTGGTGTTGACCGCGCCTTCAAGAAGCTGGACCAGCTGAAGCCGAACATCCAGTGGTGGGAAGCCGGCGCACAGCCGCCGCAGTACCTGGTATCCGGCGACGTGGTGATGAGCTCGGCCTACAACGGTCGTATCGCCAACACCCAGAAGGAAGGCAAGAACCTGAAGATCGTCTGGGCCGGTGGCATGTACGACTTCGACTCCTGGGCTATCCCTAAGGGCTCGCCGAACAAGGATGCTGCACTGAAGTTCATCGCTTTCGCCAGCAAGCCGGAAAACCAGAAGGTGTACTCGCAGAATATCGCTTACGGCCCGACCAACAAGAAAGCCGTACCGCTGCTGGACAAGAAGCTGGTTGCCGACCTGCCGACCGCCCCGCAGAACATCAAGAGCGGCGTAGCCGTGGATGTGGCTTTCTGGGCTGACTTCGGCGAATCGCTGGAACAACGCTTCAACGCCTGGGCTGCCAAGTAAGCAGCTGTAACACGCATGACTGCTGCCGGCCCTTTTAACTACCGGCAGCAGGTCCGCCCCCTCGGGGGTTCATCCCCAGGGGGTTTTACCCCTTACCTGATCCGGAGCCGGAAGAATGACCGCTTCCTCTGCACCCACCACCGCTATCGCAGCCACCCTGCCGGAGGCCGGCCGTTCTCTGAAACAGAAACTGGCCCGCGCCGAGCGTATGAACAAACTCAAGTCCCAGCTGCTGATTCTGCCGCTGGTGCTGTTCATCCTGCTGGTATTCGTATTGCCGATCACCAGCCTGCTGTTCAAGAGCGTCAACAACCCGGAAGTGGTAGACGCCATGCCGCACACGGTCAAGGCCATCTCCAGCTGGAGCGGCCGCGCCCTGCCGCCGGAAACCGTCTATGCCGCCGCGGCACAGGATATCCAGCAAGCACACGACGACCAGAAACTGGGTGACCTGGGCAAGCGCCTGAACATGGAAGTAGCCGGCTACCGCAGCCTGCTGAACAAGACTGCCCGCGCCCTGCCGATGGACCCTGCCCCCAAATCCTACAAGGAAGCGCTGACCAATCTGGACGAGCGCTGGGGTGACCCGGCCTACTGGCAGGCCATCCGCCGCAACACCAGCAGCCAGACCCCGTTCTACCTGCTGGCCTCGCTGGACCACCGTATCGACGACCTGGGTGAAATCAGCCGTTCCTCGCCGGACCAGGCCATTTACCTCGACATCTTCACCCGTACTTTCTGGATGAGCCTGGTGGTCACCGCCATCGCCCTGGCCCTGGCCTACCCGCTGGCCTACCTGCTGGTGAACCTGCCCACCCGCAGCAGCAACCTGCTGATGATTCTGGTACTGCTGCCGTTCTGGACTTCCGTTCTGGTGCGCGTGGCCGCCTGGATCGTACTGTTGCAATCTGGCGGCCTGATCAACTCCACCCTGGAATGGCTGGGCCTCATCGATCATCCGCTGCAGCTGGTGTTCAACCGCACCGGCGTGTACATCTCCATGGTGCACATCCTGCTGCCCTTCATGATCCTGCCCATCTACAGCGTGATGAAAGGCATCTCCCCCAGCTATATGAAAGCCGCCATCTCGCTGGGTTGCCACCCGTTTGCCAGCTTCTGGCGCGTGTACTTCCCGCAGACCGTGGCCGGCATCAGCGCCGGGGCCCTGCTGGTGTTCATCCTGTCCATCGGCTACTACATCACCCCGGCCTTGCTGGGCAGCCCGAACGACCAGATGGTGAGCTACTTCGTCGCCTTCTACACCAACACCTCGATCAACTGGGGCATGGCTACCGCTCTGGGCGGCCTGCTGCTGGCAGCCACTATGATCCTGTACATCGTTTACAACTGGCTGGTGGGCGCCAAGAGCCTGCGCCTAGGCTGATCCTCACCCTTTCCCGGAGACATAAAACATGCTGAACCCGACCATGTCGCCCATCGAAAAGGTGTGGCACTACGTACTGCGCATCACCAGCGGCCTGACCTTGCTCTTCCTGATCATGCCGGTGCTGGTCATCATCCCGCTGTCCTTCAACGAGGGTTCCTTCCTGGTGTACCCGCTGACCGGCTTCTCCTTCCGCTGGTATCAGGACCTGTTCAGCGCACCGGAGTGGATCCGCTCCTTGCAAAACAGCATGATCGTGGCCCCGGCCGCCACTGTGCTGGCCATGGTGCTGGGTACGCTGGCCTCCATCGGCCTGACCCGTGGTGAATTCCGTGGCAAGGGCATCATCATGTTCCTGCTGATTTCGCCCATGGTGGTGCCGGTGGTAATTGTCGGTGTGGCCAGCTACCTGTTCTTTGCCCCGCTGGGCATGGACAACAGCTATACCACGCTGATCCTGGAGCATGCCGCGCTGGGCGTACCCTTCGTCATCATCACGGTGACTGCCACTCTGCAGGGCTACAACCACAACCTGACCCGTGCGGCGGCCAACCTCGGCGCGTCACCGATTACCGCCTTCTTCCGCATCACGCTGCCGCTGATCGCACCGGGGGTGATTTCCGGCGCACTGTTCGCCTTTGCCACGTCCTTCGACGAAGTAGTAGTGACGCTGTTCCTGGCTGGCCCGGAACAGGCCACCCTGCCGCGCCAGATGTTCAGCGGCATTCGTGAAAACCTCAGCCCCACCATTGCTGCCGCTGCCACGCTGCTGATCGGCTTCTCCATCCTGCTGCTGCTGACGCTGGAATGGTTGCGCGGTCGCAGTGAGCGCCTGCGCACCAGCTAAAGCTGACGATTCCCTCATCTGCTCCATCCATTACAGGCCGGCCTTAACAAGTCGGCCTGATTTTTATCAAGCAATCACTATTTAATACCCAGACAAAACCGCCCTTGGTTGCAATCCTCCGCCAGCAGCATACTATTCAGATAGTCTGCGTTCATTGCGCCCATTTCCCTGCCCGTTTGTTTATGCGACTTATCTCGGCTTTAAGCCTGATTTTTCTAAGCAACACCCTGCTTGCCGGCCCAGGCATCGACTCTGCCACCTGGGAATATCAGGTGAAGCCGGGGGATTCGCTGTGGTCGTTTGCTGACCAGCACTTATCCTCCCCCGCCTATGTGCCACGCCTGCAAAGCCTCAATCACATTGCCGACCCCTACCGCCTGACACCGGGCAGCCGTATCAAAGTGCCTTATCCCTGGGTACGGCAACATCCGTCCACAGCGCAAATCGAAGAGTTTTCCGGAGAAGTCAGCGCGCACGACGCCAAGGGCAAACCGCTACCCATCAACAAGGAAACACGCTACCCGAAAGGCGTGCAGTTCCAGACCGGCAACGACGCCATGCTCAAGCTGCGCTTCGAAGACGGCTCCACCCTGCTGCTGAACGCCAACTCCAGCGCCCAGCTACAAAACGAAATCTACTATCCCAGCACCGGCTCGGCCAAAACCGAAATCAAGCTGGACAAGGGCAATGCCGGCAGCTCGGTCATTCCCAACATCCTGATGCCCAACCGCTACCAGATTCGCACGCCATCGGCCGTCACCACCGTGCGTGGCACCGAATTCCGCGTCAATACCGAATCCAGCGACTCCACGCTGACCGAAGTACTACGCGGCAAGGTCAGCGTCAGCAGCAAGAACAAGGGTCAGGTCGATGTTCCGGCCGGCTTTGGCACATTGGCTTCAGGCTCCAGCAAACCCACCGTACCTGAAGCCCTGCCCGCCGCACCGGACCTGGGCCAGCTGCCAGCAGCCAGCAGCTTTAATCCGCCGCTGCTCAAATGGACTGGCGACCAGCAGGCCGTGGCTTACCGCATCAAGCTGCGCGGGCCTGGCGAGCATGGACGCCTGCTGGCCGAGCGCACGGTTGCGGCACCGCAGCTGTTCCCGGCACTGCCGGCTAATGGCGAATACCTGCTATCGGCACGGGCGCGCAACCAGCATGGCCTGGAAGGCTTTGACAGCAGCAAAACCTTCACCTTGAATGCCTTCCCGCCACCGCCACTGCTGTTCGGCACCGACGGTCCGCAGGAAATCCGCAGTCAGACCCTGCCACTCAAGCTGCTGGCCAGTCCGCAGCAGCCATTGCAACTGCAAGTCTCCCGCAGCAGCGACTTTGCCTCTGTCAGTCAGAACCTCACGCTGCAGGATGGTGACATCACCCTGCAGCTGCCGGACAAGGGCCAGTGGTTCTGGCGCGTGGCCCGGCTGGATGGCAAGGGGCAGCCCGGCCCCTTCAGCGATGCCCAGCAGGTCGTGGTCAAAGGCCTGTTCTCGAGCATCAACGACAACGCGCCCGCGCTGCTGGGCCGGCGTTATCCAGTCAACGGTGCGCGCTATACACTGAAACTGGCGGACAATCCGGCCATGCACAACATCAGCTACCGCGACACCCAGCCACAGCCGGCCTGGCTGCTGGACAAACTGCCACGCGGCCAGTACTTTGCCCAACTCGAAGTCAACGGAGATGATGGATATCACGCGGTGGAAGCGATTGAAAAAATCAACATCCAATAAGCAATCGCATAAAATAAGCGCATGCCATCACCGATAAAACACCGGCTATACCAACTGCTTCCCCTGCTAGCGGGCTTGCTCGGCCTGCTGCTGGCGCTGACCGGTGCTGTGCAGCGGCTGGACTACTGGTTTTACGATGCCAGCCTCAGCCGGCATGTGCTGCACAAAAGCGCCGACGACCCCATCCTGATCGAAGTGGACAACCGCAGCCTGGCCGAGATGGGCAGCTGGCCCTGGCCACGCGAATTGCATGCCCGCCTGATAGACCAGCTGCAATATGCCAAAGCAGTCGGCCTCGATATCGCCCTGGCGGAAAGCACGCTGGCCAGCAACAAACCCGACCAGTCACTGGCGGTGGCCATCCGTCGCAATGGCAAGGTGGTCAGCCCGGTATTTCCGGAAAGCGCAGGCGACACCCTGACCGAGACCCGGCCGATACCACTGCTGGCAGCGGCCTCCAACCGGCTGGGACACACCGACTTCGAGCGCGACAACGATGGCGTCATCCGCCGCACCTATCTGATGGCTGGCCTCGGCACACCGGACTTTCCCGGTTTTGCCAAAGCAGTGCATGAGGTGGCACAAGGCCTGCCCGCGCCAACACTACGCCTGCCCTTCCATACCAGCGACGAACCATGGGTGCGTGCCGACGAAGTACTGGTACCCTTTGGCAACGGTGCCGAACCCTTCGAGCGCATCTCGTATATCGATGCCCTGTCCAATGCCGAGCGCGAGACTTTCCGCAACCGCATCGTGCTGATCGGAGTCACGGCAGCCGGGCTGGGCGATATGCACACCACCCCTATTTCTGCCAACTCGGCCGGCATGCCCGGTGTGGTGATCAATGCCTACCTGCTGCGCGGCCTACAGGATGGCAGCCTGATCCGGCCAATCAGCCTGATACCCCAAGCGCTACTGACCCTGCTGCTGATCGTGGTGCTGGACTACCTGCTGGCACCATGGGGCCGGCAGCGTACGGTGCTGATGGCCTACCCTGCCGGTGCCTTGCTGGTGGCTGTCGGGTCGATGCTGCTACTGAACCTGGGCCATGTCTGGTTCGCCCCGGCCAGCACCATGCTGGTGCTGCTGCTGTCCGGCCTCACCCGCTTTATCGCGCGCCAGGCCAGCCTGCAAACCCTGGCCACCACCGATGGCCTGACCCAACTGGCCAACCGCCGTCATTTTGACGAAGTGTTCATACCGGCCATCGAACGCCAGCGCAATAGCCAGCAGCCGCTGGCTTTTGTCTTGCTGGATATTGACCACTTCAAGCTTTACAACGACCAGTACGGCCACTATGCCGGCGATGTGGTACTGAAGCGGGTGGCCCATGTGCTGCGCGAGTCATTCCAGCGCAAGGGTGAGCTGCCGGCCCGACTGGGCGGCGAAGAGTTTGGTGTGCTGATGCCAGGCGCTACCATGCAGGATGCAGTCGATGCGGCTGAAACTTTCCGCCAGCGGCTGGAAGACCTCGACCTACCACATGACGGCAGCCCGCTGCACAAGGTGACCTGCAGCATCGGTGTAGCTGCGCGCGTTCCCCAGCAAGACGACACCGCCCAGCGCATTTACGAAGAGGCCGATGGCGCGCTGTATATCGCCAAGCGTTCCGGCCGTAATGTGGTCAGCCCGGCCTCCAGCTAAAGGGCAATACATGAGCCATCGCCATGAAAAAGGCAGCCAAGCGGCTGCCTTTTGTTATCCGTACTCGTCTTGTAACCTGCGGACAACCCCGGGGAGGCAAGGGTCTGACAAGGTGAAAAAACGCAATAGCGCTGGCATCCATGCGCGTGTCGCACGACATTTCAACGCAGGATCACCCGGGTAGCACAGAGCGTATGCACGCTCTTACGGGCAAAGCACCGACCAGTCCTCTGCTCCCACAGTCAAATGACAGGCCAGCCGCCAGCCAGACGAGATATCCGGCCAACTCTCAGCGGCGGCCTCAGCCTTGTCGATCAGTCCGGCCCGCAGCAATACATTGCGCTCCTTGCGGCTGGGCAGCACCGGCTGTGCCGGGCCGGCGTGACTGATGCGGACCTTGCAAGTGCCACAAGTGCCCTGCCCACAGCGCCAGTGCAGCGGCACATCGGCCAGCCTGGCCACATCCAGCAACAGATCACCAGGCTGTGCCTCCAGCTCGGCCAGCAGCCGCTGTTGTTGATCGACAAATCGCAGCTGCGGCATGACTAGTACCCGAAGCGCCCGATAGGCAGCAGGCCAAGCAGATCACCCGGCTGCACCTGCTGGCCAGCAGCCAGGCGGACCAGCCCGTCGGCCCAGGCGCAGGATGTCAGTACGCCTGAGCCCTGATTGGGATAGCGCTGCAATTGCCATTGGCCATCCTGCTGCACCAGCTTCACCCGCAGGAATTCCTCACGCCTGGCATCCGGCCGCTCCCAGGCGAACCCGGCCGGGTACTGGGCAGCTGCAACGTCCCCCTCAAGCAGCAAACCGGCGCAACGCTGCAGATAGGGTTTGACCAGCACCTGATAGGTAACAAAGCCGGACACCGGATTACCCGGCAAGCCAATAAAACCCGCCTGACCAACCCGGCCACAAGCCAGCGGCTTGCCCGGCTTGATGGCGATCTTCCACAGATCCAGACTACCCTCGGCCTCCACTGCGGCCTTGACGTGGTCTTCCTCGCCCACCGATACCCCACCGCAAGTCATGATGACATCAGCCAGCGCGGCGGCATCCTGCAGGATTTCGCGGGTGCGGCTGAGTGAGTCCGGCACAATGCCCAGATCGGTCACCTCGCAGCCCAGCCGCATCAGTTCCGGCACCAGCCAGTAACGGTTGGAGTTATAGATTTGCCCGGCTGCCAGTGCCTGCCCCGGCTCCACCAGCTCGTCACCGGTAAAGAACACCGCCACCCGCAGCGGGCGGAACACCGTCAGCTCGGCCACGCCGATGGAAGCCGCCAGCCCCAGATGCGCTGCACTCAGCTGCTGTCCAGCGGACAACGCTTCGCTGCCGCAGCGGATATCTTCACCAGCACGACGGATATTCTGTCCGGGACGGGGGCTCTGGCTGAACGCCACCTGGCCATCAGGCTGCAGTTCGGCCATCTCCTGCATCACCACCGCGTCGGCACCAGCGGGAATGGGCGCTCCGGTAAAAATGCGCGCCACACTGCCTGCTTGCAATGCCGCAGGCTGAGTCCCCGCCGGGATGCGCTGCGATATCGGCAGCGGCCCGCTGCCATCGGCACAGCGCACGGCATAGCCATCCATTGCACTATTATCTTGCGGCGGCACATCCAGGCTGGCCACCAGCGGTACAGCCAGCACACGGCCCAGAGCCTGTAGCAAGGGAACGGTTTCAGTTGTGGTAAGCGGTCTGGCGCGCTGTAGCAGCCAGTCGCGGGCTTGATCAACGGTGAGCATCTTGATGTTGTTCCAGCAAGGCAAGAATGAAACGGGCAAGGCCGGCGGCATCGTCCCGGGCAAAACAGGGTAGCGCAGTATGCGGTGGTGCATCCGACACCATGGCCAGCACCTGCTTATCATGCAGGCAGAGGGGCGCATGCCCCAGCAGCGGGTCGTACACTTCCAATTTGGGAATGGCTTCATGCTTGAAGCCTTCGGCCAACACCAGATCACAGGGGCGCAATGCCGCCACATGGGCGGCCAGCGGCGCATCATTGCCCTGCGGCATGGTTTCCACCAGCAAGCGGCGCTGTGCACCGGCCAGCAAGACCTGCCGCGCACCGGCCTGGCGGTGCCGCCAGCTATCCTTGCCCGGCTGATCCCAGTCCACATCGTGATGGGTGTGCTTGATCACGGCTACATCGACCCCGGCGGCCAGCAGCAGCGGAATGACTTTTTCCAGCAAGGTGGTTTTGCCGCTGCCTGAATAGCCGGCGACTCCCAGAACATACATGGTGGCGCTACTCGATAATGGGGTAGGAACGCATCATATCATGCGCTCCTACCCCATTATTCAGCCGGATGACCTAGTTATTCGGTACTCAGGCCACCGCCCGGGCAAAATGCGTCGCCTGCTCCTCGGGCTGCTCGAAACGCTTCCAATCGACAATCATCACCTGGCTCAGCCCGCAGTCCAGCGCCAGTTGCGCCTCGATTTCTTCCAGCACCTGATGACAATGAATACTGCCGTTAATGGCCACTTCGGCACGCCGCATGACAGTATCGTCGGGCGTAACAAACCAGATGCAATAGCGACTCATGCTGCCCCTCCTCCCTGTGAATGCATTTACCTTACCAATATCGACGCAAGCAGCAGCAAACCGCAAGTTTTCGAACACGGCAAAGCCCTTGCAACCGTGACTAGGGATGGAAAACACCACAAACCGCCCGAGCTGACCTTGCCCTTGGCCACCCGGCAGGCTAGTGCCGGAGGGGCGGACTGCATACGGCCCAGGTACTAGGCTCCCAGCAGATTCCCCTTGCCCAGCGGGCTAGCACCGGCAATCTTGGCCACCGTACCGCCACGGGTGACATAGGGATGACGGGCAAACACATAGAACACTCCATCCGTGCCGGCGCGCAGGGTGGTGGTGGAGCCAGTGATGGGGTCGATCACATCGGCAATGGCATCACCCGCCTGCACCACACTGCCCAACTCTGCCAGGCTGACAATCACCCCCGCATGCGGTGCGATCAGGGTTTCCGAACCGTCCAGCGGCGTAGCCGGGTGCGGCAGCGCCGGCGCCGGCACTGCCTCGCCACGGATCACGCCGCAGCAGGTGAGGTAATGCAGAATGGCCTGGCTGTCCTGATCGGCCAGCGCATGGCTGACATCGCCCTCGCCGCGTAGCTCCACGGTGACAGCCACGCTATCGAAAGGTACGGGGAATTGCGGCAAGGCAGCGCGAATCTTGGCCCAGGGCAGGAAGATAGCCTCGTCGAAGGGCATCACACCATAGGCATCGGCCAGCAAGGACGCCCCGCATTGCAGGTGGGCGGCCAGCGCCTCCACCAGCGGCCAGTGCTCGCTATGCGCGTAGATATGCACCGGCCCGGCAAAGTCGCAGTGCAGGTCCAGCACCAGGTCAGCGTCGATAGCCAGCAGATGCAGGGTCTGGCGCAGGCTTTGCAGCTCGGTGTGAACCGGCTCTGCCGCGATGGCAGCACGCAGCGCCTGGCGGATGATGTCGCGGTTGGCATTGGCATCCTGTGTTAGCGTGTCTGCCAGCTTTGGCAGCACCCGGGCCGAAGGTTCGCTGTACAGGCGGTTGAAATTTTCTCCGCTTTCCAGATCGAAACGGCCTTGCGGCTGGTAATGCAGCTGCTGGGCCAGACCGATGGGATTGGCTACCGGCACCAGTACGATCTCGGCCTGCAACAAGCCCTGCTGCTCCAGCGCGGCAAACTGCTGCCGCAGCTTGTGTGCCACCAGCATGCCGGGAATCTCGCCCGCATGCAGGCTGGCTTGGATATACACCTTGCGCGGCCAGCTACCCGTTCCAGCAGATCCGAAATGAAAGCTGGTGATGCTGCGCTGGGTGCCCAGGCTGGGCGACAGCAGCGGGTGGATTTCCGTACGCATGAAAGACTCCTGTCAATGATAGGTATTGGTGGCCAGCCTTACTTCAGGCTGCCGGACAAAAACTGCTGCAGGCGTTCGCTTTTGGGCTGGCTGAGTACCTGGGCCGGGTGGCCTTCTTCCTCGATCCGCCCCTGGTGCAGAAAGATGACATGGTTGGAGACATTGCGGGCAAAGCCCATCTCGTGCGTGACCACCACCATGGTCCGGCCCTCCTCGGCCAGCGCCTGCATCACTCGCAATACTTCGCCCACCAGCTCGGGATCAAGCGCCGAGGTGGGTTCGTCAAACAGCATCACCTCCGGCTCCATCGCCAGCGCCCGGGCAATGGCCACCCGCTGCTGCTGGCCACCGGACAGGTGCGCTGGGTATTTGTTTTCCTGCTGCTCGTTCAGCCCTACCTTGGCCAGGTATTTGCGAGCCCGCTGCAGCGCTTCGGCGCGGCTCAGGCCCAGCACATGCATGGGCGCTTCCATGATGTTTTCCAGCACCGTCATGTGTGACCACAGATTGAAATGCTGGAACACCATGGACAGCTCGGTGCGCATTTTCTGCAATTGTTTCGGATCACGCGCTCGCTGGCTACCTTTCTTGTCCAGCACCGTCTGCAGCAGCTCGCCATTCAGGCTGATTTCACCGGCGCAAGGCTGCTCCAGAAAGTTGATGCAGCGCAGAAAGGTGCTCTTGCCCGAACCGGACGAACCGATGATGCTGATCACGTCACCGGCCTTGGCCTTGAGCGAGACGCCCTTGAGCACTTCATGCTGGCCGTATTTCTTGTGCAGGCCGTTTACAGTCAATTTGTACATGGTAATCCTTCGCAATCCGTATCAATGGCCCATGGGGCGCAAAAAAGCCAGCCAGCGGTTTTCACACAGGCGGAACAGCCCGACCAGGGCAAAGGCGATGCAGGCATACAGTACGGCAGCGATGCCGAATGCCTCGAAGGAGGCGTACGTTGCCGCATTGACATCGCGTGCCACCTTGAGGATGTCCGGTACGGTGGCGGTAAAGGCCACGGTGGTGGCATGCAGCATCAGGATGACTTCATTGCTGTAGTAAGGCAGCGCCCGGCGCAGCATGGCGGGAATGATGATGCGGGTGTACTTGACCCAGGGCGACATGCCCAGCGCCCGCGCCGCTTCGATTTCGCCATAAGGAATGGCGCGAATGGCACCGGCAAAGATCTCGGTGGTATAGGCGCAGGTATTGAGGGCAAAGGCCAGGATGGTGCAGTTGAGTCCCTCGCGGAAAAAGTGTTCCAGCAGGTCGACCGAGCGCACCACATGCAGGCTGTACACCCCCGAGTAAAAGATCAGCAACTGGATATACAAGGGCGTGCCGCGAAACACATAGGTGTAGAACCACACCGGCCCGCTAATCCAGCGCCGCGAGGACACCCGCGCCACCGCCAGCGGGATGGACAGGCAAAAGCCGCAGGCAACCGAGGCAATCAGCAGCCACAGGGTCATGGCCACGCCGGAGACATGGTAGCCGTCGTTCCACAGCCAGGCCTGCCAGTAATTCTGGATGATGTCGATCATAGAACCGCCTTGCGCACGCCGGCAGAGTAATGGTTTTCCAGCCAGATCAGCAGCAGATTAGACACGGTGGTGATCAGCAGATACATCAGCGCACCCACCACGGCAAACAGGAACATCTGCATGGTGGCCTTACCGGCATCCTGAGTGGCCTTGACGATGTCGGCCAGCCCGATGATGGACACCAGCGCGGTGGCCTTGATCAGCACCTGCCAGTTATTGGCAATACCCGGCAGGGCAAAGCGCATCATCTGCGGAAACAACACCCGGCGAAAGCTCTGCCACGGCGTCATGCCATAGGCGATGGCCGCTTCGATCTGCCCTGCCGGCACCGACAAAAAGGCACCGCGAAAGGTTTCGGTAAAGTAGGCACCATAGATGAAGGCCAGCGTCACCACACCAGCCAGAAAGGGATCGATGTCGATCTGCTCCATGCCCAGCGCCTCGGTGCACTGGTTCAGCCCCAGTTGCAGGCTGTAGAACAGCAGCAGCATCAGCACCAGGTCGGGCACGCTGCGAATCAAGGTGGTGTAGACGGTGGCCCAGCCGCGCAGCAAACCAGCCTTGGCCAGCCGGGAACTGGCACCAGCCAGGCCAATCAGCATGGATAGAATCAAGGATAACAGCGATAGCTTCAGCGTCACCCAAGTGCCCGCCAGGATGAGCGGGCCGAATCCGGACAGGAACATGGCTATCTCCCGACAGGACGGCAAGGTGAACGGTAGGAATCGCGCGCGGCAATAGCTGCCGCTGCCGGCCAGCGCAGGCGGACGGATGGGTGTTTCATGACATTTCTCCTGGTAGAGGGCAATGCAAGCGGTCGGTCGTCCTTGCTGGACGATTCTCAGCCGCTGGCACCCGGCGATGACTGCCGGTGGCGGCAGCACATCTGTCACGATCCTAATCAAGCCTTATTGTATATACAATAACTTTTTCATGTGCATGCGCAGCATGAGTCTCTCAGTCAAGCAGCAGCCAACAAGACCTGCAGCCGTACGCACAGAATCAATAGACACGCACAATATATTGTTTTAAATGGGAAATAATTCCAGGAAATAGCAACTGAAGATGTGGCACAAGCTTGATGACTGCTAACAATCAGCTGTTAATTTGTATATGCAATTACTGCAAAAGTGTTGCAACAGACACCAAAGCCGGCTCAAGCCAGCACGGCGCGCAAGGCCTGCCACTGCGCCAGCTTGGCAGAATAAGACAGGGTATAGGCAGGACTGGAAGAAGGTAGATCAAACAATGCGGGCAGCGTGGCCATGGCCGCCAGCTGCTTGCGGCCAATAGTGGCCGCGGTGCTGCCATTGAAGGCGACAGCACGCAAAGCCGGCAGGCTGGCACACAGCGCCGGCAAATCATTCGGACTGATGCCACGGATGGCTGCGTCCAGACTACCCTGGCGCCGCGCCTGCGCCACCACATCCCACAGCCCGATGCCGTGTTGTTGCAGTGCAGCCAGCCGGCTTGGGTAGTCCAGCGCCACCAGCTCACACCCCAGCAGCTCGCCCAGTAAGCGCCAGAACTGGTTGCGCGGGTGGGCGTAGTATTGTGCCGCCTGCAGCGAAGCATCGCCGGGCAAGGACCCCAGGATCAGCAAACGGGTTTGCGCATTCACTACCGGCGGGAAGCACGATTTCGCGTTATCGCTCATGCTTTCTAGCGCTAGAACAGCTGACCTTGCTGACGAGCCAGCCAGGCCTTGACCGGACCAAAGGATTTGCGGTGCGCGGCCAGCGCGCCATGCGCTTCCAGCGCCGCCAGGTGCTCGGCAGTGGGATAGCCCTTGTGGCGGGCAAAGCCGTATTGCGGGTGCAGGGCATCCAGCGCGATCAACTCGGCATCGCGTGCGGTCTTGGCCAGAATGGAAGCAGCGGAAATGGCCTGCACCTTGGCATCGCCCTTGACGATGGCTTCCGCCGGCAAGGTCAGCTGCTTGGGTACGCGATTGCCATCGATCAGCACCCTGCCCGGCTGCGTTGCCAGCCCCTCCACCGCCCGGCTCATCGCCAGCATGGTGGCGTGCAGGATATTCAGCTGGTCGATTTCTTCGACGCTGGCACTGGCGATACACCAGGCCAGCGCATCGCGCTTGATGAGGATGGCCAGGGCATCGCGCCTGGCCTCGCTCAATACCTTGGAATCAGCCAGCCCGGCAATCGGCCGCGCCGGGTCAAGAATGACCGCAGCCGCAAACACCGCCCCGGCCAGCGGGCCACGTCCGGCTTCATCCACGCCGGCGATCAGCTCGCCGCTAGCCAGCAGCAGGCTCAGGCTGTCCGGCATCCGGCCTCCTGCAGCACGGCGGAGGCCGCCAGACTGGCGGTATCGGCCAGCAGCGACTGATGCAGATCGGTAAAGGCCTGCACCATTTCCACCCGCGCATCTTGATCGACATACAGGCGCTTGACCTCGGCCGCCAGCTTCTCGGCCGTGGCCTCCTTCTGCAGCAGCTCCGGCACCACGAAGCGGCCACACAGGATATTGGGCAGCCCCACGTAAGGCAGCTTGATCTTACGCTTGACCAGCTGATAGGTGAGCCAGGACAGCTTGTAGCTGATCACCATCGGCCGCTTGGTCAAGGCCACTTCCAGCGTAGCCGTGCCACTGGTGACCAGCACCACATCGCTGGCAATCATCGCCATCTGCGCATGGCCGAACAGCTTGCGCAGCGGCAAATCCCAGGCCTTGCGGCGGGTCAGCAGACGGTCGAACAGGTCCATGGTGGCACGGGTTGCCAGCGGCACCAGGAAAGTCGCGTCAGGATAATCGCGCAACAGGATACGGGCGGCTTCGATATACAGCGGGGCCATGAATTCCAGCTCGCTCTTGCGGCTACCTGGCATCAGGGTGAACACCGGTGCCTGCCGTGGCAGACCCAGTTGCTCGCGCATGGCCAACTGGTCCGGCACCATGGGAATCTCACTGGCCAGCGGGTGGCCGACAAAATCCGCTTTCACCCCGGCCTTGTCATACAGCGCCGGCTCCATCGGGAACAGGCACAGCACGCGATTGACGGCACGGCCTATCTTGTAGATACGCTCCAGCCGCCAGGCCCACACCGAGGGGCTGACATAGTGCACGGTGGCAATGCCGCTTTTCTTCAGCGCTGCTTCCAGCGCCAGATTAAAGTCGGGTGCATCCACACCAATGAACACATCCGGCTTCGCGGCCTTGAGTTGTTCGCGCAAGTCACGGCGAATGCGCAACAGCTCCGGCAGGCAGCGCAGCACCTCGGCATAGCCGCGTACCGCCAGTTTTTCCTGTGGCACCACGGAGAGAAAACCGCGCGCTTCCATGCGTGGGCCGCCAATGCCGGCAAATTCGATATCGGCATGCCGTGCCTGCAAGGCGTCCATCAGGTGCGCCCCCAGCACATCGCCGGAGGCTTCGCCCACCACCATGGCTACCTTGAGCGCGCCCTTGCGTTTGAACAGGCTGTCAGACATGGTCAGCGGATAATGCCTCGCTCGGACTGGGCAAAGAAGCGGACAAACGGCTCCAGTTCGGCATGGCCTTGCTGCGCCTCGGCCAGAATGGCCTCCTTGGCCGCATCGTATTGCAGGCCCTGGCGATACAGTGCCTTGTAGGCATTGCGCACGCGGCGGATCTGCTCCGGCGTGAAGCCACGACGCTTCAGACCCTCGGCATTAATGCCGGCCGGTACCGCGCGGTTGCCATGCGCCATCACATAGGGCGGCACGTCCTGCGCTACCGCACTGGCAAAGGCTGTCATGGCGTGATCGCCGACAATGGCAAACTGGTGCACGCTGGTAAAGCCACCCAGAATCACCCAGTCGCCAATATGCACATGTCCACCCAGCGTGGCGTTATTGGCAAAGATGGTGTTATTGCCGATCTGGCAGTCATGGCCCAGATGCACATAGGCCATGATCCAGTTGTTGTTGCCCAGGCGAGTAACGCCCACATCCTGCGCGGTACCGATATTGAAGGTGCAGAATTCGCGGATGGTGTTGTTGTCGCCGATTTCCAGCCGGGTGGGTTCGCCGGCGTATTTCTTGTCCTGCGGAATGGCACCCAGCGAGCTGAACTGGAAGATACGGTTGTTCTTGCCAATGCTGGTATGGCCTTCGATCACCACATGCGGCCCCACCCAGGTGCCGCTGTCTATGCTGACATCCGGCCCGATGATGGAGTAGGCACCGATTTCCACATCGGCGGCGATGCTGGCTTTGGGATCAACAATGGCAGTCGGGTGAATGGCCATGATCAGACCTCGCGCTTGGCACACATGATTTCGGCTTCACAAGCCACCTGGCCATCCACCAGCGCGCGCGCGGTGTACTTGCCAATACCGCGCTTGACGGTGATCTGCTCTACTTCGAAGATCATCTGGTCGCCCGGCACCACCTGGCGCTTGAAGCGGGCCTTGTCGATGCCGACAAAGAAATACAGCTCGTTGTCAGCGCGCTCGCCCTGGCTCTTGATTGCCAGGATGCCGGCGGCCTGCGCCAGCGCTTCGATGATCAGCACACCCGGCATGACCGGGTATTGCTCGAAATGGCCACAGAAGAAGGGCTCGTTGATGGTGACGTTCTTCAGTGCCTTGATACGGGTATTCGGCACCAATTCGGTGACACGGTCGACCAGCAGGAAGGGGTAGCGGTGCGGCAGGCACTGCATGATTTCCCGTACATCAATCGTCACGGCGTGTTCAGTCATTGGCGTTGTCCTCAGGTTCTTTCAGTTTGCCGATCTCGCGTTCGAGTTGTTTTATGCGCTTGGCGAGATCGTCCAGATGTCTTACATGAACGGCGTTACCCAGCCATTCCTTCATGGTTTGCAGCGGATAGGACGAAGCATAGGTATCCGGCTGGCGGATGGATTTGGACACCAGGGTGCCACCGCCGATATGCGTCTTGTCTGCCACTTCAATATGGCCGACAAACATGGCAGCCCCACCTACGGTACAGTGCGCGCCGATCTTGGTGCTGCCGGCAATACCGACACAACCGGCAATCGCCGTGTGCTCGCCGATCTGCACATTGTGGGCAATCTGCACCAGATTATCGATCTTGGCACCACGGCGGATGATGGTATCCGCCAGCGCACCACGGTCGATGGTGGTATTGGCACCGACTTCCACATCATCTTCCAGGATGGCACGGCCAGTCTGCGGAATCTTGAACCAGTGGTCCTTGGCCCAGGCCAGGCCAAAGCCGTCGGCACCGATCACGCTACCGGAATGCACGGCGACCCGATTACCCAGTATGCAGCCGTGATAGACGCTGACATTGGGATAGAGCACCACGTCATCGCCCAGCACGGTACCGTCGCCGACCACCACGCCAGGGTGCAGGATGCAACGCTCGCCGATGACCACGGCGCGGCCGATGCTGACATGCTCGCGCACCTCGGTGCTGGCAGCGATGACACTGCCCTCGCCTACCACGGCCGTGGCATGAATGCCCGGGCGGGGCTGCGCTGGTGGGTGAAACAGCGTGGCCACCTTGGCAAAGTACAGATAAGGATCATCCACCACGATCCACGAGCGAGCCGGGTCCAGTTCGGCCGCCAGCTTGGGTGATACGATCACCGCGCCGGCCGCGCAAGTCTCCAGCTGTTTGCGGTACTTGGGATTGGACAGAAAAGTGATATCGGCCGGCCCTGCCACATCCAGCGGTGCCAGACGCTCGACCAAGCGGTCAGCACCCTTGAGCGCGCCACCAAGCTGGGCCACGATATGTGAAAGCGTGTACGCCATCAAAAATGAAAGCCGACCACGGGTCGGCTTCTCCCGTAACTGTTAGGCAGGATTACTTCTCAAGTTCCTTCAGCACTTTGCTGGTCAGGTCGAACTTGGGATTGACGTAAACGACATCCTGCAGGATCAGGTCGTACTGTTCGCGATCGGCAATTTGCCTGAGTACACGATTGGCACGCTCCTGCACCGAGGCGAACTCTTCATTGCGGCGCTGATTGAAGTCTTCGGACATTTCACGCCCCTTGGCGCGATAGTCACGATCCAGCGCTGCATATTCGCGCTCATAGCGCTTGCGGTCGTCGATGGAGAGCGTGCTCTTGGCCATCAAGCCTTCCAGCTCTTTGGCACGGGTTTCCATCTTTTTCAGCTCGGTCCTGCGGTCGGCAAACTCCTTGTCCAGTTTTTTCTGGATGGCGATGGCCGGTGCAGCTTCGCGGTATACCCGCTCGATATTGACAAAACCCAGCTTGAAATCAGCCGCAGTGGCCTGCAGGCTGAGCAGGGCCAGCCCTGCCAGCCACCATTTGAAAGAAGATTTCATGTTCAGGCCTCTTTCCGTTTAGAAGACAGTACCCAGCTGGAACTGGAAGCGTTGTTGCTTGTCGCCTTCCTTCTTGCGCAGCGGGTCGGCGTAACTGAACTTCATCGGTCCCAGTGGCGACAGCCAGGTCACGGCAAAACCGGCAGAGTAGCGCAGTTCGCTGCTCGGGGTACTGCCGGAGAAGGTGGTATCCCACACGCTGCCAGCATCGAAGAACACACTGGCACGTACCGACTTGTTGTCCTTCATGCCCGGGAAGGGGAACAGCACTTCGGCATTGGCCACCGCCTTGCGAGTACCACCCATGTAGTCACCATTGGTGTCTTTGGGGCCCAGGCTGTTGTTGTCATAGCCACGTACCGAACCGATACCACCCAGGTAGAAGTTCTGGAAGAACGGCAGCGTGGAGGTCTTGCCATAACCGCTGGCATAGCCCACTTCGCCATTGAGCATCAGGGTGTACGTCTTGGACAGCGGGAAGAACCACTGCTGACTATGCGTCAGGCGGTAGTACTCGAGATCGCCACCGGGCAGGCCGGCATCCGCCTGCACCTTGATCGAGGCACCGCGCGTCGGCCACAGCGAGCTGTCGCGGGTATCGCGCCCCCAGCTGACCGAACCCAGCAGCGTCTTGTTCTTCGCACCGTACTGGTTGACGAAGTCGATATAGCGCTGCGGGCTGGTATCGTAAGTGGTGATCTTGGTCTGTTCCACACCAATACTGAAATTGATACGGTCAAACTCGGTCACCGGCACACCAAAGCGGACCGCGGCACCATCGGTGGAGGTTTTATAGGCCGAGGTCGAGGTGGCATCCGGATTGTACACACGGTGGTACAGGTCGTAGCCGAGGCTGACGCCATCCGGAGTGAAGTACGGGTCGGTAAACGACAGCGAGATGTTCTTGTTCACCTTGCCGTTGGAAATACCGAAAGACATATACTTGCCGGAGCCAAAGATATTGCTTTGCGAAATACTGGCCGACAGCTGGATGCCCTCACCCTGCACGAAGCCCACGCCGGCGGAGATACTGCCGGTGGCACGTTCTTTCAGATTGATGTTCATATCCACCTGATCGGGCGCATCCGCCACGGCCGGGGTTTCCACGGTGACATCTTCGAAGTAGCCCAGCAGCTCGATACGTTCCTTGCTGCGCTTGACACTGGCGGCATTGTAGGTAGCACCTTCCAGCTGGCGCAGCTCACGTCGCACCACTTCATCACGCGTCTTGGTGTTGCCGGCAATGTTGACGCGTCGCACATAGGTCTTGCGACCCGGATCGACGAAGAAGGTGAAACCAACCTGCTTCTTGTCACGGTTGATTTCCGGTAGCGCGTTCACATTGGCAAAAGCATAGCCTTCATTGCCCAGGCGATCGCTCAGCGCCTTGACGCTTTCGGTCACCTTCTCGTTATTGAACACTTCGCCGTTCTTGAAGGTGATCAGCTTGCGCAGATCAGCCTCCGGCACTTTCAGATCGCCAGCCAGCTTGATATCGGAAACGGTAAATTTGCCGCCTTCGCTGACATTGATGGTAAGGAACATGTGTTCCTTGTCAGCGCTCATGGAAACCTGGGTCGATTCAATATTGAATTCCAGATAGCCCTGGTTCTGATAGAAAGCCTTGAGCTTTTCCAGATCGCCGGTCAGCTTTTGCTTGGAGTACTGGTTATCCTTGGTCAGCCAGGACATCCAGCCGCCGGAAGTCAGCGTCATTTCGTCCAGCAACTGATCCTGAGTGAAGGCCTTGGTGCCAACAATTTGGATGTTTTTGATCTGGGCGGTAATGCCTTCGGTGATATCCAGCGTAACCGCGACGCGGTTACGCTCCAGCTTGGTCACCTGCGGGGTGATTTCCACCGCATATTTGCCACGGCTGTAGTACTGGCGCTTGAGCTCCTGTACCGCACCGTCCAGCAAGGCCTGGTCGAAAATGCGCGACTCGGCAAAACCATTGTCCTTGAGTGCCTTCTTCAGCTGATCTTTGCTGAATTCCTTGGCGCCGTTGATGTTGAGCTGGGTAATCACCGGGCGCTCGGCCACGGCCACGATCACCACCCCATTGCGCGATTCGACCCGCACATCGTCGAAAAAGCCGGTGGCAAACAGGCTCTTGATGGATTCACGCGCTTTTTCTTCGCTGAAGGTGTCGCCCACCTTGACCGGGAGGTAGTTGAAGACGGTACCGGCTTCGGTACGCTGCAGGCCTTCAACCCGGATATCCTTGATTACGAACGGATCCGCAGCCCAAACAGCTGTTGCCGTAGTCATGCCCAGCACAGCGGCCGCAAGTAGTTTCAATTTCATAGGTTTGTTTTAACCCCCAAAAAGGCGGCTGATATCGTTCAGCACGGCAAATAGCATCAGCGACGCCAGCAGGATGAATCCGATCTTCTGTCCAAACAGTTGCGCACGCTCGCTTAACGGGCGGCCTTTGACCAGCTCCGCGACATAATACATTAAGTGCCCACCATCCAGCACAGGTATCGGCAATAGATTCAACACGCCGATACTGACACTGATCAGTGCCAGAAATTCAAGATACGGGCTCCAGCCCTCCCGTGCAGTCTGGCCGGCAATGCTGGCAATGGTCAGCGGGCCAGACAAATTATCCAGCGACGCCTGACCGATCACCATGCGCCCAAGAAACTTCAGGCTCATCCAGGCGGTGTTGGTGGTCTTGTGCAAGGCTTCGACGGCAGCTTCCGCCACGCCGGGCTTATGCATGAAGCTCAGCTGCTTCATCCAGGCACTGTCCAGCAGTGGTGCGGCACCGATACGGCCTATCATCACATCACCATCCGCCACGGTGGCCGGGCGCAGTTTGACATCCTGCGGCTTGCCGTCACGCTCGATACGAATCAGCAATTCCTTGCCCGGACTTTCGTGGATCAGCTTGACCCAGGCATCCCAGCTGGCCAGCGGCTTGCCATCAGCCGACAACAATTTGTCACCGGCCTTCAGCCCAGCCTTGGAAGCCACGCTACCCTCTTCCACCCCGCCAATGGCAGGCAGATAACGCATCGGCATCAGGCCCGGATTACCCTGCTCCAGCGCCTTGAGTGCATCTTCATCGGCCTGCGCCGGGTCGATGCTGCGCAACTGAGTGGTAGCCTGGGCTGTTTTGACTTGCACGCGGATCGGCACATCACCACTACCAGCCGCATCCACCAGTGCCAGCCGCAGCTGCTGCCAGTCAGCCACTGACTGACCATTGACCGACAACACCCGATCACCCGCCTGAAAACCGGCCGTTGCTGCCAGGCTGGGCGTCAGCACCGTCCCCACCTGCGGCAACAACTGCACCATGCCACCGGCAATCACCGCCCAGTAGAACAAGACCGCCAGCAGCAGATTGGCCAACGGCCCGGCCACCACAATGGCCATACGCTTGAGTACGTGCTGGTTATTGAAGGCCAGGTGGCGCTCCTCCTCCGGCACTTCCATTTCGCGCTCATCCAGCATGCGCACATAACCGCCCAGCGGAATCGGGCTGATGGCCCACTCGGTATCCCCACGCTGGAAGGTATACAGCGGCTTGCCAAAACCCACAGAAAAACGCAGTACCTTGACACCACACAGCCGCGCCACCCAGAAGTGGCCCAGTTCGTGGAAGGTGACCAGTACGCCAATAGCCACCAGAAATGCAATAAATGTCAGCATGAGCCCACCTTGTTCGCGGCAAAGCGTCGCGCCTCGCCATCCTTGTCCAGCAGCGCCGCCAGCGTGCCACTGGCCGACAGGCTGACACCCGCCAGCGTAGCTTCCACCACCTTGGCGATATCAACAAAACGCAGACGACCTTCCAGGAAAGCCGCCACTGCCACTTCATTAGCCGCGTTCAGCACCGCTGGGGCATCCCCACCGCTTTGCAGCGAAGCGAATGCCAAGCCCAGACAGGGAAAGCGCTGTAAATCCGGCTGCTCGAAAGTGAGCGAGCCCATGCTGAAGAAATCCAGTGATGCCACACCAGCTTCGATACGCTCCGGCCAGGCCAGTGCACAGGCAATCGGCGTGCGCATATCAGGCGAACCCAGTTGCGCCAGCACCGAGCCATCGCGGTATTGCACCATGGAATGGATGACACTTTGCGGATGCACCACCACATCAATGCGCTCCGGCGGCGCAGCAAACAGCCAGTGCGCCTCGATCACTTCCAGCCCCTTGTTCATCAGGCTGGCCGAGTCCACCGAAATCTTGCGCCCCATCACCCAGTTGGGATGGCGACAGGCATCCTCAGGGGTAACCTGCAGCAAAGCCTCGGCACTGTGTTGGCGAAACGGCCCGCCCGATGCGGTCAGGATGATCTTGCGAATACCCGAGGCATCCAGATTGCCGGCATAGTCATGCGGCAAGGACTGGAAAATGGCGTTGTGCTCGCTATCCACCGGCAGCAGGGTGGCACCGTGTTCGCGCACGGTTTCCATGAACAACCGGCCAGCCACCACCAGAGCTTCCTTGTTGGCCAGCAGGATTTTCTTGCCGGCACGTGCAGCAGCCATCGCAGACGGCAAGCCGGCAGCGCCGACAATGGCCGCCATCACCACATCCACTTCGGACAAGGCGGCTACCCGCTCCAACGCAGCTGCGCCGTACAGCACCTCGGTAGCCAGGCCCTGCTCACGCAACCGGCCTTGCAAGGCATTGGCGGAGGCCGCATCGGCCACTACGACATAAAGAGGAAGAAAACGACAAGCCTGCTCGAACAGGCGATCCACTTGGCGGTGACCACTAAGAGCCACTACCCGGTAACGATCAGGATGACGGGCAACCACATCCAGCGTGTTGACGCCGATACTGCCGGTTGCCCCAAGAACTGCAATGCCTTGAGGTTTCATGAGATGAGCTTACAGCCCGCCCAGCACGCGCAGCGCATTGCTGACTGCCAGAACGGCAATGAGACTATCGATTCGGTCATAAACGCCGCCATGTCCAGGCAGCAGCTTGCTGCTGTCTTTCATGCCCGAGACGCGCTTGAACCAGGATTCCAGCAGATCGCCGCAGACACTGACCGCAGTCAGCGGCAAGGCCAGCAGCACCAGCCCCCACAACGGCAGCCCTACAGAAATCCAGCCCAGCTTGCTGACGATGACCACATACACCGCCACGCCGACCAGTGCGCCATACACCCCTTCCCAGCTCTTGCCGGGACTGATGGACGGTGCCAGCTTGCGCTTGCCAAAGGCTTTGCCAGAGAAATAAGCCGCCACATCCGCCACCCATACCAGGCCCATCACGGCCAGCAAGGTCAGGGCATGGGCGCTGTCGGCCTGCGGCCGCCACTCCAGGAAACCATACCAGGCTGGCAGCATCAGCAACCAGCCCAGCAGCATGGCCAGCGGCAAGGACGCCAGCTTCCAGCGCCGCACCAGCCACAAGGGCATCACCAGCAACCAGAACACCAGCGCCAGACCATGCCCGGCTAGCGGCATATGCCAGCCTTGCTGCCAGGAGACACCAGCAAATAGGCTGCTCAGCGCCAGGTAGGCCCATTGCAGCACACCATGCAAACCGGCCATGCGGGAGAATTCCCACAGCGCCAGCAGGATGATCAGCCAGGAAAAGCCGGCCCAGGCATTGGCCGGAAACAGAAATAGTGCCGCCAGCATCAGCGGCAGCAACACCAGGGCAGTCAGAATGCGTGTCTTGAGCATGGAGGATCAGTTTCTGCGCTGCTGGACCGGCAGCTGTTCGCTGGTACGGCCAAAACGGCGCTCACGTTCGCGATAGGAATTGAGCGCGCCCTCCAGGGCCGTGCGATCAAAATCCGGCCACAGCAGATCGGTAAAGTACAGCTCGGAATAAGCCAGCTGCCACAACAGGAAGTTGCTGATGCGCTGCTCGCCACCCGTACGGATGAACAGATCAGGCTCCGGTGCCCAGTGCGTGGACAAGCGCTCGGCCAGATTCTCTTCGGTAATCTGGCTGACACCGTCAGCAATCAGGCCATTGACGGCATTGAGTACATCCCAGCGGCCACCGTAGTCGGCGGCGATGCTCAGCACCAGGCCATCATTGCCGGCAGTCTTGTCTTCCGCCGCCTGAATGCGCTCGGCCAGCGCCGGGCTGAAACGCTCACGCGTACCCAACACCCGCAAGCGGATATTGTTGGCATGCAGCTTGCTGACTTCGTTTTCCAGCGCGCGAATGAACAAATCCATCAGGAAGGACACCTCATCCTGCGGCCGCCGCCAGTTTTCCGTGGAAAAGGCGAACAGCGTCAGGTACTCCACCCCCAGCTCCTTGCAGGCGGTCACTACTTCGCGCACGGTATCCAGCCCTTTTTTATGGCCGGCTACCCGTGGCAGGAAACGCTTTTTGGCCCAACGGCCATTGCCATCCATGATGATGGCGATATGCCGGGGTACGCAGCGCACCTCCGGCACGTCCTTGGTGGAGCTTCCAAACAAGGCTATTTCCTTTATACCGCCATCAGGTCTGCTTCTTTACCTGCCAGTGCCTTGTCGATCTCGGCAATGAACTTGTCAGTCATTTTCTGGATGTCGTCTTGGCCGCGGCGCTCGTCGTCCTCGGTAATCGACTTATCCTTGAGCAGGTTCTTGAAGTCATTGTTGGCATCGCGGCGGATATTGCGCACGGCCACGCGGGCACCTTCAGCCTCGCTCTTCACTACCTTGATCAGGTCGCGACGACGCTCTTCGGTCAGCATCGGCATCGGCACGCGGATGATCTCACCCATGGAAGCCGGATTCAGGCCCAGATCGGAATCACGAATGGCCTTTTCGATCTTGGCCACCATATTCTTTTCCCAGGCTTGCACACCGATGGTGCGGGAGTCGATCAGGCTGACATTAGCCACCTGATTCACCGGCACACCGCTGCCATAGTAATCGACCATGACATGATCAAGAATGCCGGTGTGGGCGCGACCTGTTCGCACTTTGGTCAGGTCGGTCTTGAACGCCTCCAGAGTCTTGTTCATCTTCTGCTCGGCGGATTTCTTGACTTCATTAATCATGCTTGCTCCAAAAATCGGTACTTTGAAAAACAAGGCGGAAAGCGGCTTCCAGCCGTTTCCGCCCCTTGGTATTCGTCAAGCTCAGCAGTGTACCAGCGTGCCTTCATCTTCGCCAAGCACTACGCGCTTGAGTGCGCCCTGCTTGAAGATGCTGAACACTTTGATATTCAGGTGCTGGTCGCGGCACAGCGCGAAGGCAGTGGCATCCATCACCTTCAGATTACGCCCGATGGCCTCATCAAAAGTCAGGGTCTGGTAGCGCACGGCATCGGGATTCTTTTTCGGATCATCGGTATACACGCCATCCACCTTGGTGGCCTTGAGCATGATATCGACATTCATTTCCATGCCGCGCAGTGCAGCTGCGGTATCGGTGGTGAAGAAGGGATTGCCGGTGCCTGCACCGAAAATTACCACTTTGCCCTCTTCCAGATACTGCATGGCCTTGCCGCGCACATAGGGCTCGGCAATCTGCTGCATGGTCAGTGCAGATTGCACGCGGGCAATCAGACCAACCTTGCCCATGGCATCCTTCAGCGCCAGTGCATTCATCACCGTCGCCATCATGCCCATGTAGTCGGCCGTTGCGCGGTCCATGCCGCTGGCAGCGCTGGATACGCCACGGAAAATATTGCCGCCACCAATCACGATACCCACCTGCACGCCAAGCTCTACCACTTCCTTGATCTGGCCAACAATCTGCTCGATGGTCGAGCGGTTGATGCCATAGTTATCGTCGCCCATCAGGGCTTCACCAGACAGCTTGAGCAGAATGCGTTTATAGGAAGGAGCTTGGCTCATGATAACCTCGAGTTGGGTGTTTTTAGGGCGTTCAGTTTGCAAAACGGCACCCTGCAGGCAGGGTGCCGTTCGATCATACAGTCTTGTCAGACTTACAGCTTGGCAGCAGCAGCCACTTCAGCAGCATAGTCTACAACCTTCTTCTCGATGCCTTCGCCAACAACAAACATGGCGAATGCTTTTACGGAAGCGGATTTTTCAGCCAGCAGCTTTTCAACGGTCACGTCCGGGTTCTTGACGAAAGGCTGACCCACCAGGGTCACTTCAGCCAGGTACTTGTTGACGCGGCCTTCTACCATCTTGGCGACGATATCAGCCGGCTTGCCGGATTCGGCAGCTTGCGCGGTGTAGATCTTGCGTTCTTGCTCCAGGGTTTCGGCCGGAACCTGATCCTTGGAAACACAGATCGGCTTGGAAGCAGCGATGTGCATGGCAATATCGCGACCCAGCGCTTCGTCACCCTTCAGATCAACGATAACGCCGATCTTGGCACCGTGCAGGTAGGTGGCGATGGTGCCGTCGGTTTCGTAACGCACGAAACGACGGATAGTCATGTTCTCACCCAGCTTGGCAATGGCAGCCTTGCGAATTTCTTCTACGGACACGCCGTCTACTTCAACAGCGGACAGGGCTTCAACATCAGCCGGGTTCGCAGTTGCAGCAGCCTGGGCAGCAGCAGCCGCCAGGGCCAGGAAGGTCGGGTCCTTGGCAACGAAGTCGGTTTCACAGTTCACTTCAACCAGGGCGCCAACGCCACCAGCCACGTAGGAACCGATGATACCTTCGGCAGCCAGACGGCCAGCCATCTTGGAAGCCTTGTTACCGGACTTGATACGCAGAATTTCTTCGGCCTTGGCAGCGTCGCCTTCAGCTTCAACCAGGGCTTTTTTGCACTCCATCATGCCCAGGCCGGTAGCAGCGCGCAGATCCGAAACCATCTTTGCGGTAATTTCCGCCATTTGTAACTCCTGTATTCGATACGTAAGGTAATCAGGTCTAAAAAAAGGGGCTTGCGCCCCCTTTCGAGTCTGCTTACTCAGCCTGGGCCGTTTCAGCAGCGGCTACGACTTCTTGCAGCGACTGAGCGCGGCCTTCCAGTACGGCGTCGGCGATGCCGCGAGCGTACAGGCGGATAGCGCGACTGGAGTCATCGTTACCCGGAACTACGTAGTCGATGCCGTCCGGGGAGTTGTTGGTATCAACAACGCCGATAACCGGGATGCCCAGTTTCTTGGCTTCAACAATGGTACCTTTCTGGTAGCCAGTGTCGATAACGAAGATGGCGTCCGGCAGGCCCTTCATATCTTTGATACCGCCCAGCGAGCGTTCCAGTTTGTCAACTTCGCGTTGCAGGTCCAACAGTTCTTTCTTGTTGTAACCCATGTCAGCGCCTTCCAGGATGGCACGCTTCTCTTCAAGACGCTTGATGGACTGCTTCACGGTCTTGTAGTTGGTCAGCATGCCGCCGAGCCAGCGGTGATCAACAAACGGCATGCCAGCGCGAGCGGCTTCTTCACGGACGATCTCACGTGCCTGACGCTTGGTACCAACAAACATTACGGTACCCTTGTTGGCGGCCAGACGACGCACATATTCCTGGGCGCTGATGAACAGCGGCAGAGTCTTTTCCAGGTTGATGATGTGAATCTTGTTGCGGCTGCCAAAGATGTACTGAGCCATCTTCGGGTTCCAGAAACGGGTTTGGTGGCCGAAGTGAACACCGGCCTCAAGCATTTGACGCATGGTAACGTTGGTGGACATGCAAAAACTCCTTAAAGGGTTAAGCCTCCATCCGCGCAGACAACCGTCAGTATCAGAAAAAAATGACGGCACCCTTTGGCACGGATGTGCGTAGTTTATTCCCCTACCCAATGTAGAGGACGCAAGATTCTAGCACCACAGCGCAAGCTCACTCAAGCGTCTTGCCTGCATTTGCCTGCTCACGGGCCAATTCCTGCCGTTTTCGCAGGCGGCGCCGTGTCATTCTTGCAATAAACAGAGTGGGCAGGAAGCCGAGGAAAAACAGGATGGAAAAGGTAGCCCACAGGCTGTTCTGCGCCACTGCCAGCATCAACACCACGTAGAGCCAGCCGATCAATACCATGTACATAATCAAACAACCGTTTGAAATTTTCGAAAAAAGCCTGAACAATAGCCCGACATTGTAAACCACCTGCCCGGCCACCATCATGCAAACCCGCCTTACCGAAACCTTTGGCGTGCGCCTGCCACTCGCCTGCCCCGGCATGAGCTATATCGCCACTCCCGAACTGGTAGCTGCCACCGCCAATGCGGGTGGACTGGGCATTCTGGCCACCGGCCCGCTCAAGCCAGAACAGACCCGCGCCGCCATCCGCCGCATCCGTGAGCTGACCGACCGCCCTTTCGGCATCGGCTGCACACTGATGATGCCGGGCGCGCGCGAAAACTGCGAAGTTGCCTTGCAAGAGCAGGTGCCAGTCATCAACTTTTCGCTGGGCAAGGGTGACTGGATCGTCAAGGCCGCACACTCCTATGGTGGCAAGGTGATTGCTACCGTCGTCACCGAGAAGCATGCCATTTCGGCCGAAAAAGCCGGTGTGGACGGCCTGCTGGTCACCGGCCACGAAGCAGCCGCCCATGGCGGCGAGGTGACTTCGCTGGTACTGATCCCGGCCATCCGCAAGGTATGCGCACTGCCCATCATCGCCGCTGGTGGCTTTGGCAGTGGCGCCGGCTTGCTGGCCGCCCTGGCACTGGGGGCGGATGCCGTAGCCATGGGCAGCCGCCTGGCCATGACGCAGGAAAGTCCGGTGCACGAGCGCAGCAAGGAGATGATTCGCCAGCGCAGCGTGGCCGATACTTTGTATTCGCGTAACTTCGACGGCCTGTGGTGCCGCATGATGGACACCCCCACCGCCCGCGCCGCCACCCGCAAGCCGATGAATCTGCTGGCAGCCGCCTGGAAAGCCAGCGCCATCGCCCGCAAGATGGGCATGCCGGTATGGAAAGTAGCCTTGGGCGGCATGCTGCAAAAACCGCAGGAACTGCGCCAGCTGGCGCTGTTTGGTGCAGCCACCGAATCCATCCGCCTGGCTATTGAAGAAGGCAATCACCAGCATGGAGTGCAACTGATCGGCCAGGTGCAGGGACTGATTGACGACGTGCCCACCGTGCAACAGCTATTCGAACGCATCATGCAGGAGGCCGGACATAACCTAAGCCGCCTGCAGCAGCTGAACCAAGCCTGACCACCGCGCCGCCCGTCTATTCCATGCAACTGGCGGCGCATTTTTTATGACGCACCGAGCCAAATAAAAAGATTTACCACACGAAAATCAGCTTTTCACGCAACAAGATGCCAGCATGCCGCACCTAACCACATTGCCTGCCCCCATCCCTTCCCGTATTCTCTCAGACTGACCCACCCGCCCCACAGCAGGCCGCCACAGAGTAGCCAGCCCACACACAAGAGATTACGCATGATCCCGCAGCACGACGAAGCCAAGCTCAGCCCAGCACGCCCACTCAATCGCCAGGACTACCGCACCCTGGCCCTCGCCGCCCTGGGCGGCGCGCTGGAGTTTTACGACTTCATCATTTTTGTATTTTTCGCCCTGGTCATCGGCAAGTTGTTTTTCCCGCCGGACATGCCGGACTGGCTGCGCCAGTTCCAGACCTTCGGCATCTTTGCTGCGGGCTATCTGGCACGTCCGCTGGGCGGCATTGTCATGGCGCACTTTGGTGACAAGCTGGGGCGCAAGCGCATGTTCACCTTGTCCATCGTGCTGATGGCCGTTCCCACCCTGCTGATGGGCATGCTGCCCACCTATGCCAGCATCGGCATTGCCGCGCCGCTGGCACTGCTGGCTTTGCGCATCCTGCAGGGTGCGGCAATTGGCGGCGAAGTGCCGGGCGCCTGGGTATTTGTGGCCGAACATGTCCCCGCCCGTCACACCGGTTATGCCTGCGGCACGCTGACTGCTGGCCTCACTGCCGGCATCCTGCTGGGTTCGTTGCTGGCCACCCTGATCAACAGCAGCTTCAGTCCGGCACAAATCAGCAACTGGGCCTGGCGACTGCCTTTTCTGGTGGGCGGTATCTTTGGCCTGCTGGCCATGTATTTGCGCCAATGGCTGCAGGAAACACCGGTCTTTGCCGAGATGCAGGCACGCAAAGCCCTGGCTGATGAATTGCCACTGAAAACCGTACTGCGTGAACACAAACGCGCCGTCATCATTTCCATGCTGCTGACCTGGCTGCTGTCTGCCGCCATCGTAGTGGTCATCCTGATGACGCCCACCTATCTGCAAAAGCAGTTCGGCCTGGATGCCGCCACCACTCTCAAGGCAAACAGTCTGGCCACCATCGCCCTGATCGCAGGCTGCATGGCGGCCGGCCGCACAATCGATCGCATCGGCAGCGGCCTGACCTTCATTGTCGGCAGCCTGCTGCTGGGCGCCTGTAGCTATCACTTTTACACCAGCATGGCGAGTGATGACAGCCAGCTGTATGCGCTATACAGCCTGACTGGCCTCAGCGTCGGCATTGTCGGGGCCGTCCCCTTCGTCATGGTGCGCGCCTTTCCACCGGCAGTGCGCTTTAGCGGCCTGTCATTTTCCTACAATGTCGCCTACGCCATTTTCGGCGGTCTCACACCCATGGCGGTTTCGCTGTGGCTGAAGGCTGACCCGCTAGCCCCTGCCCATTACGTGGTCAGCCTGTGTGGCATGGGTGTGCTACTGGGTATTTACCTGCTACTAAGCGAATCGCCACAGCGTGCAGATAGTGCATCGGCCAACTGCTGACCACACTCGGCAAAGTACTTTTTCCACGGCCCTGCGGGGCCGTTTTGCATGGCGTAGCGGCCAGATAATTCTGCAGTGCAGCAAGAATTAATTCACTCAGCAATGGAACCCTCGCAGCAAATCAGCAGTCCCTAATTTATACACTCAGCATTTCAGCCTGCCCGCAGAGCCATTCAACGCACCACTCCCGGCCTCACGCCCGCCTTGGCGGGCCTCATCCACAGACCACGGAGACACCCATGAGCCAACTACCCTGGCACAGCCTGTCCCTTAACCCGCTGGCTGCCTTTGGCATTCTGCTGACGCTAGGCGTTATCGGCGGCCAAATTGCCAACCGTGCCGGACGCTTGCCCGCCATTACCGGCTATGTACTGACCGGCCTGATCATCGGCCCGGCCAGCCTGCATCTGCTAAACCAGGAATTACTCAGCGCCGCCGACCTGTTCGTCAACCTGGCACTGGGGCTGGCACTGTTTGAAAGTGGCCGCCGGGTCGACCTGCACTGGCTGCGCGTGGAGCGTACCTTGCTGCTGACCACGCTGTGCTACTGCCTGGCAGTATTTGCCGCCCTGTGCGCACTACTGCTGCAAGGTGGACTGGGCTGGCAAGCCAGCAGCATGATGGCAGCGCTGGGTATGGCCACCTCGCCCATCGTCATTCTGGAGATGCTGCGCGAGACCCGCGCCGAGGGCCAGGTCAGTGAACGACTGACCACTGCCACCGCCCTATCCAGCTTGCTGTCGGTCATCGTGTTCGCCATCGCACTGGGCTCCGCCCATCTGCAAAACCAACACAGCACGGAGGACGGCATTCTGTCGCCGGCCTGGCTGATTCTGGGCTCCAGCCTGCTCGGCCTGCTGGCCGGTTTGCTGGCAATCGCGCTCAACCGCTGGCTGGGCAGCCAGCAACGCCAGCGGCAGACCGTCCTGCTATTCGGCCTGATCGCTCTGCTGGTGGGGCTATCCGTCATGCTAAACACCCTGCCCTCATTGGCCCTGCTGGTATTTGGCCTGGCCACACGCAATCTGCGTGGCGGGCATACAGTCAGTGAGCCGGGCTTGTTAAGTGGCAGCCACTTTTTCTTTGTTGCCTTTTTTGTTGCAGCCGGTGCCCAACTGGCACCACAGACGCTGGCCGCTTACTGGCCACTGGCCTTGTCCTACCTGCTGCTGCGCTCGGCCATCCCCATGCTGTGCTGGTGGCTGCTGGCACCGCAAAACTGCCTGAGCCGCCAGCGCGGCCTGTGGCTGGGGCTGGCACTCAACCCGCTTTCTGGCGGCAGCGCCGTGCTAGTGAGTATGAGCACACTGGCACTGGGTCCGGATGCCGCCGCCTTTACCGGCACCATGATGGCCGTATTTGTCATCAGCGAACTGGCCGGCCCCCTGCTAACCCGCCTGGCACTACGCCGCGCTGGCGACCTTCCTCCGGAGGACTGACATGCTGGAATTCAACAACAGCACACCACTGACCCTGGGTGTGGAACTGGAACTGATGATAGTCAACCGCCGCGACTACAACCTGACCCGTGGCTCGGACGACTTGCTGCTACTGATAGACCGTCAGCCGCACGGCTATGACATCAAGCCGGAAATCACCCAAGGCATGATCGAAATCGGCACGGCCATTCACCAGGGCAGCGACACCATGCTGCAGGAGCTGCAAGGCATCCGCGCCCTTTTGGTGAGCAGCGCACAAAAGCTCAACCTGGGGCTGGCGGGCGGCGGCTCCCATCCTTTCCAGCACTGGAGCGAGCAGCAGATCTACCCCAAGGAACGCTACCAGCTGGTTTCAGAGCTGTACGGCTACCTGGCCAAGCAGTTCACCGTGTACGGCCAGCACATCCACATCGGCTGCCCGGATGGCGACGCTGCCATCCGTCTCAGTCACTACCTGGCGCGTTACATTCCGCACTTTATCGCGCTGTCCGCCTCGTCACCCTTTTATCAGGGCATGGATACGCTGTTTCAGACCTCGCGCCTGACCAGCGTCAATGCCTTCCCCTTGTCTGGCTGCATGCCCTGCGTGGAAAACTGGACACAGTTCAATGAATATTTTCAGCACATGGCCGGGCTGGGTATTGTTGCCAGCATGAAAGACTTTTACTGGGACATCCGCCCCAAGCCGGAATATGGCACGGTGGAAATCCGCATCTGCGATACCCCGCTGGACATTGTCACCCCCACGCTGCTGGCAGCCTATGCCCAGATGCTGGCGCATCGCTGCCTGGAGGATGGATGGCACGACATCCAGGCCGCGCACTATCACACTTACAATTACAACCGCTTCCAGGCCTGCCGCTTTGGCTTCGACGGCGTACTGGTGGATGGCGCGGCACGGCAGCAAACCGGCCTGCAGGAAGATCTACTGAGCACGCTGAACGCCCTGCAACCGCAAGCCCGGGCACTGAACTGCGAAAAGGAGCTGAGCCTGCTGCGCGAGCGCGCGCTCAAGCGCCAGTCCGACAGCCAGTGGCTGCGCGCCATCTATCGCGCCAGCGGTTCCTTATCGGAAGTGGTACGCCGCCAGAGCGAACACTGGATGTATGGCAGCAATGCCTGAGATCGGGTAACTCAAGCAGCGCCAGCGCAATGCAGCAGACATGATGACACTCAACAGCTAAACTGGCGGCTTAGCGTCCCAAAGCCCCATCATGCCGCTCGAACTGCCCGAACACCGTAATCCCGATCTTCCCACGCGCTGGTGCATTTTTGATGGCCCGCGCCTGCTACTGCAAAAACAGGCCTTGCCCGGCGATGCCGCCCGCCACTGGCCACTGGCCAACCGCCTGTTCATCGACCAGCAGCAAGGCAGCAATCTGTACGCCGCCGACCTGATCGGCCCGCCGCCGCCCGACTGCGAATGGCTGCCGTTGCGTGCCGCATTGATGGCACTGCCGCCCGAGCAAACCGCAGGCATCGCCCGTGCTGCGCAGTTGCGACAGTTTCAGTACACCCACCGTTTTTGTGGCCACTGCGCCAGCCCGCTGCAACAACATGGTCATGACCAGGGCAAACACTGCCCCGGCTGCGGTCAGCTTTACTACCCACGGCTGTCACCGGCCATGATGGTGGCGGTGTATCGCGGCCAGGAGCTGCTGCTGGCCCGCAGCCCGCATTTCCTGCCCGGCGTGTACAGTGCACTGGCCGGCTTTGTCGAGCCGGGCGAAACGGTGGAGCAGTGCGTACACCGCGAAACCCTGGAAGAAGTGGGCGTACGGGTGAAAAACCTGCGCTATGTCTGCTCGCAGTCCTGGCCTTTCCCGCATTCGCTGATGCTGGCATTCACTGCCGAATATGATGGCGGGGACATCCGCCCGCAGCCCGGCGAGATCGAAGACGCGGGCTGGTATCACATTGACGCCCTGCCCACCATTCCGGCCCAGCTGTCAGTAGCCTACCAACTGATTCGCCATACCAGCGACTGGCTGCGCCAGCCACACGACTGAGCAAGAGCCATGACAAAGGGGAGCCACTGGCTCCCCTTTCATTTATTCCGTGCAAACATTTACTCCTTGCACAGAGCTGGCTCAGGCTGACAACACACTGTCCTCGATCAACTGCAGCAAACGACCAAGCGCCGTCAACACAGTCTGCTGCCGCACCGCCGCCCGGTCGCCAGCAAACTGACAGACGAAGGCCTGACTCAGCCCATCCGGCCCGGCCAGTGCCAGCCATACCGTACCCACCGGCTTGGCTGGTGATCCGCCCCCCGGACCGGCGATGCCGGAAACAGCCACCGCCCAATCAGCAGCGGCACGCTCACGCGCTCCAGCAGCCATCTGCCGGACCACGGCCTCACTGACCGCGCCGTGCTCGGCCAGCGTGGCGGCCTGCACCCCCAGCAGATCCTGCTTGGCCTCATTGCTGTAGCTAACCAAGCCATAGCCGAACCAAGCCGAGCTGCCGGCAATATCGGTCAGCGCGGCGGCGATCATGCCACCAGTGCAGGACTCTGCCGTCGCCACTGTTTCGCCTCTTGCCAGCAGCTGCTCGCCCAGTTGTGCCGCCAGTGCGGCTGCCTGCTTATCCATGTATTTTCCTGAAATATTCGATCAAACCGTGGGTTGAGCTGTCGTGTGCAGCAGGTGCGGCTGCTGCCGCATCCAGCTCGGGCAGTATGCGCCGGGCCAGCTGCTTGCCGTATTCTACGCCCCATTGATCGAAGGAGTTGATGCCCCAGATCACCCCTTGCACGAAGACCTTGTGCTCGTACAGTGCCAGCAGCATGCCCAGGGTGCGGGGAGTCACCTTGTCCAGCGCAATGGTGTTGGAGGGCTGATTGCCCGGAAATAGCTTTTGCGGCAGCAGCATGTCCAGCTCTTCACCGGGCATGTCCGGCAATTCGGCCATGACTTCGGCCTCGCTCTTGCCGCGCATCAGCGCCTCGGACTGGGCAAAACAGTTGGCCACCAGCACCCGGTGCTGCTGCTCCAAACCGTAATGACCATTCATCGGCACAATGAAATCACAGGGCACCAAGCGGGTGCCCTGATGCAGCAGCTGGAAAAAGGCGTGCTGGCTGTTGGCCCCTTCCTCGCCCCAGATCACCGGCCCGGTATCAAAATCCAGCGGTGCGCCAAAACGCCCCACCCGCTTGCCATTCGATTCCATATCCAGCTGCTGGATATGGGCTGGCAGGCGGCGCAAGCCATGGTCGTACGGCATGATGGCGTGGGTGTGCGCCTGATAGAAAGTGTTGTACCAGATGCCGATCAGCGCCAGCAGCACCGGCATGTTCTGTGCCAGCGGCGCATGGAAGAAATGTTCATCCATGGCATGTGCGCCATCGAGAAACTGGCGGAAGCTGTCGTAGCCCACCGCCAGCATCACCGGCAGACCAATGGCCGACCAGACCGAATAACGCCCGCCGACCCAATCCCAGAAGCCGAACATGTGTTCGGTATCGATGCCAAAAGCCTGCACTGCCGGCGCATTGGTGGACACAGCAACAAAATGCCGGGCAATGTCATCTTGACTTCCTGCCTGCAAAAACCAGGCCTTGGCTGCCTCAGCATTGAGCAGGGTTTCCGGCGTGGTAAACGACTTGGATGCCACCACGAACAGCGTGGTGGCCGGATCCAGCGGCTCCAGTGTACGGGCAATATGCTGGCCATCGACATTGGAAACAAAATGTACTTTCAGCGCAGGATGGGCATAGGCCGACAGCGCCTCTTTCACCACCAGCGGTCCCAGATCCGAGCCGCCAATACCCAGGTTCACCACATCGCGTATCGGCTGGCCGGTGTAGCCCAGCCACTGCCCGCCGCGCACCTTGTCGCTGAAAGCCCGCATGCGCTGCAACACGGCATGCACCTCGGGCACAATATCCTGCCCATCCAGCAGCAGGTTAGCCGACGCAGGAAGACGGAGCGCGGTATGCAGTACAGAGCGCCGTTCGCTGACATTAATCTGCTCACCGCAGCGCATGCGCTGCATCCAGCCTGGCAGATCCGCCTCGTGCGCCAGATCGATCAATAGCTCCAGCGTGCGTTCGGTGATACGGTTTTTCGAGTAATCCAGCAACAAACCATCCAGTTGCAAGGAGAAACGTTGAAAGCGCTGGGCGTCGGTCTGGAACAGTTCACGCATCTGCATGAAACGGGTGGCACGCTGATGCTGGTGCAGCCTGGCCCAGACTGGGCTGTGATTGATACCGGTTTTGCTGTCGTCAAACATGGTCGTGAGATGGCTGCATTCAAAAATGGAATTGGATTTTGCTTTACTCACCCTGCCACCAATGGCTGGGCTGGCAAGAATAAAGGGGACTGGCGTCCCCTTTGCAGAATGCATACTACCACTGTAGTGCCAGCGCTACATCACACCTTGAGAAAGTGCTCGCGATAGTATTTCAGCTCTTCGATGGACTCCTCGATATCCGCCAGCGCTTCGTGCTTGCCACGCTTGACCACGCCACGCGCCACCTCTGGCCGCCAGCGCTTGCACAATTCCTTCAGTGTGGACACATCCAGATTGCGATAGTGGAAATATTCCTCCAGCTGCGGCATCCAGCGCACCATGAAACGGCGATCCTGATGAATGGTGTTGCCACACATCGGCGTGGTACGGGCCGGCACATACTCGGCCATGAAGGCCAGCAACGTCGCCTCGGCCTCGGCCACGCTCAGGGTGGAGGCTTTGACCTTGGCAATCAGGCCGCTCTTGCCGTGGGTATTCTTGTTCCAGTCATCCATGGCATCCAGCACGCTGTCCGGCTGGTGAATCACCAGCACGGGCGACTGTCCCAGCACATTCAACTGGCTGTCGGTGGCGATCATCGCCACTTCGATAATGCGGTCGGTTTCAGGATTCAGCCCGGTCATTTCCATGTCGAGCCAGATGAGGTTGTTCTGATCTTGTGCCATACTGTCCAATCTTTGCGAAACCCAAGCATTTTCCTTCATTGCCGCCGTGGCGGCAAACCCACCTGCGTAAATCATGACCGAGGCATTCCGCTATCTCTTTCTGGCCGCACTGGCGCTGACCCTGATTCTCAAGTTGTGGCTGGGCTTGCGCCATATCCGCCATATTGCGCGCCATCGCGCCCGCGTACCGGCAGAGTTTGCCGACGCCATCACACTGCAGCAGCACCAGCATGCCGCCGACTACAGCATGGCCAAAACCCGGCTGGGCTTGCTGTCCAGCTGCATCGACACCGCGCTGATCGCTGGCCTGACGCTGGGCGGTGCACTCGACTGGCTGGCACGGCAGATTAGCGGCCTGGCTTTGGGTGAAATCGGCAGCGGCCTGTTGCTGGTCGTGGCCCTGACCCTGCTCACCTCCGCCATCAGCCTGCCCATCTCGCTATATAGCACTTTCCGCATCGAGGCGCGCTTCGGCTTCAACAAGATGACGCTAGCCATGTTTGTGCTGGATGCCATCAAAGGCAGTGCCATTGGCGCACTGATCGGCCTGCCCTTGCTGGCGCTGGTACTGTGGCTGATGGCCCAGGCCGGACCGTTGTGGTGGCTGTGGGTGTGGCTGGTCTGGTCGGCCTTCCAGTTATTGATGGTAGCGCTCTACCCCACGCTGATCGCCCCCCTGTTCAACCGCTTCCAGCCGCTGGAAGACCTGGAATTGAAACAGCGCATCGAAGCGCTACTGACACGTACTGGCTTTACCAGCCAGGGCGTGTTCGTGATGGACGGCTCACGCCGCTCCAGTCACGGCAATGCCTACTTCACCGGCTTTGGCAGCGCCAAACGCATCGTGTTTTTCGACACCCTGCTCAAGCAGTTGTCGGCAGAGGAAATCGAAGCCGTGCTGGCGCACGAACTGGGCCATTTCAAGCGCAAGCACATCGTCAAGCGCATCGGCTTTGCCTTTGCCCTGTCTTTGGGCTTCCTGTTCATCTTGGGTCAATTGCTGCATGCCGGCTGGTTCTACCAGGCATTGGGCGTCAGCACACCCAGCACCGCCATGGCACTGATCCTGTTCTTCCTTGCCGTGCCGGCTTTTACTTTCCCGCTGACACCGCTGTCCAGCCTGCTGTCGCGCCGTCATGAATACGAGGCAGACGAATTTGCCGCCAACCAGTCCGATGCGCACCATTTGGTCGCCGCACTGGTCAAACTCTATCGTGACAACGCCTCAACTCTGACACCAGACCCGCTGCACTCGGCGTTTTACGACTCCCACCCTCCGGCGAGCCTGCGCATCGCCCATCTGCAAGGAGCCCGTCCATGAATCTGCTCGCCCTGCATTGCGAGGCCCAGCACGGCAAAAGCCCGCTGGACTCCAGCACCATCAATCAATTCCTGACCACCCTGCCCGGCTGGGAAGTCAAAGGCATCGAGCTATGCAAGACCTTCCGTTTTGACGACTATTACCAGACCATGGCCTTTGTAAATGCCCTGGCCTGGATTGCCCACCAGGAAGACCATCACCCCGACATGTCGGTGCACTACAACCGCGCCGTGGTGCACTTCAGCACCCACGACGCCGGCGGCCTGACCCTCAACGACTTCATTTGCGCGGCGAAAACCGAAGCGCTGCAAGGCCGCGCATGAGAGCAGCCATCGGACAGATCATCCGCAGCCATGGCCGCCGCTTCATCGTGGAGGCCGAAGGCCAGACCTACGGCTGCTCCACCCGCGGCAAGCGGGTGGACTTCGCCTGCGGCGACCGCGTGGAAATCCTGATTCAGAACAAGGAACAGGCCGTCATCGAGGAAAGCCTGCCACGCAGCAGCCTGCTGTACCGTCAGGACGACTGGAAGACCAAGGTGATTGCAGCCAATGTCAGCCGCATTCTGTTTGTGATTGCCGCCGTTCCCAGCCCTAACGAAGAGCTGCTCAACCGCTGCCTGATTGCCGCCGAGGCCGCCGACATCGACCCGGTCATCCTGATCAACAAGGCCGACCTGCCGGAAACCGCCGCGCTGATCGAAAAGCTGCAGCCCTATGCCGCGCTGGGCTACAAGATGATCACCCTGTCCGCCAAACAGGACATGAGCCCGCTGCTGCCGCTGCTGGATGGTGAAACCTGCGTCTTTGTCGGCCAGTCCGGCATGGGCAAGTCCACCCTCACCAACGCCCTGCTGCCCGAGGCCAACGCTCGCATCGGCGATATTTCCGAAGCGCTGGATTCCGGCAAGCACACCACCACCCACGCCACGCTCTATCATCTGGACACTTTGTCGCCGGGCAGCGACCTGATCGACTCCCCCGGTCTGCAGGAATTCGGCCTCAAGCATTTGCAGGCCACCGACCTGCTGCACTACTTCCCGGAAATGCGCCCGCTGATCGGCCAATGCCGCTTCCACAACTGCACCCACCGCAAGGAACCGGATTGTGCGATCAAGCAAGCCACAGAAGATGGCACGATCTCTCGACAAAGATTGGATTTACTACAACGTTTAAGCAATGAATTGTTAAATCATACGGCATAAAACGTTTTGTCATCTGGCCTGTTTACAATTCGGTGCAGGACTCATATTCTGGTAAGAAAAAAGTCATATCAGACTTCAGATCAGCGAGTTTTTCGCCCCAACAAAGACAAGGAGCCAGCATCATGACAAAACGCATCGCACTCGTAACCGGAGGCATGGGCGGCATTGGCACCGCCATCTGCAAGGCTCTGGCCGAATCCGGCCACACCGTCATCACCACCTACAGCAAGCCGGGCAAGGAGCAAGCCTGGCTGGCCGACATGAAGGGCATGGGCTTTGCCGACATCCACGCCTACCAGTGTGACGTGACCGATACCGCAGCTTGCGCCGCCATGCTGGCGCGCGCCCAGCAGGAAGTTGGCGCCGTGGACGTACTGGTCAACAACGCCGGCATCACCCGCGACGGCACCTTCAAGAAGCAAAGCAAGGACGACTGGGATGCCGTCATCAAGACCAACCTGGATTCGCTGTTCAATATGGTGAAGCCGGTGCTGGACGGCATGGTGGAGCGCGGTTTTGGCCGCATCATCAATATTTCCTCGATTAATGGCCAGAAAGGGCAGTTTGGCCAGACCAACTACTCTGCCGCCAAGGCTGGCATGCATGGCTTCACCATGGCGCTGGCCCAGGAAGTCGCACGCAAGGGCGTCACCGTCAACACCATCTCCCCGGGCTATATCGCCACCGACATGGTGATGGCAGTACCGGAAGAAGTACGCAACAAGATCATCGCCAACATCCCGGTAGGCCGCCTGGGCAAGCCGGAAGAAATCGCCGGCCTGATCAACTACCTGGCCTCCGACGTTGCCGGCTTCATGACCGGCGCCAACCTGGCTATCAATGGCGGCCAGCACATGATGTAAGCCGCATTCCATCAGGAATACCGCACAAAAAACCCGGCCTCGCGCCGGGTTTTTAATTGCCATCTTGATGATCGACATTCTGCTATGCTGACGGCCTTGAATTTCACATCAGAGCAAGACATGGCTGAACATTTGACCATTCAGGGCGAAACCAAGGAAGAAAAATACCAGACCCTGCTGCCGCAGGCGCAGGCGCTGGTGCAATACGAAGACGACCAGATTGCCGCCCTGGCCAATCTGGCCGCAGCCCTGCACAGCAGTTTCGACTGGCTATGGACCGGCTTTTACCTGGTCAAGGGCCCACAACTGGTGCTTGGACCCTTTCAGGGGCCGATTGCCTGCACCCGCATCCCGCATGGCAAGGGCGTATGTGGCAGCGCCTGGGCACAAAACCGCACGCTGATCGTGCCGGATGTCGATGCATTTCCTGGCCACATTGCCTGCTCGTCCAGCGCCCGTTCAGAAATCGTCGTCCCCGTGCACAATGCAGCCGGCGCAGTAGTCGCGGTACTGGATGTGGATTCCGCCCAACTCGACCAGTTTGACAGTACCGACGCACAATACCTGGAAACCATCTGCCAAGCGCTGCAACACTTGTTCTAGAACCTCCCCCAAAAGCAGATGCGCCATGCATCTGCTTTTCAGCCATCCATTCAGGCCAGCGGCAATTGCAACTGCCGACTGACCCACTCGCGCATCCCAGCCTCATCCAGCACGGCCAGCTCCTGACGCGCATCATGCATGGCAGAAGCCAGGCGCTGTAATTGTCGCTCCAGCCCCGCCGCCATCTCCCCGGCCAGTCGCGCATTTTCTCCAGCCATATCCAGCAGACGGGCATTGGCTTGCTCGCCCAACACTGATTGACGCTCGGCCGCCTGCTGCAACTCGGCATTACGCTGTTCCAGCATTTCCAGTCGCGCCGCCTGCTTGCCGGACTCGCGATCCCGCTCGGCCAGCCGCTCCCGCCACACCTGCTCCACCTGCAGCACCTGCCGCCGCGCCGCCTGCAATTCTTCCTGCAAGGCGGCCGTCGCCAGTTTCATGGCCTGACGCTCCTCCTCGACCTGTTCATACAGGCGCACGCGCAAGCCTTCCAATCGTTCATAGGCCAGACTCTCGCGCCGCTCAGCCTCCTGTCGCGCTTCTTGCAGCCTTTGTTCATGCCGCGCCTCCAGTTCGGCCACGCGCTCGTCGCTATCGCGGCGCACTTGCTGCGCCTCCAGCCTGCTGGCTTCCAGCTGCTCGCCCAGCCGCTGACTGTTCGACTCCAGCACGGCATGGCGCTGTTCGGCAGACTGCAGCTTGCCATCCAGCTCCTGCAGACGGACAGCGCGCAGCTCCAACTCACGCAAGGCCGACTGCAGGGAAGCCTGCGTCGTTTCCAATTGTGCCTGGGCTACCGCCTGCGCCTGGGTCGAGTCGGCCACCTGCTGCTCAGCCTCCTGCCGCAGCACTTCCCATTGCTGCTCGGCCGCCGTGCAAGACTGCTGCCAGATCAGGCCAAATGCCTCGGCCAGCCCGGCGGGCCAATCCGGATGACGGGCAGAACTGGCCATACGCGCCAGAAACTCCTGTCGCCACTCTTTGAGCGTGTTGTTGATGGTGGTGTTGGAACCCGTACCCAACCGGCTGCGCACCTCCACCACGGTAGGCCACACCCCCTCCCCCACCAATTCAAAAGCTACCTGCCGAATGCGCGAATAGATGTCAGTTGCCATGCCAGCCATACCATTTCCGTTGAATGAGCGCATTTTATCACAGCCATAAAATATTATTTATTACGTATTACATTATTTAATTACACCATCACCACAAATATTTCCGATTACTATACTTATCGGATGTTTTATTCAGAAAACCTAAAAACATCAACCACTCCGCAACAAGCCCACCAACCAAAATCCACTCAAGACCAATCCCAGCACGCGCAGCACCAACCAACAACGCAGCACGCGCACGTCATTCCACACCAACAGCAGTACAGCATCATCAACAAACAAAAAGCCCGGCATACAAGCCGGGCCCGACCAAACACCACCCCACCCTAAGCCGATTCACCTCCGGCCACACGGCGCAAATCCGCCACCATCTGCGACAAGCGATTTTGCAGATCCGAAATATCCGCCTGCGAATTCAGCAACTCCTCCACCCCATCATCCAGCGCTCGATTAAGCATATTTTCCTGAGTCGTAGTCAGCATCATCGATACATATGCCGCATCCACGCGCTGCCGCACATTTTCCAGCGCAATGCGACTGGAAACCTGATTATCCCGCTGCGCCTTGTCCACCTCTCCCAACACCTCGGTCATACTCAAAGCCAGTCGCACAATTTCATCATCCCGGCTTCGCGCCAGCGCGAGCGCCGCCAATGCCCCTGCATGCACATCTGCCGTTTCCACCAGCATGGTCAGGTGATCACGCAAGCGGCCGCAGCGATCTTCATCCTCCAGCGGCATGTCGCGCACCAGCAAGGACACCACCGGATAATTGATCACCATGCGCGCCTTGAACTGCACCAACCGCCCCATGCTGACCAGGTGATCCATTACCGACACTTCCAGCGGACTAGCTTCGCCACCACGACAGCGCGTCACCCCGCCCATCGGCACCCGCACCTGCACACAGGCATCCAATCCGTACAGCGCAACACCAGCAACCATCGCATCCGCCAGCTCCAGCACAGCCGCTGCCGTACCAAGCTGCTTCACCACCTCCAGCAAGGCACCCATCTCACTCATGCTTTGCATGGCAGTCATGGCAGCACAGCTGGCATCGCGCGCCAAACCATTCAACCGGCCACGCTCAGCCGTGGAGTCAATCAGCCGCTGCAACTTCGCTACCAATTCCGGTGCAGAAAACGGTTTGACGACATAATCCTCACCCCCAGCCTCGTAGCCAGCCAGTCGGTCTTCTATCTCCTCACGTGCCGACACAAACACAATCGGCACCTGTGCAAACTCTTCATTTGCCCGGATGCGGCGACAAGTCTCAAAGCCATCCATGCCGGGATGCATTTCCACATCCAGTAATATAGCCGCCGGACGCACCTCACCCAGCATAGCCAGCGCCTCCTCACCGCTGCCGGCATCTATCACCTCAAAACTGCGCGACAAGCCCATTTTCAACAACCGCCGCACCGTCTCCACATCATCCACCACCAGTATTTTTGCTTTTTCATTCATAACAGCAACACCTTCCCCCCTTGCCAAATCAACCACTCAGTCTTTCATCTATAGCTGCCAACCCACATCCGATTCAAGCCGTATCCACAAAGAGTGTCGATTCACACCCCGCGCTTCCGGACATCAACATCGGCACCAGACTGCAAGAATGCTTGTCCACGACAGCGCACCACCCTAGAATCGGCAAGCTCATGCCCAACACCCTGCCCGATACCCGCCACCCCGACAGCCTGATTGCCGCCCAGTCCGACCAGCAGGCCGTGCTGCTATGGCTAAGCGAATTCATCGACCGTCCAGCCACCTTGCGCAGCTATCGCAAGGAGACCGAGCGCTTCCTGCTATGGCTGGCCGATCGCAAGCAGGGGCTGCAAGCGGTGCGCCGCGAAGACGTACTGGACTACCAGCGGTTTTTGCAAGCACCCTGGCCGGCAGAGCGCTGGATCGGGCCCGCCCGGCCACGCCAGCACGCACACTGGAAACCGTTTACCGGGCCGCTGAAGCCCGCCAGCATCCGCCAGGCCCTCACCATTCTGTCAGCCCTGTTCAGCTACTTGAGCGAAGCCGGCTACCGCCATGGCAATCCATTCAAATTGCTACGTCAACGCCAGCCGCAGGACACGCGCCCGGTGGAACGCTTTCTCGACCACACTGCCTGGCAAGCCATTCTCAGCGCACTTGAACAGCTGCCGCACAACACGCACCGCGAGCAACTGCAAGCAGCCCGCGCCCGCTGGCTGCTCACCCTGCTCTACCTCACCGGCGCACGCCGCCAGGAAGTGGCCGCCGCACGCATGGGCGACATCAGCCAGCGCCGGCAACAATGGTGGTGGCGCGTGCATGGCAAAGGGGGCAGCACTGCTGACATTCCGGTATCTGATGAATTGCTGCAGGCACTGGGCGACTATCGCCACAGCCTGGGACTGGGGCGCCTCCCCCTGCACGGCGAAGACACCCCATTACTCTGCCGCATTCCCGGACAAGGCCAAGACAGCCTGCACGGCGTCAGCGACAAAGCGATCTACCTGATCTGCCAGGAAATCTTCAAACGCGCCGCCAGCCATTGCACAGACCCGCAAAGCCGCAGCCAGCTACAGCAGGCCAGCACCCACTGGCTGCGCCACACAGCGGCCAGTCATCAGCTGGAAGCCGGCGTGCCGCTACTGATGGTGAGCCAGAACTTGCGTCATGCCAGCATCCAGACCACCCGCCGCTACCTGCACAGCGAAGATGATGCCCGCCATGAGGCCACTGCCCACCACAGCATGCACGGCACACGCAAGCACACGCCCACTGACGAGCACTGAGGCCAAACCCGCCCTGCGACAAAAGTCAACAGCTGCCCATTTATCCGTCCGACGCGCCACAATACGCCTGCACGGCCCTTCACAAAAAGCGCCATTACGCGTACCATCCCGCCTCGCTTTTCGGGATGGCATCAATGACTACTAGCAGCGCTGCGCAAGCATGCGGCATCGACTTCGGCACCTCAAACTCCACGGTAGGCTGGTTGCGCCCCGGCGCAGATACGCTGATTCCGCTGGAAGACGGCAAGATCACCCTGCCCTCGGTTGTTTTCTTCAACTATGAAGAAGACCACTCGGTGTTTGGCCGCAAGGCCTTGCTGGAATACACCGAAGGTTATGAAGGCCGGCTGATGCGCTCGCTGAAAAGCCTGCTGGGCAGCAGCCTGATCGACAGCCAGACCGAAGTACAAGGCCGGGCGCTGCCGTTTCGCCACCTGCTCACCCTGTTCATCCAGGAAGTGAAACAGCGCGCCGACCGCGCCGCTGGCCGCTCCTTCGAACAAGTGGTGCTGGGCCGCCCGGTATTCTTTGTCGACGACAACCCCAAGGCCGACGCGCTGGCGGAAGAAACCCTGGCGCAGATTGCCCGCCAGGTGGGCTTCAAGGAGATTTCCTTCCAGTTCGAGCCGCTGGCTGCCGCCTTCGATTACGAATCCTCCATCACCCGCGAAGAGCTGGTGCTGATCGTCGACATTGGCGGCGGCACTTCGGACTTTTCGCTGGTGCGCCTGTCGCCGGAACGCCGCGAACTGGACGACCGTCGTGCCGACATCCTAGCCACCGGCGGTGTGCACATTGGCGGTACGGACTTCGACAAGCAGCTGAGCCTGCACGGCGTGATGCCACTGTTCGGCTTCAAGAGCCGCCTGCGCAACAATGCCGAAATGCCGTCGGCGCAGTACTTCAACCTCGCCACCTGGCACACCATCAACTTTGCCTACACCCGCAAGGCGTGGATGGATCTGCAGGATATTCATCGCGACGTGGAAGACCCGCGCGCTTTCGACCGCCTGTTCAAGCTGATCCAGGAACGCGCCGGCCACTGGCTGGCCATGCAGGTGGAAGAAGCCAAGATCGCCCTCTCCGGCAGCGACAACCATCGCCTGGACCTGGAGCTGATCGAGGACGGACTGTACGCCGAGCTGCTGCGCGAGCAGTTCAACCAGACCATCGATGGCATGCTGGGGCAGATCGGCAAGACCATCGGCAGCCTGCTGGCTGATGCCGGCATCAGCGCCAGCCAGATCGACACCGTGTTCTTCACTGGCGGCTCCAGCGGCGTTCCCGCGCTGCGCCAATGCGTGCAGCAACTGCTGCCCAATGCCCACCATGTCGAGGGCAATCTGTTCGGCAGCATCGGCAGCGGCCTGGCCATCGAAGCGAAAAAACGCTACGGCTGATAACGGCTGGTGAATGCAAAAAGGGCTGCCCAAGTGGAGCAGCCCTTTGACAGATTAAGGTGTCGTGAACTCAGCCTTGGCGCTTGCGCGGGGCTTTTTTTGTGGCCGCTGGCGGCAGGTCGAGATCAAACAGCATGCCGGTGCGCCCGGTCTGCGACTGGCAGGCAATCTGCAACGCACGGTTGATCGCTTCCTTCTTGCTCACCCCCCACCACTCGATCATCTTGTCCAGCGACTTCTGGGCATCGCGACTCAATTCCACCGTCACCGACAGCTCCTGCAAGCGGTTGCGGCGCTGTTCGCGGCTGCGGCGCTTGCGCTCGGCCACCGTCATGGCGCGCTCGCCCAGCGGCTTGCGTCCGGGCTTTTTCTGCACGCCGCCAATCAGGTCGAAAGTGTAGTGATCGCAGGGATCTTTCATGGATGGGTGACGGGTCACAATCAAGAGGGGCGCAAGAATACCACAAAGCCGCGCCAGATGGGGCATACAGACCTGTCACCGCATTAATTAGTCGCTCCGCATAACCTGCACCATTGCTGATTACAGCGGATTGGCGCTGAAGGTATCGCACTGTGCGATATCCCCACCATCGAAGCCACGGCGGAACCAGCGCACGCGCTGCTCGCTGCTGCCATGGGTAAAGGAATCCGGCACCACCGCCTGCCCGGCAGAGCGCTGCAGGGTATCATCGCCGATCTTGGAAGCCGCATTCAGCGCTGATTCCAGATCACCCCCCTCAAGGATATGCCTTGCCTTGTCAGCATGGTTGCCCCACACCCCGGCAAAGCAGTCGGCCTGCAACTCCAGCCGCACCGACAGCGCATTGGCCTTGCGCTCGCTGGACTTGCGCCGCAAGGCATCCACCTTATCGGAAATACCCAGCAGGTTTTGCACATGGTGCCCCACCTCGTGCGCAATCACATAGGCCTCGGCAAACTCGCCAGGCGCACCCAGCTGCTGGTTCAGCGTGCGGTAGAAAGCCAGATCGATATACACCTTGCGGTCGGCCGGACAATAAAACGGCCCCATGGCTGACTGGCCCTGACCGCAGGCAGTCGGCGTGCTATTGCTGAACAGCACCAGCTTGGGCTGCTGGTAGCTGGCTCCGCGCTGCTGGAAAATCTGCCCCCATACATCCTCGGTATCCGCCAGCACTACCCGCACCAGCTTGGCCTCGCGCTCCTCTTCCGCCGAATGCACCTTGGGCTGCTGCGGCTGGGTCTGCACTTGCTGATGGCCACCACCACTGAGTGCCGAAATCACCTGCAGCGGGTTGGCACCAAACACCAGCCAGGCCACCAGGCCGATGGCAATCGTTCCCAGACCGATTCCGCCGCCACCCAGCCTGAATCCGGGCAAGCCACCACCGCCCTCATCGCGGCGATCTTCAACATTGTCACTTTCACGGTTGCCATCCCAACGCATGCCAGCTCTCCCTTTATCAAATCAGGCCGGCAGATAGCCAGCCAGCAGCGCCTGCACCAGCAAGGCGAACAGCGCCGCGATGATGTCATCCAGCATCACACCAAAGCCGCCATGTACCCGGCGGTCAAACCAGCCGATTGGCCAGGGCTTCACAATATCAAACAGGCGGAACAGGGCAAAGGCCAGCAGCCAACCAGCCCAACTGGCCGGCGCCCAGGCCAGCACCAGCAGCATGGCCACCACCTCGTCCCACACGATGCCGCCATAATCGTGCACTCCCAGTGCATCACCCGTTACCTGACACACCCACACCCCCAGCACAAACAAGGGCAGGCACAGCAAGGTCAACCCCAGACTACCCATTCCCAGTGCATGCAACAGGAAAAACAAGGGGTAAGCCACCAGCGTGCCCCAGGTTCCCGGAGCCTGGCGCGCCAGACCGCTGCCAAAACCGAAAGCCAGCAAATGCGCCGGGTGACGGGTAAGAAAAGCCCAGTCCGGACGAAATGCCGGCGCCTGTTTATGCGAAGTGATCATAACCTGCCTTGTCCAATGCAATTGCCTGGCCGGTGGCATCCAGCAAACGTGCGCCACTGCCCGCCACGATACGGCCGATACGTGTCACCCGGCAGCCCGCCTGCGCCGCCGCAGCCAACACCGCCTGCCGTGCCGCCAGTGGCGCGGTGAAGCACAATTCGTAATCATCGCCACCAGCCGCCAGAAACTCCAGCCAGCGCGGTCGCTCCGCCTCCAGTGGCGGCAAGGATGGCAGGCTGTCAGCCCAGATTTCCGCCGCCACGCCCGAGGCTGCCAGGATATGCCCGAGATCTGCCAGCAGTCCGTCTGACACATCAGCTGCCGCATGCGCCACACCCAGCAAGGCCTGACCCAGCTCCAGCCGTGGCACCGGGAAATCCAGCCGGCACTGGCAGGCTGCCAACACATCATCCGACAAGCCAGCAGCTGGCAGCCGTCCCAGCCGCTGCGCCACCGCCAGTGCTCCCAGGCCCAGTTCGCCACTAACCCAGACATCATCCCCCTCCCGCGCCGCATCACGCCGCAGCGCCTGGCCTTGCGGGGTTTCACCCATGATGGTGATGGACAGGGTCAACGGCCCACGGGTGGTATCCCCGCCAGCCAGCTCCACGCCATACTGCTCGGCCAAGGCGAACAGCCCACAGCTGAAACCCTGCGCCCAGGCTTCATCCACCTCGGGCAGGGCCAGCGCCAGAAAAGCCCAGCGCGGGCGGGCACCCATGGCAGCCATGTCGGACAGATTGACCGCCAGCGTCTTGTGCCCCAGCGCTTGCGGGCTGACATCGGCAAAAAAATGTCGTCCTTCCACCAGCATGTCTACCGACACATGCAGCTCCTGCCCCGGAGTGGGACGCAGGATGGCGGCATCGTCACCCACGCCCAGCACGGCGGAAGGAGCCGGGCGGGTGAAGTAGTGGCGGATCAGTTCAAATTCGTTCATCGCGTCAACTCCGGGCCCTCATGCAAAAACACCCGCCGTAGCGGGTGTTGATCGGTTCAGTGCCAGGCTCAGCCCTGACGACGCGAACGCTGCGAGGCAACCTCGTCGGCGCGTACATCGGCAGCCAGCTTGTCCAGCACGCCGTTGACGAATTTGTGGCCGTCAGTACCACCGAAAGTCTTGGTGATCTCGATGGCTTCATTGATGATCACCGGGTACGGCGTTTCCGGGTGCTGGGTCAGTTCCAGCGCCGCCATCAGCAGCACGGCACGTTCCACCGGGCTGACTTCTTCTTCGTTGCGCTCGTAGTAGGGACGAATGCGACCGGACAGCACGGCAACGTCTTTCAGTACACCGTACAGCACGGCGCGAAACAGGGTTTCGTCCGCCTTGGCGAAGTATTCGTTTTCGCGCAGGTGTTTTTCAATCAGCGAAGCCGGACGATCCGGATTCAATTCCCATTCATAGATGCCCTGAACGGCAAATTCGCGGGCACGGCGACGGGCGGTTTTCATGTCGGTTTCCTAAAAAGAACAAGTGAGCGGCATCATCCCCAAGGGATGATCAACCGCGCAGCGTTTTATGCAGATTGGCCATTTCCACCGCAACGCGTGCTGCGTCACGGCCTTTTTCCAGCATGCGCACTTCGGCTTGCTCGTCGTTCTCGGTGGTGAGGATGGCGTTGGCAATGGGGATGTCAAAATCCAGACCCACGCGGGTGACACCGGCGCCGGACTCATTGGAAACCAGCTCAAAGTGGTAGGTTTCGCCACGGATGATGGCACCCAGCGCCACCAGCGCATCGAACTTGCCGCTCTTGGCCATGGTTTGCAGCACCAGCGGCACTTCCAGCGCCCCCGGCACGGTAGCCAGCACCACGTCATCCGCGGCCACACCCAGCACCTTCAGCTCGGCCAGGCAGGCGTCGCGCAGCCCGTGGCACACTTCCTCGGTAAAACGCGCCTGGACGATGCCGACCTTGAGGCCGCGACCGTTAAAATCGGAAGAAATGCGCTGGATAGCTTCAAGCATGGGAGTCCTCGCTGCTGAAATTCGGATCAGATAAGCCCCTGCGCGACCGGCAACTACCGGCCCCCAGGGGGAGTCATGACGGAAAACCGGCTATTTTAACCGATTTCGATATGAAAGTGTTCCGGCTGGCAAAAGCCGGTGACTTCAAGATTAAAACCAGCCATCGACGGTACGTTCAGCGGTGGCGACATCAGCTTCATCTTGCCCACACCCAGCGCCTTGAGCATTTGCGCACCGACGCCGAAGGTTTTGCCGTCCCACGGCGAGCGCTTCACATTCTGTCCCAGCGCACGTTGCAGCAGATCATCGCCGGTTTCATCGCGATACAGCAGGATAACCACGCCCTTGCCGGCTTCATCGATGGCTTCCAGCGCACCCGGCACGGTCCAGGAGTGCGGGCGCGAAGTCGGGTCCAGCACATCCATGATGGACAGCGGCTCATGCACGCGCACCAGCGTTTCCTCCGCCTCATCCAGCTGGCCCTTGACCAGAGCCAGATGGGTTTCGCGGGTGGTGACATCACGGAAGACATGCAGCTCGAACGCGCCAAACGGGGTTTCCACCGGGCGCTGGCCCACTTCTTCCACCAGCGATTCGGTACGGCTGCGGTAGTGGATCAGATCGGCAATGGTACCCACCTTCAGGCCGTGGGTCTTGGCGAACTCCAGCAGCTCCGGCATGCGCGCCATGGTGCCGTCGTCGTTCATGATTTCGCAGATCACCCCGGCCGGCTCCAGCCCGGCCAGCATCGGCAGATCGCAAGCCGCTTCGGTATGACCGGCACGGATCAACACGCCGCCATTCTGCGCCTTGAGCGGGAAAATATGGCCGGGCTGCACCAGATCGCTGGCCTTGGCGTTACGTGCCACCGCCGCCTGTACGGTCTTGGCACGGTCGGCAGCGGAGATGCCGGTGGTGACGCCCTCGGCGGCTTCGATGGACACGGTGAAATTGGTACCAAAAGAGGTGCCGTTATTGGCCGCCATCATCGGCAGCTCCAGCAGCTTGCAGCGCTGCTCGGTCAGGGTCAGGCAGATCAGGCCACGCGCATGCTTGGCCATGAAATTGATGGCTTCAGGCGTGACGAACTCGGCCGCCATCACGATATCACCTTCGTTTTCGCGATCTTCCGCATCAGCCAGCACCACCATTTTGCCGGCCTTGATGTCGGCAATGATGTCCTGCACCGGAGAAATAACCATTTGCTACATCCTTTATATAGAGGCGCTGCGCGGCTGGGCCGGGCAGACTGCGAATTCTGACGGCTGGCGGTAACCCTGCCCAGACCGTGAACGGGGCATCCGCCCCGCGCTGTATTTTCACAACATGGAGGCAATCGGCACCCTATCAAGCCGATTCGCCATTTTTTTCAGGCCAATCCCGCGCCATGGCGCTGTGCCAGCACCCGCTCCACGGTATCGACAATGGCCTGGGTTTGCGGATCGACCTCGATATTGATGGCGTCGCCCACCTGGCGGAACTGGATGATGGTGCGCTCCAGCGTTTCCGGAATCAGGTGCACGCAAAAACGGCTGCCTTCGACGCTGCCAATGGTCAGACTGCAGCCATCAATACCGATATAGCCCTTGGCAAACAGATATTTGCCGAACTCTGCCGGCAGCGTGAACCACACCGTGCAATTGTTCGGTGTACGGATCACCTCATCCACCCGAGCCAGGCAGATGATGTGGCCGGACATGGCATGACCACCGATTTCGTCGCCAAACTTCGCCGCCCGCTCCACATTGACCTTATCGCCCACTTGCAGCCCACCCAGATTGGTCAGGCGCAGGGTTTCGGCCATCAGATCGAAAGCCACCCGGTCGTCCTGCACCTCGGTCACCGTCAGGCAGCAGCCGTTGTGAGCAATCGACGCACCCAGTTCGATGCCACCCAGCATGGATGGCGGCAGCCGCAGCACATGGCGACGGAAATCCTGTTTTTCCTCGATGGCCACCACCTCGGCCATACCCTGCACGATACCGGTAAACATGCTTGCTCCTGTTCTGGCCCGCCCGGCCGCCGCGGCAGCCGACAAAACACTCATGATAACCAAATCGCCGCCCAGTGCCGACCCGCTTTCAAGCCTTGGTACAAGACCCAGTCACAACAGCAAAGCTATCTTGCTGATGTCAAAAGAAAAGCTTTTGTCAAAACGACGGCAGAAATTTGCTGCCTGCGAGGTTTTGTTGCGCGCCGCTATCCTGTAAAATCACCGCCTTCTTAAGTCAAGCCTGTTCCTACTCCATGTCCGCAGAATTATCCCGCATTGCCGAGGAAGTGGCGCGCCGCCGCACCTTCGCCATTATTTCCCACCCTGACGCCGGTAAAACCACGCTAACCGAAAAGCTGCTGCTATTTTCGGGCGCCATTCAGATGGCCGGCACGGTAAAAGGCAAAAAGGGCGGCAAGTTTGCCACTTCGGACTGGATGGAAATCGAAAAGCAGCGCGGCATTTCCGTGGCGTCCTCGGTGATGCAGTTCGATTACCGCGAACACACGGTCAACCTGCTGGACACCCCGGGTCACCAGGACTTCTCGGAAGATACCTATCGCGTGCTCACCGCCGTGGACAGCGCCCTGATGGTGATCGACGCCGCCAAGGGCGTGGAAGAGCAGACCATCAAGCTGCTGAACGTCTGCCGCCTGCGCAACACGCCCATCGTCACCTTCATGAACAAGTACGACCGTGAAGTGCGCGATTCGCTGGAATTGCTGGACGAAGTGGAAAACGTGCTGAAGATCCGCTGCGCGCCAATCACCTGGCCTATCGGCATGGGCAAGACCTTCCGTGGCGTGTACAGCCTGCTGAGCGATGAGGTCATCCTGTTCGAAGCCGGCAGCGAAAAGCTGATCACTGACATCGAAGTGATCAAGGGCATCGACAATCCGCGCCTGGACGAGCTGTTTCCGCTGGAAATGGACAATCTGCGCATGGAGATCGAACTGGTCAAGGGTGCTTCCAATGAATGGAATCTGGAAGAATTCCTGGCCGGTGAACTCACCCCGGTATTCTTCGGCTCGGCCATCAATAACTTTGGCGTGCGCGAGATTCTGGATGCTCTGATCAACTGGGCACCGGCACCGCAACTGCGTGATGCCACCGTGCGTGACGTGGCCCCGACCGAGGGCAAGTTCTCCGGCTTCGTGTTCAAGATCCAGGCCAATATGGACCCCAAACACCGCGACCGCATTGCCTTCCTGCGCGTGTGCTCCGGCCAGTTTGAACGCGGCATGAAGATGAAACATCTGCGGCTGAACCGGGAAATCTCGGCCTCCAGCGTGGTGACCTTCATGTCGCACGACCGTGAAATCGTGGAAGAAGCCTTTGCCGGCGACATCATCGGCATCCCGAACCACGGCAATATCCAGATTGGCGACAGCTTTTCCTCGGGCGAAGAACTGGCCTTTACCGGCATTCCCTTCTTTGCGCCGGAGCTGTTCCGCTCGGTACGCATCAAGAACCCGCTCAAGCTGAAGCAGCTGCAAAAGGGTCTGCAACAACTGGGCGAAGAAGGCGCGGTACAGGTATTCAAGCCGCACAGCGGCGGCGACCTCATTCTGGGCGCGGTCGGCGTACTGCAGTACGAAGTGGTGGCCAGCCGCCTGGCCGCCGAGTACGGCGTGGATGCCATGTTCGAATCCGCCAGTATCTGGTCGGCGCGCTGGTTTACCTGCGACGACCGCAAAAAGCTGGACGAATTCATCAAGACCCTGCAGATGAACATCGCCACCGATGCCGGTGGCAATCTGGCCTACCTCGCCCCCAATCGCGTCAACCTGCAACTGACGCAGGAGCGCTGGCCGGACATCGTGTTCCACGAAACCCGTGAGCACGCCGTCAAGCTGAACGACTAGAAAGGCCACTGCCACCATGCAAGATCTGCTCGAGCTGATCCATCAGCTGCGTAACGATTACTCCCACGAGATCGTGCGCTCGCTGATGCTGATCGCCGTATTGCTGCTGATCCGCGTGGTGGTGGGCCGCATCCTGTCCAGCAATGTGAGCGTACCGGTGGAGGAAAGACGTCGCTGGTCGATTTCCACCCGCAACTTCCTGTTCATTACCGGCCTGGCCGGCATCGGCATGATCTGGGCCAACGAGCTGCAAACCATCGCAGTCTCGATGCTGGCCTTTGCCGCCGCGCTGATCCTGGCCACCAAGGAGCTGATCCTGTGCGTATCCGGCTTTGTGGTGCGCCACGCTTCCAACAGCTATAGCCTGGGCGATCATATCGAGGTCGGCACGATACGTGGCCGGGTGGTGGACATCGGCCTCTTGTCGACCACGGTGATGGAGATCGGCCCGCAGCACAATGCGCACCAGATGACCGGGCGCGCCCTGACCTTTCCCAACAGCCTGTTGCTGTCCAATGCGGTGATCCGGGAAAACTACATGGGCGATTATGTGATGCACATCATCAACATCCCCATGGGCTATCACATCCCGCCAGCCCGCGCTCAGCGTCTGCTACTGGAAGCCGCCGAACAGCATTGCCAGCAGCATGTGGAGGCCGCGCGCGAACACATGGAACGCATGGCCGAGCGCTATCTGGTGGATACGCCATCGGTGGAGCCGCGCATCGGCATGCAGGCAGCGGATGAAAAGCGCTACCAGTTGATCTTGCGCATCGCCATTCCGGCCAAGGAAAGGCAACGTATCGAGCAGGCCATCATTCACCAGTTCATGGAACAGTGCTATCCGGACATTCCGGCCAAATAATTAGAGCTGAAACTCCAAACAGCAGTTATAATTCCGACTCGCCCCATCGTCCGGTGCCCCATGAGCAAACCTCGCATCAAAACCTACGACCGCATCATTCTGGAAAGCCTGAAACTGTTCAATGAACAGGGCGAGCGCAACATCACCACCAACCATATCGCCGCTCACCTGGGCATCAGCCCGGGCAATCTGTACTACCACTTCCGCAACAAGGAAGAGATCGTCTACCAGATTTTCCTGATGTACCGCGACTTCATCAACGAACGGCTGGCGGTACCGGAAGCGCGCGACATGACAGTGGCCGACCTGGTCAACTACCTGGACACCGCCTTTCTGGCGATGTGGCAGTTCCGTTTCATGTTCTACGACCTGCCGGGCATGCTGGCGCGCAGCCCGCAGTTGCAGTCGGAGTATCACCAGTTCGTCAATACCGAACTCAAGGGCATTCTGGGCGAACACTTCCGCGAATTCATCCGCCTGGGCCTGCTGAAGATGGACGAAGACGACATCGAAGCGGTCAGCATCAATATCTGGCTGGTGGTGAAGTTCTGGTTTGCCTTCGAGCAGACCTCGCGCCCCAAATCGCCCATTACCGAAGCCTCCGGTCATCGCGGCGTGCGCCAGGTGATGGCCTTGCTCAAGCCCTATGTACAGCCGGATTTCATGGCGGCCTTCCAGCAGCTGAGCGAACGCCACGCTGGCCGCTAACCGCCGCCTGCACAAGAAAAAGGCCGCCGCCCCACGGGACGACGGCCTTTGTTGTTTCAGCCAGCCGGACTGGCCGGCCCATGCTCAGGGACGGATGGCGATCTTCAGCACGCCGTCGCGCTGGTGAGCAAACAGATCGTAAGCAGCTTCGATATCATCCAGCGCATACTGGTGGGTCACCAGCGGCCCCAGATCCACCCGGCCCGAGGCAATCACCCCCATCAGCCGGCGCATGCGCTCCTTGCCACCCGGACACAGCGCGGTGTTGATCTTGTGGTCGCCCAGGCCTGCGGCAAACGCCCCCAATGGAATGGTCAGGTCGCTGGAGTACACCCCCAGGCTGGACAAGGTGCCGCCAGGCTTGAGCACCCGCAAGGCCGAGGCAAAGGTTTGCTGCGTCCCCAGCGCCTCGATGGCCGAATCTGCCCCGCGCCCGCCGGTCAGTTTCATCACCTCGTCCACCACATCGCACTGGGTGAAATTGAGGGTGACATCCGCCCCCATCAGCCGCGAGATCCCCAGGCGGTGATCATTGCCATCCACCGCGATGATGGTGGTGGCCCCCAGCAGGCGCGCGCCGGCCGTGGCACACAGGCCGATCGGCCCTTGGGCAAACACCACCATGGTGTCGCCAATGCGGATATTGGCGTTTTCTGCGCCCTTGAATCCGGTGGACATGATGTCCGGACACATCAGCACCTGCTCGTCGGTCAGCCCATCCGGAATCGGCGACAGATTGGCCTGGGCATCCGGCACCAGTACGTACTCGGCCTGGGTGCCGTCGATAAGGTTGCCAAAGCGCCAGCCCGCCGTGGCCTTGTAGCCGTGGCAGCCACATTTGCCGGAGGCAATCAGATAGCTGCCATCCTGCGAAGCCACGCCATCCTGCGCGGCGTAAGAATTGAAGTTGGGGCAGATGGCCCCGGCAATCACCCGCTGACCTTCCTGATAACCACTGACCGCGCTACCCAGCTTTTCGATGATGCCCACCGGCTCATGGCCGATAGTCAGGCCCGGCGCCACCGGGTATTCACCCTTGAGGATATGCACATCGGTACCGCAGATGGTGGTGGTGGTGATGCGGATCAGTGCATCGTTGGGGCCTACATCCGGGATGGGTTTCTCGGCGATTTCAATCCGGCCGGGGGCGACGAAAACTGCTGCTTTCATCATGCTGCTCATAGTGATCTCCTGTGTGAGAGATGCAATGCACGCAGTACCGCAGCGTGGCAAGGCTGCCAGCGCGCGGCAACATCACCGTCCGTTGCCGGACGGGTATCACACTGAGGCAGCACCATCCGCCAATGGTTTCCCCTACCCCAGCAAAACAGCCTGCCTGGCTCAGCCAAACTGCCTTCTGAACAACAGCAGGCCGCTGCCAAACACCAGCAGGCCGATGCCGCTCATGCCCAGAATGGCTGGCTGCAGTTCTGCCAAGCCCTGTCCCTTTAGCAGCACGCCAAAGGCAATGTCCAGATAGTAGTGCAAGGGCGAGGCATACATCAGCCCGCGCAACCACACCGGCATGGCTTCCGGCGGCGTCCAGGCGCCGGACAGAAACAGCATGGGCGCCAGAATCAGGATAGACAACATCCCTGCCTGTGCCAGATTGCGCGCAATGGTGGCGGCAAACAGCCCCAGCCCGGCGGTGGTGAATACATAGAGGCCGGACAAGGCAAAAAACAGCAGCAAGCTGCCCTTTACCGGAATGGCAAACAGCGGAATCAGGATCAGGAACAAGCTGAGCGCCACGCCACACAAGATGACGCCGGTCATCGACACCACCTTGGGAAACAGGATGCCAAACGGTGACAGCGGCGACACGATCAGCTGTTCCACCGTGCCACGCTCCTTCTCGCGCACCAGCGCGGCAGCCGGCAGCAGCACGGCAAATACGGTGGCGATATTGAGCATCTCGGCCACGCCCATGAACCAGCTGTCCTGCTGGTTCGGGTTGTACCAGACGCGGATGTCGTTCTGCACTGTCGGCAAGCTGGCCGCAGCCTTGTCGTCCAGCCCCAGCCGCCGCATGGCGGACTCCAGTCCGTACTGGCTGACAATCTGCTGGGCATGGCTGGTGGCCAGAAATCCCAACACCGAATTGGTGGTATCCACTTGCATGGCGATGCTGGTGGGCTGGCCGCCAGCCAGCTGCTTGCCGAATTGCGGCGGCACCGACAACACCAGCATGGCACGGCCCTGATCCAGCGCCGCCAGTGCCGCCGTATCCTGCCCCACCGAGCCATCCATGCGGAAATAAGGTGACTGGAAGCGGGACAACAGTTCGCGCGACTGCGGGCTATGGTCCATGTCCTGCACCAGGGTGGCCGCATGATTCAGCGACAGCGACACGCCAGAGGCTGCCAGAAAGATATCGGCGGTAAAGGCATAGACAATGAAGGCCAGCAAGACCCGGTCGCGGCCCAGTTGCTTCAGCTCTTTCACCAGCATCACGGCGAAGCGCCGCCAGGCCAGTTGCCAATCTGCTTTCATGTATTTGGCCTCTTGCTGAATAGTCGATAACCGATGGCAAACAACAGGCAGGCATAGACCGCCAGAATGGCCAGCGGTCGCCACAGCGACAACAACCCCACCCCCTTGAGGAAGCAGCCCACCACGATGTCGGTGTAATACATGGCAGGCATCAGCTGCGCTACCAGCCGCGCACCAGAGCCCAGCGATACGATAGGAATAATCAGCCCGGAGTACAGCACCGCCGGAATCATGGTCACCACCATGGTGACGATCATCGCCGCCACCTGCGTGCGCACCAGCACCGACACCAAGAGGCCGATGCCGGTGGTGCACAGCACGTACACCAGCGTGGCTGGCAGGAAAAACAGCAGGCTGCCCTTGAACGGCACCTGGTATAGCAATACCGCCAGCAGCCACAGCAACAGGATGTTGACGCTGGAAATGGCCACATAGGGCGCCAGCTTGCCTACCAGAAATTCGCCACGGCTGACATTGGAGGCGTAGATATTGAAGATAGAGCCATTTTCCTTTTCCCGCACCACACCCAGCGCCGTCAGGAAGGGCGGCGACAGCATCAGGATCACCATGATCAGCTTGGGGGCCAGCGACCAGATGCTGGACACGCTCTGGTTGTAGAGATAGCGCGACTCCAGCGCGATGGGCGTGAGCTGCGCCAGTGCGTCCTGCTGCGACAGGCCCGTGGCATGCGATACCGCCTGCGCCACGGCTGCCAGGCTGAAGGCGGCATTGATGGCGGTGACATAGCCCTTGGTGGTCATGGCCCGACTGGGAAAGCTGCCATCCACCAGCGTCTGAATGGCGGCCGGCCGCCCCTGCGCCAGGCTCTTGCCAAACTGCGGCGGAATCACCAACACCACCCGCACCTCGCCCGAGCCAATCAACTGCCCGGCCATGCGTTCGTCGCCGGCATAGCCGTGAAAACGGAAATAACGCGAGTCAATAAAGCGGTAAGCATAATCACGGCTGGCGGCACTGCGATCGTGATCCACCACGGCAAACGGGATGTTTTCCACATCCAGCGACAAGCCATAACCGAATAGCAGCATCAACAGCGCCGGCACCACAAAAGCCAGCGAGAAGAACAACCGGTCGCGCACGATTTCGCGCCACTCTTTGGCGGCGATGGCCAAGATACGCTGCAGATTCATGGGCTCCCTTTCTGTGCGGCTTTCTGCGCCTCCAGCTGGCCGACCCGCTGCACGAACACATCTTCCATGCTGATCGGGCGCACTTGCGGCGGCTGCCCCACCCCGAGCCCGCGCAATACCATCCCCAGCCGCTCGGTCTCCAGCGTCAACACATGCAAGGCAGTGCCATATGGCGAGACATTGGCAAAACCAGCCTGGCGCAATGGAGCCACCAGTGCGGCGGCGTTATCCGCGCGAACCTGATAAAGCTGGCCAAGCTCGGTGAGCAACTGCTGCTTCATGGCATGGGGCGAGGCATCCGCCACCACGCGCCCGGCGAACATCAAGGCCAGATGGTCGCAATGTTCGGCTTCACTCATGTAATGGGTAGTCACCAGCATGGCCACGCCATCCAGCCGCGACAGCCGGAACAGGATGTCCCAGAAGGCGCGGCGGCCCAGCGGATCCACCCCGCTGGTGGGCTCATCCAGAAACAGCACCCGCGGCTGATGTACCAGGGCGCAGCCCAGTGCCAGACGCTGACGCAGGCCCATCGGCAAGGTGCTGGCCAGATCGTTTTCGTGACCATGCAGGCCAGCCATGTCCAGAATCCATGCCAGCCGTAGCGCGGTTTGCTGGCGATTCAGCCCGTAGATACCGGCATACAGGCGGATGTTTTCCACCACGCTCAGGTCCAGATACAGCGAAAACGCCTGCGACATATAACCGATACGCGCCTTGATCAGCGCCCCGGCCTGCTTCATGTCGGCTCCGGCCACCATCCCGCTGCCACTGCTGGGTGGCAGAATGCCAGTCAGCATCTTGATAGCCGTGGTCTTGCCAGCACCGTTGGCACCCAGCAAGCCGAAAATTTCACCCTGCCGCACCTGGAAACTGACATCACCCACAGCAACAAAATCGCCAAAACGCTTGCTCAGCCCCTTGGCCTCGATAGCCAGCGCGCTGCTATCCAGTGCTTGGCGTGGTGCGGCCAGCGCGGCCAGAGTCTGCGCCTGCTGGCCGTTAGCACCCGGTGTGGCCAGCAGAGCCACGAATACGTCTTCCAGCTCCGGCTCCAGCACATCCAGCTGCTGGCAGTCCAGCCCAGCCAGCACGGTGCTCACCCGGCCACGGGCCTGCTCTGCCGACATATCGGGCAGAAACAGTCGAATGGCGGGACCCATCGCCTCGCATTGTCCGGCGATGGCACTCAGGCGGCGCATGGCTTCCAGTTGCGGTTCGGCACGGCACAGCACGATGCTACCCGGCGCACGCTGCAGAATCTCCGCCGGGCTGCCCTCGGCCAGTTTCTGCCCCTGATGCAGCACACTCATGCGGGTAAAGCGGCTGGCTTCATCCATATAGGCGGTGGACACCAGCGCGGTCAGCCCCTGGCTGGCGATCAGTTCGGCCAGAATGGCCCAGAAATCGCGCCGGGATACCGGATCGACCCCGGTGGTGGGTTCATCCAGAATGATCAGCTGCGGCGCGTGGATCAGCGTGCACACCAAGCCCAGCTTCTGCTTCATGCCGCCGGACAATTGTTTCATCGGTCGCTGGCGGAAGGCGGCCAGCCGGGTGATGGTCAGCAGTTGCTCCTTGCGCGCGGCCGCCTCTGCGCGTGGTACCAGCCGCAACCGGGCGAAGAAATCAACATTTTCTTCTACAGACAGATCACCATACAGGTTCTGTCCCAGACCTTGCGGCATCAGGCCGATGCGGTCCTTGATGGCCTCGGCGCTACGCTCGCTGTCGAGCAACTGGCCAAATACCTCCAGCTGGCCTTGCTCGTAGGACAAGACACCGGCCACCGCCTTCATCAGGCTGGATTTGCCGGCACCATCGGGGCCGATCAGCCCGTACAGCTCGCCGCGCTGCACGGCCAGGTCAAGGCCGCTGACTGCCAGATGGCCGGCATAGCGCTTGCCAAAGCCACTGGCGCGGATGATGGTGTCAGCCATGGCTACCAGCGCGGCGCTTGCCAGGCCACGCCGTCCTTCCAGCGGATGACTGCATCGGCTGGCAAGCCGGGAGTCAGTCGCCATGCCGGGTTGTTGGCCAGAGCCAGTTTGACCGCATACACCAGCTTGACCCGCTCATCCGGTGTCTGCACCTCCTTGGGGGTGAATTCGGCACGGGCGGCAATATGGCTGACCGTGGCGGCAAAGGCTTGTTGCGGGAAGGCATCGGTATAGATCTGTGCCGGCAAGCCCAGCCGGACCTTGCCGATCTGGTTTTCCGGCACATAGACCTTGAGATAGAGCCGGTTCAGATCGACGATTTCCACCACCGCGCCACCTGCTGCCAGCATCTCGCCCGGCTCGCGCAAGCGCGTACTGACCATGCCGCCGGATGGGGCTTTCAGTTGCAGCTCCTGCAGTACTGCGGATGTTTCGGCCACGGCGGCAGCGGCCTGATGAATCTGCTCGGCCGCCTGGGTACGCTGGCTGCGTGCGCTGATGGCAGCCAGTTGCATCTGCTCGGCATGCATGCGGTCCACCGAGCCGCGGGCCAGCAGGTCGGCAAAACGGGCGGCATCCTTGTCGGCCTGGGCGGCAACGGCACTGGCGCGCTGCTGCTGTGCCTGGGCCGCAGCCAGCGCGGCGCGGGCCGCCGCCAGCCGCGCGGTCAACTCGTCTGAGCTCAGGCGGGCCAGCAGTTGGCCGCTGCTGACCACATCCCCTTCACGCACCCGCACCTCGGCCAGCCGGCCAGGATATTTGGCGGCTACCAGCACGCTATCGCCCTCCAGCCGGCCATTGGCCTGAATCAGCCCCTCCGGCAGGCCGCGATCGCGCGACTGCCACACGCCATAAGCCACCGCCCCCGCCAAGACCAGCCCAAGGCCGGCCCATACCAGCTTGCTCTTGTTCATGTCACAACTCACCGATAGCCCGTTGCAGTGCCACCACCGCCAGGGCGTGGTCATAGCGGGCGTTGAAAAGATTGCGCTGGCTGTCAGCCCGGCGCGCTTCGGCGACCAGTACTTCGGTCTGATTGGCCAGACCGTTGCGGTAGCGATCGCGCTGAATGGCCAGATATTCATCCGCCGACTGCAAGGCAGCCTGCGCCACGCTGATGCGTGCGGCAGCCTCGATCTGCAGGCTGTGGCTGCGCTCGACTTCCAGCCGCACCAGCGACTGTGCTTCGTGCAGCTGGTCTTCCACCGCCATGGCCTGTTCACCGATGCTGCCAGCGCGGGCGCGGATCAGGCCGCTGTCAAACAGCGTCCAGCTCACGCCCAGCCCGACCGAGCCGACGCCCTTGCTCACCAGGTAAGGATTGTTGAGATAGCTGTAGGCGGCATAGGCCCCTACTTGCGGCAGGCTTTCCGCCCGCACGCTGCGGGCGCTGGCCTGCAAGGAGGCCGACCACTCGGCCAGCGCGGCCAGTTCCGGACGCTGGCGCAATGCCTGCTCGCCCAGCAGCCCCAGCGGGCGCGGCTCATCCGGCAGCGTCACTTCGTCCAGCCGCGCCGGCTGGCTGAAGTCGCGCCCCAGCAAACGGTTATAAGCAGCCTGGCTCAGGCTTTGCGCCTGCTGCGCCATAATCTGCTTTTGCCTTGCTTCGGCCACCGCCAGTTCGGCCCCCAGCACATCGCCTCGTGCCACCACGCCTTTGCGGAAGAAATTGTTCACATCACGCTGATAAGCCAGCAAGCTGGCCAGATACTGCTCAGCCACCGTGGCGGCATGGCCGGCCCGCAGCACATTGAAATAGGCTTCGGCCACCTGCAGGCGAAGTGCCTGACGGGCCTGATCCTGCCCATAGCGGCTGGCATTGCTGGCGGCAGCCGCCGCCTGTTGCAGGGCACCAAGCTTGCCGCCGGTGTAAACCGGCAGGCTGAGGCGGGCATTGGCAAAGCGCACATCCTCGTCACTCAGTGGCACATCCACCGCGGCAGGCAAGCGGGCGGCCAGCGCCCCCAGCCCCTGAGTGAGCGGGCTGACATCCAGCCGTGCAGTGGGGGCATGGTCCAGCCGGCTCCAGCCAGCATCGACGCTGAGCGTGGGGCCGGCTGCCGCCTGGGCCGCCTGTTCCTGCAACTGCGCCGCCCCCACCTTGCGCGCCTCTGCACGCAAGCTGTTGCTGTTTTGCTCGGCCTGCAGCCAGGCCTGTTGCAAGGATTCGGCCTGGGCGACTGCCGCTGCGATGACCAGACTGAACAGCCAGCAGCGCGAACCAGAAAAAAATGTCATTGCGGTAATGAACACTTATTCATCAAGATGGTTTCATTGTATTGCGCTGACAGGAATGGCACTTGCGCTGCATCAGTCATGCTGGCCATAAAACGCAAAAAAGACCAAAAAATCTGACAAAATCAGCTATTTTTGGTCTTTTACTCTAAAAATCAGGCCTTGAGTGCATCTCGCAACTGATGAGCGGCACGCAGGGCAAAAGCATAGATGGACAGTTGCGGGTTAGCCCCGATACTGGTGGGAAATACCGAACCATCAATCACGCTGAGATTGCGCAGTTGCCAGTGGCGGCCGTACTCATCCACCACACCCTCCTCAGGCTGGCTGCTCATGGCAGCGCCACCCATCACATGGGCGCTGACCACCCGTGCCAGCAAGGGCTTGAGCGGCAGCTGCATGATCTGTTCGCGCGCGGCCTTCCAGCTGCTTTGCAAATCGGCCTGCTCGTGCAGCACCTGCACTTGGCGCGCCCCGGCGGCAAACTGCAGTTCGGCCATGGTCAGCCAGCTGCGGCGCACCCCATCCCACAGCACATCATTCAACGGGTAGTCCAGCTCCGGCGAACCATCCTGGCGCAAGCGCACCTGGCCGCCCTGACTGTCCGGGTGAAAGCCATCGCGCAGCAAAGCCAGCACCACTTGCAGATGGGGCAGCTGCTGCATCAGCCCCGCGCTGCTTGCCCCAAAACCAGACAAGGTGACTCCCATCAACAAGGGATGTACCGGCGGCACTTCCAGCTTGTAACCCAGCGCGCCATCCAGCGGCTGGGTGTGCATGAAGTGGTCGGAATACACGGTCTGTGGCGCGCCGTTATAGGCCTCGATGCGTTGCGGCATCACGGCACCGGAAACCACCACCGGATGCAGAAAGGTGCGCTTGCCCACCTGCGCCCCACCCAACTGGCTGCGCAGCAGGATGGCCGGGCTGCCGATGGCACCGGCCGCCAGCACCACATGCCTGGCCTTGATGCTGAACTGCTGGCCATTCAGGCTGTGGCCATCAGCAGCCAGCAGACGACCCTCGGCCCCCAGCAAGGATTTGCCATCCGCCGCCGGCAGCAGGCGCTCCACCCTGGCCCGCGTCAACAAGCCTGCCTTGTGCTGCAAGGCGCCGGGAATAGTGGTCACCAGCATCGACTGTTTGGCATTGGTGGCGCAGCCCATGCCGCAATAGCCCAGATTCCAGCAGCCGCGCACATTGCGGCGGATACGACCGTGCTTCAGCCCCAGCGCCTGGCAGCCACGTTCCAGCACGCTGTTATTGGGATTGGGGTCGGTCTGCCAGTCGGCAATGCCCAGTCTGGCCTCGGCCAGGTCAAACCACGGTGCCATGGTTTGCGGATTGAGGCTCTTGAGGCCATAACGCTCGCCCCACCAGTTGAGGGTCTCTGCCGGGGTGCGAAAGGCGCTGGTCCAGTTGACCGTGGTACTGCCGCCCACCGTGCGCCCCTGCAGGATATTGATGGCCTTGTCGGCGGTCTTGCGGCTGGCGGATTCCTGATACAGCTCGGGATAGGCCTTGGCTTCCAGCAGGCGAAAATCACGCGAGGTACGCAGCGCCCCCTCTTCCACCATCAGCACGTCCAGCCCGGCCTGGGCCAGCACTTCAGCCGTCATGCCACCACCCGCGCCGGTACCGATGATCAGCACATCGCAGCTCAGTTGCAGGTCCTGTGTTTGTACTGCACCGTCCAGCACCCGCCAGCCACTGGCCACGCCCTCGGCCACCGGGTCGGGCAAACTCATCTTGCTACTCATGGCAATAGCCCCATGATCTGTTGCGGTTGCTGATAGCCCAGCGCAGTCCAGCTGGCCGGATTGCCAAACCAGGCCGCATTGATCAGTGCATGCAGCGCCTGATAGCCGGAACGCAGCAGCAACAGCGGGCTTTGCTGCCAGCGTCGCAGGAAGGCGGCCAGATCATGCGCTGCCGCCTGTGCCCACGGGCTGTGCACGCCGGCCAGCCAGCGCCGCCCCCAGCGATTACCCAGCAGATCAAACAACTGGCGCAGCTCCTGCTGTACCGCAGGCAGCAGATTAGCGATGGCCACATCCACCCCGCGCACGATGTCCTCCAGCGCCAGCCCGGCCATGCCCAGCATCACCGGGGCCAGGCTGCGGATGATCTGCGCATCACCTGCCTGCAAAAACACAAGATGGCCCTGACTGGCGGCAGGCAGGTCTGGCTGCGGGCTGGCCAGGAAACCGGCTGCCAGCAACACCACGCTGCCGGCCATGCCGGTCTTGATCAATTGACGTCTGGTGATCATCTCAGCCTCGCATCATCAGTCGCAGCAGCCATTGCACGGTGCGGCCATAAGGGGGCCGGGTCATCCAGCTGCCCGACCAGCGGCTCTGCTCGAATACTGGCTTGAGCTTGGAGAAGGTGAGAAAACCTTCATAACCATGGTAATGCCCCATGCCGGAGGCACCGACACCACCAAAAGGCATATCGTGCTGTATCACATGCAGCACTGATTCATTGATGCAAACCCCGCCGGAAATGGTCTGGTGCAGGGTTTTTTCGATACGCAGCGGGTCGCTGTCGAACAGATACAGGGCCAGCGGCCGCGGCCGGGCATTGATGTAATCGAGAGCCTGGTCAAAATTGTCGTAGCAGACCACCGGCAGGATGGGGCCGAAAATTTCCTCGCGCAGCAGCGCGCAGTCAGCCGGGCAGTTCAGTACCAGGGTCAGTGGCAGTTTGCGCGAGCCAGACAGATCTTCGGCGGCCGGGTTGATCTGGCGGATCTCGGCCCCCGCCGCACGCGCTTCACTCAGCCAATCTTGCAAGCGCTGGTAATGACGCTGGTTGATGATATTGCTGTAGTCCGGATTATTGGCCAACGTGGGATAAGCGCGGGTTGCAGCGGCATCCAGCATGGCCAGCAGCCGGTCGCGGTCCTTGGCATTCACTAGCACATAGTCCGGGGCGACACAGGTCTGGCCGGCATTGAACAGTTTGCCGGCAACAATCGACTCCGCCGCCCGGGCAAAATCGGCATCCCGCGCCACCAGCGCCGGCGACTTGCCTCCCAGCTCCAGGGTGACCGGCGTGAGATTGTCGGCTGCGGCGCGCATCACATGGTGGCCCACCGCAGTGGAGCCGGTGAACAGCAAATGATCGAAAGGCAAGCGGGTAAAAGCCTGCGCCAGCTCCGGCCCGCCATTCACCACACAGACCAGATCCGGCTCGAAGTAACGCGCCACCAGCTCGGCCAGCAACTGACCGGTGGCGGGAGTGAATTCCGACATCTTGATCATCACCCGGTTACCCGCCGCCAGTGCACCGATCAAGGGCCCCAGGGCCAGAAACAGCGGGTAATTCCACGGCACTACGATGCCCACCACGCCCAGCGGCTGGGGCAGCACACGATTACGTGCCGGGAGAAACCAGATGGACACCCCGCGCCGCTGCGGCTTCATCCAGCGCCGCAGCTGACGGCGCGCGCTGCGCAACTCCTCCAGGCTGGGAAACAGCTCGCCCAAGCGGGTTTCCACGCTGCTGCGCTGGCCAAAATCGCTGTTGATGGCGGCGATCAGGGCGTCATGGTTTTGCTGGATCAGCTGCTCCAGCGCATTCAGCCAGCTCAGCCGGCGTGCCAGCGCCGGAAAACGCTCGGCGGCAGCGGCGCGGTGCAAGGCGGCATAGGCATCCGGCAAGCCGGCAGCGCTTTCCTGCTGCATTGGCATAACATTCATTGTGCTATCCTCGTGTTGTTCCATCCGGCAAACGGTCGTTTAGAGCCACGACTCTAAAGCCAGAATAGCACCGAGAAATTTCCTTGTCACTCTCCGTGGACTACCCATGCTGATCGATTTCTTTACCGCCCTGCGCGACGCTGGCCTGCCGGTATCGCTCAAGGAATTCCTGACCCTGCTGGAAGCGCTGAAACAGCAGGTCGCTTTTGGCAGCCTGGATGCCTTTTATTATCTGGCGCGCACCACCTTGATCAAGGACGAAAAGCATTACGACCGCTTCGACCAGGTATTCGGCCATTACTTTCAGGGCAAGGAACTGCTGCTGGATGATCTGCAAACCGAGATTCCGGAAGACTGGCTGCGCAAACAGGTAGAGAAATTTCTCAGCGAAGAGGAAAAGCAGCAACTACAGGCCCTAGGCTGGGACAAGCTGATGGACACCCTGCGCCAACGGCTGGAAGAACAAAAAGAACGCCATCAGGGTGGCAACAAATGGATAGGTACCGGCGGCACCAGCCCGTTTGGTGCTTATGGCTACAACCCGGAAGGCATACGCATTGGCCAGGATGGCTCGCGCCACCGCCGCGCGGTAAAGGTGTGGGACCAGCGCGAATTCCGCAATTTCGACAATGCCGCCGAACTGGGCAGCCGCAACATCAAGCTGGCCTTGCGCCGCCTGCGCGAATTTGCCCGCGAGGGGGCGGAAGAAGTGCTCGACCTGGACGGCACCATTGCCGCAACGGCACGCAATGCCGGCCTGCTCGAGCTGAAAATGCTGCGCGAACTGCGCAATACGGTGAAGGTACTGGTGCTGTTTGATGTTGGCGGCTCGATGGACGACCACATCAAGGCGGTGGAAGAGCTGTTTTCCGCAGTCAAAAGCGAATTCAAGCATCTGGAGTATTACTACTTCCACAACTGCGTCTACGAAACGGTGTGGAAAGACAATCGCCGCCGCCAGGGCAGCAGCCTGTCCACCCACGAGCTGATCCACACCTTTGGCAGCGACTACAAGCTGATCTTTGTCGGTGACGCCACCATGAGCCCCTATGAAATCAGCTACCCGGGCGGCAGCGTGGAACACATGAACCCGGAGTCCGGTGAAGTATGGATGCGCCGCCTGCTGCAGCAGTTTCGCCATGCGGTGTGGCTGAACCCGGTGGCCGAGCCATACTGGGACTACACCCAGTCGCTGCAGATGATGCGCCGCCTGCTGCAAGAGCGCATGTACCCGCTCACTCTGGAAGGGGTGGACCAGGCCATGCGCGCACTAAAGAAATCCATGCCGGCCAGTGCCCTGCCCCCAGTCTAGTCGGCAGGAAAACGCTGGCCGTTGCCGTCGAAAGCCCGTACTTGGTCACGACCAGCCAGTTTGGCCTCGTACAATGCCTGGTCTGCCAGCGCCAGCGCCACGCTGGCCTCCTGCTGGTCGCGGGCCAGGCAGCTGACGCCGATACTCACCCGCACCTGCAGCTCGCCTGCATCCAGCGCCACCCGGTGCGTGCGCACGGCTTGACGCAATCGTTCAGCCAGGGCCAGTGCCCCGGCCATGCCACAGCCGGGCAGCAGGACGGCAAACTCCTCACCGCCCAGCCGGCCCAGCACGTCGACCTTGCGCACCACCTGCTGGCAGATGTGGGCAAAGTCACGCAGCACGCGGTCGCCCACGGCATGGCCCCAGCTATCGTTCACCTGCTTGAAATGATCGATATCCAGCATCAGCACCGCTACCGGATTGCTGAAGCGCTGGAAGCGGACAAATTCCTCCTCCAGCTTTTCCATGAAGCTGCGCCGGTTGGCAATACCCGTCAGTGCATCGGTAGTGGCCAGCAGCCTGAGTGATTCCTCTTGCTGCTTGCGACTGCTGATATCACGGTATACCCACAACACACTGCGCAAGCGTCCCTCGATGAAGATGGGCACATGGTCGCGCTCCAGAATACGGCCATCAAGCAGCGGCCACTCTTCGCCCAGCACCACCTCGCGCGAACGCTGCAACTCTTCCAGCCTTTGCAGCAGTCGTTGTGGTTCGGCAAACTGTTGTGCGGCAATGGCAGCCACCTGCGCGCGCCCCTCATGCTGCACTTGCTCCGGCGTATAACCGGGCAGGAATAGTTGGCAGTATTGCTGGTTTACCAGCACCACCTCGCCGTGCTGGTCCTCCAGCAACATGGCACCATGGAAATTTTCGATGATGGCCAGCAATTGCCGCTGCAGGGTGGCAAGCGCCTCTTCGGCCTGCCGGCGCGCGGTAATGTCATGAATGATCGAAAACAACAGGGTGCGTCCGCCAGATTCCACCGGCGATGAATGCACGTCTACCGTCCGCAGCTGGCCATTGGCCAGACGGTGGGTGAAGGTGAAATGATTGTGTGCCTGCTGCAAGGCCACGCCCATGGTGCCGCGTATTCTGGCCTCTTCCATCTGGTTGATATTGCTCATCGGCATGCCCACCAGCTCGCCGCGGCGATAACCATAAAAGCGCTCGGCCGAAGGGTTGGCATCCACGATCACGCCATTGGTCGGATCCACCAGGATCATCACCGCGCCGTGATTCTGGAACAGCATGCGGAAATGCGCCTCGCTGTTCTCCAGCAGCTTTTGCGCCTGCTTATGGGTGGTGATGTCCTGCACGGTGCCGACGATGCGACAGACATTGCCATTGCCATCCACCTCGGTGGCCTGGCCCTTGTCCAGAATCCATAGCACCTCGCCAGTGCGTCGCAACAGCCGGTACTGGATCTGGTACTGACTGGCTTCTCGCTTGAGCAGGGAACGGATATTGTGCCGCACGGTAGGCAGATCGTCCGGATGCACCAGCGCCTGCCATTGCCCCGGATTGTCATGCAGCTCGTGGTAGTCGTAGCCGACCATATTGACCAGCTGCTGGTTGAAATCCAGCCGCCCCAGCGCCACATGCCAGTCCCACAGGCCGATATTGGCGGCGCGCATGGCCATATCCAGCCGCTCCTGGCTTTCACGCAAGGCTTCTTCGGTGCGCTTGCGCTGGGTAATCTCCGAAATCAGCCCGTGCCAGCGTATCGACTGGTCATCCTGCAATTCCGGCGTAACGCGCGCTTCCACCCAGATCAAGCGTCCATCTGGCAGCAGGACACGAAACTCGCTGATCCACGGCAACTGATAGCGCAGCGCCGAATCGCTCTCTTCACGCACACGCTGCTGGTCATCCGGAAACACACGCCTCCATACCAGATCGGCATCCTGCTTTACCTGATCCGGCGTGACGCCAAAGATAGTCAGCACACCGTCACTGACATAGGAGAAGCGGCCATGGCCGCTCGCATCGGACCAGAACTGATAAATCATGCCGGGAATATTGGCGGCAATCTTGGCCAGGCGGTTTTCACCTTCCACCTGGCTGCTGACATCCATCCAGTACCCCTGCACCACCTCGCCGGTCACTTGCTGCACCTGCTCCTCCAGCCAGCACCAATAACCCGCGCCATGCCAGAAACGATAGCGGCGGCTGGTAAAGCCCCGCCCCTGCCCCAGCCGCCAGTTGCCATCAGCCAGGCCGCGCAGCTCGTCCGGGTGCAAATGCTGCTGCCACCAGTCGGGCTCCAGCAGAATGTCCTCGGGGAAATAGCCCAGAATGGATGCCACATTGGGGCTGACTTCCACCACCACTCGCGGCTGCTGTGCATGACAGGCGAACGCTACCATCGGGCCATTGGCAAACAGTGCATGCTGACGCGTCATCAGCTGTTGCAGGCGTTTGAGCTCGGTCACATCCTGCATCACCACCATATAGCCGCCGGCAGCACCCGGCTCGACCATGGCCGTGATGGACAGATTGACGGTGCGCAAGCGACCATCCTTGCCGCGCAGCGGCCATTCCCGCGTCAGACTGCGCCCGGGTTGAACCTCGGCAGTAAATACCTCAACGACACCAACCTCGCGCCCCAGCCGGGCAGCCAGCTGGCGACTCTCCTGCTCCAGCAAGTCCGGCTCCAGCAGCACGCTGGGCAGCACTCGTCCGCACAACTCATCGGCCCGATAGGCCAACAGCTTTTCTGCCGCATGATTGAACAGGATGATCAGGCCATCGGCATCCAGCGCCATCATGGCGGTGTCGGCTGCATTGAGCATAGACAGCAACAGGCCAGCCGTCGGCGGCTGGCCCTGTGGTGCTGCCGCAGATGTTGACATGCTCAAGACGGTCTCCCTGCATCGGTATGCTGATTCATGCTTTACTTTATAGATGATGTTTGGATTGCTCCGCAAAGTGCTATGAAATTATCGCATTTCGCTTGAAAAAAATGGCAATACCCGCATATTTAGCTTGAGCAATCAGCCAGTTGCACCAACAATGAAGGCAGAGGTCAGCCAAACAAGACCTCACCTAGCCGAGGGAAGCCGCCATGGAAACCATACTGATGATCCTTATGATCGCTGCCTGTGCCATCGTACTGGGCATGCTGACCACCCCGCTGGAGAAAAAGCGCGAGCTGATCCCCATCCGTATCCGCAAGGAAGACGAGCAGCCGCGTCGCAGGTCTTCGCGCTAAGCAGACTCACGCGCATGCAAAAAGGCAGCCACGGCTGCCTTTTTGCATGGCACTGCCGGTATCAGAAGTCGCGCTGCGGTACCAGTACCGTGCGGTTGCCATTGCTTTCCATGCCACTGACAATACCGGCCGCTTCCATTTGCTCGATCAGCCGCGCCGCGCGGTTATAGCCTATGCGCAAGTGGCGCTGTACCGCAGAAATCGACGGCTTGCGCGTTTTCAGCACGATTTCCACCGCTTCATCGTAGAGCGGATCGCTCTCGGTGGCTGCCTGAGTCTTGGCGGTGGCTGCAGCCGACTCCTCATCCGCCTCGGTTTCACCAGTCAGCAAACCTTCCACATAATCCGGCTCGCCCCACTGCTTGAGGAAATCCACCACGGCATGCACTTCGTCATCAGTGACAAAAGCGCCATGTACCCGTTGCGGATAGCCGCTGCCCGGCGGCAGGAACAACATATCACCCTGACCCAGCAGGCTTTCTGCACCCATCTGGTCAAGAATGGTGCGGCTGTCGATCTTGCTGGACACCTGAAAGGCAATCCGCGTCGGGATATTGGCCTTGATCAGGCCGGTAATCACATCCACCGACGGCCGCTGGGTGGCCAGAATCAAATGAATACCTGCCGCTCGCGCCTTCTGTGCCAGCCGGGCAATCAGTTCTTCGATCTTCTTGCCGGCCACCATCATCAAGTCGGCAAACTCATCCACCACTACCACAATGAAGGGCAGATTATTCAGCGGCTCCGGGGTTTCCGGCGTCAGGCTGAAGGGGTTAGTCAGGCGGCGGCCGGCGGCCTCGGCTTCGCGCACCTTGTCGTTGTAGCCGGCCAGATTACGCACGCCCAAGGCACTCATCAGCCGGTAGCGGCGTTCCATTTCACCCACACACCAGTTGAGCGCATTGGCGGCCAGCTTCATGTCAGTCACCACCGGCGCCAGCAAGTGTGGAATATCGTTGTATACCGACAGTTCCAGCATCTTGGGGTCGATCATGATGAAACGCACTTCGTCCGGCGTGGCCTTGTACAGCATGGACAGAATCATCGCGTTGACGCCCACCGATTTGCCGGAGCCCGTGGTACCCGCCACCAGCAGGTGCGGGGCCTTGGCCAGATCAATAGCCACCGGCTGGCCGGTGATGTCCTTACCCAGCGCCATGGTCAGGCGCGAGGCTGGCTGCTGGAATACGTCGGCGGAGAAAATCTCTGACAACCGTATCATTTGGCGCTTGGCATTGGGCAGTTCCAGGCCCATGCAGGTTTTGCCCGGAATGGTTTCCACCACCCGGATGGATGCCAGTCCCAGTGCCCGCGACAGGTCTTTCATCAGGTTCACCACCTGGTTGCCACGCACGCCAACGGCCGGTTCCACCTCGTAACGGGTAATCACCGGGCCGGCATAGGCATCCACCACGCTGACCTTGACCTTGAACTCAGCCAGCTTCTCCTCGATCAGGATGCCACGCTCCAGCAACTCGTCTTCCGACACCACGGTGGTGGCTTCTTCGGCCGGGCGCAGCAAATCAAGACCAGGCAGGCAGTCTTCACCGTAGATCACCGGCAGGCTGGAACGATGGGCTGCTGCTGGCGGCAAGCTCCATGGTAGCGCGGCGTCTGCCACGCTAGCTGCAGCCAGCGGTACCGCCGCAACAGCCTCGACGGCAACCTCCTCGCTATTGGCGGTAGCCGCGGCAGCTGGCTGCAACTCGGCCTCGTCCAACAGATGCCACACCAGATTGCTCTCCGGTTTGCTGGCTGGCACTGAAGCTGGCGTGCGCTCACTGATCATCGACCACGGCAAGACGGCTTCAGCTGCAGCCGGTGCGGCCAGCTCCGTCGGCTGGGCCAGGCTATCCGGTGGCACCACCTGCTGTCTCTGCTCGGGCCAACGCCATGGCTGACGCTCCTGCTCTACCTGCGGTGTAATAGTCGCTGCCGGAGATGCATCAACCATCGCCGCAGCCAAAGCAGCAGGCATTGTTGGCGGTGGCAGGCTTTGCGCCTCTTGCAGACTCGCACCGCTCACTGCCAGTTCGATAGCAGATTGCTCGTCAAGAAAGACGCTGGCGTGGTCATTCTCAGCGGGGTTGACTGCAGTAGCGCCCTCCTCCACTTGCGGCAACACTGCTATCTGAGCAGGCTGCTCGATGCTGGCAGCTGCTTCGCTAGTCGCGATCGCAGGACTCGCCAACTCTGGCTGTGCAAGCTGTGCCGGCTGCGTGGCTTCCGGGACGATTACAGGTGCAGGTGCAGGTGCAGGTGCAGGTGCAGGTGCAGGTGCAGGTGCAGGTGCAGGTGCAGCAGTATCGGCTACGCTGTGAGACAAAGGCGCATCGGGGATATCGGCCAGCGACAGGCCTGGCAGTACTGCAGCCTGCTCAGCCGCCGGAGCGGGCTTAGCTGCAGACGGACGCGGCGCGGGCGGGCGGATCCAGCCTTCATAAGCATTGCTGCGGGGCTGTTGTTCGTGCCGTACGATGGCTGGCTCGGGCGGCGGCGGGCTGACGCGTGGTGGTATCGGCTGGGTGATGATCTTGCGCGGAGCCGGATACACCGGCTGCAACACCACCGCCGGCTTGATTACCGGAGCCTCATGACTGCGCCGTTTGCTGTGCAGGGCATTGACCTGGGCACGCACTTCATGCGGATCAATTACTGGCAACTGGCGCGGCTCGGGATGGCCAGACAACGACTGCCGCTGCGCCTGACGACGACGCGAACCGTGGTGCAGATTATTTTGCAGCTCGTCCAGCCCGATGACCGGCAGATTTTCGCCACGTGGCTGGCTGGGTGATCCGGCTTGCAACTTGGATTTGGGCTTGCGATAGCTGCGCTCCAACTCGACATGCGGGAGATCGGCAGCCGGGACAGCTGGCTTGGCCTGCACACGCGGGGACGGGCTGACCGGCGGCGGCGTGAATACCGCGGCAGGCGGGGGGGCAGCAACTATCGGCGCAGCCTCCTGCTCGCTCCGTGAAGGTGGCGGCAACTCGGCCTCATCGTCCGACATGGCGGCGTCAAAGCGGATGGCAACCGGTTCGCGCCTGCGCTCACGAAATGCCGCTGGCGCAATGTCCAGCTCTTCATCATGGCCAGCCCCCAGTACGCGATCCAGCCTCTTCAGCAGGCGCTCACGCTGCAGCGACACCCGCGCACGCCAGGGGTGCTCTGCCCCCAGCTTGCGCCAGGTCACCCCTGCCGCTGCCATACCCAACATCATCAGCCCAAGCACAAACCACACGATCAGCAACCTCTTTCCTCATTCTGCTGCAAGGGCTGACAAGCGAACCAAGGCCCGTCTCACACCGCACAGCAGGGGCAATTCAAAGCGCCGATTGTACCCGGTTTTAACCACGCTTCGCATTGCCGCACCGCGCAAACGGCGGCATAAACAAAAAAACCCCGCACAAGGCGGGGTTCATGTTCAAGCGTCAAACCGGTCAGTTGCTGGCAACAGTGGCAGCGATGTCCTGGTAGTCCTTGATCTTGTCAAAGCTCAGGTAACGGTAAACCTCGGCACCGCTTTCATTGATGATGCCGATGTTGGCCTTGTACTCTTCCACGGTCGGAATCTTGCCCAGCTTGGAGCAGATGGCGGCCAGTTCAGCGGAACCCAGGAACACATTGGTGTTCTTGCCCAGACGGTTGGGGAAGTTACGGGTGGAAGTGGACATCACGGTGGCACCTTCGCGCACTTGTGCCTGGTTACCCATGCACAGCGAGCAACCCGGCATTTCAGTGCGGGCACCGGCCATGCCGAACACGCCATAGTGACCTTCGTCGGTCAGTTGCTGCGCATCCATCTTGGTCGGCGGCGCCAGCCACAGCTTGACCGGCAGGTCGCGTTTGCCTTCCAGCAGTTTGGAAGCCGCACGGAAGTGACCGATGTTAGTCATGCAAGAGCCAATGAACACTTCGTCGATCTTGGTGCCGGCAACTTCGGACATGAATTTCACATCATCCGGGTCGTTCGGGCAGGCCACAATGGGCTCCTTCACGTCGGCCAGATCGATTTCGATCACGGCGGCGTAGTCGGCGTCGGCATCACCCTTCAGCAGTTCACCGCTGGCAATCCACTCTTCCATCTTCTTGATGCGACGTTCCAGCGTGCGCGGGTCGGCATAGCCGTCGGCAATCATGGTCTTCATCAGGGTGATGTTGGAACGCATGTATTCGGCGATCGGTTCCTTGTTCAGATGCACGGTGCAACCGGCAGCAGAACGTTCGGCCGAAGCGTCGGACAGCTCGAATGCCTGCTCAACCTTCAGGTTCGGCAGACCTTCGATTTCCAGTACACGACCGGAGAAGATGTTTTTCTTGCCGGCCTTGGCCACAGTCAGCAGGCCTTGCTTGATGGCATACAGCGGGATGGCATTCACCAGGTCACGCAGGGTGACGCCCGGTTGCAGTTCGCCCTTGAAGCGCACCAGAACGGATTCCGGCATGTCCAGCGGCATCACGCCGGTAGCAGCAGCAAACGCCACCAGACCAGAACCGGCCGGGAAGGAAATACCAATCGGGAAGCGGGTGTGCGAGTCACCACCGGTACCCACGGTATCCGGCAGCAGCAGGCGGTTCAGCCAGCTGTGGATCACGCCATCGCCCGGGCGCAGTGCAACGCCGCCACGGGTGGAGATGAAGGCCGGCAGTTCCTTGTGCATCTTCACGTCCACCGGCTTCGGATAAGCAGCAGTGTGGCAGAAGGACTGCATCACCAGGTCGGCGGAGAAGCCCAGACAGGCCAGGTCTTTCAGCTCGTCACGGGTCATCGGACCGGTGGTGTCTTGCGAACCCACGGTGGTCATTTTCGGTTCGCAGTAGGTGCCCGGACGTACGCCCTGGCCTTCCGGCAGACCACAGGCGCGGCCTACCATCTTCTGTGCCAGCGAGAAGCCCTTGCCGGAGTTGGCCGGATCTTTCGGCAGACGGAAAGTGGTGGACGCAGCCAGACCCAGCGCTTCGCGAGCCTTGGCAGTCAGGCCACGGCCAATGATCAGGTTGATACGACCACCTGCGCGCACTTCATCCAGCAGCACGTCGGATTTCAGCTGGAAGCTGGCAACGGTTGCACCGTTCTTTTCGATTTTGCCGTCGTACGGGTAGATGTCGATCACATCACCCATTTCCAGAGCAGACACATCGACTTCAATCGGCAGCGAACCGGAGTCTTCCTGAGTGTTAAAGAAGATCGGAGCGATCTTGCCGCCCAGGGTCACGCCGCCAAAGCGCTTGTTCGGCACAAAGGGGATGTCCTGGCCGGTAGCCCATACCACGGAGTTGGTGGCGGACTTGCGGGAAGAACCGGTACCCACCACATCGCCCACGTAGGCAACCAGATGGCCTTTTTTCTTCAGGTCTTCGATGAACTGCATCGGACCGCGCTTGCCATCTTCTTCCGGCACGAAGGCGGCACCCGGACGGGTGTTCTTCAGCATGGCCAGATAGTGCAGCGGGATGTCCGGGCGGCTCCAGGCGTCCGGTGCCGGCGACAGATCGTCGGTATTGGTTTCGCCCGGCACCTTGAATACGGTAACGGTGATTTTCTTTTCCACTTCCGGACGGCTGGTGAACCATTCGGCATCGGCCCAGCTTTGCAGTACGCCCTTGGCATTGGCGTTGCCGCCCTCGGCCAGTACTTGCACGTCGTGGAAGAAGTCGAATACCAGCAGGGTTTTCTTCAGGCCTTCGGCGGCGATGCCACCCACTTCGGCATCAGTCAGCAGATCAATCAGCGGCTTGACGTTGTAACCACCCAGCATGGTGCCCAGCAGTTCGGTGGCCTTGGCACGGGACACCAGCGGCGAGGCTACGGTGCCTTCGGCCACGGCGGCCAGGAAGGATGCCTTGACCTTAGCGGCATCATCCACACCCGGAGGTACGCGGAAGGTGATCAGCTCGACCAGCAGATCTTCCTCGCCCTTGGGCGGGTTTTTCAGGAGTTCGACCAGTTGTTCGGTTTGCGTGGCGGACAGCGGCAGGGGCGGAATGCCCATGGCGGCGCGCTCTGCAACATGCTGACGGTAGGCTTCGAGCATAGCTTGGGACCTTTTTGCTTGGGTTGTTTGCAATGAGTCAGCCGCCAGCGTGGGATCAACTGGCGGCAACCGTCCGGGGCAATACGGTTCTACCCCGTTTTGATTGCTGGAAGATTACGCCGTCTGACCGCCAGTGACAAACGAGTAATCGAAACATCGCCTGTGAGTTATACTCACACCATGAGCACTTACCCCCCACTCAACGCGCTGCGGATATTCGAGGCTGCAGCAAGGCTGGAAAGCTTTTCCTCGGCAGCCGACGAGCTGTTCGTTACCCATGGTGCTGTGAGCAAGCAGATCAAGCAGCTAGAGGAATGGCTGGGCGTGCGCCTGTTCGAGCGCGCCGGCGGACGGGTGAAGCTTACCGATACCGGCTGGCGCTACCTGATCCAGGTGCAGGACGGACTGGACCTGATTGCCAACGCCACCTCGCAATTGCTGCAGCCGGACAGCCAGCGGCGGCTTACCGTCAATACCACCCCTACGTTGGCCATGCACTGGCTGATGCCACGCCTGCACGTATTCCGCGAAAGCTACCCCGACGTGGAACTGCACCTGGTGACATCCGACCGTGACATCAGCCGGCTGGACAGCCCGTTTGACATCGCTATCCGCCGCGGCCCCGGCGACTGGCCCGGCCATATCGCCAAGCCATTTCTGGAAGAATGCGAGCTGCCGCTGTGCTCACCCAAGCTGCTGGAACGCAATCCGGTCGACTGCCCGGCCGATCTGGCCAGCCACACGCTGCTGTATGCCGACACCCGCCCCACCGCCTGGCAGCGCTGGCTGACCCTGGCTGGCGTTCCGGAATTGAAACCGGCCAGCAGCCTGCACTTCGACCGTTTCTCGCTGGCACTGCAAGCCGCGCTGGACGGGCTAGGCGTGGTACTGGGCCCACTGCCGATGGCGCAGTCGCTGGTGGATTCCGGCCAACTGGTCGCCCCGCTCTCCAGCCCGGTGGTACCGGTGCGTGACTATTGCTGGATCGTGCCGCGCACCGCATCGGGCGACTCTACCGTCGCGTCCTTTTGTCGCTGGCTGGAACAAGAAGCCGGGCAGATGCGCCCCTTTCCGGCAGCCGGGCTCAACGACAACATGATTGCCCACGCTTTTCCGGAAGACTGACGCTGCAGCAGTTGTACTCAGGGCTGCTGCGGCGTCAGGCCCAGTTGACGCATTTCCAGCGGCGCATTGTCGCGCGGCAGCCATTTATTGTAGATGCGGCGAAAACTCCCGTCTTTCTTCATGGCTGCCATCCCCTCGTACCAGCGCCGGATGGTACGGGACGAGGTGCCACGCGAGAAGGCCAGATAAAGCTCGAGCGACTCCAGCACCCTCACCACCTCCACCGCATCGGCCGGCTGGTGAATACTCTTCAATACCGAAGCCACTACAAAACTCCCCTCCACCCACAAGTCATAACGCCCACCCAGCAGTTTTTGCGCCGACACCTGCGGCGTGGGGGCCAGATCAACCTCGACAAAACCGGCAGACGCCGCTGCATCGGCGAAAATACTGCCCCGATACGCCCCCACTGGCCGGCTGTATAGCCCTGCGCCCAAGGCCAGCAGGTTGCTGGCCTCCCCTTTGCGTGACAATAGCACCGTCTGCGACACCGCCACCGGCCCCAACAAGGTCATGATTTTTTCGCGCGCATCGCTGCGACCCACAGTAAACAGCAGTACATTGGGTGTGCTTTCCAATTCGCGGTAACCCCGCGCCCACGGCACAACCTCGATAGCGGTATTGTCATGAATGCGAGCTTGAATCTCTCGCACCACTTCCACGGCCATGCCATCCGCCACACCATTGCGCTGAAAGGTGATGGGTGGCCATTCCTCAGTGAAGATAGACAGGGCCGAGGCCGGCAAGACCACAGACAACAGAATCAGCAACAGGAGAATCCGCATGGCAGCCATCTCGCTCGGGTGACTGTTTATTCATAGCTGTTAGCGCATGACGATGCAGGCATATTCGTTATAATGTGCGCCTGAGATTGACCCGCTGCGCCTGAACCCAGCCAGTACCGCACACCCACCGAACGCAAGGAACGACATGAGCCGCATCACCCTTTCCCGCTTTCTGATCGAACAACAGCGCAAGGCCGGCACCCTGCCGCCCGAACTGCGTTTGCTGATCGAAACCGTTGGCCGCGCCTGCAAGGCCATCAGCTTCTCTGTCAACAAAGGCGCGCTGGCCGGCATTCTGGGTGAGGCCGGCACGGGCAACATCCAGGGCGAAGCGCAAAAGAAACTGGACGTGATCGCTAACGACTTCCTGCTGGATGCCAACGAATGGGGTGGCAGCCTGGCCGCCATGGCCTCGGAAGAAATGGAACTGCCCTACCACATCCCGGGCGAATACCCGAAGGGCGAATACCTGCTGATGTTCGACCCGCTGGATGGCTCGTCCAATATCGACGTCAACATTTCCGTCGGCACCATTTTCTCCATCCTGCGTTGCCCGGCAGGCATCGACCACCCCACCCCGGAAGCCTTCCTGCAGCCGGGCACCGAACAGGTCGCCGCCGGCTACACCGTATACGGCCCGCAAACCATGCTGGTGCTGACTTTTGGCAGCGGCGTGCACGGCTTTACGCTGGACCGCGAACACGGCTCCTTCGTGCTGACCCATTCCGACATGGTCGTACCGGAAAGCACTCAGGAATTCGCCATCAACATGTCCAATATGCGCCACTGGGAAGCCCCGGTTAAGCGCTATGTGGATGAAATGCTGGCAGGCAAGACCGGCCCGCTGGGCAAGGACTACAATATGCGCTGGGTGGCTTCGATGGTGGCCGAAGTGCACCGTATCATCACCCGTGGCGGCATCTTCATGTACCCGAAGGATGCCCGCGATCCGGACAAGGCCGGCAAACTGCGCATCATGTACGAAGGTAATCCGATGGCCTTCATCATCGAGCAGGCCGGTGGCGCCGCCACCAACGGCTATCAGCGCATCATGGAAATCCAGCCCAAGGGGCTGCACGAGCGTGTAGCGGTCTTTCTCGGCTCCAAAGAAGAAGTCGAACGCATCACCGCTTACCATCAGCAGTCGTAAACCGGTCAACCCTGCCGCCCTGGCAGGGTTTTTTCATTGCCAGCCATGACAGCGCCGCCAAAGCGCCTATATTGGAATATAGCTACACAGAAAACGGGAACGCGCATGCTGTCCATTCAACACTTGATCGTCGCCCTGGCAGAAAGCTCGTCGGTGCAGGCACAAATCATCCGCAATGCCCTGTCCGAACTCGGCATTACGCGCATGGAAGTATTTGAAACCGGGGAAGCCCTGCTGGAATACATCGGCAAATACAAGCCGGACGTGGTCATGAGCGCCTTCCACCTGCCGGACATGACGGCTGGGGAAATGATTTTCCAGATGCGCGGACACCCGGAGCTGCGCGACCTGCCGTTTATCCTGGTTTCCAGCGAAACCAATCCCGACCTGATCGACCCGATGCGCCAGGCCGGCCTGATGGGCATACTGCCCAAGCCCTTCGATCTGCCACAACTGCGCAAGGTCATCAACGACACCTTGGACTTTCTGGCGGCCAACCAGAATGACACCGACAGTGACCTCGACTACGCCGATCTCAACATCCTGGTGGTGGACGACAGCGTGATGGCGCGCCGCCACATTCGCACCGTACTGGAACGGCTGGGTTTCGAAAAAATCACCGAATCCTGGAGCGGCAAGGACGCACTGCCGCTGATAGATAGCACCCTGTTCGACCTGGTACTGACCGACTATAACATGCCGATGATGGACGGCTGTGAGCTGGCCAGCTATATCCGCACCCGCAGCATGCAGAGCTCGGTGCCCATCATCATGATTTCCAGCGAAGAGAACATGGAAAGACTGGCCGCGGCAGAAGCCGCCGGCGTATCCGCCATCATGGGCAAACCATTTGAAACCTCGGCTGTGCGCCAGGTACTGCGCACGCAACTGGCACAACGCTGATCAGCGCGGCATCACCCACACCAGGCGCGCGCCGCCTTGCGCATCGTTGACCGCCTGCCGCCGCCAATAGCCCGCCGTGGCGTACTGGCCAGGCAGAGTGGCAACGCCATCCAGCCGGCAATAACTCACCTCCTGATAACCCGCCTGCAAAAGCTGGCTGCGCCCCTTCTGCCGGCTCTTGGCACAGGATGGATGCATGGCCAGCGCCACGCTGGCTGGCGGAGCCGAGCCTTCCCAGCCGCGCACCAGCGCCAGTCGCGGCTGCGTCATCAAAGCCAGTCCGTTCAATACCGCTGTCAGCAAGCCACGCCACGGGGCGGCTACCGTTGCCACGAACTCCGTCAGTTCCCCCGGATAGCTGACCAGCAAAGCCAGGCTATCCTCGACATCAGCCAGCCAGTCGGCACCTGCCAGCGAGAAATCTGCCCGCAATAGCAGCAAGGCCACTTCCTGGCGATCCGGCACTTGCATGACGAAAGCACCACCCTCGGCACCATCGACATGCAGATAAAACGCTGCCGCCGGCAACTGCAGTCGGTCGGGCAGATTACCGGGCACGCGGGTATGCCTCAATGCCTGCATCAAACCATCTTCCAGATGTGCCATCACCTTGCCATGACGACAGAACTGCCCGTAGGCATCGGCCAGCCGCTGCTCGCTGGCGGTGCGCTCCGCGACCGCCGGATAAACCTGAGCGGCACGCGTCAACTCACGCTGCACCAGCTCCAGCACTTGCTGTTGCGCAGCCGCCTGCAGTACCGCCCGACCATGTAGCTGCCCGACCCGCTTGGCCCACGGCCGTGTGGCAGCATAGCGCTGCACTGCGTAGATCATCTCCATCAAGCACCCCGGACAAGAAAAAAGGGCCGCATTGTAAGCGCAAGTACAACGCAGCCGCCAGTCCGGCACATACCAATCAGCGCTTGCTGCTCTGCCAGAAAGCAAAAAGGCCAGACAGTTTGTCTGGCCCTTCGCATCCATCCGGCTAGCGTTAGCGATCTGTCGCCTCGGCTCGGCCCACACCAGCGGCCGCTGGCACTCTGTCCTGAGTGATGCCGGAGTACAGCCACTGCCGGAAGTGATTCAGCGTCATCGGCTTGCCGAAATAAAAGCCCTGCAGGAATTCGAAGCCTTTAACTGACAGGTAGTTTTGCTGCCCCTGGGTTTCCACCCCTTTGACAATCACCTGCACCCCCAGTTGATGTGAGGTCTGTAGCAGGCCATCCAGGATATTGGTCTTGAAACTATCCTTGCCCAGAGCGGATACATAGCCCTTTTCCACCTTCAGGTAGTCAAAACCCCAACGCCGCAGATAATTGCGGTCGGCGTGGCCGATACCGAAATCATCCAGCGCCAGCTTCACGCCCATCTGGCGCAAATCCTGCACCACCCGGTGGGTGACCTGATGCTCGGGCAGCGGAAAACGCTCGGAAACCTCCAGTACCAGCACGGCTTTTTTCTCACGCAACACCGCCAGCAGAATCTTGCAGTCCTCCACCAAGTCCGGCATCCCCAGATGTTCGGCGGCGATATTGATGCCGACAAAGAAACCGGGCGGCAGGGCAACCTGCTTCAGCTCCTTGGTCACACGCCGGATCAGGTAGCGGGTGAGCGGTACGATCAGCCCGGCATCTTCGGCTGCTGGAATAAACAGATCAGAGCGGATGGCCCCCTGCACCGGATGGCGCCAGCGTGCCAACACCTCCACGCCGACACACTCCCCCTGCTCTGCCGTGACGATGGGCTGGTAGTGGGTAAAAAATTCCCGATTGCGGATACCCTGGGCGATTTCCCAGCCGGTGGAGTTACGTGCCACCTCGCGCCGCAGCAAGGACCAGGCCAGCACGAGGCCCGCCAATACCGCCAGCAACAAGGTATCCGGCCGGCGCAGCAACGAACCTTCCAGCACAGACAGCCAGGACTCCTGCATCACGACGCGGAACTGGCCGCTGGGCGCAGACAAGCTGTAGCTCAGCCCCTGGCCGACACTATCATCCAGCGGCAGCACCTTGCCATCAGCCGCCAGATATTGCTCTCCCAGCACCATATAGGCCTGCATGTCGCCGGAAGCGGCCTGTTGCAGCAGCGCGACAAAGGCATCACCGCCCAGCTCGATCATGCTGACACCATAGCCATGGCGTTGCAGCCGCAAGGAGGCTTTGCCATCGCGGCTGCCATTCAGCAACAATACCCGGCCATCGTTCGGCAGCGCAGGCACATCCTGCCGTGACAAATCAGAAGTACACGCCGTGCCATCGGCGCCCACCCGCAGGGCATAGCGGGCATGCGGGGTGGACTGCACTACCGAGGCCAGCATTTGGCGCGGCAAATCACATGCAGCACTGACCGGCACCGCATCGATGCGCCCCAGCGCGCCATTGGCCAAGCTGATCTGCTGCTCCAGTTGCTGTGTCAGCAGGGCTACACGCTCATGCAGTACGGTGCGGTCTTGCTGCCAGGTCGCCAGCAACGACAACAGCCAGCCAGTCAGCAGGCATGACGCAAGCGCGGCGGAATAAACAACCGCCGGTTTGGGTGACAATGCATAACGCGACCATAGCGTCCTGACTTTTTTAAGCATCCACTTGTTCCAGTCACCATGCCCATGGCTGGTTGATCACGGCAGGTCGCCCGCTAACGGCGCCTGGCCTGGTTATTGTCATCATAGCTCTTATTATCCCCAACCCAAGCAGGACAAGGTTTGCAAGGATATCCTTTCGGATAAGGCAGGAAAAGCGAAGTTTTGCTTAAAACAGCTTACTCAAGCCCTGCCAGCACGTGCCAGCATCCGTGGCAATCTGCCCAACAATACCCACCGGGTAGAGACAGCCTGCCTGCTGCGTGGCAGAAATGCCACCATGGAGCGTCCATCTGCAGATGCAGCAAGCCTGTCAGTGGCCTAGCTGCCAACAATGTACGCCCGACAATGCGGCGTCGCTCAGTGTAACGGTGGAATATGACGAGCATGCTCGACCGAGCGCTCATTACTGCCCCCCATCAGCCACGGCTCCAACACAACAGCCGGCACAGGCCGCAGCAACAAAAATGCCGACAGTCGAGGACTGCCGGCATGGCCGGATCATTTCAAGCGAGGCCGCAGCCTCATGCCGCCTTGACGGCTCAGCCGAAATGACACACGTAGTGCAAGGTTTCCAGGACTTCAATCTGGAAGGAGCTGTCGCCTGGCACATTAAAGCTCTGGCCACCCTGATAGCTTACTGCTTCGTTGCTGCCGGCCAGGGTGATGCGACACTGCCCTTCCAGCAACTCCATGATTTCCGGCGCACCGGTATTGAACAGCAGCTTGGACGGCAGAATCACGCCTACCGACTTGCGAGTGCCATCGGCCAGGGTAATGCTGTGACTGACGCATTTGCCGTCAAAATAAACATTGGCACGCTTGGCCACGCTGACATTATCGAACTGTTCCATGGGTATCCTTTGCTCGTGTTTTTGTTATCAACGATAAAATGATCGGCTAGCATACCCGAATCCGCTCTGACGGCAAGATGCATGAATGTGTCGTTCCCCGCCGCAACAAGGCCGGGCAGCATGACATACTGAGCGCAGTCCAACCCATATCCAGGAGCCAGGAACCATGGCCACCATCCAGCGCAGCTGCCTGCTGCTTGCTGCCTGCCTGCTATCCGCCTGTACAACCATGGCCGATAGACTGCAGGGCAGCATTACCCCGCCCCCCGGCTATGGCTATGCCATCGTATCGCTCACCGCACGTGCATTTGACCAGGACTCGGCCAATACCGGCATGCACATCGTCGACAGTCAGGGCCAGACCGTGGCCAATGGCCGCGCCAGCATGAATACCGATACGGTATTTGGTGAGGAAGGCATGAGCCCGGTCGACGGTCGCCTGCAATTGTTTGCCTTGCCGCCGGGGCATTATCAGGTGGCCGACGCATGGGGTAACTGGATAGAGGAATCCGGCTGGAGCAGCCAGTGGCGCTCGGTCAGCATGCCGATTCATGCTGGCTTCGACGTCAGTGCTGGTAGCAGCGTCTATCTGGGAGAGGTGTTTCTGGACTTGTCACTACGTCCGGAAATGAAGCTGAGCAATCAGCAAAAACGTGATTTCGGCCACATGCGCCGGGTATGGAAGGTACAGGATTTGAGCCACGTAGAAATCCGCCCCTTGCAATTGCCTGTCGCGGCCAACGCTAACACGACCACGCCCTGAACGATGCCTGATCAGCCCAGTCGCGAAGTCCACAAACGGGTCAGGTAGGCCGGCTTCACCGCAGCACTGGCGGCGGCTACTGCCTCGAGTACGCGATAGCCCGACTGGCGGGTATCGCGCAACAGCACATCCGCATAGGGCGGGCCGTCCAGCTTGCGCAAGGCTGCCACTCGCGGCTGATTGGCCTTGTCACCACTATGGGTGACCACAGCAATCTCATTGCTGGCCAGCCGCACAAAGGTGCCTGGCGGATAAATGCCCATTTCCTTGATCAACAAGCTTACCAGTGAGGGCTCGAACTGCCCCAGCTCACCGCGAAACAGGCTGGCCATTACCAGCGAAGGCAGCACGGCATCCTGCTGCAAGTGCTCACACAGATGGTCGACCAACGCCAGCAAGCGGGCATCCGGGTGAATCTCATCGCCGCGCAAACCCGCCGGATAGCCCTGGCCGTCATCCTGTTCGTGATGGGTCTGCACCAGCAAGTGCCAGTGCTCATCCACCACGCCCGCCTCACGCAGAATGGCCGAACTCATTACCGGGTGGGCATACATTTCGTCCTGCTGGCTCTGCGTCATGGCCTGTCGCTGCACACCCAGCTGGTTTAACAGCTGACTGATGGCCACATTCATCGACAAACCTGCGCACACCAGGCTATGCAGCCTGGACGGCTCCAGACCAAGCCGCCGCCCCAACAGGGCCAGCAGCGTGGCCACCTTCAGGCTATGCGAACGGACCGGCACCAGGAACAGCGAGGCCAACATACCATCGCGAAAACGCTGGGTCAGCAACAACAGCTCTTCGGCCATTTCTTCCAGTCGTCCGGCCAAGCCTGGCACTGCCAAGCCATGCAAGAGCAAGGCTTCCAGCCGGCCCGCCATGAAGCCGACTTCCACCAGCGGATTCTTGGGAACCATGCTGGCGGCTTCACGTTCGCGCTGCGCCGCCCGGTCCAGCCGTTCCCGCTCCAGTCTGACCGCCACTTCCTCAGCATCGCCGTGCGCCACATCCATCAGTCGCTCGCGCTGCTCAGGCGTCAGCACATAGTGGCCTTTCTTCAGCAGCAGAAAGCCGTTTTTAGCGTATACATCTACGGTAAGCTGCTCTCCCACGCGCAGAAAACTGCCGGGAAGCTTTATCTTGGATGGCGGCTGGGACATGACAGAGATTGGGTAACCGAATCTAGACTGCAGTATTAGTCAAACAACGCCCTTGACGCCGATATAGCACGAAACAGGCGGATGCTGGAGCGGCATTGTCGCCAAGCCCGCAGCAAACCACAAGTCCTGACTGCAGCAGTTGGCGGGACGCACCGGAGCAAGCTCGCATGGATACTTTCAACCCGCCGCGCCGCGCCTTCATTCAGGGCGCACTGGCCGCAGGTTTTGCACTGGCCGTACAGCCGGTGGCGGCCGGCAGCATCGCCACCGACAGCCGCGCACTGGACAGCGGCCTCGCTGGCATTCCGCTGGACGATGGCATTCTCCCTGTTTATTTCGCCCGCCCCGCAGCCAGCGGCAGCCTGCCTATCGTGCTGGTCGTACAGGAGGTATTCGGCGTGCACGAACACATCCGTGATATCTGCCGCCGCCTGGCCAAGCTGGGCTATCTGGCGGTGGCACCCGAGCTATATTTTCGCCAGGGAAATCCAGCCGCCAGCCCCGACATTGCCAGCATCATCAAGGATATCGTCAGCAAGGTACCGGACGCACAAGTGATGCAGGATCTCGACGCCACACTGGGCTGGGCTGCTGCCCATGGTGGCGATGCCAGCCGCGCAGCCATCACCGGTTTTTGCTGGGGCGGGCGTATCAGCTGGCTGTATGCCAGCCACAATGCGCGCTTGAAAGCCGGCATCGCCTGGTACGGCAAGCTGGAGGGCGCACATGATGCGCTAACGCCGACGCAACCCGTCGACCTGGCAGCCAGCCTGAGTGTGCCGGTACTGGGACTATACGGCGGGCAGGACAACAGCATTCCACAAGACACCGTCGTACACATGCGCCAAGCGCTGCAGCAAGGGCATAGCGACTCGCAAATCGTGGTATATCCGACAGCCGGTCATGCTTTTAATGCCGATTACCGCTCTTCCTACCAAGCTGCCGCCGCACAGGATGGCTGGCAGCGACTGCAAACCTGGCTGAACAGCCATGGCATGCAAGCCAGCAAACCCGCGGGTGCCGACTAGGAGGAAGACTGCTCCAGCATGCGGCGAATCACCTGATTGAATGGGTCCAGCCAGGCGCGTTCGAATTGGTCGTCCGCCGCATTCAGCTCCGCTGCCGCCCGCAGCATGGAGCGGCGTTGTCCGCGATGAGCATGCTTGAGCATTACTGCTTCGAAAGCATCCACCAGGGCCAGAATGCGCGCACCCTGGCTAATCTCACCACTGGCCAGGCCATAGGGATACCCTTCGCCATCCGGCGTTTCGTGGTGTTGCAACACCATCAGTGCCGCCTCTTCCCAGCCCGGCATGCGCCCGAGCAAGCCGGCAACCCAGGCCGGGTGCAAGGCCATTAGCCGGCGCTCGTTATCATTGATCTGTCCCAGCTTTAACCATACGGCCTCCGGCAAGAACATCATGCCGACATCGTGCATATACACCGCCGCCTCCAGTTGCTCGGCATCGACCCAGCCACCAGCCTGACGATTCAACTCCAGCGCCAGCTTGAGATTACGCTCGGTGCGCCCGAGAAACTCCGGCATGCGCTGCTCCAGTTGCAGGGCCAGGGTACGAAACAGCAGCATGTCCTGCTGGCGCGACTGCAACACCGACCGCGCGCCCTCGGCCGCTGCCGGCGCCTCGCTCTTGCCCTGAACCCCCACCATGGCAGCGACCAGCCGGGAACAGGTCGCCAGCACCGATGGCAGTGGCAGGCTTTCCAGCGAACACAGCGCCTCCAGCAGGGTATGCATCTGCGCCTCATCTACCGGGCGCGCACTGGCAACCTGCGCCATCACCAGCTCGATGCGATCCAGCACCAGCATCAATACATCACCCATCACGTCCTGATACAGCAGCTCGCCGCTTCGCAACCGGGCCAGCAAGCCCTCCAGCGCATGGGCAAAAGGCACCACGAACATCACCCGACACAGCCCGGCATCCCCCTTGATGGTATGGATCAGACGGAACAGGTCCCCCACCAACTCGGGCGAGGACGGATTCTGCCCCAGTTGCGAAGCCAGTTTCTCGATCTGCGGTGCATAGTCGGACAGCACGTCGCGAAAGTCCTGAAAGCCTTCCGCGTCTTCCCGCACAAATTGCAGTTGCACTTCATCGCTCATGGCATGCTCACATAGTGGCCGGATGTCATTGCACTATAAATCATCAGACAGCGTCCAGCGGGCACAATCCATCTGCTCAAGCCAAAACCACAGGCGTATGATGAGCGCCCCCAGCTCATTCTTTGCCGGAGTCGCCACAGTGAACCCCTCTTTTGCCGTATTACAAAAACAGATCGATTTCATTCTGGAAGTCGACAAGCTCAAATCCGTACTACGCAAGACCAAACCGCTTGGGCTGGAACGATATGAAAATTCGGCCGAGCACAGCTGGCAGGCCGCACTGCTGGCGCTGAGCATGGCACAGCACGCGCCGCTGCCACTGGACATAGAAAAAGTGATTCGCATGCTGCTGATTCACGACCTGGGCGAAATCGACACCGGTGATGTCATCGTCTACGCCGAAACCGACAGCGCAGCACGCGAAGCAGAAGAGCTGGCAGCCATCCGCCGTATCTGTGGCCTGTTACCGCAAGAGCAGGCCGACGGACTGGTAGCACTATGGCAAGAGTTTGAGGCACGCCAGACTGCCGAAGCGCGTTTCGCCCGCGCCATGGACCGGCTGATGCCCATTCTGCTCAACCTCAGCCGCCAAGGCCAAAGCTGGCGGGAAAACGGCATCAGCAAGCAGCAAGTGCTTGCCATGGCAGTCAGCAAGGTAAGCGATGGCTGCCCGCTGGCCGGCGAGTGGCTGCTGCAGGCACTGGACGCCGCCGAACAACAGGGATTCTTCGCCGCTACTGACTCCGCCGCCGCACAGAAACCATAATTAATACAATGTTTTTCGTCAGGTATGATTACAAACAGGTCGCATTGGCCGCAGAAAATACTTGCCAACATCCACAACAATGGGCAGTATGCCTGCCTGCAGGATGCTCAAGTTGTGGATGTGTAGTTGTCGTAGTGGCATTTAGTCCGTACCTCAGTCGCCATTTCCCTTGAACTTCATGCGTTTTATCAACTTGCTCGTTTTGAGGATAAACAAAATGGCAACCGGTACCGTTAAGTGGTTCAACGACTCCAAAGGTTTTGGCTTCATCACTCCGGATGAAGGTGGCGATGACGTATTCGCTCACTTCTCCCAAATCAATGCTAAAGGCTTCCGCACCCTGGCTGAAAACCAGCGCGTAAGCTTCGACATCGTTGATGGCCCGAAGGGCAAACAGGCCTCCAACATCCAGCCGCTGTAATCTTCTTAAAGATTACTCGCTGATGAAAACCCGGACTCGTCCGGGTTTTTTTGTTTTGGCGCGCCAGACTTGGCGTGCACCGCCTTGCGGCATGCCTTAACATTCACTCCTCTCCGTTATTCCAGAGTCAGTCCTCATGCAAACGCCTACCCACGACGAAGCCATCGCCAGCACGCGCGAATGGCTGGAAAAAGCCGTTATCGGCCTCAACCTCTGCCCTTTTGCCAAGTCGGTCTACGTCAAGAACCAGGTCCGCTTCGTAGTCAGCGATGCCACTGAACCGGCTCAACTGGCCGAAGAACTGGCCAAGGAACTGCGTCTGCTGGCTGACAGCAGCCCGGAAGAAATCGACACCACGCTGCTGATTCACCCCTATGTTCTGCAACGCTTTCTGGATTTCAACGAATTCCAGGACATCGCGGATGCCATCGTGGAAGAACTGGAGCTGGATGGCGTACTGCAGGTGGCCAGCTTTCACCCCAAATTCCAGTTTGGCGGCACCGGCATCAATGACATCGGCAATTACACCAACCGCTCGCCCTGGCCGACCCAACACCTGATCCGAGAAGCCAGCATCGACCGTGCGGTTGAGGCATTCCCCGAAGCTGAGGCGATTTTCGAGCGCAATATCGAAACAGTCACCAAGCTTGGTATCGAAGGCTGGCAAGCCTTGTTCGCCCCCAAGCACTGACATCCCGGTCGCCAAGCCTTATTGCTCATCCGCCAGCCACAGGGTACAACAACACATCTCCCGCCCCACCGAGGTCAATATGAAGATGTTGCGTTGCGCCCTGTCGCTGCTAGCCTGCCTGTTGCTGACACACTGTGGCAGTGCACCGGTACGCAAGCCGGTTCAGGGCGACAGCTTCAGCTCTGCCGAACTGGGACAAAGCGCCGCCAACCGCATTGCCAACCTGGCCATGCGCGACAATCTGGCCAGCCTGCAAACCTTGCTGGATAAGCTTTACCGCCGCAATCCATCGCAGTGGCAGAAAAGTGGTGCCGCCAGCCGCGAAGCCGCCATTGCTCAGGTCATGACGGCCATCCGCAACAACAGCCAGCTGCCCGCACTGGGACAGGTTCGCTCGACAGCCGCGCTGACCACCGCCTTCGACCCGCAATTCAGTGGCGATCGAGCCGGCACCCTTATTTTTGGCCTGGGCAGCATGCTGCTTGACGTCTATGGCGGCCGCACCGAGCTCTATCTGGTGCACGGCCTGGATGCACAACAGCTGGCCAATGCCGCCTACAATGTGGAAGTAGCCTCCTGGCTGCTGGGACGCCGCCAGAATGCCGACGGCAGCCCTTTGCTGCTGGCCAATGAAATTAACAGCCAGCAACGCAATCTTTCGTTTGAGCGCGAAATGGGCAAGATCATGGCCCGACTGGAATTACTGGCCGAACTGTCCGATGAAAAACTGCGGCGCAGTGCCATCGATTTTGGTCAATCACTGGTCGCGGGCCCATTCCTTCAGTTCCTGCCGGTATCCGCAGTCAGCAGTGCCATTCCCGCCGCCCCCTGAAGCCTGGCAGTACCGCAATAAAAAACCCGCCGGGCAAAGCCAGCGGGTATGGATGCAGCCGTCACGGCGATTAGTCGATCAATGCTGATCGGGGTACTTACCCACCTTATCGCAATAAAAGGCCTGAATGCGCGGCATGTCAGCTACGATGTCCCCCGTCGGGTAAAACACCGGCCCAAAGCCGCACACCTTGTGCGCATAATCCATATAAGCCAGCACAATCGGCACCTGCGCACCGCAGGCAATATGGTAGAAGCCGGTTTTCCATTCCTTCACCCGCTGGCGGGTACCTTCCGGCGGAATGGCCACCACCAGCTGCGTCGACTGCTGATAGACCGTCACCATCTGCTGCACCAGCGAGTTGTTACGGCTACGCATGACCGGAATACCACCCAGCCAGCGCATTACCGGCCCCAGCGGCCCCCAGAACAAGGTATGTTTGCCCATCCAGTACAGCTTGGCCCGTAAGGCAAAACAAACGCCCAGCGTCAACGGGAAATCCCAATTGCTGGTATGCGGCGCTGCAATCAATACGTACTTGGGCAAATCGGGAAAACTGCCCTCAATACGCCAGCCACGCAGGCGCAACAGCAGAATGGACAGAGTGCGCATGAAACTGCGCAGGAGCGGAGTATCGAAAATGGTGTAGTGCATGGCGTCCGGCATAAGGGCAGGACCCGCGCTACGGATGGCAGACAGCCCTCCGGTCAGAGGCCTGCCTTGACGATGGAAAACGCGGACTGTACCGGATATGTCCGCGTGGGTAAATCAGAATCATGCCGCTTACCTGCCGCCAGACCCCGTTAGGCACGCTGCAGTATTTCTTTCAGGTCTTTTTGCACATCCCAGAAGGTAACATCGGCATCGTATACGCCCAGACAGGTGGGCTTGGCCAGATAGCGCTGGGCGTTGCGGCTGTCCATGGAGCAGAACAGCAAACGCTCCTTTTCCCAGATCACGATGCACTGACCCTTTTTGGACAGACGATCGATCAAGGTGCTGATCTGCTCGCTGATAACCCGGGCCGAGAGGTTTGCACCATACTTGCCGGCTTTGGAAAATTCATTATTCATCACTTCGGACAATCTTCTCTGGGTTGGTCAATGACTCACCCGTCGTATTATCCGCAGCCGCAAAACAATACCTATCAGACGTTTCGGAAAGATAGCCAGCGTCTTTCAATCAAGGCGCATGGCATGATCAACACACCACCAGACCACGTGCGGCAAACTGTTGCCGTGCGGCAGCGACCATGGCCGCAGACGGTACCGGCGTATTCGCCAAAGGATAATCCAGGCCCAGCTGCGCCCATTTATCGGCACCCATCTGGTGAAAAGGCAGGACTTCCACCCGCTGCACCACATCGCCCAAGCTGGCTGCATGATCAGCCAGGCGGCCGATATCATCGAGATCATCGGTCAAGCCAGGTACCAACACATAGCGCAACCAGATCGGCTTACCCAACCGCTTCAGCCGCTGGGCAAAATCCAGCGTTGGCTGCAGTGGCTGGCCAGTAATCTGCCGATAGCGCTCGGGATCGCTATGCTTGATATCCAGCAACACCAGATCCACATCAGCCAACCAGTCGTCACTGATGCTTTCATGCAGGAAACCCTGGGTATCCAGCGCAGTATGCAGACCGAAGCGCTGTTTGATCGCATGCAGCAACGCACCGACAAACTCGGGCTGCATCAAGGGCTCACCACCAGAGACAGTGACGCCGCCGGCAAACTTGAGAAAACCAGCATAGGGGGCCAGCTCGGCCAGCGCCTCATCCACAGTCAGTTGCCGCCCGGCATGCAGCTTCCAGGTATCAGGGTTATGACAATACTGACAGCGGAACTGGCAGCCAGACATGAAGAAGACAAAACGCATGCCTGGGCCATCCACACCGGCACCGCTCTCGGTCGAGTGCACATAACCGGAAAGCTGGCCGTGACTACAGGGCGCCGTGACACTGTGCTGTTGCGACATGATTCATTCCTGACATGAAAAACCCGCCCGGCGACCATGGTCGGCGAGCGGGCTGACAGCGCGATTACAGGCTGGCGTGGAAGGTACGATTAATCACATCCAGTTGCTGCTCGCGGGTGAGCTTGACGAAGTTGACCGCATAACCGGACACCCGGATCGTCAGCTGCGGATACAGCTCGGGGTGCTCCATGGCATCCAGCAATGTCTCGCGCCGGAACACATTGACGTTGACGTGGAAACCACCGGCTGCAGCAAAGCCATCCAGGCAATGCGACAGGTTGGAGATGCGATCTTGTGCGGTGTGTCCCAGCGCATCCGGGGTAGCCGATGCCGTCCAGCTGATACCATCCAGCGCAGCGGAGTAAGGCAGCTTGGCCACCGAAGCACCAGCAGCCACAAAACCGTGCACATCGCGGCCGTTCATCGGATTGGCACCTGGCGCAAATGGCTCGCCGGCACGGCGACCGCACGGCGTATTGCCAGTTTTCTTGCCGTACACCACATTGGATGTGATGGTCAGCACCGACTGGGTTGGCGTGGCATGACGGTAGAAATACGGCTGGGCCTTGATCTTGTTCATGAAGGTTTCGGTCAGCCACACTGCCATGCTGTCGACGCGATCATCGTTGTTGCCATAGGCCGGATAGTCGCCCTCGATGCGGTAGTCCACCGCCAGGCCGGCTTCGTTGCGGATGACATGCACGCGGGCATGCTTGATGGCCGACATCGAATCCGCCGCCACCGACAGACCGGCAATACCGCAGGCCATGGTGCGCAGGATGTCGCGATCATGCAGCGCCATTTCGATACGCTCGTAAGCATATTTGTCATGCATGTAGTGAATGCAGTTGAGCGCCTTGACATAAGTCGAGGCCAGCCAGTCCATCATCTTGTCGAACTTGGCCATGACTTCGTCAAAATCCAGCACATCGGCCGTGATCGGCACAAAGCCCGAGGCCACCACCGCCCCGCTCTTTTCGTCCACGCCGCCATTGATGGCATACAGCATGGCCTTGGCCAGATTGGCTCGCGCACCAAAGAACTGCATCTGCTTGCCGATGCGCATGGCCGATACACAGCAGGCGATACCGTAATCATCGCCCCACAGCGGGCGCATATTGTCATCGTTTTCGTACTGGATCGAGCTGGTATCGATAGAGACCTGAGCGCAGAAATCCTTGAAGCCCTGCGGCAGTGCGGTGGACCACAGCACGGTCAGGTTCGGCTCCGGTGCCGGCCCCAGGTTGTACAGGGTATTGAGGAAGCGGAAGCTATTTTTCGACACCAGGGTACGGCCATCTTCACCCATGCCGCCGATGGACTCGGTCACCCAGGTCGGGTCGCCGGAGAACAGCTGATCGTATTCCGGGGTGCGCAGGAAGCGCACGATGCGCAGCTTGATCACCAGATCATCAATCAGCTCCTGCGCCTGTTCTTCGCTCAGCGCACCAGCTGCCAGGTCGCGCTCGATATAGATGTCGAGGAAGGTGGCGATACGGCCCAGCGACATGGCTGCGCCATTTTGTTCTTTCACTGCAGCCAGATAGGCAAAGTAGGTCCACTGTACTGCCTCACAGGCATTGACCGCCGGCCGGCTGATGTCAAAGCCGTACTTGGCCGCCATCTGACGTAACTCATCCAGCGCACGGAACTGTTCGGACAACTCTTCACGCTGACGCAGCACGTCCTCGGTGAACACCGCATCGTCCAGCTCGTGGAACAGCTGCTGACGTTCCTTGCGCAGAAAATCCGTGCCATACAGCGCTACACGGCGATAGTCGCCGATGATGCGACCACGACCATAGGCATCCGGCAGGCCGGTAATGATGCCGGACTTACGTGCGGCCAGAATATCGGGGGTATAGGTATCGAACACGCCCTGGTTATGGCTCTTGCGGTATTTTCCCCAGATTTCCTTGATCACCGGATCCAGCTCGAAGCCATAAGCGGCCAGTCCGCTTTCCACCATGCGCAAGCCACCATTGGGCATGATGGCGCGCTTGAGCGGCGCATCGGTTTGCAGGCCGACAATCAGCTCCAGCGACTGGTCGATATAACCGGCGTCATGCGCGGTGATGGAGGTAGCACGATCAGCCGATACATCCAGCACACCCTTTTCCCGCTCCTGGCGCAGCAGCTCACCCAGCACATCCCACAGCTTGCGGGTGCGTTCGCTGGCACCGGCCAGGAAAGTGGCATCGCCGGTAAAGGGCCGATAATTCAGCTGAATGAATTGACGTACATCGACATGGGTTTGCCAGTTACCGGCAGTAAAGCCCCGCCATGGGTCGGCCTGTACGGCATTGTGAGCAATCGCTTCCATGACTACCTCCTGAATTGAAGTCCGAAACTTATCCCTGCAGAAACAATACTACATTCACTATCGAAAATGACTTATTGATGTAAATCAAACTCCGCCACGGCCGATCATCGAAGCCGTACATTCTACCAGTACGCATCGCCAAGCACCTGATAATTCCGCATCCAAACCAGAAGTTTTCTTCTTGTTTTTCAACAAGATAATTATTTTTATAATCTATAAATTCAATATAACCACAGCATACGCCGCAGTAACGACACAACCATTCAGCAGCAAGTCATTGCCACCAGCGCCATCACAGATCAGCGATGCGCTCGCAAATACAAACTAAAAATGTTCGTTTTCAAACATTGAATTTTACATATCAATCTCAACCACCAGACCTGCAATGTCCGTTACGTAATTTTACTACTTCACTGAGCAACAAACCCGCCCGATACCGTACAGCCAGCGTGAACCACGATGGGCAGCCACAAAATGCTGCAGCCAGTAAGCAAAAACAGCAGAGGGGAACCAAGCAGTAACCGAGCACTCTGTACTTGAGTACAGTATTGGAAATAATCATGAACAAATTTCACCTTGCCACCCTACTAGCCAGCCTGTTCGCAGTCAGCGCCTGTACCCAGCAACAGAATGAAGCAGCACAGCAGGCCGCCTCCGCCGCCATCAGTACGGCACATGCCACGCTGGGTGATGCCAGCACACCTCTGGCAACGCTGCGCCAACAGGCTAGTGCCGCTGCTGGTGAGGCCAAACAGCAGGCCGCCCAGCTGGTGGCCGATAATCCGGCGCTGGGCCTGGCAGTATCAGCCGTGCAACAGGGAATGGAAAAATCAGCCAATGCCTTGCAATGGCAGCAGCTGGAAACAAAAGTCGGCAGCTATCCGGCGGATATCGGACTGTATCAAAAAGGCGTGGTAGCTGACGCACTCCACCAGCTACTGGGTAAGAAGATGCCGGTATTCCTGCAAAACATGCAGGTCAGCAGTCCGCTAGGAAAAGACCAGCTACTGTTTGTCAGCGGCAACAAACCGCATCAGGGTGGCGAGGAGATGGCCTATCTGCTGCTGGACCCATCGAGCAAACAGCTGGAAGTCGGCTTGATCGAACAGGGCAAGCTGCGCATTTATCGCAGCGGCCCACCGCTATACCGCCCGGCAGAAATCAACACCATGCTGAGCAATCTGGCCAGCCAGCCCTGAGTCAAGCAGCGACTCAGGCCGCCAGCCCACGCGGCCACAAACGGCCGGTTTTCTCCATATATAAGCGATAGGCATTGCCAGCGCGGTGCAGCATTTCACCTTCTTCACGCCGCACGCTGCCCCGATAGCTCAGCAGCAAGGCCAGCATGCCGCTGGCAGCCACGCCATCCTGCAATAGCAACAGCTGCGCCAGCGCAGCCAGCCATAGCGCCGCATATAGCGGATGGCGGATGCGTTGATAGACGCCACCCTGGCACTGCAGCGTTCCGACTGGTTGCAATAGCAAATCATGCTGGCTGCGCCAGAACAACCAGCAGGCATAGGCCAGCAACAAGCTACCGACTGCTGCGGCCAGTGGCGGCAGCTCAAGCGGCAAGCAGCGCTGCCAACCACTGCAGGCAGCCAGCAACGGCACTAATAGCATGCCGGTCAGAACCGGCCAGCGCAGAATGCACTGCCCCACCACCATGGCATTACGCTGCTGCAATAATGGACGATAAGCCAGCCGCGTCAGCAGCATGATGAACACCCCGGCAAGCTGGATGATGGACCACAGCATAAGCCGCCTCCTTATTGCAAGTTAATAGCAATGATTATCATTTACTATTTTAATCACGGCAAGCCATATCTCGCCAGAGCACACCCCACCGGACAGCCAAACATGTCAGAATCTGCCAAGTAAAATCTGCCAGCCAGCTGCCGTTGCAGCCAGGCAAACCAGCCCCGTAATGCCACCAACCCCCGGTACTAGTGAAAGGCCAAGCCATGCCCACGTTCCGCCTTGCCTGCCTGAGCGTACTGCTAATGTTTTATCTGCCAGCGCAGGCAAGCGCCCAGTGTGTCAGACTACAAGCGGCTGGTCTGCAAACCCTGCCCGGCCTGTGCGCCGAAGTGATTGCCCACGGCCTGAAAATGCCACGCGGACTGACCATATTGCCTAATGGGAACCTGCTGGTAACAGAAATGGTGCGCTGGGATGCTGCGCAAGGCCGGCTGTTACAACTGGCCTCCAGCGCAAACGGCTGGCAGCAAAGCGTGGTAGCCAAAGGCTTTGACCGCCCACACGGAGTGGTACAGGGGCCGGATGGCAAGATCTATGTTGGTGAAGTCGGGCGCATTGTCCGCTTTACGCCAGAGCGGCCAGATGAGCGCGAAACCGTGGCCACCCTGCCTTTGCGCCAGCGTCACCCGCTCACCACCTTTGCCCTGACAGGCAATGGTGATCTGTACGTCAACATCGGCAGCTCATCGGACAATTGCGAAAACGCCAGCCCAGCCGAACAGGCGGCGCAGCGCTGCCCGGAAAGCGAGCAGGATAAAGCTGGGGTGGTCTGGCGTTACCACCTGGACAAAGATGGCAAGGTCAGCGATCTGGGTGTCTTTGCCCGTGGCCTGCGCAACAGCATGGCTCTGGGTGTGCACCCGGCCAGCGGCATTGTCTTACAGGCAGAAAACAGCCGCGACGCCATTCAATTGAAAATGAAGCTGCCCAATGACAATGAATTGCCACACGACGAGCTGAATCTGCTGCAGGCCGGCCAGCACTATGGCTGGCCCTTCTGCTATGACAAGCAGCTGGCCGCTCCGGAGTTTCCTAGCCACGACTGCCGCAATACCCAGCCTCCCTATCTGCTGCTGCCCGCCCATGCCGCGCCACTGGGGCTGACATGGTGGCTATCCCCGCAAGCCCCGCCACGCTTTGCCGGCTGGCTGATTGTCGGTTTCCATGGCTATCGTCAGCACGGCCACCGGCTGATGGCTTATCCGGTGGACAAGCAAGGCCTGCCCAAGGGCAAGCCGCTGGAACTGATCAGCAACTGGAAAGACAGCAAAGGCCCAGGCGGGCCGGTAGAAATACGCGTGGGGAACGATGGTGCGCTTTATCTGACCGATGACCGTCACGGCCAGGTCATCCGCCTGTATGCCGTGCAGTAAAGTAGCGCACATGAAATTGCCGCTCCAGCAGCTTCCCGCACCGCAACAAAGCCCCTATCATCAATCCATCCCGTTTTTGCAGGCCGGCCATGAACCAGACTCAGCAGCAGCAATGGACAGCCTTGCTGTCCACCCAACGTTTCAAGGTGGTACAGGGGGAAATCAAGCCAACCCACACTCCAGCCACCGATGAAGGCAGTGCCGGCCTGCGCAGCGATTTTCACATCGACCACGACCGGGTGGTGTTTTCCAGCGCCTTTCGCCGGCTGGGCCGCAAAACCCAGGTCCACCCGCTGGCACAGAACGACCATACCCATAACCGCCTGACCCACAGCGTGGAAGTAGCCAGCGTCGGGCGCAGCCTGGGCAACCGCGTGGGGGTGATGATGCAGCACGCCGGCGTGATGCCCGCCGGTTATGGCCCATTCGACATTGGTGCGGTGGTGCAGGTAGCCTGCCTGGCGCACGATATTGGCAACCCGCCCTTTGGCCACACTGGCGAAGACGCGCTGCGTGACTGGTTCCGCGACAGTCGCAACGCCCACTTCCTGCAAACGCTGGATGCCGCCCAACAGCGCGATGTACAGACCTACGAAGGCAATGCCCACGGCCTGCGCATGCTGGCCACACTGGAAATGTACAGCCACGAGGGCGGCATGCGGCTGACCGCTGCCGCACTGGGTGCCTTGATCAAATATCCGTGGACATCAGACGCCCCCAAAGCCCTGGCACGTGACAAATTCAATATCTACCGCACCGAACTGCCCTACTTCGAGCGCATCGCCGAAGAACTGCGCCTGCCGCGCAAAGGCCAGCTGGAATGGGGCCGCCATCCGCTGTCCTACCTGATGGAGGCGGCGGACGACATCTGCTATGCCATCCTCGATCTGGAAGACGCTGTGGAAATCGGCATTCTCGACGTACACGAGTTCGAGCGCTTGTTTGCCCGCTTTACCGAATACGAGCGGGTATGGGACATCCACGACGTCAAGCAGAAATGTGCCACACTGCGCGGCATCGCCATCGGTCGCTGCGTGGCGGAAGTGGCCCAAAAATTCATGCTGCATCACAACTCGCTGCTGGCCGGAGAATTCCCCGCCAAAGACCTGATCAACCTGACCGACGCCGAAGTACAAGAGGCACTGATCCAGGCCAAGGAGCTGGCCAGCAACAAGGTCTACCGCCACCGCACCAAGCTGGTGACCGAACTGGCCTCCTACCCCTGCATGGCCACCATATTGGATGTGCTGGTCCCGGCCGTACATGCCTACATCACCAAAGGTGCCGAACAGCTCTCGCCGCGCCAGCACCTGGCGATGGGCTTGCTGGAACAGCACATCAAGCCAGATGACAACCTGTACCAAGCCTATATGAAGGTGCTGGATTTCGTTGGCGGCATGACCGACAACTACGCGGCCAACCTGGCGCGGGAAATTTCCGGCGTCGGTATCCTGTAATCAACCCAATTCGGACACCTCCATGCACACCACCCGCTTCTGCCTGATTCGCCATGGTGAAACCGACTGGAACCGTGAACGCCGTCTGCAAGGCCATCTGGACATCCCGCTCAACCAGCAGGGCATGGCCCAGGCCGAGCGGCTGGCCAATGCCCTGCTGCGCCAGCAACTGCAATTTGCCGCCCTGCATGTCAGCGAACTGACCCGTGCCCGCCAGACTGCCGCCGCCATCAGCCAGCGGCTTGACCTGCCCTTGCAAACTCACCGGGAGCTGAAGGAGCGCCATTACGGCGCTTTCCAGGGGCGTACTTTCGACGAAGCACGCGAACATATCCCGCACGTTTACCGGCTGCATCAGGAACGTGACCTGCATTTCGACCTACAGGGCGGCGAAAGCCTGCTGGCTTTCCAGCAACGCATCATGCACTGCATGCAGCAACTGGCCGAGCAATATGCCGGACAACAGATTCTGGTAGTCAGCCATGGCGGCGTACTGGAAATGATCTACCGCACCGCCAGCGGCAAAGGGCTGAGTGGCGCCCGCGATTTTCCCATTCCCAATGCGGCGCTGAACTGGGTGAGCTATCAGGGCGGCAACTGGCACATTGAAAAATGGGCGGATCAGGCGCATCTGGATGACAGCCTGGATGAAGTCTGAACGCGACAAGCGACAGATTCGCCAGCATGCCGCGACAGACTGACAGCAATCAGCCAAAGGAAAAACCATGAGCACGCCCGAACAGCACAGCGACGCCGAATGGCGCGCCCGCCTCAGCCCCGAGCAATATCGCGTCGCCCGCCAGGGTGGAACCGAGCGTCCTTTCAGCGGCGAACACTACCAACGCACCGAACAGGGTGACTATCACTGCATCTGCTGTGGCAGCCTGCTCTTTCATTCCGCTAGCAAGTTCGACGCTGGCTGTGGCTGGCCCAGCTTCTGGGAAGAAGCCGCCGGCGAACGTATCACCCGCCTGCGCGATACCTCGCATGGCATGATCCGCGTGGAAGTGCGCTGCGCCAACTGCGATGCCCACCTGGGCCATGTCTTTCCCGACGGCCCGGAACCGACCGGCGAGCGCTATTGCATCAATTCGGTGTGCCTGAGCTTTAGCCCCAAACCATAAGCAAATGGACCCGGCCACCACGCTTGGCCTACCCCCTTCAAGCGGTAGCCCATATCACAGTGCCGACGAGTGCTGGAAGCGAATAACACTAAAGCCTTCCCCAGAGAAGAGGCTGAGCATAATTACCTGACATGAAAACGGCAGTGTGGATAAACGGTTTGGACGCGCAAACAGCTTACCCTGTACCGCCGTTCTCACTACTGACGTTTATTTCAAGCGCCCATGATTCTGTGAAAATGCTAAAAAAAAGCCGTCGCAATGGTGCGACGGCTTTTTACATGATACGCAGGCAGCAAGGGTCAGCGAATCGACTTCAGGATGGTTTCCACATTGTAGTGAAACAGCTTGAGGTAATCGCCAGCCGGGCCACTGGGCTTGGACAGCGCATCGGCATACAATTCGCCGCCAATTTTTACCTTGGCTTCGCGGGTCAGCTGCTCCAGCAAACGCTTGTCGGTCATGTTCTCCATGAAGACGGCACTGACCTTTTCCTGCCGCACCTGCCGCACCAGCTGTGCCACACCCTTGGCCGAAGCCTCAGCCTCAGTACTCACCCCCTGGATGGCCAGCAGCTTGATGCCATAACGCTCACCCAGATAGCCGAAGGCATCGTGCGAGGTCAGCATCTTGCGCTTGGCCGCCGGAATAGCCGCAAATTCTTTGGCTGCCCAGTCGTCCTGCTGCTTGACCTTGGCCGCAAACTCCGTCGCGCGGCGGGTGTAATCGGCCTTACCTTGCGGATCGGCCTTGATCAGGCCGGCCGTGATATTGCGGATATACACCTGTACCCGTTGCGGGTCGTGCCAGGCGTGCGGGTCAACCGCATCATGACCATGCGCCTCACCCTCTTCTTCCGGCGCCATGCGGGTTTTGATCCCTTTACCTGCCTCGACCAGTACGCCCTTGAAACTGGAAGCCTTGGTCAGGCGCCCCATCCAGCCTTCCAGCCCCAGACCGTTAGTGACAAACAGCCGGGAGGCCGACAGCTTCTTCACATCAGCAGGGGATGGCTGAAACACATGGGCATCCTGATCCGGGCCAACCAGCGACACCACATCCACCCGATCACCACCGATTTCACGGGCCATATCGCCAACAATGCTGAAACTGGCCACCACCGGCAGCTTCGCCGCCAGCGCAAAGGCCGGCAGGCTCAGCAGCAACAAGCCAAACAGGCTTTTTTTCATGCCATCTCCTCAGGATTCAAAATGCCGCGCACGGATATAGCGCGGTAAGGCACCGCCCGCCGGAGCGAACAGCAGGGAAAACAGATAGAACAGGCCAGCCACCAGAATAATGGCGGGGCCGGACGGCAGTTCGAAGTGGTAGGACAGCAGCAAACCAGCCATGCCGCTGACAAAAGCCACGCTCACCGCCATGACCAGCATGCCCTCCACCGACTCCGACCACAGCCGTGCTGTGATCGCCGGCAGCATCATCAGGCCGACCGCCATCAACGTACCCAGCGCCTGGAAGCCGGAAACCAGATTCAGCACCACCAGCATCAGGAAAGCCATATGCCACAAGCCGCCGCGCGCGCCCACCGAGCGCAGGAATACCGGATCCAGGCTTTCCAACAGCATGGGCCGATAGATAAAGGCCAGGCTGATCAAGGTAACCGAAGCCACCCCGCTCACCAGATAAAGTGCCGCGTCGTCCACCGCCAGTACCGAGCCGAACAGGATGTGCATCAGGTCTACATTGCTGCCGCTCTTGGACACCAGCAGCACGCCAATAGCCAGCGACAACAGGTAGAAAGCCGCAAAACTGGCGTCTTCCTTGATACCGGCAAAACGGGTGGCCAGACCAGCCAGCACAGCGACCAGCACCCCGGCAACAAAACCGCCCAGGCTCATGGCCGGCAGACTGAGACCCGCCAGCATGAACCCCACCGCCGCACCGGGCAGCACGGCATGGCTCATGGCATCACCCATCAGACTCATGCGGCGCATCACCAGAAACAGGCCGATGGGACCACTGCCCAGCGATAGCGCCAGGCAACCTGCCAGCGCACGGCGCATGAAGGCGAAATCCACAAAAGGAGCAATCAACAAGTCATACAGGTGTTGCATCAGACATTGACCCCGTCGACCTGGCAGACCGTAGCGCGGTCCTGCCAGTGGGCTGCGGTATCCACCGCACGTTTCAGATTGGCATCGGTCAGCACCTGCTCGGTGCGCCCCCAGGCCACCACTTCCCGTGCCAGCAGCAGGGTGTGCGGAAAATAGGCCCGCACCTGTTCGTAGTCGTGCAACACGGCAATGATGGTACGACCTTCTTCTTTCCAGCGCCGTACCAGCTCTAGCAAATCGAAGGTGGTCTTGGCATCCATAGCAGTAAACGGCTCATCCAGCAGAATCAGCCGGGCATCCTGCAGCAGGATGCGCGCGAACAGCACACGCTGAAATTGCCCGCTGGACAGCGCAGAAATGGCACGTGGGGCAAAATCCGCCAGCCCCACTTGTTCAAGCGCATCCATGGCCTGCCCCAGCCCGGCACGGCCCACCTTGCCAAACGGCCCGGTGCGATGCCACAGCCCGGTAGCCACCAGATCCAGCACGCTGACCGGCAGCGAGCGGTCGATTTCCGACTGCTGTGGCAGATAGGCAATATCCTGGCGGGCAAAGCCTTGCAGACGAGCATGACCGGAGTCGGGCGTCAGTGCGCCTATCATGGCCTTGAGCAAGGTGCTCTTGCCGGCACCATTCGGCCCGAAAATGGCCGTGGCATCCCCGGCGACAAAGCTGCCGCTGACATGGTGGACCGCAGGATGGCGCTGATAAGATACCGTCAGATTGTCGAGAATGACTGTCATGCGGCCTCCTGCAAGGCCCACAGCACCACGCCCCACAAACCGGCCAGCACCAGCAAGGCCAGCGCCAGACGCTGCCAGGCCGACATGGCCAGCAGGCTGACCGGCGGACGCAGATTGGCCGCCGTCAGATGCTGATGGGCTGCCGCGCCGTGATGATGTGCGTGATCGTGCTGCGCATCATCGTTTGAATGTTGATGTTTCATCTATTCGCTTACTCAAAGCAGGCCTGCAAGGCCGCCTCCACTTTTGCGTTATCCAGTGCCGGGGCAATCAGTTCAAATCGGCTGTCACGCCGCCACGACACCTGGCTGGCACTCCACTGCCCTTCCACCCAGTTCAGCCACACCCAGCTGTCCAGCACCTTGAACACGCCCTTGGCCCTGACCAATCCCGGCAGCAGCTTGGGCAAGGAGTCAAAGAAATCGGTGAGTTTTTCACCGCTGAAAGCCTGCTCTGGCGAGAAGGTCCAGCCAGCAGAATCCCAGCCACTGCCGCTATCGGCGGTAATTGCTGGTCGATAGCGCGGTTTGAGGGTGACAGCGGCATCCAGCCAGCTCACATCCAGCAGGCCATCACGCACCTCGGCCACCACCGACTTGGGTGGAAACAGCTTGCCCGCCTGGGCGCGGAAGGCTTCCAGCGTTTCCACATCGGCCATGTCGGTCTTGTTGGCCACCAGCACGTCGGCAATGGCTACCTGGTCACGGTACAGTGGCTGACGCAGGTAGTCGGGGCTGACAAACTGGCGCGGATCAACCAGCGTCAGCACCGCGCCCACTTCCAGTGCATCGCCCAGCGGCTTGGCGCGTAGCTCGTCGATGACGCCGGCAGCATGCGCCAGCCCGCTGGCCTCGATCAGCAAACGGTCTGGCCGCTCTCGCCGCAACAGGGTGGCGACGGTGGCCGTCATTTGCGGGCCTGCCACACAGCACAGACAACCGCCGGCAATTTCCGCCACGGGCAGTTCGTCGTTCATCAAGGCGGCACCATCGATGCCAACCTCACCGAATTCATTGACAATCACCGCCCATTTTTCCGTGGCCGGACGGGTCGCAATCAGGTGGCGCAACGCCGTGGTTTTACCCACACCAAGAAAGCCGGTAAACAGATTGACGATGGTCTTTTTCATACTCGACATACCTTGCAAAGTCCGGTCAGCATCAGGTTCTGGTGACTCAGGGTGAAGTCGGCAGCCTGTGCGACATCGCGCAAACCGTTCAGCGCCGCCATCACATCGACCTCCTGCACCTTGCCGCAGGTTTCGCATACCAGAATCATGCTTTCGTGCTGACACTCGAAATGGTCACAAACGATAAAGCCATTCAGCGCATCCACCCGATGCAGCAATCCCTGCTCTACCAGAAAATCCAATGCGCGATATACGGTGGGCGGTGCCGCCGCACCGCGCTCTTTTTGCAGGTCAGCCAACACCTGGTAGGCCTTCACCACGCCCTCGTGGCGCAGCACCAGTTCCAGCACCTGCTTGCGCAGCGCAGTCAGCTTGCAGCCACGCTGCTCGCAGTGCAGCTCGGCCGCCTGCAGATATTGATTGCTGTTCATAGGCCCATTCCCGTCATAATTGACAGCATGTTACTGTATAACATCACATTGATACAACCATTAACACTTCGTGGGTATTTCCAGCATGACAGTCATGTTAGCCTGTTGGTCTGCCGACATTCCTGGCAGCCACCCTCACCAAGGAGCCCACATGAAAAAAATCCTCATGCTCAGCCTTTGCGCCCTACTGGCCAGCCCGGTCTTTGCCGCAGATGATCCGGTCGTCGCACGGCAAACCATCTTCAAGCAATTCAAGAAAGATGCCGCAGCCATGGGCAAGATGGTGAAGGGCGATGCCTTCAACAAGGATGAATTCAGCAAACTGGCCGCGCATCTGGACGAAATCGCCCAACAGCCATGGCAGCATTTCCCGGCAGGCAGCGCCAGCGGTCAGGCCAAGCACAAGACCGACGCCAAGGCAGAAATCTGGAGCAAGGCTGCTGACTGGACCAAGGCTGTCGACAACTTCAAGGCCGAAACCGGCAAACTGAAGCAAGTAGCCGCCAACGGCGATGTAGCCAGCATCAAGAATCAGTTTGGTGCAGTGCAAAAAACCTGTAAGAGCTGCCACGACGGCTTCCGCAAAGACTGATAAAATCAGGACTTGATCAGAAAAGTTCAGCGAATCCGCTGAACTTTTTTTATGAAGCCTCCTCACAACGCAGTTCCAACCACCGTAGCGCCCACATGAAACAGACTGTTACCGCCCTGCTGCTTGCCGCACTGGCCATTCCGGCTGCCATGGCCGACTCGCCCGCCGAAATCCGCACTCAAAGCTTCAAGAAGGTGCTGCGCGCCTTCGAGCCCATGGGCATGGTGGTGCGTGATCGCGATCCCTATAACAAAGCCAAATTCATCGTCATGGCTGATGCACTGAAGCAGACTGCCGGCGAGCCGTTCAATCACTTCCCGGCAGGCAGCATTGATGCCAAGAGCCGCGCCAAGCCGGAGATCTGGAGCCAGCCAGCAAAATTCCAGACAGCCCGCGATACCTTCCTGAAAGCGGTCAGCGACCTGGACAGCACCGCCCACAATGGCGACCTCGCCAGCATCAAGAAGAGCTATGGCGTAGTGGCACAAAGCTGCAAGGCCTGTCACGACAGCTTCCGTGGCCCGGAAAAATAAGCAGCAATCCACAATGAAAAAAGCCCTGCGCTGCAGGGCTTTTTTATGGTTCACACGCTGCCATTTACAAGCGGGTCAGCAGGAAAACACCGCCGCCCGCGGCCAGCAAGGCCAGTACCGCCACCAGTCCGGAACGGAAACGCAGCGGCGACACATCGCCAGCCACCTGCTGATAACCGGTCAGCATCGGCTTGACCAGATTCTGCTTTTTTAACACCCGGTATGCCACAATGGCCGCCACATGCATGGCCACCAGCAGCAGGATGAAGTTGAACAGCAATTTGTGAAAACCGGTAATCGATTCGGACAAGCCACTGGCAATCAGCTTGGCCAACGGGCCATCGAAGGTATAGCTGTCCACATCGCTGGCAAACAAGCCACTGGCCACTTGCAATAACAGCACAGTCAGCAAAGCCACCACCATCAGGCCGCCCAAGGGATTGTGTCCTAGCTGTTTCCCGTCTCCTTCGCCTTTCAGGTAGCGACGAATGGCCGCAGGGCCTTTGATGAACTGGCTGAAACGAGCGGTTTCGCTGCCGACCACACCCCAGATCAGGCGAAACAGCAGCAGCGCCGCCACGGCCTCGCCGCACAGCACGTGGTAACGCAGCCAGTCACCGCCCTGCTCACCGCTAAACCACATGCCGGCAAACAATGCCACCAGCGTCCAGTGAAAAAACCGCGTCGGGGCATCCCACACCTTGATCATCTGCACCATCGTCTCCCTCGCTCGGCAATTATCCAAAGTGAAAAGTGTAACCAGCCCGTACGGTACTGCCTACTCCTGAGTCCTTAATCTCTGTTAATACCCTGATGTCGATACCGCCCAAACCAGGCTATTTGCCGGTTTCGGATCCAAAAATTCGCACTTTTCGGGTAGTATTAACCCTTTCGCCGCCCGCCCCAGCGCAGCCAGCCCTGCCCGGAGCGGATGCCGGCTACCGCACTGACAGCCCACTGCGGCTGTGTTTTCACGCATTGAGTTGGAGAATGTAATGACCCAAGCTTCACTGATGGAAGATCTGGAGGCCCGCGGCCTGATCGCGCAAACCACAGACGCCGCTGCCCTGTCCGAACTGCTGGCCAAGGAACAGCTTACCCTGTATTGCGGATTCGACCCCACCGCTGACAGCCTGCACATCGGCAGCCTGGTTCCCATCCTGATGCTCAAGCGTTTCCAGCAAGCCGGCCATCGCCCCATTGCCCTGGTTGGCGGTGCCACCGGCATGATTGGCGACCCCAGTTTCAAGGCCACCGAGCGCAAACTGAACACCCCGGACATCATCGAAGGCTGGGTAGAAAAAATCCGCGCTCAGGTATCACCCTTCCTGTCCTTTGAAGGCGATAACGCTGCGGTAATGGCCAACAATTACGACTGGTTTGGCGGCATGGGCGCGCTGGAATTCCTGCGCGACATCGGCAAGCACTTCTCGGTCAATGCCATGATCAAGAAAGAAGCGGTGCAACAGCGTATCAGCCGCGACGATCAAGGCATTTCCTACACCGAGTTCTCCTACAGCCTGCTGCAGGGTTACGACTTCTCCGAACTGAACCGCCGCCTGGGTTGCAAGCTGCAAATTGGCGGCTCCGACCAATGGGGCAATATCACTGCCGGCACCGACCTCACCCGTCGCCTGAACCAGCAGCAAGTATTCGGCCTCACCATGCCGCTGGTCACCAAGTCTGATGGCACCAAATTCGGCAAGACCGAATCCGGCACCATCTGGCTGGACGCACGCAAAACCTCGCCCTACGCCTTCTACCAGTTCTGGCTGGGCACGGCCGATGCCGATGTGTACAAATTCCTGCGCTACTTCAGCTTCCTGTCGGTAGCCGACATTGCCGCCATCGAAGAGGCCGACAAGGTGCGCGAAGGCAAGCCGGAAGGCCAGCGCATCCTGGCCGAACAGGTCACCGAACTGGTACACGGCAAAGCCGCCCTGGCTGCTGCCCAGCGCATCACCCAGAGCCTGTTCAGCAATGACCTGTCCAGCCTGACCGAAGACGACTTCGCCCAACTGGCACAGGACGGCCTGCCGCACTTTGTACTGAACAGTGCCGACGACAGCCTGATCGACGCCGTGGCCAATGGCGGCCTGGCCAAATCCAAAAGCGAAGCCCGCACCTTTATTCAGAGCGGCGCGGTCAGCATCAATGGCAACAAAGCCGACAGCATCGAGCATCGCTTTACTGCCGAAGACCGCCTGTTTGGCCGCTACAGCCTGCTCAAGCGCGGCAAGAAGAACTACGCCCTGATCGAGTGGCAGGCCTGATTCCGGCCTGATGCCCGATTCGTCGGGCAATGCCACGGCGGCCCTCTTCTGCTCTTGCAGACGGGCCGTTTTTTCATGCCATTACCGCAAGGCTCGACGCTGCGACGGCCATACCACTAGAATTTCGCCATCATCCATTGTCCGCAAAGGCTAGCACCATGGAAAGAATCGGTTTTATTGGCCTGGGCCTGATGGGCCTGCCCCTGTGCCGCCGGCTACAGGCTGCCGGCTTCCCGCTCACTGTCTGGAACCGCTCGACTGACAAGCTGGAGCAGGCTCGCACCGAGGGCATGCAAACTACCACTTCGCTGGTGGAGCTGGCAGCCAGCAGCGACATCCTGATGCTGTGCATTGCCGATGCCACGGCGGTGCAAAGCGTCGTCACTCAGTTAGAGCCTGCCTTGCGTGCCGGGCAGCTCATCATCGACCTGTCCAGCATCGACCCCGACACCACCCGTCATTGCGCAGCACTGGTCAAGCAACAGGGTGCCAGCTGGGTGGATGCGCCGGTATCCGGCGGCGTCAATGGCGCGACGCAAGGCACGCTGGTGGTGATGGCGGGCGGCAGCGAACAGGACATCCGCCGGGCCAGCCAGGCACTACAGCCGCTGGCGCAGCGTATTACCCGCATGGGCGAGGTGGGCAGCGGACAGGTGACCAAGATCTGCAACCAGCTGATCGTGGCGGCCAATGCCATGCTGATTGCCGAGGCAGTGGCGCTGGCAGAAAACAATGGCGTGGATGCCAGCCTGCTGGCTCCGGCACTCGCTGGTGGCTTTGCCGACTCGCTGCCACTGCAAATCCTGGCCCCGCGCATGGCGGCACGGCAGGCCGAGCCGGTGCAATGGAAGGTCACCACCCTATTGAAAGACCTGGACAACGCCGGCCAGCTGTCCAAACAAAGCCAGTCCGCCACCCCGCTGGCTGCACTGGCCAGCCAGCTGATGCGACTGCATGCGGCACAAGGCCATAGCAACGCAGACCTGAGCAGCGTCATTCATCTTTATCAGGAGCAGGAGCAAGCCCCATGCTGAAATTATCGGCCAATCTGAGCATGCTGTTTGCCCACCTGCCCTGGCCGCAGCGCTTTGCCGCAGCCCGTGCGGCAGGCTTTCAGGCAGTGGAAATCCAGTTTCCTTATGAACACAGCGTGCAGCAACTACAGCAATGGCTGGGTGAGAATCAGCTCAAGCTGGTACTGATCAATGCCCCGGCCGGCGACCTGATGCAAGGCGGCAGTGGCCTGGCCGGCACACCGGGCCGGGAGGAAGAATTCGCCGCCGGACTGCAGCAATGCCTGCACTACGCCACCGCTCTGAATGTGGAGGCCGTCAACATCCTGCCAGGGCGGCTGGCTGCCGGCTGCAGCCGTGAACAGGCCATCGCGGTATTACATGGCAATCTGCGACTGGCAGCCGACACGCTGGCCCCGCACCATATCCGCTGCACCGTGGAAGCCATCAACCGCCACGACATGCCAGACTTTCTCATCAGCACGCCCGCCGAGCTGCAACAACTGCCAGCACATGCCAATCTTTACTGGCAGATCGATCTCTATCACATGGCCCGCATGGACGAAGCACTGGAGCCATTGCTGCAGCAACACTGGCCGCGTATCGGCCACCTGCAGTTTGCCGATGTGCCGGGACGCGGTGCGCCGGGCAGTGGCGCACTGGATTTCGCCGCCCTGTTCGCACAGCTTGCCAGCCTGCCCTATCCCTACTGGAGTGGCGCGGAATATCGCGATACCGATGGTGCAGTGCAATGGCTGCAGCCATTACTGGCAAAGCAAGCCATGAATGGCCAGCAGGGCTGAATATTGCAGAAATATGCAATTTTTCTCTTTTTGCGACATCACCTGGCGGTGAATCAATCACTTAGCCAAGCACTTTGCAAAAACAGCTTGCAAACGCTTTAATTTTACCGTAAAGTGCCAACCCTTCTGATTTCCATTTCCACCGGCAGTATTTGCAGCTGTTTCGCAGCATTGCCGGTGTGATGCTTCATCGTCCCTGACCGATATTCCAGGCTTCGTCCACGTAGTGTCTCTTTTGACTGGACTGCTGTTCGCCGCTTGCACAGGTTGGTGCCGATGACCGACAGCCTCTGAAACGAGGCTGCTAACCGCCACATCTCCTGGCCAAGCGACACCGGCTCTACTCCGGTTTGAAAGGATATTATGCATTTCTCCGATCTGGGCATTGCCCCTACCATTCTGCGCGCACTCGAAACTGCTGGTTACACCTCGCCCACCGGCGTACAAGCCGAAGCCATCCCCGCTGCCATCGCTGGCCGCGACCTGCTGGTTTCCGCCCAAACCGGTAGCGGCAAGACCGCAGCCTTCCTGCTGCCGGCACTGACCAAGCTGTCCGAGCGCTCCACTGGCAAGGGTCAAGGTCCGCGCGTTCTGGTACTGTGCCCGACTCGCGAACTGGCCCAACAGGTTGAGAAGAACGCCCTGGAATACGGCAAGGACCTGCGCTGGATGAAAACCGCCTGCCTGGTTGGCGGCGCTTCCTTCGGCTACCAGACCCGCGCCCTGTCCCGCCCGATCGACCTGATCGTGGCCACCCCGGGCCGTCTGATGGACCACATGCGCTCCGGCCGTATCGACTTCTCCCGCCTGGAAATGCTGGTGCTGGACGAAGCCGACCGCATGCTGGACATGGGCTTCATCGATGACATCGAAACCATCGTCAAGGCCACCCCGGAAACCCGTCAGACCGTACTGTTCTCCGCCACCCTGGACGGCACCGTTGGTCGCATGGCTGAAAAGATGACCCGCGATCCGCAGCGCATCGAAATCGCCCGCACCGAAACCTCCGGCGGCACCATCGAAGAACATCTGCTGTACGCTGACGACCTGAACCACAAGCATCGCCTGCTGGATCACATCCTGAAAGAATCGGGTTTTGACCAGTGCGTGATCTTCTCGGCGACCAAGGCCTACACCGAAGAACTGGCCGACAAGCTGTCCGACCAGGGCTACTCTGCCGCCTGCCTGCATGGCGACATGCCGCAAAGCTGGCGTAACCGTACCCTGAACGACCTGCGTCGTGGCCGTATCAAAATCCTGGTTGCCACCGACGTTGCTGCTCGCGGCATCGACGTACCGACCATCACCCACGTAGTGAACTTCGACCTGCCCAAGCAAGCTGAAGACTACGTACACCGTATCGGCCGTACCGGTCGTGCCGGTCGCGATGGCACTGCCATCACCCTGGCGGAATCGAAAGAATTCCACAAGGTTCGCCGTATCGAGCAATACCTGAAGCGCCAGATCACCGAAGGCGTGATCGAAGGCCTGGAACCGACCCGTCGCCCGCCGAAAGGCCCGCGTCGCAACGGCAAGCCGGGTGGTTACGGTGCTCAGGGCCAAGGCCAGCGTCGTGGCAGCAGCAGCAGCGCCGGCAATGGTTATGGTCGCGAGCGTCGCGAAGGCGGCTACGGCCGCGGCACTGGCAGCAGCAGCTACGACAAGCGCGGTCCGCGTTCGTCCAGCGCCAGCCAAGGCCAGCGCAGCACCCAGCGCGCCGACTAAACATCAGGCAGCATCATGAAAAAGGCGATCTCCGGATCGCCTTTTTTCTTGCCTGCCCGATTGCTGTCATTCAAAAAACTCATGCAGGCACCGGTATAAACTGGCTTGTCAGATTACGGCAAGCACACTCAGAATGGGCGTACTACCCGTATCGGAGTTCGCATGACCACCCTCTCCAGCATTCCCCAACGGCTGAGCGCACTGCGTCAGGCCATGCAGCAACATCATATTGATGCCTGTCTGATCCCCTCGTCCGATCCCCACCTTTCGGAATACCTGCCCGCACACTGGCAGGCCCGCCAATGGCTATCCGGCTTCAAGGGATCGATGGGCACGCTGATCGTGACCCTTGACCAGGCCGGCCTGTGGGCCGACAGCCGCTACTGGGAACAAGCGGAACAGGAGCTGCAGGGTAGCAGCATCAGCCTGATGAAAATCCAGACCGCCGCCAGCACCCAGCATCTGGACTGGCTGGCACAGCAGCTGGGCAATGGCCAGACACTGAGTGTAGACGGTGACGTATTAAGCCTGGCCGCAGCACAAGCCCTGCAAACCGCCCTGCATGCCAAAGGCGTGCAGCTGCGCACCGATATCGATCTGGTCGGGCAAATCTGGCAGGCACGCCCGGCACTGCCGGTTGCCGCCATCTACCCGCACGCTGCGCCATTTGCCAGCACCAGTCGTGCGGACAAGCTGCTGGCCGTACGTCAGGCCATGCAACAGGCAGCTGCCAGTCATCACTTCATCTCCACCCTGGACGACATCGCCTGGCTGTTCAATCTGCGCGGGGCCGATGTCAGCTACAACCCGGTTTTCATCAGCCACGCCCTGATCAGCAGCGAACAAGCGACATTGTTCGTCGACAGCAGCAAGCTGGATGCCACACTGCGTGCAGAACTGGCCGCCGATGGCATTGAGCTGGCAGATTACCAGCTGACCAAGAACGCACTCAGCCAGCTGAGCGCCAGCGACCGCATTCTGATCGACCCGCGTCGCATCACGCTGGGCTTGCGCCAGGCAATTGCCACAGACACCACCGTGATCAGCGCCATCAACCCCAGCACCATGCTCAAATCACGCAAGACCGCCGCCGAGGCCGCCCAGGTGCGCAGCACCATGGAGCAGGATGGCGCAGCGCTATGCGAGTTCTTTGCCTGGTTTGAAAACTCGGTCAATCGCGAGGCCATCACCGAGCTGACCATCGACGAGCAGATCACCGCCGCCCGCGCCCGCCGCCCCGGCTTTGTCTCGCCCAGCTTCGCCACCATTGCCGGTTTCAATGCCAATGGCGCCCTGCCTCACTACCATGCCACCGCCGAAGCACACTCCCCCATCAGCGGCGACGGCCTGCTGCTGATCGACTCCGGCGGCCAGTATCTGGGCGGCACCACCGACATCACCCGCGTAGTGGCCGTGGGCACGCCCAGTAGCGAGCAGAAGCGCGACTTCACCCTGGTATTGAAGGGAACCATCAATCTGTCGATGGCCCACTTTCCGCGCGGCACCCTGTCGCCGATGCTGGACGCCCTGGCCCGCGCGCCGATGTGGCAGCACAATATCGACTTCGGCCACGGCACCGGTCATGGCGTAGGCTATTTCCTCAATGTGCATGAGGGCCCGCAAACCATCTCACGTAGCCTGTCAGACCCCAGCATGGCAATGCAGGAAGGCATGATCACCTCGGTAGAACCCGGCATTTACCGCCCCGGCCAATGGGGGGTGCGCATCGAAAATCTGGTGCTGAACGTGGATGCCGAACAGAACGGTTTTGGCGACTTCCTGCGCTTCGAAACCCTCACCCTCTGCCCAATTGACACCCGCTGCATCGAGCACAGCCTGCTGTCACGGCAAGAGGTGGACTGGCTGAACCACTATCACCAGGAAGTACGTACCCGCCTGCTACCCCTGATGGATGGCCCGGCTCGCGACTGGCTGCTGCACACTACTCAGGCGATTTGAGCCTCGGCCAGCCACAAAAGAAAACGCCCTGATATTTCAGGGCGTTTTTCATGTCCGGCCAGCAATACCGGTTTACATGGTTTCCAATACCTTGATACCCAGCAGATCCAGGCCAGTCTTCAGCGTCTTGCCGGTCAGCGCCGCCAGCTGCAGGCGGCTGGCACGCACTTCACCTTCGCTCTTCAGGATGGGGCAGGCTTCGTAGAAGCGCGAGAACAGTGTGGCGATCTGGTACAGATAGTTGGACAGATAATGCGGGTAGCAGCCATCAGCCACCGACAGCAAGGTGTCTTCGAACTGGGCCAGCGCCGCTGCCAGATGCTTCTCGGCCGGCTCGGTGATCACGATGGGCGCATTGGCATCCACGTTTTCTGCCTTGCGGAACACGCTCTGCACACGGGTGTAGGCATACTGCAGATAAGGCGCAGTATTGCCCTCGAAGGCCAGCATGGTATCCCAGTTGAAGATGTAATCGCTCATGCGGTTCTTCGACAGGTCGGCGTATTTCACCGCACCGATGCCCACAGTGGCAGCGATTTCACGTCTTGCCGCTTCGGACAGGTCAGGGTTCTTTTCCGAAACCAGCGCATAGGCGCGCTCTTCCGCCTCGTCCAGCAGCTCGATCAGCTTGACGGTGCCACCAGAACGGGTCTTGAACGGCTTGCCGTCGTCACCCATCATCACACCAAAGCCGACATGCTCCAGCAACATGCTTTCCGGTGCGAAACCGGCCTTGCGACAGATGCTGAACATCTGGGCAAAATGCTGGCTCTGCCGCGCATCCACCACATAGATCACGCGATCCAGATTCAGCACCTTGTGACGGTAGCGCACCGCGCCCAGATCGGTGGTGGTATACAGGAAACCACCATCTTTCTTACGGATGATCACGCCCATCGGCTCGTCATCCTGGGTACGGAACTCTTCCAGGAATACCACCTCGGCGCCATCACTTTCGCTCAGCAGGCCAGCGGCACGCAATTCATCCACGATGACCGGCAGGTCGTCGTTATAGGAGGATTCACCACGCACGTGCTCACGCTTGAGGCCGACATTGAGCTTCTGGTACACCGCTTCGCAATGCTTAAGCGAAATGTCGACAAACTGCGCCCACAGCTTCAGCACCTCGGCATCACCGCCTTGCAGCCGCACCACATAGTCACGGGCGCGGTCGGCGAACTCTTCGCTTTCATCAAAGCGCACCTTGGCATTGCGGTAGAAGGTTTCCAGATCGGACAATTCCAGCGCGTTGTCGCCGGCCTGGCGGATTTCCACCAGATAAGCGGTCAACATGCCGAACTGGGTACCCCAGTCGCCAACATGATTGGCACGCACGACATCGTGACCGAGAAACTCCATCACCCGCGCCAGTGCATCACCAATAATGGAAGAACGCAGGTGGCCTACGTGCATTTCCTTGGCCAGATTGGGCGAGGAATACTCCACCATCACGCGCTGCGGCGCTACCGGGGTAATACCCAGCCGCGCATCTTTCAGGGCAGCTTCGCTACGTCGGGCCAGATATTCAGGGGCTAGATGAATATTGATGAAACCCGGACCAGCGATTTCCACCTTGTCGGCAATGCCTTGCAAGTCCAGCGCCGCCACCACCTTTTGCGCCAGTTCGCGCGGATTGGTCTTGAGCGCCTTGGCCGCACCCATCACGCCATTAGCCTGATAGTCACCGAATTCCGGCTTGGAAGCCGGCTGGATCACCGCCGGCGCATCCGGCGCACCGGCCGCGCTCAGCGCCGCCTGTACCCGTTCATTGATCAATTGCAGAATAGTCATGCATAGCCCCATATTGCTGTGAAAACGAAAAAAAGCCTTCGTTTTCGAAAAAATAACACTGTCGATTGTATGCCCCCCTGCCCTGAGGGGCAATGTTTGCATCGCAGCAAAATGGCGTCTTGTGCGCCAATCCGGGGCAAAATACCGCCATCATGCACCACACCCACCCTGGACTATGAAAGCCAGATGGTTTCGCCGATGGCCGGCAACATGAAATCGGCCGGACTGATCTGCTGCTCACGCAAGGCCATGGCCAGTTCCGCCATCGGCTGCTGTATCGGCTCGTCGGTCAGGATGAAGGTGCCCCAGTGCACTGCCCAGGCCTTGCGCGCTGCAACATGCTTGAAAATGCGCACGGCCTCATCGGGATTGACATGCTGCGCCCGCATGACCTTGCGCGGCTCGTAAGCCCCGATAGGTAGCAGGGCAAAATCCACCGGCCCGATATGCAGGCCGATTTCATGAAACAGCTCGGCCTGATAACCGGTATCACCGGGATACCATATCTTCAAACCCGCCCCTTCCAGCAGATAACCGCCCCACAGCGCCTTGTTCAGGTCACCCCATGGGCCACGATTGCTCCAGTGATGCGCAGGCGTCAGCAGCACACGCAACGCACCACGCTCAACCGCATGCCACCAGTCCAGCTCAACTATCTGCTCGGCCGGCACGCCAGCCGCACGCACGGCCCGCGCCACTCCCAATGGCACCACGAAGTCCGGCGCCCCGCCCGGCTGCTGCGCCAGCCGCTTGAGCGTGGGAAAATCCAGATGGTCGTAATGCAGATGGGTCAGCAAAACCAGGTCAATGCGTGGCAGATCGGGCAAATCAAGCGGCAGTGGCACTTGCCGCTTTGGCCCCAGGTGGCGAAACGGCGATACCCGTGGCGACAGCGCCGGATCAATCAGGACATTCTGCCCGCACAGCTGGATGAAACTACTGGCATGGCCCAGCCAGGTCACCGAGGTACGTTGACGGTTGGCCCGCAGGGCGGCGGACTCACCGCTACTCAGCGGGACCATTTCCGGCCGGTGATCCGGTCGCGGACGCCACCACTGCGACAGCTTCCAGTGCAACAGGCTACCCAGGGTTGGCAGGGTAAAAGGGTAAAGATTGCGATAGCTAGCGGGGCCATGATGCCGCGCCGCCGGCTTTGCCACATACGGTGCACGGTTGAACAGCGAGGCCAGCCAGTCAGGACGTCTGAACATGAAGCATTCCATAAAAACAATTCCCTGAGTGTGCCGCCCCGGCCCGGCTTTGCCAAGTCAAACCGGAAAAAGGGAAAACCATGAAAAATGGCCTCCAGCGGAGGCCATTCGAGCGGTGAAACAGTCAGGCAATCAAAAGCTGTATACAGCTTGGGCGGCAAAGATGTCGTTGCTCTTGCGATAGTTGCCATCGTTACGCAGGAACACGTCGCGATTAGCCCAGTCGTGGCGGTATTCCATCTTCAGGGTCAGCTGATCGGTCGGGTAGAACAGCAAGGCTGCTGTCAAAGCCTGGCGGGTAGCGCCAGCGCAGTCGGTGCCGGTACCACCATTGGCAACGCTATCGTTGTAGCAAGCCTGGGAGATGCCAAAGCCGTTAGTGCCATCCACACCAGCGTAATTTCCGCCGGTCACGCTATTCGTACCCGAGGAAAGAGCAATACCACCGCCGCCGCCACCATTCTTACTGTCATTCAGGTAGTCGTAACGCAAGGTGGCACCCATGCGACCGAACCAGTCAGAATTCCACTTCTGATGGGCCAGCAGCGAGAAGCCATACCAGACGGCATCGCCACCATTCCAGGCAGCCTGTTTCTGCCGGCCATAATCCAGCTCGGCATTCAGCACGCCATCGGTCATGGTGTAGGTGGCATCCAGTTCGGCAAAGTAGTAATTGCTGTACGGGTTGCTAGACGTACCCTGGTAGCCATAGGTCTTGTCGGTATTACCACTGGCGTCGGTATGTGCCACCAGCGACTGACGTCCAACGTTAGCCGAACCGCCGATATCCAGCGCACTACTCCAGGTGTAATCAAAGCGGCCGGTCACACTGGGGGTGTTATTGGCCGATTTGCCATTATTGGTATCCACCGAATTGGCCGAGGTACGGAACTGCTCGTTGGCAATCATGAACTTGGTGGCCCATGCACCATGCGCCCAGTTGAAGCCGGCACCCACATAGCTGCCCGGGTCACTGAAGTCATACAGCAGACCATGGGTAATGGTGTTCATCTGGTTGGACTGCTGTACTTCGTAGCCACCAAAACTATTCATCAGGCCGGCCACCAGCTGGGTGGTGTCGGATACCGGGAAATTGATCATCGCGGTATTGATGATGTTGTTGGTGCCACCGCCATCCAGCAAGGTATTACCCGAACCACGATTAGGCAGGATACTGATTTCAGCACTCGGTGCCATCGGGCCTACCCCGAAGGTTTTCTTGATGTCCAGATAGACATCGCCAAAGGTGCTGTTGGTATAGGCATAACCGCTATTGTGGTTAACGAACTGGAAGCCCGCGCTCTTGCCACTGCGGTTATACAGATAGGTCGGATCCAGGTAGCCGGTCACGCTCAGGCCGGCAATCGGGCCTTCGCTGGCGTCGGTGGTCAGCTTGTCCACCTTCATTTCCATGCCTGCCACACGCTGCTTCAGCTCGGTATTGGCATCATCAGCCTCCGGGGCCTTGGCGGCAGTTGCCGCATTCACAGCTTTCTGCAACTGCTGCATTTGCGCCTGCAAAGCCTCTAACTGGGCCTTCAGCTTGGCGATCTCGTCTCCCTTGGCATCGGCCATGGCTACGCCGGGAAGACCTGCGATCAGTGCACTGATCAACAATTTCTTCATCTCACTTCTCCCTTGTCCTACTGCATGGATACCACGTTGTTTTCACTGCACCTACAAAAAAGGGCAGCAACCGGAATGCTGTGTATCCCTGCTGCTGCCCTGTCGTTGCCTACGACCTGCCTTGCTGGCTTACGCCTGATTGAAGGCTAGTTGCATTTCACGATCACGCTTGCGTTGTACCGAGCGCATATACAGATTGCCTGCCACGACACCCACCGACACCACGATGATGAACAGGGTGGCCAATGCGTTCATTTCCGGGTTCAGACCCAGACGCACACGGGAGAAGATCACCATCGGCAGCGTGGTGGAACCCGGACCGGACAGGAAGGCGGTCAGCACCAGGTCATCCAGCGACAGGGTGAAGGACAGCAGCCAGCCGGACACCAGCGCCTGGGAAATCAGCGGCAGGGTGATCACGAAGAACACCTTGAGCGGACGCGCCCCCAGATCCATGGCAGCTTCTTCCAGCGAACGGTTCAGCTCACGCACACGGGACTGCACCACGATGGCCACATAGGACACGCATAACATCACGTGGCCAATCCAGATGGTGAACACGCCCCGCCCTTCCGGCCAACCAAAAGCCTGCTCCATCGCCACGAACAGCAGCAGCAGCGAGATACCCTGAATCACCTCGGGAATTACCAGCGGCGCATTGATCATGCCGGCAAACAGCGGGAACAGGCGGAAGCGGTTGAGCCGCGCCATCACGAAACCCGCCCAGGTGCCAATCACCACGGCAGCAGTCGCCGTCATCAGGGCAATCTTGATACTGAGCAGGGCGGCATTGATCAGCTCGTCATCCTCCAGCAGTGCCCAATACCACTTGGTGGAGAAACCCGACCACACCGTAACCAGCTTGGACTCGTTGAACGAGTAGATGATCAGCAGCGCAATAGGCAGATAAAGGAAGGCATAGCCGAAGCCAAGTACCGCATAAGACAGCGGCTTGCTGGGTTTCATCGTGCTCATTTCACTTCCTCCATCACTTTCGCTTGGTAATGCTGGAACAAGGCCATCGGCACCAGCAGCAGCAGCACCATGGCGCAGGTCACGGTCGCGGCCATCGGCCAGTCCATATTGTTAAAGAATTCATCCCACATTACGCGACCGATCATCAGCGTGTCCGAACCACCCAGCAGTTCCGGGATCACGTATTCGCCCACCGCCGGAATGAATACCAGCAGGCTGCCGGCGATGATGCCGTTTTTCGACAGCGGCAGCGTCACCTGGACAAATGCCTTCCACGGACGGGCGCCCAGGTCATAGGCAGCCTCCAGCAGGCGCAGGTCCATTTTCACCAGATGGGCATACAGCGGCATGATCATGAAGGGCAGATAGGAGAACACCATGCCGATATACACACCCCAGTTGGTGTGATAGAGCCGCAGCGGGGTATCGATGACCCCCAGCCACATCAGGAACTGATTGAGGAAACCGTCATTCTTGAGAATGCCGATCCAGGCATAAACGCGAATCAGGTAGGAAGTCCAGAACGGCAGCATCACCATCATCATCAGCGTGTCACGAGCAGACTCGGACGCACGGGCGATGTAATAGGCCATGGGATAGCCGATCAGCAAGCACAGCACGGTGGAGACAAAAGCCATCTGCACCGAACTGATATAGGTGGCGAAATACAAATCGTCACCCAGCATGAACTTGTAGTGGCCAATATTAAGCACCAGGGTGAAGACGTCGTCTTCCATCTTGGTCAGCGGCGTATAGGGCGGAATGCCCAGCTGCTGCTGCGAGAAGCTGATGCCTACTACCAGCAGGAAGGGCAGCAGGAAAAACACAAACAAAAACAGGAAGGGAACACCAATGACGGTAGTCCTGCCGGACGGAAACCATCGACTAAAATTGAGACTTTTCATGTTTAGCACCACTTGGCCGGTGGGACCGGCTTGCCAAGCACATCTTTACAGCCATCATATCAAGGCCCTGTCACGACTCGCCCTGATGTGATGACTTACGTTTCACTACAGCCCGGCTCTCCGGAACCAGACTGTAACCCTCACTCCAGTACTACTTTGTCTTAGCCAGCTACTTTCCGGCAATACGGTAGCAGCGGCTGTTGCATCAACCCCTGCGGCACTACACCGAGGAATCGTGCAGGTCAGAACCAGCCGGGTGAACAACCACCCGGCCAGTCAGGACACGGTTTAGCGGCCGGTCTTCAGCTGGGTCCACAGACGGTTCTGCAGACGCATGATGTCAGACGGCAGCGGTTTCAGCAGGAACAGGGTCTTCATGACCGATTCCGGCGGGTAAATGGACGGATCGTTGGCGATTTCCGGCTTCACGAACTTGCGAGCCGCCGCGTTGGCAGTCGGGTAGAACACTTCGTCGGTAATCGCGGCATTGACTTCCGGATTTTCGATGTAATTGATCCACTTGAGGGCGGCATCGACATGCGGTGCATCTTTCGGGATCACCATCACATCAAACCAGATCGGCGCACCGGACTTCGGAATCACGTAGCCCAGCTGGTAGGTACGCTTGGCCTCGGCCGCACGGTGCTTGGCGATATTGACGTCGCCAGACCAGCCCAGCGCCAGGCAGATGTCGCCGTTGGCCAGGTCATTGATATAGCCGGAAGAGTTGAACTGGGTGATGTAGGGGCGGATTTTCTTCAGCAGCTCGAAGGCAGCCTGGTAGTCGGCCGGGTTCTTGCTGTTGGGATCTTTGCCCAGATGATGCAGGGTAACGGCGAATACGTCATTGGCCTGATCCAGCACCGAAACACCACAGCCCTTCAGCTTGGAAACGTATTTCGGGTCAAACAGGATGTCCCAGCTATCCAGCGGGGTGTCTTTACCCAGGATGGCCTTGACCTTGGTGAAGTTATAACCCAGGCCATCAGTGCCATAAGCCCACGGTACACCGTGCGCATTGCCCGGATCAGCATCCTGGATCTTGGCCATCAATGCCTTGTCCAGATTCGCCAGGTTGGGAATCTTGGACTTGTCGAGCTTCTGATAGATGCCGGCCTCGATCTGCTTGGCCATGAAGTTGGAAGTAGGCACCACGATGTCGTAACCGGCGCGGCCGGTCATCATCTTGGCTTGCAGGGTATCGTCGCTGTCGTACACGTCATACTTGACCTTGACCCCGGTCTGCTTTTCAAAGCCAGGAATGGTGCTCTTGGCGATGTAGTCCGACCAGTTGTAGACGTTCAGCACCTTGTCTTCTGCCAGTACGCCCGCACTAGGCAACAGCAGAAGCAGCGAACATAGCACTTTCTTGACAAGTTTCTTCTTCATTACAGGCTTCCTAATGTATTGCAAGACCATAAACTCCCTGTTGTCTGGGGACTCAGGGACCTGATGAACTGCACCTCCTGTTGACCGTCCGGGGATTCTCCCTCAAATCCGGTCAGCGCCAAACCTGGGGCAACAATGGCACGGATATCTATCAAGCAATATTCGTGCACAACATTTATAACCCCATCCTATCCACTCTGGCTATTGCTATCCCAGCTGGACCCGGCAACCGTCAGGCAAGAGACGACGAGCTTGCGGCGTAGGCCACGAGTCGTCCTGTATTTATTGTTTTCGCAGGAAACCTGTGGAAACCGGCTGACAGGGGCCAAGCATTGCGCTGACCGTTTGCTGCCTGTTTCCCGCAAGGGTAGACCTTCCCCATTACCAAGCCTCCTCCACTGTAGATGCCACCTCTGTAATGTTTAATAAAATCCACAATCTGTGGTGAGGTGTTACAGCTTTTTAACCACAAAGACATTTAGCCGCAACATGAATTTATTTTGCAGCGCAAAAAATTCAACACCCAAATGCTCTTGACGGCGGGCAGTGTTTACTATTCTGAACATCTGATCATTTCTACTGGCACAAACCGCCGTACAGAGCAAATTTGCCTATACATATGATCAAAACCACCGCCCAGCCTGATGTTTCAAGGCTTTAGCAAGATCCGGACACGCCTTGTACCTACCCGCTGATTTACCACAGACAACAGTGGCCCTGAACACTCAACGCAGCTGGTCGCCGCCTGGCCGACAAAAAAGATTTTTTCTTGCGCTCCGACAAGCTGAGGCAGATTTGCCACAGATCAAATCCGGTTCGTACTTGCCGTGGCAACAGGCGAAAGAAAAGCGGATGACCCTTGCAGGCAATCCGCTTACGTTTTAGCAACTCTCGTTACCACCACTACATTTGATCAGATCAATCGTGCCAGCAGGGCTTTTTCCATGCCGGCCATGTCGGGAATGCGCACCTGCATGCCATTGCCGGCTGCCAGATCGACAGCTGCACCATTGCGCGTCATCTGCTTGAGCTCGACGATACGGTTGCCGCGCGGATGAATCACTTCGATACGGTCGCCCACGCCAAAGCGGTTTTTCACTTCTACCAGCGCCCAGCCATCGGCATCCACTTCCAGCACATCGCCAACATACTGGCTTTGCTTGGCCTTGGAATGCCCATCCAGGTAGTTCTGGTAATCCTGGGTCTGATGACGTTCCAGGAAGCCCGGGGTGTAGCCACGATTGGCCAGGCCATCCAGCTCGGCCAGCAGGCCCAGGTTGAAGGGGCGGCCAGCTACCGCGTCATCAATAGCCTGGCGATACACCTGGGCGGTACGCGCCACGTAGTACAGGCTCTTGGTGCGGCCTTCGATCTTGAGCGAATCCACCCCGATCTTCACCAGTTTCTCCACCTGCTCCACCGCACGCAGGTCCTTGGAGTTCATGATGTAAGTGCCATGCTCGTCTTCGATGATCGGCATCAGCTCACCCGGACGACTGCCCTCTTCGATCAGATAAGTCTTGTCAGCCAGCGGATGGCGCTCGGCACCACCACAGGCAGCAAAGCTCTGGTTGGCTTCTTCCAGGGCCTTGTTGAAGTCGAGCTTGATGGTTTGCACATCGCCAGCGTCGTCACCCTGGGTATCGTGCATCTTGTAATCCCAGCGGCAGGCATTGGTACAGGTGCCCTGGTTGGGGTCGCGGTGATTGAAATAGCCCGACAGCAGGCAACGGCCAGAGTAGGCAATACACAGCGCACCATGCACAAACACTTCCAGCTCGATATCCGGACATTCCTGGCGGATTTCGGCAATCTCATCCAGGCTCAGCTCGCGCGACAGGATAATCCGCGACACACCCAGCTTCTGCCAGAACTTCACACCCATATAGTTAACGGTATTGGCCTGGACAGACAGATGCACCGGCACCTCGGGCCAGCGCTCACGCACCATCATGATCAGGCCCGGGTCGGCCATGATCAGCGCATCCGGCTTCATGGCGATCACCGGCTCCATGTCCGCCATATAGGTCTTGATCTTGCTGTTGTGCGGCAGCAGATTGCTGGCCACAAAAAACAGCTTGCCGCGCGCATGCGCTTCATCAATACCTGTTTTCAGCTCTTCCAGCTTGAAGTCGTTATTACGCGCACGCAGCGAGTAGCGCGGCTGGCCGGCATAGACGGCATCGGCGCCAAAATCATAGGCGGCACGCATTTTATCCAGCGTGCCAGCAGGCAGCAGCAGTTCCGGGGCTTTCATCATGATGGCTTGGCTTCCTTAATGTGACAGGCAGGCAATGGGCAGCGGCAGTCGGTCTGGCGATACAAAGCCGCGACGCGAGGCATCCTGGTTCAGCCTGTCAGCAGAGTAATATTGCAGCACCACCGCGCGGGCATCTTGCAGCACGTCGTCGCAGATCGCGAGGAAGGCTGGCCAGTCTTCCAGCATGGCCGGCTGCTCTTGGGCGCGGTGATACAGGATGGACAACAAGGACATGGTCAGGGTGTGGTGGTATTTTTCCGCCGCCCCCTGCGCCATGGCAAAACGCGAAAAGGCACGTGCGCAGCGCACTGCCGCTTCGGCAGCCGGGTACTGACGGCGATAAGCCCAGGCAGCATACAAATGCGCCTGGTGGGTAAAGTCGGATGCAGGCAGCGTACTGGATTCCAACTGACGCAAAAACGCCTGATAGTCCATGATTCGGGTATCTCCGAAAACTGTAAAAACAAAAAGGCCCCGCCGTATCAGGGGCCTTTTCTTAATGTTGCGGCGCGATTATGCGCTGTCTGCGCAGCCATCGTCAAGCCTGAAGCCATGCAGCAATGCGACATTAAATCACTGTTTTCAATGCCATTTTTCAGTCAGGGTTTTTGCGATAGCACCCACAGCATCAGCAGCTGCACCAGCAAGGCCGGCAGCATGAGGAACACACAGGCCAGCGTGGCGACCGGAGCGCTGGCAAAGTCCAGCGCACTCAGCCAGCCCGCACACAATACAAACAACAAGGTAGCCAGCAGCAAGCCTATAAGGGCCAGCTTGCGCTGCTGACGCAAGCGTCGCAAAAACCGGTAAAACATGCGGTACTCCATTAAGTGAAATAACCCACCGTGCGGTGGCTCAATCCTTGCCTTGCTGCAGCCATTGCAACTCTGCTTCGGAAAAGCCGGCCAGACGCCGCGCATCCATATTGTAGCTGCCGCGATGTGCCGTCAGATCATACTCTTCGAGCAGGCGGCTGAAGGTTGCCATCGGCTCCAGCGCGCGTTGTCGGCACAGATAATGAAACCAGTGATTACCTACTTGTACGTGGCCGATTTCATCGCGCAGGATAATGTCCAGAATGGCCACGCTGGCTTCATCGCCGATATTGGCCAGCTTGCGTTGCAGTTCGGGGCTGGCATCGAGGCCGCGCGCTTCCAGCACGCGCGGCACCAGTGCCATGCGTACCAACACATCGTGATCGGTGACATGGCAGATTTCCCACAAGCCGTTATGGGCAGGAAAATCGCCATAAGCGTAGCCCAGCTGCTGCAACCTGCCCTGCAGCAAACGGAAATGGCCTGCTTCTTCTGCGGCAATACGCAGCCAGTCACTGACAAAATCATCTGGCATCTCGCGAAAACGCCAGGCGGCATCCAAAGCCAGGTTGACCGCATTGAACTCGATATGGGCAATGGCATGCAGCATGGCGGGCTGGCCTTGCGGCGAACCCGGACGCCGGCGCGGCACCTTGGTGGCATGCACCAGCTCAGGCCGCTCGGGATGGCCCGCCATCGGCAGCCGGGTCAATGGCGCATCTTCACGCTGCAGCTCACCACGCTGCCAGGCAGCATGAATGGCTTCGGTCGCGGCCAGTTTGTCTGCCACATCCGTGCAGAGCAAGGCAGCTTGAATTCGGGAATACAAAGCAGTAGGCATTATCATGGTGCGTCATTCTAGCCGTTTGCACCGGCATCAGGCAGGCTTGTCATCAAATCAGTGCATACCCGCCAGACATCAGGGCCCGCAGTAAGCCAACCGCCCCCATGTCAGATTTTCAGTGCGTAGAGATCGTCGTCGAATAAGGCTTGATGCATAATGCCAACATCTGCCACAGGGAGAATGTCATGCTGTTCAATTCCAGCCAACTTGGTGCTGTAGAAGTGGATGAAAGCACCATCATCAATTTTGACCAGGGCATTCCCGCCCTGGAAAACTGCACCCAGTTCAAACTGTTCCATAATGCCGACAGCAATAATCCCTCGGTGTACTGGATGCAGTCGCTGAACGACGCGGCCATCACCCTCAGCGTCACCCTGCCGCAACAACTGGGTGTGCGCTATGAAGTGGAACTAAACGATGAAGAAGTGGCCCGCCTGCAATTGAGCAAGCCGGAAGACGCGGTCATCCTGGTGTTGCTATACCAGGAGCAGTCCGCTGCCGAAGCCCACCCCGCACTGGGCGAACTGAAAGCAAATATCCGCAACCCGCTGGTACTCAATCTAGCCAGCCGCCAAGGCTTGCAGAAAACCGGCCTGTCCTGCGACATCCTGATGCACAACCTTAGCTGAACCAATATGCCGCCCGGTCCACCGGGCGGTGCTGGAGTCACGCATGACCGCTCTTGCATTGCCGCGCTGCCCCTGGTGTGGCAACGACCCACTCTATATGGCCTATCACGATCAGGAATGGGGCCGCCCCCAGCACGACGATCACAAACTGTTTGAAATGCTGATTCTGGAAGGTGCCCAGGCCGGGCTGTCGTGGATCACCATCTTGCGCAAGCGGGAGGGGTATCGCCGCGCCTTTCACGGTTTCGATCCGCAGCAAGTGGCGCGGATGGGCGAGGATGATGTGGAAAGGCTGATGCTGGACAGCAGCATCGTGCGCAACCGGCTGAAGATCAACAGCGCCATCCGCAATGCGCGAGTGTTCCTGCAATTGCAGCAAGAACACGGCAGTTTTGCCCAATGGCTATGGGCGCATACCGATGGCCAGAGCGTGGTGAATCACTGGCAATCGCTGGCAGAATGCCCGGCTAGTACTCCATTGTCCGACCGCATCAGCAAGGCCCTGAAAAAGGCCGGGATGAATTTTGTCGGCAGCACGGTGATTTACGCCTACCTGCAAGCCACCGGCGTGGTAAATGATCACCTGCTGGGCTGCCACCTGCATCCAGCTTACCCGCACTGACCGACTCAGGCCGCCTTGGTATCAAATACCACGGTGCGGAACAGCCCATCCGCCGAATGAAAGGGATGGGCACACACTACACCCCCATCCTGGCAGAAGGCCATCATGCGCCAGCTCTGGATCAACTCCTGTAATTCCTCTTCCGACCAGGGACCGGCAAAACGATCCGGCACCAGCGCTGACAACTCGCAACACAAGGCCTGCCGCTGCTCCGGCCTATCCAACTGCTGCACACTGAAAGACAGGGTCTTGCCATGCTTCATGACAAATCCTTTCAATCCGAAATGGATATGAGGAGAACCGCCATCATTCCACGATTTATTATTCAGTACTAGTTGAAAGTCTGTTAGACGTGAACAGTAAGTAAAAATACGGCAGGAATACAACGCTTCCACCCATAAAAAAAGGGCCATCCCCCTGGGACGACCCTTTAACACCTTGCGGTATAGCGCTGAATCAGAACAGCTTCAGTCCCTTCAGCATCACCACCAGAATCAGCAGCGGCGACACAAAGCGCACCACCACAAACAGCACACGCACCAACGCCTCATTACGCAGCTGCCCTTCATTCGACAAGGCAGCCTTCAAGCGATCGAAGCCCCATACCCAACCTACAAACAGACACAGGAAAATCCCGCCTAGCGGCATCAGGATATTGGAGGTGACAAAGTCGAACAGGTCGAACATGGTCATGCCGAACAACTTGAACTCAGCCATGCTGCTATTGGACAGCGCGCAGGTCGCACCAATCAGTGCCAGCAGCAACAGGTTGAGCACCGTGGCCTTGGGACGGCTGATACCGAAACGCTCGCTCAACACCGATACCGGCACTTCCAGAATCGACAACATGGCACCGGTGGAGGCAATCGCCGCTAGGACAAAGAAGGCCACCATGAATAGCTGCCCCAGCGGCATGCTGGCAAACACCGCCGGAATGGTAATGAACAACAGCGACGGACCGGCTTCCGGCTTGAAACCAAAGGCAAACACCGCCGGAAAGATGGCGATGCCGGCCAGCATGGAGACGAACAGATCAGCGCACATCACACGCAGGGTGGTCGCTGGAATGTTCTGATCATCCCGGAAATAGCTACCGTAAGTCATCATGGTGCCCATGCCGATGGACAGCTTGAAGAAGGCCAGGCCCACCGCAGTCAGCACCACTCCCGCCGTGATCTTGGAAAAATCCGGGGTAAACAAAAAGGAAACACCTTGCATGGCACCCGGCAGCATCAGGCTGCGCACACCGATCACCAGCAGCAACAGAAACAGCATGGGCATCAGCTTTTTAGTGACGGCTTCGATACCCTTGGCCACCCCCATCAGCAAAATGCCGCCGATCAGCGCCAGCACCAGCCACTGCCACAACAGCGATTGCACCGGGTCGGCAATCAGCGAGCCAAACGCCGCCGAAGTCACCTTGGGGTCACTGGAAAGAATGCCCCCGCCGATGGCCTTGAACACATAGGCAAATACCCAGGCTGCCACTTCAGAATAAAAAGCCATGATCAGGAAGGCCGACAGCACGCCAAAAGCGCTGATCAACCACCAGGGCTGTCCAGCCGGGGCCAGTTTTTTTAGCGCCGTCACCGCATCAGACTTGGCACGGCGGCCCAGCATGATTTCGGAAATCATCACCGGCAGGCCCACCAGCAAGGTGGCACAGACATACACCACCAAGAAACCGGCACCGCCATTGGTACCGGTCAGATAAGGAAATTTCCAGATATTGCCCAGGCCTACGGCTGAGCCCAGCGTGGCCGCCAATACGCCAAAACTGGAGGTAAAACCGTCACGTGCCTTGCTGGCACCCACGGTGGCCGAGGATCTGTTGTCCTGTTTCATTTGGTCTCTCATCACGACAAAAAACAAACCCGCTCAAGCGATAACCTGAACGGGTGCCTCTGGTTCCGGGGTCACCGGAGCCGGAATTCTGAAGTGATTTGTCAGACCATGCAAAATTTTTTGCTAGCCCTGACTGTCGCTGCGACACAACTCGCCAGTCAGACGGCCCAGCCAGTCAAAACAAGCCTGCAATTGACTCTCCTCAATAAATTCGTCCGGGCGATGTGCCTGCTCGATCGAACCTGGCCCCAATACAACGCATGGCATGCCTGCTGCATGGAACACACCAGCTTCAGTGGTATAGGCCACCCCGTCACCACCCTGACAACCACACAGTTTTTCCACGTAGTGCAGTACCTCGCTGCCCGGGGTGGCCTCGAAGGCCGGACAATACACCCGCGGCTCGATGGAAATCATGGCTTCCGGTGCCACCTGGCGCATCTCCAGCAGGAGGTTGTCGGCATAGTCGCGTACCGAATCCACAAATCGCTGCGGATCATCCCCCGGCAGCCAGCGGCATTCAAAAGTGAATTCGCAGTCCTTGGGCACGATATTATTGGCGGTACCGCCATGAATGGTACCGGTCTGCAAGGTAGTGAACGGCACATCATATAATGGTTGATGGTGGCCAAACGAGGCCTCGGTGTCAGCCAGACGTCTCACATGAGTAATCAGCCGTGCGGCATACTCAATGGCATTGACGCCCTGCGGCGTCAGCGAGGAATGTGCCGCCCGCCCCTGCACATGGCAGTGATAGTGAGCGATACCCTTATGCGCCACGACCGGCCGCATTGAAGTGGGTTCACCAATAATGCAGCCGGCCACCGGCACCCCTTGCTGCAGCAGGGCATCAATCAAGCGCGGCACGCCAAGGCAGCCCACTTCTTCATCATAAGACAGCGCAATGCCAATCCCCTGCTGCAAACGCCCTTCCTGCGCCAACCGCACCCAGTCAGGAACATGCGCCAGCAGGCAGGCGATAAAACCTTTCATGTCGGCCGTGCCGCGGCCATACCAGCGCCCATCGCCTTTGTCGGTCAATACAAAAGGTGGCGTGGACCATGCCTGCCCATCCACTGGCACTACATCGGTATGGCCGGACAGCAGCATCAACGGCAAATCATCCGCACCAATGCGGGCAAACAGATTGGACTTGCTGCCGTCATCGTTCAGCGTGCGCTGGCTGCTGACGCCAAATCCGGCCAGATACTGGCTCACCCAGTCGATCAGCTCCAGATTGGAATAGCGGCTAGTGGTATCGAAAGCAAGCAAGGTTCGCAACAGCGACAGATAGGAAGGAGCCATAAGAGTCCTGTGATAATTGTCCGGTCATCCCCGAAGTCTGCCCTGACAGCGCAGGCATCGGCAACCTCATCCTATGGAATGGGTCCGCACCAGCCCCGGACCCTGGCCAATTTTTCCTCGGCCCGCAGCGCAAATGCTTGGCAAAGTGCGGCAAACCCGCTATTATTCGCCTTCTTCTGCGGCGGGTCTCCTCGCATTGTACGGTAGCAAACCTGGTCAGGTCCGGAAGGAAGCAGCCATAGTTACTTAGTGCAAGTGCCGAGGGTCAGGCTCGCCACCCCTCCCTTCCCATATGTACATGTTCACGACATGGCGATACTATTTCACGCCAAATAGCAAAGATTCCATTGTATTTCTAGATAAGAATACGCTAACATAAGAAAAACCAGATGCAAGAAATCATTGAACTTAATGATTTTTTTCGCATCCGAATTATTCCTTATGGATTTTCTTTGCTATTTTTAGGACATAGGGCAGTGTCCTAAACCATACCTATAATTCAATACAATACTGTTTAGCCTTTTAAGAGGAACAACCCATGAAACTCTTTGAAAAAATCACCAACCCGCGTGAAATCCGTCGCAAGCTCGGTCTGAACCAGCAGGAATTCTGGAGCCGTATCGGCGTTACCCAGTCTGGTGGCTCTCGCTATGAAAGCGGCCGCAACATGCCCAAGCCCGTGCGTGAACTGCTGCGCCTGGTACATGTAGAACAGATCGACCTGTCCAAGGTACGCCGCGAAGACTTTGAAATCGTCGAATACCTGAAGGAAACCCATCCGGACCTGTACAAGAGCCTGCGCAAGGCCGTGCGTGCCCAGATGGAAGCCCAGGAAGGCTCGACCGAAGCCACCGCCAGCTGATAGTCCCTCAGAAAAGGGCAGTAGCAAGCAACTCCACGACTGCTTGCTACTGCCCTTTTTCTTGCCTATAGCAGCCGGCACCCACCAGCCGGCATTCGCTTACTCACCAGCATTACGCACCAGCAGTACCGGCACATCAGCTTGCTTCAGCAAACCCTCGGCAACGCTGCCCATCAGGATATGCATCAGGCCACTCCAGCCGTGCGTACCCATCACAACCAGATCCGCACCCCAGCTATTGGCATCATCCAGCAATACGGAAGCGATTTTATCGCCCCAGCTTTCAAGAATCTTTACCTCCGGCGTCAATCCAGCCGCCACAGCCTGCGCTTGCGCTTGTCCCAACACCTGCTCACCGGCCTGCTTGATGGATTTTTGCAGCTCTGCAGCATCCAGGAATTCGGTACCACCCCAGCCAAACTGAGCCAAGTCGACCACATGCACCAGCCGGACGGTACTACCCATATGCTTGGCTAGACGGCAAGCCTCGGCCAGTGCCAAGTTGGACGTATCACTATCATCCACCGGCACAAATATGCGTTGATACATAATCCTCTCCTTTTGGTGTGTTGGTACTATGCATACAGTCTAGCAAACCAGTCCGGCCTGCGGTTGATACAGATTAAGACAGTCGATTAGACTGAATGTCATTTTACCCAGGTGAAATCATGGCCCGCATCAAGATCGCCCTGCCGGAGCAGTTCATTTTTGAAACCGTGCTGGATGTCCGCATCGGCGACATCAACTACGGCGGCCACATGGCTAATGACGCCATTTTGCGCTTGGCTCACGAAGCCCGCTTGCGTTTTCTGAAAAGCCTTGGCTACAGCGAACTGAATGTAGAGGGCGTTGGAATCATCATGGCCGATGCCGCAGTCATGTATCGGGCAGAGGCCTTCCACGGCGACAATCTGCACTTCAGACTCGGCGTCTGCGACCTGAACAAGTACGGACTAGACATCGTCTATCAGGCAAGCGATGGCAACAATGGCAAAGAAGTGGCAAGATTGAAAACCGGCATCGTTTTCTTTGATTACCAGACCCGTCAGGTAAGCACCATGCCGGCGGCCTTTGTCGCCAAACTCAATAAGCTATAACAACAGGAAATTCCGACATGCGTCCATACCCAAGCAACAGTCCGCAAGCCATTGCCCGCCTGCTGGCGATGTTCATGATTACCGACGGCAATATGGATCCGCGTGAGCTGGACCTGCTGGAGAACGTCAACGTCTACGACCTGATCGGCCTGCCTCGCAAACAGTTTGCCCAGGTACTGGTGGACTACTGCGATGATATTTCCGATGAGGCAGAACAGGACGGCACCATCCACCTGCTGGATACCGACCGCATCGAATTCATGCTGAGCGAAGTTACCGACCACAACAAGCGCATTCTCACCTGCGTGCTGGCCATGGATATCAGCAAATCTGATGGCACCATCAGCGACCCGGAAATCGTCCTGCTGCGCCACATGATGAAGGAATGGAACATCAGTCTGGAAGACCTGGAACGCCAGTTCGTACGCTAAGCTAAGCCCCCTCTCCAGCTACCAGCACGGCAGGCCGTTGATCCGGACAACCCAGAACGCCAGTCTGCCAAATGAAAGCCGCCCGGCACACCCTGGCGGCTTTGTGTTGCCATCACAACCGAGCCAACCCACATGAGCACACGTTTTAGCGGCAGCGAACACTACATTGCCACCGATGACCTGATGATGGCCGTGAATGCCGCCATCACCCTGCAACGCCCGCTACTGGTCAAGGGGGAGCCGGGCACCGGCAAAACCATGCTGGCAGAAGAAATTGCTGCCAGCCTTGGCCGCAAGCTGATTGTCTGGCCGATCAAATCCACCACCAAGGCCCAACACGGCCTCTATGAGTACGATGCGGTATCCCGCCTGCGCGATTCGCAGCTGGGCGACGCCAAGGTGCAAGACATCAGCAACTACATCATCAAGGGCCAGCTGTGGCAGGCTTTTGAAGCGGATACGGCACCCGTGCTGCTGATCGACGAGATCGACAAGGCTGATATCGAATTTCCCAATGATCTGCTGCGCGAACTGGACCAGATGGAGTTCTTCGTCCATGAAACCCAGCAATTCGTCCGCGCCAGACAACGCCCCATCATCATCATTACCTCGAATAATGAAAAAGAGCTGCCCGATGCCTTTTTACGGCGCTGCTTCTTCCATTACATCCGCTTCCCGGACCACGAAACCATGCAGGCCATCATCGACGTGCACTATCCGGGGCTGCAGCAGCAATTGATCCGCCAGGCCATGGAAGTGTTCTTTTCCATCCGCGAGCTGCCCGGCCTGAAAAAGAAGCCCACCACGTCGGAATTACTGGACTGGCTGAAACTGCTGGGCAGCGAGAATATCAGCAGCGAAGAGCTGGCCAGCCGGCATGGCAATGCCAGCCTGCCGCCACTAGCCGGAGCCTTGCTGAAAAACGAGCAGGATTTGTCACTGTTTGAACGCCTGGCACAAATGACCAAGCTGCGCCGTGGCTGACATCCTCCCGCTGCTACAGGGCTTTGCCGATCAACTGCGACTGCAAGGGAAAAGCCCGCATACGCTGGATGCTTATTTGCGCGATCTGCACAGCCTGCAGCCACTGCTTGGCGAACGGAACTGTCTACAGGTCAAAGCCGACGACATCCGCAAGGCCATGGCCACCCTGCACGCTCGTGGCCTGGGTAGCCGCAGCCTGGCGCGCAAGTTGTCATCCTGGCGCCAGTTTTACGACTGGCTGCTGCAGCGACAGCTGATCAGTGGCAATCCCTGCCTGGGCCTGCGTGCGCCCCGCCAGGACAAACCCCTGCCCAAAGCACTGCCAGTCGATGGCACGGCTGCTCTGCTGGAGCATATCGAACCAGACGACAGCCTCAGCCTGCGCGATCGGGCGCTATTCGAATTGATGTACTCTTCTGGACTGCGCCTGTCCGAGGCGGTCAATCTGGACTTGCCAGATCTGGACCTCACCGAGCAACTGATGCGGGTACGCGGCAAGGGCAACAAGATACGCCTGCTACCCATCGGACGCACGGCACTGGACTACCTGAAGCAATGGCTGGCAGAGCGTCAAAGCAGCCCAGACTGTGTGGCGGTGTTTGTCGGACGCCATGGGCAACGACTAGGTGGCCGCCAAGTACAAAAGCGCCTGGCAGAGTGGTCGATTCGCACTGGCATGGACCGCCACGTTCACCCGCACATGCTGCGCCACTCTTTTGCCAGCCACATCCTGCAGTCCTCCGGCGATTTGCGGGCGGTACAGGAACTGCTGGGACATGCCAACCTGTCAACCACCCAGATCTACACGGCACTGGATTTCCAGCACCTGGCCAAGGTCTATGATGCAGCCCACCCGCGCGCCAAAAAGAAAGACTGAACACCAGCGCGGTATGGATAAAGAAAAAGCTCCGTGAAACGGAGCTTTTTCTTTACAGCACTACGGCTCAGCGACGCTCGGGCATCGCCGCCAGCACGGCCTTGAGTAATTGCCAGGCCTTGCCCACCGACTCCACCTCGACCCGTTCGCCCGGCGCATGTGCACCACGAATGGTCGGGCCAAAGGAAACCATGTCCATGTCAGGATACTTGGAGCCGATAATGCCGCACTCCAACCCGGCATGAATCACCTGCACGCCAGACTTGGCAGCAAACTCTCGCTCATATACCTGCTGAAACAGTGCCAGCAACGGCGACTGAGGATTGGGCGCCCAGCCCGGATAGCCGCCTTCCATCTCAACAGCAAAGCCGGCCAGCCCAAACAGGCTTTCCACTTCGCGCGCCAGCATCCAGGTACCGGAATCCAGTAGCGAACGCACCATCAGGTTGGCAAATACCTTGCCCCCCTCCACCCGCACCACGCCCAGATTATTCGAGGTTTCCACCACGCCACTCACCCGCTGGCTCATGCGCTTCACCCCATGCGGGGCAGCATGCAGCGCAGCCAGAATGGCTTGCTGATCCTCGATGGCCAGCACCTGGCTAGCCGAGGCTGCTGCCAACTCCATGGTGACGCCCTCATCCACACCGGCCAGCTCGAAACGCAGCAAGGCCTGGAAGGCATCCAGCCTGGCGGCCACTTTGGCGGCATCCTGCTGCGGATAAGCCACGACAGCCTGCGCCTCACGGGCCAGTGCATTACGGGCGGTACCGCCGCTGAAACTGATCAGACGCAAATCGGTCTCTGCCTGCAACTCACGCAACAAGCGAACCAGAATCTTGTTGGCGTTACCACGCCCCAGATGAATGTCAGCACCAGAATGACCACCCTTCAGCCCTCGCACCGACAGCGCGCTCACTGCGTAAGCGGCAGGCAGCTCGGTAGTCTGATAATCGCGGGTAACATTGACATCAACACCGCCGGCGCAGCCCATATAGAACTCACCCCACTCCTCGGTATCAATATTGATCATCATGCTGCCTTGCAGCAGGCCAGCTTCCAGGCCAAGCGCCCCGCCCATGCCTGCCTCTTCATCCAGCGTCATCAGCACTTCAACCGGGCCATGCGGAATATCCTCATTAGCCAACACGGCCAGCCCCATGGCGACGCCGATGCCATTATCCGCGCCCAGCGTGGTGTTTTCCGCCACCAGCCAGCCATCCTGCAGGATAGGCCGTACCGGATCCTTGAAAAAATCATGTTCGGTGCCGGCATTCGCCTGGCACACCATATCCAGATGCCCTTGCAGTACCACGCCCACCCGGTTCTCGTAACCCGGGGTAGCCGGCTTGCGCACAATCAGGTTGCCTGCTGCATCCACAACGGTCTGCAGGCCACGCAGCTCAGCCCAGCCCTTGAGGTAGTCACGCAGTTGTTGTTCATGCTTGGAGGGACGGGGAATCTCGCACAGGGTCTGAAAATGCTCCCAGACTGCCTGAGGCTGGAGTTCGGCGATATTGACCACAATGTATCCTTTGTCTTGACGTGCTGATGGGCATATTACTTCGCCATCATCGATGAAACGTGGCAGAGACTGTTGCATACAGCCCTGTTTTGTACACAATCGACTTTATCACGCCTGCGATGCGGGGTCATGCTGCAATGCAGCCACGCATCGACAAATGACAAACCAGGACAGTGGCACGGCCGGTGCAGGGTGAATCAGGGAAAACAGGACGTTCGTCGCTCAACAACGCCGCGCGACGACAGCAAAATGGCCCGCACCCCGACAAGCGGAGTACGGGCCATGACAGAAGCAAGGGTCAGGCTAGTGCCAATTGCTGTCGTCCACCAAGCAGCGTGGCCGGCCGCATGTAATGATCGAGCAGCAAGCGCATGAATTGATGACTCTTGCAGATGGCATTGCGCAGCTTGGTGATGGTTTCCTGGCTGGGTTGCAGCCCGACCAGGGTAACGATGATTTCCAGCGCTTCCCACGGATGAGCATCGTCATACTTGGCATGCAGCTTCAGCCACTTCATAGCCTTGGCGCGCACTTCTTCGTCAAACAGATTGGCATAGCGATCTTCCGAGCAAACCCGGGCCGACCACTCGCCCGTCGCGCCTTCAATGGCGTAATTGGTAGCCGCCATGGCTACTGCCAGTGATTCACGGTCACACACCTGCCAGCACCACTGACTCAGCGCCAGCGTTTCCAGTGCATGCTGGTTGTGCAGCATGGACTGGATATCCACACCGGATTCGGTCGCCCAGTTAACCCAGTGGTCGGCATGATTCTGCTCGACACGAATATTGCGGATCAGGTAACGCCGGGCCATATCCTGCCCTTCACCTTGGCCATAGCGAATTTTCAGCAAATTCATCGCCATGTACTGGGGAAACTGGTCGATGACCGGCCAGCCGCCGGACAGGAAGGCCTTGTGTATGGAATGCTCCAGGCGCGCTTCCTTCATCTGGGTGAACAAGTCGTGTTCGACCACCTCGCTTTTGAAACGATCGCAGTCATGCACCATTTCCTGCGTCCATTCCGGGTAGCTGGCAACCTCCATCAAGGGACCGGTTCTGACAAATTGATGCTGGTCTTTCATTCTGGACCTCTTTCTCAATTGTGGGCCTGTATCACTCCCCACCGGGCAGGCGGTACAAAACCGACTGCGGCCTGCCATGCAAGGGAGGGATGAACGGAGCGGGCTCGCCAATGAAATACCCCTGAGCGTAATCCACTCCAATACTTTGCAACGCTGCCAGAATCTCTGGCGCACTGACGAATTCGGCGATGGTTTTCTTGCCAGTCACATGGCCGATATGGTTGATCATCTCCACCATGGCCCGGTCCACCGAGTCGTCCACCATGTCTTTGACAAAGCTGCCATCAATCTTGAGGTAGTCCACCTGCAGATGCTTCAGATAGGCAAATGACGACATGCCTGCACCAAAATCATCCAATGAGAAGTGACAGCCCAAACCTTTCAGCTCGCTGATAAAACGGGTGGCCTGCTGCAGATTGGAAATGGCACTGGTTTCGGTGATTTCAAAGCAGATCATCCCGGCCGGGATGTCATAGCTGACAAACTGCCGCCGAATAAAATCGAGGAAATGATCGTCACACAGGGTGGCACCCGACAGATTCACTGCGCAGACATCAATCGACCTATCCCCCAGCGAACGCATATTCCACAAGGTTTCGAAGGTCTGCCGCACCACGATGCGGTCGATATCCGGCATCAAGCCAAAGCGCTCGGCGGCAGGAATGAAAGAGGCCGGCAAAATGATGTTGCCGTTTTCATCGCGCAGCCTCAGCAGCACTTCGACATGCCGCCCCGCGCCCTTGGCGGCAGGCCGCAGTGGTACGATTTCCTGACTGTACAGACAGAAACGCTCTTGCTCCATGGCAGTGCGCAGACGCTGTACCCAGGCCATTTCTACCGAACGCACCGCCAGTTCGGTATCTTTCGAGCTATAAAGCTGAATGCGATTGCGGCCCTTTTCCTTGGCCATGTAACAAGCGATATCTGCAGCTTGCAGCGCCTCGGCCAGCGTGGCACCGGCCTCACCAAGGAAAACCATGCCGATGCTGGCACTGATGGAGAAGGGAATGCCTTCCCACTGGAAGCTGGACTGCTGCACAGCGCGCCGCAAGCGGTCGGCCTTGTCCAGCGCCTCGTCAACCCGGCAATCTTCCAGCAAGACCCCAAACTCATCGCCCCCCAACCGGGCCAGCACATCGGACAAGCCCAGTTGCTCCTGCAGTACTCGACACACCTGGCGCAACAACTCGTCGCCTGCCGCATGACCATTGGTATCGTTGACCAACTTGAACTGATCCAGATCGACAAACAGCAAGGCATGCGAAGTTTCCGTCACCATCAGTCGGCTCAGTGCCCGTGTGACGCGCTGCTCAAATTCCCGGCGGTTATACAGGCCGGTAAGCGCATCATGCGCCGCCTGCCAGGACAAATGATTGATGTACTGCTGCTCAATCGACTTGTCGTGCAAGGCCAATACCAAGCCGTCCACCTGTCCCAGTGAATTGTGAATGGGGGCCACCACCAGTGAAATCATGTGGCTACTGCCATCCAGCCCCTGCAAACGCAAGCTGGGGTAAGTTTGCTTGCTTTCACATTTTGCCCGCAGCTGGCTGGTGGTAATCAGGTCCATGCCACTGCCGGAAAGGTCGATCATCGAGAACACATCCTCGAAGTAACGCCCAATAGCGCCTTTGCCGGCACCACCTACCAGATGGTGTGCTACGGCATTCAGGTAACGCAGCTTGCCGGACAGGTCGATCGTCACCACGGCATCGCCAATCGAATTAAGCGTGGTTTCCGCCCTTTCCTTTTCGGCATGCAACTCAGCCTCAAAGCGCGCGGACTGCCGCAGCAAAACCTGCACTTGCCGCACAGTCAGCAGCAACAAACCGGCCCCGGCCATCAGGTTGACCCACCACAACAAAGTGGTGGCAAACCGCGACCCCTCTCCCAGCACTTCAGAAAAAGAGCGCGCTGGCGCTTTCAGCTCTTCGTTGATATCGGAAACGCGGCGGCTAAGGACCATCAACTCGTCTTCGCCGATATAGCTGCGGGTAAAGCCATCGTGCAGCCTTTCGGCAATGCCGGAAATCTCGACGATATAACTGTCACCGATCTCCCAGTAATGGATGGCCTGACTCAGGTAGCTGACATGACGAAACCACAGAAAAGCATTGATGACGTTGGCAATATCGTCGGGGTGGTTACCGCCCTGCAGCAGCCCGGCTCTGGCTTGTTGTAGATCCGGCTGCGGACGATCCAGCGCCAGTCGTGCCTGCCTATCCCCCAGTTGGATGGCAATAGCCGCCTTGTACGCCTGAAAATCCTGTTCCGAGCGACTGCCCGCATAGCGCGTCAGATAATAGATGGCATCTTTTTGCGCCTTCGACCACAGACCTTCCCCGCCCACGTAGGCACGGATGGTGGACAAGGCATTGAAGCTGAAGGCACTGATCAGCAACAAGGCGCCCACAATAGCGACAAAGGGCCAGACAACCCGTATCAGCCTGCGGCTGCCGTACGCACTCATTGCAGTCATTGCCCCCCGCTGCTGCATTGCTCATTTATGGAATTATCATCCACACCGGATCATTCTTACCACAGATAGCATACCGGAATATGCCTTCGCCGCTAGCTGTCACTGCCTGCCACACCGCCGCCAGTACCGAAGGCAAGCGGATGGATGCCGGCCTGACTGTACATGCGGACTGTCAACCACAGGCCGCGGGACTTATCGATCATTCATTACATTTATTACTAATATTTAAATGTCAATTAAACATACTGTCAATATTGGGCAGTTTGCATCTGACATAGCCATTTAATAGATATAGCCCTATTTTACGCAAGTACTTGTAACAGTTATGTTTTCCCCATACACAATGAAAAAAGCTGCCGAAGCAGCTTTTCACTTAGCAAGCAGCGGGCTGTGATCTAAGTAGCCAATGCACCAGCCTGCTGTTCCTGTTGCAAATGCCACATTTCTGCATAACGCCCACCATGCTCCACCAGCTCGCGGTGATTGCCACGCTCCAGCACCCGCCCGTTTTCCATCACGATGATCTGATCGGCATCGACAATGGTGGACAAACGGTGGGCAATGATCAGCGTGGTGCGATTGGCCGAGATGGCAGCCAGTTCTTGCTGGATGGCTTTTTCGGTTCGTGAATCCAGCGCGCTGGTGGCCTCGTCAAAGATCAGGATGGGCGGATTTTTCAGAATGGTGCGTGCAATGGCCACTCTTTGCTTTTCGCCACCGGATAGTTTCAGCCCACGCTCACCCACCTGAGTATCGTAACCATCGGGCAGGCTCATGACGAAATCGTGAATATGCGCTGAACGCGCGGCCTCCATCACTTCGTCACGGCTGGCATCCGGGCGGCCATAGGCAATGTTGTAATAGATGCTGTCGTTAAACAGCACAGTATCCTGCGGCACGATACCGATATGGGCACGCAGGCTGTCCTGGCGCAGTTGGCGAATATCCGTACCATTGATGCTGATGCTGCCGCGACCAACATCATAAAAACGGAATAGCAGGCGTGACAGAGTGGATTTGCCAGCACCACTGGCACCTACCACTGCCAGCGAACTGCCAGCGGGAATCTCGAAATTCAGGCCATGCAGAATGGTACGCTTGCTGTCATAGCCGAACTCCACACCGGCAAATCGGATGCTGGCCTCGCGCGTATCCAGCAGTTGCGCCCCCACCGCATCATCCACTTCCTTATTGGTGGAAAGCAGGCCGAACATGCGCTCGATATCCGCCAGCGAGTGCTTGATCTCGCGATAAACAAAGCCCAGAAAATTGAGCGGCGCATACAACTGGGTAATGAAGGTAGCCACCAGCACCACATCACCAACCGTCATGGCGTGGTTCACCACGCCACGCGCCGCCAGCACCATGATCAGGGTGACGCCGCTGGCAATGATGATGCCCTGACCGGCATTGAGCATGGACAGCGACACCTGGTTCTTGATGGCGGAGGCTTCCCAGGCTGCCAGATTGCGGTCATAGCGCGCCTCTTCATAGCCTTCATTATTGAAGTACTTGACGGTTTCGTAATTGATCAGCGCATCGATAGCCTTGGCATTAGCTTTTGAATCCAGATCGTTCATGCTGCGGCGGAATACCGTGCGCCATTCGGTCACCACCAGGGTGAACACGATGTAGATGGCAATGGTGCCCAGCGTAACTGCAGCAAACGGCCAAGCATAACGACTGAACAGAATGACCGACACCATGCCGATTTCCAGCAATGTCGGCAGGATGTTGAACACCATGAAATTGAGCAGAAAACCGATGCCCTTGGTGCCGCGTTCGATATCCCGGCTCATGCCGCCGGTCTGCCGCTCCAGATGAAAACGCAGCGACAGGCGGAACAAGTGCTGGAATACACCACGCGCCACACTGCGCACCGCGCCCTGGATGACCCGGGCAAATACCGCATCGCGCAGCTCGCCCAGCACACTGGAAATGAGCCTGGCCAGACCATAACCCACCAGTGCCATTACCGGCACCGCTAGCAGGGTGGCCGGCACGGATAGTTGATCGACGATATCCTTCAGGTAGAGCGGCACCGTGACTGCCGCCACCTTGGCCAAAATCATGCAGCTCAGCGCCAGCACTACCCGGCCCTTGAAAGCCCACAGATAGGGCAGCAGCGTCTTGAGAGTTTGCAAATCGTTGCGGTTGCCCGGAGCCGGACCACTATGGGTGAAGCGCATGGAAACTACCTGTCGGGATGCCGGCCAAGGCCGGCACTGAAAATGAGCAAAGCCACCGACCGGCGGCTCTGGAAAGTATCTGAGCCAATCACTAAGGCATCAGTGCAGTACGCGCGGCGCCACCAGCGTCATTTCGGGGATGGTGACATCGAAGCGTTTACCGTCATCGGCCAGCATCTGATAGCTGCCACGCATTGAACCATACGGCGTTTTCAGGTGCGTGGCACTGCTGTATTCGAAGGACTGGCCCGGCTCCAGCCGCGGTTGCTCCCCCACTACACCCATGCCACGTACTTCCTGCTCCTGATTGTTGGCATCAACAATGATCCAGTGGCGGCTGACCAGTTGCGCGGGCTCGCTGCCGGTATTGGTCAGGCGGATGCGATAAGCGAACACATAGATATCGGTGGCCACGTTGGATTGCTCCGCGATGTAATGCGGCTCGGCCTCCACCTCTATCTGGTAGCTTTTCTCTGGCATGGTATTTTCCTTGTGCTGTTGTACTGCATTTTATCCCGCCTTTGGCCTTGGGCGCGGTAGAATAAACGCCATTTCATGACCCCATCCGTGTTTACAAGGTAGACCATGCGCGACTTCCGTATTGCCCCCAGCCTCCTTTCCGCCGATTTCGCCTGTCTGGGCCAGGAGGTGCGCGATGTCATCGCCGCCGGAGCCGACATCATTCACTTCGATGTCATGGACAATCACTATGTGCCGAACCTGACGGTTGGCCCTTTGGTATGTGAAGCCATCCGCCCGCATACACAAGCCCCCATCGACGTGCACCTGATGGTGAAGCCGGTGGACAGCCTGGTGCCGATGTTTGCCAAGGCCGGCGCCGACATCATCACCTTCCACCCGGAAGCATCCGAACATATCGACCGCACCCTGGGCCTGATCAAGGAATCCGGTTGCAAGGCTGGCCTGGTATTCAATCCCGGCACTTCGCTGTCTTACCTTGATCATGTCATGGACAAGATCGACATGGTGCTGATCATGTCGGTGAATCCGGGCTTTGGCGGCCAATCCTTCATTCCGCATGCGCTGGAAAAAGTGCGCGCCGCCCGCCAGCGTATCGATGAGTATACCGCCAAGCATGGCGGCGAGATCTGGCTGGAAGTCGATGGTGGCATCAAGGTCGACAATATTGCCGCCGTCGCTGCTGCCGGGGCCGACACCTTTGTTGCCGGCTCGGCCATTTACGGCCAGCCTGACTATCAGGCGGTGATTGCCGCCATGCGTGCCGAACTGGCGAAGGTAGCCTGATGCAAGCGGCCATCGTCACCGGTGCCTCGCGCGGACTGGGTCTGGCACTATGTGCCGAGCTACTGCAGCGCGGCTTTGTGGTGGTGGGGCTGGCCAGACAGCATAGCGAGGCGTTTCGCTTGCTGGCTCGGCAATATCCGCAACAGCTGCATTACCTGCGCGCCGACATGGCCGACAGCCCCGCCCTGCACGGCCTGCTGGCCGAGGCTTTGCAATTGCTGCCCATGCAAGCCGTCCGGCAATTGCTGCTGATCAACAATGCTGGCGTGGTCATGCCCATCGCCAGTGCTGGCTTCTACCCGACAGCCGAGTTGACGCAGGCCATCGCCATCAATCTGACGGCGCCCATGCTGCTGACCGATGCCCTGCTGCGACTGAGCGACGAGCTGGACTGTCAGCTACGCATTATGTGCATCTCATCGGGTGCAGCGGTAAAAGCCTACCCCGGCTGGGGCGTCTACGGCAGCAGCAAGGCCGGGCTTGATCACTTCTGCCGCCATGTGGCGGAAGAGCAGCAAGCCTGCGCCAACCCGGCGCTGATTGCCGCCATTTACCCCGGCGTGGTGGACACCGACATGCAGGCGCATATCCGCGACAGCGACCCGGCCCAGTTCCCCAACAAGGGACGGTTCGATGCCCTCAAGCGCGAAGGCGGCCTCAGCACACCACAACAGGCCGCCCGCCAGTTGGCCGATCATCTGCTCAGCGCAGACTTTGGCCATCAACCCGTACTCGACATCCGCCATTTGCCGGATCAAGCCCAGAACTGACACCCTAGCCCTGATATCGTATGAATCTGAAACACATCAAAGCCGTTGCCTTCGATCTGGACGGCACCCTGGTTGACTCCATTCCCGATCTGGCCGCCGCGGCCAATGCCATGCGCCAGCATCTGGGCCTGCCGGCCTTGGCCGAGATGCGCATTCAAGAGCACGTCGGCGACGGCATTGCCAGCCTGGTACACCGAGCCATTACCGATGAGCGCCACGGCGTGGCCGAAGCCGCACTGTGGGAACAAGGCTTCAGCTTTTTCGTGCGCTACTACCACGAGCACCTGAGCGACAACACCAGCGTCTACCCCGGTGTACGCGATGGTCTGGGCCTACTGCGCGCCTTGCAACTGCCACTGGTGGTGGTTACCAACAAATCGGAATACCTGGCCGTGCCGCTGCTGCAGCAACTGGAGCTGCGCGATGCCTTCAGCCTGGTGATCGGAGGCGACACCCTGGCCGAGAAAAAACCCTCGGCTCTGCCGCTGCAGCATGTCTGCGATGTACTGGGTATCAAGACCAGCGAACTGGCCATGGTGGGCGACTCCGAAAACGACATCCTCTCCGCTCGCGCTGCCGGTGCTGCCGCCATCGCCGTCAGCTATGGCTATGCGGATGCCAGCACGCTGCAGGCCGATCTGCTCATCGGCAATCTTGCCGAACTGTACGATTTGATGAAAAATAACTGACCACTACAACATTCAATACGGATTGCATCTGCATCATGACTATCCTGCCCGCACCGGCCAGTTGGCGATGGCAACGCTAAGCCACACCCTGTTTACTTCTTTCGCTTTCCATCCGGTTTCAAGGTAGCTCATTCATGACGCACGACACATTCGACCAGCTGGCCGCAGCTGGTTACAACCGTATTCCGGTTACGCTGGAACTGTTTGCCGACCTGGACACCCCCTTGTCGGTTTACCTCAAACTGGCCAACCAGCCCTATTCCTACCTGCTGGAGTCCGTCGTAGGCGGCGAGCGTTTTGGCCGCTACTCCTTCATCGGCCTGCCTGCCACCACGCGCCTGCGCGTCAATGCCAACAAGGTACAGGTCGAGTACGGCGACAAGGTGATCGAACAGTTCGAAGGCGACCCACTGGCTTTTATCGAAGCCTTCCAGCAGCGTTTCAGCGCCCCACCGGTAGAAGGCCTGCCGCGCTTTACCGGCGGCCTGGTTGGCTATTTCGGCTACGACACCATCCGCTATGTGGAAAAGCGCCTGGCGGCCACCCGCAAGCCTGATGCCATTGGCACCCCGGACATCCTGCTGATGGTGTCGGAAGAACTGGCCGTGGTCGACAATCTGTCGGGCAAGCTTTATCTGATTGTCTACGCCGACCCCGCCGTACCCAATGCGCTGGCCAAAGCGGAAAGCCGACTTGGCCAGCTGCGCGCCCGCCTGCGCGAACCGATGGATATTCCGCTGTCGCTGCCCTCCCAACCCAGCAAGGCGGTGTCCGAGTATGGCCAGGAAGAATTCAAGCAGGCTGTCGCACAATGCAAGCAGTACATCGTGGACGGCGACATCATGCAGGTCGTCCTGTCGCAGCGCATGCAGATGCCCTACAGCGATTCACCGCTGTCGCTGTATCGTGCCCTGCGCAGCCTGAACCCCTCACCTTATATGTTCTTCTACCACTTCGACGACTTCCATGTTGTCGGTTCCTCGCCGGAAATCCTGGTACGGCGCGAACAGGAAACGGTCACCGTACGCCCGATCGCCGGCACCCGTGTGCGCGGCAAGAATCGCGAGGAAGACGAGGCACTGGCGGAAGAGTTGCTGGCTGATCCCAAAGAAATCGCTGAACACGTGATGCTGATGGACCTTGGCCGCAACGACATCGGCCGCGTCGCCAATACCGGCAGCGTCAACATCACCGACAATATGGTGATTGAACGTTACTCGCATGTGATGCACATCGTTTCCAGCGTGGAAGGCAGCGTCAAGCCGGATGTCTCCAATATCGACATCCTCAAGGCCACCTTCCCGGCCGGCACCTTGTCTGGTGCACCGAAAGTGCGGGCCATGGAAATCATCGATGAGTTCGAACCCACCAAGCGCGGCGTCTATGGCGGCGCCGTGGGCTACCTGGGCTTTAATGGTGACATGGACCTGGCCATCGCCATCCGCACTGCCGTGGTCAAGAACAAGATGCTCTATGTGCAATCGGGTGCTGGCATCGTGGCCGACTCGGTCCCCGAATCGGAATGGCAGGAAACCCAGAACAAGGCCCGCGCGGTGATTCGCGCCGCCGAATTGGCCCAAGCCGGGCTGGATGCCTGAGCAACAACACTAGCAGAGCACTGAGCAGCCGTAGGCATGTACAAGCCCCGCAGCAAGATGGCGGGGCTTGTTTTATCTGGCGCTTACCGATGAGGCCACACACTTGTCATCAAGCATAGCGGCCAGGCGACTCTCCCGATAATCCTCTCTCAGCAACATCAGCAGCAAGGAAATCAGCGGCAGAGAAATCAACGGCCATGCCACTAGCCTGAACAATAAAAGACTAAAACCATTTGACCAGGTGTCCTGCATCAACAATAACCAGCAGGCTGCAGAAAACAGGCTCACCAGAATTTTATTCATACAGACAAATAAAATATCACTCCAGGAAAGTACATCTGCATCCATATGCAGCACTATACGGATTATGCTGCCCATCAGATAATAAATGAGCACATCCAGCACTACATACAGCACCCACAGCCACTCTACCCCTTGCAATAAAACTCTTGCCAAAAGACTTAGCATGCCAACCAGCATCACCATCCAACCACGTCGCCAACCTAACGCCACGCCTGCCACATAGACAAAATCGCTACCCAAAAATAAGATCACTCGCAAAGGAAAATATAAAATCAAAGACAGCCCCAGCGACACCAATATCATAGAAATCAGCAACCGTTGCTGATAACACTCCAGGATGGTGGACAAATTCACACCACAGAATTGCCAACACTGCAACAGATATCGCCCGCGCAAATACTTCCAGCACAATACCAATATAAAAAAATGCGCCAGAACAAAGAAGTAATTTCGCAAAATAATATGCAAATGATAACTCATCATTGAAAACAAATCCGTCAGACTATACATCCAATACCCCAAAATAATATTATTGACATATATATTATGCGCAGCAGAATACATCACCTGACAGTCAATCCAGACTGAATACATTCAAACCATCCTGCACTGCAAAATTAATCCTTCATCACCTTCATCGACAGATCACCACACACGCAACTCAACGATAGCACCGTGTGCGGCACTGCCGATAATCACCACGAAAAATGAGTAGCAGGAAAATAATAACCGGCAACGACACCAGTGGCCATGCAATCAGCCGGAACAACAGAATATTAAAACCGGCAAACCATGAATCCTGCATCAATAGTACCCAGCAAGCTGCCGATATGATGCTCACCATGATTTTGTTGACGCAGATGAATAGAATCTCGTACCAAGAAAAATCCTCCAGCCCCACATAAAGCATTCGGTGCAATACACTGCCAATCAGGTAGTAAATCAGTACATCCAGCAAGACATAAGCCAGCCAGATCAAATCATTACCTAGCAAAAATGCCCTGAATGCAGTACATAGTATGGCAACCAGCATGACAGGCCATCCGCGCCGCCAACCAATCAGCACACCCGCCATATAGACATAGTCATTGGCAAGATACAGCGTGATACGCAGGGAATAAAATAGCGCTAGCGACAGCAACAATGAAATCAATACCATCACCATCAACAAGTATTGCTGATATTGTTGAGTTCTTTCAGCGCAGCGCATGCATGGAATTTGCTGACAACATTGCATATATCTGTGCCGCAAACAGCGCCAAGCCAATATCAGTGCAGCAAAATGCATCAGAACAAAGGGAAAATGCTGTAGCAGGACATGCAGATGGTAGCCCATGGTAGAAAAGATATCGGCAAAGCTATACATCAAACACCTCAATCCAATAAGAGCATCACGTGGGCGTGCACGAATGCAGTACCTGTCAGGCCAGGTCAGTCAGCCACCACATTCCACTCAGGAGCCAGCTACCACGGCTATATTTTTGTCTGTGCAATCAAACCCGCCTGATGCCATCCACACTCCTGTCGGCAAAACAAGGCCAACCAATCTAACAAGCAGTTCTGCCCCATATAATAAGAAATTACTTAGATTCATCGACCACGGCACTTCCCGCCAGCCCTCATGACAGATGCTTGCTGTTTGCGCTGGCCGTCAAGCAGGTATAATCAGCCTGCCGCTCCCGCCCCACAGAACTGTCACCCTACTGCCTGACAAGGGCAGCCGCCGGGAACGGCCGACCTCAAGAGAATCTGTTTACATGACCTGTTCGCTCAGCACACTCCGTACCCTCAGCCTTGCCCTGACCCTTGCCGCCGCCCTGCCAGCGCAGGCCGGCAATAACGAAGACCTGCTTGCCGCCCGTGAGGCCTATCGCAGCAACGATATTAGCAAGCTGACTGCCATCGCCAGCGCCATGCCCGCCAGCTATGCACTGCATGACTACCCGTCCTACTGGCTGACCCTCAAAGCGCTGGACCGCGACAACGATGGCCAGGTTGTGGGCTTTCTCAATAGTGTGCGCGAAGGCTGGATGCCGGAAAAAATCCGTAATGAATGGCTGAAAAAACTGGGTAAGCGCGAAGACTGGGGCAGTTTCTCAGCCGAGTGGAAAAAGCTGCCGGAAGAGGCAAGGGATGAAGAATCGACCTGCTACGGCCAGTTGCAGGAACTACGCCAGGGCAAGAAGCCTGATGATCTCAACCGTTTTCTGGAAATGCGCGCCACCCCGGATGGCTGTAACCAGCTGATTACCGCGGCCGCGGCCAAAGGCATGCTGACCCAGGACTGGTTGTGGCGTCGGGTTCGCTTGCTACTGGCCGGCAATTTTGTCACGCAGGCTCGCCAACTGGCTGAAGCGACCAATCTGCCCTTGGACAACGCTGCCTTGAACAACCCGGCCAATGCCAGTGCAGCCAGCCCTGGCGGGCAAGAGGCCATCACCTACGGCATAGTCAGCAAGGCGCGCAGTGACAGCAATGCCGCCGTCAGCCGTTTACTGGCTGCAGAAGGCTCACTGAGCAAGGAGCGCAGCGGCTTTGCCTGGGGCCAGCTGGCCTTGCTGTCGGCGCGCAAGCAACTGATGGCGCAGGCACTGCAATGGTATGCCAAGGCCGACCCGCAACAATTGACCAGCGAACAATGGGAATGGTGGGCACGCGCCGCGCTACGTGGCGAACAATGGGCACAGCTGGAGCAGATTACCCGCGCCATGCCTGCCGCAGTAGCAGGCAAACCAGCCTGGCAATACTGGCGCGCCCGCAGCCTGAAGCAATTGGGACGCGGCAGCGAAGCACCGGCGCTGTTTGCCAAGGCCAGTATTGGCCATCATTACTACGCCTTGTTGTCGCTGGAGGAATTGGGCAATGTACTGTCCACCCCCGCCAACAAAACCGGCCCCGGCACAGCCGACATCAGCGCCATGCGTGCCAATCCGGCCATCCAGCGCGCACTGGCCTTGCTGGATATCAGCAATAGCGTTGGCAAGCCGGAACTGCGCAGCGATGCCCAGCGCGAGTGGCGCTGGGCCATGCGCGGCCGCAATGACATGGAATTGCTGGCCGCGGCGGAAATCGGCCGCCGTGAAGCGTTTTACGACATGGCCATCTACAGTGCCGAGCGCACCAAGGAAGAACACGATTATTCGCTGCGCTACCTCACACCCTATCGCGACATCACCCAGCGCTATGCCCGCCAGCTGGATGTGGACGATGCCTGGGTCTATGGCCTGATCCGCCAGGAAAGCCGTTTCATCATCGCCGCCCGCTCTGGCGTGGGTGCCTCCGGCCTGATGCAGCTGATGCCGGCCACCGCCAAATGGGTGGCCAAGAAGATGGGACTGCGCAGCTATTCGGTCACCGACATCGACACCAATGTGCAGCTGGGCACCTGGTATCTGCGCTATGTCCGTGACAGCCTGTCCGGCAACGAAGTCATGGCCACCGCAGCCTACAATGCCGGGCCGGGACGCGCCCGCACCTGGCAAGATAGTCGCCCGCTGGACGGGACCATCTATGCTGAAACCATTCCCTTCAGCGAAACCCGTGATTATGTGCAGAAGGTCATGGCTAATGCGGCTTACTATGCCAGTACCTTTGGCCATGCCAATATTTCGCTGAAGACCCGCATGGGCACCATTCCGGCACGCTGAACCACAGCGGCACAAGGAGAAAGCAATGCAAGATCGACGTATCTGCCTGATCGGCGGCAGCGGCTTCATCGGTAGCTATATTGCAGAGCGGCTGGCCGAACAGGAAGCCGCGCTGACCATCGCCACCCGCAACCGTGACCGCCACAAGGCAGCGCTGATTGTCCTGCCCAAGACCGAAGTGGTTTCCACCAATGTGCATCACCCGCTGGCCCTGCAGCAGCTGCTGGCCGGCCACGACACGGTGATCAGCATGGTGGGCATCCTGCATGGCACGCGCAAGGCCTTTGAACGCGCCCATGTCGAGTTGCTGGACAAGATCATCGCCAGCTGCCACAAGCAGGGAATACGCCGGCTGCTGCATATCAGCGCATTGGGGGCGGATGTCAATGCGCCCAGCGACTACCAGCAAACCAAGGGCATCGCCGAACAGCGGTTGCGCGAAAGCGGGCTGGACTGGACCATTCTGCGGCCATCCGTGGTATTTGGCCGTGGCGATAGCTTTCTCACCCTGTTTGCCGGCCTGCTCGACAAGCTGCCGCTGCTGCCCTTGGCCGGAGCCAATACCCGCTTTGCCCCGGTCTGGGCCGATGATCTGGCACGCGCAGTGGTCGCCTGCCTGCAAAACCCGCACAGCGTGGGCCAAAGCCTCGATCTGACCGGCCCGCGCAGCTATACCCTGGCCGAGCTGGTGCGCTATGTCGGCCAGCTGCGTGGCACACCGCGCCCGGTCATCGGCCTGCCGCAAGGAATTGCCATGCTGCAAGCCGGGCTGATGGAGCTGCTGCCCGGCCCCACCCTGATGAGCCGCGACAATGTGCGCTCACTGGCCGTGGACAATGTCAGCCCGCAGCCCTTCCCCAGCGCCCTGCTCGGCTTTGCCCCGACGCCGCTGGAAGTCGTGGCGCCTCAATACCTGGGCCAGGATGAATTCAATCTGATCCTGTCTGATTACCGCAGGGAAGCCGCCCGCTGATGCAGGTCTATATTGTCGGCGGCGCAGTGCGCGACCGCCTGCTCGGCCTGCCGGTCAAGGATAGGGACTGGGTGGTGGTGGGAGCCAGTGTCGAAAGCATGTTGCAGCAGGGCTATAAACCGGTAGGCAAGGATTTTCCGGTTTTCCTGCACCCGCATAGCCACGAGGAATACGCGCTGGCGCGCACCGAGCGCAAAACCGGCAAGGGCTATCACGGCTTTGCTTTTCATGCTGATGAAAGCGTGACGCTGGAACAGGATCTGGCCCGGCGCGACCTTACCATCAATGCCATTGCCCAGGACGATCAGGGGCAGTTGATCGACCCCTACCACGGGCAACAGGATCTGCGCGCTGGCGTGCTGCGCCATGTCAGCCCGGCCTTTGCCGAAGATCCGGTGCGCATTTTGCGGCTGGCGCGCTTCGCCGCCCGTTTCGGTTTTAGCGTTGCCCCGGAAACCATGCAGTTGATGCAGAACATGGTGGCCGCTGGCGAAGTGGACGCACTGGTGGCCGAGCGGGTATGGCAGGAAATGGCCAAGGCCTTGCAGGAAGACAAGCCCTCGCGCTTCTTCCTGATTTTGCGTGAGTGCGGTGCGCTGCAGCGCATTCTGCCGGAAGTGGACGCCCTGTTCGGCGTGCCGCAACGGGCCGATTACCACCCGGAAATCGACACCGGCGACCACGTGATGCGTGTGATCGACATGGCAGCCAGCATGCAGCAGCCATTGGCCGTGCGTTTTGCCGCACTGACCCACGACCTGGGCAAGGCGCTGACTCCGGCCGACATCCTGCCACGGCATATCGGGCACGAGGCCCGGGGCGAACAACCACTGTTGGCACTGTGCTCACGCTTGCGCGTACCGGCCGAGTGTCGTGACCTGGCGCGCATCACCGTGCTACATCACACCAAAGTGCATGCCACCGCTCAAATGAAGCCAAGCACCATCCTGCGCCTGTTCAAGGATTGCGATGCCCTGCGCCGGCCGGAGCGTTTCCGCCAGATGCTGGCCGCAGGAGTAGCCGATGCCCGTGGCCGCCTGCATTTTGAAACCGATCTCTATCCGCAAGCCGGCTGGCTGGAGCAACTGCTGACAGCGGCGTTAACCGTTGATGCTGGTAGCATTGCCAAGGCCTGTTGCGAGCCGGGACAAATTGCAGCTGCCGTCGATAGTGCCCGTACTCAAGCCATTGCCAGCGCTCGAATTACACTTGGCCTGCCCGATAAAGCTTGATGCAGACAAGCTGAACTTGCCGTACAACCCACTGGAGAACCCGATGAGAATCTGTCTGAGCCTGATTTTTCTGGCCTTGAGCGCCAGCGCCCTGGCCAATTCGGCCTGCGACAAACCCAAGAACGATTTTGATGGCCTGTACTGCCTGAACAAGGTCTATAGCCAAGCCGACAAAGACCTGAACGAGAGTTATGGCGAACTGGCCAAGATGCTGGATGCTGATGGCAGAAAACAATTGAAAAGCGGACAGCTGGGCTGGATTCGCCAGCGTAACGCCGATTGCAGCTATAGCGATCAGCGCGGCTTTTTCGTCAACCTGGATTGTGCCACCCGCACCACCATCGACCGTCTGCAATTCATCAATGACCGCAAGCGCGAGTGCAAGAGTGCCGGCTGCATGAACAGCAAGCTGCAATAAAGCTGCCTCACCCTGCCCGCCTCCCGGCGGCAGGGTCTGCCTTATGGCGCAGCAGATGCCGGCTGGCAGCGCACCGCACCCGCCGCCACTGCCCGCGCCAGCTTCAGCGTCACCGCCGGCTGCGCCAGCCTTGCCTCCTCGGCCGGATTGACGATCACCCCATGCTCCACCAGCACGGCTGGCTGCGTCGCCGTTTTCAGCACCACCAGATCATCAAACCAGTAAATACCCAGCGCCGCATCCGCCAGCGGCCGATTTTCGCCGGCAATGGCTTCTGCATGGTGCAGGGTGGGTCGCTCGCCCGCTTCCTGCAGTGATAGTGCAATCTGCCGGGCGCAGGCCAGGCTTAGTTCGGCAAAGGGGTTCTTGCGTGAGACAAACAGCGAGTAACCCTGAAAGCGACCGGCCTCGGGTAGGTATTGCGGCTGCACCGAGTCGTGATGCACCGACAGCAGCAATTGCCGCCCTTGCGCCAGTTGCGTGCGCTCGCTCAGTTGCCTGATATCCCCTGCCGCACCGATCAGCAGCACGTCGACTCCACGTTGCTGCAATTGCTCCACCAGCAGCAGGGCCATGCGCCGGTTGAAGCTGAACTCGGTCTGCCCGCTGGCACTACGCGCGCCCGAGGCCTGCAAGGAATGGCCGACATCCACGGCAACCGTTTGCACGGTCTGAGCCAGGGCGGGTATAGCCAGGCTTAGCAGCAGGATCAGGCTCCAACACAGTCTCATCAGGAATCCACCTTGTAAAAATAACAGCCGCAACCCAAAAAACCGGCGCTAGCGCGCCTTACCCTATGGACGCAGCGCCATTGTGTTCGCTGCGCCCAAACGCAAACGGCTCAGTGGGCGGCGGCCAGCTCCAGCTGGCGCACTCGTTCGAACAGGCAGACGGTGGCCGCCATCGCCACATTCAGCGACTCGGCATGCCCCGGCATGGGGATACGGATGCGGGCATCGGCCAGCGCCAGCAAGGCCGGCGAAACACCGGCACCTTCATTACCAAACACCAGCGCCACCGCTCCGGTCAGATCCTGGCTGTACAGCGAGCTGCTGCCATCCAGATAAGTCACCAGCTTGCGCCCGGCGAAGCCACGCATGGCCGGCTCCAGCTCGACCTGTTCATGAATGCTGAGTACAAAATGCGCCCCCATGCCGGCACGCAGCACCTTGGGGGAATAGACATCAACACAGCCTTTGGACAGCAGCACCTCGCGCACGCCAGAGGCGGCAGCACAGCGCAGGATGGTACCCAGATTGCCTGGGTCCTGGATATCTTCCAGCAGCACCCGCGCCGCATTGGCCGCCGGGGCCGCCGGTTGCGGCCGGGCACACAGGGCCAGCAGCTCGGGCGGCGTGGCCAGGGCACTGGCCTTGGCCATGATGGGCTCGGGCAGGATGGCCAAGGCACAGCTCGCCGGCAAGGATGCCAGCAAGGCCGCCACCTCGACATGAGCCAGTGCCTGGGCATTGACATAGACACGCTGCGGCAGCAGGCCGGCCTCGAGACAGGACTGGGTCAAATGAATGCCTTCCAGCACCATCAGGCCCTGCTTGCGCCGCTCGCGGCTGTTCTGTACCAGCCGCGCCAGCTGTTTGACTTCGTCGTTATGGGGAGAGCTTATGGTTTTACCGGTGTACTGCATGCATCAATGGTGCGGCGTCAGCCTGGCCACCAGTTCCTTGAAGCGGTGATAGCTGGTGTCGTCGATATCGCGGCCACTACGGCCATTGTCGACATAGAACACCCCCGCCAGCCGATGGCCCAGATACAGGCTCATGATGGCGAATTCGCTATCTCCGATATGTTCGAAAAAATCATCTTCGTACTTGCGCACCAGCTGGTTACGCACGCTTTCCGGTGCATGGAAACTCTGTGCCTTGCTGGTGAGCAGGGCAAGAAAACTGCCGGGCTCCAGCTCCAGCGGCAGTTTGCGCAGCGCGTGGCCTTCGGCCAAGCCCACCTGGTATTTCAGGCGCAGGCTGTGGCTGTCGTGATCGTAGCGATAAAACAGTACCCGCTCGAATTTCAGGTCATTGGACAGATGGCGAATCGATTCGCGTATGCCCTGCTCCAGTTGATCGGGATTGGTCAGTGCCACCGCTTTTTTCAACTCCGGCCGCTGGTATTCTCCCTCAATCAGCAGAATGGAACGCGCCGGGTAGGTGTAAGCTACTGCACGTGGCTGTCGTGCCACTGTCAGACAAGCTTGCACTACGCCCAAATAAACCTGCTGCGGCGTGGCCCCAATCAGCTTGGCAACCAAATCCAGTCCTACATTCCATGACGAGCGCCACCAGCCCTGCTCCAGCGAGTTGGCGGTAGCCATCGCCAGCTTCAGCAGCTGCTTGCGTTTTGACGGTGCACCGCTGCCCAGTAGGTTCAGCAATCCTGCCGGCAGCGGAATGGCCTGAACAAACTGCTCCAGCACCTTGGAGTAGTCACTGCCGAAATGGTCGGCGACTTCCTGCAGCAAAGGCTTGTCTGGCAGCTGGTTACGGTAGATCAGATACAGGCAGGCTGGCAGATTGTAGATCAGCGCAGCAACAAAGCAGTCTTCCACCTTGTGCTCGCCGGAAATCGACAGCCATTCCTTGATGATGAGTGCCGCCACCCGGCTGCGCCCCAGCCAATCTTCCACCGCCTCCACCACCTCGGCATCCAGCTTGTCCGGGACTGGCTGCATGGCACTGAGTTTGCCGAAGCGATGTACCACCGCCTCCAGCCCCATCAGCATCAGCGTCTGCTCGACCGAAGGGATCGATTCATTGCGCTGCAAGGCACGCGAGCCACCCACCACGCGCAGCAGGTCGAACAGCAGTAGCGGATCGGACAGGCAAAGATTGGCCAGATCAGTAAAGCTGATCAGATCATTGTGACGCGAGCAAGCATCCCTGACCTCGAGCAAGGTAGAGGGAAGAATCGGCCAGCGCCGTTCGGCGATGGACTGAAACCAGTTAGCGAGATCCATGGGGGTGGCACCAGATCAGCAATTCTTTCTGCAGCGGTCCGCCAAGCGGAATCCGGCTATCAGGTTGGACATCGGGAACCATGAAGGTATTGCTCACCAGCACGGAGGCTGGCATGCCTTCGGCCAGAAACTTGCGCCAGACCCGGGGCATGGGTGCCGGCGACAAGAAGGCATACACCGCGTCATAGTCCCCCCAGTGTTCTTTCCAGAAACTATGGCAGGCAAAGCGCAGTCCCGCAGGGCGACCGGCCCGCCACCAGCGCAGCCGCGCCAGCAACCAGCTGCCCCAGGCGTTTTCCAGCGCCAGAATCTGCAGATCGGGCCGCAAGGCCACCAGCTGCATTGCCAGACGGCCATCACCGCAGCCAGCTTCCAGCAGGCGGGCGCCATGCGGCAGGTATTGCGCCAGCCGGTCCGCCACTTCCGGCGCAGAGCGATACAGAGGAACCCGCTCGGTCAGTGCATTGCGTCCCAGCGCCACCGTCAGCAGCAGGCCCAGCAGATACACCCAGCCAGGCAAGCCTTGTTGCTGCAACAGCACCACCGCCGGCAGAAACAGGCCATGCACCAGCTTTTGCCAGCCCGCCATGCGCCAGACATAGGCTAGCAAAGCCGCACACAAACCCTGCAGCACCGACCAGGCCTGTGGCTGCAGGGCCGGTGCGATAAAAAACCAGGCAGCCAAGGCTGCCAGCAACTGCACCGTCAGATGGCGAAGCCAGAACCAGCGCATGCAGGCTTATTCGGCCTTGGCCGGGGCGGCGGCGTTTTCGGCCGGGCCGATAGGGCCGATCGGCTCCTGACTCAGCTGTGTCTTGACACCATCATTGAGGATGGCGTGTTCGGCCTCCTGATTCAGCACCACGATGGTAATGCGGCGATTTTCCGGGCTGAACACATTGCTCTTGATCAGCGGATTGGCTGCTGCCACCCCGACCACGCGCATCACCTTGTCTTCCTGCAAGCCACCGGCCACCAGTTCGCGCCGTGCGGTATTGGCCCGATCAGCCGACAGCTCCCAGTTGCTGTAACCGCTCTGGCCATTGCCAAACGGCGTGGCATCGGTATGCCCGGAGATGCTGATGCGATTAGGCAACTGATTCAGCTGCTGCGCCAGTTGCTGCAGCAATTCACGGGTATGCGGCAACATGCGCGAACTGCCGGAATCGAACATGGGGCGGTTCTGCTCGTCAACGATCTGGATCTTCAGCCCTTCAGGCGTCATTTCCAGCTTCATCTGGTTCTTGTAATCCTTCAGAACCTGACTCTGTTCCACGCTGGACTGGATCTTCTGCTGCAGCTTGTCCAGTGCCTGCTTTTCCATCACCTTGCGCTCTTGTTCCTTGCTGCTCTTGTTGACCTGGCCAGCCTTCTTGGTCAGATCGTTACCGCCACCCTTCACCACCGAGGTAGCATCGCCGGCGCCATCGCCACCAGACATCGCCACCTTGAGCGGCGTCTTGAAGTATTCGGCAATACCGTTAAGGGTGCCTTGCGAGGCCGAGCCCAGCAGCCACATCAGCAGGAAGAAGGCCATCATTGCCGTCACGAAGTCGGCATAGGCAATCTTCCAGGCACCGCCATGATGGCCGTGCCCACCTTTTTTGATGCGTTTGACAATAATGGGGCGTTGCGATTCGTCAGCCATGTTCCAACCCTGTTGCGCTTATTTTTTGGCCTGCTTGACGTGATCTTCCAGTTCCTTGAAGGAAGGACGATCCATCGAAGTCAGCACCTTGCGGCCAAACTCCACCGCCACCTGCGGGGCATAGCCGTTCAGACTGGCCAGCAGGGTCACCTTGATGGTCTGGAATACCCGGGTGCCATCACCCAGCTTGTGCTCCAGAATGGTCGCCAGCGGGGCCACAAAACCGTAGGCCAGCAAAATACCCAGGAAAGTACCCACCAGGGCATGAGCAATCAGCATGCCCAGCTCTGATGGCGGTGCACCCACCGACTCCATGGTATGCACCACGCCCATCACCGCCGCTACGATACCGAAGGCTGGCAAGCCATCGGCCAGGCCTTTTACCGCGCTGATCGGCACTTCGCCTTCATGGTGGTGGGTTTCGATTTCCACATCCATCAGGTTTTCAATTTCGAAGGCATTGAGGTTGCCCCCCACCATCAGCCGCAGATAGTCACAGATAAATTCGACGACATGGTGATCGTGCAATACCGCCGGATATTTGGAGAACACCGGGCTGGATTCCGGATTTTCCACATCGGCTTCCACCGACATCAGGCCTTCCTTGCGCACCTTGGACAGGATTTCAAACAACAAGGTGAACAGCTCCATGTAGAAGGCCTTGTTGTAGGGCGAGCCCTTGAATACCGTTGGCAAAGCCTTGATGGTGGCCTTCATCGGGGCGCCGCCATTGGCAACCACGAAAGCGCCAGCTGCCGCACCGGCAATCATGACCACCTCCAGAGGCTGCATCAGCGCCCCCAGATGGCCCCCTGCTGCGACAAAGCCCCCCAGCACGCAGCCGAGGAGAAGAAGGTAGCCGATTCCAACAAACATTAGCTTGGTCCTGTAATTGTGATTATCGCGACTAGATTTACTGTCACTGCCATTCCGTTCCTGGCATCCCCGCACTGGCCGGCATTGGCGTCAAGCACCTCCATTACCCGGCCAGATTTAGCTGAGCTGCAGGCAGCCCAAGCCCCTGACAAGGCAACGACAGCCCGAATAATAGCATGGCATTTACAGCTTGCAGTTGACCTGTACCCTTCTTTTGTAGCCAGCCCGCAGGCAATCTGGCAAGCAAAGCGCCAACAATGACCAACAAAAACGGGCCACCCGAAGGGCGACCCGTTTGCATCAAGTACCTCTCACGGCAATGGCTCAGGCCAGACCGCGTTCTTTCAGCTGCTTTTCAAACTCCACCATGCACTTGGCGGCGGTATCCAGCATCTGGTCGATTTCTTCCTTGCTGATCACCAGCGGCGGTGCGGAGACGATGTGATCGCCGCAGGCACGCATGATCAGGTTGTTCTTGAAGAAGATATCGCGGCACAGGGTGCCGATTTCGCCAAAGTTGGGGAACAGTTCGCGCGTGGCCTTGTTCTTGACCAGGGTGAAAGCCTGGATCAGGCCCACGCCACGGACATCGTCCACATGTTCGAACTGGCCAAACACCTCGCGCCAGCGTTTTTGCATGTAAGGGCCAGTGTCGTTCTTCACGCGGTCAACAATGCCTTCGTCACGCAGTGCCTTGACGTTGGCGTGTGCCACGGCAGCGGCTACCGGGTGGCCGGAGTAGGTAAAGCCGTGATTGAAGTCGCCGCCCTCGGCCAGGGTAGTGGCGACCTTGTCATTGACGAATACCGCACCAATCGGCTGGTAACCCGACGACAGACCCTTGGCGGTGGTGAAGATATCCGGCTTGAAGCCGAATACCTGCTGACCGAACCATTCACCAGTGCGACCAAAGCCGCAGATGACTTCGTCGGCCACCAGCAGGATGTCGTATTTCTGGCAAATGCGCTGGATTTCCGGCCAGTAGGTGGACGGCGGTACGATCACGCCACCCGCGCCCTGGATCGGCTCACCGACAAAAGCGGCAACCTTGTCGGCACCCACTTCCAGAATCTTGTCTTCCACCCATTTGGCGGCAGCCAGGCCAAATTCTTCCGGCGTCATGTCCTTGCCGTGCTTGTACCACCATGGCTGCTCGACATGGACGATGCCCGGAATCGGCAGGTCGCCCTGTTCGTGCATGTAAGTCATGCCGCCCAGGCTGGCGCCACCGATGGTGGAACCGTGATAGCCGTTCCAGCGGCCGATCAGGGTTTTCTTGTCCTTCTTGCCTTTTACATCCCAGTAGCGGCGCACCATGCGAATCATGGTATCGACGGATTCGGAGCCGGAGTTGGTGTAGAAAACGTGTTTGAAGCCTTCGGGGGCCACTTCAGCCAGCAGGTGGGACAATTCCACCACGGCCGGATGCGTGGTCTTGAAGAAGGTATTGTAGTAGGCCAGCTGTTCCATCTGGCGCTTCGCCACTTCCGGCAGATCCTTGCGGCCATAACCGATATTGACACACCACAGGCCGGCCATTCCGTCGAGAATCTTGTTCCCTTCAGAGTCGTACAGATAAATGCCATCGGCCTTGGTGATGACACGCGCACCCTGCTCGTTCAGCGAGTTGGTATCAGTAAACGGGTGCAGATGGTGTGCTGCATCCAGTTCGCGCCATTCGGTCGTAGTACGTTGGTTCTGCATAAAAGCTTCCTCTCTACTATCTCTCCAGCCCCTGTGGGGCTTATTGTTGGGCTGGCCGGAATCGGCCAGCCTCAGGCTGCAACATTGATGTTTCAAAACAAGGCCCTGACGGGCCTTGCGATCAAGATGCCTGCTGCGACTGCCACTATCCGGACGCCCGGCATGCCGGGCATCCGCTGCCGACCTCTACGGATCGGCAGCACTCACCTGAAACGTTTTTTTATACGTGCAGCAGCAGGAACTTGCGTTCCCACGGACTGATGACGCGGAAGTATTCGGAGAATTCCTTCTCCTTCATACCCAGATACATCTTCACGAAATGCGGGCCCATGACTTCCGGAATATCCGGGCAGGCGGCCAGACGCTTGAGCGACTCTTCAGCACCATGCGGGAACTGGAAGGGCAGCTCGTAAGCATCGGTCGACATCGGTTCACGCGGCTTGATCTTGTTGACGATACCCAGGTAACCGCAGGCCAGGGTGGCAGCCATGGCGATATAGGGGTTCACGTCCACACCCGGTACGCGGTTTTCCACACGGCGGGCTGCCGGGGAAGAATGCGGCACACGCAGGCCGACGGTACGGTTGTCGTAGCCCCACTCCACATTGGTCGGCGCAGCGGTATACGGGCTGAGGCGACGGAAGGAGTTCACGTACGGGGCAAAGAACGGCATCACTTCCGGGATGTAGTGCTGCATGCCACCGATGAAGTGGAAGAAGATGTCGGACGGGCTGCCATCTTCATTGGTGAACACATTCTTGCCGGTGTTCTTGTCGATCAGGCTCTGGTGCATGTGCATAGCCGAGCCCGGCTCGTTTTCCATCGGTTTGGCCATGAAGGTGGCGTACATATTGTGACGGAAGGCTGCCTCGCGCACGGTACGCTTGAACAGGAATACCTGGTCGGCCAGATCCAGCGGGTTGCCGTGCAGGAAGTTGATTTCCATCTGCGCGGTGCCGATTTCGTGAATCAGCGTGTCCACTTCCAGATTCTGCGCATGGCAGTAGTCGTAGATGTCTTCAAACAGCGGATCGAATTCGTTGACCGCATCAATAGAATAGGAGCGGCGGCCAAACTCGGCGCGACCGGTACGGCCGATCGGTGCGGTCAGCGGGATGTCCGGATCCGGGTTCGGCGACATCAGGTAGAACTCCATTTCCGGAGCCAGTACCGGTTCGAAGCCCAGTTCGTCAAACAGGCCCAATACACGCTTGAGCACGCTGCGCGGTGCCACGTCCACCAGCGAGCCATCGGCGCGGTAGCAGTCGTAGATCAGCTGGGCGGTGGGGTCGGCAGCCCAGGGCACAAAGCGCAGCGAGTTCGGATCGGGCGTCAGCACCATGTCCGGGTCAGTCAGGTCCAGCATGCTGTCATCCGGGTAATCGCCGGTGACAGTCTGGATCAGCACTGCTTCCGGAAGACGCATTTCCGGGTCGGAGACGAATTTGTCCTTGGGGACGATCTTGCCGCGTGCCACGCCGGTCATGTCCGGTACGATGCACTCGACTTCCGTGATGCGATGTTCTCGCAGCCAATCATTGATTTGGTTCATGTTTTCCTCTACTTCCATTGTGGCCGGTGTACCGGCTCTGGATGACGTGCGATTCAGCCCTGACGGCTGGCACGACGCGCGCGGCAAGCGTCACCGAACGCATTGAAAATGGCCATGGACACCGGGTTTTCCCAGTATTTCCATTCAGGATGCCACTGCGCGCCGTAGGCAAAGCCCTTGGCATCCCTGACCCGGTATGCTTCCACCAGCCCGTCATCCGCCACGCCTTCCGCCACCAGGCGGTCGGCCAGACGTTTGATCCCTTGCTGGTGCAGCGAGTTCACCCTGACTTCATCCTGCCCCAGCCAGCTCTTGAGCAGGCTGTCCGGTTGCAGGTGCAGGGCATGTGCCAGACCATACATCTCATCCAGATTCTGAGTATCCGGCTCGCGATGATCGCCAAAGCCTTGTTCTTCCTGTACGTGCTGGAAGAGTTCACCGCCCAGTGCAACATTGATTTCCTGGAAACCGCGGCAAATACCCAGAAGCGGGATGCCTTCTTGCAGAAGAAGGTCGATGAGCGGCAGCGTGGTTGCATCACGCGCCGGATCATGAAGTGTTCCCTGGCGGCTGGTCTGGCCGCCATAACGATGAGGCTCGATATTGGACAGCGAGCCGGGCAGCAGCACACCATCCACAAATTTGAGATATTCACGCAGCGGTGCCGCGCTGCCCAAAGAAGGAATCAGCACCGGGATACCACCTACGCCACCTGCGGCAGCTGCAATGTATTTCTCGCCAACCGCATGAAATGGCAGACCGCCCACCATTTTCACATCACACGGAATGCCGATAATCGGTTGCTGCATAAGGACCTCGTTCACTCGATTGGAGAAACCGCCCACGCGGTTTCCGACAGGTTGCCAGCGACTACACACCACTGCCTGGCTGCAGCCCGGTACCGCACCGGCCCAGTGTGACTCAAGTCCGGCAAGGCCGGCCACAAGAAACTGAACAGAAGTAAGTACCCTTCATGCCGTCCAGCAAACCATGACGGACAGCATGAACGCTATCATCGCACAAACCAAGGTTTGATCAAATATACTGTTGCAGATGTTTAAAAAAATCCACAACACCCTTGATTCCTGAGGCTGATTCTGGCTATAAACTCCAAAACATGCAAAGAAATTTGATTTTGCAGCGCAACAACAGATGCAGGATACGATCAAAAACCATATGATGGAACGTCTAAAATTATTAACATAGATGGAAGCAGCCAGATGGATGTAGGCGCACGATTGAGAGTGGTCAGAGACCGGTTTGGTCTGTCACAACGCGAACTTGCCAAGCGGGCAGGCGTCACCAACGGCACGATCTCCCTGATCGAGCAGAATCGCGTCAGCCCGTCGATCAGCTCCTTGAAGAAGGTACTGGAAGGCCTGCCGATGACCTTGGCGGAATTTTTCACTTTTGATGTAGAGCCGCAACAGCCGCGCGTGTTCTACCAGGCAAAAGAACTTCCCAATCTGGGCAATGATCAAATCAGGCTGCTGCTGGTCGGCACCGCCCACGAACGGCGTGATATCGCCATTCTGAAAGAGCATTACGAACCGGGTGCCGACACCGGCCCCGACATGCTGATGCATGAGGGCCAGGAAGGTGGCGTCATCATTGCCGGTTCGATTGAAATCACGGTCAACAACGAAACCCGTATTTTGGGTCCGGGCGACTCTTACTATTTCGACAGCAAGTTGCCGCATCGCTTTCGCAACATCGGCAATGAAATCTGCGAAATGGTCAGCGCCAGCTCGCCGCCCACATTCTGATTGACGGTCGCCAGCAACGAGCAACCGGAATCACCTTACATAAATATCAGGAGAAGACCCATGGCGCGTACCCATGCAGAGTGGAAACAGCTTGCTGCACAACTGAATATCGAAGGCCGTGCCTTCATCAACGGTGCCTACACCAGCGCCGCCGATGGCAAGACCTTCGATTGCGTCAATCCAGCCAACGGTCAGAAATTGGCCGACATCGCCTGCTGCGGTGAAGCTGAAGTAAACGCTGCCGTGTCCGCCGCCCGTGCTGCCTTTGATGCCGGCAAGTGGTCGGAGCTGGCCCCGCTGGCACGTGGCAGCATCCTGAAGCGCTTTGCCGCGCTGATCCGCCAGCATGGCGACGAGCTGGCGCTGCTGGAAACGCTGGACATGGGCAAGCCGATTGGCGACTCCACTACCGTGGACGTGCCGGGTGCCGCTTACTGCGTGGAATGGTTTGCCGAAGCCATCGACAAGATCGGTGGCGAAGTGGCGCCGGTCGACCCCAAGCTGGTGGGCCTGGTGACCCGCGAAGCCATTGGCGTGGTGGCAGCCGTGGTGCCGTGGAACTTCCCCATCCTGATGGCAAGCTGGAAATTCGGCCCTGCCCTGGCTGCCGGCAATGCCGTCATCGTCAAGCCCTCGGAAAAATCCCCGCTCACCGCCATTCGCCTGGCGCAACTAGCCAAGGATGCCGGCATCCCTGACGGTATTTTCCAGGTGCTGCCCGGCGCGGGTGACGTCGGCAAGGCACTGGCCCTGCACATGGATGTAGACTGCCTGGCGTTTACCGGCTCCACCGGTGTGGGCAAGCTGATTGCCGGCTATGCCGCCCAATCCAACCTCAAGCGTGTCTGGCTGGAGCTGGGTGGCAAGTCGCCCAATATCGTGCTGGAAGACTGCCCGGACATTGCCAAGGCCGCCCGTACCGCAGCCGGTGCCATTTTCTTCAATATGGGGGAAATGTGCACCGCCGGCTCACGCGTGCTGGTACAGCGCAGCGTGAAAGAAGCCTTCCTGGCCGAGTTCAAGAAGGCTGCCCAGGGCTGGTTCCCGGGCGATCCGCTGGACCCGGCCACCAGCATGGGTGCCATTGTCGACAAGATCCAGTACGACAAGGTGCTGTCCTATGTCGACAAGGGCCTGAGCGAAGGCGCTGGCCTGATTTGCGGCGGTAAGGCTGCCCACACCGACAAGGGCCTGTTCATCGAACCGACCGCCTTTGATTGCCAGCGCCCGGACATGACTACCTGCCGTGAGGAAATCTTCGGGCCGGTGCTGTCGGTGATCACCTTCGACACCCTGGACGAAGCCGTCAGCATCGCCAACGATACCGAATACGGCCTGGCCGCTGCGGTATGGACCTCCAACGTCAGCACCGCCCATCAGGTATCGCGCCGTCTGCGCGCCGGCACCGTGTGGGTCAACTGCTACGACGAAGGCGGCGACATGAACTTCCCCTTCGGCGGCTTCAAGCAGTCTGGCAATGGCCGCGACAAATCGCTGCACGCGCTGGAAAAATACAGCGAGCTGAAGAGCACGCTGATCAAGCTGTAAGACAGCTCAGCTGCATGCAAAAGGCGCTCCACGGAGCGCCTTTTTCTTTCAATACCGATGATGGAGACATCAGCCCTGGCGGGTGATCTCCAGCGCCAGCGCCTCGGCCACGCGGATACCATCCACGCCAGCCGACAGGATGCCGCCAGCGTAACCGGCACCTTCGCCGGCCGGGTACAGGCCCTTCACGTTCAGGCTTTGCAAGTCTTCGCCACGGGTAATGCGCAGCGGCGAGCTGGTACGCGTTTCCACCCCGGTCAGCACGGCGTCGTGCATGTCGTAGCCACGGATCTTCTTGCCGAACTCCGGCAGCGCCTCGCGCATGGCGCTGATGGCAAAGTCCGGCAACGCCGTGGCCAGATCGGTCCAGTGCACACCAGGCTGATAGGACGGCTCCACCGAACCCACCGCCGTGGAGGCACGCCCAGCCAGGAAATCACCCACCAGTTGCGCCGGCGCCTCGTAAGTGCTGCCACCCAGCACATAAGCGTGGCTTTCAAGCGCCCGCTGGAAGGCAATACCGGCCAGTGCGCCACCCGGGTAGTCTTCCGGATTGATGCTCACCACCAGGCCGGAGTTGGCATTGCGCTCGGCACGCGAGTATTGGCTCATGCCATTGGTGACCACACGGCCCTCTTCCGAGGTGGCCGCCACCACCTGCCCGCCCGGGCACATGCAGAAGCTGTACACCGCTCGGCCATTGCTGGCGTGATGCACCAGCTTGTAATCCGCCGCCCCCAGAATGGGGTGACCCGCGTATTTGCCCCAGCGCGCCTTGTCGATCAGGGTTTGCGGGTGCTCGATACGGAAGCCCACCGAGAACGGCTTGGCTTCCATGAACACGCCACGCTGGTGCAGCATTTCGAAGGTGTCACGCGCACTGTGTCCCAAGGCCAGAATCACCTGATCGGCCTCGATCTGGCTGCCATCAGCCAGCGTCAGGCCACGGATATGGCCATTGTCGATGTGCAGATCAGTCACGCGTTGCTGGAAGCGGATTTCACCGCCCAGCGACTCGATTTCCGCCCGCATCTTTTCTACCATGCTGACCAGGCGGAAGGTGCCGATGTGCGGCTTGGCAATGAACAGGATTTCTTCCGGCGCACCAGCCTTGACGAACTCGGTCAGCACCTTGCGGCCCAGATGACGCGGGTCCTTGATCTGGCTGTACAGCTTGCCGTCCGAGAAAGTACCGGCACCGCCCTCGCCAAACTGCACATTGGATTCCGGGTTCAGCACATTCTTGCGCCACAGGCCCCAGGTATCCTTGGTGCGCTCGCGCACTTTCTTGCCGCGCTCCAGCACAATGGGTTTGAAGCCCATTTGCGCCAGCACCAGCGCTGCCAGCAGGCCACAGGGGCCAAAGCCCACTACGACCGGGCGCTTGGCCAGCGTGGCCGGGGCCTGGGTGACAAAGTGGTAGCTGGTATCCGGCGTGGCCAACACATGGATATCGTCCTTGAAGCGGGCCAGCAATCTGGCTTCGCCTTCCACTTCCATGTCGATGATGTAGGCCAGGCTCATCACGCCACGGCGGGCATCATAGCTGCGTTTGAAGACGGTGTAGCTTTTGAGGTCGGCCGGCTTGATACCCAGAAAGGCCACGATGGCAGCGGCCAGATCTTGTTCGCTGTGATCCAGCGGCAGTTTGAGTTCGGTAATGCGTAACATGCTGATTCCAATGCACAGGTTGCTGTCTATTCAACAAGGGCCGTATTGTAGGAGGGACGCCCGGCAAAAGCAAAACCGGCCCAGTGGGCCGGTCGTCGTCGCTATGCCGGACAGGCTTAGTCGCGGAAGTTGTTGAACTGCAGCGGCATGCCGTTTTCCATGTCATCGGCAATTTCCTTGCGCATCAGCGCGATGCATTCCTGCAGGAGATCGCGCTTGGCACCGGACACGCGCACCGATTCGCCCTGAATGCTGGCCTGCACCTTGAGCTTGGAATCCTTGATGATGCGGACAATTTTCTTGGCCATTTCGGTTTCCAGGCCTTCTTTTACCGTCAGCACCTTCTTGACCTTGTTGCCGCTGACTTTTTCCAGCTTGCCATATTCCATGCAGCGCACATCCACACCGCGCTTGGACAGCTTGTTCACCAGAATGTCGTTAACCTGGTCCAGCTGGAATTCGGCGTCGGCGTACAGGGTGACTTCCTTGTCGGTCTGCTCGATACGGGAGTCGCTACCCTTGAAATCGTAGCGGGTGGACACTTCCTTGTTGGCTTGCTCGATGGCATTGCGCACTTCTACTTTATTGACTTCGGAAACAATATCAAAAGACGGCATGGCTTGATCCTGTAAGGCTGGTATATCTGAATGGCGCAATTTTAGTGGCTGCGCGCGCCCTTGTCACTCGTCAGCCCGGCTGCTGCCCTCGCCCAGCCGGGCGCGCATGGCCTCTACCTCTTGCAGGCGATCGCTGATGGCCGCCCATTGCCGGGTATTCAGCGCGGCGATCACAGCATCCACCAGCAACATCAGCGGGGTATTGGTATCCCAGCCGGAAGGGCCGGCGGTGTGGGCCGCCAGGGTAAAGCGTGCCACCCGCGATACTGGCGACAGCCACTGGTCGGTAAACAGCAGAACACTGACCTTGCGCTGCGCGGCCATCTCGGCAATGTGCAAGGCGCCATCCCAATAGCGGCGGATGTCGAAGATCACCAGCACATCATGCTTGCCCATGTCCACCAGCGAGTCAGCCCAGCTGGATGGCACCCCACGCAGATGCACCACGTCGGGCCGCACCACTTTCAGGTGGTGGCAGAGATAAGCCGCCAACGGGTCGGTCAGCCGGCCACCCAGCAACCAGATGCGGTTTTTGCGCTCACCGAGCACGTCCACTACGCCATCGAACTCCACCCGTGGCAGATGCGCCACCGTTTCCTGCATCAGCTGGGTAATGCGCGCCGCGTAGCTGACCAGAAAATCACTGTCCCCTTGCAGCTGGGCCGGGTCGTGACGCACCAGTGGCGACTGCAGGCGGATTTCCAGTTCGTCACGCAAGGAGGTCTGAAAGGCCGTGTAGCTGTCGAAGCCCAGCTTGCTGATCAGGCGCAGTACAGTCGGGCCACTGACATCTGCCCTGAGCGCCAGCTGGGCGATGGTTTCCAGCCCGGCCACCGGGTAATTCGCCAGTAGCACCCGCCCTACCTTGCGCTCGGTCGGGGTCAGGGTTTCAAACAGCACGCGCAGTTCTTCCGCGATGGACCGGCTATTACTCACAGGCTTCTCCACAATCAGGCACCGGCTGACAAGTGCCTGTTATCAATGGCCGGCAACAAGGCGCAACCAGCATTCACTCGGCAATGATAGCAGTCCACAGCGACAAAACGGCACTGTGGCATTGCTTCCACATTGCACAGCACAATCTAATTTTTATTACATTTTTATCTTGATTGCAGAATTTCTAACGAACAATACTAGCCGCAACAGGAAAGGAAACACCCCTGCCACCCACCCAACACCAGCGCAAGGAGCAATCATGGATGCTCGGCATGTAAAGACAATGGCAGATTTGAAGACCCTGATCGAAGAGCGCCAGCTACGGCAGATCAAGGTTGGCCTGGTTGATATCGATGGCGTGATGTGCGGCAAATACATGTCGCGTGACAAATTCCTGTCCTCGCTGGAGGGCGGCTTCGGCTTCTGTGATGTGGTGTTCGGCTGGGACGTGGGCGACAAGCTCTACGACAACACCCTGCTCACCGGCTGGGGCCGTGGCTATGGCGATGCGCAGATCCGGCTGATCCCCGAATCCTGTCGTGAGCTGCCGCTGGAAGACAATATGATCTTCGTGCAGGGCGAGGTGATCGGCCGACTGGAAGGGCTGTGTCCGCGCGGCGTGCTGCGGCGGGTGGTGGAGCGCGCCCGCGCCATGGGCTTTGAGCCGATGGCTGGCTTCGAATACGAATTCCTGGTCACTGACGAAAGCAATGCCGCGCTGCAAGACAAGCTGTACCAGAACCCCAAGCCACTGGGCAGTGGTGCTTTCGGCTACTCGGTTTTGCGCAATTCGGTGAATACCGATTTCTACCGTGGCCTGCTTGATCTGTGCGAGCAGATGAATATGCCGGTAGAAGGCTTCCACGAAGAAACCGGCCCTGGCGCCCTGGAAGCCGCACTGACGGTGGACAAGGCCATGACTGCCGCCGACAACGCGGTGTGCTTCAAGACCTTCTCCAAGGTGCTGGCGGAAAAACAGGGCCGCATGATCTGCTATATGGCCAAGTGGAACGAAGACCACTCCGGCCAGGGCGGGCACATCCATATCTCGCTGAAGAATCGCGACGGCCACAGCGCCTTCCATCAGGCTGGCCGCGATCACAATATCAGCGACACCATGCGCCACTTCATCGGCGGCATTCAAAAGCTGATGCCGCAATTCATGAGCCTGGCAGCCCCCACCATCAACAGTTTCCGCCGGCTGGTGCCGGGCTACTGGGCGCCTACCAGCGCGCTGTGGGGGGTAGATAACCGTACCGTGGCCATTCGCGCCATTCCGGGCAGCAGCAAATCGCAGCGGGTGGAATACCGCCTGCCCGGCGCAGATACCAATCCCTATCTGGCACTGGCCAGCGGGCTGGCCGCCGGACTCTACGGCATCGAGAACAAGATTGAGCCAGAAGAGCCGGTGACCGCCAATGGCTATCTGCTGGAAGCGCCGGCCCACCTGCAACTGCACCGCACCCTGTGGGATGCCGCCCAGGCCCTGCGCGCCTCGGCCGCTGCCCGTGACTGGTTTGGTGATGATTTTGTCGATCACTTTGCCGCCACCCGCGAGTGGGAAGAACGCGAGTTCCAGCGCCATGTTACCGACTGGGAATTGAAACGCTACTTCGAGATCATCTAAATGAGCACATCCTATTCCGTCATTTCCCCCGTCGATGGTGCCATCCTGCTGGAGCGCCCCTACTCCACGCCCAGCCAGACCCAGGCCGTGCTCGATGCGGCCGCTGCCGCACAGCGCGGCTGGCGACACACCCCGCTGGCCGAACGCAAGGCGCTGATCGGCAAAGCGGTAGACTGGCTGGTGGCGCACAAGGACGCCTGTGCCGAAGCCATTACCCGCCAGATTGGCCGTCCCATCAGCCAGTCGCCTGGCGAAGTGCGTGGCCTGGAAGAGCGCGCTCGCCATATGCTGGCCATTGCCGAAGAAGGACTGGCCGACATCCACCCCGCAGTCAAACCCGGTTTCCAGCGCTTTCTGCGCCACGAGCCGCTGGGCACGGTACTGGTGCTGGCACCATGGAATTACCCCTTCCTCACCGCCATCAACACCATCGTGCCGGCGCTTGCCGCCGGCAATACCGTCATCCTCAAGCACTCCTCGCAAACCCCGCTGGTGACCGAACTATTCCAGCAGGCTTTTGATGCAGCCGGTCTGCCTGCCGGGGTATTCCAGAGCCTGCAGCTGGACCATGCGGCCACCCTGCGGCTGGTGGCCGCGCCGCAAATCGATTTTGTCGCCTTCACCGGCTCGGTGGCCGGTGGCCGTGCCGTACAGCAAGCGGCCAGTGAACGTTTTATTGGCGTAGGGCTGGAGCTGGGCGGCAAGGACCCGGCCTATGTACGCTCCGATGCCGACCTGGCCAGCGCCATCGAAAACCTGGTGGACGGTGCCTTTTTCAACTCCGGGCAATCCTGCTGCGGCATCGAACGCATCTACGTGCACCGCAGCCACTACACCGCCTTTGTTGATGGCTTTGTCGAACTCACCAAGGCTTACCGCTTTGGTAACCCGCTGGATACCAGCACCAATCTCGGCCCCATGGTGCGCGCCAGTGCCGCCAGCTTTGTGCGTGGCCAGATTGCCGATGCCGTCGCCGCCGGGGCGCGGGCGCTGATTCCAGCCGGGCACTTTGCTGCCGATGCCGTAGGCACGGCCTATCTGGCTCCGCAAGTACTGGTAGACGTGCACCACGGCATGAGTGTGATGCGGGACGAAAGTTTTGGCCCGGTCATCGGCATCATGCCGGTGGATGCCGATGAGCAAGCTGTGGCCCTGATGAACGACAGCGCCTATGGCCTGACCGCCTCGCTGTGGACACGGGATCAGGAAGCCGCCATCCGCCTAGGCAATGAGATTGCCACCGGCACGGTATTCATGAACCGTTGTGACTACCTGGACCCTGCCCTGGCCTGGACCGGGGTCAAGGACACTGGCCGCGGCATTTCGCTATCCGTGCTGGGTTATCAGCAGCTCACCCGTATCAAATCCTTCCACCTCAAGGGGTAAAGCATGCAACTGCAAGGTAACTGGAACTATCCGACCAGCATCCGCTTTGGCGCAGGCCGCGCCAGCGAGCTGCCCGCGCAGTGCCAGCAACTGGGCATGCGCCGCCCGCTGCTGGTCACCGACCCTGGTCTCGCCCGGCTGCCACTGGTGGCCCGCCTGCTCGACTACCTGGCATCCGCCGGCATGCCCGCACAGGTGTTCAGCGATATGCGCCCCAACCCGGTAGGCCGCGATGTCTACGCCGGCATCAATGCCTACAAGGAGGGCAAACACGATGGCGTGATTGCAGTCGGTGGCGGCAGCGCACTGGATGTGGGCAAGGCGATTGCGCTGATGGTGGGTCAGGACCGTCCGCTGTGGGATTTTGAAGACGTGGGCGACAACTGGCTGCGGGTGAATGTAGCCGGCGTGGCGCCCACCATTGCCGTGCCAACCACCTCCGGCACCGGCTCGGAAGTGGGCCGCGCCTCGCTGATCATTGATGAAGAAGACCACCGCAAGGTCATCATCTTCCACCCGTCCATGCTGCCCAGACTGGTGCTGGCCGACCCGGAACTCACCGCTGGCCTGCCCCCGCAGCTGACCGCTGCCACCGGCATCGACGCGCTGGTGCACAATCTGGAAGCCTATTGCTCGCCCACCTACCACCCGCTGGCACAGGGCGTGGCGCTGGAAGGCATGAAACTGGTGCACGACTGGCTGCCCACCGCCTATGCCGATGGCAGCCATATCGAAGCCCGCTCGCACATGCTGGCGGCCTCCATCATGGGCGCCACCGCCTTCCAGAAAGGGCTGGGGGGCGTGCATGCACTGGCGCACCCGATTGGGGCGGTGTTCGACACCCACCATGGCCTGGCCAATGCCATCCTGCTGCCCTATGTGCTGGTGCGCAACCGCCCGGCCATCGCCGACAAACTGGCCGCCGCTGCCCGCTATATCGGCTTGGCCGACAGCAGTTTTGATGGTTTCCTCGCCTGGATACTGCAGCTGCGCAGCGATCTGGGCATTCCGCACAGCCTGGGCCAGATCAACATCCCGGCAGAGCAAGCCAGCGAGATCGGTCGCATGGCCAAGGCCGACCCCAGCGACGGCGGCAATCCGTTGCCGTTGAGCGCCGGCGATTACAGCGCCATCTATCTGGCGGCCGTGCAAGGCCAACTGCCATGAAGCCCCCCCTCATCGGCCTGACCACCTACCCCGCCGGCCAGGGGTATGGCTATCACACTCCGGTGGACTACGTGCATGCCGTGTTGCGTGCCGGCGGTGCGCCGGTGCTGCTGCCGCCGGTGGGTGATGCCGCCATCGACAGCTGGCTGGATGCGCTGGACGGCGTGGTGCTGATTGGTGGCGGCGATATCGACCCGGAGCTGTTCGACGGCGGCGCCCACCCCACCATTTACAACCTGAGCCCGGAGCGCGACCACACCGAAACCGCGCTGGCACGCTCCCTGCTTCAGCGTAAGCTGCCCACGCTGGCCATCTGCCGTGGCCTGCAGATTCTCAATACCGTATTGGGCGGGACACTGCACCTGCACTTGCCGGATGTGGTGGGCGAAACGGTAGAACACCGGATAGCTCCGCGGGACCCCACCTTGCACCGGGTAAGGGTAGCAAGCGACTCCTGCCTGGCCGGCCTGCTGGGCAGCACCGAAGTGGCCACCAAGTCCTGGCACCACCAGGCCATCGACCAGCCGGGTCAGGGCGTGCATGCCGTGGCCTGGGCAGCCGATGGCGTGATCGAGGCCATCGAGGTGGAAGGGTTTCCGCAATTGATTGCCGTGCAATGGCATCCGGAATTATCTGCACGGGAAGATAGCAGCCAGCAGGGGCTGTTTGATGAGTTGGTCCGCATGAGCAGCAAACGCAGTAATTAAGAGCGGCTAACAAAATAGCGTAGCGGCCCTGGGGCAAGGCAGCGCAACGCAACAGCAGGGGTTTTGTTAGCTGCTCCAAAGCCGACAGCACGAGCGGCAAGCATTCCAGAGTATGCCCGGCACGAACGGGACGCAGAGCGCCACGCAGCAGACACGGATAAAACGCAGATGGGTATGGCTCTTGCCAACAGGCAAGGCCGGACGCAGGCCGCGCCTTTGTCCGCCGTCCGCTACTGGCGCAGCAAAGGGTGAAGTCTCAGCACAGTGCATTTCCATACAGTGTAGGTCAACACATGTAAGAGGATCATCATGAACCGAGATCAGCACGGCTCCGCACCACAGGGTGAGGACGAGAAACTGTTACACAGCATGGGTTACGCTCAGGAATTATCCAGACGCATGAGCGGTTTTTCCAACTTCGCCATTTCCTTTTCCATCATCTGCATTCTGGCCGGTGGCATCACGGCCTTTCCGGCCGGCATCAGCGCTGGCGGCGGTGCGTCGATCGGCATCGGCTGGCCAGTAGGCGCACTGTTTGCCAGCATCGTGGCTGCGGCCATGGCGCAGATCGCCTCGGCCTACCCCACCGCTGGCGGCCTCTATCACTGGTCGTCCATTCTGGGTGGCAAGGGGCTGGGCTGGGTAACCGCCTGGATCAATCTGCTGGGGCTGATCTTCGTGGTGGCTTCGGTCAACTTCGGGGTTTACGATCCCTTCTTCAAAACCCTGATTGCACCACTACTGGGCATTAATCCTGACCATCTCACCTGGACAGAGCAGACACTGTTTCTGGCCGGCATCACCTTGAGCCAAGCCTGGCTGAATCATCTGGGCATCAAGCTCACCACCCGGCTGACCGATATGTCGGGCTATCTGATCTTTGCCATTGCCCTGCTGCTGACGGTATCGCTGCTGGCTTATGCACCGGGTCCGCTGGATTTCTCGCGCCTGTTTACCTTTACCAACTTCAGCGGTGCCGACGGTGGCACCTGGCCCAAGACCGACAGCAGCCTGATGCTCTTCCTGTCTGGCCTGCTGCTGACCGTCTACACCCTTACCGGCTACGACGCCTCAGCCCACACCTCGGAAGAAACCCACCAGGCCGCGCACAATGTGCCCAAGGGCATCATCCGCTCGGTACTGTGGTCGGCTCTGTTCGGCTACATCCTGATCTGCACCTTCGTGCTGGTGCTACCGAATATGCAGGCTGGCGTCAAAGCCGGCATGGGCTTTTTCGACTTGCTGCTCAGCAGCCTGCCACCGGCACTGAAAGCGCTACTGGGTATCGGCATTTTCCTGGTCAACTATCTGTGCGGCCTGGCCTGCCTGACCTCCACCTCGCGCATGATGTATGCCTTTGCCCGTGACGGCGGCCTGCCCTTCTCCCACCAGCTGAAACAGGTCCATCCCGTACACCGCACACCGGGCCTGGCCATCTGGGTCAGTGCCATCCTGGCCATTGTCGCCACCCTGTATGGCGATGCCTTTACCGTGCTGTCGGCCGGCTCTGCGGTGTTCCTGTACATTTCCTACATCCTGCCCACCACGGCCGGCCTGTTTGCCGAAGGCAAAAGCTGGACCCACAAAGGCCCCTTCAGCCTGGGAGCCGCCTCCAAGCCGATTGCCCTGTTGGCCACCATTGGCGGTGCCATCCTGGCATTTGTCGGCGTACAGCCGCCCAATCAAAAGGTGCTGTATCTGATCATCGCCCTGCTGGTGGTCTTGCTGTTCTTCTGGTTTGTGCTGGGGGTACGCAAGCAATTCAAGGGGCCACCGGTCGGTGAGCGCATCCAGAAACACCAGGCGCATATCCGTGAGATCGAGAATGCGCTGGACAAGACCGCCTGAGCCCGAGCTCAGCAAGAACCACGGCCATGCCTTGCATGGCCGTTTTCTTTGGGATGTGCTGCTGTAAAATACCCGGTCCGCATCGAAGCAAGCGGCTTGCCCGCTACCAGAAAATACTTAATGATGCTGTCTGGTTTACCTTGAGAACATCGCCATGATTGTGACCCCGGAACAACTGGCGGCCTTTACCGCCGCCGCCATGCTGATCACCCTGTCACCCGGCCCGGATAATCTGATGGTGCTGAGCCTGGGCATTGCCAAAGGGCGTCGCCAGGGCATGGCCTTCGGCCTGGGCTGCGCCCTGGGTTGCCTGACCCATACCGTGTTGGCCGCCATCGGCGTCAGCGCGCTGATTGCCGCCTCGCCCCTCGCCTTCGGCCTGCTGAAAATTGCTGGCGGCGCGTATCTGGTGTATCTGGGCTGGCATGCCATTCGCAGCCGTGGCAGCCGGCTGCAGGCATCCGATGGTGCGGCAGATGGCACACCGCTGGCGGCACACTTTCGCAAAGGCCTGCTGGCCAATGCCATCAACCCCAAGGTCGTGCTGTTCTTCCTGGCCTTCCTGCCACAGTTCGTCAATCCGGCACAGGGCCACGGCGGCTGGCAGATCGCCATTCTGGGGCTGATCTTTACCGCGCAGGCCGCGCTGCTGTTTGGCAGCCTGGGTTATTTCGCCGGTGCCATCGGCAGCTGGTTTAACCGTACCCCCAAGGCCAGCCAATGGCTGGACCGCATTGCCGGCGGCGTCTTCATCGCACTGGGCCTGCGGCTGATACTGGCACCGACGCGCTAGTCGTGCAGGAATACCGGCACCATGCAAAACGGGTTGGCCTTGGCCAACCCGTTTATGTATTTCCCAAGCTGCTTATTTCAGCACCAGAAATTCCACCAGCACGTTCTTGAAAATAAAGCCGAATACGCCAAAACCCAGCACCAGGAACAGAATCGCCGTCCCCATCTTGCCGGCCTGCGATTTCTTGCCGAGGTCCCAGATGATGAAACCCATGAAAATGATCAGCCCTGACAGGCACACGGCCATGGAAATATCGGTAAATTGATCTTCAGACACCCAGACATTCCTTCATTGTTGCGGCTGCTCAGTTCAGGCGGCGCTTGAAGCACCGCAGCTGTCACCGGGCCATCCCGGACGAAGTCACTACGATACGCCGCATCCCTTGGCAGCTCAACTTTTACGCAAGCGGCCACCAACGAAAAAGCCGCCCGAAGGCGGCTGTTTCAGCAGGCAGACAATCAGCCGCGCTTGAGTTTGGCGTTGGCAGCAATCCGCATGCGCAAGGCATTCAGACGGATGAAGCCGGCCGCATCAGCGTGGTTGTAAGCGCCGCCATCTTCGTCGAAGGTGGCGATGTTCGGGTCGAACAGCGAATCGGTCTTGGATTCACGGCCCACCACGATGACATTGCCCTTGTACAGCTTCAGGCGTACCCAGCCATTGACGGTGGCTTGCGAAGCATCGATCAGGCCTTGCAGCATCTGACGCTCCGGGCTCCACCAGTAACCGGTGTAAACCAGCTGGGCATACTTCGGCATCAGCTCATCCTTCAGGTGGGCCACTTCGCGGTCCAGCGTGATGGATTCGATGGCGCGGTGCGCCTTCAGCATGATGGTGCCGCCCGGGGTTTCGTAGCAGCCACGCGACTTCATGCCCACGTAACGGTTTTCCACGATGTCCAGACGGCCGATGCCATGCTTGCCGCCCAGGCGGTTCAGCTCGGTCAGCACCTGGGCCGGGGTCATGGCGACGCCGTTGATGGCGGTGATGTCACCCTTCTCGTAGCTCAGTTCGATGTATTCGGCCTGGTCCGGGGCATTTTCCGGGCTGACCGTCCACAGCCACATATCTTCTTCCGGCTCGGCGGCCGGGTTTTCCAGCACGGTGCCTTCGTAGGAGATGTGCAGCAGGTTAGCATCCATGGAGTACGGGCTGCCGCCGTTTTTCTTCTTGCTGATGTCAATGCCGTGGGTTTCGGCATAGGCCAGCAGTTTTTCACGGGACAGCAGGTCCCATTCGCGCCACGGGGCGATGACCTTGACGTCCGGCTTCAGCGCGTAGTAACCCAGCTCGAAACGCACTTGGTCGTTACCCTTGCCGGTAGCACCGTGCGATACGGCGTCGCCGCCTACGGCATTGGCGATTTCGATCTGGCGCTTGGCAATCAGCGGGCGAGCAATGGAAGTACCCAGCAGGTACTCGCCTTCGTAAATGGCGTTGGCGCGAAACATCGGATAGACGTAATCGCGCACGAACTCTTCGCGCAGGTCTTCGATGAAAATGTTTTCCGGCTTGATGCCCAGCGAAACGGCTTTCTTGCGTGCCGGTTCCACTTCTTCACCCTGGCCGATGTCGGCGGTAAAGGTCACCACTTCACAGTGGTAAACATCTTGCAGCCATTTGAGAATAACGGAGGTATCCAGGCCACCGGAGTAGGCCAATACTACTTTTTTGATATCAGACATGATGCGTTTTCTTTCCAGCGAATCTAGTGGGTTGTCCTGCCGGCTCAGTTGTACTGATGACCAAGCAGCAGATATTCGATCAGGGCTTTCTGGGCATGCATGCGGTTTTCCGCCTCGTCCCATACCACGCTCTGCGGGCCGTCAATCACCTCGGCGCTTACTTCCTCGCCGCGATGGGCCGGCAGGCAGTGCATGAACAGCGCATCCGGCTTGGCGTGCTTCATCAGCTCGGCATTCACCTGGTAGCTGGCAAAAGCCTCCAGCCGCGCCGCGCTTTCCGCTTCGTAGCCCATGCTGGTGAATACGTCGGTAGTCACCAGATCAGCACCTTCCACTGCCTTCACCGCACTGTGGGTGGGCTCGAAATGCTCGGGGCCGTAATGCTCGCCATCCAGCACGGTCAGCTCATAGCCTACCGGGGTAGCCACCTTCAGCTTGAAACCAAGAATCTTGGCCGCCTGCAACCAGGTGCGGCAGACATTATTGCCGTCACCAATCCAGGCCACGGTCTTGCCCTTGATCGAACCACGATGCTCGATGAAGGTGAAGATGTCGGCCAGAATCTGACAGGGGTGGTATTCGTTGGTGAGGCCATTGATGACCGGCACCTTGGAATGCGTGGCCAGCCGTTCAACCAGCGATTGCTCGAAGGTACGGATCATGATGATGTCACTCATGCGCGACAGCACGCGTGCCGTGTCTTCGATCGGCTCACCACGCCCCAGCTGCGAGGTCTTGGTGTCCAGGAACATGGCATGGCCACCCAGCTGGGCCATGCCAGCTTCAAAGGAGACCCGGGTACGGGTGGAATTCTTCTCGAAGATCATGGACATTACGCGGCCAAGCAGCGGCTGATACAGCTGTTTTTCGCTGTGTCGTCGCTTCAGTACCTTGGCACGCTCGAAGATGTGGCGATATTCCTCGTGGTTCAGGTCGCTGAATTGCAGGTAATGTCCTACTGGCTTCATGGGTAAGATTTCCAAAAAAAAAGGCCATCGCGCATAGAACACGGTGTGTGTCTTCATGCGCAATGGCACATTACTACACGCTGGTCTCAAGTCAGTTAACTGGTGTCGCAATCCCGTAGTAAACGGATGCAAAATTTACATATTTGCGACAATTGTTATATTTATCGGAATTTGGCCGTTCTGACAAGCTCTCAGCTGAACAACAATCTGTCAGGCAAATGCGATAACTCCCTATCTTTCAGCACTCTGACATACATTTCCCCACCATCTTCCGCCAAACCATGCGTTTCTATGGACTTTTGTGTCTTTTGCAGACGCGCCAGGTATGACAGGATACTGTCGTCAATCACCTGCCCTGGCACCAAAACCGGGATGCCAGGCGGGTAAGGCACGATCTGGTCACAACACACCCGGCCATTCAGTTCGGCATTGGGGCGGCCATCGTCATCCAGCAATGGCAAACGCTCGCCCGCCTCATAAAAGGCATCGCGCGGCAGGCAGGCCAGCCGTGAGAATCGCGGAATTTCCGGCATCCGCCCCAGCGCACGCGGTGGCCGCTTCTCCTTGGCCAGGCGCAACAGCGCATCGTACAGCCGCGACACCTTGCTGCGCGTCGTCCCCATGGTCAACAGCAAGGTAATGGTGCTGAAGGTCGATTTCTCCACCTGGATGTTGTAGCGCTCGAACAGCGCATGCTGCAGCTCGTCCGTGGTAAAGCCAGACTGGGTAATGTCCACCGTGAGCTTGGTCGGGTCCAGCCGGATGCCATCTTCGCGGATATCCTCCGGCAACAGATCTTCCAGCTCCAGTACACGGAATGCGCCGGTGGAGTTGATCTTGTCGCGCAGCTCCTCCGCCAGCTTCAGGGTCCGGTCGAGCAAGCGATAGCCTTCGGTCACCGCCTGCTTGCGCGCTACATCCAGACTGGCAATCAGGTTGTACTGCGGACTGGTGGAGGTATGCATATTGAAATTTTCCCGGAACAGATGTTCGTCAAAGCCGGGATCATTCACATGAATCATGCTGGCCTGGGAGAAGGCCGACAGGATCTTGTGGGTACTTTGCGTGACATAGTCGGCACCAGACTCCAGCGCCGTGGGGCGGAACGCCGGATGAAAACGGGCAAAGCCATACCAGGCCTCGTCCACGATCACCTTGATGCCCTTCTCGTGTGCGGCCTCGATGATGGGCACCAGGTCATAGCGCAGACCATCATAGGTGCAGGAAGTCAGAATCAGTACCCGCGCATCCGGATTGGCCTCGATGGCGGCAAAAATGGTGGCCTTGGGCACCGGTCCAAAAATGCCGTATTGACGATTGATGGAGGAATCCAGATACACCGGCAAGGCACCGGACAGAATCACCCCGTGGTGTACCGATTTATGACAATTGCGATCCAGCAGCAATTTGTCGCCCGGAGCCAGTAGAGTCTGGAAAATCACCTTATTGGAGGTAGAGGTGCCATTGGTGGCGAAATAGGTCTTGCGTGCACCAAAAGCCTTGGCCGCCAGCTTTTGCGATTCGGCAATCACCCCGGTGGGATGCAGCAGCGAATCTAGCATGGGTACCGAAACGGAAAGATCGGCGCGCAGCATGTTCTCGCCGACAAAATCGTAAAAGTCACCCACCCACGGGCTGCCCTTGAGCGAATCACCGCCAGCATGGCCCGGGGTATGCCAGGAGTCCTTGGCCATGCGGACATATTGCTTGAGCTTGTCATAGAAAGGCGTGGCAGATTTTTCCGCCAGTTCGGCAGTCAGGATACGGAACCAGCCGTTGTAATCGGTTTCGTCACGGTAAAAATAGCCATCCACCGCATGACTGGCCAGGCTCTCCACTAGCACTCTTTCATCGTCATCCACCAGCAATACATAAAGCGACAGCTCGGGGCGGAAGTCGCTGATCTGGTTGGCCAGCTGTACCGCAGCCTGGCTAATGCCCTTTTCCTGCAACTGCTTGTCGACCAGCACGGCCTGAATGTCGCCATCGCGCCGTATCACATCCATGGCCTCTTTCAGGCGCGCCGCACCGATAAAGGTCAAACCATAGGGATTCTCCAGACGCACGGCCACGGCTCCCAGCCCGGCCAGCACATCGGCCTGCCACTTTGCATCATCGCTTACCACCAGAACGCGGCTTACGGGTGTCATGAACTGATTTCTCCTGTGTGTAGAACGCTGCGTACTTTATTGTCTGTCTGTCCATGCGTACGCAATGCAGAGCCGGCATTTTCCAGTCAATCACCATCCATTTTCCCGGATTTAAGGTGACTTTGCCGAAGACTCTGGCTGAATTGTTTTTTGGCTATCGTATCCACAAGCTGACCAGGCCGTCATTTTGCATAGCAACATTTGCGCACAGACGAAAATCCATGACGCTTTAGCACGAATCGGCCGCCCCGCTTGCGGTACAATCGCGCCATGCTGAACGATGCTGAAAAAGACGCCATCCGCGATCACTACCGCACCATTGCCGACAACCTGCCCGGCTTCCGTCCGCGCGCGGCCCAACGCCGCATGCTGGCGGAAATCGCCAATGCCTTGTCGCGCAGTCTGGATAAACAGGGCGATGCCTACCCTAATCGTGAGGGCGAAAGCATCGCGGTGATCGAAGGCCCCACCGGTGTCGGCAAGAGTCTGGCCTACCTGCTGGCCGGCGGCGTGATGGCCCGCTCGCGCGGCAAAAAGCTGGTGGTCACCAGCGCCACCGTCGCCCTGCAGGAGCAACTGGTCAACCGCGACCTGCCCTTCGTGGTGGAAAACAGCGGTCTGCCGCTGACCTTTGCCCTGGCCAAGGGCCGTGGCCGTTATCTGTGTCCGCAGCGCATTTATGCCCTGACCGCCGAAAATGCCCAGGGTCAGTTACTGGCACCCGACCCCATGCTGACGCTGTGGGACCGCAAACCGCAGGCTGGAGAGATTGAAGCCCTGCGCGCCATGGCGGACGAGTTCTATTACCGGCGCTGGAATGGCGACCGCGACAGCTGGAAAGACATCATTGAAGACAGCCTGTGGAGCCGCGTCACCAACGACCGTCACGGTTGTCTGAAAGCCGCCTGCCCCAATCGCCCGGAATGTCCGTTTTATCTGGCCCGCGACACCCTGGAAACCGTCGACGTCATCGTGGCCAACCACGACCTGATGCTGGCCGATGTCTCCATGGGTGGCGGCGTCATCCTGCCGGCGCCGGAAGACAGCTATTACTGCATCGACGAGGCGCATCATCTGGCCAAAAAAGCCATCAACCAGTTCTCCGCCGAGCACTCTCTGGCACAGGCTATTGGCTGGCTCGACAAGGTGGCGCCCATTGCCGCACGGGTGGAAACCCTGACCGGGAAATCGGAGATTGCCACCCAGGCCATGGATGCCGCCAGCGCCTGCATGGAAACACTGAATGAATGGCTGTGGCTGCTCAGCGGCGAAGAAGCCCTCAGCGCCAGCAGTGACAATATGGAACCCACCTGGCTGATGGACGATGGCCAGCTACCGGAACGCCTGCAAGAACCCGCCCGCAACATGGCAGTTGCCGCGCGCGCCATTTTCAAACACCTGTCGGCGCTGAACGATGCCCTGACCGAAGCGCGCAAGGAAAAAGGCAGCGATACCACCCAGATCGACAAGGCGGCAGCCGACGTTGGTTTTCTCAACGGCCGCGCCGAGCAATTGATGGCAGTGTGGGACCTGTTTGAAAAGCAGACCGAAGAATCGGCACCACCGATTGCCAAATGGATTACCCGGCGCATCGAGGGAAAGGGCGACTATCTGTTCTCCGCCTCTCCCGTCAGCGCCGCCGCCAGCCTGGCAGCCACCCTGTGGCGACGTGCCGCCGGAGCCGTGCTGACCTCGGCAACACTGCGCTCGCTGGGTGCTTTTGACCTGCTGCTATCACAAACCGGCCTCAAATGGCTGCCACAAGTCAGCTGCGTGGCGCTGGACTCACCATTCAATTTCACCGAACAAGGTGAGCTGTATCTGCCGCCCATGCTGGCCAGCCCGAAAGACCCGCAAGGCCATACCCGCGAAATCGTCGAGTGGCTGCCCAAACTCGTGGATACCGGCGAGCCGGTCGGCACCCTGGTGCTGTTTTCCTCGCGCAAGCAAATGCAAGAAGTGGCCAGCCAACTACCCGATGCCCTGCGCGCACAATTGCTGATTCAGGGTGAGATTCCCAAAAGCGTACTGCTGGAAACCCATCACAGCAGACTGAAACAAGGTCAGGCCAGCGTGATTTTCGGCCTGGACTCCTTCTCGGAAGGTCTGGATCTGCCGGGAGAAAGCTGCGTGCACGTCATCATTGCCAAGCTGCCCTTCGCCATGCCGGACGATCCGGTCGGCAAAACCCTGTCGCGCTGGATTGAAAAACGCGGCGGCAATCCCTTCGTGGAACTGACCGTACCAGAGGCCTCCATCAAGCTGATCCAGGCAGTGGGCCGACTGATCCGCACCGAGCGCGACTATGGCCGTGTCACCATTCTGGATAACCGCCTGCTGAAGCAAAGTTACGGAAAAAAACTACTTGCCTCGCTACCGCCATTCAAGCGCATTTGATTTTCGGGTAAAATTGCGGGTAAACCCGCTATTGCCCTGCATCAAAGACAGTCCAAAACAACAACACTGTCTTTGCTATAGATAAATACAGAGACCACACCTTAAAAGCACACTCCGGTTCATCACCATGATCTGCAATCCATATGAAGTAGTCATCCAGGGGCTTACCTCCGAAGGCCGCACTTTCCGCCCCAGTGATTGGGCAGAGCGACTGGCCGGCATTCTGGCCTCCTTTGGCGGCGATCAAAAGCTGTCCTACCATGCCTATGTACGTCCCATGCTATTGGAAGGCGTACGCTGCGTCGCGGTCGACAAGAAGCTGCAAAAGATCGATCCGCAGGTTTTCCAGTTCCTGATGGATTTCGCCAAAGACAATGATTTGCGTATTGTCGATTGTCGAACATTGATCGACGAAATCTACCCCAACAAGTTTTTGGCGTAAAAACAACAAACATGGCCCAGCAAGGCTTGATCTGCATCATTACTGCAACATCGGCGTCACATTTTGTGGTTAAACTTCGACAGTACTGCGGTGCTGGACGATTCCAACAGAGAGATTCGCCACAGCCAGTACGCATAACGAACATAAAACCCCTGATGGAGCACTGATGATGCAAAAGAAAAGCCTAGCCGCACTGGTTGCAACCCTGTTCGCCGTTCCCTTCGCCGCCCACGCCGATGTCACCATCTATGGTTTCCTGAGCAGCGGCATTGAATCCACCAAGGCCACCGGCGCCACCGATGGCTCCAGTTCTGAGTACAAATCCCGCACGCGTATTGTTGACCACAACTCCCGTATCGGTTTCAAAGGTACGGAAGATCTGGGCAATGGCACCAAAGCTATCTGGCAAGTCGAAAGCAGCCTGCGCAACTTCGAACAAGGCGGCACCAACGATAAAAACCAGAGCGCAACTTTTGCAACTCGTAACTCGTTTGTAGGGTTGGACAATGCCAACTTCGGTAAGGTACTTGTTGGCCAAAACGATACCGCATACAAAACCCTGACCAACATCGGTCTGAATCTGTTCGGTGATACCACTGCTGAAAACAACGGCTCCTCTAGTGTTTACAGCCGCGGTGAACAGCGCTTGATCAACTCCGTTCATTACTTCTCGCCGAACTGGTCTGGTTTCCAACTCGGCGTATCCTATGGCGTTGATGAAACCCGCACAGATAGTGTTGCAACTAATGGTTCGACCGACGCAACTCGCCTGTCTCTGGCTGGCAACTACACCAATGGCGGCCTGCAAGTTGCAGCCGGTTGGGATCGCCAAAATGACAAGGGCAACTACAAGGGTGCGACCCTTTACTCGGGCAAGAACACCAACTTCTACAAACTGGCCACCAGCTACAAATTTGCAACCGGTACTTTTGTAGGTGCCGGTTACGAATTTGGCCGCTTCGATGCCACCACTGGCGGCACTACTCTGAAACAAGACGACTGGACTCTGTCTGTCGGCCAAGACATTGGTGCTGCTACGCTGAAACTGGAATACAGCTCACTGGGTCGCCTGAAGGGTGCCGCTGCTGGCACTGAAGACGACTACAAAGCCCATCAGTGGGCTCTGGGTGCTGACTACAACCTGTCCAAGTCCACCAAAGTATTCAGCTACTACACCAAGATCACCAACAAAGCCAAGCAATCTGCCAACTTCGCAAACAATGCCGTTTACACCTCAGTATCTGGCACCACCGGCACCCTGGCTGCAGGTAACGACCCACAAGCCTTCGGTGTTGGTCTGAAAGTTGCGTTCTAAGCTGCACACTGCTTAGCAACAAACTGTAAAACGGGCGTCCTGCGGGATGCCCGTTTTTTCATCATTTGCTAGAATGGAACATTGCCGCACACACCAAGACCACCACAATGAGCGTTGAACTGAAAACAGCCGCCGATATTGAGAAAATGCGTATCGCCGGCAAACTGGCCTCCGAAGTACTCGACTACATCACTCCCTTTGTCAAACCGGGTGTGACCACCGAAGCCATCGACAAGCTGTGCCATGACTACATGGTCAATGTGCAGGGCTGCATCCCGGCCCCGCTCAACTATGCCCCCGATGGCCATAACCCCTACCCCAAGTCCATCTGCACCTCGATCAATAGCGTGGTGTGTCATGGCATCCCCAATGACAAGCCGCTGAAAAACGGCGACATCATGAATATCGATATCACCGTGATCAAGGATGGCTACCACGGCGACACCAGCCGCATGTTCTTTGTCGGCGAAGTCAGCGAGCATGCCCGTCGCCTGTGCAAGATCACCTATGAGTGCATGTGGCGCGGCATTGAAAAGGTCAAGCCAGGTGCCACACTGGGTGATATCGGCTATGCCGTACAGCAGTACGCCGAAACCAATGGCTACAGCGTGGTACAGGAATTCTGCGGCCACGGCATCGGCAAGCGCTTCCACGAAGAACCACAGGTCCTGCACTATGGCCGCCCCGGTACCGGCCTGGAGTTGCAGGCTGGCATGATCTTCACCATCGAACCGATGATCAACCAGGGCAAACGCCACCTGCGCATGATGGGTGACGGCTGGACGGTTGCCACCAAGGACCGCAGCCTGTCCGCACAATGGGAACACACCATCCTGGTCACCGAAACCGGCTATGAAATACTGACCCAGTCAGCCGGCACACCGGCCAAACCTGCCTCACGCTAGTCCCGCATTCACTGCCGCTGCGCACAAAACACCCGCCCCAGGCGGGTGTTTTTCGTGTAAAAACTGGTAATCAACAAGTGACAGCACTATAGTAAGCCGATGATCTGACAGCACTTACATCGAGATTAGCCATGCTGAGCATCAGTAGTAACCTTGGGGCACTCAACGCCCAGACCCAGCTCGACAAGTCCCGCAAGAATACCGAGCAAACACTTGCCCAGCTTGCGTCCGGCACGCAGTTGAGCAGCGCCGCCGTTAATGCAGCCAATACCGCATTGTCGCAGTCGCTGGAGGCACAGGTTCGGGGTGATAACCAAGCCAGTAGCAATGCTCTGGATGGTATTTCAATGGTGCAAACCGCCGACAGTGCGCTCAGTCAACTGCAAGACAATAGTCAGCAATTGCAGGATCTGGCCATCCAGGCCGGCGATGCAGCGCTGAGCAGCAGCAATCGGCAATCCTTGCAACAGCAGGCCGATCAGCTGACACAAAGCAATTCAGCTATCATCCAGAACACCCAATACAATGGCAGCGCCTTGCTGAGCAGTAATAACGCGCTGCAATTTCAGGTGGGCCCAAATGGCGACAGTAGCAAGCAGATCACGGTAAATACCAGCAACCTGAGCGCCAGCCCCACCGGCGGCGGTCTTCATAGCTACAATGCCAATCTGAATGCCACTGGTACCATCGACCTTTCCAGCCCGGCAAGCGCACTGGCTGCGCAAGGCAATATCCAGAGCGACCTGAACACCATCAGTAGCTCACGCACACAGCTTGGAGCAAGCAGCAACCAGTTCTCTGCAGCAATCAACAATCTGCAAAACTCCTCGCTAAATGCCCAGGCTGCCAACAGCCGTATCAGCGATACCGACTACGCCGCTGCTACCGCGCAACTGGTGCAGCAGCAGATACTCGGCCAGGCTGCCATTGCAATTCAGGGACAGGCCAATGTCTCGCAGCGCAGCGCACTCAGCTTGCTCGGCTAAGTCAGGCAACTTTATCGCGCAGTAACACTCCAAGTTTCAGTAAACAAACGGTAGCTACATGCACCGGCCCGCACAGGATAACGATTGTTATCCTGTGTTTTTTATTGATAAACAAGGAGTAGAACCATGCCGACCCAACCAGCCATTATCGTTTCCAGCCTGGACTATGAAAGGCTGGCCGCCTGGATGGAGCGACTTCCCGCGCAGGACAAGGCAACCCTGACCGCGCTGGAGGCAGAACTGGAGCGCGCAGAAGTGGTAGAGCCGGAAAGTATCCCGGCCGGCATCATCACCATGAACAGCACGGCACGGGTTCGTATCGAACAAAGCGGCGAAGAAAAACTGTTAACCCTGGTTTATCCCAATCAGGCCGATGGCACTGCTGGCCATGTATCCATCCTGGCACCCATCGGCGCAGCCCTGTTGGGACTGGCCGAAGGCCAAAGCATAGACTGGCCCACACTGGCGGGACAGACCAGGCTGACGGTACTGGAAGTAATCTACCAGCCCGAAGCTGCCGGCGAACTACACCGCTAAGCGCAGGCAAAAAAACGGCCAGTCCTATGACTGGCCCTGTTTCTATCTGTACACCCACTCACCAGCAACGCTGAATCATCTGCGCCAACTTGATCAGCTTGCCGTGAAAGAAATGACCGGCCCCCGGGAAAACCAGTACCGGTAAATCCTGTGGTCTGGCCCAGTCAAGCACGGCAGACAGGGGAATGACCTCATCCTCTTCACCATGAATCACCAAGGTGTCATTTGGCACGGCCGGCGTGGGGATTTCATACTTGCCCACCGCCACGCCCATCAGCAGCAATTTGTCAGCTTCGATCACCGCCCTGGTACGGGCTGCCACGAAACCACCAAACGAGAAACCAGCCAGAGCCAGCGGCAGATCGCCCTGCTCGCCACGCGCATACTCCACCACGGCCAGCACATCGTCCACCTCACCCAAACCATGATCATGCTGGCCTTCACTTGCCCCCACACCACGCAGGTTAGGGCAATAGCAGACGTATCCCAATTGGGATAACGCCTTGGCCGCCGTCTGCACCACCTTATTGGTATTGGTTCCGCCTTGCAGCGGGTTAGGATGGCAGATCACCGCAATACCACTAGCCTGCCCTGGCGGCGACACCACGATGGTTTCCAGCGCACCGACAGGTCCGGCGATGACAAGCTTGTTTTGGGCTTTCAGCATCAGACTTTCAACCTTTCCACAATGCGGCCAGCCACCATATGCTCATCGACGATTTCATCAATATCTTCTCGGTCGACGAAGGTGTACCAAGTTTCTTGCAGATAGACCACCATGACCGGCCCCTGATCACAGCGCCCCAGGCAGCCAGCCTTGTTGACGCGGATCTTGCCGTCACCAGCCAGCCCCAGTGCTTTTACCCGGTCTTTCATATAAGACAGTAACTCGCTGGAGCCATGGTTATTGCAACAATCCTCGCCGGCAGCCCGCTGATTGCAGCAGACGAAAACATGCTTGTCGAAAAAACTCATGTGTTTCCTTTCCCAGGTACAGCAGACCGCTGTGCGTGCAGCATGCTGCTACCCAATAGCTTAACCATCACTATCCGCCCAGCCACTGATACCCAGCGTGGCGGCGTTTTCAAACTTGGCATGCTTGCCGACAAAGGCCAGCCGCACGGCACCGGTGGGACCATTACGATGCTTACCGATAATCGCCTCGGCCATGCCTTTTACCTCGGCATTTTCCGGGCTGTAATATTCTTCGCGGTACATGAAGATAATGATGTCAGCATCCTGCTCAATAGCACCAGATTCACGCAAGTCGGACATCATCGGGCGCTTGTTGGGGCGCTGCTCTACCGCTCGCGACAGCTGCGACAGGGCAATCACCGGCACCTGCAACTCTTTGGCCAAACCTTTCAGACCGCGCGAAATCTCACCCAGCTCTGCAGTACGGTTGTCGCCACGTCCCGAGCCCGACATCAGCTGCAAATAGTCGATTACGATCAGACCCAGCTTGCCACCATGCTGACGCGCCAGACGCCGTGCCCGCGCACGTAGCTCCAGCGCCGTCAGTGCTGGCGTTTCGTCGATATACATCGGCGCTTCGGATAGCTTGCCGATAGCATAGGTGAGCTTTTGCCAGTCTTCGTCGCCCAGCTTACCGGTACGCAAGACATGCTGATCCAGCCTGCCCACCGAGCCCAGCATACGCATCACCAGCTGCGCACCGCCCATTTCCATGGAGAACACGGCGACGGGGGCCTTGTACTCTACTGCCACATGCTCGGCGATATTCATGGAGAAGGCAGTTTTACCCATGGACGGACGACCGGCCACAATCACCAAGTCTCCCGGCTGCAGACCGGAGGTCTTGGCATCCAGATCGATAAAACCGGTGGGGATGCCGGTCACTTCGTCAGGATTGTCACGGCTGTACAGCATGTCGATGCGCTCGACCACTTCTTTCAGCAGGCCGGGCATTTCCAGAAAACCCTGCTTAGACTTAGCAGTGGATTCGGCAATCTGGAACACCTTGCCTTCGGCCTCGTCCAGCAACTGGGCCGCATCACGCCCCTGTGGCGCATAGGCCGACTCGGCGATCTCCGCCCCAACCACCGCCAGTTGACGCATGATGGAACGCTCGCGCACGATTTCGGCATAGCGGCGGATATTGGCGGCGGATGGCGTATTCTGCGCCAGCGTGGCCAGGTAGGACAGGCCTCCGATGTCTGCCAGTTCGGCATTCTTGTCCAGCACTTCGGACACCGTCACCACGTCGGCCGGGCGGCCCAGCTCGATCAGGCGGGCAATGTGCTTGAAAATCAGTTTGTGGTCATGGCGATAAAAATCAGCCTCGGATACCACATCGGCAATCTTGTCGAAGGCGCTGTTGTCCAGCATCAGGCCACCCAGCACCGACTGTTCTGCTTCGGTAGAGTGCGGCGGTGTGCGCAAGGACGCCATGGCGCCGTCAAAATTTTCGTACTGTTCGGTCATGGAGACTCAATGAAATGTGCTACAGGCAACAGCAGGGAATCAGGTGGCAATTCTAGCAGTTTTTACCCGCCACATAGCCGGATGACCACGCCCACTGAAAGTTATATCCCCCCAGCCAGCCGGTGACATCCACCACCTCGCCGATAAAATACAAACCCGGAACCTCCCGCGCCTCCATGGTTTTGGATGACAGGGCCCTGGTAGACACGCCACCTCGCGTGACTTCGGCCTTCTTGTAGCCCTGGGTGCCATTGGGCTTGATGCGCCAGTGGTGTAGCTGCTCGGCCAGTTGCACGCGCTTCTTGGGTGTCAGCTCTTTCAGCCGTACATGGCAGCCCTGCCGCGCCAGCCAGGCCTCGGCAAAGCGCTTGGGCCAGCCCAATTCCGCCAGCGCATTGCTGAGCAGCTGATCGCTACCCTGCCGCTCCTCCAGAAAGGCCAGCGCATCGCAATCGGGCAACAGGTTGATCACCACATCCATACCTGGCTCCCAATACGAGGAAATCTGCAAGATGACCGGGCCTGAGAGTCCCTTGTGGGTAAACAGCACCTGCTCACGGAAGCGGCCCTTGCCGGCACGCACTTCCACATCCAGCGACACCCCAGCCAGAGGGGCAAAAGCTTCGGCATCTTCGACATGAAAAGTCAGCGGCACTAGGGCCGGATTCAGGCTGGTTACTGGCAAGCCGAACTGCTCGGCGATGCGATAGCCCAGCGGCGAAGCACCAATTTGCGGAATGGACAAACCGCCAGTGGCCACGACCAGCGATTGCGCCTCAAAACGCCCCAGCGAAGTATCCAGCACAAAACCACCAGCCATGCCTGCACTCACCGCCTGCACCGTAACACCCATCTGGCGCTCTACCCCACCCTGACGACACTCGGCATCCAGCATGTCGATGATTTGCTGGCTGGAATCATCACAAAACAGCTGACCCAGCTTTTTCTCGTGGTAGGCAATACCATGTTTTTCCACCATTGCCAGAAAATCACGCGGGCCAAACTGTGCCAGCGCAGAGCGGCAGAAATGGGCATTTTCTGACAGATAGCACTCGGGCCGGGCTGCATTATTGGTGAAATTACAGCGACCGCCACCAGAGATACGGATCTTCTCAGCCAGCTTTTCTGCATGATCCAACAGCAAAACCTGCCGCCCATTCTGGCCGGCGACTGCAGCACACATCATGCCGGCAGCCCCGGCCCCCAGCACGATGACGTCAAATGACTTATTCATTTTCTTACTTTACTTATTTAGTCAACTATTGGCGATTAACAGGCGATTCCAGTACACTTGGGCATACAGCATTCCGCTAGATTCGGCTTACGCAATTCTGCAAGCCCAATTCTCAACAAGGAGAGCATGATGGAACACAAACTGCCGGAACTGCCATACGCACTGGATGCGCTGGCCCCCCACATCTCCAAGGAAACCCTGGAATTCCACTACGGCAAGCATCATCAGACCTACATTACCAACCTGAACAACCTGATCAAGGGTAGCGAGTTCGAAAACGCTTCGCTGGAAGAAATCGTCAAGAAATCCTCCGGTGGCATTTTCAATAACGCTGCTCAGGTATGGAACCACACCTTCTACTGGTTTGGCCTGGCCCCGAATGCCGGTGGCGAACCGACCGGCGCACTGGCAGATGCCATTAACGCCAAATGGGGTTCCTTCGAAGAATTCAAGAAGGCCTTTACCCAGACTGCCGTTGGAACCTTCGGCTCTGGCTGGGCCTGGCTGGTCAAGAATAGCGATGGCTCACTTGATCTGGTTTCCACCAGCAATGCCGCCACTCCTCTGACCACAGACAAAACCCCGCTGCTGACCTGTGATGTATGGGAGCACGCTTACTACATCGACTACCGCAATAGCCGTCCGAACTACCTGGACAGCTTCTGGAAGCTGGTGAACTGGGATTTTGCCGCCAAGAACTTTGCAGCCTAAGCAGGCTAAGTTCTAAGCAAGGGCCTTACGGCCCTTTTTTATTGCCCCATCGCTATCGGGACAAACAAAAAAAGCCGACCATAAGGTCGGCTTTTTCTTAAGCCAATTACTGCTCGCTCTGATCATTCAGCTGTTGCTTACCCAGCTTGATCGGATATTTCTGGCGCAAGGTTTCCAGATAACTGCCCAGCTGATTGCGGGCGGTCATCTGCTCCATCGCCGCAGCCAACTGAGTACGCTCCGCGTCACTCACCGCGGCACCCGCCGCGACGCTAGCAATCTGGTAGATGGCGTAGTCACCGTTGTCATGCTTGCTTCCGGCAAAGGCAGGCAGCGGGCTTGCCGCCACCGAGAATACTGCCCGGACATCAGCAGTCGGCATCGCTCCCGGATTACGGCGGGACACAGGCTGCAACTCACCCCACTTAGGCGCTTCCACGGCCTTGCCTGCCTTCAGCTGAGCCAGCAAAGCCTGACCCTGCTTTTCGGCCAGCTTGGCACCTTCGGTCGCAATCAACTCAGCCTTGATCTGTTCACGTACCTCGGCCAGCGCTTGCTGACGTGCCGGCTGATGGTCGGCCACACGCACCACTACCAGGTTGCCGCCACCAATATCCACCGGCTCACTATTGTGCTTCTTCTTCAGCACATCATCGCTGAAAGCAGCATCCAGCACCTTGGCATTGGCCAGGGCCGGATCTGCAGATTTCTTATCGCGAGACAGCCAGTCTGAATGCTTGATCTCTAGCTTCAGCGCATCTTGCACGCCCTTGAGCGAATCCGCCTGCTGGTAAGCCACCTCAGCCAGTTTGTCCGACATGCTGCGCAACTGGCCAGCGGCCTTCTGCTGCTTGAGCTTGGCTTCAACCGCACTTCTCACTGCAGCAAAATCAGGCTGCTTGATCTCGTCCAGCTTGATGATGTGATAGCCAAACTCGGTTTCCACCACTTCGCTGATCTTGCCCGGCTGCATGCGGAATACCACATCATCAAACGGCTTCACCATCACACCATGGGCGAAGAAACCCAGATCACCACCATTGGCAGCCGAGCCAGGATCTTGCGAGCGGGACTTGGCCAGTTCGGCAAACTTGCCCGGATCAGCACGCAATTGCTTGAGCAAGGCCTCAGCCTCTGCCTTGACCTTGACCTTGTCTGCCGGCTTGGCATCCTTGGCAACGGTCAGCAGGATGTGCGAGGCACGACGCTCTTCGCCAGACAAATCCGCCTTGTTCTGTTCGTAATATTGCTTGACTTCGGCATCGCTCACCGTCAACCCGGCAGCAACGGCTTGCGGGGACAGCAACACGTAGTCGAGCTTGACCGCCTCGGCACTGCGAAAACGCTTGGCGTTGGCATCATAAAATGACTGCAGCGCCTTATCATCGGTCTTAACCTGCGCCGCAAAATCGGCAGGCTTGAGCAGGACCTGGCGAACCTGACGCTCTTCAGCCATCAGGCTACCCAGGCGCTCTACCATGCTGCGCGAGACAAACCCGGTACCAGCAAAGTTATTGATCTGGTTTTGCAACATGATGTCGCGACTGATCTTGGCTTCAAAAGCCTCAGCCGACATATTGCGTGCTGCGAGGAATTCCTTGTAGCGGGAAGCGCTGAACTGGCCGTTTTCCTGCAACTCCGCAATGCCGGCAATGACCTTGCGCAATTGCTCCGGCGTGACCACGGCACCGCCATCATGCGCGGCAGCCAGCAACAGGTTTTGGCGGATCAGGTCATCCATGGCTTGCTGACGGGTTGCCGCATCGCTGGGCTGCCCTTCCAGCACCCGGTCCAGATCACGCTTATAGATCTTGGCCGAGCCAACCTTGGCCAGATAAGGGTCTTCCACGGCGGAGGAGTAGCTACCCACACCAAAGCCGACAAAAGTCAGCGCTACCGCACCCAGAATGACTTGAATGGCAATTTTATTATTCTGAACAAAATCGAACATGGCGATATCGGCGCAAGCCACCCCATTGGTAAAAAAAAAGGTGAACGACTGAATACGTTCACCTTTTCTGTAGATTCTGGCGGAGTGGACGGGACTCGAACCCGCGACCCCCGGCGTGACAGGCCGGTATTCTAACCAACTGAACTACCACTCCAAACTTTGGTGGGCGTTGACGGAGTCGAACCGCCGACATTCTGCTTGTAAGGCAGACGCTCTACCAACTGAGCTAAACGCCCGCTATAAAACCTCGCCGTTATCGCTAACGACAAGGTTGCAAATTATAGCGCGTCTTTCAGTGCTTTGCCAGCACGGAACTTCGGAGAACGTGCAGCCGGGATCTTGATGGTTTCGCCAGTCTTCGGGTTGCGACCGCTGCGTTCAGCGCGCTCGCCAACATAGAATGTACCAAAACCTACCAAAGTCACGGTGTCGCCCTTTTTCAGAGCATCGGTAACAGCGGCAACCATACCATCCAGTGCCTTGGCAGCTGCAGCTTTGGAAATATCGGCTTCAGCGGCGATTGCATCAATCAGTTCAGACTTGTTCACGTAAGTCCCCTTTCGTCGTTCTTCGGTCTACGTAATTCGGATAAAAACCGCTTGCTTTATAGCAAGGCTAAAATCCTTGTGTCAAGCGGCTTCCAGCGGAATATTGCCATTTCGCAAACCCTGCTGGAAAGCGCTAGCGGCCCGGTAAATTCACTACTGCTGCAACATACTGATTTTTAATGCGTCATTACGGATACACCAGCTGCGCCTTCCGGCGCGGGGTGCAACTCGTCCGGCTTGGCTTCCTCAGGCAAAGGCTCCGGCTGGCGCTCCAGCGCCAGAGCCAGTACCTCGTCGATCCACTTCACAGGATGAATTTCCAGCTTCTGCTTGATGTTGGTGGGGATGTCCACCAAGTCTTTGGCATTGCCATGCGGAATAAGCACATGCTTGATCCCGCCACGATGCGCAGCAAGCAGTTTTTCCTTCAGACCACCAATCGGCAGAACCTCGCCACGCAGGGTGATTTCACCCGTCATGGCAACATCAGAGCGTACCGGAATTCCCGCCAGAACGGAAACTATCGCGGTCGTCATGGCGATACCTGCACTCGGTCCATCCTTGGGTGTCGCACCCTCCGGCACATGAATGTGCATGTCATGTTTTTCATGGAAATCCGCTTTGATTCCCAAAGCACGCGAACGACTGCGCACCACGCTCATTGCCGCAGTAATCGATTCCTGCATCACCTCACCCAACTGCCCGGTGCGGATGATATTGCCCTTGCCCGGCAGCGATACGGCCTCAATGGTCAGCAACTCGCCACCAACCTCGGTCCACGCCAAGCCGGTGACCTGGCCAATACGGTTTTCCTGCTCGGCCACACCATAATCAAAGCGGTGCACACCCAGATACTTGTCCAGGTTCTTGGCATTGACCGTCACCTTGGCAGCCTTGTTCTTACCCAGCAAGGTACCGGTCACCACTTTACGGCAGATCTTGGCGATCTCGCGATCAAGGCTGCGCACACCCGCTTCCCGGGTGTAATAGCGCACGATGTCGCGCAAGGCCGACTCCTGCAGCACCAGCTCGCCCTCCTGCACGCCATTTGCCTTGATCTGCTTGGGCACCAGGTATTTCAGGGCAATATTAACCTTTTCGTCCTCGGTATACCCAGCCAAGCGAATGATTTCCATCCGATCCAGCAAAGCATGCGGAATATTGAGGGAGTTGGCAGTTGCCACAAACATGACATCCGACAAATCGTACTCAACTTCGGCGTAGTGATCGACAAAGGAGTGATTCTGCTCCGGATCCAGCACTTCCAGCAAGGCGGATGATGGGTCACCGCGGAAATCGGCCCCCATCTTGTCTACCTCATCCAACAGGAATAGCGGATTCTTCACGCCGACCTTGCTCATGTTCTGCAAGACCTTGCCGGGCATGGAGCCGATATAGGTACGACGATGACCACGAATTTCCGACTCATCACGCACGCCACCCAGCGCCATGCGCACGAACTTGCGGTTGGTGGCACGAGCGATGGACTGCCCCAGTGAGGTCTTACCTACCCCTGGCGGCCCTACCAGGCAGAGAATCGGTGCCTTGAGCTTGTCGACGCGCTGCTGCACTGCCAGATACTCGAGAATGCGTTCCTTGACCTTCTCCAGGCCGAAGTGATCCTCATCCAGCACGGCCTCGGCATTGCCGACGTCCTTGTTGATCTTGGTCTTCTTCTTCCAGGGCAGTTCCAGCAAGGTGTCGATGTAGTTGCGCACCACAGTGGCTTCGGCCGACATCGGTGACATCATCTTGAGCTTTTTCAGCTCGGCACTGACTTTGTCCTTGGCTTCCTTGGGCATGCCAGCCAGACGAATTTTCTTTTCCAGCTCGTCCAGGTCGCTGACTTCATCAATATCACCCAGCTCTTTCTGGATGGCCTTGACCTGCTCGTTCAGGTAGTACTCGCGCTGGCTCTTTTCCATCTGGCGCTTGACGCGGCCACGGATGCGCTTTTCCACCTGCAGGATGTCGATTTCGCCTTCCAGCTGGGACAGCAGGTGCTCCAGACGTGCCCGCACGTCGAACATCTCCAGCACTTCCTGCTTTTGCTCCAGCTTGAGCGGCAGATGGGCCACGATGGTGTCAGCCATGCGACCGGCACGTTCGATACCAGCCAGCGAGGTCATGACCTCGGGCGGAATTTTCTTGTTGAGTTTGACGTATTGCTCAAACTGCGCCAACAGGGCACGGCGCATGGCTTCGGACTCAGTAGAGTCTTCGCCATCAGCGGCCAGCGGCGTAATGGTGCCAACAAAGCAGCCGCCGTCTTCGGCCACCTGGCTGATCAGCGCACGCTGACGCCCCTCGACCAGGACTTTGACCGTGCCGTCAGGCAGCTTGAGCATTTGCAGGACAGAAGCGATGGTGCCGATGCCATACAGATCGTCAGCCTCGGGTTCGTCCTTGGAGGCGGAGCGCTGAGCGACTAGCAGCACCTGCTTGCCTTCATCCATGGCGCTTTCCAGCGCACGGATCGACTTGGCTCTTCCGACAAACAGCGGAATGACCATATGGGGGAAAACAACCACATCCCGGAGCGGGAGCAAAGGCAATGTGGTTTCTTCGCGGAGTTCTGCGGGTTGGGGCATATCACCTAACCTTGCGTACGTGAAACAATGCATGAAAGATGGGGCATGCACGCTGAAAATCAACACCCCATACTAAATCAGTTTGGCGACAACACAAAAGAAAAACCGCCCATGACGGGCGGTTTTCCATCACAGCTGAAAAGCTCAGGCTGACTGGACTTCGTCCCCTTTGTCGCGATAGATGAACAAAGGCTTCTCGCCTTTTTCGATAACCTTTTCATCTACCACTACTTTTTCAACATTTTCCATGGACGGCAGTTCGTACATGGTATCGAGCAACACCCGCTCGAGAATCGAACGCAGACCACGTGCACCGGTCTTGCGAATCAAAGCCTGCTTGGCAATGACACGCAAGGCTGACGAACGGACTTCCAGCTCAACCGACTCCATCTGGAACAGACGCTGGTATTGCTTGATCAGCGCATTCTTCGGCTGGGTCAGAATCGTGACCATAGCCTCTTCATCCAGCTCTTCCAGCGTAGCCACCACTGGCAGACGGCCGATCAGCTCCGGAATCAGACCAAAGCGGATCAGATCTTCCGGCTCGGCCTCCTTGAACAGGGCCGAGGTCGACTTGCTGTCATCCCGAGAACTGACTTCCGCACCAAAACCGATACCGCCCTTTTCCGAGCGACGACGGATGATCTTTTCCAGACCATCGAATGCGCCACCGCAAATGAACAGGATATTGGTGGTGTCAACCTGGATAAATTCCTGGTTGGGGTGCTTGCGCCCGCCTTGCGGCGGAATGGAAGCCACCGTACCCTCGATCAGCTTGAGCAATGCCTGCTGTACGCCTTCGCCCGACACGTCACGCGTGATGGACGGATTCTCGGATTTGCGCGAAATCTTGTCGATTTCATCGATGTAGACAATGCCGCGCTGGGCTTTTTCCACATCGTAGTCGCACTTCTGCAGCAGCTTCTGGATGATGTGTTCGACATCTTCCCCCACATAACCGGCTTCGGTCAGCGTGGTGGCATCGGCAATCACAAATGGCACATCCAGCAGGCGTGCCAGCGATTGCGCCAGCAGGGTCTTGCCGGAACCGGTAGGACCTACCAGCAGGATGTTGCTCTTGGCCAGCTCGACTTCGTCCTTGTCGCCCGCCGGGGTGTACAGCCGCTTGTAGTGGTTGTACACGGCAACGGACAACGTCTTCTTGGCAAAATCCTGACCGATGATGTACTGGTCCAGATCCGCGCGGATTTCCTGCGGCGTGGGCAGTGCGGTGGCGGTACCGGTGGCATCACCGATTTCGCCAACTACCTTTTCCAGTTCTTCGCGAATGATGTCATTGCACAGCTCGACGCATTCATTGCAGATGAAGACCTGGGGACCGGCGATCAGACGCTGGACTTCATGCTGGCTCTTGCCGCAGAAAGAGCAATACAGAAGTTTTTCGTTGCTGTTTTTATCAGCCATTAGCTAGTTCCACTGCTTACGCCGTAACATCCTTGCGGGAGGTCAGCACTTTATCAATCAGACCGTACTGGCGGGCTTCTTCGGCGGACATGAAATTGTCACGCTCGGTATCGGCCTGCAGACGCTCCATGGTCTGGCCGGAATGCTTGGCCAGCAGCTCGTTCATCTTGCCTTTTACCTTCACCAGCTCACGGGCATGGATTTCGATATCGGTCACCTGGCCGCTCAGACCACCGCCATACAGCAGCGGCTGGTGAATCATCACGCGGCTATTGGTCAGGGCAAAGCGCTTGCCCTGGGTGCCTGCCGACAGCAGGAAAGCACCCATGCTGGCAGCCTGACCGATACACAGCGTGGAAATATCCGGCTTGATGAAATTCATCGTATCGTAGATGGACATACCCGCCGTGATCGAACCACCTGGCGAATTGATGTAGAAGTAGATGTCCTTGTCCGGATTTTCCGACTCGAGGAACAGCATCTGCGCCACAACCAGGTTGGCCGATTCGTCGGTGACGGGCCCTACCAGGAACACGATACGCTCCTTCAGCAGTCGCGAGTAGATGTCATAAGCGCGTTCGCCACGACCACTCTGCTCCACTACCATGGGCACCAGGCCCAGCCCTTGCGGTTCAATCATCGATTTCATCGACCAACTCCGTTTGTGTCGTTATCAGGCGTTGCTACCCATCAGGGCATCAAAGGACAATTCTTCTACTTCAACCTTGGCCTTGGACAGAACGAATTCCACCACATTGTCTTCCAGCACCATGGAGGTCGGGCCTTCCAGACGGTCGGCGCTGGCGTAATACCAGGTCAGGACTTCTTCCGGGTGCTCGTAGCTGTCGGCGAACTCTTCGATCATTGCCTTTACTTGTTCCGGCTTGGCTTCCAGCTTGTTGGATTCAACCACTTCAGCCAGGATCAGGCCCAGAGCCACGCGGCGCTCTGCTTGCTGGGCAAACAGTTCCGGCGGGAAAGGCATGTCTTTTACGTTCATGCCGCGCTGCTGCATGTCACGCTGTGCCTGCTCGATCAGACGGCCGATTTCCAGCTGCACCAGTGCCTTGGGCAGGGTGATTTCGGTAGCGTCCAGCAGGGTCTGCATCACGGCTTCCTTGGTGCGAGCCTGCAGACGGCGCTTCACTTCACGCTCGACGTTCTTGCGAATTTCAGCGCGCATTTTTTCCACATCGCCATCAGCAATGCCCAGCAGCTTGGCGAACTCTTCGTTCACTTCCGGCAGGGTCGCTTCGGCAACATTCTTCACGGTGATTTCGAAGACGGCGGTTTTGCCGGCAACGTCCTTACCATGGTAGTCAGCCGGGAAGGACACTTCCACGTTCTTGACTTCGTCTTCCTTCATACCGGTCACGCCGGTTTCGAAGTCGGCCAGCATTTGGCCCTGACCCAGTACGAAGGGGAAGTTCTCGGAAGAACCGCCATCGAACAGCACGCCATCGATGCTGCCCTTGAAGTCGATGATCACGCGGTCGCCTTCGGCTGCGGCGCGCTCAACGCGGTTGTAACGGGTACGCTGCTTGCGCAGGATGTCGATGGTTTTGTCGATTTCGACATCGGTCACCGGGGTGGCCGGCTTTTTGACTTCCTTGTCGGCCAGTTCGCCGACCTTGACTTCCGGGTACACCTCAAAGGTAGCCGCGAACTTGAAGTTCTCGACATCACCCTCTGCCGCTACCGGTTCAAAACGCGGATAGCCGGCAACACGCAGCTTCTGTTCGCTGACTGCACTGTAGAAACCTTGCTGAACCTGTTCGCCCAGTACTTCTTCACGCACTTGCGCGCCGTAGTTTGCTTCAACGATTTTCAGCGGAGCCTTGCCCGGGCGGAAACCTTGAATCTTGGCAGTACGTGCCACGCGCTTCAGGCGCTCGGTGACTTGGGCATCAATGGCAGCCATCGGCAGAGCGATGTTCATGCGGCGCTCAAGATTGCTCAACGTTTCCAGTTGTACTTGCATGTTCAATCCTTAACTAGTCATCTGAATACGAGTTCGGCCTTTGCGCGAACATTTCGTATTTTGGAAAACAGGTGAAACCCTTGGGAGGCTTCGGCTCTATATGGGGCCACAAGCCCCGGCTACAAGTGCAAGCCCTGCTGCATTTGCGCAGCAACGATCAGGCCCGCATCCCATTGCGAAAACGCGCAGTATAACATGCACCCTGTTTTTGTATGCAGGCGAATCGCGGCGCAAATGCTTGCCCACGCTGGGCTATAGCAATGATCGACGCTGCCGGGAATAGACATTGCACACCTACCGACGGGCCGGCCAAGCAAGCTCGGTGATTTTCTCCGGTTTTCACTATGCTGAATAAACAGACCATGAATTATCTGGATGAGCCACCATGGGCCTACCCCATCAATCGACCCGCAAAATACCGCCCATTGGCCTTGCCATGGCGTGGCAATGGATCAGCGCAGGCGTAGATCCCGCGCTCAACGGCACATTACGGCGGCGGCAGTACATTACCAATGCAGTCCCGGCTCTGGTACTGCTGATGGTGCTGTTTTACTACCTGCTATTTCTCACATTGGGTAATCGCGAACTGGCACAATCCTGCTTGGCAGGAATGCCCATCCCCGCGACTGGTATAGCTTGGTTCCGCTGGCGGCAGGCCTGTGGCAAACCTCCGCACTACTGGAAAGCCTGCTTCATCTGCCAGACCACGGTACTGGCGGGCATTCTTGGCGGCCAGGGCACACTGTTCGGCTCGCACTTCTATTTCTTGCTATTTTTCCTGACCGCGCCACTCATCGTCCCCATCAATGATCGCCTTGGCATGACGATTGTTTGCGGCGTCTGCCTGGGATGGTTCTCATTGTTCGAGTTCATGCAATGGCCAGCCACGCCCACCGTACAGAGTCTGGGCCCCACCATTATCAGCATACTGAATCTGGGTGTGCTGTTATCGGGCTCCATCATCCTGTTTATCGCCCTGCTGGCCGGTGAACACTTTTCAGACGCACTGGTAAACCGCATCCAGATAATGGCCAGTACCGACATGCTGACCGGCCTAGCCAATAGACGCGCCTTTTATGCCCGACTGGCGCAATTGCAGTATCGCCACCAGTTGGAGCAGCAACCATTTTGCCTTGCCATGCTGGATATCGATTTTTTCAAACGTATCAATGACAACTACGGCCACGATACCGGCGACAAAGTGCTGCATCACATCGCCAGCCTGTTACAGCACAAGGTACGACCACAAGATCTTGTATGCCGTATTGGCGGGGAGGAGTTTGCCATTCTGCTGCCCGACACCATGCTGGATCAGGCATTCACCATGTGCGAGGCCATCAGGAATACGATTGCCAGCTCTCCATTATCCAATGGAGCCAGTAATCTGCACGCCACCGTCAGCCTGGGGCTAGCCCAATGGCAAATGGACGACAGTGAACAAGCCTTTTTAGCCGCTACTGACAAGGCGCTCTATGCTGCGAAGCATGCTGGCCGCAACGCCGTTCAACAACGTCGCCAAACCGCACCCGCACTCTAGACAGCATGCAGCCGGGCGGCACATATCCACGCCAACCGCTGATTACAACCCTTACCGCCTTGACAAACTGCCTACCCACTACCTGGCTCAGTCAAATCGGGCCATAGCAATCATTTCAGCACTCTGCATAGTCAGCGCGCCACCACGCCAGTCGCCATACCAGTCAAGCCGCTTAACACCAGCCAGCCGCAATTGCCCGGCAATGGCAGCATGCGACATAAAACGCAATACGCTGCGACTGCACAGCCGAACATCAGCACCCTGAAAATGGTAGTGGGTATCGAAACAAACCAACTCATCGTCAACATCCTGCAGCGCATGCCACACCACAAGCCGCTCACCATCAGCCAGGGCAAGTTCCTGACGCGACTGTTTGGACGACCAACGTTGCCACGGCGTACTCGCCGGATTGCGACTTTCAAACATCAGCACGCCTCCCGGCCGCAGGTGTCGACGCACGGCACCTAGCATTTCCTGCACGGCTTCATCCGTTAGCAAGCACTGAAAGGCATGGCCCGTCATGAGTGCAACATCGAAACGAGCATCCAGCGGCAAGTCTGCTGCCGTACCACCAAGCCAGCAGACCTGTCCGCCACCACGGCGGGCACGAGCTACTTCCAACATCGCCGCTGCAGGATCGATCCCCGTAACGGAATGCCCCAACTGCGCCAAGCGTACCGCCAGCACCCCGGTGCCACAGCCGATATCAACAACAGCCCTGCTCTCAGTACCTATCTGCTCGGTATAAAACAGATGATCGGCGCACCCGGCATTCAGCACATCGTATAGCGCGATCAGCCGAGGGTCGGTGTACAAAGCATTGATAGTGGTGGTTTGCATTGGACTCCGCCCGTGAGACTAAATCACGCGACAAATATACCGCGCAAGACAAAAAATGGGGCGTGCCAAGCACGCCCCATTATGCGAGTCATTACGGATTTAACTGATCCGTATAGTGCAACAACCCTTCGGCCGGATTCCGAACCACATAGATCACGTCTATCGCTTTACACGATGACGATCAGGCACGCGGACGCACCAGCTGCCAGGCGCGGCCCAGATAAGTCACCGCACCAAAGCCACTCCACACATGCACCAGACGGGTGAAGGGGAAGATGACAAATACGCTCATTCCCATGAACAGGTGCAGTTTGAAGATGGGAGACGCGGCCACGATGAACTGCGCTGCATCACCACGCAAGGTGACGATATGCTGCGCCCAGGTCATCAGCAGCACCATTTCGTGGCCGTCCAGATGCTGGGCGGACACGGCGATGGTGCACAGGCCCAATACCAGCGTGGCTAGCAGCCACAGCAGTACCAGCTTGTCACGCCAAGTGGTGTTGGCTGCCAGGCGTTCGCTGCTCAGGCGGCGATGCAGCAGGATCAGCAAGCCAACCAGCGCCAGCGAACCCATGATGCCACCAGCGGTCATGGCGAATACCTGTTTGAAGCTGTGGGTGACACCCAGCGCTTCCCATACACTCAGCGGCGTCAGCAGGCCCACCAGATGACCGAAGAACAAGCCCAGCACGCCGACGTGGAAGAGGATGCTGCCCAGCCGCAGATTACCGCGATACACCAGCTGGGAGGATTCACTCTTCCAGCTGTACTGTTCGCGATCAAAGCGGATCAGGCTGCCCAGCAGGAAGATGCTGAGCGCGATATAGGGATAAATCCCGAAAACAAATTGATGCAGGTAGTCCATATCTCTCTCCTTGCTGTTCCGGCCGGCCAGTGGCGGGCCGGAAACTGGCAGATTCAGGCGCCGGGTCGCGACGGGTAGAAATTGACCGGAGCAATGGCCGGGATGGCAGGTTTGAGCAGTGGTTCGCTGCCATCTGCACCGGGGCCAAAGGTTTCCAGCAGTTCGTCCATGTCGCGGATCGGCGGCACGCTCAAAGGCTCGGGCGCAACCGGCGACAGCCACACCAGCAGATCGAGCAGACCGGCATAGGGCGAAGACGACTCGCGCAGCTTGCCAGCGATATGGCCCAGCACATGCACCGCATCACCCAATAGGCGGCTGCCCTCTTCCGTTTCACATTGCGAGAGGAATTCCAGAAACAGCGGCACGTAGTCGGGCAGTTCGGCACACACCGGCTCGAAACCGTGCTCCTTGTACTCCTCCAGCAAATCCACCATGGCCTGGCCACGGGCGCGGTCCTCGCCATGGATGTGCTCGAACAGGTGCAGCGAGTGCGCCGGACTGCGGTCGAAGGTTTGCACATAGCCTTCCTGCAGGGAGATCAGATCACCCCCCTCCAGCTGGGCCAGCAGCGGTTCCAGCATGCTGCCTGCCGTCGGGGTGGCCTGCAGTTCGCTGCGGATGTCATCCAGTGCCGCCAGCAACTCGGGCTCCGGATAGCACAGCAGCGCCGAGACAATCTTGAACAGTGACTGGTTCATGGCTTAACTCCCGGCGTTGGCCTTGCGGTCGCGCCGCATGTCATGGAACACGATGGGGGTGGCCTTCTTCTTGCCGAACAGGCTGGCATCAGAAGTGCCGCTGGAGCAGCCGTTGCCAAAGGTGAAGCCGCAGCTAGCCTTGTCGTCGAAGGTGTTTTCCACCATTTCCTTGTGGCTGGACGGAATCACGAAGCGGTCTTCGTAATTGGCAATCGCCATCACCTGGTACATTTCTTCCACCTGGGCCGGCTTCAGATGCGTGCCGCGCAGGGTGGCCGGATCGCTGATTTTTTCCACGCTCTTTTTACGCATGTAGCGGCGCATGGCCACCATGGTTTCCAGCGCGCTCACCACCGGCTCTTCCTTGCCGGCGGTCAGCAAGTTGGCCAGATAGCGGATCGGAATACGCAGGTCTTTCACGTCCGGGATGATGCCGTTTTCACCGATCAGGCCGTTTTCCAGCGCACTCTGGATGGGCGACAGCGGCGGGATGTACCACACCATGGGCAGGGTGCGGTATTCCGGATGCAGCGGGAAGGCTACTTTCCACTCCATGGCCATTTTGTACACCGGCGAATTCTGCGCGGCGCTGATCCAGGCTTCCGGAATGCCCTGCTTGCGGGCCTCGGCCTGGATTTCCGGCGAGTTCGGGTCGAGGAACACGCCCAGCTGCGCTTCGTACAGGCTTTTCGGATCTTCCACGCTGGCGGCGGCTTCGATGCGGTCGGCATCGTACAGCAGCACGCCCAGGTAGCGGATGCGGCCTACGCAGGTTTCCGAGCACACGGTCGGCTGACCGGCCTCGATACGCGGATAGCAGAAGATGCACTTCTCGGCCTTGCCGCTGGTCCAGTTGTAGTAAATCTTCTTGTACGGGCAGCCAGACACACACATGCGCCAGCCACGGCACTTGTCCTGGTCGATCAGCACGATGCCGTCGTCTTCGCGCTTGTAGATGGAGCCGGACGGGCAGGAGGCAACACAGGCCGGGTTCAGGCAGTGTTCGCACAGACGCGGCAGATACATCAGGAAAGTGTTCTCGAAGGCCGAGTACATTTCCTTCTGGATACCTTCAAACAGGGCATCCTTGCTGCGCTTGGAGAACTCGCCACCCAGGTCGTCTTCCCAGTTGGGGCCCCATTCGATCTTGTCCATCTTCTTGCCGGTCAGCACCGACACCGGGCGGGCCGTCGGCGGGGTCTGCATTTCCGGCGCATTCTGCAAATGCTCGTAATCGAAGGTGAAGGGCTCGTAGTAATCGTCAATCGACGGCAGGTTGGGGTTGGCGAAGATATTGGCCAAAATGCGCATCTTGCCGCCCTGCTTGGGCACCAGCTTGCCATTGGGCTTGCGTTCCCAGCCACCCTGCCATTTTTCCTGGTTCTCCCAGTCTTTGGGGTAGCCAATGCCCGGTTTGCTTTCCACATTGTTGAACCAGGCGTATTCCACCCCGTCGCGGCTGGTCCAGACGTTCTTGCAGGTGACCGAACAGGTATGGCAGCCAATGCACTTGTCCAGGTTCAGCACCATGCCGATTTGTGCACGGATTTTCATTTGTTTTCTCCCGCAGGCTGATCCATCCAGTCCACTTTTTTCATCTTGCGCACGATGACGAATTCGTCACGGTTGGCACCCACCGTCCCGTAGTAATTGAAGCCCCAGGACAGTTGGGCGTAACCGCCAATCATGTGTGTCGGCTTGGTCACTGCACGGGTCACCGAGTTGTGGATGCCGCCGCGCTTGCCGCTGGTTTCCGCGCCAGGCACGTTCACGATCTTCTCCTGGGCGTGGTACATCAGCGTCATGCCTTCCGGCACCCGCTGCGACACCACTGCACGGGCGGTCAGCGTGCCGTTGACGTTAAACACTTCGATCCAGTCGTTGTCGACGATGCCGGCCTTCTTGGCATCCACTTCCGATACCCAGACGTGCGGGCCGCCGCGCGACAGCGTCAGCATGCGCAGGTTGTCCGAATAGGTACTGTGAATGCCCCATTTCTGGTGCGGGGTGATGAAGTTGAGCACCAGCTCGTGATTACCGTTGGACTTCTTGCCCAGGATGGCCTGGGTGGTTTTCAGGTCCACATGCGGCTTGAACACGCATAGGCCTTCACCAAAAGCACGCATCCACTGGTGATCCTGATAGAACTGCTGGCGGCCGGTGATGGTGCGCCATGGAATCAGCTCGTGCACATTGGTGTAACCGGCGTTGTAGCTGACTTCTTCGCTTTCCAGGCCAGACCAGGTGGGCGAGGAAATGATCTTGCGCGGCTGGGCCTGCACATCGCGGAAGCGGATGCTGTCGTGTTCGCGCGGCAGCGCCAGATGGGTGTGGTCGATGCCGGTAATCTTCGACAGCGCTTCCCAGGCTTTCACTGCCACGTGGCCGTTGGTTTCCGGTGCCAGGGTGAGAATCATCTCGGCAGCGTCGATGGCGGTATTGAGCTTGGGCTGGCCCTTGCCCGCGCCTTCGGCCACGGTATGGTTCAGGCCGCGCAGGATGTCCACTTCGTGGCCGGTTTTCCAGCTGATGCCCTTGCCGCCATTACCTACTTTTTCCAGCAGCGGGCCGATGGAGGTGAACTTGTCGTAGATGGCGCCATAGTCACGCTCCACCACGGTCATGGCCGGCATGGTCTTGCCTGGGATCGGCTCGCACTCGCCCTTCTTCCAGTCACGCGGGTCAAACGGCTGGCCCAGCTCCTGCGGGGTATCGTGCATCAGCGGGGTGAGTACCAGATCCTGCTGCACACCCAGGTAGTCCTTGCCGATTTCGGAAATCTTCTTGGCAAAGCCCTTGTAGATCTCCCAGTCGGACTTGGCCTGCCACAGCGGCTGCACGGCTTCGGACAGCGGGTGGATGAAGGGGTGCATGTCGGAGGTGTTGAGGTCGTCCTTCTCGTACCAGGTAGCGGTCGGCAGCACGATGTCGCCGTACAGGCAGGTGGTGGACATGCGGAAGTCCAGCACCACCAGCAGGTCCAGCTTGCCTTCCACCGCCGGGCGCACGGTGATTTCGCTCGGCTTGATGCAATCTTCCTCGCTACCCATCACCGCGTTCTGGGTGCCCAGCAGGTATTTGAGGAAGTATTCGTGGCCCTTGCCGGAGCTGCCCAGGATATTGGAACGCCACACAAACATATTGCGCGGGAAGTTCTTCGGGTTGTCCGGGTCGTTGCAGGACATATCCAGCGTGCCGTTTTTCAGGCTATCCACGGCAAACGGAATGGCTTCCTGGCCTGCCGCCTTGGCGGCACGGGTGATGTCTAGCGGGTTGGTGGTCAACTGCGGGGTGGACGGCAGCCAGCCCATGCGTTCGGCCTTGGCGTTGTAGTCGATCAGGCTCATATTGGCCATCTTGCCGTCGGCCGTCGGGCACAGGATTTCATTAATGCCCAGCTTTTCGTGCCGCCACTGGCTGGTATGGGCATAGAAGAAGCTGGTGCCGTTCATCTGGCGCGATGGGCGTACCCAGTCGCCAGCAAAGGCCAGCGGGGCCCAGCCGGTTTGCGGACGCAGTTTTTCCTGGCCCACATAGTGGCACCAGCCACCACCGCTCTGGCCGATACAGCCACACAGCATCAGCATATTGATGATGCCGCGGTAGCTCATGTCCATGTGATACCAGTGATTGAGCGCAGCACCGACAATCACCATCGACTTGCCATGGGTCTGATCGGCGTTCTGGGCGAATTCGCGCGCAACCTGGATCACCATTTCCGGCTTCACGCCGGTGTGCTTTTGCTGCCAGGCCGGGGTGTACGGCACATCAGCCATGTAGTCGCTGGTGACGTTGCCGCCGCCCAGGCCACGGTCGATACCGTAGTTGGCTGCCATCAGGTCGAATACCGTGGCCACCAGCGTGGTGCTGCCATCGGCCAGCACTACCTGGCGGGCCGGCACATTGCGGGTGAGCAGTTCGTCGTGTTCAGCGCCGAAATACGGGAAACCGACACCCACTACTTCGTCGCGGTTTTCAATCAAGGATAGGCGGGCCGATACGTCGCGGCCCGTGCTGCCGTCATGTTGTTGCAAGTTCCATTTGCCACTCTGGCCCCAGCGAAAGCCGATGGAACCGGTGGGCGCCACGATGTCGCCACTGGTTTCATCAAAAACCAGGGTTTTCCATTCCGGGTTGTTGTCTTCGTTCAGGTTATTTGCCAGATGGCTGGCGCGCAGGAAGTAATCCGGCACATAGCGTTCGCCATCCTTGCGCAGCGTCACCAGCATCGGCATGTCGGTGTAGCGGCGGATGTAGTCGGTAAAGTAGGCCGACGGCTTGTCCAGATGGAATTCCTTGAAGATGACATGCCCCATGGCCATGGCCAGCGCGGCATCGGTGCCCTGCTTCGGTGCCAGCCAGATGTCACCGAACTTGGCCATTTCGCCAAAGTCACTGGAAACCGCCACGGTCTTGGTGCCCTTGTAGCGCACTTCGGTATAGAAGTGCGCGTCCGGGGTGCGGGTCATCGGCACATTGGAACCCCACACCATCAGGTAGGTGGAGTTGTACCAGTCGGCCGATTCGGCCACGTCGGTCTGTTCGCCCCATACCTGCGGGCTGGCCGGCGGCAAGTCGCAATACCAGTCGTAGAAAGACAGCGGCACGCCACCAATCAGGCTGAGGTAACGGCTGCCGGCAGCGTAGGACACCATAGACATGGCCGGAATCGGCGAGAAGCCCACCACGCGGTCCGGGCCGTAATTCTTGATGGTGTAGGCATTGGAAGCCGCGATGATTTCGTTGGCTTCATCCCAGTTGGCACGCACGAAACCGCCCTGGCCGCGCTTGCTCTTGTACTGCTTGGCCAGTTCCGGGTTCTGGCTGATGTGCTCCCAGGCTTGTACCGGGCTCATGCTCTTGCGCGCTTCACGCCACAGCTTGGCCAGACGACCACGGATCATCGGGTATTTCACGCGCTGGGCCGAGTACACATACCAGCTATAAGACGCACCACGCGGGCAGCCGCGCGGCTCGTGATTGGGCAGGTCCGGCCGGGTGCGCGGATAGTCGGTCTGCTGGGTTTCCCAGGTAATCAGCCCGTTTTTGACATACACCTTCCAGCTACAGGAGCCGGTGCAGTTCACCCCGTGGGTGGAACGCACGATCTTGTCGTGCTGCCAGCGTTGGCGATAGGCGTTTTCCCACTGGCGGTCTTCATTCACCACCGCGCCATGGCCATCGGCAAAGGTGGATTTCACCTTGCCAAGGAAATTCAGTCTGTCCAGAAAATGGCTCATCTTGCCTCCGAGTTTTTACCGCCAGATGCGGTGCCGCGGCCATGCCGCGCAGCCTTTGCTTACGCTGGACAGATTAAGTCCGGGCAACAACAGCGCCCATTGGCCACTAGAGGAAAAACCCATGCGCAGAGTGAGGAGACGCATAAGCCATAAGAAGTAGGAGGAACTACACAGGCTGGCCAAACAGCAAGCTGGGCACTGCTGGCGATACGCGTAATGCGCGGAAATGAATGGCGGACGATGATAAGCGAATTAGTTTTTGGTGCAGGCCTGGAGCTGGAGCTGGATTTGCCGTTAAGCCAGGAAAATAGCCAGGGCAGACCAAGTCAACCCTCCCTAGCCGCACCTGTCCTAAATGCCATAAATCTTTCATATCCAGCAAAACTATCTATACACAGATAGGTAACTTAAAAAAACACGTCTCATTAATAATGAATATTTAAAAATCAATAAGTTGCCACCAACCGCATCACGGGAAGACATACCATCAGGAGTAGTTCAATGAAGCTCACCCTCGCTATCTGCTGTACCGCTTGTGCCGGACTCATCTCTCAAGCACATGCTTCTGACGGCACCATTACCTTTACCGGCAATATTGCTGCAACCACCTGCACCATCAGCGTTGCGGGAGGCAGCAGCAGCGGTTCCATTAGCTTGCCTACCATTTCAACCAAAGCATTGGCCGTGACTTCAGCCACAGCGGGCTCCACCCCGTTTACCGTTTCGCTTAGCGGCTGTACTGGCGCAGCCACACAGGCCGCCATCTGGTTTGAAAATGACAGCAATGTCAACTCATCCGGCCGCTTGATCAATACCGGCACAGCAAGCAATGTCGATGTCGCCATCTACAACACCGCCTCAAGCTCCCACATTCTCATTGGGCAAACTGCTAGTACATTTGGCAGTAGTGGTATGGCCTTTCCAATCAGCAGCAGCAATGCCACCCTGAACTATCTGGCCAGGTATTACGCACGAGGAGTAGCCACTGCCGGCACCGTCACCACCAGTGTTAACTACACCGTGCAGTACCAGTAAGCCTGTCATCCACAGCATGCCAATTCGCCAAGCTCCAGACCGCCAGTGGTAGTCCGCCGCGCAACACGACATAGGTGCACGATGGACACTTTAGGACCAAGCATGACCAGAGCCTTTCAGTGGCTGGTGTGCTGGAAACGGTCGACCAGTTCCACCATCTTGCCGGCGGTACGGTTAAGCTGACCGGACAGTGCTGCGGCCTCCTGCACGATGTGGGCATTGTTTTCCGCCAGTGCGGCAATCTTGCTGACATTGGTGGCCACATCATTGCTGGCGGCAGTCTGCTCCTGCATCGCCAGTGTGGTGCTGCGGCTCTTGTCTGCGGTATCGCTGGCCTTGCCATGAATCAGCGCCAGGTCTTCCACCGTCAGATCCACTTCGGCCATGCCACCTTGCATGCGTTGCCGCGCCGTCGCCATCTGTTGCGCCACATCCTGGGTTTCGCGGCGGATGTCTTCAATCAGCGCGGCAATGTCCAGCGTCTCCTTGCTGGTACGCTCGGCCAGCTTGCGCACCTCGTCCGCCACCACGGCAAAGCCACGCCCCATCTCGCCGGCCCGCGCCGCCTCGATGGCAGCATTGAGCGCCAGCAGATTGGTCTGGTCGGCAATCTCACGGATGGCGGTGACGATGCTGTGAATACCCTCGGACTTGTCGCGCAGCATGTCCACGCTTTCGCCGGTATGGGTCAGGCCATCGGCCGTTTCACTCAGCGCATCAGCCGTACTGCGCATGCGCGCGCGGCCATCGTCCACGGCGCCCTGCATGTCCTGGGCTACCCGCATGGCTTGCGCGGCATTGTCAGTCACGGCAGCAATACCGGCCGACATTTCCTCGATGGCGGCGGCGATATCCACCGAGGAACGGCTCTGCACCTCAGCCGTCGAAGCCGCACGGGCTGATACATCACTCAGAGAGTTGGCTGCCGACATCATCTGGTGCGCTTCGCTCTTGATCTGGCGCAGGGTCGCGGCAAAGGCGTCCACCAGATGATCAAACGCATGTCCCATGCGGGCAATTTCATCACTGCCGGGCAGCGCAGCCCGCCGCGACAGGTCGAAGTCGCGGCTCATGCCGCTCATCAGTTGCTCCAGCCGGGCAATTGGCCGCTCCACGCTGTGGTAAATGGCCCAGCCCAGGCCCGACAACAGCAAAATGGTGGCAGCAGAACCCAGCAGGGTGAACCACAGCTGGAAGCGCGCCTCACCCAGCAGGCTCAGCATATTGGTGTCCAGCTGCAGCAGCAGTTGGTCCTGCAGCTTTTTCAGATTGGCCATTTGCGCACTAGCCGTCTTGAACCACTGCGCCGGTGTCACGCCCAGCGGCTGGCCTAGCGTTACGGCCATGATTTGCTGGCGCATGGCCTGTAGCGCAGCCGCCTCGGCAGACTGGTCCGCCTGTTGTGAAGCCTGGCGCATCTCTGTGGACGCCACCAGCCGCAACTGGCTGGCACAGGCTTGTTGCCGGGCCTGCATTCCGGCAGCCTGCAGCAAGGCTGCCTGGTCAAAACTGCCGCGCCCCAACACTCCATTGATGAACCCACGCTCTCGCCCGGCAAACTCCTTCTGACATTGCAGATTGAGTAGCGCCACGGCATCGTGCAGCAGGCCGGCATCACTGGTACTGCCAGCCAGGCCGGCAATCAGGCCAATCAGCTGTTCGATCTTGTCCGAGTAGGCGGCGAACATCTGCCCAGCTGCTTGACTGCGATTATCGATGGCAGTACGCCCTTGCAGCAGGGTGCGTATCTGCTCATCCGCCGCTGCCGCCTGTGTGGTATCCGGTAACTGCGCCAGGCTGGCGTGGAAGTCGGCCAGTGCGGAATCGGTTTGCTGGCGTGCGCTTTGCAGCTCAGCCGGCAGGCTGCTGCCTGCCACGCTAAGGAAACCATTGCTCAGGCCCCGCTCGGCCTGCAGCTGGTGAATCAGGCTGCTGGCCTTGCCGGCCACCTGCAACAGCTGGCCCGAGGCCTGCAAGCGTGACAGGCTGTGCCACTTTTCCAGTGACAGCACACCGGCAAGGCCGGCAATCACCAGGACGAAAGGCAGGATCAACAGGCCTAACCTGCTGGCAATGGAAAGTCTGGACAACATGACAGCCTCACATTCGGCATGGGGGGAGTTGTGTGTTGCAATGCACTAACAGCATAGGCAATTTTCAGCCGGCATTAAATATGCCGATAAAATAAAAAGGGGAGCATTTACGCTCCCCCTTGCCCTCCCTGCGCGAGGGAAGGCGGTCAATCACACTGGATCAGCAGCGGATTTCCGCGTTTTTACGTGCGTAGAACCACCAGTTGATCAGTACGCAGCTGGCATAGAACAGAATGAAGGCATACAGTGCGGCCTCCACCCCACCCGTCATGGCAATGGAGGTGCCATAGCTCTTGGGAATGAAAAAGCCACCGTACGCACCAATGGCACCGGAGAAGCCCAGCACCGCCGCAGCCTCGCGGGTGGCATCGGCCAGCGCCTGTTTCTGCGCAGCCTCACCCTTGCCGGCCAGACGCTGATGCAGGGTCAGGAAAATCACCGGCACCTGCATGAAGGTAGAACCATTGCCCAGCCCGGTCAGGGCAAACAGGCAGAGGAACATGGCAAAGAAGCCTTGGAAGTTGCCCCCCTGGCCAGCATGCGGCAGAAAGCCCAGCACGCCGCCCACCGCCAGCATCATCAGCAGGAACACGGCCTGGGTCACCTTGGCACCACCGATCTTGTCAGCCAGCCAGCCACCTACCGGACGAGCCAGCGCACCCACCAGCGGGCCGTAGAACACGTATTTGGTGGGGTCTACATCCGGAAACTGGCCTTTCATCAGCAGCGGAAAACCCGCCGAGAAGCCAATGAAGGAACCGAAAGTGCCAATGTACAGCCAGCACATCAGCCAATTATGCTTGCGCTTGAAAATGACCACCTGATCGGCAAAGGAAGCACGCGCCGAAGCAATGTCATTCATGCCCAGCCAGGCAGCTACAGTAGACAGCAGGATGAAGGGCACCCAGACAAAGCCGGCATTCTGCAGCCACATTTTTTTGTGCACCGCGCCCTTGATCCAGGTTTGCGGATCGCCACCAAAGGCACCGAACACGCCCATGGTGATCACCAGCGGCACCACGAACTGCACCAGCGACACCCCCAGATTACCCAGCCCGGCATTCAGGCCCAGCGCCGTGCCCTTTTCCGCCTTGGGGAAAAAGAAGCTGATATTGGACATGGACGAGCTGAAATTGCCGCCACCAAAACCGCACAGCAGCGCCAGCACCACCATGGTGATGTAGCTGGTATTCGGGTCCTGTACGGCAAAACCGATGCCGATTGCCGGAATCAGCAGGCTGGCGGTGGACAGGGCTGTCCATTTGCGGCCACCAAACACCGGCACCATGAAGCTGTAAAAAATGCGCAGCGTGGCGCCGGACAGGGCCGGCAGCGCCGCCAGCCAGAACAGCTGGTTTTGCGAATAGCCGAAACCGATATTCGGCATGTTCAGCACCGCCACGCTCCACACCTGCCAGATCACAAAGGCCAGCATCAGCGCCGGGATGGATATCCACAGATTGCGCCGCGCAATTGCCTTGCCTTGCTGCTGCCAGAATTCGGAATTTTCCGGTTCCCACCGGTTAAGTACATGTGACATCAAGCCCTCCCAGACGGCATCTATGGCCGTCAATCAAAAATTCGTAGACGACCTTAGCGCGCCTGCCTGGCCATGGCTGCCGCCTCGTTGCCAACCTTTGCCTTGAAGGAAAAGTGCATCCACACCAGCGACACGCAGACCGTGCCATACAGCAGCATGAAGGCGCTGCTGCGCACGCCGGTGATATCCAGCAACACCCCAAACAGAATGGGCAGCAAGAAGCCCCCCATGCCACCGGCCAGCCCCACCACGCCGGAGACAGCGCCGATATTGTCAGGAAACTCATTGGCAATGAATTTGAATACCGAGGCCTTGCCGATGGCCATGGCGATGCCGACGGCAAACAACACCAGCGTGAACAAGGTGACATTCAGGCCGAGATGGAAGCTTTGCACGCCGTGGGTGGTGGCGATGACAAAGTCGGTTTGCGGATAAGACAGAATGAAGAAGGCCACCCAGCACACCCACATCACCCCCCAGGTCACCCGGTGAGGGCCGAAACGGTCGGACAGCCAGCCACCCATGGCGCGCAACACGCCACCAGGCAGCGAGAAGCAGGCCGCCAGGAAAGCCGCATGCTTGATATCAAAGCCGTATTCGCCGACGTAGTATTTGGTCATCCAGAGCGCCAGCCCGACATAGCCGCCAAACACCACCGAGTAATACTGGCAATAGCGCAGCACCGCGGGGTCTTTCATCAGGGCCAATTGCTGGCGCAGGCTCACCTTGCTGCTGACCAGATGGGCTGAATCCTGATAGGAAAACAGCCAGAACAGGATGGCCGTCACCAGCATGATGATGGCGTACACCGTAGGCACCATCTGCCAGCCCGCGGCCGCAATAATGCCTGGGGCTACCAGCTTGGTCAGCGAAGACCCGGCATTGCCGGCACCGAACACGCCCATGGCCATGCCCTGCTGCTCTGGCTTGAACCAGCGCGCCACATAGGGCGTACCCACGGAAAAGGCGCCACCGGCCAGGCCGACCAGCAGGCCGATGGCCAGGAACTGCCAGTATGCGGTGGCGTACTGCATCAGGTAGATGAAGGGGACACACACCAGCATCAGCACAAACATCACGATGCGGCCGCCAAAACGGTCGGTCCAGATACCCAGCGGCACCCGCACCAGCGAGCCGGACAGCACCGGGGTAGCGGCCAGGATGCCAAACTCGGTCTCATTCAGGCCCAGATGCTGCTTGATGGGAATGCCCAGTACCGCAAACATCATCCAGATCATGAAACAGATGGTAAATGCCAGGGTGCTGGATGCCAGCACGGCGTACTGCTTGAAGCGTGGGGAAGCCATGGTGCCTTGCTCCGCAATGGGGATAGCAGGCATTTAACCCTGATACGTACGCGGGAAATATTCGCCGATAGCAGCAAAGTGGGCGGCATGAGGAGCTAGCTCAAGCCTGCAGATGGGGAAGCCGGACTAATCACAAAGTAGCATGCCACCCACCCCGGCCTTGCCGACTGCCACCTGCCATGGCCATGCCGTGCCGCTACGGTCTACCCCTTCTGGAGAATTGCTGATCACCAGGCCAGCCGGTATTGTTAGTAGTGTTGCCTCTGGCAACGCACACCACCCGCCAACCGGATGCCCAGCACGATGATGCTCTACCAGACCCCGCGTCTAAGCAGCCTGTCCACCAAGCTATTGATGCTGACCATCGCCTGGCTGCTGCTGGCGATGACCTCCATCGGCTACACCCTGATCCTGTCATGGAAGCTGGAAGGCGGCGCTGCTGCCATCAACGATGCCGGCAGCTTGCGCATGCGCAGCTACCATATCGCGCTGCAAGTGAGCGAGGGTGCACCACTGACGGCCATTCATGAAGGCGAACAGCAATTCGCGGCCATTCTGTCCCGACTGAAGCAGGGCGACCCGGCACGGCCATTATTTCTGCCGGACAATGCCACGGTCAGGCAGCAGGTGCGCGATATCGAGCACTCATGGCAGGCAGACATGCTGCCACTGCTGGAAACGGCAGCCCGTCAGCACGCCGGCCAGCACCAGATGGAAAGCCCGGACATCGCCCGCTTCGTCAACCGCATCGACCGCCTGGTCAAGCTGGTGGAAGAAGACAACGCCCGCAACACCACCCTGCTGCGCTTCTTCCAGATGGCGCTGATCGCCATGGCGATCATTGGCTCCTTCAGCATGATGTTCCTGCTGTTCCTGCTGGTGATCCGTCCCCTCAACATCCTGGGCGAAGGCATACTGCGGCTGCGCGACGGCAATCTGGACGCCCGGGTCAGCGTGGACAACAACGATGAATTCGCCACTATTGCCACCGGCTTCAACCAGATGGCCGACCGTCTGCAAGACCTGTACGCCACGCTGGAGCAAAAAGTGGCCGACAAAACCCGTTCGGTGGAATACAAGAACCGCCAGCTAGCCGCCCTGTATAACGTCACGACATTCCTGCATGACTCACACAGCCTGGCTGACATGTGCAGCGGCTTCATCGAGCGGCTAATCGAACTGACCGCCGCCGATGCCGGCAGCGTGCGGCTGGTGGACTTCAAGCGTGGGCGGCTGGAATTGATCGCCCAGCGCGGCCTGCCGCCCGAACTGCAGGAAGAAGACGATTGCGCCACGCTCAACGGCTGCCTGTGTGGCGACACCGTGCCGCAACCCTTCTCTGTGCTGCATCGCTTCGACCAATTGCCGGTCATCGCAGAAAAGCACTGCCAGCGCGCCGGCTTCACCAGCATTGCCGTGTTTCACATCCGGCACAATCAGAGCAATGTCGGCATTTTCACCCTGTATTTTTATCAGGATCCCAAGCTGGCCACGCAAGACCAGTTTCTGCTGGAAACCCTGGGCAGCCATCTGGGCGTGGCCGTGGAAAACCACCGCCTGGCCGCGCGCGACCGCCAGTTTGCCGTCTCAGAAGAGCGCAACCTGATGGCCCAGGGCCTGCACGACAGCATTGCCCAGTCGCTGTCCTTCCTGAATCTGCAAGTGCAGATGCTGGACGCCGCACTGGCCGAACAGCAAATGGAGCAGGCACAGGAAAACCTCGGCTTCATCCGCGCCGGCGTGCAGGAGTGCTATGAGGACGTACGCGAACTGCTGCTGAATTTCCGCACCCGCATCAGCAAGGAAGACTTTGCCGATGCCGTGCGCACCCTGCTGGAGCGCTTTGAAAAGCAGACGCACATCCCCACCCAGCTCAATATGAGTGGCGACGGGCTGGCACTCAATCCCCAACAGCAGTTGCAGCTGATCTTCATCCTGCAAGAAGCGCTGTCCAATGTGCGCAAGCATGCACAGGCGCAGCGCGTGCGCATCGACATCCTCAACCATGCCGATTTCAGCATGCGCATCCGTGACGACGGATGTGGCTTTGACGAGGACTTGGTTGCCACCCGCCGCGCCAGTCATGTCGGACTATCCATCATGCAGGAGCGCGCAGCCCGCATCCGCAGCCAGATCAGCATTCACCCCCATCCGCAGGGCGGTACCGAAGTACAATTACTGCTGCCCCAAAGTGAAAGACAAGCCGCATGACACCCATCCGCATTTTGCTGGTTGATGACCACACCCTGTTCCGCAGCGGCCTGAAGGCACTACTGCAACGACAAAGTGATTTCGAAATCATTGGCGAAGCGGCTGATGGCCTGGAAGGGGTCAAGCTGAGCGAGCAGCTGAAGCCGGATGTGGTCTTGCTGGATATCGACATGCCACAGATGAACGGGCGCGAAGCACTGGCACAGATCATGGTCAGCCAGCCGCAACTGGCGGTGCTGATGCTCACGGTATCGGAAGACGGTGAAGATCTGGCCGAATGCCTGAAACTGGGTGCGCGTGGCTATCTGCTGAAAAATATCAATGCCGACTTCCTGCTGGCCAGCATTCGCCGCGCCGTGGATGGCGACAGCGTGCTGTCACCGGAAATGACCTCGCGGCTGCTGCAACAGCTGCGCAGCGTCGATCTGCAGAAAAACAAGCCGACCGGGCTGGATCAACTGACCCAGCGCGAAAGGGAAATCCTCGCCTGGCTCAGCCGCGGCATCAGCAACAAGGAAATCGCCCGCGCGCTGGATCTGGCCGAGAGCACCATCAAAGTGCATGTGCAGAACATCCTGCGCAAGCTCAACCTGAATGGCCGGGTACAAGCGGCGCTGTTTGCCGTTGAGCACGGGCTGGACAAGCTGCCCTGAAACCGGGGCGGAATTCGCCCTTTCCTGCCTGCCCCCTACTCCCTCAGACCTAGCCAAAACCCCACCACCGACCAACTGGCAAGCGCGCCGGATGCGCCTACACTCTGGCCATTCTCCCCTCAGAGGGTCAGCCATGTTAAGCGACCGTTTTGGCAGAAGCATCGACTATCTGCGGCTATCCGTTACCGACCGCTGCGATCTGCGCTGCAGCTACTGCATTCCCAAAGGCTTCAAGGACTTTGAAGAACCCGCCAACTGGCTGGGCTTTGCCGAAATCCAGCGGGTGGTGGCGGCCTTTGCCCGCTTGGGTTGCCGCCGCATCCGCCTGACCGGTGGCGAACCACTATTGCGGCGCAATCTGCCAGACCTGGTCAACATGCTCGCCACCCTGCCCGGCGTGGATGATCTGTCGCTCAGCACCAATGGCACCCAGCTGGCCAAGCAGGCGCACGCACTCAAAGCGGCGGGCTTACAACGCCTCAATGTCAGCCTCGACTCGCTGCGACGAGACTGTGTGGCCAGCATCAGCGGCAGCGATAGCCTGGAGCAGGTATTACAGGGCCTGTCGGTCGCCCGCGATGCCGGTTTTGCCTCCATCAAGATCAATATGGTGCCACTGGCCGGCATCAACGACCACGATATCGACGCCATGCTGGCTTACTGCAAGGCACATGGCTTCATCCTGCGCCTGATCGAAGCCATGCCCATGGGCCATACCGGCCAGCAAGCAGACGGGCTGGACTTATCACAGCTACTGAGCAGCCTGAGCCAGCGCCACGGCCTGACACCCAGCGCAGTGAGCCTGGGCGGCGGCCCCGCCCGCTACTGGCAAAGCCAGGACGGCAGCTGCACTCTGGGGCTGATTACGCCGATGTCGCAACACTTCTGCGCCAGTTGCAACCGGGTGCGGCTGTCGGTGGATGGCACCTTGTATATGTGCCTGGGACAAGAGGAAAAGCTGGAACTGCGCCCGCTGCTACGCGCCGGCTGCAGCGATGCCGAACTGGAAATCGCCATTCGCACCGCCATCGAACTAAAACCGGAACGCCACGAATTCAAGCAGCAGCCACAACAAATCATGCGCCTCATGTCGATGACCGGGGGGTGAAGCACTCACATCATGCGCTCATTCGAGCGGATGGACACCCGCCCAGATTGGTGCAAAGCCGATGAAAATTCTGTCTTGTCATCAAGCGGGCGCAGGTCTCTGACATCTTTACTCGCGATCATGGAGCCAAGCGGCCACCGGGCAGTCGCCGGCTAAGGAGCCCTCCCCCGCCTTCACATCCCAGCCAATCAAATTGGGACAAGCGCAAGCCATCATCATGATGATGCCGGATCGGTGCCACACGTAATCTGCCTCCACCTAAGCAATGAAAACGTAGCGGCATTATCCGCGTGAAAGAGTGAACGGTGCTGATAGCCTGCGGCAGCTACGCGGCTGGCAACCCTACGACGCGCAGAGAAAGCGGCCACGACAAACCAGCCTTACGCTCACGTACAGCGATATCAACTACGTCGACTATCCAATGTGGTCTTATCAGACTGTTTGCTTTGGTCGGAACAGACTAAAGCAATGGCACAATCCTGCGCACTTCCCTTCATTTCATCTACAGCAGAATATTCCCTTGTTCTGACTTGAGCACTGGTCTATCAAAATATAGACAATAAACCGGGTGATTTATAAGTGATTGATTTTTTATCAATTCACTACTCAGTGCCCGATAAATCAAAACAGTGCTGGGAAAAGATCATGTTGAGCCAACTATCCGTAAGACAAAAACTACTCGGGGGCTTTACCCTGGTCATCATGCTGTTGTTCGTCCTGCTGGGCGTGGCGATTTTCAACATGAAAATCATCAATAGCAAAATCATCGACATGACACAGCACCGCTATCCCGAAATCAGCCTGGCCAATAGCATCACCGCCAAATCGCTGGATATAGGCCGGCAAATCCGCAATGCCATCATATTCAGCTCCGAAAATACCGAAGAGTATCTAGCCAAGGCTAACAACCTGGACAAAACCCTGGATGAAGACATGGCCAAGATCGAGCCGCTTCTTTCCACAGCAAAAGGCAAATCCTTGTTTGCCAAGCTGAAAGAGGAAGACCAGGCATTGAGCGCCGCACTGGAGCAGATCTATCCCTTGATTCGCAGCCACAAGTCAGCAGAAGCTGCCACCATGGTGAAACAGAAGCTCACCCCGGCCAACAGTGCTTACATTGCCAGCCTGAAAGAATTTTCCTCATTTCAAGAAGAGCTAATGCAAAAATCGATGCAGGACGCCTCCCGCTCTTATCAGGAAGCCATGGTCAGCATGATGACGGTGGGTGGAATTGCTCTGTTGCTGGCCATGACTTGTTCCCTGTTCATCGCCAGACTCATCACCGTCCCGCTGCAAAAATCTGCACGGCTGGTAGAGCAGATCCGCCAGGGCGACCTCACCGGTCATGATGAGAACTACCCTAAGGCCAGGGACGAAGCCATTCAGATTGCCCACGGTATTCAGGAAATGCGTAGCGGCCTGCGCGAGATCGTGAAATCCATCCAGATGAATGCACACAACGTGGCCGACTCTGCCAGAGAACTGTCCAGCATGGCAGAACAGGTGGCCAGCGGTGCACAACATCAGGCCGAAGCGACCTCTCAAGCTGCGGCCACCATCGAACAGTTGACGGTCAGCATCAACCACGTGGCAGACAACTCCGACGAGGCCAAACGCCAGTCCCTGCAGACCGGAGGCCTGGCACGTGACGGTGGCAAGGAAGTGATTGACTCGGTTACCCGTATCAAGGATGTCAGCCACGCAGTCAGTGGCACGTCGACCCAGATGAACATGCTGAGCAACGAAGTACAAAAAATTGACACCATCGTCACGGTGATTCGCGATGTTGCCGACCAGACCAATCTACTTGCCCTGAACGCCGCCATCGAGGCTGCACGCGCTGGTGAAATGGGCCGTGGATTTGCCGTGGTGGCCGACGAAGTGCGCAAGCTGGCAGAACGCACCACCACATCGGCACAGGAAATCACCCAGATGATCAACTCCATCCAGCATGGCGTCACCCGCGTGGTGGGCAGCATGGATTCCAGCCTGGAAAGCGTGGAAGCAGTAAGCAGCAGCACCGCACTGGCCTCGCAGACCATAGAACGGATTGGCAACAGTACCCACGCCATTGAGCGCAGTATTGCCAACATCACCGACGCTCTGGGTGAACAGCGAATAGCCAGTCAAAGCCTGGCACAAAACATGGAACGGGTATCGCATATGGCCGAGGAAAACAGCGCCACCGTGGAGGAGTTGGCCACCACCTCAGCCCAACTCAGCTCCCTCTCCCATGAATTGCAAGGTATTACTGCGCGTTTTCAGCTATAGCACGTGTGGGGGAGTAGTTATTTTGTCACCGGTATTTGATGGGTGATATCGGGGCGAAAGCCAATAAGCACGAGGTTATCAGCTTGATGAGGCCATCCAGAAGGTCTTGCAAAATAATGAGCAGGAATGATTGAAGACTGACTGCATTTGCAGTGCTTTTGACATCAGACTGATCAATTTCTGCTGCGGAATGCGCAATCGAATAGGCATCATCGTTGGCGGCAGAATGCATGACGGGTGAAGGATGGAGATAGCGCGGGCCGGATTGATGAGAAAAGTCGAGTGCATCATTCAATAGCCGCTTGAGGCGCTCGACATCCGTATTTCCGGCATGGTTGGGTGGGGGTTAGCAATTGGACAGGCCCTTAGACTAGTTCCAACCTGTCCTTTTGGAAACTGTCGAAAAGTAGAGTCAGGCCACCAGCGCGTCCAGCGCCTGGGTCATGGTGTCGTAACTCCCGCCCCTGGCTACATAGTCATACAGAAACGCCACCACCATCCCGCGACGGTCTGAATGCAGCATCAGGCCGCGCTCCTGCAGCATCCGGTCCAGCACCGACTCCACTAACTGCAGCTTACCCAGGTCTAGCGTCGTGGGAATGCCCTCTGCAGCAGCAGGCACGCGGCAGGCTGCTGGCTCTGCCAGATATTGCTCGGGCAGACGATACACGCGGCGCTCCCCACCTCTCCCGGTCACCACTTCGTGATACCACTGCTCACGCTCGGCACGGGCAATGATTGCCGGCTTCGACGTCGGCATGCCGGGAAGGCGCAGCGCTGCAATTTCACTGGCTGATAACAAATCCTGCACCTAACACTTACCCCGCTTAACCGTTAAGCCATGCCTGACACTTAAATCGTCAAAAGGCTAACAATTTGCCAACAATGGCAACGGTTTAGATGAATATTGGCGCAGCAGGCATAAAGGACAGAAACGATAAGTGTTAAGCACTTAACACATTGACCGTTAATTTCTTAACACTTAACGTGTTCACACCTAATCACCGCAAAGGATTAAGGCATGAACACATCTGCTGCCGTCAAAAAAACCGCACCGGATTGGCACCGTGCGGACATCGTAGCGGCCCTGCACAAACAGGGCTGGTCCCTGCGCAAGCTATCACGAGAAATCGGCCTGAGCTCTGGCGCACTCAACAATGCCCTGGACCGTCCCTGGCCCAAGGCTGAGCGCATTATCGCCGCCACCATCGGCCAGCCACCGGAGGTGATCTGGCCCAGCCGCTACGAGAAACGCCATTCTAAACCGGTTTTGCCTCCCCTGGTTTCCGCCATGGTAATGGCTGACAGCGCCAGCACCTTTGTCTGAATGAATCGTATGCAAGCGCCACGCATTACGCCAGCACTACGATTCTCAATCCCGAGGAACACCTGGTGAAAAAACCCAACTGGAAGCATCGCTACGCCAGCCACCTGGAAGAAGCCATCGAACGATGTGCCGAACACCCTGCTGACAAGCTGCGCCAGGTGGCAGTGGCGAACCGGTACTGGCCCTGTTCGGGAGTGACGCATGAATAGCACGCGCTACAGCGCCACCGACCTGCTGGCTCTCAAGCTAGCGGTATTGCCCGGCAGCAAGGTTGCCCTACTCGCCCGTGCCGACAAGGAAGGCTGGCCTTATCAGGAAGTCAGCGGCCGGGGTGGCAAGCGCCGGGTTTACACCCCGCCCGCCTATGTGGTGGAGGCCATGCAGCAGGCCCAGGTCAACAGCCTGCTCACACAGGAAGTTGCCCCAGCGCCCACTCCCGCGCCAGTAGCAACAAGCCAAGCAGAAACGACAGCGCAATCCCTCTGCGCCGATGCCCGTCTTGGCGTATTGCAGGTGCTGCAATCGCTGATGCAGCGCACCGGCTACCCCATGAAAAAAGCCGCCGCCCTGCTGCTGGACATGGCGCGGCTTGGTACGGCCAGCGAACAGCTGCAAGCCATGCTGAAACTGGCCCGTAACGAGCGGGGCCGGCCCAGCCCGGATGGACTGCCCAGCGTGCGCAGCCTGCTGCGGCTGGCTGAATACCAGCAACAAGGCCGGCTGGCTCCGGCGCAGCGCCAGCCGCAACTGACGGTGCCGCCGTGGGCCGCCAGCTTCATGCGCCATTACCAGCGCCCGGAAAAACCCACCCTGGAACACGCCTACCGCCAGTTTGCTGTGCAATGGCAAATAGAAACTGGGCAAGCCGAACAGGGCCAGGCTGACTTGCCCAGCGTGTGGCAGGTACGGCGCTTTGTCAGCAAGGTGGGCGAAATCAGCCGCCACAGCGGCCGCATGGGCGAGCGCGAACTCAAAACCCTCAAACCCTTCATCCGCCGCAGTTTTGCCGACCTATTGCCGGGCGACATCTACAGCGCCGACGGCCACACCTTCGACGCCGAAGTGCAGCACCCGCTGCACGGCCGCCCCTTCCGCCCGGAAATCACCACTCTGGTGGATATCGCCACCCGCAAGGCTGTTGGCTGGTCGGTGGGGCTGGCGGAAAGCGCGCTGGTGGTGCTGGACGCGCTGCGCGATGCCTGCCTTAAGCACGGCATTCCGGCGGTGTTTTATGTCGACAACGGCAGCGGCTACAAAAACCAGATGATGCTGGATAGCGCCACTGGCTTCATGGCCCGGCTGGGCATCGAGATGATCAACAGCCTGCCCTACAACTCGCAGGCACGCGGGGTGATCGAGCGGCTGCACCACAGCATCTGGGTCAAGGCTGCCAAAACCCTGCCCGGCTATGTCGGCCGCGACATGGACAAGCAGGCCCGGCAAAGCAGCTTCAAGATCACCCGCCAGGCCATCCGCCAGTCTGGCACCAGCGGCAGCGCCGCCGCCATGCCACTGCTGGGCTGGGGCGACTTTATGCAGTTTTGCGAGCAACAGGTGGCCGACTACAACGCCCGCCCACACCGCAGCCTGCCACGCATCACCGACCCGGCCACGGGCCGCCGTCGCCACATGAGCCCGGATGAACAATGGGCCATCCATGTCGCCCAGGGCTTTGTGCCGCATAGCATCAGCGACGACGAAGCGCGCCCGCTGTTCCGCCCACAGCTGCTGCGCACCGTGCGCCGCTGTGAAATTGAACTGTTAGGTCAGCGTTACTTTGCCCGCGCGCTGGAAGAACACCACGGCGAGCAGCTGCATGTCGGCTACGACATCCACGACCCCAGCCGCGTGTGGGTGTACGACGCCGCCGGCCACTTTCTGTGCCATGCCGAGCTGGACGGCAACCAGCGCGACTACCTGCCGCGCAGCCTGCTGCAACAAGCCCGCGACAAGCGCGCCCAGGGCCGCGAACGCCGCCTGCAAAACCAGCTGCAGGAAGTGCGCGCCGAACGGTACGGCCAGCCCGCCCTCACCCTGCAGGCCGACGAGGTGCTGCCCGGCCTGCGCGGCCAGGACATCGCCGGGGCGTTCGAACGCTTGCACAGCAGCCCGGCCAGCACGCCAACCGCAAAGGCGGACGAGTTTGCCGTGCCCGCCGACCCACAACAACGCCTGCAGCTGCACCGCCAGCTGACTGCCAGCGCCACCCCGCTCAGCCCGCAGCAGCAACGCTGGCTGGCCAGTTATGCCAAGAGCCACGAATACAAGGTCTTGCACCAGAAAACCGCCTGAGGACAGCACCATGCACCCTACCCACACCGGCCGCATCGCCCCCATTGCCAACCTCGACCTGGTCGCGGTGGTGATGGAAAAACTGGTCAACCGCCAGGACAGCCTGCCCGGCCTGGCCGTCTATTACGGCCCCTCCGGCTGGGGCAAAACCACCGCCACCGTGGCGGTGGCCAACCGCTGCCGCGCTTATTACGTGCAGCTGCGCAGCGCCTGGAGCCGCAAGACCCTGCTGGAAAAAATCCTGTTTGAAATGGGCATCAAGCCCGGCGGCACCATGCCCGCCCTGCTCGACCAGATCTGCGAACAACTGGCCGCCAGCCGCCGCCCGCTCATCCTGGACGAGTTTGATTACTGCGCCGACAAGCACGGCATGATCGAACTGGTGCGCGACATCTACGAAGGCAGCCAGTCCAGCCTGCTGCTGGTGGGTGAGGAACAGCTGCCGCACAAGCTCAAGCGCTTCGAGCGCTTCCATGGCCGCGTGCTGTCCTGGCTGCCGGCCGCTGCGGTCACGCTGGCCGATAGCCGCCAGCTGGCCGCCATCTACTGCCCGGACATCCCGCTGGCCGACGACCTGCTGCAACACCTGGTCGCCCTCAGCCATGGCAGCGTGCGCCGTGTATCGGTGAATCTGGTCAATGTCTACGACACCGCCCTGGTGGAAGGGCTGGACAGTGTGGACCTGGCTGCCTGGGGCCAGCGGCCGCTGTACACCGGCGAAGCCCCGCGCCGCCATGGCAGCGCCGCGTAAGGAGCCCGTCATGAAAACCCCGCTCCAACACTTACTCCCGAAGCGCCTGCCCGCCCAGCTGGAACAACGCGGCGGCAAAAGCAAACGCCAGCGCATCTGGGAAGCCATCCGCGCCCGGCAACAAGACCTCAGCGCCGCCGAGCTTGCCCGCGCCAGCGGCGTGGACAGCGCCACCATCGTCAGCTACCTGCGCGCACTGGAAAAAGGCGGCTACCTGCACGCCCACAGCCCGGCCAGCGGCAATGGCAACGGCAAGCGCTATCGGCTGATGCGTGACAACGGCGTGGAAGCCCCGCGCCTGAACAAAAGCGGCCAGCCGGTCAGCCAGGGCAGTGGCAACGAAACCCTGTGGCGCACCATGCGCATCCTCGGCCAGTTCAACAGTCGCGAACTGATCCAGCATGCCGCCAGCGCCGGCATCCACATTGCCGACGACAGCGCCAACATCTATCTGCGCACCCTGTACCGCGCCGGTTATTTGCAACTGCTGGAAGCCTCGCGCCCGCTGGGCGTGGGCAAGGGCAAAACCCTCAACCGCTACCGCCTGCTGCCCGGCAAATACAGCGGCCCGCGCCCGCCGATGATCCAGCGCAGCAAATGCGTGTACGACCCCAACCTGGCCAGGGTGGTCTGGCAAGAGGACATCCGCCATGACGACGACTGAGCCGCGCTGGCTGGCTCTGCTGCGCCGTGCCGCCGCAGCCAGCAGCATTGGCCAGCTGGCCAAACGCCTGGGCTATAGCCGCACCACCCTCAGCCTGGTGCTGGCCGGCAAATATCCCGGCAACACCCGCCATGTGGCGCGCAAGGCGCTGGCGCTGCTAGACAGCCTGCACTGCCCCTGGCTGCAACAGGACATCCGCCAGGAAGACTGCCGCGCCGTGGCGCTGGCCCGTGCCCCCACCCATCACCCCAGCAAGCTGGCCCACTGGCGCGCCTGCCAGCACTGCCCGCACCGACCCGAAGGAGAAAGCCATGATCCAAACCATGCTGCCTGACCCCACCCTGCCACCCCATGCCCAGGACAACGCCAGCATGCTGCTGGCCGCGCTGCGCATTGCCCAGGCAGTGCGCCAGCTCACCGAGCGCGGCTTGTCGGTGGTGAGCGCCAACCTGCAGCACACCGAGCGCCCCACTATCCGTATCCGCACCAGCCCACGCTGCCAGCGGCTGATCGCCAGCGGCGACGCCGTCTACTACAGCTTTGGCCACGACACCTATTTCGGCCACTACCGCCAGGGGCAGTTCCAGCTGGAAGGCTGCCGCATTGTCTGGACCGAGTTCGGCCACTAAGCCACCAGGAGACCACCATGAGCGACACCAACATCCCGCAAGACTACCGCCAGCTGCGCCGCCAGAAAGGGCTGAACCAGCAACAGTTCTGGAGCCGGGTATTCGTCACCCAGTCCGGCGGCAGCCGCTACGAAAACGAACGCAGCGTGCCCGCCCCGGTGGCCGAGCTGGTGCGCCTGCGCCACCAGCTCGGCATCGATACCAGCAAGATCACCCCGGCCAATGCCGACCTGGTACGCAGCCTGCTGGCTGGCGATATCGACAGCGCCATGCTGGAGGCCACCGCCCAGCGCTGCCGGCTGGTGATGACAGCACTGGGGAACGGAGCCAGCGAACTGCTCACCCTCAGCGGCCACATCTCCCAGGTACTGGGCAACAGCAAGGAGGCGCAGCCATGAGCACCCCGCAAGGTTACAAACAGGACGCCCGTGGCCGGCTGGTGCCGCTGGAGCACATCAAGCCCATCGACCAGGCGCGTGATGAACTGGTCAAGGACATCGTCAGCCGCGCCCGTCTGCTCAACCGCAGCCTGGCGGAGTTCAAAACCGCCGTATTCGGCGACATCAATGCCTTTGTCGAGCTGTCCGGCGAACGCTATGGGGCCAAGCTGGGCGGAGCCAAGGGCAATGTCTCGCTGCTGAGCTTTGATGGCCGCTACAAGCTGCAACGCGCCATTCAGGACACCCTGGCTTTCGACGAAGGGCTGCAGGCAGCCAAAAGCCTGATCGACGAATGCCTGCATGAGTGGACCGAAGGCGCCCGCAGCGAAATCCGCGCCATCGTCGGTGACGCCTTCAATGTGGACAAGGCCGGCAACATCAGCACCGGCCGCATCCTCGGCCTGCGCCGGCTTGATATTCAGGACGAGAAATGGCAGCGCGCCATGCAGGCGCTGTCCGACTCGGTGCGGGTGCAATGCTCCAAGAGCTACATCCGCATTTATGAGCGCATTGGCGACAGCGACCAGTATCAGGCGCTGCCGCTGGATATCGCCAGTGTTTGAACGCGACCGGAGACCGGCCACGTCACATTGCAGCAACCCACGACCACCAAGGAGCACCCCATGAACAAGCAACAACTCATCAGCACCCTGGCCGACAAGGCCGGCCTCGCCAAAGTGGACGCCCTGCGCCTGGTCGATGCGCTGGAACAGACCATCCGCGAACAAGCACAGCAAGGCAATGAAGTCGCCTTCGCCAGCATCGGCCGCTTCAAGGTACGCACCAGTGCCGCCCGCACCGGCCGCAACCCCAAAACCGGCGAAAGCCTGGCCATCCCGGCCAGGCGCAAGGTGGTGTTTCTGCCGGGCAAGGCTTTGAAGGACAACCTCAACTAAAACCCGGTATCGAGCCGACCGTTAACCCGGCCGGCTGCGCAAGATCCTGCTCATCACCTGCTGCGCTTCGGCGATACCGCGTTAAAAACGTCTTCGGAATACTCATTGACTCCATGTCAACTCCGCTTCCTCAGCCGTTTTCGCCTTGTCTCGCTCTAGCTCGCGAGACGCTGAACAAGCTCTACGGGTTTTAACGCCTCAAGAAGAAACAAAGGGGAAGCCGATGAAAGACCCACGCCAGGCCCTGATCGCCAAACTGCACATCGCCCGCCAGCAACTGGCCATGCACGATGCCGACTACCGCAGCCTGCTGGCACGCATCGTCCCCGGCTGCAGCAGCAGTACCCAGCTGGACCAGCCACAGCTAGTACAGGTGCTGGCGGAAATGCAGCGTCTGGGCTTTGTCCCCAGGCCCGGCCTGCGCCATGGCAAACGGCCACAGCCCAGCGCAGGCCGTCAGGCGCTGATGGGCAAGATAGCGGCGCTGCTGGCAGAAGCCGGACGCCCCTGGCCTTACGTCGACGCCATGGCCAGGCGGATGTTTCAAATCGACAAGGTGGATTGGTTGGACACGCAGCAGCTGCACAAGCTGGTCGCCGCGCTGATGATCGACGCACGCCGCGCCGGGAGGAAAACCGAATGAAAGCGGAACACGCCAAGCAGCTGGAACAGCTACAGCACCTGCTGCCGGAAATGGCGCAACTCATTGCCAGCCTGATCGGCCTGCCCAGGGCGCTCAAGCTGATCGAAGCCTGGGGTGGTACCACTTTTCCCATCAGTAAAAACCAGCGTCGTCAGGGACAGGTCCGGTATGAGGCGCTGGCCGAGGTGGTGGGCGTGGACGCCGCCGATATCCTCACCCAGCACTTTGGTGGCGAGGTACTGGCCATCCCGCGCTGTGCCGCTGCCCTGCGCGCCATGCGCAACCAACAGATCCGCGACAGCTTCGACACCCTCACCCGCCACCACCCCGCCAGCCACGCCGTGCACCAGTTGGCGCGGCAATATCAGATCACCGAACGGCAGGTGTGGAGTGTCCTGAAAACGGCAACTGACTGGGCTTGTAATGAACGACAAGCTGTTCTGTTCTAGGTTGAAAAAATATATTTGAAGGGCGTGTCGGTACGCACCTTTCTGTGATTGATTATTAAAATCAATATCTTACAGACATGTTCAACTCAACAATACTAAGCACATGTATTTCCAAAGTGCATAAATAGTGATATTGTCATGAAACATATAACTATTTTTAGTGCTGGAAATAAAATGGCGACAAATATTTTAGACATTTTTGAATCAATCGATTCTCTGGCTGCACGTGGGAACATAACTAGAAATAAAGCATTTGCAGCATGGTATGCCATAAATTTCTTCGACATAAATGAAGATGATGCTCTCGAAGCTGCAGCAGCAGATGGCGGCAATGATCAAGGAATCGACTTAGTATTTTCAGATCCTAATTCATCCCAACACTATGTCATACAAGCATATTGCCCAGACAATGAAAACAGTAGAAACAAAGCAACACCCAAAAAAAAATGGGATGCGATTTCGTCGTCAATACCATTTATAACAAACCCTGAAATACTAGCAAATTCAGGCCGTAATGATCTGGCAGAATTAATCACAGATACTTTCCAAAAAAATCCTGAATTTTCTGTTACATTTGGGCTAATTTCATTAGCAAAGCACAATACTGACATTGAAACTTCCATAAAAGCAGCAAAAAAGTCAGATGTATATAAAAAGTATGATTTTTTCCAGGAAAGCCAAGAAACAATCGTTGAAAAATACAATGAATTAATTGAGGAGGAAGGTGGAATACCCGAAGACAGCATCACCTTTAGTGGAAGCTATTTTAAAGATAGCGATGAGTATGGAATGGCATGGGTGGGTACAGTCAGCGCCAAAGAATTAATGCGCCTCCACTCAACATACCAGCTAAAATTATTTGCCGGGAATGTCAGACTTTATCTAGGAGCAAGAAAAGGTGGCATCAACGAACAAATTGTCAAAACTGCCCAAGAGTCTCCCGGAAAATTCTGGGCCCTAAATAATGGCATTACAATTGTTGCTGACAGCGTAACAGAAAAAAATGATTCAAGCGAAGACTCTACAACAGAGAAAATTACTTTAAAAAGATTTAGCATCGTAAACGGATGCCAAACAACATCAAGCTTAGTAAAAGCAGGAAAAACAGCAGAGAATGCCAAAGTGCTCGTTAGAATTATTGCAGCGAAAACCGGCATCAAAAATGAAATAACACGATACAACAACTCTCAAAACGCTGTGAAAATTTGGGCTGTTCGTGCTACTGATGAAATTCAAGAGCAACTTAAAAAACAATTCGCAACAATAAACATTCAATACGCTCCAAAACAGCAAGGATCAAGAAAGAAAACTGACAGCAGCATTATAGAGCTAGACAAAGTAACTCAATTCCTAGCAGCAACAAAACAGGAATTTCTTATTCAAGCAATTAACAATAAAGCTGAGCTTTTCGATGAGCCATACCAAAAAATATACAAAAGAACAATTAAGCCAGTAGAGGTTTACCTGGCATGGCGAGTAGGAACGATGGCAGATGAAATCCGGACGCAGAGAGTCGAAGAACTAGCAAAAAATAATGATGAAAATGTGAATCTACTAGGGGTGGCGAGTAGTCTGTGGATTATTTACTGCACATACAAGCTGATTGATAAGTTTTCTGACATTCAATCAAATCATATTTCACTTGAAAAAATGGCAGCACCTGAATTCACGAACGCTCTTGAGAAATATATTAACAAATCAGTTGATCTATTTTATGAGCTGGGCGTAGACACTTATGACCGTGATGAATATGGCTCTTTCAAAAGCACATTAAGATCAGTCAAGTTCTTGCAGAAAATTGATAGTAAAGTAAATCTAAGAGCTTCAAGACTACCTGCAAGATCTCTGCCAGACCTAGCCAACACAGCAAAATCAATTAAGTTGTAAATATTCAGTAAATTAACTGAACCCCTTCACAGCGCCCCGCCCGGGGCGCTTTTCTATTCTGGTGGCCATTACTCACTGTTGATGGACGCCAGCACCATGGCCAGCCGCCTTCTTTCCGACCTTCACCCCGACTTGCAGCCCTTGGCGCAGGCTTTTGTGCGCCAGTGCGCGGATGCCGGGGTGGATGCATTGATTTACTGCACCTGGCGTTCCGGGGCCGAGCAGGATGCCTTGTATGCCCAGGGCCGCAGCAAGCCGGGGCCGAGGGTGACCAATGCCCGCGCCGGGCAGTCTGCCCACAACTTCACCATCCAGGGCAAGGCCGCGTCGCGCGCTTTTGACGCTGTGCCCATGGTGGGTGGCAAGCCGCAATGGGATGCCAGACACCCGCACTGGCAGGTGATGGGCCGCATTGGCGAGGCGCTGGGGCTGAACTGGTATGGCAACCCCAAGGCGAAGTTTCGCGAATTTCCGCATTTTGAATTGGCCAGGGGGTGGCAGTAATGGGCTTGCTCGATCTGATCCGCAACCCGGTCAGTGGCCGGCTGTCCACCAGCGACAGCACGCTGGTGGGGGCGTTTGTGGTGAGTTCGCTGGTGCTGCTGTGGATTACCGTGCAGGGCAAAGTGGATGAATGGCTGTATGTCGGTTATCTGGCGGCCTGGGTGGCGCAGAACCAGGGGTCCAAGCGCGCAGCCATCGCCCGCGATGCCTTGCAGCAGGAGGAGCGGCCATGACGCTGCCCTTTGCCAACCATCGCTGGGTGTGGCTGCTGGGTGCGGTGACGCTGACAGCCGGTGCGTTCACGGCGGGTTACCGCTGGGCGGAGCGTGGCTATCTGGCCGATATCGCCCGGCAACAAGCCGCCCATGCCGCACAACAGCGCCAGCAGGCGGAAGCCCAGGCCGAGGCGCTGGCCAGCGCGCTGCGTGACAAGCAGCAGCTGGCGGAACAGGCCTACCAGGTGGGCGTGGCCTTGCTGCAGGCCCGTGCCGCGCTGGCCGGTAGCCAGGCACAACTGAGCCGGAGGATTGCCCATGTCGTACAGCAGGATGGTGAGCGTTTTACTGGCCTTGGCCCTGACAGCTTGCGCCTCTACCGCGCCGCGCTCGGTTACGCCAACGCCGATGAATATCTGCCCGCAACCGACGCCGGAACTGTGGTTCAAACCGATCAAACCGCCGCCGCCGCAGGCGGATTACCCCCCTTAGCCCTGCTCTACCACGCGGCCGATTATGGCCAGTGGTGCCAGCAGCTGGAACAGCAACTGGATGGCTGGCGGGCGCTGTTTCCTGGCCCGTCCAGTCTGCAACAAGGAGAAGCCCATGCCGGACCATGAAGAACTGCAACGTGCGCTGGGGCGCATGGAAGGCAAGATGGATCTGATGCTGGCACGGCAGAACATCCACAACGACCGTATCGACAAGATGGACGGCCGCCTGCGTGAGGTGGAAATCCGCGCTTCGAAAAATGGCGCGATCAGCGGGGCCATGGCGGCCATCGGCACCGCCATTGCGGCGGAAATGATCAAGCGTGGAATCCTGTAGTGGCACATGGGCAGGACACCCGCGACCAGTTGCGTCGCCTGTTTGTGCTGGAGCGGATCAGCCTGGAGATGGCGGCTATGCAATGCACCATCTCACCGTCCACCGCCAGCCGCTGGAAGCGCGAGGCGCGGGCCAGGGGTGACGACTGGGACAAGCTGCGCGCCGCCCATTTGCTGGCCGGGGATGGCATCGAAGCGGTGGCCCGTGCCGCGCTGGCCGGCTTCATGACCCAGTATCAGGCCACCATGGACGCGCTGAACGCCAACCCGGACATTCCACCGGAAAAAAAGGTGCAGATTCTGGCCAGCCTGGCCGACAGCTTCAACAAGACGGTGGCCGCCAGCAAGCGCGTGCTGCCGGAAACCAGCCAGTTGGCCACGGCGATGGAGGTGGTGCAGAAGCTGGCCGGGTTTATCCGGGAGCACTACCCCAAACACGCCCAGACCTTTGTCGAGGTGCTGGAGCCGTTTGGGGAGGAGCTGGCGCGGGTGTATGGCTAGAACAGGCGATAGGCATCAGACGGCGAAGTGATCACGGCTTTACATGCAGGACACACCGCCGTTGCCTGGGTGCAGTCTTTTTTCCTGTCCGCAAAGGAATAAAGGTTGCTATCGACTTTGGTTTGATGCCCGCATGGGCATGCAAATACCAAGCCAAGCAGCAAGTGAGACAGATCGCCTATCGTCAGCTTGGAGAGTGCCAGGCCGGACGGGGGGCCGGCAGTGGCGTTGGTATAGGCATCGAGTCGTGTGTCTGGAACCTGACGGGCGATGACGCGTGCACCGTAGGTAAAGTTTGCTTGGCGAAAATTGGTACTCCACGGCTCAAGCGTACCGCCGGTATAGCCGTGTTTATTCAGGGTACGGATTTTACGTTTGATGAAGTCGCCAAACTCTTTTTGTAGTACGAGAGGAAAATCATCGTGGGTGACAAAGCCTCTTTTATTCAGAACGTCTGCAATTTTCTGAGCCGTGACGGGATCGATCTTGGGTAGTGGCTTACCTGACATTTTCTATACTCAATGATAATGACATGAGCAAGCTTACCAAAAAATCCTTCCTGCAGGATCTCGCTCAGCTGGCTGCCGCCTACCGCAGCCAGTTGGAGGCCGAATGCGCAGGCTTCGACCCGGACCCGGCCACCCGTCCGGCGCGCCGGCTGCAGGCCATGGCCATGGCCAGCTTCCGCTTTTTTGCCCTCACCTACTTCCCGCACTACACCCGGCGTGAGCCTGCCCGGCTACATGACTATCTGTTTACCCGTTTCCAGCAGATCATCGACAACCAGACCGGCGACCACGATGCAGTGGCTGCGCCGCGTGGCCATGCCAAGTCCACGCTGATTACCCAGATCGGCACGCTGTGGTGCGTGATTACCGGCCGCAAGCACTACCCCATCCTGGTGATGGACGCGCTGGACCAGGCCTTGCCGATGCTGGAGGCAATCAAGGCCGAGCTGGAATTCAACCCGCGCCTGCTGCGCGACTTTCCCGAAGCCTGCGGCCAGGGCCGGGTGTGGCAGGTGGGCACCATCCTTACCCGCAACGACGCCAAGATTGAAGTGTTCGGCTCCGGCAAGCGCATTCGTGGCCGGCGGCATGGGCCGTGGCGGCCGGATCTGGTGATCGGTGACGATCTGGAAAACGATGACAATGTGCGCAGCCCGGAACAGCGCGACAAGCTGCATGCCTGGCTAAACAAAAGCCTGCTGTCGCTGGGCGATGCCGACGACAGCCTGGACGTGTTCATCATCGGCACCATCCTGCATTACGACTCGGTGCTGGCGCGGCTGCTGGCCAACCCGCTGTGGCATGGGGCCAAGTTTCGCGCCGTGGAGCAGTGGCCGGAACGCATGGACCTGTGGGACCACTGGACCGAGCTGCTGTTGTCGCAGGGGGTGGACGCCGCCCTCGCCTATTATCGGGCGCACCAGCCGGAGATGGATGCCGGGGTGCGAATCTGCTGGCCGGGCGGCACCAGCTTTTACCAGCTGATGGTGAAACGCGCCCGCGATGGCAAGGCGGCATTCGACAGCGAGCAGCAAAACGACCCGCTGTCCGGTGACGATGCCCCGTTTGCCGAGTGCATTCACTTCTGGGTGAACCGGCTGGCCGACTGGCTGTTTTACGGAGCCTGCGACCCCTCGCTGGGCCGGGCCGGTGCCAGCCGTGACCCGTCGGCCATTCTGGTGGGGGGCTACAACCGCCACAGCGGCGTGCTGGATGTGGTGGAAGCCCGCATCCGCAAGCGCTTGCCGGATCGCATTATTGAAGACGTCATTGCTTTGCAGCAGCAATACCGCTGCCTGCTATGGCTGGTGGAGTCGGTGCAGTTCCAGGAATTCATGCGCACCGAGCTGGTAAAGCGCGCTGCCGCCCGTGGCATTCCGGTGCCGGCGCGTGGTGTGACCCCGATTGCCGACAAGCTGCTGCGCATTGAAACGCTGCAGCCGCACATGGCCAATGGCCTGATCCGCTTGCACCCTTCGCAGCACACGCTGCTCGAGCAGCTGCGCCACTTTCCCAAGGCCGACCACGACGACGGCCCGGACGCGCTGCAGATGCTGTGGGCTGCAGCGATTGGTGGTTGTGGAGCCATCGCCTATACCCCGGTCCACCGCGACCAGGCCGCTGCCTTTGGCGGTGGTGCCTGGTAGGAGCCGCCATGACAAGACTACTAGACCAATACGGCCAGCCCATTCAGCGCGAGGTACTGGGCGAGGCCCAAACCGCCCGCATCGGCTGGGTGACACGAACATTTGCCGAACACCCCTCACGCGGCCTGACCCCGGCGCGGCTGCATCGGGTGCTGGAAGAAGCCGAACAAGGGGTGCTCAGCGCCCAGGCCGACCTGTTTACCGACATGGAAGAAAAGGACGGCCACATCTTTGCCGAGATGAGCAAGCGCAAGCGCGTGCTGCTGACGCTGGACTGGTCTGTCGAAGCGCCGCCACAGGCCAGTGCCGCCGAGAAGACGCTGGCCGGCCGCCTGCAGGAGTGGCTGGAGAACATGCCCGAGCTGGACGATGTGCTGCTGGATTGCCTGGACGGCATCGGCCACGGCTTTGCCGCGTTGGAAATCCAGTGGCAGCAATTGGGGCGGGAGTGGCTGCCGGAGCGGCTGAGCCATCGGCCACAGCGCTGGTTCCAGACCCTGCCGACCGATGGCAATGCGCTGCGCCTGCGCGATGGCACCATGGAAGGCGCGGAACTGTGGCCCTTCGGCTGGGTACTGCACCAGCACCGCGCCAAGTCTGGCTATCTCACCCGCGCCGGACTGCACCGCATCCTGTGCTGGCCTTATCTGTTCAAGAACTACGCGGTGCGCGATCTGGCCGAGTTTCTGGAAATCTACGGCCTGCCGCTACGGGTGGGCAAATACCCCAGCGGCGCTACCGATGCTGAAAAAGCCACCCTGCTGCAGGCGGTGGCCGGCATTGGCCACAACGCGGCCGGCATCATCCCGGAAGGCATGCTGATCGAGTTCCAGGAAGCGGCCAAGGGTAGCCATGACCCCTTCCAGGCGATGATGGACTGGTGTGAGCGTACCCAGAGCAAAGCCATTCTGGGCGGCACGCTCACCAGCCAGGCCGATGGCAAGACCAGCACCAATGCGCTGGGCCAGATCCACAACGAAGTGCGTCACGACCTCACCGTCAGCGATGCGCGCCAGCTGCAAGGTACGCTGACCCGCGATCTGCTCTACCCGCTGGCCGTACTCAACGCCGGCCAGATCGACCCGCGCCGCCTGCCGCGCCTGGTATTCGACACCCGCGCCGTGGAAGACATGGCCAGCTATGCCGACAGCCTGCCCAAGCTGGTGGGGCTGGGTCTGAAAGTGCCGGTCAGCTGGGTGCGTGACAAGCTGGCGATTCCGGCCCCGGTGGCGGATGAGCCGGTGCTGAGTGTGCCACGGCCAGAGCTGGGGTTGCCGCCGCCACTGCGGGTGTAGTGCCGGGCTGGGGCGAGGCTGCCACCGGGTAGGTGGTGCGCATGCGGCGCCGTCATCCCTGGCGGCGCTGGGGGAATGTGGTGGTACCGGGAGAGCCTGAAATAGCGCTCGACAGACTGATGGCGACGGACCAGCCCTCGCCATGTACAACATCCCGGGCAATACCCTGCTACCGATACCGTGTTTAAAATTAGTCCACGATTACTCTTGATGTAAAGATAAATTTGTGGCGCGGCACACTGGCTTGCCTGCAGCAGGCCGTGAGCATGCTCCGGCCTGTGATGCCGGCGGGGCGCAGATCGCGCAGCAATCTGAAATATGCTGCCATCCAACCGTTAGGGGGCTAGCCCCGCCCCCACCTCATTCTCCCCCGTCACAAGCAAGCCCTGTACTGGCTCGGCGCACGCTACCCGGTAAAACAGGTGAACCACCCCGGCAGCAAGATCCCGGCACGGCCCTTCCTGCAGCTGACGGCCTGGGATGAGGGCGAGATAGAACGGGCGGTGGAGGACTACCTGCGCGGGGTGGTCGGGCAGTAAAGACAACAAGGCGCAGAAACGGCCTCTGGCGCGTTGCCAGCCCCCCGGATGGGGCAGTGCCGCAGCGCGGGGGCGATCGTTGAAATTAAACGGGGTTTAAACGGGTTGAAACACAATCACGAGAACAGTCGTGGATGTGCGTCCTCAAGGCACTCAAGCAAATCGTAAAAGCTAACACCAATGGTCCCCTGATTGGTTCTAGCCAAATCACTGCTGTAAACAATCATGACATCATTTCCATTCAACACTGCATTACCACCAATACTGGGTAGTTCAACTTTATTTTTCTTTAATGTTTTCATATTGAAAATCGCCAACATATCATCTTCTGTCATACTCAGATCATATGTTTGCTTATCGCCAGCATCATAAATACTTACTAGATATTTTTTCATCAAACCTCCTGTTAATTAAATCAGCTCGCCTTTTGCAATGCGAGCCTTCAAGAAATCCAATAAGTCATGGCCAGCCCATGTTAATAAAACAAATGGATTACTTCGCATCATTTCCAAATCTTGTTTGTCAAACCGGATAAAACCACCATGCTCTAAAAGTGATAGATGATATGCTTGCTCAACTTCGCCAGCTCCGCTGTAACTGGCAACGAATGTCCTCACCGAGGCCAAGGTAGGCTGGCCATCGAACTCTTTTTCGCAAGCCGCCAAAATGGCAAAGACTGTTTGCATATTTCTTTTCATAAAAATCCAATACGATATTTTTTCCTATTTTGCACATGCCAATTGAGTTTATCAAGTAGATTCAGACACTACTGAACCCCTTCACACAGTCCCACCCCCACCATGCCCCGCACACTGCGGGGCATGGCACATCTTGCACACCGCATCGCCGCACTGACGGTTGACCTTACCCCCGGACAGACAGCCCTCAAGCTGCTGCCGGCGGGGAGCTTCCGTGCCCGCGATGGTCGCCCCACCGAATGCCCTTACTGGGAGATGGATGCCGCGCTGGCTGCGGCACTGGTGATGGCGGCGGCCCAGCGGCAAACGCGTTTTGTCATTGATTACGAGCACCAGACCTTATACAGCCAGGCCAATGGCCAACCTGCGCCGGCTGCCGGCTGGTTCGGCTCGCTGGAATGGCGCGAGGACGGGCTGTACGCCACCTATGTGGAGTGGACTGCGCGTGCCGCCGCGATGATAGCCGCGCTGGAATACCGCTATCTGTCGCCGGTATTTGCTTACGACAAGGACGGCAGGGTCATCGCCCTGCTGCATGTCGCCCTTACCAATAACCCCGCGCTGGACGAACTGCCGGAGCTGCAACTGGCGGCCCTGTCACGCCTGGCTGGGACGCTTTCCCCTACTCCTGCACTGGAGACCCCCATGGATATCACCGAACTGCTGGCGCAGCTGCGCTGGCTGCTGAGCCTGCCGGCCGAGGCCGACCAGGCAGCGGCACAGACGGCCTTGTCGGCGCTGATCGGCCAGCTGTCCGACGGCAAAGGCATGGCTGCCGCCAGTGTAGACCTGCGCCAGTTGCTGGCCAGCCAGCAGACGCAGCTTGCTGCGCTGACGGCCAATCAGGCTGACCCGGCGCGCTTTGTGCCGATTGACACCATGCGCGCCCTGCAACAGCAGGTGGCCAGCCTCAGCGCCCAGCTGCAAAGCGGCACGCAAGAGCAGCTGATTAGTGTTGCGCTGGCCGATGGCCGGCTGTTGCCGGCACAGGAAGCGTGGGCGCGGGAGTTGGCTGGCAGCAATCTGGCCGCACTCACCAGCTACCTGGCTACCGCGCCACGCATTGCCGCACTGTCCGGCACCCAAACCCAGGGCCAGCCGCCAGCTGGCATGACGCCCACCACCCCGGATGCCGACACGCTGGCTATTTGCCAGCAGTTCGGCCTCGATCCGGCCGCACTGAAGGACTAAGCCCATGGCCCTGACCAGCAAGGACCGTAACACCCCGATGATGGATGGCCAGCTGCTGCGCCTGCCGATGGCAGCGGGCATCACCATCCCGGCCGGCACCATCGTGATGGTTTCCAATGGTGATGGCATGGCCTATGGCGTGGCCAATCCCAGCATGGTGGCGGTGGGCCGGGCGGAGGAAAGCAAGCAGAACAGCGGCGCGGCGGGCAGCGAGTTTGTACTGGTGCGCCGTGGCAAGGCTTTCAAATGGGACAACAGCCAGACCGACCCTATCCCGGCCACTGCCCTGTGCCGCCCCTGCTATGTGCAGGACAACCAGACGGTGCGTCGTAGTGACCAGGGCGGGCAGTTGCCGCTGGCCGGCACCATCATCCAGATCGACCCGGACGGCGTCTGGGTACAGATGTAAGGAGCACTTCATGCTGATCAATGCCAACAACATCAAGACTATCTTTCTCAACCTGAAGACCATCTTCAACAACGCTTTTGACGCTGCCCCCAGCCAGTGGCAGGAGGTGGCGATGCTGGTGCCGTCCAGCGCCCGCCAGAACGATTACGCCTGGCTCAGCCGTTTCCCGCGCATGAAAAAGTGGATGGGTGACAAGGCGGTGAAGGCGCTGGAAGCGTCGAAATACACCATCGTCAACGATGACTGGGAAGCCACGGTCGAGGTGGACCGTAACGACATCGAGGACGACCAGTTGGGCATCTACAAGCCGCAGGCCGAGATGGCGGGTTTCTCCGCCAAGCAACTGCCGGATGAAATCGTGTTCGAGCTGGTGAACCTGGGCTTTAGCAGCCGCTGCTATGACGGCCAGTATTTCTTTGACCGTGACCACCCGGTGAATGGCAAGTCGGTGTCCAACCGCGGCACGGCAAAGCTATCGGCCGCCAGCGTGGCTGCCGCCCGTGCCGGCTACGGCGCAGCGCGCACCGCCATGCGCAAATTCCGTGACGAGGAAGGCCGCCCCCTCAACATCACCCCGAATGTGTTGTTGGTGGGCCCCGCGCTGGAAGACGAGGCCAACACGCTGATGACGGTGGAGCGGCTGGAGGATGGCAAGGCCAACCCGTACAAGGGCACGGCAAAAGTCGTGGTGGCACCGTGGCTGAATTCGGATAGCGCCTGGTTTCTGCTGGATACCAGCAAGCCGGTGAAGCCCTTTATCTACCAGGAGCGCAAGAAGCCGGACTTTGTGCAGCAGACCGACCCGCAGGCCGACGAGGTGTTCATGCGCAAGCGTTTCAAGTTTGGGGCGGAGGCGCGTGCGGCCGGGGGGTATGGCTTCTGGCAGCTGGCCTATGGCTCGGACGGCACGGTTTGAGCGCTGCCCAGACTCGCTTTGATCCGATTTCCCAAGGGGACAAAACCATGATCCGCATCACCGCATTGTCCGACGGTTTCCGTCGTGCCGGCATGGCGCACAGCGCCACGCCCACCGAACACCCGGACGACAGCTTCTCGCAGGAACAACTGCAGGCGCTACAGGCCGAGCCGCTGCTGCTGGTGGAAGTGCTGCCCGACCCGGAGGTCGCCCCGACCAGCGATGGTGAGCAGGTGAAGGAAGAAACCGACCCGCCTGCCGACACCGCCAAAACCACGGCCAAGGCCAGCAGCAAAAGCAAGGGGGCCGCCTGATGGTTGCCACGCAGGATGTGATGGTGGCGCGCTTTAGCTTCGCCGCTGGGCGGCTCGCAGAAACTCGCCTGACAGGAGGTGTGCATGGCTTACGCCACGCAGGATGACATGACGGCTCGTTTTGGCATGCGCGAAGTGGTGGCGCTGACCGACCGCAGCCTGCATGGCGTAATCGATGCGGCAGTGCTGCAGGCGGCGCTGGTGGATGCCTCGGCGGAGATCGACGGCTATCTGGCCGCCCGCTATGCCGTCCCGCTGGCGGGGCCGCCGCGCATTATCTGCGGCTATTGCTGCGACATCGCCCGTTACCGCTTGTGCGGCGGCGCAACGCTGCATGCCGAGCTGATCCGCGAGCGCTATCGGGATGCCATCCGCTTTCTCACCCTGGCCGCTGCCGGCAAGGTGACGCTGGGGGGTATGCCGGATGGTGGCGTGGGGGCGATGGACAAGGCGGTGCAGTGGCGGGTGGGCCGGCGGGTGTTTGTCTGTAATGCGGAAGGATTCTGAATGATTGGCCTGATTGAGGATGCATTGATCAGCCGCCTGCAGCAGGGGCTGGGCGAGCTGGTAGGGCAAGTGAGCCGTTATGGCGGCGAGCTGGAGGATGACCTGCCGGCTGCCCTTGGCCACTTGCCTGCGGCCTGGGTGAGCTTTGATGGCGTGCTGGACAGCAAGCCGCATGGCACCAGCCGCCAGCAGTACCGGGTACAGGGGCAGTTTGTGGTGTTGGTGGGCGACTGCCTTGCTGCGGGCGCTGCGGAGGGACCTGGCTATCGGCTGGTGCAGGCGGTGCGCCGTTTGCTGTCCGAGCAGGATCTGGGCCTGGCCATCAGCCCGTTAACGCCGGGCAAGGTGCGCACGCTGTTTAACAGGTGCCGCGCTGGTGAGGCTTGCCGGGTGTTGGCTTGTGAATTTGCTTGCAGCTGGCTGGAGCAGGCCTTGCCAGCGGGGGGCTGGCCTATCCCGCCCTCGCCTGAGGAGGACGGCGCGGTGCGCCATCCCGATAGTGTATTTGCCCTGGCCCATGGCCGGACAAATCTGCCCGATCCGCCCTTTTTGGGCATCGGTATTGATTACCACCTGGTTCCGGATGACGGCGTTGCCGACGCAAGGGACATTTTGAGGAGAAACCCATGAAAGTAATTGCAAACAATGGCTTGCTGGTGCCGATGGAGGGGCAGCCACGCCGCTATATCGGTGATGGCGAGGCGGTAACGGTGGAGGACAGTGCCTATTACCGTCGCCAGATTGCCGATGGTGATTTGAGTGTGCTGGATGAGGCGGTTGCCGAGGCGACTGCCGCAGCGGATGCGGTAGCGGCCAAGGTGCCGGACGAGAGTGATAGCAAGAAAGGAAATGTGTGATGGCTAGTCCGAATATCAGTTTTGATGCCATCCCGGCCAGCATCCGCAAGCCGGGCAAGTATTTTGAATTCAACACCCGGCTGGCAGTACGCACGCTGCCGGGTAATCCGCAGCGCGTGCTGCTGCTTGGCCAGCGCCTGGCGACGGGCAGCCAGGCTGCCCTGCACCCGGTGGATGTGTTCAGTGATGAGCAGGCGGCCCAGTTGTTTGGCCATGCTAGTCAGCTGCATCTGATGGCCAGGGCGGCCATCACGGCCAACCCGTATGTGCAGCTGACTGCGGTGGCGATGGATGATCCGAAAGACGGCACGGCGGCGTCGGGCAAGCTGCGCCTGAATAATCGCGCTGTCACCCAGGGGGTGCTGTCTTTGTGGATTGCTGACCAGCGCATCGATCTGCCGCTGGCGGGGTTTCAGTCCGACAGTTCCATCCTGATGGCTCTGCAGCAGCTGGTGGAAAAACATCAGGATAAGTTACCGGTGCGTGCCCAATATTTGGGGACAGGTGAGCTGGTATTGACTGCACGCCACAAGGGTTTTGTCGGCAACAGCATCAAGCTGCGTTGCCAGTCGACGGATCCTTCCCTGTTGCCAACCATCGACAAGCAATTGAGCGGCGGTACGGGTGGTGTGGATATGAGTCCGGCGCTGGCGGCTGCGGCGGCCAGTGGGCATCACATCATTGTCTGCCCGCAGATCGAGCCTTACGGCATGGTGTTTCAGTTGCGTAGCCATGTGGAGTCGGTATCCGGCCCGCTGGAGCAGCGCGGCGCGATTGGCGTGGTGGGCTGGACGGATAGCCTGGCGGGCGGCATTGCCTATACGAAGCAGCTGAACAGTGGCCGCATGAGCATGGTGTGGCATCGCGGGTCTTATCAGCAGCCGTGCCAGCTGGGTGCGGCTTATGCCGCAGTACTGGCCAGCGAGGAGGATCCGGCGCGCCCGCTCAATACCCTGGAGATCAAGGGGCTGGATGTGCCGGCCATGGCCGACCAGACCATGCGTACCGAGCAGGAGAACGCGCTCTACAACGGTATGACGCCGCTGGAGGTGGGTCCGGGCAATCGGCTGCAGATCGTGCGGGCGGTGAGTACCTATACCCGCGATCCGCAGGGGGTGGAGGACGAGTCCCTGCTGGATATCACCACCATGCGTACGCTGGATTATGTGCGCCGCGCCTGCCGTGAGCGGGTGAGTTTGCGCTTTCCGCGCGACAAGCTGTCGACGCGCACGCCGGAAAAGGTGCGCAGTGAAATCCTGGATGTGCTCTACAAGCTGGAGGAGCTGGAAATCATCGAGGCGGTGGAGCAGAACAAGGATGGCGTGCTGGCCGAACGTGATCTGCAGAACGTGGGCATGTTGTGCGTGAAGATTCCGGTGGATGTGGTGAATGGGCTGCATGTGATTGCCGGTCGTATTGATCTGTTGCTGTAAGCATGGGCTGCCGTTGCTGTGCGAGATAGGGTGACGGCGCTTTTTTATTTGTTTGCTATTGGCGGTGCGGGCTGAACGCGCGGCCATGATCTGGAGAACATCATGTTGCAAGAATATGCAGGTGCCATCGTACTGGAAGTGGATGGCCACGAAGTGGAAGTGATTGAACTGTCGCCCTCTACCAAGACGGGCCGCAAGCTGGTGAAGACCATGAACAAGACTGGCCGTGCCAAGGGTTTTGCCGGGGGTGTGGCGGAGTATGACCTGTCTGCCACGGTGGTGATTCCGTTGGCTGGGGATCTGGATTGGGAGGCGATCAAGGGGGCGAAGCTGACGATTTATCCGCAAGCGCCGGGCGGGAAGCGCGAGAGCTGGCTGGATTGTTTTACCACTGAGGTGGGTGAGAAATACAGCGTGGATAACGAGGCGCGCCGCGATATCAAGCTGTCGGCCTTGCGCAAGATCAGGGAGTAAGTGATGACTTTGCTGGAGAAACTGAAGCAGGCGGCGTGTCAGCGTTTGCCGGTGCAATTGGCGGGGGTGCAGCTGCGCTTGCGCTTGTTGACCGAGGAGGATTATGCGAAGGCCGGCATGGCGGCGCATCTGGCTTTTACTGAGGTGGAGATGACGCCAACCAGTGCGGATTTGTATGAGCGCCGCCTGGCCAATGAGCTGTTGCTGCTGGCGCTGCTGGATGCGGAGGAGGATAAGCCGGTTTTTAGCTCTGTATCGGAGTTGGCGCAGACGCTGACCCGGGAGCAGAAGGCGTTTTTGCTGGAGGAGTATCTGGCGTTCGAGCGGAATTTTAATCCGGCACGCATGCGCGAGGAGGATTTGGCGGCTTTGCTGGAGGAGGTAAAAAAAACGCCGCAGACAACGCGTTTGAACGATTTAAGTTTCGCTACGCTGAAAAAGCTGCTGCGTTATTTGGCCAGCCAGCCGTCGCATTGACGGAGGCGCAGTGGTTGTATGTGTTGGCCATGGTGCAGGCGGTGAGCGCGGAGGATCGTGGCGAGCGGCCTGGCCAGCGTCGGGTGATCTCACGTGCGGCAAAACGGCCTGCTGCGGGTGCGACTAAGTCTGCCACCTAGCCTGGGTGCGGGTGGCAGACGAGCTGCCAGGGACCGCCGTGGATTTGGCTGCGGTCTTTGGGGCTGGCGCAGTTGGCCTGTTGGCATAGCGGTGTTGGTGATGAGGCGTGGTGATCCGCTTTTGCGGGCTCTGCGGGATGAGTAAGGAGGCGTTTTTGCCGGTGAATCTACAGAGTGTGTCGGGGCTGATGACGGGATTGCAGCAGGCCTCTAAGTTAATGCAGCGTCTGCCCTCCGACCTGGAGCGGGCGCTGATTCCTGCCAGTAAGCTGGGCCGTGAGTTTGGCAGCTTTTCGACGGCGCTATCCACGCTATTCGATAAGCTGGGTGGGGTGTCGTCCGTGCTGGAGGACATGCGGAATAACCGGAATTTCCATCTTGGCATGTTGAAGATGGAGATGAACGGTAGCTTGCAGCAGGGTGAGGCTGCCCAGTTGGCGCCGACTATCCTGCAGGTGGCTGGGGACAGCCTGCAGTCTTCAGCAGCGGTGCAGGACGGTGCGGAGGTGTATCTGGGAGCAGATATGCCGCTGAAGAAGGTGCAGGAGGCTCTGGTTCATGCCGCAAGTACCGCCAGTGCGCTGTTCACTGATACCAAGCAGGTTTCCCAGTTCGATGTCAGTGCCGAGAAGAAGCTGGGCATTGCACCAACGCAGTTTTCTGAGATGCATAACGGTTTGCTGCATTACAGCCGCAAGGTGGGTGATAACGATGGGGCTTTGCTGCAGGCGGCGCCCAGGGTGTTCAGCACCATGGCGGATAGCGGCCTGAAGGGGCGGGAGGCGGTGCATTTGCTGGGGGCCTGGGGTCAGCAAATGATGCAGCGTGATCCGGATATGAAGCCTCAGCAAGCGATGGAGTCCTTGCAAAAGGTGCTGGAACGGTTGGGTGATCCGAAGGTGGTCGCTGACTTGAAGCGCCAGGGGGTGGCGGTGGATAGCCTGATGCCCAAAGGTGTGCTTGGCGGGGTGGATGCGGCGGGTAAGCCGGTTGGCGGGCAGCAAGCGGTGGATGCCTTGTTGAATTTACTGGGCAGCTTGAATGCGCAACAACAGGCTATGTTGCTGCCGGGCGCCGGGCACGGGGCTGAGCGGGCGGCGATGGGGGATGTGAAGGGCCTGAAGCAGTCGATGCAAGAGGGGGAGGCAGCGTCGAAGAGGGATTTGGTGGGGGCGGCGCTGGTACAGATTAAAGAGTCAAGCTTTGGCAAGGTGAAGGTGGCGGAGGTTGCCAGAGACAGGTTGAGTTTGTCGCCTGCGGCTACTGCGGTGACCGAAGCGCATGCAAATCTAAGCCAATTTGCTGGAGAAAATCCGGGAACGGCAGCAGCGGTGGTGGGTGCCGGAATCTGGGAGTGGAATAGGCTAAAGAACGGTAAGGCATTGTCCAAATCGAGCACGGAGCGCGCAGTTATACGTGGTGCTGGCCAGTTAGCCATCCTTGCAGCTCCGCTAGCCATCCGGGCTGTGCCCGTCGCCGCTGCGGGCGCAGCCGGCTATGCCGTGGGCAGTGCTGTCGATGCCGGCATTACCAAGGTGCTGACGGCCACCAATGACGGCAAGAAACGCACCCTGGGCACTTGGCTTTACGATTTGATCCATGGTGATGAGGACGCAAAACTATTGGCCCCAACTCCCATCAAGCGCAATGCTCGCGCACCCGACGGAGCGGTTTCACTGGCCGGCTTTGGAGCTCCAGCCCTACCACAACTGGCGCTGCTGCAGGCTGTCATGGAGTCATCCACCCGCTTGAATCTGGCTGCCAACATGATGCAGCAGGCCAGCCAGCAGCCCATTCCGCTGCATGTCACGGTGGATGTGCAGAACGGCAATATCGTGGCTGCAGTTAACCAGGCCAACAAGCTGGAATTGAGGAGAAACTGATGTCCTGGAAGGATAATCTGCTGGATGCCAGCTTTCGTGGGGTGGTGTTCGACTGCCTGCAGACCGAGGATGAGGCCGAGCGCGATACCGCCAGCCATGCCTATCCCTATATGGATGGCGAGGATGTGGAGGACCTGGGGCGCAAGGCGCGCCAGTTGCGGCTGACCGCGGTGTTTTTTGGGGCTGATTACGACAGCCGCTTGCAGACATTTTTACAGATGCTGGATGAGCCGGGACATGGTGAACTGATCCATCCGGTGTTCGGCAGCATGGCGCGTATGCAGCTGCTGCGCCATGCGGTACGCCACACGGCTGAGGATGTGGACTATTGCACGGTGGAGCTGACGCTCAAGGAGGCTACACCGAGCCAGCCTTTTTTTGTGCGGCAGTTGCCGGCACAGCAGGCACAAGGCCTGGCTTTGCAGGCGGATATGGCACGACAGGCCGGCATTGCGGTGTTTGACCAGGCGCTGTCCCAGTTGAAGCAATGGCAGGCTAATCTGGCTCCGTTGCAGGCGTTGGGTGCGGTGATGACCGGCACGCTGGCGGCCGTGCGCAGCCAACTGCATGGTTTGGTCGCTGAGACCATCAGCCTGCTGGACAGTCCACGCGCTTTTGCGGCGGAGTTGGTGGGGCTGCTGGATGGGCTGGTGGATCTGCGCGGCTTCGATACGGAGACCATTGCCAGCGACTGGAACAGCCTGGCCAGGCAGCTGGATCGCATCGTGTTGCTGCCCGCTCAGTTGGCGCACCCGTCCAATGCCAGTGATGCGGCATCGCCGATTGACAACGTGCCATCAGCCGGCGAGGAGAATGCCATCGCGGCCCCTACTCTGCCGCCGCGTGAGCAGGATGTGGCCCAGTTGACTGCTCTGGTACAAGCCGTAGCCGCCAGCACGCTGGCCAGCACCGCCAGCGATCTGCTGGCCGACCAGGCGGAGCAACCCACGCTCACTCCGCCGCAGCTGGAAACCATGGCTAACGATGTACGGCGACTGCTGCAGGTGAGCATGGACAGTCATCACAAGGCCTACCCGCTGGAGCAGGCGCGTCCGGTGATCGAGGCATTGAAAGATACCGCGCTGGCGGTGCAGGAAGCGGCGCGCGCCGTCATTGCGCTGGCCCCGCCGCTGATCCAGCGCCGGGTAGAACAGGATGGCAATCTGCATCTGCAGGCCTTTGCCTGGTATGGCGATTACCGCCGTGCTGCCGAGCTGGCGCGCCTTAACCCTGCACTGCGTAACCCGAACCACTTGCAAGCCGGAGATCTGCTCAATGCCTATGCTCATTAATGCTGCGCCCGTCGATGAGGTGGTCAGCCTGCTGCTGGCGGGCAAAGTCCATCAAAACTGGAGCAGCTATGAGCTTGATTCCGATCTGCTTACCCCGGCCGATGCCTGGCAGTTGCAGCTGGGCCTGCCGAATGGCCGCCTGCCGCCAGCGCTGCAGGAAGGCGCGGCGGTACAGCTGCGCATCGGCAATGACCTGGTGATGACCGGGCACATTGACGACATCGAGGATGCGATCGAGCACGGCGCGCACTCGCTAACCCTGCGCGGCCGGGATGGCGCAGCGATCCTGGTGGATTGCTCTTCGCCCATTTTTACCCGCCGCCAGGCCACGCTGGCGGAAATTGTCGCCGATGTTGTGCGGCCGCTGGGCTTGAGCCAGATTCGCATCGATGCCGCCCATACCCTGAGCAGCGAGAAAGTCAGTGTCCAGCCCGGCGACAGTGCCTGGGATACGTTGCGCAATGCGGCGGAGGCTAATGGCTTGTGGCCGTGGTTTGAGCCGGATGGCACCTTGGTGATTGGCGGGCCGGACTACCAGCACCCACCGGTGGCCAGCCTGATCCTGCGCCGTGATGGCCAGGGCAATAATGTGGTGCGCCTGCACCGGGTGCGCAGCATGGCCGGGCGTTTTTCGGAAATTACGGTACTGGGGCAGGCTCATGGCAGCGCCCTGCAGGCCGGTCGCCACGCCATCAAGGTGGTGGAGCGCGATAGCAGCGTCAGTGTGTACCGGCCGCGTATCGTGATGGACCACGATGTCGACAGCCTGGCTGCGGCCCGCGCTCGGGCACACAAGCTGCTGTTGGATGCACGCCTGCAGGGGCTCACTTTGCAGGCCACAGTGAAAGGCCACCGCAGCAGTGACGGCCTGCTGTGGACGCCTGGCCAGCGCCTGCATGTGCTGAGCGAACCACACGACATCAACGGCATTTACTTCCTGATGGCGCGGCGCTTCAGCGGTGGCCGTGGCCGCCCAAGCCAGACTGAGTTGACGCTGAAGGAGGATGGGACCTGGGTGCCGGATGCGCATCCGCGCAAGAGCAGCCCGGGTAAGAGCAAGAGTAAGCGTAGTCGTGCCAATAACAAGGCGGTGGCAGTAGCTGCCAGCCAGTCGTATAGCCCCATCAGTAAAGGTAAGTGATGACTCCAGATATCGACCGCCGTATCAGCCGTGCCCTGTCAGGGGTTCGCCAGGCTTTCCGGGGTGTATTGGGACTGTCCAGTAACGGTGCTGGCAGCCAGCTGGCCCAGGTGGAGGGCTTGGCTGATGAGGCTTTGCCTGACCTGGAGCTGTTCCAGCAGTTTGGCTTCAGCAGTAACCCGCCGCCGGGCACCGCTGTCATCGTGCTGCCGCTGGGCGGCAAGACCAGCCACGGCATCATCATCGCTACCGAGAACGGCCAGTTTCGCGTGCAGGGCCTGGCTCCCGGCGAAACGGCTGTGTTTAACGCCTTTGGCGATACCTTTGTGTTTAAAGACGGCAAGATCGAGGGATCGACCAAAACCTTTACGCTCACGGCGACGGAAGGCATGCGCTTCGACAGCCCGCAGGCGGAGTTTACTGGCCAGGTGATGGTGCGCCAGCAGTTGACAGGCCAAGGCGGCATGGCTATCGAGGGCGGTAGTGGCGCGGTGTTCAGCGGGGATGTACGGCAGGAGGGTGGCAGCTACCAGACGGATGGTGATGTGGTGGCCGGTGGGGTGAGCTTGCGCGGGCACAAACATCCGGGTGATTCGGGTGGAGTGACTGGCCCTGCCTTTTAAGAGCCGCTGACGACCAGCCGCTGGGCTGTTTGGTCTCCTCGCCCTCCCCTTGTACTGTCGGTGTCGATGCGTATGGCCGTCAGGACGCTACGCGTTCGAGGATGGTGCATTAACTGGCCCAGCGTAGTACAGGGGTAGGTTTCTCCTGCTTACTGAATCTCTTCAGCTCTGATCTGCCCTCACCATGCCCCGACAATGGGGACATGGATACTTTACTCGACCCCCATACCGGCAGCTATGCCGGTAACCGCACCTCCACTCTGGCCAATGCCGTTTATCTGCGGCTGGCCACGCCACTGGGTAGCTGGTGGGCGGACCCATCGCTGGGGTCACGCCTGCATGAGCTGCAACGAGCAAAAGACCTCAGTCGTATCGATGCGCTGGCACGACAGTATGCCAAGCAGGCGCTGGAACCGCTGCTGCAGGATGGCCGGGCCAGCCGCATTGTCGTGGACAGTCTGCGGCCCCAGCCGGGTTGGCTGGTCTTGCTGATTGCGGTCACTGCCGCCAGTGGTGTGTTGCAAACCTTTCGACATCCTTTTCAGGTGGTTGGCTGATGGCTTATCCCTTGCTCACCATGGCGCAGATCCGCGCCGACATGCTGCGTGACATCCGCAACCTGCTGCCGGAGGCCGATGTCGGCCCGGACTCGGACTACTTCATCCGCGCCACCTCGGTGGCCAGCGCGGTGGAAGGCTTGTACCAGCACCAGGCGTGGATGGTGCGACAGATTTTCCCCGACACCGCCGATCATGATTATTTGCTGCAGCATGCCCGATTGCGTGGTCTGGAGCCCAAGCCAGCGGTGGCCGCCAGCGGCCGTATGCTGTTGCGCGGCAATCCTGGCAGTCCTATCCCGGCCGGGGTACAGGGCAAGTGGGCGGAACAGCTGTATGTCAGCCGCGCGGTCGGGCTGATTGCTGCGGATGGCACGGCGACAGTGGCCGCCAGTGCGGCACTACCAGGGCTGGCCGGCAATGCGTCTGACGATAGCCGGCTGGAGCTGCTGGCCCCGCCGCCTGGCGTGCAGTCGGCCGCTACCCTGCTGGAGATGCGCGGCGGGGTGGAGGAAGAAAGCGATGCCGAACTGCTGGCGCGGCTGCTGGACCTGATCCGCCGCCCACCTGCTGGCGGCAATGTCCACGATTACCGGCGCTGGGCACTGGAGGTGCCGGGCGTATCGGCGGCTTATGTCTATCCGCTGCGGCGCGGGCTAGGCACGGTGGATATCATCATTACTGCGGCGGGAGGACTGCCGTCTGCGGCTACCTTGGCCGCGGTGCAAACCCATATCGACACGCTGCGCCCGGTTACCGCCAAGCACAGCCTGGTGGCCGCACCCACGGTGCGGCTGGTGGATGTGGAGCTGCAGCTGTCGCTGTCCGGCCTGACGCTGGAACAAGCCCGGCTGCAGCTGACACCGCAGTTGCAAACGCGTTTTGCGCAGCTGGCTCCCGGTGAGGTGCTGATTCGTAGCCAGCTGGAAACGCTGGCCTCCAGCCTGCCCGGGGTGGTGGACCGGCGCATTGTGCTGCCGGCCGCCAATGTGCAGCCGCTGGTGAATGAACAGCGGGTGGAGTGGTTGCGGCTGGGCCGGCTCGACATTAAGGCCATGCCATGAACCACGCCACGCTATTGACGCTGCTGCTGCCACCGCAATCCTATGCCCGCAATGCGCAGCCCTTGCAGATCGAGCTACATGCCGAAGGCCGGGCGCTGGATGTGGCCGAGCGCGATGGTTTGCAAGCTGCCGCCGCCATCTCGCCCTTTTTTGCCGAACACACCTTGCCGGACTGGGAAAGGGTCTGTGGCCTCACCCCACCGACCAGCGCGGTTTATCAGCAGCGGCTACAGGCTGTGCTGGCCAAGCTGGCGGCCACCGGGGGACTGAGTATTCCTTATTTCCAGCGCCTGGCCAGCAGCTTGGGTTACCGGATCGAGGTTATCGAGTTGCAGCCTTTCCGCGCTGGCATCAATCGCACCGGCGACACGTTGCAGGTGGCTGACATCTTGTGGGTGTGGCAAGTGGTGGTGCATTCCACGCAGGTGAGTGCCTGGCGTTTTCGTGCGGGACAGTCTACCGCTGGCGAAACACTGGCCAGCTTTGGCGACCCGGTGATTGAAACCGTGTTCCGCGAGCTGAAACCGGCTCATACCTTTGTCTATTTCGCCTATCAGGAGGGCTGAATGCAGAAGATTAATACCCCGGATGGCCTGTTTCACGACGGCAATTCGGCTAGCGGTGTGCTGGGCACCCTTGTTTCCGCCGCCTGGCTGAATGCCATGCAGGGCGAGCTGGTGAGCGTGATCGAGGGGGCCGGTATCAAGCTGGATGCGGCCAAGACCGACCAGCTCAACCTGGCCATCCAGTCGTTGATCCAACAGGCTCTGGCTAACGGCCTGAAGGTGGCTTTGCAGGCCAAAATGGGGGCGGTTACACCGCTCAACAAAACCAGTGCGGGCTATGCCTTTTGGGGGGACAACGATAGTGGCTTGTTCTGCCCGGTCGATGGCACCCTGCAACTGGCTACCAACGGCATCCCTTTTATGATCCAGGAGCACGATGGCCCCCTGCGTTTTACCAAGGGGCTGCGGCTGCCCAAAGGCGTTGGGCAGATGGACAGCCAGAATCATGCGGGGTTGAGCTTTGGCAATGACGGCGATACCGGTTTGTTTGCTGAGGGGGGTAGCCCAGAAAGCGGATCGGTACTGGAGATGCGGGTAGACAATGTCCAGTTATTGCAGGCGTTTCCCGCCGGTGTGCATCTGAGTCGTTCCCCGACTTGCGACCCTCCGCCGCAATTTGACATCTCAACAAAGCTGGCAACAACGGGATATGCGTGGGCTTGCAATGGTAATTATTCGGGCCATGCGTTTTTTGGTGCTGACGCTACCCTAGTTGGGGCGCACTCCGGGCGCCTAGTTGGCTTTACCGGTTCATCATCATTCACTATCACGCTGCCGCCCACCTCGGCACTGGCTGATGGGGTGGTTTACCACTTCGTGAATTTTACGCATCAACAGCAGCTGATTGCCTTATCTGGTGCTGATTTTATGGTTCCGCCTGGAGGTGGTTCATCCATCACTTCGCTTGCGCTCCAGGCCGGAGAAACAGTCGATATTTGCTGCGTGGGCAGTAACTGGGACATCGTCGGGGGCTCGGCATCGTTGCGGTTTTCAGCGGGTGTTAGCGCGAGCTTTGCTGCAAATGGCTATGCGCGTTTGCCAAATGGATTGATTCTTCAGTGGGGTGGGCAGTCGTCCTCTGGCACGAGCTCGTCTAACCTCAAGGTGACATTCCCAATGGCATTTCCAAATGCATGTTTGCAGCCATTTTGTACTGTTAGCGGCATTACGGCGGGTGGCTACGCAATCACAAGCGGGCAGTCAAAAACGGGGGCTTCGTTTACGGTCTTCAACGCTGGCGGTAGCCCTGCAGCAGCATACGGAACTCAATGGCTGGCAATCGGCTGGTAATTAGAGGAAGTGAACATGAAGGTCTATTTTTCGCCGTCTACGGACGGTTTCTACTGCAATGGAATTCACGGGAGAGATATCCCACACGACGTTGTCGAAATCACCCAAGCAGAGCATGCCGCGCTGATGGCCGCCCAATCCGCAGGCAAAGTGATTACGGCAGGTGCAGGCGGTATGCCACAGGCAATTGACCCGCCGTCGCCATCTGCCGCTCAGCAATGGGATAGCTACAAGATTGAGGCACAGTCAGCATTGCAGGATTCGGATACAACCGTACTACGCTGCTATGAAGCCGGCCTTCCCTTTCCGCCTGCATGGGCGGCATATCGCAAGGCCTTGCGAGCGATCGTGGCTGCGGCCTCGGGCGATCCGTCCCAAGAGCTGCCCGCGCGTCCCGCATACCCTGAAGGTAGCTGATGATCTGGACACACCGATTGACACCACCTTAAAACGCCGCTGGGGCCGTCTCTCCCTTCTGTGCCCAATACACTCTGCCAGACTGGGAACGGTATGTGGACTCTCACCCCACCGAGCAGCGCGGTTTATCAGCAACGGCTACAGGCAGGGCTGATCAAGCTGGCGGCCACTCCGTCAGCGCCATATCACGGGTGGCCGACATCCGGTGGGTGTGGCAGGTGGTATTGAAAGCGTGTTCCGCGAGTTGAAACCAGCTCATACCTTTGTCTATTTCGCCTGTCAGGAGGGCTGAATGCAGAAGATTAATACCCCGGATGGCCTGTTTCACGACGGCAATCCGGCTAGCGGTGCGCTGGGCACCATTGTTTCCGCCGCCTGGCTGAATGCCATGCAGGGCGAGTTGGCGGCAGTAATCGAAGGAGCTGGTATCAAGCTGGATGCAGCCAAGACCGACCAGCTAAAGCAGGCTATTGCCAAGCTGGTGAGCGATGCCGCCGCGCCAATCAAGCATGGCCATCTGTGGACAGACATCAGCAAAACCCCCACCACGCTGGCGGGGTATGGGATTGGGGACGCACTAGCACTCAAACCGGGACTAGCCGACAAGGTGGACTTGAACAGCATCAGTGAAACCGGCCTTTATCATCAGTCCAATAATGCGGCGGCGGAGAGTGGTAGCAATTACCCGACTCCCTATGCCGGCATGCTGTTTGTCTTCAGTGCTGGCTTGATGTGCTACCAGCAATTCCAGGACTACCAGGGCAAACGGCTGTGGTGGCGGGTCAAGTACCGCGATGCCTGGTCCACCTGGAATGCCAGCACGGCGCTGGTCGAACTCCCCGGCCAGTGGGACACCCGCTTAAACCAACGCATGACTTTCCAGTATTGAGGCCGCGCCATGCCCAAGACCTTTATCGACGGCCGGGAAGTCAAGCGCTGGTGGCTGGATGGCCGCGAAGTCAGCCGTGCCTATCTTGATGGCCGCCTGGTGTTCCAGAAAGAAACCATCATCCGTATCAGCGCCCACGACCATGGCATCACGGGCCAGTGGGTGATCGACCGTATCCAAACAGCATTTGCAGGTGCGCCACCCGCCGGAGCCAGCATCCGCTTTGTCATTGAATCAGGCATACAGCTGGTATCAGCCAATGCTGGCGAAGGTTTCCGGCTGGACGGTAGCTGGTGGAATGGCACATTGGCAAGCTGCCAGATCATCATCGAAAACTACGGTTATCTGCTGGGGCGTGGTGGCAAAGGGGGAACCGGTTCCGACCGCCAGGCTGCGCAACCAGGCAGTGCAGGTGGTGATGCCCTGGTACTCAATAACATGAATGTCCGGATAGACAATCGCGGCATTATCGCGGGCGGCGGAGGTGGAGGCGCAGCCTGCGGTAATGGCGGCCTGAATGCCTGCGGTGGCGGCGGTGCTCCGTTTGGTCCCGATGGGGATCGGCTGGGCAATGCACCGAATGGCGTCGCGGGTACATTCGACCAGCCGGGCCGTGGCGGCATCATCAATGGCGTGGTGCGTGGCGGCTACGGCGGCGCATGGGGCGAGCGCGGCGGTGGCTCAACCAATTATCCCGACTGGCATGCCAACGCCGGCCATGCCATCCGTAGCAACGGAGCAGCAGTCACCTGGATCAATCGCGGCGACATCAGAGGAAACGCACCATGAACAGCCTGATCTTTGACGGCAGCATCACCCGCCTGCAGCGCGCTGACGGCACCTTCCACACCCGGCTTATTCCAGTCCTTACCCCACGCCCGGCCAGCGAAGACGTCTCGCAGCAAGGTGTACCAATACGCATCCGCTACCTGCCGGCAAGGCCGGCCGACAAGTCGGTGCTGGAGCTGGACGACGCCGACTACACCTGGCAGCTGAATGCAGAACAATGCGCCGAGCTGGAGACCTTCATTGCCGACTTCGACCCGGCCGAGGCCATCGCCTGGCCACCGCTGCTGCCAGCGGAAGAACAGGAGCGCCTGACCCGCGCCGAACGCGACCGCCGCCTGCTGGCCACCGATTACCTGCTGATGCCGGACTACCCCATTAGCCACGAGGATCTGGACGCAGTGAAGACCTATCGCCAGCAACTGCGGGATTTGAGCCAAGCGCCGAACTGGCCGGATATTGCATGGCCGACGCTAACGCTAGGTGTAGAGGAGGAAGCGGCCACAACGACCCTGCCCGAATCTGAATAAATGAGAGGCAGCGGCCGGATGGGTGCTACCAACACCCACCCGGCCAGCTGACCCGCAGAACGACCCTGCAAGTCACCTCAAGGCTGCCACTTTCTGCGCAGAAAGCCCGGACAGTCTAACGGTTAATTGGTCACCGACCACCTTGCCGATGTCACTACCTGAAATCCGCTGCGGCCATTGCGGCCACAAACTCGCCGAGGGCCACGTGCTGGTCCTCAGCATCAAATGCCCGCGCTGCCGGGCACACAATCATTTGAAGGCCGCCGAGCCTCCTGCCAGCGCGTCATCGCACGCCACTGCAAAGGATGCACATGCATGGCCCACACCCCACCATCGGTAGCCTGTTCGCCGGCATCGGCGGCTTCGACATCGGCTTTGAAAACGCCGGTTTCACCACCGCATGGCAAGTCGAAATCAACCCCGTCTGCCGCGCCGTCCTCGCCGACCATTTCCCCCACGCCCGCCAGTTCGACGACGTGCGCACAGTCGGCGCCCACAACCTCAGCCCCGTTGACGTCCTAGTCGGCGGCTTTCCCTGCCAGGACCTCTCTACCATGGGAGCCCGGCAAGGCCTGGCCGGCCAGCGCTCTGGCCTGTTCTTTGAAGTCTGCCGGCTCGCCCGTGAGTTACAGCCTCGCTGGCTGGTCCTTGAAAACGTCATGGGGCTGCTCTCTTGCCGAGATGGCGAAGACTTCCAGACAGTCATTTCCACGCTTGCCGAATGCGGGTATGTGGGATGCTGGCGGGTGCTGGATGCTTCATGCTTCGCAGTCCCCGCAAAACGCCGTAGTGTATTCATTATTGCCGGTCTTCTTCTGCTCATGGTGCAGCCCCCATTGAGCTGCTGGCTGACGCCAGCCCAGTGGCAGCAGTTTCTGGCACGCCGCCAGCGCAACAATCCGGACTCAAGCCTTTCCCTACACTACTTGCCGGACAAGCCCCCAGTCAGATCCCTATCCATGGCGCAGGCCTCGTTACTCAAGCCGACGGATGGGGTCCGATGGCTGAGCGGGCCGGAGCGTCTCGCGATCATGGGCTTTGCCTCGGACTGGATGCGACCAAATTGCAGAGGCTCAAGCTGCCGGCAACGCCGTTGTGCCGCAAGTCGTGGAATGGATCGCCCGGAAGCTGAGGGGGACTTATGTGTAAGGGGGTAAGGTAGGCGGGACGAAGGGGGCCGAGGCCCCTTTTATGCATTATGGATTGGGAGTAAGGTGGGGGTATCGGCCAATAGCCGCCAAGGGGCGCGACAGCAAAGACCGCATGTTTGCTTGGGTATCTATATCACCCTTTTGATCAACCCACATTTTTTAACGTAACGAGGGAGGCATCATGGATTCAAAACCCAGGGCATTTATTTCATACAGTTGGTCCAACCCGGAACATGAACAGTGGGTGGTGGACTTGGCCGATGAACTCGGCGACTCTGGGGTCCATGTGCTTCTTGATAAGTTTGACCTTAGAGAAGGGCATGACTCGATCGCATTCATGGAACGCATGGTTAACGATCCCGATGTAAAGAAGGTTCTACTAATCTGCGATAAAGTTTATGCAGACAAGACCAACAATCGAACTGGCGGCGTCGGCACCGAGGCACAGATCATCTCGCCCAAGGTCTACTCCGAGGCGGATCAGAACAAATTCGTCGCGGTACTCAAAGAGCGGGACGATGAGGGAAAACCGTATCTGCCGACATACTATGCTTCCCGCATCTATATCGACCTTAGCAACCAGGAAAACTACGCACAGGAGTTCGAACGGCTGGTACGTTGGATCAATGACAAGCCGCTCTATCAGCGAAAGCACATTGGCCAGCGCCCTGCATATCTCGACGAAGAACCTGAAATTTCTCTCGGCACAACCCCATATTTTCGCCGTGCAATTGATGCAATCAAGGGCAATAAGCCATCCGCTGGTGGTGCTCTGACCGAATACTTTAAAATTATTGCCACAAACTTCGAGCGCCTTCGGATCGTCCGGGATCAGTCGAAAGAGTGGGATGAACAGTTCATTGAGAACGTGAGTTCAACCATTCCTCTTCGGAACGAGCTGAATCAAATTTTCGAAGCTATCGCAGCTTACGACACGACAGGAGAATTCGGCTCCAAGGTTCACCGTTTCTTCGAGTCGTTGATACCGTACTTCGATAGGCCAGCCAACCTAAACGTCGGTTCTTGGTTTGAAACGGACTTCGACAACTTCAAGTTTCTTGGATACGAATTCTTCATCCATGCACTGGCAGCATTCATTGCACATGAACGTTTTGACCTCTGCTCACGTCTCCTTAACGAGCACTATTACAACGAACGTAATCAGACATTCGGACAGGATACGATGGTTGATTTCTCTGTTTTCTGTGACAGCATCAAGACGCTTCATTATCGCAATGAACGCATGGACACACGATTATTCTCTCCTGTAGGCATGCTGATTAAAGAGCGACTGACAGGGACGGGCATTACTGAATTCAAACTGGCACAGGCGGAGTTTGTTGCCTACCTTCGTAGCGAGATGACTGCTGTGGCGAGTGATTCGTGGTGCAAGTGGTGGCCTTACATGCTTGTGTTCGCGAGGAGAATGCATGGACCGTTCGAGATATTTGCCCGTGCACAGTCCAAGGCGTACTTCGATCGAGTTAAGGGCATGTTTGCTGTACAGAAAGCAGACGACTTCAGTCCTGTGTTGGAAGCACACGGTAGCGGTCAACGCGCACCTCGCTATGACTACGAATCGATTAGCATTTCCCTTCTCATGGGAGCAGATAAGCTGGCTACACGCGACTGAGCAGTCACACTGCCAGAAGGATTGCTAGTTGGCGATCAACTATGCACTCAGCAAACCGGCATAGTGAAGGGGCTAGCACAGCCCAGCACATGACTGGAGAGCAATGAGGATGGAGAGGACAGGTAGAGCACGGAGAGCAAGGACTTGACCACCCTCCTCCATCACAGGGAAAGGTAGCGGTAAGGAAGCGTTAGATTTTTACGATCCGGTGACAAAAGAAGCGCAAATAGTGCCAAAAACCCTGCAAATTGGCGGTGACAATAAAAGTGCAAACGAGTGCCAAAACTGCCGCAAAGTTACAAGTTCCGATCCAGAGTATAGGAAGCCAAGAAAAAAACTGAACTCTTATCGCCAATGTGTAGGAGTGTTGTGTAGAACTCAGGGGCAAAAAAGCCTTAAGGAACCTGAATTTACTGCAAAAACAACACCTTAGGGGTGTTTGGCGGAGAGGGGGTCCGTCCAAGTATTGTCTAAGCACATCTAATGAAATCTACTTTCACCATTTAATATCAATGGCTTATAAAACTTAGTGTCTAACAGCTTCTTGTCAGCTTCAATCAAATCCAGTACTTTATGCAGGACAATATGCAGCACAAGGATTGTGCATCATGCCAAAGAAAGCAAAAGAACTCTCTGCACTTGCAGTCTCCAGACTCAAAGAAAATGGCAAGCATGCCGTAGGTGGTGTCGATGGGCTGTATCTACGCATTGCAGGCAACTCGCGAGCCTGGGTGCTATGCGCGGCCATGGGATCCCGCATCAATCAAAGTGGCAAGGAAGTTGTACGGCGCCTAAGTATTGGCTTAGGACCGTTCCCTGAAATCAGTCTTGCAGAAGCCCGAGAGAATGCGCGGACCCTGCGAAAGAAGATCCGTGATGGGATTGACCCTCTCCAGGAAAAGCGCAAAGCCAAGCTGACTTCCTCCAAATCCAAAACTTTCGAGCAGTGCGCCCTCGCCTTCATCGAAGACAAAAAGATCGAATGGCGGAACGACAAACATGTCAAACAATGGTCCTCAACGCTTACGACCTATGCCTTTCCCCTCATCGGTCAGTTTCCCATTAACGCAATAGACAATGACGCCATTCTGCTTGTGCTACGCCAAGAGGTAAGCACCAAAGACGGCAGCACTTCTACACTATGGAATGCCAGGAATGAGACAGCCAGTCGGCTCCGTGGCCGGCTTGAGTCCATTCTTGACTGGGCGAAGGTTTCTGGCTACCGGGAAGGAGAAAACCCGGCAGCATGGCAGGGTAACTTAAAGCATGTTCTCCCAGCACCAGGCAAGGTGCAGAAAGTGGAACACCATGCCGCCCTGCCCTTCAGTGAAATCGGCACATTCATGGAGAAGCTACGCCAACGCAGTGGCATATCGGCCAAAGCCTTGGAGTTCGCTATCCTGACCGCAGCCCGCTCAGGTGAGGTTCGTGGTGCTACGTGGGATGAAATTGACCTGCACAACAAGACTTGGACGATTAGTGCGGAAAGAATGAAAGCTAGTAAAAGCCACACGGTTCCGCTATCGGATCCGGCTTATGCACTCTTGAAAAACATGCCCAGGATTGTTGGTAATAGCCTGATATTTCCTGCCCCCAAAGGGGGCATCATGTCCGACCAGGCCTTCAAAGCACTATTTGATCGCATGCAAGTAGCAAATATCACGACCCATGGCTTTCGTAGTACTTTCAAAGATTGGGCACGTAGCTGCAAAGGGACTGAATTTTCGGATGAGGTATCGGAACTTGCATTGGCACATGTCAACAACGACCAAACTCGTGCCGCATATGCACGCGACCAGCTTCTCCCACAGCGTATGCAACTCATGCAGGAATGGGCTATATATTGCAATACAAAAACAACACGTATAATTCAGATCAAAGCACATACTGCATAACGCTATTCTTTTACCACACTTGGATACCCATATGGAACTTTCAAATCTTAACCTAGCTGACCTGCAAGCACTGCGCAACAGTGTGCAGGCAGAAATTAGCCGCCGTGAAACTGAAGAGAAGGCCAATGCTAAGAAGCAAATACTGGAACTGGCAAAGTCATATGGACTTAACCTGGATGATGTACTGAGCAAAGCCACCACTGCTATACGTAAGCCGGTTGAAGCCAAGTACAAGAACCCGAATGATGAGTCTCAGACTTGGACTGGCCGTGGCCGTAAACCTGCTTGGGTACAGGCTCAGCTGGATGAAGGCTTTAGCATAGAAGATTTGGCGATCTGATCCGACCAAGTGCGGGCATAAAAAAGCGCTACAGCTGTAGCGCTTTTTATTTGTGAGACTAGATTTACCTTGGTCGAAAATTGTCATTGATCTGGGCAAACGGTCGCAATCAGGCTTGCACATCGACAGTTGTTCGGCCGAAGGAGCCATCGCGGCATCTCGGAACGTGGGGGTGATTCAGTAACCACCATGACTGCCAGTCATGATACGAAATATTTATGGCTCCCTTCGCCATAATAAAATTCTGAATCATCCCAATTTATAAACCTCGTTTATTTTCTGTTTGAAGTAAGGTATGAATAGTTTCTGAGAATTAATAGAAAGCTGAAAAAAACCTGCAAACGTCATGATCGGCTGCTATAAGCATATTTACTTATCGCATTATCACTATTTTAATAACAAAAAAAGATATGACTTGTAAGGAGAGTTTCATGAGCATCATTCGACGTCTCATCCTGACCCTGGCCATTGCCCTGCTCGCCCTGTTGCTGGTGGGTGGCTTTGGCGCTTATCAGCAAAAACAGGCCAGCAATCGCTTTGAGGACACCGTATCCAACCTGGCCCCCAGCGTTCGTGACTTGAACGGCATGGTGTATGCCTTCATGGACATCCGCAGTGCCATCATCAAGCACTCGGTATCGCACACGGCAGGTGAAAAAGCCGCCGCCGAAGCCATGTCGGGCGAGGCCGACAAAAAACTGGAAGACCTGCTGAATGATTACGAGAAAAACCTGATATCCGACGATCACGACCGCCAGCTTCTGCAAGATGACAAGGTCAAGCTGGCAGCTTACCGTGCCGAGCGCAGCAAGTTTTTCGATTTATCTAGAAGTGAGAAGAATGATCTTGCCGATGCCATGCTGCGCGACGGTGCTTTGAACACTACCGGTGCAGATCTGCGCAAGGCTTTGAACGACCACACTGAGTACAACCTCAAGCTGGCCTTCGACACCCTTGAAACCAACAAGGCAGCCTACAACAGCGCTTTGTTGCAAACAGCTAGCGTGATTGGTGTTGTGACCTTGCTGGTTCTGTTCATGGGTGTCACCCTGTTCCGCACCATCAGCCGTGGCCTGACTTCCATCCAGCAGACCATGCAGCAGGTCAGCCAGTCACTGGACTTTACCCAGCGCGCCCCGGTCATCAGCCAGGACGAAATCGGCCACACCGCCACTGCCTTCAATAATCTGCTGGGTGGTTTGCAGACCAATCTGAAATCCATTCTGGAAGGGGCCCGTTCCGTAGCTGCTGCCTCGGAAGATCTGTCGCAGACTGCCACTCAGGTGGCCGCTGCCGCCGATGCGCAGTCTTCGTCCTCTGCCAATATGGCCGCTACCATCGAACAGATGACGGTGAGCGTGAACCACGTGGCCACCCGGGCGGAAGAATCGCGCGACCTCGCGCACAATGCCGGCAGTCTGGCGCACCAGGGTTCCACCACCATCAGCCAGACCATTCACGACATCCGCGACATTTCCCGCGCAGTGGATAGCGCGGCTGGCAGCATCCGCGAGCTGGATACCTACAGCACTCAGGTCGACACCGTAGTAGGCGTGATCAAGGATATTGCCGACCAGACCAACCTGCTGGCACTTAATGCCGCCATCGAGGCAGCACGGGCCGGTGAAATGGGGCGTGGCTTCGCCGTGGTGGCAGACGAAGTGCGCAAGCTGGCAGAACGCACTGGCAGTTCCACCCAGGAAATTTCCTCCACCATCAACGCCATGCGCGACCGCTCGCGCCAGGCCACCGAGCAAATGCACTCGGCCGAAGAGCTGGTACGCAATGGCGTGAGCCGTGCCGACCATGCCGACCACGCCATCAAGCAGATTGGCGAGGCCACCGGTAATACTGTCCACATGGTCACCGAGATTTCCGACGCCATCAAGGAACAGGGCAAGGCTACCAACAATATTGCGGTGCAGGTAGAACAGATTGCCCAGATGACGGAAGAGGCCTCCTCGGCAGCACAGGAAGCCGCCAGCAGTGCCCACCATCTGGACGAACTGGCCCGCCATCAGATCAGCACCTTGCAGCAGTACCGCTTGTAGAACACCTTCCTTGCAGTCGTGGCCGCCAGCTCGACACTGGCGGCATTTTTTCTCTAATGCAGCAGGTGTACTAAATTTTCCAGCACTACCCGAACTCCTCCCTCAGCAATAGCAACATTTTTTGGCTCAGCGCCCAGGGGACCTGTCCGAATTTATGTAACCCAGCCGTTGCTCACAGCACCTCTGACAAGCAGCTTTGGCCGGAGCCGGCTTTCGACTGCTTAAAGGCGCATGTCTGGATTTCTGTGTAATGACTGCTTGAGCCGGATGACCGACGAAGTTATCTCATAGGCAGATCATCGGCCTAAGCCGTCATTCACGTATCTGGCAATTTTTAACGGCTTTCATGAGGAAAGCCGTCATTAAAAGCAAGGCCAGAGCGCTTTTTAGAAGCGACGGTTAATAGCAAGGTAAAGTCGAGGATTGTGATTGGAATTTTCGGCAGTCGGGGTTCCACCCTGGGTTTTCCAGGCCAAGCTGGATTCCAGCGACCACGTTGGGCTGCTGATCCGAAGACCAAGGCCTGTAGCTGACAGCTTACGCTGCTCTGTGGAACTGCTATCCCATGCACTCTTGTTGCTATGCGAGCGGCCTACATCATACAAAATGAAGGGCGTTGCACTACCCATGTCGTAACGCAACTCAAGCTGCGTCAGCCAGCCATAGTCGCCCATGCCCTCACCTTGCGGATAGGCACGCACCCCATAGAAGCCGCCCAGGCCAAATTTTTCTGACGAGTCGAGATTCTTGCTGGCCCATTGACCGGAATAGCGCAGATACAAGTTGAAGCGTGAGGATAGCTTCTGGATGCGTGCAATATCCAGATCAGCCTTGCTGAAATTGCCCTGTGTTTTTGCCGTGCTGGCATCGCTGGCAAGCATGGATTGGCCCAGGTGCATGGTGCCGGACATCAGGCTGGCCAGACCATAAGTAACGCCTCCCCCCAGTGGCCAGCTGTCGCGGTGATCAAACTGCAGCGACAGCGGCAAGCTATCACTTGTTTTCGACTGGGTGGAGCCCAGGGCCTGATACTTGTCTTCCAGCTTCTTGTGCTGGTAGCCAAACGCCAGTTGTACATTGGTGGCCTGGGAGCGGATCAGCGGGTAGCTGAGCTTGGCTGACGACACATCGGCATAGCCTTTGGCATCCAGTGAGGCAAATGCTCCAGCCAGCAGATAGCTGGTATGCGCATAGCCAAGCTGCCCACGCCAGCCGCTGTAAGCAATGGGCAGATCGTAATTGAGCGAACCCAGCCACATGTCTTGATTGGTGTACAGCGTGGATAAGGTGATCTTGTCACCCAGCATGAATGGGCTGTTAATGTTCAGTGATAACGGAGCTCGGTATTCGCCGGTACTCTTGTTACCAATATTGTCCAGACCTACCACGCCATCCACCCAACTGGCTCTTTCCATCAGCACATCCAGATCGCCATCCCCAGCTTTGCTACCAGGGCGAAGGATGGGTCGTACCTTGACGCCAGGCTGGTCATTCAGGATCAGCATGGTTCTTTCAAGACTGGTGTTCTCGATGTAGTTACCTGACTGTAAACCAGCATTCAGGAATTTCTGCGCCGAGCGGGCAAGCTTCTCGTCGCCACGGGCCTGAATCTTTCCATAGCGACCTTCCAGAATGGCAATCTGCAAGATGCCGTCCACCGTGGTCTGCGGTGGCATATACACTTGCACGAAGGGGTAGCCATGACTGCGGTACAGCGCGCTCACGCTCTCCAGTAGACGATTGAGCCCGGCAATGTCAAAGGATTTACCCTGGATATCACCGATCGTCTTTTCCAGTACCTGGCTGGTAAAGAGAGTGTTGCCATGAAAGACAACCTTGTTAAGTACTAGCTTGACATTGTTGCCGTCCGCGCTGGCAGGTGCTGATGCTGCAGGTACTGGTGGCAGTAGCACTGGACTTTGCTGCGGCACCGGTGGTTTGGCGATTTGCAAGGCCTGCTCCGCCTGCATGGTGTCCGCCCAGGCCGCATTCCCCATCAGCAGGCCGAGTACGAGCATGGTGTTTGTTTTATTTTTCATGATGATTCCCTTTATTGCCCGCCACCAAACAGCGTTGCCATATTGATGCCGCCATTGACGACATGTACATCCAGAGGACCTGTCGAACTCGGCACGGTGACATCATTCACGTTCAGCTCGTTTGCCGATTTCTTGCCGTCTCCCGTACTAGCCGACAACGGACCATCCTTGCTGGCTACATAGTTGAGCGAGCTGCCTCCGGTTGGTGCCGGCTGATTTCCGCTGCTGCTGACCGAACTTTGTCCCGGGCTGCTGGCTGTATCCGCGGCCGGCTGGCTTGCTATACCCGCGGTGGTCGTGGGGGCGGTGCTGGATGCAGGTGCCGAATTGGCTGCAAGCTCGGGTACTGCCACGTAGTTCAGGCCACCGAATGATGCCGTGCCAGCGGTATTGCTCAGGACTTGTTGGGCGTTATCCGGGAACTTGGGAATGGTGGTGGTTTGTGGCAGATACTTTTCGGTATCGGCGGGTGTTAATGCCGGAGCCGGTCGCGGGGCCGCCGCAGTGATGCTCAGGGCGCTGCTGTTACCGGCGGCCTGGGCAAATACATAGTTGCCGTTGCTAGTGAGGCCGCTGCCATTGATGGCGTAGCTGCCGACATTACTGCCGCTGGTAGCCGTCGTGCCAAAGCTCAGCGTGCCGCTAGTGACGTTGGTCAGGGTTTCATTGTTGACCAGGCCAGTGATGCTGCCGCTGAAGCTGGGGTTGCTGGCACCATAAGTGCGGCTGGCACTGTTGGCGGTATAGGTCAGCGTGGCCGGGTTCACCGTCAGGCTGCCCGCGGTATAGCTGATGGCGTAGTTGCTGCTGGTCAGGCCCTGCGCCAGCAGGCTGTAGCTGCCGGCATTGATGGCGTTCTGCGCCGTGCCGCCATAGCTCAGGCTGCCGCCCAGCACGCTGCTGCTTTCACCGTTGACGAAGCCGCTATAGCTGACGCCATTGCCACCGGTATAGCCGAGGCCGTTATAGGTCTTGCTGGCGTTGCTTGCGGTGACGCTCAGTGAGGCCGGAGTGATGCTCAGGGCGCTGCTGTTACCGGCGGCCTGGGCAAATACATAGTTGCCGTTGCTAGTGAGGCCGCTGCCATTGATGGCGTAGCTGCCGACATTGCTGGTGCTGTTGGCGGAAGTGCCAAAGCTCAGCGT
>NZ_JACERN010000006.1 GCF_013911085.1 Aquitalea aquatica
ATGGGCCCCGTCAAGCATGCCGACGGGTGGCCGGGGCGAGGTCTTAAGCGCCTGCCCTGTTTGAGCGATTTGACCTTAGCAAATCGCGAGTTCAGGCGCGCCTCTCCTCGGTCGGGTCCTGTCGGGCAGCCGCAGGCCATGCTTGTGGGGTGGCCTTGGAGGTGAAGGAGGGCTTGGCCAGGCAAGCCCTCTTTCCCGTCCGCCGCGCGGAAGCGGCAGGTAAACCATCATTCGCTGGAGTAGATTCCCGCCCTGTCGTTACACCGCCCAGCTGCCCAGCTACTCCATCACTTCAACAGATAACTGAGCACGATACCTGCCATCAGCACGGCGCCCACTTGGTTGTTGTCCAGAAAGGCCTTGAAGCACAGCTTGCGGTCGCGAGTGCGGATTTCCCGGTACTGCTTGGCGATCAGCAACAGGCAGATGGCCAGCGCGGCAAAGAAAGGCCAGCCCAGTGCCAGCTGCCAGCCGATGCCCGCCATCATGATGATGAATACGGCATGGCACAGCATGATGCCGGTGACGTCGTGATCGCCAAAGGTGATGGCTGAAGTCTTGATGCCGATCTTCAGATCATCCGGCTTGTCCGCCATGGCATAGGCGGTATCGTAGGCTACGGTCCAGAAGGCGTTGGCCAGCAGCAGCAGCCAGGCCAGCAGTGGTACATGATCGGTGAGCGCGGCAAAAGCCATGGGGATGCCAAAGGAAAAGGCGATGCCCAGATAGGCCTGCGGCATGGGAAAGAAGCGCTTGGTGAAGGGGTAGCTGGCGGCCACGAAAACCGCAGGCACGCTCATCAGCCAGGTCAGCCGGTTCAGCGGCAGGATCAGCAGGAAAGAGACGATGGCCAGCGCCAGCGCCAGCCACAGCGCTTCGCGCTCGGTTACCGCGCCCCGGGCAAACGGGCGCTGGCTGGTGCGCTCCACATGCATGTCGTAATGGCGGTCGGCATAGTCGTTGATGACGCAGCCGGCCGAGCGCATCAGGAAGGTGCCGAGTACGAAAATCACTACCACCACGGCATCCGGCTTGCCATTGCCGGCAATCCACAGCCCCCACAGCGTGGGCCACAGCAAGAGCAGGGTGCCGATGGGCTTGTCCATGCGCATCAGCTGCTTGTAAACGGTGTAGCGGTCCTTGAGCAGGGCGGTGTTCATCAGGTGAAGTCCTCCAGGGCGGGCAGGAATAGCTCGCATACCACCAGCGGGGCCTGTTCCAGTACAAAGCGGCAGCGGCGTGCCGTCAGGCTGGTGCTATCGCTTGCACAGGCCTGGTGCAAGGGATGGGACGGACCCAGTTGCTGATAGTGCAGCGGGCCGCGCTGCAGCTGTGGCAGGCCGCCAAACAGGGTGAGTCCGAGCGAACGGCTGCCACGGTCCAGAATGGGCTGCCATATCGGGCAGTCCAGCCGGGCGATGCTGCGGGCGTACACCACCGGGGTGTCGTCCAGGGTCAGCAGTACATGGCGGGCATACAGCAGGCTGTCGGCCGGCAGGGCAAGCAGGGCGAGCTCGTCCGGGTTGGCCTGGCTGGCACCTTGTGACAATACCTGCACACCGAAGCGGTGGCCGGTGGCCAGCAGTCGCTCGGTGAGCGATCCGGCTTCGCTGACGAAGGCCAGCAAGCCGGGGGCAAGGTCGGGGGGCTGCGGCAGCCAGTGTGTATCCTGAATCATGGCGCGCATTATGCCAAAGCCGGACAAGGCTTGTCCTGTTTGTTGACAGTAATACGACAATGGCCTTGTCTGTTTATACCGCACTGCAGCAGCCGCAGGTATGATGAAAGCCCGATTTTGGCCGACGGCCTGGCTTGTAGTGGTGCGCTGCTACAGGCGGAATGATGATCATGATAGAAACCCTGTTGTGGCTGGTGGGTTACCAGCTGGCTGGCGAGCTGATCAGCCGCAGCTTTTCCCTGCCTTTGCCCGGCCCGGTGTTGGGCATGTTGCTACTGTTTTGCACGCTGGCTGCGCGCAAGTCGGTGCCGGACAGCATGAAGCTGAATGTGCCGCGTTTTCTGTCACATCTGTCGCTGCTGTTCATTCCTGCTGGCGCAGCCGTGCTGGCCTATCGTGATTTGCTGGCCGGTTTCGGCTGGCAATTGCTGGTGGTACTGGCGGCGTCCACCACCTTGACCTTGCTATTGCCCGGCCTGTTGCTGAAGTTGCTGTTGGCGCGCCATCGGCACAAGGAGGAGGCATGAATCCGATGGCTGCCGTTGAGGTCATGCGTACTTCGCCGTTAAGCGGGGTATTTGTCACCTTGCTGGCCTATAAGCTGGCAGTGCTGTTCAACCGCCGCTGCAAGGGGCATCCGCTGTCCAACCCGGTGCTGATCGGCGTGCTGTTGTTGCTGGGCTGGCTGCTGGCCACCAGCACCAGCTACCGCGACTACATGAAGGGCGGGGTGATGGTACAGATGCTGTTGGGTCCAGCCACCGTCGCGCTGGCGGTGCCGCTATACGGCAATCTGTCGCGGCTGAAGCGTGCGGCCGGCCCGCTGGCCATCACCATCTTGTTTGGCGGGCTGGTCGGTATCGTCAGTGCGGTGGGCATAGGCTGGCTGTTGCAATTGCCGCAGCAGGTGTTGTTGTCGCTGACCACACGTGCGGTGACCACGCCGATTGCCATGAGTGTATCGCAGGGCGTGGGCGGCATTCCCGAGCTATCGGCGATGTTTGTCATCCTGTCTGGTATTTTTGGTGCGGTCATCGTCAAGCCGCTGTTTTCCTTGCTGGGCATGGGCGACGATATGGTGTTGGGTACTGCTACCGGTATTTCGGCACACGGTATCGGAACGGCGCGGGTGTTTCAGCTGTCTGAGACTGCCGGCGCTTTCGCCGGACTGGCGATGGGGCTTAATGGCGTGGTCACCGCCATTCTGGTGCCCTTGCTGGCACCGCTACTGCACTAGCGTCAGGATTTACCGTGTCGGGTAAGTGTTTGTCCGACATGTGGCTGACACAAGCCTGGTGTAGGCTAGCGCTGCTAGTTTTGCCGCGCGGGAAGCGTGCCGCAAGCGGCGGCAGGCGCAGTACACTGCGTGTTGTCGCGCCATGGCAGGTGACACTGTCCCGTGCTGTGGTGTGAGCAAGCGCCAACAACAATAACGGAGGTGAAAAATGGATCTGATCCTGTGGCGTCATGCCGAAGCAGAGGATGGTTCTGATGATCTGGCCCGGGCGTTGACCCGTAATGGCCAGCAACAAGCCAGCCAGATGGCTCAGTGGCTGCGCGATCGTCTGCCGGAGGATTTCATCCTGCTGGCATCGGAAGCCAAACGTTCGCAGCAGACAGCGGCGCTGCTAAGCAAGCGCTTTACTGTCATGCCGGAGCTGAATCCGGATGCATCCGTCGAGCAGGTATTGAAAGCCGTGAACTGGCCGGAAGCGGGCAAGACCATCGTGCTGGTCGGCCATCAGCCGTATATCGGCCGGCTGTCGGCCCTGTTGCTGGGTGAACAACCGTTGTTGTGGAGCGTGAAAAAAGGCTCGGTATGGTGGCTGAATCATCGGGTGCGCCACGATCTGGAACAGGTACGCCTGAAGGTGATGATGACCCCCGGCATGCTCAAGCCCTGATTGTCTGGTAGTTAACCGCCAGCCCTAGCCCCTTGCGAGGGGCTTTTTGCTGCCTGCTGGCATGGCCAGTGTTGCCTCATCAGCTGCTGGGCTGGGCGACTTCAGCCGGGCGTATCCTGCTCACGCAGCTGCCGCCACTCGCGGGGACTCAGCCCGCACTGCGCCTTGAACGCACGCGACAGTGCGGCTTCGCTGCCATAACCGACGGCAATGGCGATCATCTTCAGCGACTCTCCGCGCTGTAAGGCTTGTTGCGTCAGCCGGACGCGCCAGTTCTGCAAATAAGCCCCTGGCGTACTGCCGACCGTGTGGCGAAAGCTGCTGGCGAACACGCTGCGCGACATGCCGGCGATGGTGGCCAGCGCATCCAGCGACCATTCCTGGCCGGGCTGCTCGTGCATGGCGACCAGCGCCTTGCGCAATTTGGGATGAGACAAGCCAGCCAGCATACCGCCATTGATCTCTTTGCTTTCCATCAGTTGCCGCAGCAGCTGGATCAGCACCACTTCGAATAGCTTGTCGATCAGGGCGTGGCGGCCGCAGCGCTCGCTGAAGGCCTCCTCGAATAGCAGCGCCAGCACCGGCGCGGCACCATCAATCGTCTCCAGTGGCAGGCAGATCACATCCGGCAAGCCGTTGACGATAGGGTTATCGCTGCCGCCAGCAAAATGCAGCTCGGCACAGGTCAGGTCGGCACCGCACACCGGGTCGGTGATGAAACGACGGGCCATGGGCCGTGGATAGAACAGCAGGCTGGGCTCATTCACATATAGCGTGGGCTGGCCCGGATGAATGATTTCCATGGCGCCGGAGCGGATCAGGTGCAGCTGTCCGACTGCGCCGGCTGCCGTGAAATCGGTGATCCCGCACAGGGATCCGGAATGAAACATGCGCGCATGCACTGGAAAGTGCTGCAATAAGGCATTCAGGCGGTCGGTGCAGGATTCGGTCAATTCGGTACTCCCTGTTGATTTATCGGCATTTTATGTGGCCAGGAGTATTTTATCCAACTGAAAAGTAGCATCAGCATCCGCTACAGTAGCCTGGCCATTTCCTATGGTGGATGGCCGGGTGAGTGCGGGCCGCTTTTGGTTACGCCAAAAAAAGAGGGCTCCCGAAGGAGCCCTGATCAGCGGGTACCAAGCGGGCCGCGAAGGCCCTGAGAGAGAGTCTTGGTAAATAAATATTAAAAATACTTTTCAATAAATGCAATGAATGACGGTTAGCTAAGCCGTGCTGCCAACTGCTGGCGCAGCCTTTTCGCCACACTCACCATATTGGCCAGCGCAGCTTCCACCTCTGGCCAGCTACGGGTTTTCAGTCCGCAATCGGGATTGACCCACAAGCGTTCGGCCGGAATCACCTGCAAGGCCTTGTCCAGCAGGGCTGCCATTTCGGCCTCGGCTGGCACGCGCGGGCTGTGGATGTCGTACACCCCGGGGCCGATGTCATTGGGGTAGCGGAAATCGGCAAAGTCTTGCAGCAGGGCCATGTCGGAGCGTGAGGTTTCGATGGTGATCACGTCGGCGTCCAGTGCGGCAATCTGCGGCAGGATGTCGCCAAATTCCGAGTAGCACATATGAGTGTGAATCTGGGTGCTGTCATCAATGCGCCAGCTGCACAGGCGGAAAGCCTCGCCCGCCCACTGCAGATAAGCCGCTTGCTGTGCCTGCTGCAGGGGCAGGCCTTCGCGAATGGCCGGTTCGTCGATCTGGATGATGCGGATGCCGGCGTTTTCCAGATCCAGCACTTCTTCGTTCAGTGCCAGGGCAATCTGCTTGCAAACCGTGCTGCGTGGCAGATCGTTGCGGACAAAGCTCCACTGCAGCATGGTGACCGGGCCGGTCAGCATGCCTTTTACCGGGCGCGTGCTCAGGCTTTGTGCATAGACGGCCCAGCGCACGGTCATCGGCTGCGGCCGGGCCACATCGCCGACGATAATGGGTGGTTTGACGCAGCGGCTGCCATAGCTCTGCACCCAGCCCAGCCGGGTAAAAGCAAAACCGTTCAGCTGTTCGCCGAAGTATTCCACCATGTCGTTACGTTCGGCTTCGCCATGTACCAGCACATCCAGTCCCAATGCTTCTTGGCGGCGAATGGCCAGGGTGATTTCTTCCTGCATGGCCTGTTCGTAACTGGCTGTGTCCAGTTCACCGCGCTTGAAGGCTGCCCGAGCGCTGCGGATGCTGGCGGTTTGCGGGAAAGAGCCGATGGTGGTGGTGGGCAGCAGCGGCAGTTTGAGCCAGGCCTGCTGTTGGGCAATGCGCTGGGCAAAGGGCAGGGGGCGCTGGTCGGCGCCGGCTGGCAGCGAGGCCAGACGCTGCTGCACGGCCGGCCGGTGAATCAGCGGGCTGCTGCGGCGCTGTGCCTGCACATGGTCGCTGGATTGCAGTTCATTACTGATGCTGGCACGGCCCTGCTCCAGCCCGCGCTGCAGCAGCTTCAGTTCGTTCAGTCTTTGTACGGCAAAGGCCAGCCAGCTGCGGATATCGGCATCCATTTCGGTTTCGGCTGCCACATCGAAGGGGCTGTGCAGCAGCGAGCAGCTGGGTGCCAGCCACAGGCGCTCGCCCAGTTGTGCGGCCACCGGCTCCAGCTGTGCCAGCACGGCGCTCAGGTCGCTGCGCCAGACATTGCGGCCATCCACCACGCCGGCAGACAGCACCTTGTCATCCGGCCACTGCTGCATGAAGTGGGTCAGTTGCTCCGGTGCGCGGACCAGGTCCAGATGCAGGCCGGCGACCGGCAGGCTGTGCAATAGCGGGGCATGCTGGGCGACGCTGCCAAAGTAAGTTGCCAGCAATAGCTTGAGCGGGCTGCTGGCAGCCAGTTGCTGATAGGCCGGGGCAAAGGCCGCCAACCAGTCTGCTGGCAGGTCCAGCGCCAGAATGGGTTCATCCAGCTGTACCCAGGACACGCCCTGTTGCTGCATGGCTTGCAACAGGCTCTGGTAGCAACGCAGCAGGGCTGGCAGCAATTGCAAACGGTCAAAGTCGCCACCCTTGCATTTGCCCAGCCACAGCAGGGTGAGCGGCCCGATCAGCACCGGTTTGGCCTGGATGCCCAGCGCGCGCGCTTCGGCCAATTGGGCCAGCAGCGGCGCGGGGGTGGCGCTGAAAGCGGTATCCGCCTGCCATTCCGGTACCAGATAGTGGTAGTTGGTATCGAACCATTTGGTCATTTCCAGTGCGGGCTGGCGGCTATTGCCGCGTGCCAGCTGGAAGTATTGCGCGCTGTCCAGCCGGGCAGGGTCAAAGCCGAAGCGGGCCGGAATGGCACCCACCAGAATCTGAGCGTCCAGCACATGGTCGTACAGCGAAAAGTCGCCCACGGGCGACAGCTGGATGCCCGCTCCCTTTTGCAGCAGCCAATGGCGCTGGCGCAGTGAGCGTGCGCCCTGGCGCAGGGCTTGTTCGTCTATCTGGCCTTGCCAGAAATTTTCCAGCAGGAATTTGAGTTCACGTTTGGCGCCGATGCGGGGAAAGCCGGCCAGGTGCAGTGTGGTCATGGTGGGGTCCTTGTCTGTCAGTGTCCCCAGCATCGGTGAATCTGCTGTATGATTCAAACTCATTTTTTTGTTGTTTTGAATGAATTTAATTCATGATTATCGGAAAGCCCACGCCATGCTGGAACTACGTCATCTGCGTACGCTGATTGCCCTGCAGGAAACCGGCAGTGTGTCACTGGCAGCCGAGCGGGTGTTTCTTACCCAGTCGGCCCTGTCGCACCAGCTCAAGCAGCTGGAGGCGTATTACCAGCAGCCGCTGTTCGAACGCAAAACCCAGCCGCTGCGCTTTACCCTGGCTGGCGAGCGCCTGCTGGCATTGGCGCGTGATTTGCTGGACAAGGTGGCATCCGCCGAGCGCGATCTGGCGCGCATCCGCCAGGGCGAGGCGGGGGAGCTGCGGGTGGCGGTGGAGTGCCACACCTGTTTCGACTGGCTGATGCCGGCCATGGACAGCTTTCGCCAGCACTGGCCGGCAGTGGAGCTGGACATTGTTTCCGGTTTTCATGCCGACCCGGTAGGGCTATTGCTGACGCGGCGCGCTGATCTGGCCATCGTGTCGGAGGCCGAGCCGCAGGCCGGCATCGTCCACCAGCCCTTGTTTGCCTATGAGATGGTGGGCATTGTGGCGCGTGATCATCCGCTGGCGGAAAAGAAGGTGTGGCAGGCGCAGGACTTTGCCAATGAAACGCTGATTCACTATCCGGTGCCGGACGAGATGCTGGACTTATGGCGCAAGGTACTGCTGCCGGCCAGGGTCAGCCCGTTGCGCCGTACCAGCGAGCTGACGGTGGCCATCATCCAGCTGGTGGCCAGCCGGCGCGGCGTGGCGGCCCTGCCGTTCTGGGCCGTCAAGCCTTATCTGGAGCGCGGCTATGTGGTGGCGCGGCGGATTGGTGAGCAGGGGCTGAGCAGCGAGCTGTACGCTGCCTTGCGCAGCGAGGATGCCGGGCTAGCCTATATGCAGGATTTCCTGAGTACGGTGCGGGAGCGCAGCTTTGCCACGCTCCCCGGGCTGACCGTGCTGGAGGGCTGATGCACGGTACTGTGCTTCAGGCCTGCTCGTCATGGGCTTCCATGCCCAGTTCCTGAATCTTGCGGGTGAGGGTGTTGCGGCCCCAGCCCAGCAGATGCGCTGCTTCCACCTTGCGCCCGCCGGTGTGTGCCAGGCCAGTGCGAATGCAGCTTTCCTCAAAGCGCCGGCACAGATCGTCGATGATGCCCACCTCGCCAGCGCGCAGACGGCGTGCCACCTCTTCGGCCAGGCCTAGCGTCCAGTCCACCACATGCACGCTGTTGCTGGCGACCGGGCTGCCTTCACCGTCCGTCACCGGGCTGGTGGCTTCCGGTTCGCGCAGTTCGGCCGGCAGGTCGCCCACCTCGACTTGCTGGCCCGGTGCCATCACGGTAATCCACTGACACAGGTTTTCCAGCTCGCGCACATTGCCGGTGAAGCTGTGGAACTTGATCACCTCCATCGCCGCATCGGTCAGCCGCTTCGGCTCCACCCCCAGGCTGCTGGCGCTCTTGGCCAGAAAGTGGCGGGTCAGCAGCGGAATATCTTCGCGCCGTTCGCGCAGCGGTGGCAGGCGCAGGCGGATCACGTTCAGGCGGTGGAACAGGTCTTCACGGAACAGGCCGCGTTTGACCCGGTCTTCCAGATGCTGGTGGGTGGCGGCAATCACCCGCACATTGGCCTTGATCGGCACATGGCCGCCCACGCGGTAGAAGTGTCCGTCCGACAGCACACGCAGCAGGCGGGTTTGCAGCTCGGTGGGCATGTCGCCGATTTCATCCAGAAACAGCGTGCCGCCTTCGGCTTCTTCAAAGCGGCCGCGACGGGTGGCCAGTGCGCCGGTAAACGCACCTTTTTCATGGCCGAACAGTTCGGACTCCAGCAGGTCTTTCGGGATGGCGGCGGTGTTCAGGGCGATGAAGGGCTTGCTCGCCCGTACCGAGTGACGGTGCAGCGCTTCGGCCACCCTTTCCTTGCCGGTACCGGATTCACCGGTAATCAGCACGGTGACATGCGATTGCGACAGGCGGCCAATGGCGCGGAATACATCCTGCATGGCAGGAGCCTGGCCTAGCAGCACCGGCATGGCTTCCACGCCGCCGCTGGCTTCGATCTGGCTATTGCTTTCGGCCAGTGCGCGCTCGATCAGCTGCACCGCCTGGTCGACATCAAAGGGTTTGGGCAGGTATTCGAAAGCCCCGCCCTGAAACGCGGCCACGGCCGAATCCAGATCAGAGTGCGCAGTCATGATGATGACCGGCAATTGCGGGTGGTCGGCCTTGACCCGCGACAGGAACTTCAAGCCATCAGTACCCGGCATGCGGATATCGGAAATGATCACGCGCGGGGTGTTGTCATACAGGGCATTGAGTGCGTCGTCTGCACTGGAAAAGCTGTCAAAGCCGATGCCGCTGCGGCCTAGCGCCTTTTCCAGTACCCAGCGGATGGCTTTGTCGTCATCGATGATCCACACCGGGTTATTCATAGCAGCCCTCGTTTCTGTTATTTGGGTTCAATCCGTATTGCTGAAAGGCAGCATTACGGTAAAGCAGGTCTGGCCAGGGCGGGATTCGAATTCGATGCTGCCGCCATGCTGGTGCACATAGGCCTGGGCCAGTGTCAGCCCCAAACCGGTGCCTTCGGCGCGTCCGGTCACCAGCGGATAGAAAATGTGATCCCTGATTTCCTCCGGAATGCCGGGGCCGTTGTCGACAATCTGCAATTTTAATGCCAGCCCATGACGCTTGCGCGCCAGCGTCACCTGGCGGGCCACTCGGGTGCGCAAAATCACCTCACCATTACCCTTCATGGCCTGGATGGCGTTCTTGACGATATTCAGCACCACCTGAATCAGCTGCTCCTTGTCCGCCACCATCTGCGGCAGGCTGGTGTCATAGTCGCGACGGATGGACAGCCCTTGTGGATACTCGGCCAGGGCAATGCTGCGCACCCGTTCCAGTACTTCGTGGATATTGATTTCGCTGCGCACATGGCGGCGGTGCGGAGCCAGCAGGCGGTCAACCAGAGACTGCAGGCGCAGTGCTTCTTCCTGGATGACTTCGGTGTATTCCTTCAGCTCCGGCCGGTCGGACAGCTCGTGTTCCAGCAGCTGTGCCGCACCGCGAATGCCGCCCAGCGGATTCTTGATTTCATGCGCCAGATTGCGGATCAGCTCGCGATTAGCCTGCTGTTGCAGCAATAGCCTCTCTTCGTTGGCGATTTTCAGCTGCTGGTCGAGTGGCCGTAATTCCACCAGTGCCAGCCGGCTTTCAGCATCGACCGGCGTCACCGAGAGGGCAATGTGCAGCGGCTGCTCACCATGCGGGGTGCGTAGTTCCAGATCGTGTTCGATATAGCCAGCGTTGTGCTGCAGGGCGGTGCTCAGCGCCTGGCGCAGGGCCGGGCTGTCCTGGAACAGCTCAAACAGCGTGTGGCGCAATAGCTCGCGCCGGCCGATGGCCAACAGGTTTTCACACGCGGGATTGGCGAATTCCAGTACACCGTCGGCGGTCGTGATCAGGACCGGGGTGTCGAGTAATTCCAGGCCGGCAAAGCTGGGAGAGTTCATGGTGCTCCGGATCGAAGGGGGCTGTGCCTGGTGCTATTAGCAATAAGCACGCCAAGCCAGAGCACAGCGAATGCACGATTACGGAGTTAATTATGCACCATTATTGTGCAGATGATGTGGCCTGCCCCAATTCGCGGCGTAGCGCATCCACATTCTTCTGCCGCTCGGTGACCGCGTCTTTCAGTTTCTGCACCCGGTCGAGGTATTTCTGGTAGTTACGGGTTTCATCGCCATTGCGGGTGGCGGCTCCGTCGGTGTAAGCCTTCTGGGCGTCAGCCAGTGCTTTTTGCTCATTGGCCAACTCGTTTTCCAGAATCTTGCGTCGGCCTTGATCGCGCTTGTTCTGGGTGCCGTTGTCGACATTGGGATAGCCATCCGGGGTGGAGGCAGGCTTGCCACCAGCGCTACTGGCGGGCTTGCTCTTGCTGCTGTTGCCATACGTGGACAAGGGAGCCAGATGCATGGGCTTGGCGCCCTTGATCGGCACATTGGTGAAGGTGACATTGCCATTGGCGTCTATGTATTTGTACACCTCGGCCTGGGCGAGGCTGCAACTGAGCAGCAGACAAAAGGCAAGCGTTTTCATGGGAGTCCGCATCAGCAAGAAAAACAGGATGGTAGTAGCGATATGATAAGCAAAAGCCCGCCCCGCGTCACATCGGCCTGTCGTTGGGCTGGTCGGCATGAAAAAACCCGCAGGGCCATGAGCCGTGCGGGTTTTGCCACAGCCGCCGGAAGGCTCCGGCGGTATCTGGTCATTACAGCGAGTAGTACATCGCAAATTCTACCGGGTGGGTAGTCATGCGGGTCAGGTTCACTTCCTGCATCTTCAGTTCGATGTAGGCGTCGATCCACTCGTTGGAGAACACACCGCCACGGGTCAGGAAGTCGCGGTCTGCGTCCAGTGCTGCCAGGGCTTCGTCCAGGCTGGCGCATACGGTCGGGATCAGCTTGTCTTCTTCCGGCGGCAGGTCGTACAGGTTCTTGTCAGCCGCATCGCCCGGGTGGATCTTGTTCTGGATACCATCCAGACCAGCCATCAGCAGAGCGGAGAAGCACAGGTACGGGTTAGCCAGCGGATCCGGGAAGCGGGCTTCGATACGACGGCCCTTCGGATTGGCTACGTGCGGGATACGGATGGAAGCGGAACGGTTCTTGGCGGAGTAGGCCAGTTTCACCGGTGCTTCGTAATGCGGTACCAGACGCTTGTAGGAGTTGGTGCCCGGGTTGGTGATGGCGTTCAGTGCCTTGGCGTGCTTGATGATACCGCCGATGTAGTACAGGGCAGTTTCAGACAGGCCAGCGTAGCCGTCACCGGCAAACAGGTTTTTGCCGTCTTTCCAGATGGACTGGTGCACGTGCATGCCGGAGCCGTTGTCGCCAACGATGGGCTTGGGCATGAAGGTAGCGGTCTTGCCGTAGCTGTGTGCCACGTTCTGTACCACGTACTTCAGGATTTGGGTCCAGTCGGCACGCTGGGTCAGGGTGCTGAACTTGGTACCGATTTCCATCTGGCCGGCAGTGGCCACTTCGTGGTGATGCACTTCAACCGGTACGCCCAGTTCTTCCAGCAGCAGCACCATGGCGGAGCGCAGGTCTTGTGCGGAGTCAACCGGCGGAACCGGGAAGTAACCACCCTTGACGCCCGGACGGTGACCGGTGTTGCCACCTTCGAATTCTTCAGCGGAGGCCCAGGCAGCTTCTTCGGACTTGATCTTCACGAAGCAGCCGGACATGTCGGTGCCCCAGGTGATGCTGTCGAAGACGAAGAATTCTGGTTCCGGGCCAAAGTAGGCGGTATCGCCCATGCCGGATGCCTTCAGGTAGGCTTCGGCGCGCTTGGCGATGGAGCGCGGATCGCGGTCGTAACCCTTGCCGTCGGCCGGGTCGATCACGTCACACGACATGAATACGGTAGCTTCGTCGAAGAAGGGGTCAATCTTGGCGGTAGCCGGGTCAGCCATCAGCAGCATGTCGGAGGCCTGAATGCCTTTCCAGCCAGCGATGGAGGAGCCGTCGAAAGCGTGGCCGCGCTCGAACCATTCGTCAGCATCTTCCAGCAGAACGTGTGCCGGGATGGTAACGTGTTGTTCTTTACCACGGGTATCAGTAAAGCGCAGGTCTACGAACTTGACGTCGTTTTCTTGAATCAGCTTGACTACGTCTGCAACCGCCATGAATGTTCTCCTAAAGGCAACGTGCATCGAAAGCAATATTGCTTGATAAAGATGGTACGCCTCACTGGAAGCATGAAGCGTGCCAGGGTACGAACACTAATGTAATCATTGTGTCACAGGGCTTGGTACACGGCTAGTTGTTATGAATGCACCAAAATAATGCAGCTCGTGGTGCGTTTGCACTATATTTGTGCACCCAGTCGTGCGTGATGACTGCAGCCCTGCCGGCATCGTGGCATGAACCTATTACAAAGAGAGGAAAGCAATGGACCAGACTGATTTGATCCTGCAAACGGCCGCAGAACGCGCGGCTGCCCTGCAACTGTCGTATCAGGGCGCGCTGACTCCGCCCGAGGCATATTATCTGGCCCAGCATCTGCCTGGTACCGTGTTGGTGGATGTGCGCAGTGCGGCCGAATGGCAGTTTGTCGGCGTGGTGCCCGGTGCCTTGCGCATCGAGCTGCGCAGCTTTCCCGGCATGCAGGTTAATGCGCAATTTACCGAGCAATTGCAAGGCGCCGTCGATAAGCAGGCTGTGTTGTTGCTGATGTGTCGTAGTGGTGTGCGCTCACACGAGGCGGCTACGCAAGCCCGTGCTGCTGGTTACACCCGGGTTTACAACGTACTGGAAGGTTTCGAGGGCGACAAGGACGAGCACGAGCATCGTGGCCAGCTGACTGGCTGGAAGGCGCATGGCCTGCCCTGGGTGCAGGGCTGAGCACGACCTTATTGTTTGGACAGGGGTATTGACCGGTTGATGTTTATGACGTTACACGGCAAAGTGCTACCTCAGCAGATGAACCGCACGACGCGGAAGCACCACAGGAATCCAAGAAAGCTGATCATGATCAACCGTTACGCCGTCATCGGTAACCCCGTTTCCCATAGCCAGTCGCCGTTTATCCACAATGAATTTGCCAATGCCACTGGTGAAACCATCCAGTACGAAAAGCTGTTTGCCGAGCTGGGCAAGTTCAACGAAGTGGTCAGTGAGTTTGTCCGTGCCGGCGGTCTGGGGCTGAATGTCACCTTGCCGTTCAAAGGCGATGCCTACCGCTTTGCTCAGGAAGTTACCGAGCGGGCACGCGCTGCCGAGGCCGTGAATACCCTGACTTTCCGTGATGGCAAAGTGTTTGGCGACAATACCGACGGTGTTGGGCTGGTGCGCGACATCGTGGAAAACCTGGACTTCCCCATGGCGGGCAAGAGCATCCTGATCCTGGGGGCCGGTGGTGCCGTGCGTGGTGTGCTGGAACCGATTCTGGAGCAGAAGCCAGCCCGAGTGACCATTGCCAATCGTACCCTGATCAAGGCCGAATCGATTGCCCATCATTTTTCCCCCTGGGGCGAAGTGGTGGCCAGCGGCTACGAGGCGCTGGAAGGCAAAACCTTCGACATCATCATCAATGGCACCTCGACCAGCCTGCACAACGAAATTCCGCCCCTACCGGCCAATATTTTCACTGCGCGCACCCTGGCCTACGACATGGTGTACAGCAAGGGTCTGACGCCTTTCCTCAAGCGTGCCCAGAGCGAAAATGCCGGCATGCTGGCCGATGGCTTGGGCATGCTGGTGGAACAGGCTGCCGAGTCCTTCCATATCTGGCGCGGTGTACAGCCGGATACCCGCAAGGTCACCAATATGTTGAGGGAAGTGCTGGCCTGATCCAATGCGTCTCTTTCTGAAAATTATGGCGGTCCTGGTGGCCGCCATTGTGTTGTACAACCTGTGGATTCTGGCGCACGTGGTGTACTGGCGGAACCATAATCCTGAAGCCAGTGCCTTCATGAACGAACAGCTGGCCAAGCTGCAGGAGGATGACCCTAATGCCGAGTTGCGGCAGAAATGGGTTGCCTATGGTCAGATTTCGCCCAATCTCAAGCGGGCGCTGATTGCTGCTGAAGACGCCAAGTTTGCCGACCATGAAGGTTTCGACTGGGATGGCATTGAGGCGGCCTTCGAGAAAAACCTGAAACAGGGCCATATCGTTGCCGGCGGTTCCACCATCAGCCAGCAACTGGCGAAGAACCTGTTCCTGTCCAGCAAGAAAACGCCTTGGCGCAAGCTGGAGGAAGCGGTGATCACCGTCATGCTGGAGAACGTTCTCGACAAGCGGCGTATTTTCGAGATCTATCTGAACGTGATCGAGTGGGGTAATGGTGTCTTTGGTGCCGAAGCTGCGGCCCGTTATTACTTCCACACCAGTGCCGCGCGCCTGTCTGCCGGCCAGGCAGCAAAGCTGGCTGCCATGGTGCCCAATCCGCGCTACTACGACGAGCATCGTGGTGCGCCCGGCCTGGCGCGAAAAACCCGCATCATCCAGCGGCGCATGCAGTACGCCGACCTGCCTTAAGCCATGGCACGGCATATCTCCCCGGCTGGAAGGCCGGGGAATGCTCGTGTTACAATTCCCGCCTTGTTTATCCGTTCTGCCGCGCTGTAAAGCGCGGTATTGCACATGGACTTACCCAGTTACCCCATAGCCGCTGGCTACCCCCTTTCCCGTAGTTGATTCCCGCCGTTCCGACTGTGCTGCCCAGCTTCTGTCGCCCCGGCGGAAGGAGTTGTGCTTGACGGTTGTCGAAAAAAAACAAACTGCTGAACGATTGAGCGAAAGCCTGGCCGAGGTACAACGGCTGATTGAGCTGCATCACGAGCGCGATGAGCGTGCGGCTGCCGCTAATGTGCTGCAAGAGCTGGAGCAAAGGCTGCAAAGCCTGCACCCGGCGGATATTGCCTACATCCTGGAAGCCTTGCCGCTGGACGAGCGCTTGCTGGTGTGGGAACGCGTCAAGTCACAACAGGATGGTGACATCCTGCTGGAAGTTTCCGATGCGGTGCGCGAAACCCTGATCGAATCCATGGAGCCGGACGAACTGGTTGCGGCCGCGCGTCAGCTGGATACCGATGAGTTGGCTGACCTCGCTGGCGACCTGCCGCGTCAGGTGGTCTACGAAGTGATGGGGGAGCTGGATGAAGCCGAGCGCGAACAGTTGCAATCGGCCCTGTCCTATCCGGAGGGCAGCATCGGCGCGCTGATGGACTTCGAGCTGGTGAAAATCCGGGCCGATGTCAGTTGCGAAGTGGTATTGCGCTATCTGCGGCGCTTCGATGAGCTGCCACATCAGACCGACAAGATTTTCGTACTGGATGCCCAAGAAGTGCTGTGTGGTGTACTGCCTTTGCGCAGCCTGCTGGTAGCTGACCCGGAACAAATGGTGTCCGAAGTCATGGCGACCGAGGTCGTGTCCTTTCAGCCGGAAGACGAAGCGCGCGATGCTGCACTGGCTTTCGAGCGCTACGATCTGGTATCGGCCCCGGTGGTCGACGAGCGTGGTGCGCTGATTGGCCGGCTCACCGTGGATGAAATGGTCGACGTCATGCGCGAGGAGTCAGACAGCGAAGTGCTGAATCTGGCGGGCCTCAAGGAAGAAGAAGACCTGTTCGCCCCGGTGGTGGATTCGGTAAAGAATCGCTGGTCATGGCTGGCCATCAATTTGTGCACTGCCTTTGTCGCTTCGCGGGTAATCGGTGCGTTTGAACATTCCATCAACCAGTTGGTGGCGCTGGCGGCTCTGATGCCTATTGTGGCCGGTATCGGTGGCAATTCGGGCAACCAGACCATCACCATGATTGTGCGGGCGCTGGCCATGGGGCAGATGCAGATCGGCCAGGCCTGGCGGCTGTGGCGCAAGGAGCTGGGTGTCAGCATTATCAATGGTCTGGTCTGGGGTGGTGCCATTGGCCTGATTGCCTGGGCCCTGTATGGACGACTATCGCTGGGGCTGGTCATGCTGGCAGCCATGACGCTCAATCTGATGTTGGCAGCCACCATGGGCGTGCTGATTCCTTCGCTGATGCAAAAACTGGGGCGTGACCCGGCGCTGGGTTCCAGCGTGCTGATCACCGCCTGTACCGACTCTGGTGGTTTCTTCATCTTTCTCGGCCTGGCCACTCTTTTCCTGCTCTAGACATGCTGACACTGCAACAGGCGCTGCGACGCCATCCCTTGCCCCGGCTGGAAGCGCGCATGCTGCTGCAGCATGTGCGTCCTGGTTTGACCCATGCCCGGTTGATTGCTGATCCCGATCTGCTGTTGAGCGAAGCGGAAACCAGCCAGTTCGAGCAACTGGCTCTGCGCCGGCTGCAGGGTGAGCCCATGGCCTATCTACTGGGCGAACGCGAGTTCTATGGCCGCAACTTTCGGGTCAGCCCGGCGGTGTTGATTCCCCGCCCGGAAACCGAACATCTGGTCGAGGCTGCATTAGAACGGCTGGGGCAGGCACCGGCGCAAGTGGTTGATTTGGGCTGTGGCAGCGGGGCCATTGCCATTACGCTGGCGCTGGAAGCAGCGGCCTGGGTGGTGTCGGCAGTGGATCTGTCACCGGATGCCTTACAAGTCGCCATGGGCAATGCACAGCAGTTGGGCGCAAGTGTTCGTTTTCAGCAGGGCAGCTGGTATCAGCCACTGGGTGAGTTGGCTGGCTTTGATTTGATTGTTTCCAATCCGCCATATATCGAACAGCACGACCATCATCTCGCCGAAGGTGATGTGCGCTTTGAGCCACGCATGGCACTGACCGATGAGCATGACGGTCTGAGTTGCCTACGCGAGATCATTGCTGGCGCGCCGGCACGCTTGAAAGCCGGAGGCTGGCTGATGCTGGAGCATGGTTTCGATCAGGGAGACGTCGTGCGCCAGTTGCTGCGCTCTGCCGGCTTGCAGAATGTGGCGACCCTGCCGGACCTTGCCGGGCTGGACCGGGTAAGCATAGGGCAGATGGCGGATAACTGAGCCGTGATTTGCTCTTTGTTGCTGTATTGCGCGGGTGTGCTGCGAATCGGCTGTTTGTCGGTGAATCATTCGTGCTTGCTTGCCTTGCATCAAGGGGATGGTTTGATTACAACGGCATGCTGGCGCCTGCGCTATTCCTGAGGGATTGTCTGCAGGTGTAGATAGCTGGATGGTGAGGTCAGTCAATGTGGGGACGGCGTGTGGCCTGTCTGCTAGGGCAGGCTGTGCGATATCTCTGTATTGGGCGTCCGGACCAGAGCGGCATACCAGCTAGCACTCTTCGGTGAGTGCTAGCTTGAAATGAAAACAGGCGTAGCCCTTGTCCCGTGAACGGGACTCAAGCTGCGCCTATTTGAGCACAGACAGACCGGCATATGCCGGTCGTCATGGCTTAGTGGTGGTGGCCGTGGGCACCGTGTACATGGCCGTGGCTGAGTTCTTCAGCAGTGGCCGCGCGCACTTCGGTTACCTTGGCAACGAAACGGATGGTCTGGCCAGCCAGCGGGTGGTTAGCATCAACAATGGCTTTGCCGTCAGCGATGTCGGTGACACGGAACAGCAGCACATCGCCGGTTTCCGGATCGTCGGCTTCGAACATCATGCCAACTTCAACATCTGCCGGGAATACGTCCAGATCTTCGACGCGAACCAGCTCTTCTTCCGGATCACCGAAGGCATCATCCGGGGTCAGCTTGACGTCCACGGAGTCGCCAACTGCCTTGCCGTGCAGTGCCTCTTCCACCAGCGGGAAGATGCCATCATAGCCACCGTGCAGGTAGGCAATCGGTTCTTCGGTTTTGTCGAGGAGAGTATTCTCCGCGTCGAACATCTCGTAGTGGAGGGTAACGACGGTATCTTTGGCGATTTGCATCAGAAATTGTCCGGGATGAAATGAAAAATCTTGACAGGGCAGGGAGCGCGAGTCTTCCTTCTCCTGCAAGGAATGGTGCGGAACAGCCGCTTGAACGTATTGTAAACCATAGAAGGGCCTGCAAGCCCGTGAAACTGCCATGAAACCGATGACATTGCTGGGTGGACTCACCCCTGAAGAGTTCCTTCAAGATTACTGGCAAAAAAAACCTTTGCTGATTCGCGGCACACTGACTGATGTGGGGCCGCATGTTGATTTCAAATGCCTGTCCGAGCTGGCGATGCAAGAGGATGTTGAATCGCGCCTGATCGAAAACCGTAACGGTAAATGGCATCTGGAGCGTGGCCCCTTCCGTCCCGCCCGTTTCCGCAAGCTGGGAGAAACCGACTGGACCATTCTGGTACAGAACGTCAATCATCACTTGCCGCATATCGACAAAATCCTGTGGCAATTCGATTTTATCCCCTTCTCCAGGCTGGACGACCTGATGATCAGCTATGCCCCGCCGGGTGGCACGGTCGGGCCGCATTTCGATTCCTACGATGTTTTCCTGCTGCAAGTAGGAGGGAGCAAGCGCTGGCAGATATCTTCCCAAGCAGATGATGATTTCATCCCGGATGCGCCCATCAGGGTATTGCAGGATTTCCGTGTTGAAGAGGAGTTCGTACTAGAGCATGGCGATATGCTTTACCTGCCCCCCAAGTGTGCACACTATGGTGTGGCGCTGGAGCCGGGGATGACCTATTCAATCGGCTTCCGTGCTGCGCCGACGCAGGAATTGGCCACACAGTTCCTGGTGTACATGCAGGATCGCATCTGCCTGGAAGGACGCTACGCCGACCCGGAGCTGCAACGCCAACCGGATCCGGCACGCATCAGTGACGAGATGGTGGACAAGGTCAGCCAGATGCTGAGCCAGATTAGCTGGGACAAACAGATTGTCAGCGACTTTCTCGGCCACTATCTGACAGAACCCAAGCCACATGTATTCTACGATGCGCCTGACGATGAGCTGGACGAAGACGAATTTGCTGCTGCGCTGGCCGAGTCGGGTATTGAACTGGACCGCAAGAGCCTTATCCTGTTCCGCAATGAAATGTTCTATTGCAATGGTGAGCTTCTCGAAATCGAACCGGATGATGTTGCTGTGTGGCAACAGTTTGCTAACCAGCGCCGCTTGTCGGCTGCAGACATCAGGCCGTCGTTATTGGATCAGCTGTACCAAGGATACTTAACTGGTTATTGGCATTTTCCGCAGTCTGTAGCAAAATAACCACATCAGATGTTCAAATGTACACATAGCAAGGCTGCTACCCCGCATGGATTGGCGTTCAAACGTCTATTTTGCCGGGAATGCTGCATTGCGGGAGGTTGCAGTAGGGTTGGTGGCGTTTTTGCTGGCTTGCCCCCCTACACAGCAATTTTTTTCGTGATACAATTTGCGCACTGAAAGATTTTCAGTCGCCCAGTCATATCCAAAACAGCTTGGGCGATTAAATTGACGTCTTGTTAACTTATCTTTAAAGGTCAAGAAAAAATGAAACAGTCGCTCCTCGTTGCTGCCCTGCTGGCCGTTGCTCTGTCCGCTTGCGGTAAGAAAGCTGATGCTCCGGCTGAAGCTTCCGCTCCTGCTGTTGAAGCTTCCGCTCCGGCTGCTGATGCTTCCGCTCCGGCTGCTGACGCTTCCGCTCCGGCTGCTGACGCTTCCGCTGCTGCTGCTTCCGCTCCGGCTGCTTCCGCTGCTCAGTAATTCAGCGCGAAAGCACCAAAAACCGGCTTCGGCCGGTTTTTTTACGTCCATGCTCCGGAAGGCTGATGTTTGTTCCGGCGCTGGTAAGAAAAAAGCCCGCTTGTGCGGGCTTTTCGTCTAGGAATGTACTGGCTTTACTGCAGTTCGGTCTGAAGCTTGGACAGGACAGATTTGGCAAAACTGTCGGACAGCTGTTTGCCTTGTTTGTCTTGTACTGCAAGCGTGCTTAGACCATTGCCGACATCCTTGACCAGAATGCGGTATTCCGGCCCGGTGGGGTTGCTGCTCTTGTCTTCAGTGTCCTTGCTCTTCCAGAAAGCCAGGCTTGACCAGAAGCCACCACTGGAACTGTTGTCGTTCTTGTCCAGCTCACCCTTGGCAGGCTTCACATAGTAAATGCCTTGCGAGCGGTCGCGATCATTGACGACCAAGCCGATACGATCCAGAGCCAGGCCTACACGGCGCCAGGCGCGGTCAAAGCTGTCGTTGATGTTCAGCTTGCCATCGACAATGGCTTCTTTAGGCTTGTCTGCTACTGTCTGCGTTTGCTTGAGCGCTTCCTTGGCCTTCTCCTCGGTAATGCCCATGCGGATCATGAAGCGACCCAGCAATTCGGCTTCCAGATTCGGGTCGACTGGACGGGGCTGCCACATGGTGTCCGACTTGCCTTCGTTGATGAAGGTTTCGTACATGCCACGATGTGAGAAGTAGATTTCGGTGCCGTTAGTGGTTTTTTCCAGACGGATGCGGAATTTGTCGCGCTCCGGAGTCGACATCGCGCCGCCCAAGCCCACGGTTTCCATCAGCTTGCGAATACCATCCGCTGGCAGCTTGGCACGATTTTCGGCCCAGTCGGTTTCCATGATGCCAAGGTCAGGCTCTTCGGTTTTGATGACAAAACCATTTTCCTGCCAAAAGGCTTTCAGTACCGGCCACAATTCGGCAGGTGACTTGCCCTTCACGGCGAGCCAACGCTGGGTGCCCGCACGCTCCATGGTGATGTTGTCGATGCTCTTGATGGCAACCGTTTCAGTCGTTACCGGCTGTGTTGCTGCTTGCTGTGCGGCGGCGGCATTGTTGCTATTGGCCAGAGCCGATGCAGTGCCGGTCGACGGGATCACATATTTGTTCTGGATTTGGGGGGTGGTCAGGTCTGGTGGTACTTCCAGCGAGTTACCCAGTTTCGGCGGCTCGGCGGACTTGTAGTCCAGTTTCTTTTCCAGCGGGTTGGAGGTGCTGCAACCGGCGAGGATGCCGGTTGCCAGCAGAATCGCGGCGGGCGCGCTTCGTTTCATGCGGACTCCCTTGTCGTCAGGGGGTTAGATGAGTTCAGCCTGCTTCATGGCGGCGGTCAGTTGCGGGCGCAGACTTTCCGACATGACATGAAGGGGCAGGCGGATACCGGCAGGGATCAGACCCAGCTCTTGCAGTACCCATTTGGCCGGAATCGGATTGGGTTCGGCAAACAGCTGCTTGTGCAGACCCTGCAACTTGTCATTCAGTTCGCGAGCCAGCGCAGCATTGCCAGCGATGGCGGCGTCACACATCTGGCTCATCAGTTTCGGTGCCACGTTGGAAGTAACCGAAATCACCCCATTGCCTCCGCACAGCATGAAAGCCATGCCAGTGGCGTCATCGCCAGAATACAGCGCGAAATTCTTAGGAACACGGCTGATGAGGTCGCAGGCGCGGCCGATATCGCCGGTGGCGTCTTTAAGGCCGATGATGCCGGGTACCTGAGTCAGACGCAGCACCGTGTCGTTGTTCATGTCGGCAACGGTACGTCCCGGTACGTTATACAGGATCACCGGGATGTCGACACTTTCTGCAATGGCGCGGAAGTGGCGGTACATGCCTTCTTGGGTCGGCTTGTTGTAGTAGGGCACGACAGACAGGGTCATGTCGGCACCAGCCTGTTTGGCATGTGCGGCCAGTTCGATGGCTTCGGCGGTGGAGTTTGCCCCGGTGCCAGCGATCACCTTGACGCGTCCCTTGGCTTGTTTGATGACGGCTTCGACTACCTGCATGTGTTCAGCAACGGCCAGGGTGGCGGATTCGCCAGTGGTGCCGACGGCGACAATGCCGCTGGTTCCGTTTTCGATGTGGAAATCAACGAGGCGGGAGAGCGATTCGAAGTCGACCCGACCATCTGTGGTCATCGGGGTGACCAGGGCAACCAAGCTACCGGTAAGCATAGTTCTGCCTAACTCTAGGGATGAGGATTCAAAGTCTTCGATTGTAGCGGAATTCCCCTACGGGGCAAAAGCATGTCATCGCATTTGGTGCTGAGCGCCGGATTGTCCGGCTGATGTGATAGAATCCACGGTTTTTCCGATACTTACGGCTGGACTGGCTGAAGGATCTCAAGCGTGATTACCACTAGCAACATTACCATGCAGTTTGGCGTGAAGCCTTTGTTTGAAAAGGTTTCCGTCAAGTTTGGCGAAGGCAACCGTTATGGCCTGATTGGTGCCAACGGTTCCGGCAAATCGACATTTATGAAAATTCTGGGCGGTGACCTGGAGCAGACCAGTGGCGAAGTGGCCATTGAAAACGGTCTGCGCCTGGGCAAACTGCGTCAGGATCAGTTTGGCTACGAAGAGCAGCGGGTCATCGATGTCGTGCTGATGGGCCACACCGAAATGTGGTCGGCGATGAGCGAACGCGACGCCATTTACGCCAATCTCGAAGCCACCGAAGATGACTACATGCATGCGGCTGAACTGGAAGCCAAGTTCGCCGAGTACGATGGCTATACTGCCGAGGCCCGTGCGGGTGAGCTGTTGATGGGTGTGGGCATTCCGGTCGAGCAACATTTCGGCCCGATGAGCGAAGTGGCTCCTGGCTGGAAGCTGCGTGTTTTGCTGGCGCAGGCGCTGTTCTCCAACCCGGATATCCTGTTGCTGGACGAACCAACCAACAACCTGGACATCAATACCATTCGCTGGTTGGAAAATGTGCTGAACGAGCGCAATTCCACCATGATCATCATTTCGCATGACCGTCACTTCCTGAACTCCGTGTGTACCCACATGGCGGATCTGGACTACAACACCATTCGTATCTATCCGGGTAACTACGACGATTACATGATCGCCTCCACCCAGGCACGCGAACGTCAGTTGTCGTCCAATAGCAAGGCCAAGGAACGTATCCAGGAGCTGCAGGAGTTCGTGGCACGCTTCTCGGCCAACAAGTCCAAGGCACGCCAGGCCACTTCCCGCCTGAAGCAGGTGGATAAGCTGAAGTCCGAGATGGTGGATGTAAAGCCATCCAGCCGTCAGAGCCCGTTTATCCGCTTTGAAACCGACGATCGCTTCAAGCTGCATCGTCAGGCGGTTGAAGTGGAAAGCCTGAACAAGGCCTACGACAACAAAGTGCTGTTCAAGGATATGAGTTTCATCCTGGAAGCGGGCGCCCGCCTGGCGGTGATCGGCCCGAACGGCGCCGGTAAGACTTCGCTGGTCAAGTTGCTGGCTGGCGCCTTTGAAGCACGTCTGGCCGAAGGCCTGACTGCCGACTACGGCAATATCAAGTGGGCGGAAAAAGCGCAGATCGGTTATTTCGCCCAGGACCACGAAGCCGAGTTCGACAGCGACATGACGCTGACCGAATGGATGCGCGAGTGGGGCCAGGAAGGCGACGACGAGCAGGTTATCCGCGGTACGCTGGGCCGGTTGTTGTTTGGTGGCGACGAGGTGACCAAGCCGGTGCGCGTACTGTCCGGTGGCGAGAAGGGCCGCATGCTGTATGGCAAGCTGCTACTGCAAAAGCCGAATGTGATGATCATGGACGAACCGACCAACCACATGGACATGGAGTCCATTGAGGCGCTGAACATGGCGCTGGAAAAGTACAAGGGAACACTGATTTTCGTGTCGCACGACCGTCAGTTCGTCAGCTCGCTGGCAACTCATGTACTGGAGCTGGATGGCAAGGGTGGTTATGACTATTACACCGGTAATTACGAGGATTATCTGGCCAGCAAGGGCCTGGAGTAAGCCGGAATACACGCTGCTGGCCTTGCCTTTGTCATCGCAACAGGCCGGCTAGAGCGATTGCTTTACCGACGGGAGCAGGTGCGCTATATTGCAGTGCGACATTGTGTTGCGCTGCAATAACGACAGCGCACGATGCTCCCGTTTTTACGTAGTGCCCACATAATAATTACAAGACAAGAACAGGAACCTGATCTCGAATGGGTCGATGGTGGAGCCCGAAGTCGACCCGTGATCGGGTTGCCTGCAACCTCAAGTTAATGAAGGAAGAACCATGCGATTGAAAGGGAAAGTCTCCATCATCACTGGCGGTGCCAGCGGCATCGGCAAGGCTACTGCGGAAAAGTTCGTCAAGGAAGGCGCTATCGTTGCCGTCTGTGACCTGAACCTTGACGTTGTCAATGCGGTGGTGGAAGAACTGAAGGCTCTGGGCGGGGAGGCTGTCGGCTACCAGGTAAACGTAACGGACAAGGCGCAGATCGCCGATATGGTTGGTGATCTGAAAGCACGCTTTGGCCGCATCGACGTACTGGTGAACAATGCGGGTATCGTGATGGACGCCCAACTGATCAAGATGACCGACGATCAGTTCGACAAGGTGATCGACATCAACCTGAAGGGCGTATACAACTGCGCTCGTGCCGTGGTGGATACCATGGTGGAGCAGGGTAGTGGCGTCATCCTGAACGCATCCTCGGTCGTCGGCGTTTATGGCAACTTTGGCCAGACCAACTACGCCGCCACCAAGTTCGGTGTGATCGGCTTTGTCAAGACCTGGGCCAAGGAATTGGGCAAAAAGGGCATTCGCGCCAACGCCGTATGCCCGGGCTTTGTCGCTACCCCGATCCTGAAATCCATGCCGGAAAAAGTGATCCAGGCCATGGAAGACAAGGTGCCGATGAAGCGCATGGCTGACCCGTCCGAAATCGCTAATGTCTATGCCTTCTTGGCATCGGACGAAGCCAGCTACATCAATGGCGCAGCGATCGAAGTGACCGGTGGCCTGACGCTGTAATTGCGGCTTGTCATCAGAACAAACGCCCCGGCATGCCGGGGCGTTTGTTTGTCTGGCATATTGCTTCAGTCGTCCAGATCGCTGTCGTGGGCCAGCAAGGCTGCGTCTACTTCACGTCGGTGCAGGTGGGGAGCAAACAGTTCAACAAAGGTGTAGGCAAAGCCACGCAGATAGGCATCCTTGCGAATACCGATCTTGGTGGTGGACGGCTCGAACAGATGACCAGCATCGATGATGCGCAAACCGGCATCACGGTTTGGCTCGAACGCCATGCTTGCGATGATGCCGATACCCAGGCCAAGCGACACATAGGTCTTGATCACATCGGTATCAATAGCCGTGAGCACCACATTCGGACTTAGCCCCTGATCAGCAAATGCCTTGTTGATTTTCGAGCGGCCAGCAAAGGCAAAGTCGTAAGTGACAATCGGATAACTGGCGATATCGGCCAGTGTAATGGGGCGCTCCAGCTGCAATAGCGGGTGATCCTGCGGCACCACAATCGAGCGGTTCCATTCGTAGCAGGGCAGCATCGCCAGCTCTTTGTAGAGCGCAATGCCTTCGGTCGCCACCGCCAGATCGGCCTCGCCGGACACGACCATTTCGCAGATCTGGGTCGGACTGCCCTGTTTGATGGAGAGCCTGACCTTGGGGTAGCGTTGCACAAAGGCCGCAATCGTGGGGGGCAAGGCGTAGCGGGCCTGGGTATGGGTGGTGGCAATGGTCAGCGCACCTTCCGATTCCCGCGAAAATTCGTCACCTACCCGTTTCAGGTTCTGAGCTTCACGTAGAATTCGCTCGGAAATGCGCAGTACTTCCTTGCCCGGCTCGGAAACCGACACCACGCGCTTGCCGTTGCGGATGAATACCTGAATGCCCAACTCGTCTTCCAGCAGGCGAATCTGTTTGGAAATGCCGGGCTGAGAAGTGTGCAGCTTTTCCGCTGCTTCGGAGACATTCAGGCCCTGTTTGGCCACTTCGACCAGATAGCGCAGCTGTTGCAGTTTCATAAGACGGGCATATTCCATAAAACCTGTAGGCATTAAATACTAACACAATATTCTTTTAGGTTTATATGGGGCATGGGTAGGATGGTGCCCTAGCCAGACTATACCTATGTGGAGCGCTCGATGAGCCTGGATGTAAAACTTGCTGCAACCCAAGCCTTGCTGGCGGATATTGCCGCCAAGCACCCGGATGCGGTGCTGGCCAATAGCTATGGTGCCGAAGACATGGTGCTGACCGATCTGATCGCCCGCCTGGCCCTGCCGCTGCAGGTGTTCAGCCTGGACACCGGGCGCTTGCCAGTGGAAACCTACACCCTGATGCAGCAGGTCGCCGAGCGCTACCCGGCGTTGCCGGTCAAGGTGTACTTCCCGCAGACCGATGCCACTGAAACCTACGTCAATACCCATGGTATCAATGGCTTCTATCACAGCGTGGAACTGCGCAAATCCTGTTGCCAGATTCGCAAGATCGAGCCGCTGAAGCGCGCACTGGCGGGGAAATCAGCCTGGATTACTGGCCTGCGCCGCGAGCAGTCGCCGACACGTCAGGATTTGGGCAATCAAGAGTTCGATGCCGACAATGGGCTGATGAAATTCAATCCACTGATCGAGTGGACCGAGGCCGAAGTGTGGGAATACATCCGCAGTAACGATGTGCCCTATAACGCCCTGCACGATCAGCGTTACCCCTCCATTGGCTGTGCGCCCTGTACCCGCTCGATCACGGTGGGTGAGGACGTGCGTGCGGGTCGCTGGTGGTGGGAAAATCCAGAATCCAAAGAGTGCGGCCTGCACATCAAGGCAAGCCCGCTCAAGCGCCCAGCATAAGGCTGGCCGGCCAACATAGGCCAACCTTACCCAAGGACATCCAACCATGTACCGTTATGATGAAGTCGACCACCGCATTGTGCGCGAGCGTGTCGAGCAGTTTCGTGATCAGACTCAGCGTTTTCTGGCGGGTCAGCTGTCCGAAGATGAATTCCGCCCGCTGCGGCTGATGAATGGCCTTTATGTACAGCGCCACGCTCCCATGCTGCGCGTGGCCATTCCCTATGGGCATCTGGCGAGCCGCCAACTGCGCAAGCTGGCGCACATCGCCCGCCAGTACGATAAAAGCTATGCCCACCTGACCACGCGGCAGAATATCCAGTTCAACTGGCCGGAACTGGCGCGGGTACCGGATATTCTGGCCGAACTGGCCGAAGTGGAAATGCATGCCATCCAGACCTCTGGCAACTGTGTGCGCAATACCACTACCGACGCCTTCGCCGGCGTCGCACAGGACGAATTGCTGGACCCACGCGCCTACTGCGAAATCATTCGCCAGTGGAGCACCCTGCATCCGGAGTTCGCTTTCCTGCCACGCAAGTTCAAGATTGCCGTTTCCGGCAGCGTGGAAGACCGCGCGGCCACCCAGGTGCACGATATCGGCCTGCATGTGGTGCGCAACGAGGCCGGTGAAGTGGGCTTCAAAGTGATTGTTGGTGGTGGTCTGGGCCGTACGCCGATTGTTGGTGAAGTGGTCAAATCCTTCCTGCCTACTCGCCACTTGCTGACCTACCTGGATGCCGTGTTGCGGGTGTACAACCGCTTTGGCCGACGCGACAACAAATACAAGGCGCGCATCAAGATCCTGGTCAAGGCCATGACGGTGGAGGCCTTTGCCGCCAAGGTGGAAGACGAATGGCTACATCTGAAGAATGGTCCGTCCACCCTGCGTGATGTCGATGTCGCACACTATGCCGCCTTCTTCATCGACCCAGACTATGAACAGCTGTCCGCTAATCCGCCAGAATTCAGCAGCAAGCTGGCTGAAGAACCGGCCTTTGCTCGCTGGGTTGAGCGCAATACCCGTCTGCACAAGCGTGCCGGCTATCGCTCAGTTGTACTGTCGCTGAAGAAAACCGGCGTGCCGCCGGGTGATATCAGTGCCGAGCAAATGGACGCAGCTGCCGACTGGGCCGACCGTTTCGGTTATGGCGAACTGCGGGTAGCCCATGAACAAAACCTGATTCTGCCGGATGTGCGCGAGCGCGACCTGTATGAGGTTTGGCAACTGGCCAAGAGCCAGGGTTTTGCCACGCCGAACATCGGCCTGCTCACTGACATCATCTGCTGCCCGGGTGGTGACTTCTGCAGCCTGGCCAATGCGCGCTCGATTCCGGTGGCGGAAGCCATCCAGACGCGCTTCGAGGACCTGGATTACCTGTTTGATCTGGGTGATATCGACTGCAATTTCTCCGGTTGCATGAATGCTTGTGGTCATCATCACATCGGCAATATCGGCATTCTGGGCGTCGATAAAAATGGCGAGGAGTGGTACCAGATCACTCTCGGTGGCAGTCAGGGCAGCCACACCACCATCGGCAAGGTGATTGGTCCTTCGTTTGCCCAGGCCGATGTGCCCTTGGCTTTCGAAAAAATCATGACCGTGTATCTGGAGCAGCGCGCTACCGGCGAGCGCTTTATCGAAACCGTACGCCGCATTGGCCTCGACCCCTTCAAGGAACGCGTTTATGCAAAGCATCATTAAAGACGGACAGATTGTTCAGGATAGCTGGCAAATCCTGCGTGCCGATGCCGAAGGGCAGTATCCCGCGGTAGCAGCCGACGTCGACGTGATTGTTCCGCTGGCGCAATGGCTGGCTGACAAGGCCGTCTGGCAAGCTCGTTCGGGCAAGACTGCGGTCTGGCTGTCTCCTGCGGATGACCCGCAGCTGCTGGCGGCCGACCTGGCTGCATTGCCGCTGGTAGCCGTAGATTTTCCGGCGTTTACCGATGGTCGCGGTTACAGTCTGGGGCGACTGTTGCGCGAACGATACAGCTATGCCGGTGAGTTAAGAGCTCTGGGCGACGTGTGGGTGGATTTGCTGCACTATCTCTGGCAGGTTGGCTTCAATGCCTTTGAAATCAAGGATGGCAAAGCGATTGATACGGCACTGTCCGGATATGACACCTTCACGGAACGCTACCAGTCTACCCATCGTGAACCGGTTCCCCTGTTTCGTCGCCGTGTAACATCGCTGTGATAGTGTCGTGTGAATGATACAGAAGTGCTGAGTTTGGCCTGAATTTTGATGCTTTTTTGCAACATTTTGTCAGTGGCGGCCGTCGCGCTGTGTTGACACCGGGTGGACGCATTTCTATAGTGCCCGTTAACTGCATAAACACAGTTTGGCGCTTACCCTGTTGTTTGCAGTAGAATTGTCCGCGTGGTGTTTGCGTCAACCGCATCAATACCGATTCATAGATAAAAGAGGGAATAATATGACTAAACAGCTGAAACTGAGCGCCCTGGTTGCTGCTCTGCTGGTTTCTGCTAGCGCGTTCGCAGCTAAGCCGGGCTACACCGTAGATCAAACCACTGATGCCGTTTCCCGTAACAACTACGGCGAATGCTGGCACACCACCTACTTCGACAAGGCCAAGGATGGTCTGGTTGAGTGTGGCGATCGCGAAGCTGCTAAGCCGGTTGCTCCGGTAGCGCAAGCTCCGAAGGCTGCTCCGGTTTCCGTGAAGGAACACGTAACCCTGTCCGCCAAGGTTCTGTTCAACTTCGACAAGGCTACCCTGCGTGCTGATGCCAAGAACGAACTGGATCCGCTGGTTGCCAAGCTGAAGGCTCACGCTGGTCAAGGTGTTCTGAACGGTGTTGAAATTGACGGTTATACCGACTTCATGGGTACCGACAAGTACAACAACGCTCTGTCCCAGAAGCGTGCTGATGCTGTTAAGGAATACTTCGTAAACGCCGGTGTACCGGCTGAGAAGGTTGCTGCAGTTGGCAAGGGCAAAGCTGATGCCAAGATGACCGACGAGTGCAAGTCCAAGTTCCCGAAGTATGCCAAGAACAAGAAGCAAAATGCTGAAATCAAGGCCTGCATCGAGCCGGATCGTCGTGTTGACGTAGTGATCGACGCCGTTAAGGTTACCACCCAGCAGTAATCTGCTACGGTAGACCTGAAAAGCCCCACATCTGTGGGGCTTTTTTGTTTTGCTCGTCTTCTGCACTTGGCTGGACGCTGCGCGGTACCCACGGCTACAATCGTAGGTTTTCAGGATGCTAGGCCGCACATGCAGGTATTTCTAGGAGACCCGCGGCGCTTTGGGCTCGCTGGCTGCGCCTTGACCATCGGCAATTTCGATGGTGTGCATCTGGGCCACCAGCACATGCTGCAGCGACTCAAGGACGAGGCCAAGGCCCGTTCCTTGCCCACTGCGCTACTGACGTTCGAACCACACCCGCGTGAGTTTTTTACCCGTAGCAATCCACCGGCCAGGCTGTCCACCTTGCGCGACAAGTTTGCCTTTCTGCGCGAACTGGGCCTGCTGGATTACGTGTTTGTCTTTCGTTTTAACCAGCGTTTTTCTGGAATGAGCGCAGAAGCATTTATCCATGATGTGCTGGTACGCGATCTGAAAACCCGCTATCTGCTGATCGGTGACGATTTCCAGTTCGGTGCTGCGCGCAAGGGTAATTTCGATTTGTTGTCCGCCTGTCCGGATTTTGTTACCGAGGCCATGCCGTCGGTACTCGTTCAGGGGGAGCGCGCCTCCAGTACGCTGGTGAGAGAGCGGCTGGCGCTGGGTGACCTGGATGCGGCCAATGCCCTGCTGGGGCGCTGCTATCAGCTGTCTGGCAAGGTGATGCATGGGCAGAAACTGGGGCGAACCATCGGTTTCCCCACCATCAATGTCCATCTGCCACATTTGAAGCCGGCCTTGCAGGGCGTGTTTGTGGTAGTAGTAGAAACCCCCTTTGGCCGCAAGGGTGGTGTGGCCAGCCTGGGGCTGAACCCAACGGTCAGCACCAGCAGCGACTACAAACTGGAAGCACATCTGTTTGATTTCTCTGGCGATCTGTATGGCCAGCGTGTCACGGTACGCTTCCTGAAGAAACTGCGCGATGAAGAGCGCTATGATAATTTGCCGGCATTGGTAGCACAGATCGAACGCGATGCTGCCAGTGCCCATACCTATTTGACCAGTTTGCAGCGAGAGCAGGCATGAGCATCGATTACCGTAAAACCGTCAACCTGCTGGATACCCCGTTCGCCATGCGAGGGGATCTGGCCAAGCGCGAACCTGCCTGGGTCAAGCGCTGGCAGGAACAGAAGCGCTACGACAAGGTGCGTAAGCTGTCTGCTGGCCGTCCCAAATTCATCCTGCATGATGGCCCGCCGTATGCCAATGGCGATATCCATATCGGCCATGCCGTCAACAAGGTGCTGAAGGACATCATTGTCCGCTCCAAGACTCTGGCCGGCTTTGATGCCCCCTACGTGCCGGGCTGGGATTGTCATGGCCTGCCCATCGAGCTGATGGTGGAAAAGCTGCACGGCAAAGCGATTCCGGCGGCCAAGTTCCGCGAGCTGTGTCGAGAATATGCCAAGGAGCAGATTGCCCGTCAGAAAAAGGACTTCATCCGTCTGGGCGTGCTGGGTGATTGGGACAATCCCTATCTCACCATGGACTTCAAAACCGAAGCCGACATCGTGCGCACATTGGGCACGATCTACAGCAATGGCTATCTGTTCAAGGGTGAGAAGCCGGTGCACTGGTGTATCGAGTGCGGCTCGGCACTGGCCGAGGCCGAAGTCGAATACGAAGACAAGAACTCCCCGGCTATTGATGTTGGTTTCAAGGTGCTGGACAGCGACAAGCTGGCAGCAGCGTTTGGCTTGACCGAACAGCAGGTGAGCGATGCCCGTGCGGTCATCTGGACCACCACGCCCTGGACCCTGCCGGCCAACCAGGCGGTGGCGGTGAGCGCCACGCTGACTTACCAGTTGATCGACACCCCCAAGGGCAAGCTGATCCTGGTGAAGGAGCTGGCCGAGTCGGCCCTGCAGCGCTATGGTTTTGCCGAAACCGTCGTCCTAGGTGAAACCACTGGTGCGCAACTGGACATGATCCAGCTGCAACACCCGTTCTATGCACGCAGCGTACCGCTGATCTGCGGCGACCACGTTACCACCGACGCGGGTACTGGTCTGGTGCACACTGCGCCGGCGCACGGTCTGGAAGACTTCCAGGTGGGGCAGCAATATGGCCTGCCCATCGATAATCCGGTCGCCGACGATGGCCGCTACAAATCCACCACCGAACTGTTTGCTGGTCTGACCGTATGGGAAGCCAACCCCAAGGTCATCGAGACGCTGGAGCAACATGGCTCCCTGATTCATCAGGCGCGCCTGCTGCACAGCTACCCGCACTGCTGGCGTCACAAGACCCCGATCATTTTCCGTGCGACAGCCCAATGGTTCATCGGCATGGACAAGGCCGGCCAGGATGGCGTGGCGCTGCGTGAGCGTGCCAAGAGCGCAGTCGATGCCACCGAATTCTTCCCGGCCTGGGGGCGTGCCCGTCTGGAAGCCATGATTGGCAATCGTCCTGACTGGTGTGTCTCGCGCCAGCGTAACTGGGGCGTGCCGATGACCTTCTTCGTGCACAAGGAAAGCGGTGAGCTGCATCCGCGTTCGCTGGCTTTGCTGGAAGAAGTGGCGCTGCGCATCGAACAGCAGGGTATCGAAGCCTGGTTCAGCCTGGATGCACGTGAACTGCTGGGTGACGAGGCCGAACAGTATCGCAAGCTTTCCGACACGCTGGACGTGTGGTTCGATTCCGGCTCCACCCACTTTGCCGTGCTCAAGCAGCGTGCCGAGCTGGCCTGGCCGGCCGACCTGTATCTGGAAGGCAGCGATCAGCATCGTGGCTGGTTCCAGTCCTCCTTGCTCACTGGCTGCGCCACCATTGGCCGCGCACCGTACAAGCAATTGCTGACCCATGGTTTTGTAGTGGATGGCAAGGGCCTGAAAATGTCCAAGTCCAAGGGCAATGTGGTGGCCCCGCAGAAGGTGAATGACAGCCTGGGCGCCGACATCCTGCGCCTGTGGGTGGCATCGACTGATTACTCTGGCGAACTGGCCATTTCCGACGAAATTCTCAAGCGGGTGACCGAGAGCTACCGTCGTCTGCGCAATACCCTGCGTTTCCTGCTGGCCAACCTGTCGGATTTCGATCCGCTGGACAATGCCGTGCCGTTTGGCGAGATGCTGGAACTGGATCAGTACGCCTTGCTGATGGCGCGCCAGGTGCAGGAGCGGGTAGCGGGTGAGCTGTACACCCGTTATGCCTTTCACCATGCGATGCAGGAAGTGGTTAACTATTGCTCGGAAGATCTGGGCGCCTTCTACCTCGACATCATCAAGGATCGTCTGTACACCACCCAGGCCGACAGCCGTGCCCGTCGTAGCGCCCAGACCGCCTTGTACCACCTCAGCCGCAGCCTGCTGCTGCTGATCGCACCGGTGCTGTGCTTTACCGCTGATGAAGCGTGGGAAGTACTGACCAAGAGCGAGGAAGAATCCACGCTCTTCCATACCTGGCACGAGTTCCCGGCCCTTAGCAGCGCCAGTGAGCAAGCCTTGCAGCAGAAGTGGGATGCCATCCGCAGCTTGCGCGCCCAGGTCAACAAGCAGATTGAAGAGTTGCGCAGTGCTGATCAACTGGGTTCCTCACTGCAGGCTGAGCTTGATATCGAAGCTGCGGGTGATCTGTATCAGCAACTGGCCAGCTTGGGCGATGACCTGAAGTTTGTACTGATTGTCTCGGCTGCACGAGTCAAGGAAGCAGATGAAACCCGCATCACGGTAACACCGTCCACCTATCAGAAATGTGAGCGTTGCTGGCACTATCGTGCCGATGTCGGGTCACACGCTGGTCATGGCGCGGTGTGTGGACGCTGCGTGGACAATATCGATGGCAAGGGCGAAAGTCGGGCTCACGCCTGACCTAGCCTGAGCCGGCTCCCGGGTTACTGCCCGGGAGCGTCCTAGCGGCAAGGGATGTAATGCAATGGAATCCGTAATGAGTGCGCCTCACGCCAAAAGCTGGCCCAAGTGGATGGGGCTGGCACTGCTGGTCATCGTGCTGGACCAGTTGTCCAAGATCTATTTCAACAACCAGTATCAGTTTGGTGAAATGCGGGATGTCATTCCCGGCTATTTCAGCTTTACCCTGATCTACAACCCAGGTGCCGCCTTCAGCTTTCTGCGTGATGCCGGCGGCTGGCAGAAGTATTTGTTCACCCTGCTGGCGTTGAGCGTGTCCGGTTATCTGGGCTGGAACATCATCAAGGGGCGTTTTACCAGCCTGATGAATATCGCAGCCAGCTTCATCATCGGTGGTGCCATCGGCAATGTGATCGACCGCCTAGCCTATGGCCATGTGGTGGATTTCATCCTGGTGCATTACCAGCACAGCTGGTACTACCCGGCCTTCAATCTGGCTGACTCTTTCATCTGTGTTGGTGCCGTGCTGATGGTGCTGGACAGCATGAAACAGCCTAAATCTGCCTGATACCTGTTTTGCACCGTCGCCGCTGGCGGCGGTCTTTCTGTAAGGATTGCTGATGACGAAGACCATCATGCTGGCCAATCCCCGTGGCTTTTGTGCCGGGGTAGACCGGGCCATCGCCATCGTTGAGCGTGCCATCGAGAAGTTTGGTGCCCCCATTTATGTGCGTCACGAGGTGGTGCACAACCGCTTCGTGGTGGAAAACCTGCGTGCCAAGGGCGCGGTATTCATTGAAGAGCTGAAGGATGTGCCGGCAGGCAGCACCCTGGTGTATTCGGCCCATGGTGTACCACTGTCAGTGCGGGCCGAGGCCGAGGCCTTGGGGCTGCAAGTATTCGATGCCACCTGTCCGCTGGTGACCAAGGTGCATGTCGAGGTGAAACGCATGCATCAGGCGGCAATGGAAATCGTGATGATCGGCCATGCGGGCCACCCAGAGGTTGAGGGCACCATGGGGCAGGTAGATGGCGGCATGTATCTGGTGGAAAACGTTGTCGATGTTACCCGTTTGCAGGTTCGAAACCCCGAGGCATTGTCCTATGTCAGCCAGACCACGCTGTCCGTGGATGAGACCCGCGATATCATTACCGCGCTGAAGGCACGATTCCCCGGCATCACCAGTCCGAAGAAGGATGATATCTGCTATGCCACGCAGAATCGTCAGGATGCGGTCAAGGTATTGGCCAATGAGTGCGATATCGTGATCGTGGTAGGCTCGCCCAACAGCTCCAATTCCAATCGCCTGCGTGAGGTTGCGGCACTGAAGGGAGTTGATGCGTATATGGTCGACAATGCCAGCCTGCTGCAGGAAGCCTGGTTTACCGGCAAGCAGCGTGTGGGTGTGACTGCTGGAGCCAGTGCGCCTGAAGTGCTGGTACAGGCTGTCATCGATCAGATCAGGCAGTATGGTGCCGAAGAGATTTCTGAACTGGATGGTGTGGAAGAGTCGACAGTGTTTGCTTTGCCGGCTGGGCTGCGCGACAAATAGCGGTTTTTGCCAACTCAGAAAAAGGCCCTGCCATTATGGCAGGGCCTTTTTTTATTGCTTAGTTGGCTGTATTTAGCTGCTCTTTCTGGGCTTGCCGCCATAGCGATGGGTTATTTCACTGGCGGCCTGCATGATCAACGAGCCCAGATGAGTGATGCGCTCATCCGGGATGCGCGATTTGGGGCCAGACACTGAGATGGCGGCGAATGCCTGACCGCTTTCGTCATAGATGCAGCTGGCTACACAGCGCAGACCCAGCGCATGTTCACCATCATCAAAAGCAAAGCCTTGTTGCTGAATCCGTAGTAGCTGCTCTTTCAGCTGGGTGGGGGTGGTGATGGTGTGCTCGGTGTAATGCGGTAAGCCGGTTTTTTGCAGGATACGGTTCAAGTGTTCCGCATCCTGGGCGGCCAGAAACGCCTTGCCAGCAGCAGAAGCATGTAAGGGCAGCCGGCCGCCAATCGGGGCGAGCATGCGCATCAGCTCGCGGCATTGCACTTGTCCGACCACCACGCTTTGCCAGGCATCGGTATCGAATACCACCAGATTGCTGGTTTCGCCTGCGGCCTCCATGGTGCGGCGCAATACCGGCATGGCGAGTGTCGATAAATCGCGGCTGCCAAGAAAGCCGCTGCCTACGGTAAAGGCGCGCACGCCTATGCTCCATAGTCCCAGATCACCAGTCTGCTGCACAAAACCCATTTGCTGCATGGTGCTGAGCAGGCGATGCGTGGTGGAGTTGGGCAGGCCTACCTGCATGGAGAGGTCGGTCAACATGATGCCAGCTGGCGCTTCGGCAATCCGCTCCAGCAATACCAAGCCTCGGGTCAGTGATTGAACCTGGCCTGTGCTAGCGCTTCCGTTTTCTGCTCGTTTACGAGTGGGAGTACGCGGGGGGCTGTCTGCTTTGGCCATATATCCTCGTGGCGTGGGCGGATGGAGAAGTTCGTTGCGATTTTACGCCTTAGGTACAGTTGGGTGTAGCTATTACTGATTGCGTGGTGTTTTTTTACGAATTTGGTATCAATTTTCTTTTCTTATATTTTTGCAACAAAATGATTTTAATAGATAAAATACAGAAAATCAAAAAAATGGAAATCGTTTCCATTATTTGTTGACTATGTTTCTGTGCTGCGGGATAGTTGAAGCCATGCCGGGCCATGACCAAGGGGGTGAGGCCTGCCTAATTCAGGAGCAATCCATGGCCAAAATGAGAGCAATCGAAGCAGCCGTACATATCTTGATCAAGGAAGGGGTAGACACGGCCTTTGGCGTGCCGGGTGCTGCCATCAACCCGCTGTATGCAGCCATGAAAAAAATTGGTGGCATTCGGCATCTGTTGGCACGCCATGTGGAGGGGGCATCACACATGGCTGAGGGCTATACCCGCGCCCGCGCCGGCAATATCGGTGTTTGCATCGGCACGTCCGGCCCCGCTGGAACCGATATGATTACTGGCCTGTATTCTGCTGCAGCCGACTCCATTCCCATCCTGTGTATCACTGGCCAGGCTCCACGTTCCCGCTTGCATAAGGAAGATTTTCAGGCAGTCGATATCAAGGAGATCGCGCGGCCGGTAGCTAAATGGGCCACCACCGTCATGGAGCCTGCCCAACTGCCGGGAGCCTTGCAGCAGGCATTTCACCTGATGCGTTCCGGGCGACCCGGCCCGGTGCTGCTCGACCTGCCTTTCGATGTGCAGATGGCCGAGATCGATTTCGACCCGGAAACCTATCAACCGCTAGGCGTATTCAAGCCTGCCGCCAGTCGCGCTCAGTTGGAAAAGGCATTGGCCATGTTGATTGAGTCGGAGCGTCCGCTGATCGTGGCCGGCGGTGGGGTCATCAATGCCAATGCTTCGACACTGCTGACTACCTTTGCCGAAATCGTGCAGGTGCCGGTGATTCCTACTCTGATGGGCTGGGGCTGTATTCCGGACGACCATCCGCTAATGGCGGGAATGGCAGGCTTGCAGACCTCCCATCGCTATGGCAATGCCACCCTGTTGGCAGCGGATTTTGTCTTTGGCATTGGTAACCGTTGGGCCAATCGCCATACCGGTTCAATCGATGTCTATACCGCCGGGCGCAAGTTCGTGCACATCGATATCGAGCCTACCCAGATTGGCCGGGTGTTTGCGCCGGATTTCGGCATTGTGTCGGATGCCGCCAGCGCACTGACTCTGCTGATCGAAATCGCCCGTGAATGGCAGGAGCAAGGGCGCTTGCCAACCCGGCCTCAATGGCTGGCTGGCTGTCAGCAGCGCAAGAACAGCATGCTGCGACGTAGCAATCATTCGGACAGGCCAATCAAGCCGATGCGGGTTTATGAAGAAATGAACCGCTTTTTTGGCAAGAACACCCGCTATGTCAGCACTATCGGTCTATCGCAAATTGCGGCAGCGCAATTCCTGCATGTCTATCATCCGCGCAACTGGATTAATTGCGGCCAGGCTGGCCCACTGGGCTGGACTATCCCGGCTGCCATCGGCGCCAAGGTGGCGGATCCCTCCACCGCTGTCGTCGCCATTTCCGGCGATTACGACTTCCAGTTCATGCTGGAAGAGCTGGCCGTTGGCGCGCAGTTCCGCGTTCCCTATATCCATGTGTTGGTGAACAACAGCTACCTGGGTTTGATTCGTCAGGCACAGCGCCAGTTTGATATCGACTACTGCGTACAACTGAGTTTTGAAAACATCAATGCCCCGGAACTGGGCAGTTATGGCGTCGATCACGTTCGTGTGGTCGAGGGGCTGGGCTGCAAGGCCGTACGTGTTCGCGATCCAGAGCAATTGGCAGCGGGCTTGGCCGAGGCACAGCAACTGATGGAGCTGCATGCGGTGCCTGTGGTGGTAGAGGTGATTCTGGAAAGAGTCACCAATATCGCCATGGGGGCAGAAATCAATGCCATCAACGAATTCGAAGACATCATCGACCTGCCGGTCTGATCTGATCCTTACCATTATCGGGAGAGTCTTATGCCAAGATTTGCTGCCAATCTGACCATGTTGTTTGGCGAGGTCGATTTCTTGTCGCGCTTTCAGACGGCGGCCCAAGCTGGTTTTCGTGGCGTGGAGTATTTGTTTCCCTACCCCTACGACAAGCAGCAACTGGCTGAGCTGCTGGATAAACATCAATTATTGCAGGTATTACATAACCTTCCTGCCGGGAATTGGGAGGCAGGAGAGCGCGGCATTGCCTGCCTGCCTGACCGTGTCGGCGAGTTTCAGGATGGTGTGGGCGAGGCTATCGCCTATGCCAAGGCGTTGGGTTGTCGCCAACTGAATGTCCTGGCGGGTATTCGTCCGGCGCGGGCCGATGCCGACATGGTGGAGGAAACCCTACATCACAATTTGCGGTTTGCTGCCAATGCATTGCGGGCCGAGGGGATCAAATTGCTGGTGGAGGCCATCAATACCTTTGATATTCCAGGGTTTGCGCTATCTCGTACTCGCCAGGTACTGGATCTGATACGGGATATCGGTAGCGACAATCTGTTTGTCCAGTACGACATCTACCATATGCAGCGTATGGAGGGTGAGCTGGCGCAAACCTTGCAATCGCAATTGGCGCATATCGCCCACATCCAGCTGGCTGATAATCCAGGTCGGCACGAACCAGGCAGCGGTGAAATCAATTATCCCTATTTGTTCGGTTTGCTGGATGAAATCGGCTATCAGGGCTGGATTGGCTGCGAATACAAACCGCGCAATGGCACCCAGGCTGGTCTTGCCTGGGCCGAGCAGTATCTTTCCTGAACAGACAGAAGGAGATGGCAATGAAGATAGGATTCATCGGACTAGGCATCATGGGTGCCCCCATGGTCGGGCATCTCATCAACGCAGGCCATGACTTGTTTGTCCATTCGCGCAGCGGCCTGCCATCCTCGCTGGCGACCCAGCCACTGACTGTGTGTGACAGTGCCAGGCAGGTGGCCTTGCAGGCGGAAGTCATCATTTTGATGTTGCCGGACACCCCGGATGTCGGCGAGGTGCTGTTTGGAGCCGGCGGCGTGGCAGAAGCCGAACTGAGCGGCAAGACTATTGTGGACATGTCGTCGATTTCGCCATTGGAGACCAAACAGTACGCCAGCCGTATTGAAAAACTAGGTGGGTATTACCTGGATGCACCGGTATCCGGTGGCGAGGTAGGGGCCAAGGCGGGAACCCTGTCCATTATGGTCGGTGGACCGCTGGCGGTGTTTGAACAGTTGCTGCCTGTGTTGCAGTTGATGGGCAAAAACATCACCCGCGTGGGTGAGAATGGGGATGGCCAGACTGCCAAGGTAGCTAACCAGATGATTGTGGCACTCACCATAGAGGCCGTGGGCGAAGCACTGCTGTTTGCGGCACGTGCCGGTGCCGATCCGGCCAAGGTACGCCAGGCACTGTTGGGTGGTTTTGCCTCATCCAAGATTCTCGAAGTGCACGGCGAACGTATGGTCAAGCGGGCTTTTGATCCAGGCTTCCGGATATCCCTGCATCAGAAGGACTTGAATCTGGCTTTGTCCAGCGCCCAGAAAATGGCACTGGCATTGCCGGCAACGGCACTGGCACAGCAACTGTTCAATAGCTGTGTAGCTCAGGGTGGGGCTGCATGGGATCACAGTGCCATGGTCAGGGCGCTAGAACAATTGTCGGACTTTGCCATCCCGGCTCAGTAAGGCGGGCGGAGGCAAGTGATCATGAAGGTGATGTGACAAAGGGGCGGAGAAATCCGCCCCTTTGTCTTGCTGGCCTAATGAAGTGTGCAATAGATCAGGCCCGGGTGCTTCACTTGGGTCATTGGACCGACTGCCTGTGGTGCAAGTCTATTTTCTCTTGGCACGGCAGCAATGGTGCATATCCAATGCCTTGCTGGAAACCCTGCTGCAGCTGGTGGGCAGAGCGCTGGTTTGCCGCATGGATGGCCAGCTTTGTTATTGCCATGTCCAAACCGGCGAGACCCGCTGAGCTGAGCCCTGCCGTGGCTGAATCAATCAGACCGACGACAAGCGGCTCTACATGCAGTCTGCGGTCTTTATGGCTGCCATTGGGCAATCAGTTGGCGCTCCTCATCGCTCATCTTGGTTGTATTGGCCAGCGGCATATATTTGCTGGCGACGGCCTGTTTGATCTTGAGGTAATGCAAACGGATATCCCGCTCATTATCCAGCCTGATCCCCGCAGGTGGCGCGGCAAAACCTGGTTGGGTTGGTTTGGCGGCATGGCAGGCGATACAGCGTTCTTGCAGCACACTGGCAACACTTTGCATTCCACTGTCCTTGCCACTTTCCGTCGTGCTGGCGGGTATGGCCGCATTGGTATTGGCTGTGTTCGGACGGGGATTGGCTGGGGCGCTAGGTGCGCTGGACGGTGCGGCGATCATCCCGATGACTAGCAGCATGATGGCGCTGGCGGCTGGCAGGGTCAGTACGTTCTGACCACGATGACGCAGGACAAAATATTGCCTGATCAAGGCACCCGCCAAGATGAACAACACCATGATGAACCAGGCAGTGTCATTGCTATAGGAAAAGGCATAGTGGTTGCTGATCATCAGGAACACCACCGGCAGCGTGAAGTAGGTGTTATGCACGGATCTTTGCTTGCCACGCTTGCCGTCCAGCGGGTTGGGTGCCTCCCCGGCTTGCAATGCAGCCACCATGCGGCGCTGACCGGGGATGATCCAGAACAGCACATTGGCCGACATGCAGGTGGCCATGACCGCACCAGTCAGCAGAAAAGCAGCACGTCCCTGGAATACATGGGCGCTGAAGTACGCCACGCCAGCCATCATCAGTGCAACCGCCACGCTCAGCAGGCCATCGCGCTGCATTTCCGGGCTGATGCGGCGGCATAGTTCGTCATAAACCAGCCAGCCGAAGATGAGCAGGGCAATGGCTGCGATGTTCACCTCGGTCGGTGTCAGTACCGCTGCCCAGGCCCAAGGACTGGCTGGATTGGCCAGATAAACTGCCGGGTTACTCAGATAGAGCAGGCAGAACAAGGCAAATCCGGATAGCCAGGTGGTATAGGACTTCCAGAATGACCAGTGCAGCTTGTTGTCGAGCGGGAAGGGCGGCCGGGTCAGATATTTCTGGTTATGGTAAAAGCCTCCGCCGTGCACTGACGACATTTCACCCAGTAGATCGTAACGCGGATCTTGTTCTCCTTTGGGGGGGCTGAGGCTGTTGTCCAGCATGACGAAGTAGATGGACTCGCCAATCCAGGCAATGGCGGCGATCACGTGCAACCAGCGTAGCAGTAGGTTGCCAAACTCGAGGAGGTAGCTTTCCATGAGCGAAGTTCCTGATCGAAAGTAGAGGTCAACTACCGCGGTAGGTCGAGTACGTCCAAGGCGTGACGACAAGCGGGACATGGTAGTTTTCGGCCGGATTGGCAATGCCAAAACGCAGTACGACCTGATCGACAAAACAGGGTCGTGCCAAATGTACCCCCTGGCTTGCGAAGTAGTCGCCGGCATGAAATACCAGCTCGTACACCCCAGCTTGCATCGTGTCCCCGGATAGCAGCGGCTCGCTGCAGCGTCCATCCTCGTTGGTGTTGAACTGGCGCAGCAGCGTGCGCTCATCTCCTTGTATCCGGTACAGCTCACCGCGCACCCCGGCCGCGGGGTGGCCATGCATGGTGTCCAGCACGTGTGTGGAAAGTTTTCCCATCTGTTTGTCTCCGATGTGCCAGCCCTGCGCGGTCTTTGATCGGCGGGCTGTTGTTGTTGTGCAAAGCATGGGCGATTGGAGTTGACGATATTGTTTTATCCTGTCGATAATTGTCAACAATATTTTGGAAGTGATTACCGTATTGTGGAAATTGAAAAAATGAATAATCATCAATGGCCTGTACCGGAAGGGGAGGGAGTCATTTCAGCTCCGCCTGCCTCCAGCCTGCGCGACGAAAACCAGCCAGCAGGTGAAGTCGAGCGGCTATATCTGGAAATTTTCGATGCGGTGATCGACCAGCGTCTGCGGCCTGGCGTCAAGTTGACCGAGGCCGTGCTGTGTGACGCCTTTGCCTGTTCGCGTGGCACGGTGCGCGCCGCATTGGCTCAGTTGCAACATGACAAGATTGTCGAGTTGCAGCCGAACCGGGGTGCATTTGTGGCACAGCCGGACATCAAGGAAACCCGCGATGTGTTCGAGGCCAGACGCATGGTGGAAGCGGCCATTCTGGATAAATTGCTGAGCCTGCCTGATTTGCCAGATCGTCTGCAGCAGTTGTGGCAAATGGTGCGACAGGAACGGGTTGCATTCGAACGGCAGGACCGGGTCAGCTGGATTCGCCTGTCCAATGCCTTTCATGTGCAGCTGGTGCGACTGGCCGAAAACGAGGTGCTGACCGAATTGATGAACAGCTTGTGTTCGCGCACCTCGCTCATCATTGCCCTGTACGACAAGCCGGGATGCAGTGCCTGCTCATTCGATGAGCATGAGCAGATCCTGCAGCATTTGTCCCGGGGCGACCGACAAGCGGCACAGCAAGCCATGCGGCAGCATTTGCAGGATTGTGAGCAGCGCATGCATTTTGCCGACAGAAATGTACCTGACCCATGGACGATGTTTCATCGCCAGCTTTAGGTACCCAAGACCAAGGAGTTGAACGCATGCAACAGGCGTATCCACGCGACATGATCGGCTATGGCCGCCAGCGGCCGGAGGTGAATTGGCCGGGGCAGGCCAGGGTGGCCGTGCAGTTTGTCCTCAATTACGAGGAGGGAGGGGAAAGCAATGTGCTGCATGGCGATGCGGTATCCGAGCAGTTCCTCTCCGAAATCGTCGGTGCAGCGGCCTACCCTGCGCGGCACATGTCGATGGAAAGCCTGTATGAGTACGGTTCGCGGGTGGGGGTATGGCGCATTCTGCGTGAATTCGAAAAACGTGAGTTGCCGCTGACGGTATTTGCCGTTGGCATGGCGCTGGAGCGCAATCCGGAAGCGGCGGCCGCCTTCGTCGAACTGGGACATGAGCTGGCCTGCCACGGTTATCGCTGGCTGCATTACCAGAATGCGGATGTCGACCTGGAGCGCGAGCACATGCAGCGCTGTGTGGAAATCATCAGCCAGCTGACCGGAGCACATCCGGCCGGCTGGTACACCGGCCGCGATAGCCCGAATACCCGCCGGCTGGTGGTGGAGGAAGGCGGATTCCTCTACGACGCCGATCACTATGGCGATGAGCTGCCCTTCTGGACTGAAGTGGATCTGGGCAAGGGCCGCAGCAAACCTCATCTGGTGGTGCCCTATACCCTGGATGTCAACGATATGCGCTTTGCCTCACCGCAGGGCTTCAACACTGGTGAGCATTTTTTCCAGTATCTGAAAGATAGCTTCGACGTGCTGTATGCCGAGGGCGAAACCCGCCCGGCGATGCTGTCCATTGGCCTGCACTGCCGGCTGATTGGTCGCCCCGGCCGTTTTGCCGCATTACAGCGTTTTCTCGATTATGTGCAGCAGCATGAATGGGTATGGGTATGTCGTCGTGCCGATATCGCCCATCACTGGCTGCGTCATCATCCCCACCCCGATCTGGAGTCCTGCCGATGAGCCAGCCTCTCACCTTGTCACTGTTGAACCAGCTGCCATTCGATGCTTTTGTCGCGGAGCTGGGCGGTATCTTCGAACACTCGCCATGGGTGGCGGAGCGTACGGCTGCCTTGCGTCCTTTCCATTCGGTGGCGGAGCTGGCTGCCGTCATGGCTGGCGAAGTAGAAAAAGCCGGTTATGGGGCGCAGATGGCGCTGATCCGGGCTCACCCGGAACTTGCCGGCAAGGCAGCGATACGGGGCGAATTGACTGCAGAGTCGAGCAACGAGCAAGCAGGAGCCGGGCTTGATCAATGCAGCCCGGAAGAGTTTGCCCGGCTGACCGAACTGAACGATGCCTACCGCAGCAAATTCGGCTTCCCTTTCATCCTGGCGGTGCGTGGCTATGACCGGGCAGGCATCATTCGCGAATTTGAGCGCCGTTTGCAACTGGGCGTCGAGGAGGAACGACGCGAGTGCCTAGGGCAGATCTATCGTATCGGGCGCTTGCGTTTGGAGGCATTGCTACCGGAAAGCATCTGCGTATGAGTCCAGAAATGCTGGGCCTCTATCTATTGGCCATTGCCGTGGTGATTGCCGTGCCAGGACCGCTGTCGCTCTTCATGGTGGGCAATGCCCTGCAGTTTGGCGTGTGGAAGAGCTGGCCCGGTTTTGTTGGTGGCGTGCTGGCTTCGGTCAGCCTGCTGCTGTTGTCGGCGCTAGGTCTTGGCTCTGTGCTGCTGGCATCGCCACGCAGCTTCCTGCTGTTGCAAGCTATTGGCGCCTGCTACCTGTTTTATCTGGGTATCCGCACCTGGCAGGGCCGCAATATTGCGGCCCATGCGGCAAATGGTGGACAGGGCCGGGCGCACCTGTTTTCCAGAGCCTTTCTGTTAGGTATCAGCAACCCAAAGGACATCGCTTTTTTCTTGGCCTTGCTGCCGCAATTCATGACGCCGTCCAGGCTTTTATTCCCACAGCTGCTGTGGATGGTGCTGGGCTGGATGGTAGTTGATCTGTTGTGCAAGCTCGCTTATGGCCTGCTGGCCAGCCGGCTGTTGGCGAGTATGGCCACATTGCGGCACGTGTTCCTGATGGCTTCGGCAATCTGTTTTGTAGTGATGGGCGGCGTACTGCTGGGACAGACCCTGGCCAGCCTTGTCCTGTGAAGGCGTAGTCAGTAGAAAATCTTGTTGGTGGTAAAGCAAAAATAAAGGAGAGACATCATGAGTATTGCATTGCATCCCTCGGCGACCGTTGTACCGGCTGCGCCGGTTGAATTGCCCGAGTTTGCCCATCGCCATGCCAATCTGGCCGATCCTGATTTCGGCGCTTGCGTGCTGTCCTGCTCGGACGAGTGGTTTGCACCGGCAGAGCGCATGCTGCAGTCATCGTCACCGGTGTTCGTGGTGGGCAAGTTTGACGATCACGGCAAATGGATGGACGGCTGGGAGACGCGCCGCCGCCGCAATGGCGGGAATGACCATGTGGTCATTCAACTGGGCCTGCCTGGGGTGATCAAGGGGCTGGATATCGATACCAGCCACTTTACCGGCAATTTTCCGCCAGCCGCCTCGGTGGAGGCTTGCCATCTTGCGGGTTCGCCTGATGAGCACACGGTGTGGACAGAAATCCTGTCGGCGGCTGCGCTGGGCAGCAGCGCGCATCACTTTTTTGCCATTGACGACCAGCGGGTGTGGACGCATCTGCGCCTGCACATCTATCCGGATGGTGGTGTTGCGCGCCTGCGGGTGTATGGCCAGCCCGACTGCGACTGGGAGGGCAAGGACCGTTCTGCCCTGCATGAAGTGTCTGCGCTGCAGCAAGGGGGCCGCATCGTTGCCTATAACGATGCACATTTCGGTGTGCCCTTTCGCCTGATCATGCCGGGTCGTGGCATCAATATGGGCGATGGCTGGGAAACCCGCCGCCGCCGCGAACCAGGCAACGACTGGTGCATCGTGCAGCTGGGGCGAACGGCCATTGTCGAGCGCATCGAGGTGGATACCGCTCACTTCAAGGGCAATTATCCGGACAGCGTTTCCATTCAGGCGGCGCTGGTGACACAGGGCACCGATCAGTCCATCGTGACTCAGGCCATGTTTTGGGACACCTTGTTGGCCGAACAGAAAACCGCCATGGACAAGCAGCACTTTTATGACCGTGAGCAGATCCGCCCGCTGGGGCCGGTCAATCATGTGCGCCTGAACATCTTCCCTGATGGTGGGGTTAGCCGCTTACGGATCTGGGGTCGTCTGGTTGATTAACCGCCAGCAGACCCGCCGATTATAAAGAGGAGAAACACCATGGCCCTGCTTGTCCTGGAAGCCCTGAGCAAGGAAGCGTTCGCCCCGTTTGGCGATGTCATTGAAATCGAAGGCAGCGACTGGTTTCCCATCAATAACGGTAGCACCCAGCGCTATCACAAGCTTGGCATGGTGGAGGTGCTCGGCGAGGGCGGATCTCCCGCCATCAGCATGGCACGTGGTGCGGCCTTTGATTTTCCATTGAGCATCAGCATGCTCGAGCGTCACCCACTGGGCAGTCAGTCCTTCATTCCCTGCAACGGTGTGCCTTTCATCGTGATAGTGGCCCCCAGCCTGCCGGATGGCCTGCCGGACGAAAGCGGCTTGCGCGCCTTTCAGGCCTATTCCGATCAGGGCGTCAATTATCGCCGCGGCTGCTGGCATCACCCCTTGATCAGCCTGGGGCAGGAGGGGGATTTCATTGTGGTCGACCGTGTAGGCAGCGGGCACAACTGCGATGAGGTGGACTTGTCCACAAGCTATCGTATCGAGGCCGCCAGCTAGCCTTAATTCCCGATGGTTCCTGCTGTAGTCCTTGTTGTTGATGCAACAGGGTGGCCTCGTCACGTCTGTCGTCTGGCGAGCCACCCACCCGTGCAGCGTCTTTTGCGCTGGCGGAAGACTCATGCGAAGGAGAGACTCGATGAACGCGACGCAAAAGGTTCATCCGGTGGACGAAAAGCTGCCGCTGCTGCAGCTGTTCACACTGGGCTTGCAACACGTGCTGGTAATGTATGCCGGAGCGGTGGCGGTGCCGCTGATTGTTGGTGGGGCGGTTGGCCTGCCCAAGGAGCAGATCGCCTTTCTGGTTAGCGCGGATCTGTTCTGCTGTGGTCTGGTCACGCTGTTGCAATGCCTGGGCTGCAAGGGCTTTGGCATCCGCATGCCGGTCATCATGGCGGTGACTTTTGCCACCGTGGGGCCGATGATCGCCATCGGCCAGAATCCGGCTTTGGGCCTGCCCGGCATCTTTGGTGCCACCATGGCCGCAGGCTTGCTGTCGTTATTGCTGGTGCCGCTGATCGGCCGCTTGATCCGTTTTTTTCCACCACTGGTGACTGGTGTGGTGATTACCTCCATCGGCTTGTCCATCATCGGTGTCGGCATTAACTGGTCGGCTGGCGGATTGGGCTCGCCTGATTATGGTAGTCCGCTGTATCTGGGCATTTCACTCAGTGTGCTGATCTTCATTTTGCTGATCATCCGCTTTGCCCGTGGCTTCCTGGCCAATATCTCCATCCTGCTGGGGCTGGTGCTGGGTTTTTGCATTGCGCTGCTGCTGGGCAAGGTGGATTTCGACGGTTTGCAGGATGCCAGCTGGTTTGCCCTGATTACGCCCTTCAAGTTTGGTGCACCGCGATTCGAACTGTGGTCCATCGTCACCCTCACCGTGGTGATGCTGATCGTGTTCATCGAATCGATGGGTATGTTCCTGGCTCTGGGCGAAATCGTCGACCGTCCGGTCAAGCGGGATGATCTGGTACGCGGTCTACGGGTGGATGCACTGGGGACGATGGTGGGGGGCATGTTCAATACCTTCCCGCATACTTCGTTTTCGCAAAACATCGGTTTGGTCAGCATTACCGGGGTCAGCAGCCGCTGGGTATGCGTAATGGCCGGCTTTATCCTGATCGCCTTTGGCCTGGTACCCAAGATGTCCATCGTGGTGGCTTCCATTCCCCCCTTCGTGCTGGGCGGGGCCGGTATCGTGATGTTCGGCATGGTGCTGGCTACCGGCATCAAGGTGTTGTCGCGAGTGGATTTCCATAACCGCTACAACCTGTACATCGTCGCCATCAGCCTGGGCATGGGCATGATTCCCACCGTCGCCAAAGACTTTTTTGGCCAGATGCCGGCGGGCATGGCACCGCTATTGCACAGCGGCATCCTGCTGGCCAGCCTGACCGCCGTGGTGCTTAATGCATTTTTCAATGGCCTGGGTAAGGCAGACTTGACCGAAGCCAGCGCGACCGAGGTGATGTCGGTGCCAGGGCACTAAGCTTGTGGACCCGCCTGCCAGCGGGTCCCTGGCTGCTTGATGAGGCGCATGGAAAAGGAAGTGGCGATGCTGCAGGAGGGGGATTGGCTGACCGTGCTGCGGCGGCAACTGCCGCAACAAGGCCAGGCCATGCTGGTGACGGTGGTGCGTAGCCAGGGGCAGGTGCCGCGAGAAACCGGCGCACGGCTGGCACTGGCGGATGACTGGCAGGCCGACTCGCTGGGTGGCGGTTGGCTGGAACAGCAGGCGTGCGTGCATGCCCGTCGCCTGCTGGCTGAGCCTCCAGCTGTGCGGCAGTGCGAGTGCTTTCAGTTGGGGCCGGCTGGTGATTATTGCTGCGCGGGTAAGGTATGGCTATTGTTTGAAAAACTGGGCAAGCAGGATGAGCTCTGGCTGGAACTGGCCTGGCAGGCCCGACGCGAGGGGCGGGTATTGCGGCGCACGCTACAGCTGGACTGCGCTGCGCCGGTTCGCTGCAGCTGGCCTGCGGGTAGTGGTGAAGGCGTGCGCTGGCTGCCCGAGCAGGCCGTGCTGCAGGACGATCTGGCGGCTCCCCAGCTGACCGTGGTGCTGTGTGGGGCTGGCCATGTCGGACGTGCGGTGGGCCGCCTGCTGGGTGAGCTGCCGGTCCGGCTTATCTGGCTGGATAACCGGCCGGAGGTGTTCCCTGTGGCTTGTCCGGAACATATCACTACTCTGCAGGGTGGCGTGGAACTGATCAGCCGCATGCCGGCAGATGCCTGCTGGCTGGTGATGACCGATAGTGATCTGCTGGATTTTTGCTGGGTCGAGCAGATACTGCTGCGTGGTGACGCACGCTATGTTGGTTTGCAGGGGAGTCACAGCAAGTTGGCCAGCTTTAATCTGCGGCTGATGGGCAGTTTGCCGTTGGGACAAATTGCCTCCATCCGTTGTCCGGTCGGTATCGCCGGTATCGACAGCCGCCAACCGGCAGCGGTGGCCATTGCCGTGGTGGCTGAACTGTTGCAACTGCCCGGCACTACCCTGCCGCGACCGCATTCAGGGTAAGGGTATTGAAATCGCTTAACTCTGCCCCTATCTGTCAGCTCACCATTACCCAACTACTGATGAATAGAGACCATGAGCGCACAGAAAGAAACCCTGGGCTTTCAGACCGAAGTCAAGCAACTCCTTCACCTGATGATCCACTCCTTGTATTCCAACAAGGAGATCTTCCTGCGAGAACTCATCTCCAATGCATCGGATGCTGCCGACAAATTGCGTTTTGAAGGTCTGGCCAAGCCCGAGTTGTTCGAGAATGACGCCGAGCTGAAAATCACTGTCAGCTTCGACAAGGAAGCCCGTACCATCACCATCTCCGACAACGGCATCGGCATGAGCCGTGACGAGGTGATCGCCAATATCGGTACCATCGCCAAATCCGGTACCAAGGCCTTCTTTGAGCAGCTGTCCGGCGACTCCAAGAAAGATGCCAACCTGATCGGCCAGTTCGGCGTCGGTTTTTACTCGGCCTTTATCGTGGCCGACAAAGTCAGCCTCACCACTCGCCGTGCTGGCAGCAATACGGCTGAAGGCATCCGCTGGGAATCGAAAGGTGAAGGCGAGTACACGCTGGAGCAGGTGGAAAAGGCTGGTCGCGGTACCGACATCGTGCTGCACCTGAAAGAAGGCGAAGACGAACTGCTGGCTGATTGGGCACTCAAGCGTATCGTACGTACCTATTCCGACCACATCTCCATCCCGATTCTGATGAAGAAGGGCAGCAGCTACGGCGAAAACGGCGAAGTAATCGAAAGCGACGAGCTGGAAGCGGTCAATGCAGCCTCGGCGCTATGGACCCGTAGCAAGAGTGAGATCAGCGACGAGCAGTACACCGAATTCTACAAGCACGTGGCGCATGACTTCACCGACCCGCTGGCCTGGAGCCACGCCCGTGTCGAAGGCCGTCAGGAATACACCGAGCTGCTGTACATCCCGGCACGTGCACCATTTGACATGTGGGACCGCGAGCGCAAGCAGGGCATCAAGCTGTATGTGCGCCGCGTGTTCATCATGGAAGACAGCGACAAGCTGATGCCGCAATACCTGCGTTTTGTGCGCGGGGTGATCGACAGCAATGACCTGCCGTTGAACGTATCGCGCGAAATCCTGCAGGAAAGCAAGGATATCGACGCCATTCGCGCCGGTTGCGTCAAGAAGGTGCTGGGTCTGCTGGAAGACCTCGCCGCCAACCAGACCGAAAAATATGCTGCCTTCTGGAAAGAGTTCGGCCAGGTGCTGAAAGAAGGCGTGGGCGAAGACCATGCCAACAAGGAACGCATTGCCAAGCTGCTGCGCTTTGCTTCCACGGCTGTGGATGGTGACGAGCCGACGGTCAGCCTGAGCGACTATATCGGCCGCATGAAGGAAGGTCAGGACAAGATCTACTTCATCACCGCCGACACCCTGGCCGCTGCCCGCAACAGCCCGCACCTGGAAGTGTTCAAGAAGAAGGGTGTGGAAGTGCTGCTGCTGACCGACCGCGTGGATGAGTGGGTTGTCGGTTCGCTGTTCGAGTTCGATGGCAAGTCGCTGCAATCGGTAGCCAAGGGCACACTGGACCTGGGCGCGCTGGAAGACGAAGCCGACAAGGAAGCACAGAAACAGGCAGAAGAAGCTGCCAAGCCGCTGGTGGAAAAAGTGCAGAGCGCCCTGGGTGACAAGGTGAAGGAAGTGCGTGCCACGGTGCGCCTGACTGATAGCCCGGCCTGCCTGGTGGCGGGTGAGCATGATATGAGTGCTCACCTGGAACGCATGCTGAAGGCGGCCGGGCAAAAGGTTGAAGCCAGCAAGCCGACGCTGGAAATCAACCCGGAGCATGTGTTGGTGAAGCGTCTGGCTGAAGAGTCCGATGCCGGCCGTGCGGCTGATCTGGCTCAGGTGCTGTACGACCAGGCCTTGCTGGCGGAAGGCGGTAAGCTGGAAGACCCGGCCACCTTCGTCAAGCGCATCAACAAGCTGCTGCTGGAGCTTTCGGCCTAAGCCCACGACAAGTTGTACACTGAAACCGCCCCAGATCACCGGCTTGCCGCGTATCTGGGGCGGTTTTCGTTTATCACCATGGCAAAGGAGTGGCCATGAGTAAACCTTGGCGCAATCTCGGGCCGGTATCACGGCAGATGCTGGCCGATGCTGGCATTGTTACCTTTACGCAGTTGGCCCAGTACGGTGCAGTAGCCAGCTATCGGCTGGTGAAACAACACCATCCTCAGGCGAGTCTCAACTTGTTGTGGGCGCTGCAAGGTGCTCTGGATGACTTGCCGTGGCAGCAGGTAGCCCGCGAACAGCGGCTGTCGCTGCTATTGCAACTGGAATCGCAGGAGCCGCCCGGGGAATAGCTTACTCAAAGGGTGTGGCCACAAAGGCCGACAGGGCTTCTGCCTGCGCACTCCATTGCTGCAGCAGCGGGAAGTCTACCCAGTCCAGTTGCTGTGGCAGTAGCTCACGGGTGAAGCGCCAGGCCACGGCGATACTGATACCTGCCTGGTCTAGTGGTGTGGACGATAGTGCTTCGATAGCCAGCTCCTGCTCCAGCAAGTCATAGGCGGCCAGCAACTGCGCACTGACCCGCTCCAGCCAGGGCTGATGTCGTTTGTCCTCGGGACGCAAGTTTTGCTCGTAGGCCAGCTGTACACTTTTTTCCATGGCGGCCAAGGCCAGCCCCAGCAAGCGCAGCGTACGTTGCCGCTGTGGCAGAGTCCTTGGCATCAGGCTGCGCTCTGGATGCAGGGTGTCCAGATAGTCCAGGATCAGGGTCGAATCCATCAGCGTACTGCCATCGTCCAGAATCAGGGTTGGTGCCTTGACTACCGGATTGATGGCCTGAAATTCGGCCAGATGGCGGAATACCGATACCGCACGGTGACTGAAGGGAATCTCCATCAGTCGCAGGCTGATGGCGACACGGCGTACATAAGGTGAATCCAGCATGCCTATCAGTTGCATGATCATCCTTTCCGGTTCAAACGGTTTGGTAGTGGCTGCCCAGCCGGAGCCAGGCATGTTGGGTTGCAGCCTGGTCGGCGCAGAGCCGTACTTCCAGCTGGCCACGGCCTTCCAGCAATAACTTGCCAGCCGGCAGGTCGGCTGATTCTCCATCGTGCAGGCAAATGTCCCGGCCATCAATCGTCAGCCAGTGCGAACCGCTGCGGGCAAACAGCTGACAGCGTCGGGAAAGCTGTAGCACCAGTAGTTCGCCATCCGCCAATTCCAGTCGTAATGAATGGGCCATGGTCATCTCCTTTCGTGGGGGTGACTTCACTATAAGCGGCAGCCTTGCTGCTGAAAATTGATATTTATTTGGGATTAATGTTAGTTTTACTTACATGAGACCTCTGCCGCCACTATCTGCCCTGCGCAGCTTTGAAGCCCTGGCCCGCTTGGGGAGTGTCACCCTTGCCGCCAGCGAGCTGCATGTGACCCATTCCGCCATCAGTCAGCAAATAAAGCTACTGGAAGAGCTGCTGGGGGTGGTGCTGTTTGTGCGCGAGGGACGCGGTTTACGGCTGACCGAAGATGGCCGACTGTATGCGCTGCAGGTGAGAATAGGCCTGGCAGAATTAACCGAAGCTACACGATTGGTTCAGGCGCGGCCGCGCGATGGCGAACTGGTGCTGGCGGTGCTGCCGTCGTTTGGCGCGCACTGGCTGCTGGCACGCCTGCCACGCTTTCAGGCCCGCTTTCCGCAATACCGCATCAGCCTGCGTGCCAGCCTGGATATCCAGGATTTGCGTCAGGGACTGGTGGATATCGGCATCCGCATGGGGCAGGGCGATTGGGAGGGACTGCAACAACAGCATTTGTTTGACGATGAGCTGGTGGTGGTGGCGGCGCCAAGCTTTCGTCAAGGGCTGTTGCCGCGCACGCCGGCCGAGATTGTGGCCGGGCCGGTGGTGCGTACGGTGGAGAGCTGGATGGGCTGGTGTCAGGCTGCCGGTGTGGTGGAGCCTGCCCAGGCCGGTTTGTGGATCAATGATTCCAATCTGGTACTGCAGGCGGTACAGCAGGGGCTGGGGGTGGCGCTGGAACGGCGCAGCCTGGTGCATGCCGCCTTGCAGACCGGCACGCTGGTGCAGGTGAGTGATATCGTGGTGCCTTACCCCTACCCGCACTGGCTGGTCTGGCCGGCGCGGGAGAGTTCGCAGCGCAAACAGCGTGATTTTGCCGGCTGGATGGCAGAAGAGGTCGCCGTTTATCAGCAGGAGCTGGCGCAGGCAGCCTGCTGACCTTGCCTGTTCTTGCAGTCAAACCGTATTAAAGGAAAACCGTAGTGACATTGTTGAAGTTGTTGCTGTTGTTTGGCCTGACCGCTCTGGCCGAGATTATCGGCTGCTATCTACCCTGGTTATGGCTGAAGCAGCAGGGCTCGGTCTGGCTGCTGCTGCCGGCAGCATTTTCGCTGCTGTTGTTTGTCTGGTTGCTGACCCTGCACCCGGCAGCGGCGGGGCGTGTCTATGCTGCTTATGGTGGTGTCTACGTGGTGGTGGCTTTGCTGTGGTTGTGGCTGGTCGATGGCGTGCGGCCGGGACTGTGGGATGTGCTGGGGGCCACGCTGGCGCTGCTGGGGATGGGGGTCATCATGCTGGCGCCACGGCAGCCATGAGTGTTGTGCTGACTGAAACAAAAAAACCGGGACTGGCCCGGTTTTTTTATGTGTGCTGTTCAGCCTGTCGGCGGCTGGGTATCGATGAAAGACTGGCGGGTAGACAAGCGTTCCAGCAGGGTGGCCAGATTAGGGTAGTCTGTGCGCCAGTCGATGGTGGGGAAGCGGAAGCTCAGATAGGCCAGGCAGCAGCCGACAGCGATATCCGCCAGGCTGTAGCTCTCGCCATTGCACCACTGGCGCTCACCCAGATCGGCTGACAGTGCAGCCAGGCCTCGGTCGACCTTCTCTTGTTGGCGGGTGATCCATTCTGGCATCTGCTTGTCCGCCGGACGGCGCTGCTCCAGCACGATGGCCACGGCAGCATCGGTGATGCCATCGGCCAGTGCTTCCCAGCGACGGGTATTGATCAGGCGGCGGTTTTCCTGTGGCAGCAGGCGGGCTACCGGCGAGATATTGTCCAGGTATTCCACGATGACCCGCGAGTCGAACAAGGTGCTGCCATCATCCAGCTCCAGCACGGGGACTTTGCCCAGCGGATTGTAGTGCGGGACCTGGCTGTCCGGATTCCATGGCATGTCCTCTTCCAGCGGGCAATCAATCTTCTTGTCGGCCAGCACGATGCGTACCTTGCGGGCATACGGGCTGGTGAGGGAGGCAATCAGTTTCATGGTGGTAGGGTGCTCGGCGGGTCGTAAAAGCGGGCTGATGAACTCAGCCCGTTATGTGCTTACTTTAGCGCATGGCTGCCCATGCATAAAGCCCTAGTTGAGTTCGATCTTGCCGGTAATCTGCAGTTGCAGCTGGCTTTGCCCTGGCTGCCAGTCTGGCTGGGCGACATCCATCTCCTTGGCCATGGGGGCCGCTGCAGCGCGCATCAGCATGGGTGGGCGGTAGGAGGGTGCGGCATTGCCGAATTCCAGCTCCTTGATGGTGAAGTGGCTTTTCCCCAGCGTCTTGGCGGTGATGTCGGCTTGTTCCTGCATTTCTGCCAGGGCGACCGGAATCATGGCTTTTTCTGCGGCACGGCGGGCGCTATCGGAAACACTGAACTGTACACCTTCCAATAGCATGGTTTTCTGCAATTGGGCCACCAGTTCTGCTGCTTGCGTCATGTTGCGGCTTTTCAGACGGATTTCCGCCCGGCCTTGCCAGCCGATGATCTTGCCGCTCTTGTCATAGCTGGGCCAGCTATTGTAGCTGCCGGTACTTAGCTCGACCTGTGGGTAGGACTTGCCGTTTGTCATGCCACGGGCAATGCCCTTGTTGAGACGGTCTGCCAGTACGGCAGGCTGATCACTCTTGTCTTGCAGGTAGAGTGTGGCCTGAATCTGGTCATTGGCCACTTCTTGCTGGGCGGAGCCTGACAGCCGCAATTCAATACCGTCGGCTGCCACGGCCAAGGTGGAAACGCTTAACAAGCCGGCCCACACCAGGACCGGAATCCGAAAATTTTCCATGCAATCTCCCTGCGTATGTTTTCAAACAGACTTTTGAACATGAACGAAGCAGAAGGTTCGCATACAAAATGGAGAAATGGCAGCGCGCAAGGTTGCGGGGCGCTTGGCGTCTGACCGGCGGCCATCGCTGATGGCGGCCGGTCAGGTGGTGCAGCTACTGTTTTTTTAGCCCAGCAGCAGGGCGTCGTCGTCCAGTTTTTCGCCACGTGTGCGCTCGAACATGGCGAGCAGGTCGGGCACATCCATGCGGCTGCGTTCTTCGCCGCTGACATCCAGTACCACCCGTCCTTGGTGCAGCATGACGGTGCGGTGGCCATGGTCCAGCGCCTGGCGCATGGAGTGGGTCACCATCAGGGCCGTCAGCTTGTTTTCGCTGACGATACGGTCGGTCAGTTCCAGCACGAAAGCGGCGGTTTTGGGGTCGAGCGCGGCAGTGTGCTCGTCCAGCAGCAGCAGGCGTGAAGGCTGCAAGGACGCCATCAGCAGGCTCACCGCCTGGCGTTGGCCACCGGACAGCAAGCCCATGCGGTCACCTAGGCGGTTTTCCAAGCCCAGTTGCAGGGTGGCCAACTTGGCGCGGAATTGCTCGCGATAGCTGGCTTTGACTGCACGCGACAGGCCACGACCCTGGCCACGCTGCATGGCCAGCGCCAGGTTTTCCTCGATGGACAAGCCTTCGCAGGTGCCGGCCAGCGGGTCCTGAAATACCCGTGCTACCAGTCCGGCGCGCTGCCAGGCTGTCTGGCGCGTCACATCCTGGCCATCGATGCTGAGGCTGCCGCTATCCGGGCTGATGTCGCCGCTGATGGCATTCAGAAAGGTGGATTTGCCGGCCCCGTTGCTGCCGATCACGGTGACAAACTGGCCAGATTCGATGGTGAGCGACAGGCCACGCAGCACCGGGTTTTCCAGCGGCGTACCGGGGTTGAAGGTCTTGAACAGATTGTCGGCGCGCATCATGCGGTGCGTCCTCCTTGCTTGTTGCGCAGTTTGGCCTTGATCTTGGGCAGTACCAGCGCCAGGCCCACCAATACGGCGGTAATGAGGTTCAGGTCCTGCGCTTGCAGGCCGATGAAATCGGCGTTGAGCGCCAGGGCAATCAGCAGGCGATAGAGCAGGGCACCCAGTACGGTGGCCAGCGTCACCAGCCACAGACTGCGCGGTGGCAGCAGGGTTTCGCCAATGATCACGGCGGCCAGACCCACCACGATGGTACCGATACCCATGGAGATGTCGGCACCACCCTGGGTTTGCACATAGAGGGCACCAGCCAGGGCAATCAGCGCATTGGACAAGGCCATGCCGGCCAGCGTCATGCGGTCGGTGGAAATGCCCTGAGCACGCGCCATACGCGGATTGGCGCCGGTCGCGCGCAGCGCCAGTCCGGCTTCGGAGGCAAAGAAGGCATCCAGCAGCAGCTTGGCCAACACCACGATGACGGCCAGGACGGCAGGCTGGATCAGCCAGGCATTGTCATTGACGGTGCTGATGAAGGGGGTGAATACGGTGGGCAGGCCGATCAGCGCGATATTGGGCGCACCCATGATGCGCAGGTTGATCGAGTACAACGCAATCATCACCAGAATACTGGCTAGCAATTGCAGGATGCCCAGGCGGACATTGAGCCAGGCGGTGACCCAGCCGGCTGCGGCACCGGCAATGGCCGCCAGGCCACAGGCCAGCCAGGGATCATGACCACCGGCAATCAATACGGCGGCGACGGCACCGCCCAGCGGGAAGCTGCCGTCGGCGGTGAGGTCGGGGAAATTGAGCAGGCGAAAGGAAATCAGCACGCCCAGTGCGACCAGCGCAAAGATCAGGCCGATTTCCAGCGCACCCATCAGTGAGATCAGGGACATGAAAACCTCTACGACAAACCGGCTGCCCGGATAGGGGGCCGGCAGGCCCTGTCTTGGCAGACCGGGCGGTGATAACGGACAAAGCCCCGACGGCCATCCGGCCATCAGGGCAGCGTTGCACAGGTGTTGCTTACTTGACGGTGGTCTGGGCCTCTTTCAGCAGGGTGGCCGACAGCGGGGCACCTTGCTTGATGGCGGCTGCCGGGTTAACGGTCAGGCTCAGCTTGCTGCCCACTTCCGGGGCGATGGTGCCGGCTTTTTCACCCTTGAGCAGGCGCACCACGATCTTGCCGGTCTGGCGGCCCATATCGTAGTAGTTCATGCCCAGCGCGGCGATGGCACCGCGCTTGACCGAGTCGGTATCGGAGGCGATCAGCGGCAGCTTGGCCTGGTTGGCCACGGCCACCAGCGATTCGTAAGTGGACACCACATTGTTGTCGGTGCTGGTGTAGATGGCATCAACCTTGCCGATCAGGCTCTTGGCGGCCGGGGCCACGTCGACGGTACGTGCTGCCGGAGCTTCCACCAGGGTCATGCCGCGCTTGGCCAGCTCGGCCTTCAGCTCTTTGGCCACGATGGTGGAATTGACTTCACCCGGGCTATAAACCATGCCGATACGCTTGGCGGCCGGTTTCACTTTCAGGATCAGGTCTACCTGCGGGCCCAGCGGCAGCATGTCGGACACACCGGTGACATTGGTGCCACTGGCTTTCCAGTTGCTCACCAGTTTGGCGGCTACCGGGTCGGTTACCGCAGTGAACACGATGGGCAGGGTCTTGCTGGCGGCAACCAGAGCCTGGGCTGACGGGGTGGCGATGGCTACCGCGACAGTCGGCTTGTCACCCACGAATTTGCGGGCGATCTGGCCGGCGGTGGCCGGGTTGCCCTGGGCGCTCTGGTACTGCACCTTGAGCTTGTCATCACCGTAGCCGGCGGCTTTCAGTTCATCGGTCACACCCTTGCGTGCGGCATCCAGTGCCGGGTGATCGACGATGGCGGTAATGGCGACAGATTGCATTTCTGCCGCGGCGGCAGACAGGGACAGCACGGCAGCGGCAGCAGCCAGCAGTTGGCGATGGCGTAGGGACATGGCGTTTCCTTGTGAGTCAGGATAGATTTTTTTGGAAAATGTTTATTTCGCGCAATTTTATTCCAATGCCAAAGATTTTTCTTGCTGCGATGCGCAATAAAATGGCTGAAATTGGATATTGGAGACAGGAAGTTGCCCATTCGGCGGGCAGGCATAAAAAAAGCGGCCCGGATCACGGGCCGCATGAGTGTAAGCTGGCAAATTGCCAGCTATAGGGTCGATCGTTTAATCGATGTAGTCGTAGCCTGGCAAGGTGAGGAACTCGACAAAGTCGTCCGAGGTGGTCAGCAGATCGAACATGCCGGCCGCGTCTTCATATTGCTTGCTCCAGCGGCTGCCGTATTCGGCTTTCAGCTTGGCTACTTCTGCCGCTTGCAGTTCGCGGAACAGTTCCACGGTCACCTTGCGGCCATCATCCAGCACGCCCTTGGGGCTGCGGATCCACTGCCAGATCTGCGAGCGGGAGATTTCTGCGGTCGCGGCATCTTCCATCAGGTTGTGGATGGGCACGCAGCCATTGCCGGAAATCCACGAGCCCAGATACTGGATACCCACATTGATGTTCATGGACAGGCCGGCTTCGGTGATCGGGGCTTCCGGCTGGAAATTCAGCAGGTCGGCAGCGGTAACATTCACATCCGGGCGCTGCTTGGCAATCTGGTTGGGCGCATCGCCCAGCACACGGGTGAAGGCTTCGTTAGCAATCGGTACCAGGCCCGGGTGAGCCACCCAGCCGCCATCGTAGCCGTCGGTGGCATCGCGGTCCTTGTCGGCCTTCACGCCGCCCAGTGCCTTTTCATTGGCCACCGGATCGTTCTTGATCGGAATCAGTGCAGCCATGCCGCCGATGGCCGGCGCATTGCGCTGGTGGCAGGTTTTCAGCAGCAGCAGGGCATAGGCACGCATGAAGGGTACGGTCATGGTGATCTGTGCGCGGTTGGCCAGGCAGAAATCACGATTCTGCTTGAACTTCTTGATGCAGCTGAAGATGTAGTCCCAGCGGCCGGCATTCAGGCCCGAGCTGTGTTCGCGCAGTTCGTAGAGGATTTCGTCCATCTCGAAGGCCGCGAGGATGGTTTCGATCAGTACGGTGGCCTTGATACTGCCTTGGGCGATGCCCAGTTCCGTTTGCGCAAACACGAATACATCGTTCCACAGCCGCGCTTCCAGATGGCCTTCCATCTTCGGCAGGTAGTAATAGGTGGCGCTGCCCACGCTTTGCAGGTAGGCGATGTTGTGGAAGAAGGACAGGGCAAAGTCGAACAGCGAACCGGAGACGATTTCACCATCCACGGTCACGTGCTTTTCCATCAGGTGCCAGCCGCGCGGACGCAGGATCAGCGTGGCCACGCTGTCGTTCAGGCGGTATTGCTTGCCGTCCGGATTGGCAAAGGAAATGGTCTTGCGATAGGCATCGCGCACATTGATCTGGCCGCTGATCTGGTTTTCCCAGCTCGGACAGTTGGAGTCCTCGAAGTCGGCCATGAAGCTCTTGGCGCCGGAGTTGAGCGCGTTGATCATCATCTTGCGGTCAACCGGCCCGGTGATTTCCACACGGCGGTCCAGCAGATCCTGCGGCAGCGGGGCAATTTTCCAGTCGCCGGCGCGGATGGCGGCGGTTTCCGGCAGGAAGTCGGGCAGCTTGCCGGCATCCAGTTCGGCCTGGCGTACCACGCGGGCGGCGATCAGTTCGCGGCGGCGCGCTTCAAACTGGCGGTGCAGCTTGGCAACAAAGGCCAGCGCCTCGGTAGTGAGGATTTCTTCAAACGCCGGGGTCAGCGGGGCGAGGATTTCCACGCCTTGCGGAAGGGTGATAGCCATGTGCTTGCTCCTGATTGAATTGCCGTAGGCGGCGGAGTGCCGTCCTGATTGATCAAAATGCTGCATTGCGATGACAGCCAGTGTATCTAGCCAAACAGTAAAAAAAAATGCATAAATAGGCATAACATCTTTTACTTTTAAGTATGCAATGAGCGAGTTCAAGCAACTGGAAACCTTTGTCGCCGTGGTCAATCACGGCAGCTTGTCGGCCGCTGCGCGCCAGCAAGGCGTGGTGCCGGCCATGATAGGGCGGCGGCTGGATGCGCTGGAGGAGCGGCTGGGGGTGAAATTGCTGGTACGCACCACCCGCAGTGTGACTCTGACCCAGGAAGGGGCGGCGTTTTTTGAAGATTGCCAGCGCATTCTGTCCGAGCTGTCCGAGGCCGAGGCGGCGGTAGCCTCTGGCAGCGGCCGGGCGCGCGGGCATCTGCGGGTGTCGGCTCCTGCAGGCTTTGGCCGCCGTCATGTGGCACCGCATATTGCGGCTTTCCAGCTGGCGCAGCCGGACATCCGGGTTACGCTGGACTTGTCCGACCGCCTGATCGACCTGCAGCGCGAACGCATCGATTGCGCCATCCGTATTTCTGATCTGGCTGACTCCTCGCTGGTGGCGATGCGTCTGGCCGAAAACCGCCGCGTGGTGGTGGCCTCGCCCGCCTATCTGTCACGTCATGGCATTCCGCGCACGCTGGAACAGCTGGCACAGCACAACTGCCTGTCTCTGGGGGAAAGCCAAAGCCGCGGCTGGAGCTTTGAGCGCGATGGCGAGCTGATCAATCTGCGCGTATCCGGCCGCCAGGAATGTAATGACGGTGCGGTGCTGCATGACTGGGCCTTGCAGGGCCTGGGCCTGGCCTGGCGCTCCTTGTGGGAGGTGAAGGACGATGTGTCGGAGGGGCGGCTGGTGACGGTGCTGGAGCAGTTTGCTGCGCCGGATTACCCGGTGTATGCCGTGGTGCCGCAGCGGCGCTTCCTGCCGGCACGTGTGCGGCATTTCATCGAGCACCTGCGGCAGATTTACACGGCTGCCGGCTACTGGGACTGAGTCATGGGCGCGGGTGGACCGACGTCGGGCAGTCTTGTAAGGTAGCGTTTCTCATCCGGGACGCGAGTCCCGGCCAATGGCCGAGTGAAAGCCTGTGAACAAGTACAACCAGATTTATTCCGACATTGTTGCCGATATCGACAATCAGCGTTTTGCCCAGGGGGAACGCATTCCTTCGGAAACCGAGCTGATGAGCCAGTACCAGGCCAGCCGTGGCACGGTGCGCAAGGCGGTCGACATGCTGCAGGAGCGCGGCTATGTGCAGAAAATTCATGGCAAGGGCGTGTATGTGCTCAAGCCGGGCAATATCGAATTCCAGCTGAGCGGCATTGTCAGCTTTCAGGAAATGAACGACCGCATGGGGCGGCAGGTGGTGTCGCAGGTGGCCGCGCTGGAACAGGTGCTGGCTGATGCGGTGCTGGCCCGGCAGATGGGGCTGGCGGAAGCGACGCCGCTGGTCAAGATCAAGCGGGTGCGCAATATCGACGGCGAAAATGTCATTGTCGACATCAATCATTTCGTGGCCGAGCTGGTTCCCGGCTTGGATGCCGGAGTGGCGGCCGGCTCCATCTATCACTACATCGAACAACAACTGGGGCTGACCATCAGCTATGCCCAGCGCATCATCGAGGCCCAGCCCTGCAATGAAGATGACCGCCAGTATCTGGATCTCAATGGCATGGACCACGTCATCGTGGTGAAGAACCTGACTCATCTCTACGATGGCCGGCTGTTTGAGTACACCGAGTCGCGTCATCGGCTGGATAAGTTCTACTTTACCGATATTGCCAGACGTTAGCGTTTTTTGGAGTTTTTTTGCCAACAATTTAGGGCCCGGTACTGGTTGATCCAGGCCGGGCCCTTGTCATTGCCGCAGCCGTGTTGCGTTTTGGTCGCAGCGTTTTATGATAAAAATGCCAACTCGTACATACGAGTATTGCAATAACTCGTCTGTACGAGTTTAATGCCGTCATGGTGACTGACAAACCATCAGTCTGGGCAAGCGGCATTAATGTCTTGTCCCGGCTGCCAAACAGGACGGAGACAAAATGAGCCAGAACTATTCAGCAATTGCCGCTCAACTGCTTGCTGCCATTGGCGGGGCTGGCAATATCCAGCAGGCAGCCCACTGCCTGACCCGGCTGCGCATCGCCCTGCGTGACGACAGCCTGGTGCAGGTCGATGCCATACGCCAGGTCGAACTGGTCAAGGGCTGTTTCAGCAATGCCGGGGTGTTTCAAATCGTGATTGGTGCCGGGGATGTCGACCGGGTTTATGCCGAGCTGGTGGCGCAGGCAGGGATCGCCACCGCCACGGTGGCACAGGTGAAGTCCAGTGGTGATCACAAGCAAAACCGGCTGCAACAGCTGGTGAAGGTGTTTTCCGATGTGTTCATGCCGATTCTGCCGGCCATTATCGTGGCTGGCCTGCTGATGGGCCTGAACAACCTGCTGGGTGCCCGTGGCATGTTCATCGCGGATAAAACCCTGCTGCAGGCCTATCCCGGCCTGGATGGGGTGTGGGGGCTGATCAATATGATGGCCAACACTTCCTTTGTGTTCTTGCCGGCGCTGGTTGGGTGGTCGGCAGCCAAGCGCTTTGGCGGCAGTGAGATCCTTGGCATCGTGTTGGGCTTGTTGCTGGTGCATCCGGATTTGCTCAACGCCTGGAACTACGGCAAAGCCGCTGCCGGGCTGGACGGTGCATCCGTGCCGTATTTTGATGTATTTGGCCTGCATATCGAAAAAGTGGGCTACCAGGGGCAGATTCTGCCGATTCTCGCCGCCAGCTGGGTCATGAGCCGTATCGAGCTGTGGCTGCGCCCGCGCGTGCCCAACGCCATCCAGCTGCTGGTGATTCCCATCGTGACCATTGTGATCAGCGGCCTGCTGGCGCTGGCAGTGATCGGCCCGCTGACGCGCCATCTGGGTATCGCCATTACCGATGCGCTGGTCTATGTGTTCAATCTGGCACCATGGCTGGGCGCTTTACTGTTTGGCGCGCTGTATGCCCCGCTGGTACTGACCGGCATGCATCACATGTTTATCGCGGTAGACCTGCAGCTGATTGCCAACCAGGGCGGCACCTTCATCTGGCCGATGATTGCGCTGTCCAATATCGCGCAGGGTAGTGCGGCGCTGGCCATGTTCTGGCTGCTCAAGTCGCCACGCGACAAGAGCATGGCTTCCACCTCCGCCATCTCGGCCTTCTTTGGCATCACCGAGCCGGCCATGTTCGGGGTGAACCTGCGCTACAAGCTGCCCTTTTATGCCGGGCTGACCGGTTCGGCCTGCGCCGCTGTGCTGATTACCCTGGGCCATGTCCGGGCGGCGGCCATCGGGGTAGGCGGCCTGCCGGCATTTATTTCCATCATTCCCACATTCATTCCGCTGTTTTTGCTGGGAACACTGGTGGCGATCATCGTCCCGATCTGCCTTACCCTGCTGCTGGCGCGCCGGCATGCTGCCATGGCCGGGGATGAGGTAGCACAGCATGCCTGACAACATGAAGCAGGCCGTGGTCTACCAGATTTATCCCAAGAGTTTCAGCAGCCATCGCCAGCAGACTACCGGCGATCTGCTGGGGGTGGTCGACCGGCTGGACTACCTGGCCTGGCTGGGCGTGGATTATCTATGGCTGACGCCGTTTTACTGCTCGCCGCAAAAGGACAATGGCTACGATGTCAGCGATTATTACCGCATTGATCCGGCCTACGGCAGCATGGCTGATTTCGAGCTGCTGCTGGCCGAGGCGCGGCAGCGTGGCATCGGCATCATGCTGGACATCGTGGTCAACCATACCTCGACCGAGCACGCCTGGTTTCGCCAGGCGCTGAAGGGGCGCGACAATTTCTACCGCGACTTCTATATCTGGCGCGACCAGCCCAATAACTGGCAGTCCAAGTTTGGTGGCTCGGCCTGGGCTTTCGAGCCGGAAAGCGGCCAGTATTATCTGCATCTGTTCGATCAGACCCAGGCCGACCTGAACTGGGAAAACCCGCAGTTGCGTCAGGCGGTGTTCGAGATGATGCGTTTTTGGGCGGACAAGGGGGTGGCCGGTTTCCGGCTGGACGTGATCAACCTGATCTCGAAAGACCCGGCTTTTTCCGAAGATGACAGCGATGGCCGCCATTTTTATACCGATGGCCCGCGCGTGCACGAATACCTGCAGCAGATGCACCGCGAAGTCTTTGCCGGGCGCGAACTGCTGACTGTGGGCGAGATGTCGTCCACCTCGCTGGCGCACTGCATCGATTATTCGCACCCGGAGCGGCGTGAGTTGTCGATGACCTTCAATTTTCATCACCTAAAGGTCGATTACCCGCAGGGGCAGAAGTGGCAGCTGGGCCGCTTCGACTTTGTCGGCCTCAAACGCATCCTGTCGGACTGGCAGCAGGGCATGCATGCCGGGGGGGGCTGGAACGCTTTGTTCTGGTGCAACCATGATCAGCCGCGCGTGGTATCGCGCTTTGGCGATGAAGGCCAGTACCGGCAGGTTTCGGCCAAGATGCTGGCCACCGCCCTGCATGGCCTGCAAGGCACGCCTTATCTCTTTCAGGGCGAGGAAATCGCCATGGCCAATCCGGCATTCCAGCACATTGAAGAGCTGCGCGATGTGGAAAGCCTCAATGCCTACCAGCAGCTGCTGGCCAGCGGGCTGGATCGCACACAGGCGATGGCGGTGATCCGCCAGAAATCACGTGATAACAGCCGCACGCCCATGCAATGGGACAACAGTCGGTTTGCCGGCTTCAGCCAGGCCCAGCCCTGGTTGCGGCTGGCCGATGATGCTGGCCACATCAATGTGGCCGCTGCCCTGGCCGATCCGGATTCGGTCTTGCACCACTACCGGCGCTTGATTGCCCTGCGCAAGCAATACCCGGTACTAGCTGATGGCGATTACCGCTGCCTGACGCCGGAACACCCCAGCCTGTGGGTGTATACCCGGCGTAGCGCCGCAGAAATGTTGCTGGTGATCAGCCATTTCGGAGCCGAAGCGCAAAGCTACCGGCTGCCGGAGGGGGTGATTCCGGAGGGCTGGCAAGCCGAGTTGCTGTTGAGCAACTACCCGGCACCGCCAGCCGGCTGGCAATGGCAGCTGCGCCCCTGGCATTCGCTGCTGTACCGGTTTTATCCCGTCACACCACCTTAACGACACCTGACCCCGCATGACCGTCATGCCTGCGCTTGCGCCGGCAGGGCGGAGCTTTGCCCGCACGCCACGCTCTGGGGGACAGCAGGGCGGCGTTGCGCAGATCAATAACACGGATAAGGAGAATACCCATGACAACAACACCATCGACCATCGTCCTGAGTGCCTTGCTACTGGGCCTGAGTGGAGCCGCCATGGCCGCCGACAGTACAAGCGGCGGCAGTACGCCCAGTGCCGAGCAATTGGGCAGTGCCATGAAACAGGCACTGGAAGACAGCGGTTTCAGTTTTGATGGCTATTTACGTAGCGGCTTTTACTCCGGCGGCAAGGATGAACCGCGCGGCCAATACCAACTGGGCGGCGATTTACAGCACTTCCGGCTGGGTAACGAAGGTGACACCTACGGCGAATTCGGTATCGGCAAGAAATGGAGTGGCAGCGGTGGCGTCAGCTGGGGGGTATACGCCATGCCCACCTTTTATAGCTATGACCCGGTGATCGGCGACAGCGGCAGCACTAGCAAGACCAGCGCCGCACAGCTCTATGCCTATCTGTCCGGCTTGGCCTTTGCCCCCGAGTTGACCTTCTGGGCTGGCCAGCGCTACCACCGCATTCAGGACATCCATATTCTGGACAACTGGCTGATGCAGGATGGTGACAATTACGGTGCCGGCGTCGACGGCATTGCCATCGGCCACAGCGCGCGGCTGAATGTGTCCCTGTCCAGCTCGGGCAACTATGCCAATAGCAATGCCACGCTGAACAATGCGCGACGTGTCAATTTCCAGCTGATCAATATTGCAAGCAATCCCGGGGGCAAGCTGGCGCTGACCGGTGGCGTCATCAGCGGAGACTTTGCCATGGGCAAGGCCGGCAGTGCCTGGGGGCTGCTGCATAATCAGCAAGACTTCCTGGTGACCGGGCTGCAAAACGCACTGTTCCTGCAGACTGCCTCCGGCCATGCCTCACTGTCCGGCGAGTTTTACAATCTGGATAGCGCGGGGGCCGCCCAGCCAGGGGCCAGACAGAACCGGCTGGCCGAAGTGCTCAGCTGGCAGCGTGGTCGTTTTGGCGGACAGGCGGTGTTCGGCTACCAGACCGTGGCTCCCGATCATGCCGCCAAATACCGTGATGTCAGCCTGGGTGGGCGCCTTTCCTACGGGCTGGTGGCCAATATCAAGTTGCTGGGTGAGGTTGGCCTGACCAGCCGCAACACCGACGGGCAGGATACGCAGCAGTTGAACAAGGCCACGCTGGCGCTGGCGTTTGCTCCGGATACCGATTTCTGGAGTCGACCGGAGTTCCGGCTATATGTCAGCCGCTTTAACTGGAATGATGCCGCAGCCCTGGCCAATGCCAGTACGTTTGCCAGCAATGGCCGGCGCAATGCCACCACGCTGGGGGCGCAAATCGAAGCCTGGTGGTGATTCAGTCTGCTGTCATCGCGCCCTGTCGCATTATGTTGCGGCAGGGCGAATCAGATTTGCAGTAAGGCAAACTGCTGTCAAATAGGCATGGCATTGCGTTTTTATGGCAATTTCTACCGGATTGTGGGCTATCTAGCGCTATTAACTGCCTTGTCTTGCAGGCTTATGACAGCTTTGAGGCAAATCCTGCTGCCAGAACTGCCATGGAATGGATAATGGATACACTTTGTCCGATTTTATGGCTTGAACTGTTCCCCCCTTCCTGTAAGATCGCGCGTTTTCCGCTGCAGTGTCCTGCGTTGAGGTGTCGGTCACGAACCGGCAACAGACGGGGCAGCCGCGGATGGGCTGAGTATGATCATCAACGCCGGCTACCCCGTCGCCCAAACATGGCAAGGGGAAGCGGCGCACACAGGATAGTCTGAACATGAGTTTGATGCGCAAGAAGAGCGTTCAGGGCATGCTGGAATTTGCCCAGACCGCCAAAGGGCTTCGCAAGGAGCTGACGGCTTTCGACCTGACCATGCTGGGGATCGGTGCCATCATCGGTACCGGTATTTTCGTGCTGACCGGTACCGGTGCCACGGTGGCCGGCCCGGGACTGGTGCTGTCCTTCATCATCGGTGCCATGGCCTGCGGTTTTGCCGCGCTGTGCTATGCCGAATTTGCCGCCATGCTGCCGATTTCCGGCTCCACTTACACCTATGCCTATGCCACGCTGGGCGAGCTGGTGGCCTGGATCATCGGCTGGGACCTGATGCTGGAATACCTGCTGGCCTCCTCGGCGGTATCCGTTGGTTGGTCCGGCTACTTCCAAAGCCTGTTGGGTGGTTTCGGCATTCATCTGCCGGTGGCCCTGACGGCCGCCGCCGGGGCTGTGCCGGGCAAGGAGACGCTGTTCAACCTGCCGGCCTTTACCATCGCCATCCTGATTACCGCCTTGCTGGCTTTTGGCATCAAGGAATCCAAGCGCGTCAACAATATCGTGGTGCTGATCAAGGTCGCTGTGGTACTGGTATTCATCGCCATCGGCATCTGGCACGTCAAGCCGGTCAACTGGAGCCCGGCCCTGCCTTATGGCATGAATGGCGTGTTCCATGGCGCGGCTATCGTGTTCTTCAGCTTCCTCGGGTTTGATGCAGTGACCTGCGCAGCCGAAGAAGTGAAAGACCCGGCGCGTGACATTCCCAAGGGCGTGATCTGGTCGCTGGCCATCTGTTCCATCCTGTACGTCATCGTGTCGGCCATCATGACCGGCATCGTGCCTTACGCCCAGTTTGCCGGTATCGACCACCCGGTATCGCTGGCCCTGCAAGTGGCCAAGCTGGACTGGTTTGCCGGCTTTGTCGACCTGGGTGCCATTCTGGGCATGCTGACGGTGATTCTGGTGATGACCTACGGCCAGACCCGCATCCTGTTCGCCATGAGCCGAGATGGCCTGCTGCCAAAGATCTTCTCCGAGGTAAACCCGAAATACGGCACGCCGTACAAGGCCACCTGGCTGATCGGCTCCATCATTGCGCTGATTGCCGGTTTCATTCCGCTGCACACCCTGGCCGAGCTGGTGAACATCGGCACCCTGGCGGCGTTCTCGCTGATTGCCATCGCCATCATCAAGCTGCGCAAGACCGAACCCAACCTGCCGCGCAAGTTCCACTGCCCGGGTGTACCGTATGTGCCGGCACTGGCGGTCATTTTCTGTGTCTTCCTGATGACCCAGCTGTCCGCACTCACCTGGCTGTGCTTCGTGGTGTGGCTGGTGATTGGCCTGGCGGTCTACTTCGGTTACTCACGCAAGAACTCTCATCTGCACAAGCAGTCCTGAGCCGGCGATTGCCCATGAAAAAAGCCACCTTGAACAAGGTGGCTTTTTTTACATCTTTAGCTAGCTGATACAGCTAGCACAATCAGCCGCGCAGCTTGGCGGCGATGGCGGCTACGCGTGCGCCGTATTGCTTGGCGGTGTCCAGGTCGCCTTGCGGAATTTCATCCACGCTGGCATCTGACGGGGATTGCACCAGCAGGCCGACCGAGCCACCCAGATTGTTGACGTCGGTACGGGCGGCTGCCTTGCTGTTGCTGGGCAGCAGACCCAGGCTGACCCAGATGCCACCGTGTTGCGAGGCCAGGGTTTGCAGGTTGATCAGTGCTACCTGCTTGTCGCCATTCAGACTGGCGCTATTGGTGAAACCGCCAAATACCTTGTCCTGCCAGGCGCGGGTAAACCAGGCTTTGGAGCTGGCATCGGCAAATTTCTTGAACTGCCAGCTCGGGCTGCCCATATAGGTGGGCGAGCCAAAGATGATGGCATCTGCAGCCGCCAAGGTATCCCAGGCGCTGTCCGGCACATTGCCTTCGGCATCGATGGCGATGAGTTCGGCATTGGCACCGGCAGCCACTTGCTGGGCAACGCGTTGGGTATGACCGTAACCGGAGTGATAAACGACGACGACTTTTGCCATGTTCTTGCCTTTCGTGAAGGACGATCATGAGAAGTTAAGCGGCCTGCGCTGCCGCAGGCCGGATGTTCATAGTATTGGTGAGAAATCGTGCAAGAAAAAGCGCTGTTGGATGAATAAATTGTTTAGCTCAACTAAACAATCACGCGGCAGCCTCCGCGCTGGTGATGGTCGGCGTGGTGGTGAGGCCTGCCAGTACCGCGCGCAGCGCTGCGCGCTCCACATCCGCATCTGTCGCTGCAGCCAGGACGCGCTTGCCTGCGGCTAGCATCAGTTCGACGTAGCAGATGGCGCAGGCATCCGAGCCACTGGCCAGCGCATGCTCCTGGTAATCCAGCACCTGCACCGCTTGTGGCAAGGCGTCTAGCAAGGCGCTGATTAGTCCTTGGCCGCTGCCGCGCAGCGTGCATGGGCCATTTGCGGTCAGCAGTTGCACTTCCAGCGTGACAGCGCCGTTTGCTGTGTTGCTCAGCGAATGCGCCTGATAGCGCCAGTTGTTGGCCGGCGTCAGATAAGCGGCCTCGAACAAGGCGTACAGCCGGATGGGCTCCAGCTCTTTACCATCGCTGTCGGCGGCGAGTTGCGCACGGTGGCTGAGGTCGGTCTGGAAGGCGCGTGGCAAGCGCAAGCCGTAGTGTCTTTCCAGCAGCCAGCTAATGCCTCCCTTACCTGATTGACTGTTGACGCGGATTACCGCTTCGTAGCTTCGGCCTACATCGGCCGGGTCTATCGGCAGATAGGGTACACGCCATGGCTCATCGGCCTTTTGCTGCGCGAGGCCTTTGCGGATGGCGTCCTGATGCGACCCGGAAAAGGCGGTGTAGACCAACTCGCCGGCGTAGGGGTGGCGTGGATGCACCGGTAATTGCAGAAAGTCCTCTACTTGTCGGCGCAGGGTGTCGATGTCGGAAAAATCCAGGCCTGGTGCAAGCCCCTGGCTGTAGAGGTTGAGCGCCAGCGTCACGAGGTCGACATTGCCGGTGCGTTCGCCGTTACCGAACAGACAGCCTTCCACCCGTTCAGCACCGGCCAGCATCGCCAGCTCGGCTGCCGCTACCGCGCTGCCCCGGTCGTTGTGGGGGTGGACGCTGAGAATCAGGCTGTCTCGGTGCGGCAGGCGGCGGGATAGCCATTCGATCTGGTCGGCATAGGTGTTGGGTGTTGACATCTCTACTGTTGCCGGCAGATTGAGGATCATCGGTTTGCTTGGCGTGGGTCCCCAGCAATCGATGACGGCGGTACACACCGAGAGGGCAACCTCAGCCTCGGTCGCAGAGAAGGTCTCCGGTGAATACTGGAATACCCATTCTGTGTCTGGCTGTTGTTGTGCGTGCTTACGTATCAGACGGCAACCATCAACTGCCAGTTGGGTTACTCCGGCTACATCCAGGCCGAATACCATTTCGCGCCAAGCCGGCGCGGTGGCGTTGTAGAGGTGAACAATGGCGCGCCGTGCGCCACGCAGGGCATCGAAGGTGCGGGCGATCAAATCGACGCGTGATTGGGTGATCACCTGCAGCGTGACATCGTCGGGAACCCGGCCGTCTTCAATCAGACGTCGCACGAAATCGAAATCTGTTTGCGAGGCGGCAGGGAAGGCAACTTCGATTTCCTTGAAGCCACATTGCACCAGCACGTCGAAAAAGTGCAGCTTCTGTTCCACTGTCAGCGGCTCGGCCAGGGCCTGGTTGCCGTCACGCAGATCAGTGCTGAGCCAGATCGGAGCATGAGTCTGCTGACGTGACGGCCATTGCCGGTCTGGCAGCGGCCAGGGCTGGAAAGTCGGATAACGATGGGTGGGGAAGGGCAGCATGGGGATCTCCTTTGCAAGGGCATGATGAGCTTGTGGCTTGCAGAGAAGTTTGACAGAAAGTCTTATATTTTCATTTAATTTGATTTAATTTTATTTAGAAAGAAAATAATTTGGACTTAATGTAGAAATTATTGATGTTTAAGGCTGTTTGTTTTACAAATTGTAGAATTGACTGTGGTGGTTTTGCCACGACATCATTTTGCGCGGGCAATAAAAAACCCGCCTTGCGGCGGGCTGTCGATGCGTTACCGGCGACCGGTATGCGCAGCTTAGTGGAACTGCTCTTCTTCGGTGGAGCCGGTCAGCGCGGTCACGCTGGACTGGCCGCCCTGGATCACGGTGGTGACATCGTCGAAGTAGCCGGTGCCCACTTCCTGCTGGTGCGATACGAAGGTGTAGCCGCGGTCGCGTGCTGCGAATTCCGGCTCTTGTACCTTCTCGACGTAGGCCGACATGCCGCGTGCAACATAGTCTTGTGCCAGATCGTACATGTTGTACCACATGCTGTGGATACCAGCCAAAGTGATGAACTGGTATTTGTAGCCCATGGCACCCAGTTCGCGCTGGAACTTGGCGATGGTGGCATCGTCCAGGTTCTTTTTCCAGTTGAAGGACGGCGAGCAGTTGTAGGCCAGCAGCTTGCCCGGATGCTTGGCGTGTACCGCTTCGGCAAATTTGCGGGCAAATTCCAGATCCGGCGTGCCGGTTTCGCACCATACCAGGTCGGCGTAGTCAGCGTAGGCTACGGCGCGGCTGATGGCTTGTTCCAGACCCTTCTTGGTCTTGTAGAAGCCTTCGGCAGTGCGCTCGCCAGTCAGGAAGGGCTTGTCGTTGGCATCGTAGTCGCTGGTGATCAAATCAGCAGCTTCCGCGTCGGTACGGGCAATCACCAGGGTCGGCACGCCGTACACGTCGGCAGCCATACGGGCGGCGATCAGCTTCTGGATGGCTTCCTGGGTCGGTACCAGTACCTTGCCGCCCATGTGGCCACATTTCTTAACCGAGGCCAGTTGGTCTTCAAAGTGCACACCACCGGCACCAGCGCGGATCATGGCCTTCATCAGTTCGTAGGCGTTCAGTACGCCACCGAAACCGGCTTCGGCATCGGCTACGATGGGAGCGTAGTAGTCAACAAAACCGGCGGCACCTTTTTCAACACCTTTGGAGTGCTGGATTTCGTCGGCGCGGGTGAAGGCGTTGTTGATGCGCTCTACTACCTTCGGCACCGAGTCCACCGGGTACAAGGACTGGTCCGGGTACATGGCGGAGTATTCGTTGTTGTCAGCAGCCACTTGCCAGCCGGACAGGTAGATGGCCTTGATACCGGCTTTCACCTGCTGCATGGCCTGACCACCGGTCAGCGCGCCCAGACAGTTGATGTAGGGTTCGTTGTTGACCAGGTTCCACAGTTTCTCGGCGCCTTGGCGGGCCAGGGTGTGTTCCACTTGCACCGAACCACGCAGACGCTCTACGTCGGCGGCGGTGTAACCACGCTTGATACCCTTCCAGCGCGGGTTGGTGTCCCAGTCATGTTGAATGGCGGCGATACGTTGTTCGCGAGTAGTCATGTTCAAACCCTTCTCGAATAGTTTTCTCTGCAGACCGGTGAATTCCGGCAATCCTCTGGCCAAATGACATTCCGGTTTTTCCGGAGTGATTTTGTTGACAACGGTTTTTGCCTGTTGCCCGTTCTGACCACCAAAAGCCCGCGGATAACGGCTTTGCTTGGTGGGTCATTCAGCGTGTGTGGCTCATTATAAGCACAAAAAAAATAGCTTGTGTGCGGTGCAACACCGAAAAAACCACGATGTTCAGAAGGTGACAATTGTGGCGAAAAATGAATAATTGATCGCCCAGTTTTTGTTGCAGTTGCGAAAAGAAAAGTCCGAAAACGCACCGCGAGGTGAGCGCTGGTCACAGCGGTTGTGAACCCTTGGCAAGACCAGGGACTTGAATTCCCGCAGAGAGACCTTATCTGGCATCGGGACATCGTTAAAAGCTGATTCACTTGAGGTCTTGCCATGCAGGAAAACCAGAACAACGCGACCAACGAAGCCGCGGTCGACGAAACCATCAACGCAGCAGCCAGCGAACAGACTGTCGAGCAAACCGCTGAACAGCGCATCGCCGCACTGGAGGCACAGCTTGCCGAACTGCAGGATCAGTTGCTGCGCAGTCGTGCAGATCAGGAAAACCAGCGTCGTCGCAATGCTGAAGAGCTGCTTAACACCCAGAAGTACGCCATCAACAAGTTTGCCCAGGAACTGGTACCGGTAAAGGACTACCTGGAAATGGCGCTGCTGGACCAGAGCGGTCAGATCGACACCCTGAAAATGGGCGTGGACATGACGCTGAAACAACTGGTGGCCGCCTTTGACAAGGCGCAGATCAAGGAAATTTCGCCGGCAGTGGGCGACAAGCTCGACCCGCACCAGCATCAGGCCATGAGCGCGGAAGAATCCGATGCCGAAGCCAATACGGTGTTACGGGTGCTACAGAAAGGTTATCAGCTGGCTGAGCGCACGCTGCGTCCGGCCATGGTGATCGTGGCCAAGGCGCGTGCCTGACCCGGAAATCATAAAAAGGTTCTTGGCGGCCACTTGAAAAAGACAGCATAGCCAATACCTATGAAGACAACAGGCCTCGGCTATCAGCGTTTGGCCGCAGTCGCAACGAATTGAGATAAAGGAATACTGAATATGGGCAAAATCATTGGTATCGACCTGGGCACCACCAACTCCTGCGTAGCAGTTGTTGAGGGCGGTAACCCCAAGGTGATTGAAAACGCCGAAGGCGCACGCACCACCCCGTCCATCATTGCTTATATGGAAGACGGCGAAATCCTGGTTGGCGCACCGGCCAAGCGTCAGGCTGTGACCAACCCGAAAAACACCCTCTACGCAGCCAAGCGCCTGATCGGCCGCCGCTTCGAAGACAAGGAAGTACAAAAAGACATCGACCTGATGCCTTTCCAGATCATGAAGGCGCCCAATGGCGACGCCTGGGTCAAGGTACGCGATCAGGAACTGGCTCCGCCGCAAATCTCCGCAGAAGTACTGCGCAAGATGAAAAAGGCTGCCGAAGACTACCTGGGCGAAGAAGTGACCGAAGCGGTGATTACCGTTCCGGCCTACTTCAACGACAGCCAGCGTCAGGCTACCAAGGATGCCGGCCGTATTGCTGGTCTGGAAGTAAAGCGCATCATCAATGAACCGACTGCCGCTGCGCTGGCGTTTGGCCTGGCCAAGCAGGAAGGCGACCGCAAGATTGCAGTATACGATCTGGGCGGTGGTACTTTCGACGTGTCCATCATTGAAATCGCCGACGTTGACGGCGAGCACCAGTTCGAAGTGCTGTCCACCAACGGTGACACCTTCCTGGGCGGTGAAGACTTCGACCAGCGCATCATCGATTACATCGTGACCGAGTTCCAGCGCGAACAGGGCGTGAACCTGAAGAACGACGTAATGGCCCTGCAACGTCTGAAGGAAGCTGCTGAAAAGGCCAAGATCGAGCTGTCCAGCGCCACCCAGACCGAAGTGAACCTGCCGTACATCACCATGGATGCCACCGGTCCGAAGCACTTGGCCATGAAGATTACCCGTGCCAAGTTCGAAAGCCTGGTTGACGACCTGATCACCCGCTCCATCGAGCCGTGCCGCGTGGCCCTGAAGGACGCCGGTGTCTCGCTGTCCGACATCACCGACGTGATCTTGGTTGGCGGTCAGTCGCGCATGCCGAAGGTACAGGATGCCGTTAAGGAATTCTTTGGCAAGGAACCGCGCAAGGACGTGAACCCGGACGAAGCCGTGGCCGTTGGTGCTGCGATTCAGGGCTCGGTACTGTCCGGCGAGCGCAAGGACGTGCTGCTGCTGGACGTGACCCCGCTGTCGCTGGGTATCGAAACCCTGGGCGGCGTGATGACCAAGCTGATCCAGAAGAACACCACCATCCCGACCAAGGCTTCGCAAACCTTCTCGACGGCAGATGACAACCAGACTGCGGTAACCATCCACGTGCTGCAAGGCGAACGTGAAAAGGCAGCCGCCAACAAGAGCCTGGGCCAGTTCAACCTGGGTGATATCCCGCCGGCACCGCGTGGCATTCCGCAAATCGAAGTGGAATTCAACATCGATGCCAACGGTATCCTGCATGTGTCCGCCAAGGACAAGGCTAGCGGCAAGCAGGCCAACATCACCATCCAGGCGTCTTCTGGTCTGTCGGAAGATGAAATCCAGCGCATGGTGAAGGATGCCGAAGCCAATGCCGAGGAAGACAAGAAGCTGCATGAGCTGGTGACTGCCCGTAACCAGGCAGAAGGTCTGATCCACAGCGTGAAGAAGTCGCTGGCGGAACACGGCGACAAGATCGACGCTGCTGAAAAGGCCAAGATCGAAGACGCCGTCAAGGCCGCTGAAGAAGTGGTGAAGAGCGAAGACAAGGCTGTCATCGAAGCCAAGACCGAAGAACTGGCCAAGGCCAGCCAGAAGCTGGGCGAAATCATGTATGCCCAAGCGCAGCAGGCTGAAGCCGGCCAGGGCGCTGCCGATGCTGGCAAGGCCAAGGAGGAAGGCGATGTGGTGGATGCCGAGTTCGAAGAAGTGAAAGACAAGAAGTAAGCACCCGCTTGCTGACTGAACGAGGCACAGGGAATGGCGGAGGGCTCTCCACCGGCCTCTGTGCCTTTGCCGTATCAAGAAGATCATTGCCTGCCGGACCGGCTGGTCGCGGCCAGAGAGTGAAACACCATGTCCAAAAGAGATTTTTATGATGTGCTCGGCATCAATCGTGATGCTTCCGAGGACGACATCAAAAAGGCATACCGCAAGCTGGCGATGAAATATCACCCGGACCGCAATCCGGACAGCAAGGAAGCCGAAGAAAAATTCAAGGAAGTCAAAGAGGCCTATGAAATCCTCTCTGACAGCCAGAAGCGCAGTGCCTACGACCAGTTCGGCCATGCCGGGGTAGACCCGCAAGCCGGTGGTGGCGGCGGTGGTGCCGGTTTTGGTGGCTTTGGCGATTTCGCCGACATTTTCAGCGACATTTTCGGCGGTGGCCGTGGCGGTGCTGGCGGTGGTGGTCGTTCCAATGTCTATCGCGGTGCCGACCTGCGCTACAACCTGGATATTTCACTGGAAGAGGCGGCGCGTGGCTGCGAAAAGCAGATCCGCATTCCCTCGCATGAGGATTGCGATGTCTGCCACGGCACCGGTGCCAAGCCGGGTACGCAGCCCAAGACCTGCTCCACCTGCGGTGGACATGGTCAGGTGCGCATGAGCCAGGGTTTCTTCTCCATCCAGCAGACCTGCCCGACCTGCCACGGCACCGGCAAGCAGATCAGCGATCCTTGCACCAGCTGCCATGGTGCAGGTCAGAAGAAGACCAACAAGACGCTGAACGTGAAGATTCCGGCCGGGGTGGATGAGGGCGACCGTATCCGCCTGTCTGGTGAAGGCGAGCCGGGACAGAATGGCGGCCCGTCCGGCGATCTGTATGTGGTTACCCATATCAAGCAGCACGCGGTATTCCAGCGTGACGGCATGGACCTGCATTGCGAAATGCCGATTTCCTTTGCCACGGCAGCGCTGGGCGGCGAGGTGGAGATCCCCACGCTGGACGGCATGGCCAAGGTGAAGATCGCCGCCGAAACGCAAAGTGGCCGGGTATACCGTCTGCGCGGCAAGGGCGTCAAGGCCGTACGCGGTACCGACTATGGCGATCTGCATTGCCACGTGGTGGTGGAAACGCCGGTCAAGCTGACCGAGCGCCAGCGCGAACTGCTGCGTGAGTTCGAAGCCATCAGCCAGGGCGACGTTGCCATGCATAATCCGCGTTCCAAGTCCTTTATGGACAAGCTGCGCGATTTCTTCGAATAAGCCGCCAGACAGCGTCTGCGGCTGCGTGCAGGCACTATTGAACAACCCCCGGTTTTCCGGGGGTTTTGTTTTTCAGGGGTGTTGATGGCGGCAGAATGAAAAAAGCCACCGCGGCAAAGCGGTGGCAAATGACTTTTCAAAGGAACCAGCCAGTGGATCTTGCTTAGAAGTTGTGTTTCAGCATAACCCAGGTAATGGAAGCTTTGTCTTCTGCCCAACCCAGTGCAGCTTGTGCACCCTTGTCTTCCTTCACCTGACCGTAGCCAGCTTGCAGCATGGTGCGCTTGCTCAGGCTGTAGTCCACTGCAGCTGCCCACTGGGTAGCACCCCAGTCTTGTGACTGGCCGTCAACCTTCACGCTGCTGCGCTTGGAGTAGACGATGGACGGCTTGAAGGCGCCGATGGTGTAGGCCGCATTGATAGCCCAGGAGCGGCTGGTCAGCTTGTTGGCGCCAGTATTGGCAACGGTAGTGCCAGCAATACCAGACACTGCATAGCTGCCATCGGTGTTCTTGGACCAGGCATCGCCCCACAGAGTGGTTTTCTGCAAGGTGGCGGCCAGGTAGAGATTGTTGGCGTCGTAACCGAATTCAACACGGTGTACACCGCTGTTGTGATCGGCAACGGTATTGTACTTGGCCATGTAGGCGTAGGCACCGAAGAAGCCGGCATTGGAGTAGGCCAGACGGGTACCCAGGGTGTTGCCGGTTTTCTTGCCGCCAGCAGCTTGTGCTTCACCGGAGCCCAGGTGAACCATGGCATTGAAGCCGTTCAGATCCGGGCTGTCATAGCGCACGCCATTTTTAACGCGGCTATCACCATAAGTGCCGAATACGTCGCTGCCTTCATACAGCGGGAAAGCCATACCAGTGTTGTCGCGACGCGGGCCGTACAGGTTGTCGGTAGACTCGGTCTCGCCCAGTACGTCATCGAGGTAACCCAGGCGGATTTTACCGAAGTTGCCTTCTACGCCAACAAAGCTGGTACGGTTGGCGAAGGTGCCTGAACCGGTACCGCCGGTGGTAACGCCATCCACGTTCATACCGGTTTCAACTTGCCAGATAGCCTTCAGGCCATTGCCCAGGTCTTCGCTACCCTTAAAGCCGATACGGCTGGCAAAGTCGTCAACACCGGTGTTCGACTTGAAGTTGGTGTCGCTGCTCTTCATGCTGTCAAGGCCAGCACGAATGGAGCCGTAGATGGTCACGTCTGCTTGGGCGAGCACCGGCATGGCTGCTGCGAGGGCAGCAACGAGTACGAGTTTTTTCATTCCTCTAAATCCTTTAGTAGTTTTTTCTAGGCCTGCCTGATCTGTTGGCAGGCTGGGCGCGGTGTAAAGCAAGCCATGTGAAAACTTGATCTCACCAACGGGGCTGAGTGTGCGAAACACGTTTGTAACCGTCAATGAACATTTATTAACAAATTGCCATGGGAAAAATCTTCTACTGAGTATGTTTCATGATGTTTTTTTTGATTTATATTTTGTTTTCTTTTTTAAAACAATGGTTTGCTATTATTTTTTAGTTCAGTGGCCATCTGCGGAATATTGTTTTTTATTGTAGTTTTCTGATTCAAACGATCGTTCTACTCAGTATTTTGACTGTTGCATTTTGGTAAATTAGACGTTTTGTCTGATAAAAATGCAGTTTTTACACAACAGTTATTGTCAATTGCCATGAGCTGTAAGAATGCTTGGTATGATTTTTTCTGATGTATGACGCGCTGTTGCAGCGACTGCTTGCCTCAAATGCACTGCTTGCCGCAGCGCATGCCACCAGCAGTCGCGCCGCAGGGGAATGGCACTGCCAGTTGGCAGTAACAGGCGTACAATTCCGGACATTGCTATTGTCACCTGTGATGGAAACCCCATGATTTTTGCCAACCGCTATTTCCCTGCCACCCGCATGCGTCGCATGCGCAAGGATGATTTTTCCCGTCGGCTGATGCGCGAGAACGTACTGACCACCAATGACCTGATCTATCCGGTGTTTGTGCTGGAAGGCGAAAATCGCGAGCAGGAAGTCGCCTCCATGCCAGGCGTGGTGCGTCAGAGCCTGGACAAGCTGCTGTATACCGCCGAGCAGGCGCTGGAACTGGGCATCCCCATGTTGTCGCTGTTTCCGGTGATTGAAACCGGCAAGGACAATGCTGCGCAGGAAGCCTATAACCCGGATGGCCTGGTACCCACCGTGGTACGTGCGCTCAAGCAGCGCTTTCCTGAGCTGGGCGTGATGACTGATGGTGCACTGGACCCGTATACCGTGCATGGTCAGGATGGCCTGATCGATGACAGTGGCTATGTGCTGAATGATGAAACCACCGAGGTGCTGATTCGCCAGGGTCTGTGCCATGCCGAGGCCGGCGTCGATGTGTTTGGCCCGTCCGACATGATGGATGGTCGTATTGGCGCGCTGCGTGATGCCTTTGAAGAAGCCGGTTTCATCCACACCAAGATTTTGGCCTACTCGGCCAAGTATGCTTCCGCCTTTTATGGCCCTTTCCGTGATGCGGTAGGTTCGGCCGGCAATCTGGGCAAGGCTGACAAATACAATTACCAGATGGACCCGGCCAATCTGGATGAAGCCATCCAGGAAGTGGCGATGGATCTGGAAGAGGGCGCCGACATGGTGATGATCAAGCCTGGCATGCCTTATCTGGACGTGATTCGCCGGGTGAAAGACACTTTCCGCGTGCCGACCTATGCCTATCAGGTGTCCGGTGAGTACGCCATGCTCAAGGCCGCCTTCCAGAATGGCTGGCTGAACGAAGAAAAGTGCATGATGGAAAGCCTGCTGGCATTCAAGCGGGCCGGTGCGGATGGCATCCTGACCTACTTTGCGCTGGATGCGGCGCGCCTGCTGCGTCGCGGCTGATCACTCGCACTACGCCGCCTGTTTGCCCGGGCGGCGCACTGTGCTGAAAAAGGAGTAGGCCATGGATTTTCTGCACTCAACCTGGTTCTGGCTGTTTGTCATCGTGGCGCTGGTGATGTCCACCATCGGTTCGCTGGCCAGACTGTCCAAGGCCCCGCCGCCGGTCGACCTGCCCGGCGTCAAGCCGCAGCCCTATGCGGCGGATGATGATGATGACGAAGACGGACCGGATAGCCCGGCCGGCCATACTCCGGCCAGCCTGCGCAAGCCAAAGTAGTGTGTTGTATTGTTGCTGATCGGCGTGCGGGCAGGGGCATCACGCCAGCCCGCCGCGCTGAAAATACTGCTGGATGAATTCGACACAGACACGCAGTTTGGCCGAGTTGGCCAGCTTTTCCGGATACACTGCCCAGATGTCTGCCGGCAGATAGTAGTCTGGCAGTACCTGTACCAGTTCTCCCCCTTCCAGTTCGTGCGCCACATCCCATAGTGAGCGCAGCATGATGCCATGTCCCTGCAAGGCCCATTGGTGCACCACCTCGCCATGGTTGGCCGCTAGCGCACCCTGTACCCGAATGCTGCATTCCCCTTGCGGGCTGAGCAGGCGCCATACCCCGAAAGGGTGATCTCTTTCCTTGATGACCAGGCAGTTGTGCTGGCTCAGTGCATTGAGCGTGGCCGGAGAGCCATGTTGTGCCAGATAGGTTGGTGAGGCGCACAGGATGCGCCGGTTATTGGCCAGCTTGCGCGCCAGCAGCTGTGGGGCAATCTGGTTTCCCACCCGGATGTCCAGGTCGATTCCCTCTTGTGCCAAGTCAACCAGACAGTCGGCTACCTCGAAGCGGATGCTCAGCTCAGGGTAGTGCTGTGCCAGTTCCCCCAGTGCCGGTGCCAGATGCACCCTGCCAAAGCCAAAGCTGCTGCTGATGCGAATGATGCCGCGTGGTTGCTCGCGTGCCGTACCGATCTCCACGCTCATCTGCTCCACATCCTGCAGGATTTTCCCGGCCCAGCCGTAGATGCGTTCTCCACGTTCCGTCATGGCAATACGCCGGGTGGTACGGTCCAGCAGGCGACATCCCAGGCATTGCTCCAGCACACGAATACGTTTGCTGACATAGGCCGGGGATGCGGCCATGGCTTCGGCGGCGGCGGCAAATCCTCCCTTGCGGACGACCAGGCAAAATACCCGCAAATCCTCTAGCTGCAGCAGATCCTTCATGTTTCGTGTCTTCTGTATGCACGGAGCAGCCCATTATCCAGGCTTTGTTTTCCGCCATGCTAGGCCTCGAAGTACAAAGTCATTATGACGAAAGAACAGAGGAGGGCAGGATGCGGGCTTACAGGATTGCGGCCATCGCGGGCGATGGCATCGGGCAGGAAGTGCTGCCGGAAGGCTTGCGGGTGCTGGAGGCAGCTGCCAGGCGCTTTGCTATCGAGTTGACGGTGACCCGGTTTGACTGGGCCAGCTGTGACTATTACCTGCAACACGGGCAGATGATGCCTGACGACTGGTTTGACACCCTGCAGGGCTTTGATGCCATCTATTTTGGGGCGGTCGGCATGCCTGATCAGGTGCCTGATCATGTATCGCTGTGGGGCTCATTGTTGAAGTTCCGCCGCCAGTTCGACCAATACGTCAATCTGCGCCCGGTGCGTTTGCTGCCTGGTGTGCCCTGCCCGCTGGCCAATCGCCAGCCAGGTGATATCGATTTCCTGGTGGTGCGGGAGAATACCGAGGGAGAGTACTCCGCAGTCGGTGGCCGCATGTTTGAAGGAACAGAGCGCGAGCTGGTGTTGCAACAATCGATATTTACCCGCCATGGCGTCGATCGCATCCTGCATCACGCTTTTGCCCTGGCACAAAGCCGGCCGCGCAAAAAGCTGACGGCCGCGACCAAATCCAACGGCATCGCCGTGAGCATGCCCTATTGGGATGAACGCGTGGCGGCGGTGGCACAGCACTACCCGGATGTGCAATGGGAACGCCAGCATGTGGATATTCTGGCAGCGCGTTTTGTATTGCAGCCCGACCGTTTCGACGTGGTGGTGGCATCCAATCTGTTTGGCGACATCCTGTCCGACCTGGGGCCGGCTTGCACCGGCACCATTGGCCTGGCAGCGTCCGCCAATCTCAACCCCGAGCGTCGTTTCCCCTCGCTGTTTGAACCGGTACATGGTTCCGCCCCGGACATCTTCGGTAAAAACATCGCCAACCCCATCGCCATGATCTGGTCCGGTGCACTGATGCTGGATTTCCTTGGCCATGGCCAGGGGCCTTGCCGTGCTGCGCACGACGCCATCATGCAGGCCATCGAATCGGTGCTGCTCAGCGGGCCACTGACCGCTGATCTTGGCGGTAAGGCCAGCACAACCGAGCTGGGTCAAGCCATTGCGGCTGCGGTTTCGCAGGCCTCGCTGGCGGTAAAGGGCTAGTCCAGAGCCTGCTGGCAGACCGGTCCGCAACATTGCGGCAGTGTCTGCCGCGATCCCCCGGCAGCTGCTGGGCCAAGGATATTAAGGAGAAAACATGCAAACCTCCAAGCAGGGCCAGCGTGATATTCCGCTGGCCATCATTAGCCTGTTGATTGTGTTTGCGCTGGTCTTTGTCATGATTGCCATGCCAAAAGAATCGGTCGCGGTGGCCAATCGACTGATGTACTGGTGTACCACGGTATTTGCCTCGCCCATATTGTTGTTTGCCTTTTTTGCCGTGCTGTTTGTCATCTGGCTGGGCCTGAGCAAGTACGGTCAGATTAGGCTGGGGGAGGGCGGGCCGGACTATTCGACTTCAACATGGATTTTCATGTTCATCATGTCCGGACTGGGTTCGTCCACGTTGTATTGGGGTTTTTTGGACTGGGCGTATTACTACCAGACCCCTGGCCTTAATTTGCCACCCGCATCGCCGCAGGCATTGAAATACAGTGTGGCTTACTCGTTCTTTCATTCCGGTCTGAGTGCCTGGGCCATGTATGCGCTGGGGGCGGTGGCCATGTGCTATCACTTTCATGTGCGCAAGAACAAGGGTCTGAGCCTGGCCGCGATTATTGGTGCCATCACTGGTCGCAAGCCCGATGGGGCCTTGGGGCGATTGGTCGATTTGCTGTTCATGTTGTGCATGTTTGGCGCACTGACCATCTCGCTGGTACTGACCGCCATCACCTTTGCCCGGTTGCTGTCCATTCTGACTGGCATTCCCGATAGCTTCACCATGCAGCTGATCATCATTCTGGCGGTATCCGTGCTATTCACCCTGTCTTCCTGGGTGGGCATGGATGGTGGCATGAAGCGCCTGAGCCAGATGGTGTGCTGGGGCGTGGTGCTGCTGGCTTGCTACATCTATTTGCTCGGCCCCACTCAGTTTATTACCAGCAATGCTTTGTCCAGCCTGGGGCTGATGCTGAGCAGTTTTGTCGACATGAGTCTGTTTACCGATCCGATGGGCGATGGCAAGTTCACTCGCGAATGGACGGTGTTCTACTGGCTCTGGTGGATTTCCTATGCACCGGGGGTGGCATTGTTTGTCACCCGCATTTCGCGTGGCCGTACCATTCGAGAAGTATTGCTGGCCATGGTGGTCGGTGGCTGTGCTGGTATCTGGTGCGTCTATGGCGTACTGGAAAGTTACAGCGTGCATAGCTTCATCAGCGGCCTGATCAATGTGCCGCAAGTGCTGAGCGAGCAGGGTGGTGAAGTGGCGATTGGCCAGCTGCTGGATTTGCTGCCGGCCGGGCGTTGGGTGATGGCATTTTTCCTGGCGGTGATGGCGATCTTTTTGGCCGCCCACATGGATGCCGTGGGTTATGCGGTAACCGCGACCTGTACCCGCAATCTGGCCGAAGGTGAAGACCCATCCCCTGTCGATCGCCTGTTCTGGTGCGTGATGCTGACGCTGGTTCCGCTGGCAATGATCTTTGCCAAGGCACCGCTCAATACCATGAAGACCACGGTGATTGTAACGGCCATCCCCTTTGCCCTGATCACGCTGGTCATGGTGTATGGCCTGCTCAAGTGGCTGCGTGAAGATTATGGCGATGTTCCGGCACATCAGATTGGCGAACAGCCTCCCCCTGAAGTGGCCAGTAATCAGTCCAGCAGCTGAGCCCGGCCATGGCGAGTACTTATCAGCTTTCTGCGGAAATGCAGTCTTTTGTCAACCAGTGCGCCTTGTTTCAACCGGCGGATGACAGCCTGTCGGAAATGCGGGTCGCCTACGACGCCCTGTGCCGTTACTTCACACCGGTGCTGCCGGATGGGCTGCAGGTTGAGGACCATCTGCTGCTGGTAGCCGGACGACATATCCCGCTGCGCTCGTACCGTCCGGCTGCGCCTATGCCGCCAGCCGGTTGGCCCTGTGTTCTGTATTTGCATGGTGGTGGCTGGATACTGGGCGGCTTGGATTCACATGCTTTTATTGCGGCACCGCTGGCGCAGGAATGTGCTGCGGCTGTGCTGGTCGTCGATTACCGCCTGGCTCCAGAGCATGTATTTCCTGCCGCATTTGAGGATTGCATGGCGGTGTGGGACCAGCTGCGCGTGGATGGCCTGACGCTGGGTATCAATGCCAGCAGGATCGTGGTCGCCGGTGACAGTGCCGGTGGCAATCTGGCTGCTGCACTCTGTATGGCCGCACGTGGCAAAGACGGCCCTGCCTTGCGCGGGCAGGCGCTGATCTACCCCGCGCTGGCCGCTGATCCAAGCCCACCAGCTGCAATTGAACATGCGGCTGCGCCGCTATTAAGCCGCGTGGACATGGCGTATTACCTGGCGCAGTACGCCCCAGATCCAGCAACGCATGCCGACCCACGGCTGGCACCACTGATGGAGGCCAATCTGCAGGGTTTGCCCCCGGCCTTTGTTGCAGTGGCAGAGTACGACCCGCTTCGTGACGATGGCCTGTGCTATGTGCAGCGCCTGCTGGCACATGGCATTGCCGCCGAGTGCCATGTTGGTCGCGGGCTGCTGCATGGCTGCCTGCGCTTTTGGCCACAAGGCATGGAGACTGCCCGCATGTACCGTGCACTGGTCACCGCCCTGCGTCGCCTGTTGGCTGGCCAGGCATGACACTTGTCGCGTATTGGCACGCGATATGGCGCTGCACAAGCTTTCCCGGCCTTGCCATCCTTATTCGTCAGGCATGACCGGACAAGAAAAGGGCAGGCATTTACCGCCCTGTGACGACCCCAAGCAGAGGAGAACACCCATGAATGACTACATCAGATTGAGCCCGGATTTCTGTGCCGATCCTGAGCGTGCCTGGACCTTGCCGGCCGAGTATTACACCTCAGCGCGGGTTTATCAGTATGAGAAGGAGAAGATTTTTGCCCATAGCTGGATTTGTGTAGCACATGTCAGCGAACTGGCCGAATCCAACGACTACATCACGCGGGATGTGGCGGGCGAGAGCATCATCGTGGTGCGTGGCCGGGATGGCGTGCTGCGCAGTTTCTACAATGTCTGTCCACACCGTGGTCATCAGCTGTTGCAAGGCAGTGGGCGTGCCAAGAATGTGATCACCTGCCCCTACCACGCCTGGACCTTCAAGCTGGACGGGCAGCTGGGTCATGCACGAAATTGTGAAAACGTGGTCGATTTTGATGCCAACAAGGCTACGCTATCGCCGCTCAAGGTAGAGCAGTATGCCGGCTTCGTGTTTATCAGCATGAATCTGGATGCCGGCCCGGTGGAAGAACAACTTCCCGGGCTGGAAGAGAGTTTGCGCACGGCCTGTCCGGTGATCGACCAGTTGCACCTGGCTGCTCGTTTTGTCACTTCTACCCCGGCCAACTGGAAAATCATCGTCGACAACTACATGGAGTGCTACCACTGTGCGCCGGCACATCCGGGCTTTGCCGACTCGGTACAAGTAGACAAATACACCCATACCTTGCATGGCAACTGGACCGTGCAGTTCGGTTTGGCGCGCTCGTCGGAAAAGTCGTTCAAGATCGATCCCTCGGTAGAGAACCCCAGCTTCAGTGGCTACTGGGCTTGGCCTTGCACCATGTTCAACGTACCACCGGGGGCCGACTTCATGACGGTGATCTACGAATACCCGGTGGATGCAGAAACCACCTTGCAGCACTACGACGTCTATTTCCGCAACAAGGAACTGACGGCGGAACAGCAGGCACTGGTGGAGTGGTATCGCACCGTATTCCGTCCGGAAGACCTGCGGCTGGTGGAAAGTGTGCAGCGTGGATTGAAGTCGCGTGGCTACCGTGGTCAGGGCCGTATCATGACCGACCGCCAGCGCAGTGGCATCAGTGAACACGGCATTGCCCATTTCCACCAGCTGGTGGCACGTCAGCACCAGGACTGATTCCACTGGCGGCGGTGCCGGTTTTGTCGTAGCCGCCGCTGGTGTGCAGTTCGCTGGCATTGCAAGACTCCCTGCTATACCGGCCGCAAGCCTATATCCATGGCTAGTTGTACATGGCGTGCTAAGTGCTGCTGCCGGTTTTCCCAGTCAACCCCGAGCATGGACCCACATGACCCTGCAGACTCCGAATATTGCCGTCCGCGTGGTGCGGATCGAACAAGCAAGCCCTTTGATCAAACGCTTTACCCTGCAGGCCGCAGATGGCGGCGATCTGCCGGCATTTGGCGGTGGCAGCCATATCATTGTGCAAATCCCCGCTGCCAGCGGTTTGCTCTACAACGCCTATTCCCTGCTCAGCTCTCCATTCAGGCTGCAGCAGTACCAGATTGCCGTGCGGCGTGAGGAAGCCTCGCGGGGAGGCTCGGCCTTCATGCATGAACAACTGGCCGTCGGCGACATGTTGCAGATTTCCTCGCCTAACAACCTGTTCCCGCTGCACGCCACGAGTGGGCGGCAAATATTGATTGCCGGTGGTATCGGCATCACGCCTTTCATGTCCCAGCTAGAGGAGCTGCAGGCAAACGGCGCAGCGTTTGAGTTGCATTACGCCTTTCGCAGCCGCGAACAAGCTGCTTTTGTCGACGAACTGAGTGCACGTTGTGGTGCGCACTGCCATTTACATGATGCTGCCAGAGGTGAACAGTGTGATGTTGCCGGCTTGCTGGCGTCACTGGACATGACTGACCACGTCTATGTCTGTGGGCCGCAGTCCTTGATTGAGGCTGTGCAGCAGGCCGGAGCAGAACAGGGCATTCCGCCTGCCCGCCTGCATTGGGAGCAGTTTGCCGCCAGCACGCAAGGCGGAGAGGCATTTACCGTGGTGCTGGCCCGTTCCGGGCGCGAAATCCGGGTGGAGGCGGAACAAAGCATTCTGCAAGCCATCGAGCAGGATGGTTCGGTCGCCGTGGATTGCCTGTGCCGCGAGGGCGTGTGTGGCACTTGTGAAGTCGCCATTGTGCAAGGCGAGGCCGAGCATCGTGACCAGTACCTGAGTGAAGAGGAAAAGGCCGCGCAGAAAAGCCTGCTGATCTGTGTATCGCGGGCGCGCGCTTCCCGGCTGGTGCTGGATCTGTAAGCAGTGGCGGCCGGTCTGCCACCTGTCCTGGTAGGAAAGTCTCAGTCGGGTGAATGATGACAGTTGTTCGCAAACTGCTTGCAACAAGGTGACAGCTGCTCGGTGAAATCCTTGATAACTGTCACTGATAAAGCCGCATGCGCTGGGCTAGAATGGATGACAGTTTCCAGGCGCGCGGCGATCCCGCAGCTGCTCGAACCCGGCGCCCCACGATTGGCCTATAAGGACATCCCTGCCATGAACCATACCTATCTTGCCCATCTTGAAGCGACGCTGGCGCAAATCCGCGCTGATGGTTTTGAAAAGCCGGAACGGGTGATTGCTACCCCGCAGCGTGCCGATATTGCCTTGTCCGGTGGTGGCCATGTACTCAACTTCTGTGCCAACAACTACCTGGGTCTGGCCGATGATGCCCGCCTGATCGACGCGGCCAAGCGCGGGCTGGATGACTATGGTTATGGCTGCGCCTCGGTGCGCTTCATCTGTGGTACGCAGCAGGTGCACAAGGATCTGGAGCAGGCCATTTCCGGCTTCCTCGGTACCGACGACACCATTCTGTATTCCAGCTGTTTCGATGCCAATGGTGGTGTATTCGAAACCCTGCTGGGTGAAGAAGATGCGGTGATTTCGGACGAGCTGAACCACGCCTCCATCATCGACGGTGTACGCCTGTGCAAGGCCAAGCGTTTCCGTTACAAAAACAACGACATGGCCGATCTGGAAGCACAGCTGCTTGCTGCCGAAGCGGCTGGTGCCCGCTTCAAGCTGATCGTGACCGATGGCGTGTTCTCCATGGACGGCATCATTGCCGACCTGAAAACCCTGTGCGAAGTGGCGGGCCGTCATGGCGCGCTGGTGATGGTGGACGATTCTCACGCTGTCGGCTTTATCGGCGAAAACGGTGCCGGTACGCCAGAGTTGTGCGGTGTGGCCGACAAGGTGGACATCTACACCGGCACGCTGGGCAAGGCGCTGGGCGGGGCTTCCGGCGGTTATGTGTCGGCGCGCCAGCCCATTGTCGATCTGCTGCGTCAGCGTTCGCGCCCCTATCTGTTCTCCAACAGCCTGGCACCGGCCATTACCGCCGCCAGCCTGGAAGTGCTGAAACTGATCAAGAGCGAAGGCCAGCAGTTGCGCGCCCAGCTCAAGCGTAATGCCGAGCTGTTCCGCAATGAAATGTCTGCCGCCGGCTTCACCCTGGTGCCGGGCCAGCATCCCATCATTCCGGTGATGCTGGGCGATGCCCGTCTGGCCGGCGAAATGGCCGCCCGCCTGTTGCAGGAAGGCGTGTACGTGATCGGCTTCTCCTTCCCGGTGGTGCCCAAGGGCAAGGCACGCATTCGTACCCAGATGTCGGCCGGCCACACGGTGGAGCAGGTCCAGCGTGCGGTAGCCGCCTTCATCAAGGTGGGCCGCGAGCTGAAAGTGATCGACTGAAGCACATCCAGACTTCAGCCCGTGGGCCTGCTGGCCGACGGGCGCGCAACTTACAGGCAGGCAAACAGCATGAAAGCATTATCCAAACTCAAGTCCGCACCCGGTTTGTGGATGAACGATGTGGCCCAGCCGGAAATCGGCCATAACGACCTGCTGATCAAGATCAGCAAAACCGCCATCTGCGGCACCGACATCCATATCTGGAACTGGGATGAATGGGCGCAGAAAACCATTCCGGTGCCGATGCATGTGGGCCATGAATACGTTGGCGTGGTCGCTGCCATGGGCTCCGAAGTGCGTGGCTTTGAAATCGGCCAGCGCGTGTCCGGCGAAGGCCACATCACTTGCGGGCATTGCCGTAACTGTCGTGCCGGCCGTCGCCACCTGTGCCGCAACACCGTGGGCGTGGGGGTGAACCGTGAAGGCGCATTTGCCGAATACCTGGTGATTCCGGCCTTCAATGCCTTCCCCATTCCGGACGACATTTCCGACGATCTGGCCGCCATCTTCGACCCCTTCGGCAATGCGGTACATACCGCGCTGTCTTTCAATCTGGTGGGCGAGGACGTGCTGATCACTGGTGCCGGCCCCATCGGCATCATGGCCGTAGCCATTGCCAAGCACGTGGGCGCGCGCCATATCGTGATTACCGACGTCAACGACTACCGCCTGGATCTGGCGCGCCAGATGGGTGCCAGCCGTGCGGTGAACGTGGCGCGTGAAGACCTGAAGCAGGTGATGGGCGAGCTGCACATGTGCGAAGGCTTTGACGTGGGCCTGGAAATGTCCGGCAACCCGCAGGCCTTCCGCCAGATGCTGGAAACCATGAACCATGGCGGCAAGGTGGCGCTGCTGGGCATTCCGCCGGCCAACACCGCCATCGACTGGAACCAGGTCATCTTCAAGGGCCTGGAAATCAAGGGTATCTATGGCCGCGAGATGTTCGAAACCTGGTACAAGATGGTGGCACTGATCCAGTCCGGCCTGGATATCCGCCCCATCATTACTCATCATTTCAAGGTGGATGATTTCGAGCAGGGCTTCGCTGCCATGCTGTCCGGCCAGAGCGGCAAGGTAATCCTGGACTGGAACTGATTGCTCACACTCCTGACTGGCCTGTGTCACTGTTAACGGCACGGCCGGAGCCTTGTCAGCAGCTTCAAACCCGGCGCAAGCCGGGTTTTGCTTTGGCACTGCCGTTGATGGGGGTCAAGCCTCAGGGCGGCTGGCTGCGGCACACTGGGGTATGGAAAATTCTGCAGATTGTTGCTCATGATTGCCGTCATTGGCGCTGGCGTATCCGGCTTGTCCTGCGCCTGGTGGCTGCGCGAGCAGGGCATGGCGGTACGGGTATTCGAGGCGGACGACAGGGTAGGTGGCAAGGTCTTGAGCCAGCATACCGGCTTGGCACAGATCGAGGGCGGCCCCAATACCTTGTATGCCGATGCCGCCTTGCTGGACTGGCTGCGGCAACTGGGCCTGAAGCCGCTGCAGCCGGCGACGGTCGGTCGTCAGCGCCATGTGCTGTGGCAGGGGCGCTATCACCAGTTGCCGGCAGGCCCGCTGGACTTGCTGTGTGGCAATTTCTTTAGCCGGCAAGCCAAATGGCGCTTGCTGGGTGATGTGTGGCGACGTGGCCAGCCAGCACCCGCCGGCGAAACCGTCGCAGCCTTTTTCCGCCGCTGTCTGGGAGAAGAAGTACTGGCCAAGGCCGTGGCGCCGTTTATTGGCGGGGTGTTTGCCGGTGATGCCGAAGAATTGTTGATGTGCGAGACCCTGCCACAACTGGCCCGGCTGGAAGCAGAGGCCGGCTCGATCAGCCGTGGTGCGCTGTTGCAGCTGCTGCGAGGCAAGGTAGCGCGCAAGCAGGCGGTATCGCTGGAAGGGGGGCTGGCCAGCCTGCCACAGCGGCTGGCGCAGGATGTCGATGTCAGGCTCAACTGTCCGGTGCGGGCCATCCGGCGTCAGGGTGACGCCTGGCTGCTGGAGACCGCCAGCGGTCCCTGCATGGCGCGGACGCTGGTGCTGGCCTTGCCGGCAGGGCAGGCGGCCAGCCTGCTGCAAGATTGCGATGCAAGTGCGGCGCAGGCCTTGCGGCAGATTGTGCATGCGCCGATGACGGTAGTGGCCAGTGTGCTGGATGCTGCTACGGTACGCAGGCCATTGCAGGGTTTTGGCGGCTTGCATGCCCCCGGCGAGGGGGCTTTTGCTGCCGGGCATCTGATGAGCAGCCTGCTGTACCCGCAGCGCTGTGCGCCCGGCCAGACGCTGATTACCAGTTTTGTCGGCGGCCGCCATTACCAGCAGCAGGCTGCGCTGGCCGATGGGCCATTGCTGCAGGGCTTGAACCGGGAACTACAGCAGTTGTTTGGCCTGGAGTCCGCGCCCTTGCAACAAACCATTATCCGCTGGCCGCAAGCCCTGCCGCAGGGAACGGCTGCCATTGGGCCAGCCCGCCAGGCCATGCAGCGGCTTGAGAGGCAGGGGCTGCATGTCTGTGCCAACTGGCTGGATGGCGTATCGCTGCCGGATTGTCTGGCCAAGGGGCGGCGGTTGGCACGCCAACTGGCGGAACAGAGTGAACACTAGGGCAGAAACGGCGATTCTTTCGCGCAATGCACAACGCGGCAGGCGTTCTGGCCGTCGCCTTGCTTTTCGCCGGGGGCGCTAGGCGGTAGAATCGTCCTTTGACTTTTCACTAGCTACCCCACGTCTATGCTTACCTTCCAGGAAATCATCCTTACCCTCCAGAATTATTGGAACGAGCAAGGGTGCGTCATCATGCAACCCTTCGACATGGAGGTGGGCGCCGGTACCTCGCATCCGGCCACCTGTCTGCGTGCCATCGGCCCGGAGCCGTGGAATGCAGCTTATGTGCAGCCCTCGCGTCGTCCCAAGGACGGCCGCTACGGTGAAAACCCGAACCGTCTGCAGCATTACTATCAGTTCCAGGTCGCCCTGAAGCCGTCGCCGGCCAATATTCAGGAGTTGTACCTGGGTTCGCTCAAGGTGCTGGGCATCGACCCCACCGTGCACGACATCCGTTTTGTGGAAGATGACTGGGAAAACCCGACGTTGGGTGCCTGGGGTCTGGGCTGGGAAGTGTGGCTGAACGGCATGGAAGTGACCCAGTTCACCTACTTCCAGCAAGTGGGCGGTCTGGATTGCAAGCCGGTACTGGGCGAAATCACCTACGGTATCGAACGTCTGGCCATGTATCTGCAAGGCGTGGAAAACGTCTACGACCTGCTGTGGACGGTCTACCCCAACGGTCAGCGTGTGACCTACGGCGACGTGTACCACCAGAACGAAGTGGAGCAGTCCACCTACAACTTCGAACACGCCAATGTGCCCAAGCTGTTCGAACTATTCAGCTACTACGAATCCGAAGCCAAGCGTCTGCTGGAGATTCCGCTGGCGCTGCCGGCCTACGAAATGGTGCTCAAGGCTGGCCACAGCTTCAACCTGCTGGATGCGCGCGGCGCCATCTCGGTGACCGAGCGTGCCACCTATATCGGCCGGGTACGCACCCTGTCGCGCGGCGTGGCGCAAGCCTATTACGCCTCGCGTGAGGCACTGGGCTTTCCCATGTGTCCCAAGGCCTGATTACCAATGAAACTCTGGATCAGCCTGTTGCTTGCCCTGGCCGCCGTGCCGGCGCTGGCCGAAACCGCCGATTGGGGCGTCTACCAGCAGGGCTCTGCCCTGGAACTGGCCATGGACCGCAACTCCATCTGGGTGGAGAAAGACGGGCTGGTCCATTTTGTGAATCAGGAACGGTTCAGCGAGCGTCAGTACGACAAGGCCACCGACATCCAGTATTACATTCGCCGCACCACGGGCTATGCCAATTGCGCCAAACAGCAATACGCGCTGATCGGGCTGGAATACGCCAGCAAGAATAACCGCCATCTGTATTCCAGCATGTTCCCGGTGCAGCGTTTTGCCTGGAACTGGCAGCCGGTGTACCAGAACTCGGTGGCCGACACCATGCTGCAAGTCGTGTGCTATCTCGCCAAAACTGCTCCGCACAAGAAATCTGAATAAACCATGAACGCCACCCTGCTTATCGAGTTGCTCACCGAAGAGCTGCCGCCCAAGGCGCTGGAAAAGCTGTCGCTCAGCTTTGCCCAGACCATTTCCGAAGAACTGAAAAAACTGCAATTCGTCGCTGCCGATGTCGAGGCGATTGCCTTCGCTTCGCCGCGCCGTCTGGCTGTGCAGGTGCCGGCCGTGCTGGCCGTGCAGCCGGACCAGAAAATCGTGCGCAAGGGCCCGGCCGTGGCCGCCGGCATGAAAGATGGTCAGCCCACTCCGGCACTGGCCGGTTTTGCCCGCTCCTGCGGCGTGGAAGTCTCCGCCCTCAGCACCATGAGTGATGGCAAACAGGATGTGTTTGCCTACGAGAGCACCAAGACCGGCGAAGCGCTGGCCGCCGTGCTCACCGATATCGTGGCGCTGGCGCTGAAAAAACTGCCCATCCCCAAGCTGATGCACTGGGGCGATCTGGACTACCAGTTCGTGCGCCCGGTACATGGCCTGATCATGCTGTGGGGCGAAACCGTGATCGAAGGTGGCGTGCTGGGTCTCACCAGCTGCAATGCCACCCGTGGTCACCGTTTCCTGTCCACTTGCGATGTGATGGTGGAAAAGGCCGATGACTACGCCCGCGTGCTGTTCGAGCAAGGCAAGGTGCTGGCCAGCTTCAATGCCCGCCGCGAACTGATCAAGAAACGTCTGGCCGAGGCCGCCGCCGTGCACGGTGCCACCATCGCCGCCGACGAGGCCCTGCTGGACGAAGTGACTGCGCTGGTGGAATGGCCGGTGGTGCTGGAGGCTGGCTTTGAAGCCGAATTCCTCAAGGTGCCGCAGGAATGCCTGATTCTCACCATGCAGCAGAACCAGAAGTACTTCCCGCTGCTGGATGCCCAAGGCAAGCTGATGAACCGCTTCCTGCTGGTATCCAACCTGGAAACCGCTGATCCCAGCCACATCATCCAGGGTAATGAGCGCGTGCTGCGCGCCCGCCTGTCCGATGCCAAGTTCTTCTTCGAGCAAGACCAGAAAGCCCGTCTGGAAACCCGCCTGGCCAAACTGGCCGAAGTGGTTTACCACAACAAGATCGGTAGCCAGCTGGAACGGGTAGAGCGCCTGCAAGCCATTGCCGGCCAGATTGCTGCCCAACTGGGCGCGGACAAGTCCGTAGCCGAGCGTGCCGCCTTCCTGGCCAAGGCCGACCTGGTTACCGACATGGTGGGTGAATTCCCCGAACTGCAAGGCGTGATGGGCATGTACTACGCCCAGCACGACGGCGAGAGCGAGGTGGTTGCCGCCGCCATCGAAGGCCACTACCACCCGCGCTTTGCCGGTGACAGCCTGCCGCAGGGCGATATTGCCACCGCCGTGGCGCTGGCCGACAAGTTGGAAGCCATTGTCGGCATCTGGGGCATCGGCCTGATCCCCACTGGCGACAAGGATCCGTACGCGCTGCGTCGCGCGGCCCTGGGCGTGCTGCGCATGGCACTGGAAGCCAAGCTGGACCTCAAGGCCCTGCTGGCGCTGGTAGCCGCCGCCTTCCCGGCAGGCAAGCTGTCTGCCACCACGGCTGACGAAGTGTTCAGCTTCATGATGGACCGCCTGAAAAACTATCTGGCTGCCGATTATCAGGGTGATGAAGTCGATGCCGTACTGGCACTGGCACCGTCTACCCTGAACGAAGTGCCTGCGGTACTGGCTGCCGTGGCCGCCTTCAAGGCGCTGCCGGAAGCCACCACGCTGGCCGCCGCCAACAAGCGCGTGAAGAACATCCTGAAGAAAACCGAAGGCGAAGTGGGTTCGGTCAATCCGGCCCTGCTGAGCGAAGCGGCCGAACAGGCACTGTACGCTGCCGTGACCGAACTGGCTCCGCAGGTGGACGCCAAGTTTGCCGCGCACGACTTTGCCGGTGCGCTGGCCCAGCTGTCCAGCCTGAAGGCACCGGTGGATGCCTTCTTTGATGGCGTGATGGTGATGGCAGACGACCTGGCGGTACGTGCCAACCGCATCGCCCTGCTGGCCCGTCTGGCTGATCTGTTCAACCGCGTGGCGGATATCTCGCTGCTGGCGGATTAAGCTTGTAGCCGGTCCTGCGGGACCGGCTGGCGCAGTTTTTGCCTGCATCAATCCGGCAAGGTGGCACGTTTGCCCGCCGGATTGTTCTCCCACTGCAAGGAAAACCATGAAACTCGTCATCCTGGATCGCGACGGCGTCATCAACGAAGACCGCGATGATTTCGTCAAGAACACCATGGAGTGGGTGCCGCTGCCGCACAGTCTGGAAGCCATCGCCAACCTGACCCAGGCCGGCTGGCATGTGGTGGTGGCCACCAATCAGTCCGGCCTGGCGCGTGGCCTGTTCGATGTGCATGCGCTCAATGCCATGCATGAAAAGATGCACCGGCTGGTGGGGCAGGCTGGTGGCCGTATCGATGCCATCGCCTACTGCCCGCATGGCCCGGATCACGGCTGTGAATGCCGCAAACCGCTGCCGGGCATGGTGCTGGAGCTGGCCGAGCGTTTCAATGTCAAGCTGCAGGGCCTGCCCTTGATCGGCGACAGCCTGCGCGATCTGGAATCGGTGGCTGCGGTTGGCGGACAGCCCATTCTGGTGCGTAGCGGCAAGGGCATGAAGACTCTGGAAAAGGGCGGCCTGCCCGAAGGAACGCTGGTGTTCGACGACCTGTTCGACGCCGCCGAGCACTTGATCAATCTGTGAACTGGCTAAGTCCAAGGCTGATATAACCCATGATCTGGATTCGTAATCTGATTTACTGGCTGTTACTGCTGATTGTCACGCCGCTGTGTTTTCTGGGCCTGTTCATCGCCGCACCGCTGCCACGCCGTACCCGCCATGTGTTTGGCGAGAGCTGGGCCAAGATCATGCTGTGGCTGCTGGTGCATGTGGTGGGCCTGAAATACAAGGTGATCGGGGCCGAGAACATCCCGTCCGAGCCGTCCATCATCTGCTCCAAGCACCAGTCCGGCTGGGAAACCCTGGCCTTGCAGAAAATCTTTCCCTCGCAGATTTATGTCGCCAAGCGCGAATTGCTGTGGCTGCCCTTCTTCGGCTGGGGCCTGGCCTTGATGAACCCCATTGCCATCAACCGTTCCGACCGTTCCCGAGCCAACGACCGCATGCTGCAACAGGGGCTGGAGCGCAAGAAACACGGCTTCTGGATTACCGTGTTTCCCGAAGGTACCCGCACCAAGCCGGGTGTGGCTGGCAAGTACAAACACGGCGCAGCGCGCATGGCGCGTCAGCTGGACATGCCACTGGTGCCGGTGGCACACAATGCCGGCGAATTCTGGCCGCGCAATGCTTTTCTGAAATATCCGGGCGAGATTACCGTGGTGATCGGCCCGGCCATCCGGCCGCAGGATGGTGTTGGCCCGGAGGCCATGACCCAGCAGGCGCAGCAATGGATCGAAGCGCGTCAGCGCGAGATCGGCGGCGTCGGCCCCTTTGCCCATCCCGATGACAAGCGCCGCCGCCTGGACCATCCTGCCGCTGCCTGAGGGCGCGGTAGAGGTGCACCTGGTGAGGCGGGTGCGCAAAAGCATAGGCATCCGCATTGCCGATGGCCGGGTGGAGCTGATTGCCCACCCCCGCATCAGCCAGGCCCGTTTGCGCGAGGTGTTGCTGGCGCGACAGGACTGGATTGCCCGGCATGTGCTGACACAGCGGGAACAAAAACAGCAGCTGGCCGATCTGACCAGCCTGTCTTATCTGGGGCGCGAGCTGCCCATCCAGCTGCAGGGCGGCCAGCGCCGCACGGCGCGGCTGGACGGCGATGTGCTGCAGGTATGCGGCATTGCCCCGGGTGACACGGCTGGCCTGCAGGCGGTGGTCAGCGCCTGGCTCAAGCGTCAGGCCCAGTTGTGCTTTGCCCAGCGGCTGGGGCAGTTCGCCGTGCACTGCCCGCGTCAGCCGGGCAAGCTGTCGCTGTCATCGGCCCGCACCCGCTGGGGCAGCTGTACCGCCGCTGGCGATATCCGCCTCAACTGGCGGCTGATGCAGGCTCCACTGCCCATCATCGATTATGTGCTGGCACACGAGCTGGCCCATTTGCTGCACATGAACCATTCTTCCGCCTTCTGGGCGGAAACCGCCCGCTTGTTTCCCGACTGGAAAAATGCTCGCCACTGGTTGAAACAACAGGGGAGTAGCCTGTTTCGTTTTGGCTAGTCGCCTGTCCGGTAGTGAGCACGGGCGGTTTATCTGATACAGGAGTCATACCATGCAATTTCTGCACACCATGCTGCGCGTCGGCAATCTGGAACGTTCGCTGGCCTTTTATCAGGAAGTACTGGGCATGCGCCTGCTGCGCCGCCAGGACTATCCGGAAGGCCGCTTTACCCTGGCTTTTGTCGGCTACGGTGATGAAACCGACCATACCGTGCTGGAGCTGACCCATAACTGGGATACCGACAGCTATGAACTGGGCAACGCCTTTGGCCATATCGCCATCGGAGTGGAAGATGCCTACCAGGCTTGTGAGGCGGTACGCGCCAAGGGCGGCAAGGTGGTACGCGAAGCTGGCCCGATGAAGCATGGCACTACCGTCATCGCTTTCGTGGAAGACCCGGACGGCTATAAGATCGAGTTCATTCAGAAGGGCAGCCTGTAAGTGAGTCCGCTCACCAGCCCTCATCCACCGGCGGTGTAATACTGCAGAGGCTGGCAGCCAGACTACCAGCCTTTTTTCATGCCGGCGTCGCCACTAGGCCGACGCCTCAATCGGGAGAATCAATGCGCACCACACTGTGCAAGCTGGCGGCCATGTTCGCCTGTCTGTTCCTGCCTGCGTTGGCACAGGCAGCCGACCTTGACGGAACAAGCCTGAGCCTGGCCTGGGTCCTGCCCTTTGCCGGCATCCTGCTGTCCATTGCCCTGTTTCCGATTTTTGCGCCGGCATTCTGGCATCATCATTTCGGTAAGGTCACCGCGCTCTGGAGCGTGCTGTTCCTGTTGCCCTTTGCCTTCAGTTTCGGGGCCAGCAGCACGCTCAGCCTGATCGTGCATGCGCTGATTACCGAATACATCCCCTTCATCGTGCTGCTGCTGGCACTGTATACCGTGTCCGGCGGCATCCTGGTGGGCGGCAGCCTGCATGGCTCACCCAGGGTCAACACCAGCATTCTGGCCATCGGTACTGTGCTGGCCTCCATCATGGGGACCACCGGGGCCGCCATGCTGCTGATCCGGCCCTTGCTCAAGGCCAACGACAACCGCACGCACCGGGTGCATGTGGTGGTGTTCTTCATTTTTCTGGTGGCCAATGTGGGCGGTGGCCTGACGCCGCTGGGTGACCCGCCGCTGTTTCTGGGCTTTCTCAAAGGGGTGACCTTCGGCTGGACCTTCCAGCATATGCTGTTGCCGGTGGCGCTGCTGGCTGCTTTGCTGCTGCTGGTGTTCTATGCGGTGGACAGCTATTTCTACCGCCGCGAGGACGAGGAGTTCAAGCCGCATCGTGATCAACCCTTGCACTTGTTCGGCAAGATCAATTTCCTGTTGCTGGCCGGCGTGGTGGGGGCGGTATTGTTGTCCGGTTTCTGGCAGCCGGCGGTGCATTTCGAAGTGGCCGGCGTGCATGCCGAGTTGCAGAATCTGGTGCGCGATGGCCTGTTGCTGCTGCTGACCATTGTTTCCCTGTGGGTCACGCCCAAGCAAGTGCGGGCGGGCAATGAATTCAACTGGGGCCCGATTCTGGAAGTGGGCAAGCTGTTTGCCGGCATCTTTGTCACCATCGCGCCGGCCATTGCCATCTTGCGCGCAGGCACGGCCGGGCAGCTGGCCGCACTGGTGCATGCGGTATCCGCGGCCGATGGCCAGCCGGTGAATGCCATGTATTTCTGGATGACCGGCCTGCTGTCCAGTTTCCTGGACAATGCGCCAACCTATCTGGTGTTTTTCAATCTGGCCGATGGTGATGCCAGCACGCTGATGGGGCCGCTGGCCCAGACGCTACTGGCCATTTCCATGGGGGCGGTATTCATGGGTGCCAATACCTATATCGGCAATGCGCCCAACTTCATGGTCAAGTCGATTGCCGAGCAGCGCGGCGTGGCCATGCCCAGCTTCTTTGCCTACATGCTGTGGTCCATCAGCGTGCTGATGCCGCTATTTGCCCTGCTGACCTGGGTTTTCTTCTGATGCAAAAACGGCGTGCCTCCACTCCTGGGGCGCGCCGCTGCAGTCTTGTTACCTGGGTTTGCTTGTTTACTTGGGCTTGATGGCTGCCTGTTCCGGGCTAGCGCTCATGGCCTCGTCCCACACATGGCGCGGGATATGCGATTGCAGGTACTCCAGCGCCTTTTCCAGCAAATCTTCATGGATGTGGTGGCCGACAAAGGGCTCAATCTCGGCGGTGACATCGCTGCCCAGCGCGATCAGATGTTCGGCCGCCTGAATGCTGTGCTGGTAGGGAATCACCGGGTCGGCCTTGCCATGGAACAGATGCACCGTGGTGTGTGCCAGTGGTGCAGCCGGCAGGCTGGCAAAGCGCCCGCTGAATGCCAGCACGCGGCTGGCGAGGTCCGGCTTGGCTGCTGCTGCTTCCAAGGCCATGATGGCGCCCTGGCTGAAACCCACCAGTGCGGTGGCCGCATGGCCCAGGCCGCTGTCTTGTTGCCAGCGTGTTACCGCAGCGAGAAAGTCGGGCAGGGCAGCCGCCACCCGTGCCGGGCGATTTTCTTCGGTGACTTCCTGCACCGAAAACCACTGGAAACCCTGGCCCAGATCACTGGCATGGCTGCCGGCCACGCTGACAATCAGCGCCTGCGGAAAGCCTTTGGACAGAAACTGGCCCACTTGCTGCATGCTGTCCGGGGTGGCGCCCACACCATGAAACAGCAGCATCAGTTGCTGTGGCTGGCCGGGACGCTGGATGACGATATCGTGGGTCATGGTGATTCTCCTGATGGGGCAGCGCTAGCTACCCACGGTGATTGAGTGCAGTGTGCCGCAGTGTGTGCGGCGTGCGAACAAGTGAATTATGCGGCCAAGGCGGCGTTATAATAGCCCCCTCGCGGTCAACACAGCATTTACTGTCATGCACATTCATATCCTGGGCATTTGCGGCACCTTCATGGGCGGCATTGCTGCCATTGCCAAGCAGGCCGGCCACACCGTTACCGGTTGTGATGCCAACGTCTATCCCCCGATGAGCACCCAACTGGAGGCCATGGGCATTACCCTGACCCAGGGTTTTGGTGCCGAGCAGCTAGAGCTGGGGGCTGATGTGTATGTGATAGGCAATGTGGTGACCCGTGGCAAAGAATTGATGGAAGCCATCCTCAATCGTGGCCTGCCCTATATCTCCGGGCCGCAGTGGCTGGCAGAGAATGTATTGCAGGACAAATGGGTGCTGGCGGTGGCCGGTACCCACGGCAAAACCACCACCAGTTCGATGCTGGCGTGGATTCTGGAAGACGCCGGCCTGGCGCCGGGTTTCCTGATTGGCGGCATTCCGCAGAACTTTGGCGTATCGGCCCGCCTGCCCGGTGTGCCGGCGCAGGACCCGGCCAGCATCAGCCCCTTCTTTGTGATCGAGGCCGATGAATACGACACGGCATTCTTCGACAAGCGTTCCAAGTTTGTCCACTACCGCCCGCGCACCGCCATCCTGAACAATCTGGAATACGATCACGCTGATATTTTCCCTGATCTGGCAGCCATCGAAACCCAGTTCCACCATCTGGTACGCACCATTCCGGCACAAGGCTTGATTGTCAGCAATGGCCGCGAAGCGAGCCTCACGCGGGTGCTGGAGCGTGGCTGCTGGACCCCGGTGGAAGCTTTCGGCGTGGCTACCGGTTGGCAGGCAGGCGAGCCGGATGCGGCGGGACACTTCGATGTATTGCTGGATGGCCAGCCGCAAGGCCGGGTGGAATGGACGCTGCTGGGCGAGCACAACCGCCTGAATGCGGTGGCTGCCATTGCTGCTGCCCGCCATGCTGGCGTGGCGGTACGCGATGCCATCGCCGCCCTGGCACGCTTTGACAATGTAAAACGCCGCATGGAAGTGCGCGGCACGGTGGCCGGCATCACCGTGTATGACGACTTTGCCCACCATCCCACCGCCATTGCCACCACGCTGGAGGGCTTGCGCCGCCATGTGGGCAGTGCACGCATTCTGGCGGTACTGGAACCACGCTCCAACACCATGAAGCTGGGCACGATGAAAGACGCCTTGCCCGGTTCGCTGGCACTGGCCGACCGGGTGTTCTGCTCCGCTGCGGGCCTGAACTGGAGCCCGGCCGAGGCACTGCAGGGCATGGGCGACAAGGCGGAAACCTTCGACCAGCTGGACACGCTGATCGCCGCCATTCTGGCCGAGGCCAAGACGGGCGACCATATCCTGGTGATGAGCAATGGCGGTTTCGGTGGCATCCATCAGAAACTGCTGGATGGGCTGGCTGCCGCTCAGGCACACTGAACGCCCATCCCCGAAGAAAGCCCGCCATGCCACAGTCCCTGCACTGGTTGACCTTTGCCCTGCTGGCGCTGGGCATGGTGCTGACACCCGGCCCTAATATGGCCTATCTCTTGTCGCGCTCCATCTGTCAGGGGCGGCGCGCCGGTCTGATTTCGCTGGCGGGTGTCGGGGCGGGCTTTCTCTGCTACATGCTGTGCGCCGCGCTAGGCATCAGCGCGCTGCTGCTGGCGGTGCCGCTGGCTTACGATGCGCTGCGGCTGGCCGGGGCGGGCTATCTCATGTATCTGGCGTGGCAGGCGCTCCGGCCGGGTGGCCGCTCGCCTTTCGAAGTCCGCCAGTTGGCCGCAGACAGCCCACGCAAGCTGTTTGCCATGGGCATGCTGACCAATCTGCTGAACCCCAAGGTCGCCGTGATGTATCTGTCGTTGCTGCCGCAGTTCATCGATACCGCGCAAGGCAATGTGCTGAGCCAGTCGCTGTGGCTGGGCTTTACCCAGATTGCCATCAGCTTGCTGGTCAATGCGCTGCTGGTGTTGCTGGCTGGCAGCATGGCGCGCTTTCTTGGCGGCCGCCCGCTGTTTTTGCGCTTGCAGCGCTGGCTGATGGGCGGCGTGCTGGCGGTCATGGCCGTGCATCTGGCCCGCCAGGGCCGTAGCTGATCCGGTTCAGGCCTGGCGGTGGATCTGGTTGGCTCCGGCTATCCGCGCCAGGCTCAGTGCGCCCTGCAGGCGGTCCAGCATGGCATTGGGCGAGTTTTCTTCCAGCCGCAGCGCACTGATGCCGATGCAGGCCTGAGCCTTTTCTTCCTGCCCCTGATGGATATAGGTGAGCTGCCCCAGTGAGTGCAGCAGCCTGCGGCCCAGTTCGTGAGCGCCTTCCAGGCTGGTATTGGGCATCAATACCAGAAAAACATCATCTTCCTGCCGTGCCACTTGATCGCTGTCGCGCGTGCTCTGTACGCACAGGCTGCCAGCCAGCCGCAGCAGATGGCGTCGTGCCGAGCCATTGTCCTGTTGTGGAATCAGCTGCGGGATATTGATCAGCTGTACCGCCATGCCTGACAGGTCCCCACCATAGCGGCGGATGCGCCCGGTTTCGGCATGGGCTCCGCTCAGTAGTTGCGGCATGCCCACCACGCCGGTGAGCTGGTCGTCATCGTGGTTGGTCTGTTGTTCGTGCTTCATGCTTTTCACCAGATTGAGCGAGCGTTCGACTAGTTGGTGTTCGAAATTGAGCAATTGGCTCATCATCTGGCTTTCGGTGCGGTCACTAAAGCTGATCACCAGCGTGGTGCTGTCATCCAGCATCACTTCCCGCAGCGATAGCTGAACCTCGAAATGGCGGCCGGTGGCGGTTTTCAGTTGTAGCCGCCGGTTATAGACCATGCTGTTGCTGGCCAGTAAGGCCTTGAGTTCGGCGGCGTCGGCCGGGTGTTGCAGATACTGCCCGAAATCGCGGCCCAGTAATTCGTCGTGCGGGGTGGCCAGCAGGATGGCCGCCAGCTGATTGGCGCTGATGATGCGGCCGCTGGCAGGCTGTGCCAACAGCAGGGCACCCTGTACGGTATCGATCAGCGACTGGAATGAGGGGAAGCTGGCCATGGGGCATACCTAGACTAAATGGCAGTTGAGTGCCTGATATTTTCAGTCTAAGCCAGCAGGCGGAGGATTTCACCTGTAGGCGGCAGCCAGTGATGGGCGGGGTGTCAGCGCTCCAGGATGGCGCGGCGGTGGCGGCGGAAAACCCAGCGCTCCCACAGTGGGCCGGTTTGCTCGTCCGCTGGCAGCTGCAGGCGGGCGGTAATGGCATAGGCTTCGTCCGGCGTCGGACATTGGGCTTCGATACGCGCGGCCATGAACAGCATTAGCGCTGAATCCGCATTGGGCGACAGCGCAATCTGCACGGTGTCACCCACCCGCCACGGGTGGTCGGACAGCCAGGCTATGCTGTCCAGCCCCAGCCGGCAGCGGGTCAGTGGCGGGCGGTCCGGGTGATGTCCGAGCAAGGAGATTTCCAGCGCCAGATCCAGCTTGGCTTCCAGCCGTACCAGCATCGGGTCGGGTTCTTCCGGTGTTTCGCTGGGCGCGGCCAGCACCCGCAGCGCCAGCCGGGTTTCGCGCTGACGCGCTGGGGAGCATTGCTCTTCGCTGAGCAAGTGCACGCTCAGCGGCAACATGGCATCGAAACTGGCACTGTCCAGCGGTGGTAGCGGGCTCATGACGCTCTCCTTGGAATGGACTATCAGGCGAACAGTCTGCTGACGCCATCCAGCCCCATGACATTGATGGCCACATCGGTCTGGGCCTGCACCACCGGCTTGGCTCGGTAGGCGATACCCACGCCGGCCTCTCCCAGCATCAGCAGGTCGTTGGCACCATCACCCATGGCGATGACCTGGTCTGGGCGCAAGCCCAGTTGTTCGCGTTTTTCAATCAGCAGGCGTTGCTTGGCGGCGGCATCGACGATGTCACCCACCACGCGGCCGGTCAGCTTGCCGTCCACCACTTCCAGCTGGTTGGCATAGGCGTAGTCCAGCCCCAGCTCCTGCTTGAGTTTTTCGGTAAAGAAGGTGAAACCGCCGGAAACCAGCATGAAGCGGATGCCGTGCTGCTTGCATGCAGCCAGTAGCTGCTCGGCGCCGGGGCTCAGTTGCAGGCGTTCTTTATAGACCTTTTCCAGTGCACTTTCCGGCAGGCCGGCCAGCAGGCTCACCCGTTCGCGAAGTGAGGCGGAGAAGTCCAGTTCGCCGCGCATCGAGCGTTCGGTAATGGCGGCCACCTGGGGCTTGATGCCCTGCATGTCGGCGATTTCGTCGATGCACTCGATGGTGATCAGCGTGGAGTCCATATCGGACACCAACAGGCCGAAGTTGGCCAGCTGCAGGCTGCTGTCGACAAAAGCGAAGTCGTAGCCCAGTGCCTGGCAGCAGGCGCTGATGGCATCACGGCTGGCCGGGTCGGCCTGTTCCAGCCGGGCAGATTCCAGCGAGGATTGGTTGATGCTGCTGGCACCGGCTAGCGCGGCCAGTTCCTGCAATTCCTTGCTGTCGAGACGGGGGGACTGGATGACGAGGGTAAGAGGCATGGGCGGGCGGATGTGGAGTTGGGCAATACGCCATTATGCCACTGCCGGGCAGTCTGCCGGAATGTCCGTGTGCGGGAGCCGGCCGGCGTGCTGTCTGCGGCGCGCCGGGCCTGCCCGCAGGCTTCAGGCCGGCTGGCGGTGTTTGCCGCGCCAGCTGCGCCAGGCCGCATCCAGCGACAGGCCACCGGGGCCGAAGGCAAACAGCGCCAGCAGCAGCATGCCCCAGTAGTAGTGGAACTGGCGGGTGATGTCGGTGAGGCCGGGGTAGCTGATGACGGCCATCAGGTTGACCACGAACAGCCCGGCGGCGGCAAAGCGGCCAAACAGGCCGGCAACCAGCAGGCTGGAAAACACCGTTTCGCCAAAGGTACCCACCAGTGCCGCCAGTACCGGCGGCAGCAGCGGCACATGATATTCCTCAGTAAACAGCAAGACCGTGGTATCCCAGTCGTCCAGCTTGGTAAGGCCAGACTTGAAAAATACATTTGCTACCCACAGCCGGAACAGCAGCAGCACCAGCGGGCGGGCAGCGTGACTGGCTTGGTCGAACAGCCGCTGCAGCGGCAGCAGTTTTTGTCTGAGAACTTGCATGGTCGGTCTCCCGTGGTGTGGGCAAGCCGCGCCCCTCCGCCATGGTGGCGGATGGTGGACAAGCCTGGTCTTAGAGTTGGTAGTGGCTGAGCAGGCCGTCGGCGAATAACAGCGCCAGTCCGGCTTGCAGGTCGAAATCGTCTTGTGCGGCCAAGGCCAGCCCGGCAGCCTCGCCCAGCGGCAAACCATCCTGCAAGGCCAGTAGCAAGGCGGCCATGCCGGCAGCTTGTGCCTGTACGCTGACCTTGCCGGCGTGGCGGCTGACCAGTGCCTGCTCGCCACCGGCTGCCAGGTCTACATTCAGCGTCTGGCCGGGCTGGTGTCCCTGCCAGATGGAAACCACCGGCCAGGAGGATGACAGTGCCCGGCTGCTGTCAGTCAGGCTGAAGCGCAGCTGGCTGAATTGTTCCGGGTCGATGCTGCTTAGTGTGGCGGCGGCCAGCGGGGTCTGGTCGATGGCGTAATAGCTGCGGTGTACTGCCCATTCCAGCTGGGCGACATCCGCCAGATAAGGCAGTGTCTGTACCGGCGGGAAGTCCCGCAGGAAGTCGCCAAAACTGCCGCCATAGCGATGCAGATTGCCACTGTATGAGGCGTACTGCTTGCTGTATTCACGCGCCAGCCCGGTCATGAATTCTTCACCGACGATCTGTCTGGTCACCGGGTAAATCATGTTCAGGGTTTCGATCAGGCCGACGCGGTAGTTGTTGCGGTAGACCGCCAGCCCAGCAGGGTTCAGGCCCAGTGCGGCATCGGCCAGTTGCTCCTGTCGGGCAATCAATTCCAGCAGCTCTGCCTGCCAGCGTACTTCAGGCGTCATGGCGTGCTCCTTGTAGGATGGCATCGGCCTTGGCGGCTTCGGCCTGCAGCGTGTCCAGCGGTGGAATATCCAGATCCCATTCAATCAGGGTCGGGCGCGGGCCAATGCTGGCGATGACCTGGGCGTATAGCTGCCACACGCCGGGGTGTACTGGCTGGCTGTGGGTGTCTACCAGCATGCCTTCTCCCTCGCTATAGCCGGCCAGATGGATTTCGCCAATCGCCGTAGCAGGTAGCGCAGAGAGTACGGCTTGCACATCCGTCCCCAGGTTGATGCCGTTGACGTAGAGGTTGTTGACGTCCAGCAGCAGGCCGCAGCCGGTGCGCGCCACCAGTTCGGCCAGAAACTCGCCTTCGTTCATCTCGTTGCCGGGAAATTCCACATAGCTGGACAGGTTTTCCAGCAGGATGCGCCGCCCGAGTGCCTGCTGGGTTTCATCCACATGACTGGCAATCACCGCCAGCGAGGCCATGGTGTAGGGAATGGGCAGCAGATCGTTCACATAGCGCTGGGCGCTGTGGTTGAACGACAGGTGTTCGGACACCGCCGGCGGATCGATGGCGTCCACCAGCCGCTTGAGGGCTGCCAGATGCTCTCCATCCGGGCGCACCAGCGAACCCAGACCCAGTCCCACGCCGTGTAGCGACAGCGGATAGTGGCTGGCCACCCGCTGCAGCATGGCCAGCGGCATGCCGCCATCAAAAAAGTTTTCGCTGTGCACTTCCACCCAGCCTAGCGGCGGCAGGGTATCCAGTACCTGACGATAGTGGGGCGCACGCAGGCCGATGCCGGCGACAGCGGGAAGAGAGGACGGAGTCATGACCAGGTTTACCGGGAGGGAGAGGGGGAGGTGGTTGCCGGCAGTGACCGGCAACCATGCCGGGGCGGATTACTTGGCCAGTTTGCCGCCCATTTTTTCACAACTGCCCTTGGCGACGTATTTCCAGTCGCCCGGGTCCTTGTCCTTGGTGGCCTGACCGGCGCAGGAGTGGCTGCCATTGGCGGCGGCGCAGTCGTTCTTGCCGGCCTGGGCGATGCCGAAGCATTTTTCCTTTTCTGCCGCGGCGGCTGGGGTGGCGCTGAGTGCACCCATGGCGACAACGGTGCCGAGGGCGGAGGCGAGCAGGGCTTTGGATACATTCATGGTGATTCTCCTTGGGTGGGCAAGTTCAAGCGGGTTTTATAGTGGGGGCGCTGCGCCGGATCAGGCAGCCCGGTGGGCCACCCGACAGGCGTGCTGTTAACGATAGACTGTTTATTGTTTCATTGGTGCCATGGTCATGCCACCCATCTTTTCACAGCTGCCTTTGGCAACCAGCTTCCAGTCGCCGGGGTCCTTGTCCATCTTGGCCTGGCCTTTACAGCCATGCGCACCAGTGGCGGATGCACAGTCGTTCATGCCGGCCATGGCCACGCCATAGCATTTTTCCTGTTCTGCGGCCTGGGCCGGTACGGCAGTCAGAGCTGCCAGGCTAACGACAGCACCGAGGGCGGAAGCAAGCAAGGTTTTGGAAGCGTTCATGTCAATCTCCTGTCGGGGGTAAGCGGCAAGTGCCGGGTTTCAGGAGTCAGTCGCGTGGGCCGGGGCTTTCTTACACATCAGCAGAAAATATTTTGAAATTATTTGCATTTCGCTGCTATTGGCTGCTGTTGCAAAAAATTCAACGATGTTTTCCGCAAGCCTGCTGCGTGACCGTCTCTGCAGCATAAGTCGGCTTTACTGTCGGCTTCTTACAATGACAGGCAAAAAAAATCGGGCGACCAGGCGCCCGACGGTTTAACGGATGTTGACTACCTTGTGCGTCTGCACCGATAGCCGCCAGCGCGGATGGGCCATGCAGTAGGCAATGGCAGCGCGGGTATTGGCTGCCAGTTCCGGGCCATCCATCGGCTGCAGATAGAAGGTATCGAACTGCAAGTGGGCGACGGTTTCCGGTAGCTGGGTGGCTTGCGGGTAGACCAGCTTCAGTTCGTTGCCGCTGGTTTGTAGCAAGGGAGCACCGGCCTTGGGGCTGACGCAGATCCAGTCCAGCCCGGCCGGGGCGGCGATGGTGCCATTGGTTTCCACAGCGATTTCAAAGCCCTCGGCATGCAGTGCGGCGATCAGTTCAGCGTCCAGCTGCAATAGCGGCTCGCCGCCGGTACACACCACGTAGGGTGTGCCGCCGCTGCCTGCCGGCCATTGGCTGGCAATGTGTGCAGCCAGCTCGGTGGCGGTGGCAAACTTGCCGCCATCCGGGCCGGTGCCGACAAAATCGGTATCGCAGAACTGGCAGACTGCCTTGCTGCGGTCTTCCTCGCGGCCCGACCACAAATTACAGCCACTAAAGCGGCAAAATACGGCGGCGCGGCCGGCTTGTCGGCCTTCGCCCTGCAGGGTGTAGAAGATTTCCTTGACCGTATACATGCTCATTCTCCCTGCAGCAGCGGCCAGCGCATGTCGTCATGGAACAGCAGCGATACGCCGCTGTGCTCGTCGTCCATCAGGTCGATACGGGCCAGCTCCGGCACCAGCGGCGACAGATGGGCGTGAATCCACTCGGCCACCGACTGGCTGTGGCCGTCGCGCACGCCGGCCAGCTTGTCCAGCGGATTGTGGTCCAGCTGGCGATACAGCGGTTTGAAGCGGTCTTTGACATCGCCAAAGTCCAGCAGCCAGCCCATGGTGCGGTCCAGGCTGCCGGTGAGCATCAGCCGCACCAGATAGCTGTGGCCGCTGTAATTGCCATCACTGTCGAAAGGCACGGCGCTTTCAAAGCGCTGTTCCTTCCAGATGCGGAAGCGCTTGCCGTCAAACTGACTGCCGGCGGTATGGGTTTCGCGTACTTCCACCCAGGCCAGCCCTTGCAGGCCGGCGCTTTGCAGCTGGGAATACAGCCAGGCGGCAATCACCTCGCTGGTGGGGTTTTCCAGCCCCGGAATGTCGTTCAGATAGCGTTGGTGCAGCCGCAAAAACAGCGGTGCCCAGGCGGCTTCCAGCTGGCGCTGGCTGCAGTGCTGGGCATTGGCCACGATACGTACGCCAAAGCCATGGCCATGCAGGCGGCCGCATTTGTGGCCAGCCGGCACATGCGGCAGATGGTGGGCGGCTTCGAAACGGGCGGCAATCCAATAGAGTGCGGTGCCGTTTTCCAGCATCACCCCGCGCTGCGGCGTGCTTTGCAGCAGCAGGGCCGCTGGGCAGGGCAGGGCATCCTTGATGTGCTGTGCCAGGCTCAGGTCGTCGCACTGTGCCAGTTGCTGGTTGAGGTCGGCATAGTCTAGCGGTGCCAGTACCCGGGCCAGTGCGCTGTGGAGTTCGTTTTGTTCGATGTGGGTGACATCGGCACGGGCCAGGGCGCGAAAGCTGTGGCCGTGCAGGCCATTCAGGCGATCTTCATCTCCGGGGACGCGGCGGGCTGCTTCGAAACGGCCACCGGCCAGCAGGCAGGATGCATGCATGTCAGACCTCCCTGGCGCAGCGTTCGACCAGCGGGTCGGCCACGCCAGCTTCGGCAAAGCCCTTGGCGCGCAGCTCGCAGGAGGCGCAATGGCCGCAGGGCGGTACCGCGCCGTTATAGCAGGTGTGGCTCCAGGCCAGCGCTTCCATCGCGCCCACTTGCTGTGCCAGGGTGACGGTTTCGGCCTTGCTCAAATACATCAGCGGGGTGTGCAGTTCTACCCGGCTGTCCATGCCCAGTCGCACCGCCAGCTGCAGCGCCTGCAGGGTGTTTTCGCGGCAGTCCGGGTAGCCAGAGTAGTCGGTTTGCGCCACGCCGGTAACGATATGGCGTGCACCACGGGTGTAGCCAAAGGCAGCGGCAAAGGTGAGGAAGATCAGGTTGCGGCCCGGCACAAAGGTATTGGGCAGGGCGTCGTCGTCGCGGCTGCCTTGTTCCGGCTGGATGCTGTCGTCGGTCAGCGCATTGCCACCGATGGCGGCAAAGGTGTCGATGGGCAGCACGGTCTGGCGTACGCCAGCCATGGCGGCGATCTTGCGGGCGCAGTCCAGCTCCACGCGGTGGCGCTGGCCATAATCAAAGGTGACGGCTTCCACATTGCCGGCGCCGAATTTTTGTAGCGCCCAAAACAGGCAGGTGGTGGAGTCCTGACCGCCGGAAAGCACCACCAGGGCTTTTTCCGCAGTCGGCGTGGAATTGGGGTTCATAGTGTGATCCATCGATAAACAGTCGAGGTGGCCTTGCTGGCTGTGGCCGGTGCTGTCGCGTCGCACACACGGGATCGGTCTCACCCGGCAGGCGGCGGCAGCCTGTAAACGGCGCAGCAAAACCGCCAAATCTACCAGAAAACCATTGCTCCGGCCAGCTTGCCACCGGTTTATGCCCTTGATTTTGCTGTTTTGTCCCTATCCTGCCGGCCTTGGGTGCTGACGCGAGCTGGATGTTTCAAAAGCATGACATCTGTCTGATAATCCAGCGCTTCACTGCTAACGTCTTTATGTTATGGATCAGACCCGACTGGTTTTCATCCTGCACGGCCAGCGCTGCCCGCGCTCGCTGCCCAACCGTCTGCTGGAAAAGTTTGGCCAGCACTTCCAGGTGGACATTCACATCACCACTTCGGCCGTCAGTGCCGAAGCCATGGCCCTGGCGGCGGTGACGCAGGGCTGCGACTTTCTCATTGCCGTGGGGGGCGATGGCACCATCCACGAAGTGATCAACGGCGTGATGCGTGCGCCGGCTGCTGCGCGTGAGCGGGTGGCGGTAGGGGCGCTGCCCTTTGGCACGGGTAATGATTTTGTCCGTTCGCTGGGCGTGAGTGATTCGGTGGAGCAGCTGGATGGCTTGATCCGTTCCGGCCAGGTGCGCCGTATCGACCTGGGCCGGCTGACGCTGGCGGGTGGGCCTGAAGGCGAGCGGGTGGTGTGGTTTGGCAATATCGCTTCGCTGGGCATCAGTTCGGCCATCGTGGAGCAGGTAAAGCGCCTGCCGCGCTGGCTGCCGGCCAGTGTGGCTTTTTACTGGTCTATCGTGCTGACCCTGCTGCGCTACCGGCCACGCCGCATGCGGCTGCTGCTGGATAATGGCGAGGTGATCAGCGGTGATTTCATCAGCCTGTGCGTGGCCAATGGCCGCTATTTCGGCAGCGGTCTGGGCATTGCGCCGATGGCGCGGCTGGATGATGGCCTGCTGGAGGTGGTGATGATTGCCAATGCCGGCAGCTGGGATTTTGTCCGTTTCCTGCCCACCTTGCGCAAGGCACAACCGGTGCTGGATGCACGGGTGCGCTATCTGAGCGTGCGTAGCCTGAGCATAGATGGCCAGGCTTGTCCGCTGGAGGTGGATGGCGAACTGGCAGGCCATGCGCCAGCCCATATCGAAGTGGTACCGCAGGCCCTGCGCTGTCTGTCCGCTTTGGGCGCGCAGGAGGGGGTGCATTAACCGCAGCTGACAACAAAATGGCTGCTGCATCTTGCTCTTGCTACTGTCCCTGCATCGCGCTGCTATTCTGGCAGTCGTTGCAAGGCTTTGCCGCAATAAAAAGGCCCCGCAGCAAGCGGGGCCGGGCAGGGCGCGGGGGGAGCTCTGTCTTACAGCCGTGCCAGCAGTTTTTCTGCCACCAGTTCGGACGAGGCCGGGTTCTGGCCGGTAATCAGCAGGCCGTCTTCGCGCACGAATACGCCCCAGTCCGGGCCTTTTTCATAGATGCCACCCTTGGCTTGCAGCGCGTCTTCCACCAGCAGCGGCACGATGGCGGTCAGTTGAACCGCGTCTTCTTCGGTATTGGAAAAACCGGTGACCTTGCGCCCGGCCACCAGCGGCTGGCCTGCGGCATCACGGGCATTCACCAGTACCGCCGAGGCATGGCACACGGCGGCTACCGGCTTGTCGGCAGCAATAAAGGCTTCGATCAGCGCAATGGAAGCGCTGTTGTCGACCAGATCCCACAGCGGGCCATGGCCGCCGGGGTAGAACACGGCGTCAAAATCACCGGCGTTTACGCTGTCCAGCGCCACGGTATTGGCCAGTATGGCTTGCAGGGCGGCGTCCTGATTGAAGCGTTCGGTGGCCGGGGTGCTGAAGGCCGGGTCGGCGCTCTTGGGGTCGATGGGCGGCTGGCCACCCTTGGGCGAGGCCAGGGTGATGGCAACACCCTTGTCGGCCAGCGCGTAGTAGGGCGCGGCGAATTCTTCGATCCAGAAACCGGTTTTGTGGCCGGTATTGCCCAGCGTGTCGTGGCTGGTGAGGACAAACAGGACTTTTTGCATGGTGTGCCTTCTCGTGTGGAGTGGTCCGGGTGGCGCAGGCCAACCCGGACGTTTGTTATCAGTGCGCGCTGAGGATTACAGCGTCGGGTAGTCGGTATAGCCCCGTGCATCGCCACCGTAGAAGGTGGAGGCATCCGGCGTATTCAGCGCGGCGCCGGCTTGCAGGCGTTCTACCAGATCCGGGTTGGCGATATAGCTGCGGCCAAAGGCCACGGCGTCGATATAGCCTTCGCCAATCAGCTTTTCCGCTTTTTCCGCGCTATAGCCACCCGCAGCGATGATCACACCCGGATAGCGCTTGCGGATTTCCTGGCGGAAAGCTTCGGTCAGCGCCGGGCCACCGGCCCAGTCCGGTTCGGAAATGTGCAGGAAAGCCAGCTTGCGCTTGGCCAGCTGTTCGATCACATACAGCGCGATGTCCTGTTCTTCCACATTGGACAGGCCATTGAACACGCCGAGCGGGGAAATGCGGATGCCCACGTGTGCGGCATCCCATTCGGCCACCACGGCATCCACTACTTCCAGCAGGAAGCGGGCGCGGTTTTCCACGCTGCCACCGTAGGTGTCGGTACGCACATTGGCTTCCGGCGACAGGAACTGGTCGAGCAGATAGCCGTGGGCACCGTGGATTTCCACCAGGTCGAAACCGGCGCGGCGGGCGTTGTCGGTGGCGCGGCGGTAGTCTTCCAGAATGTCGGCCAGTTCGGAAATTTCCAGGGCGCGCGGCTCATCGCAAGGGACGCGGGCCAGGCTGCCATCCAGCTGGCGCACATTGGTATTGCTTTCGGCGCGAATGGCCGACGGGGCTACCGGTGCTTCGCCATCCGGCTGCAAGGAGCGATGCGAGATACGGCCGGTATGCCACAGCTGCAGCGCGGTCTTGCCGCCAGCGGCATGGACGGAAGCATTCACCTTGCCCCAGGCGGCAACCTGTTCTTCGCTATAGATGCCCGGCGCACCGGCATAGCCCTTGGCCGTGGGGGAAATGTGAGTGCCTTCGGCAATGATCAGGCCGGCGCTGGCGCGCTGGGTGTAGTACTGCACCGACAGCTCGGTGGGCACATCGCCCGGTTCGGTATTGCGCAGGCGGGTGAGCGGGGCCATGGCCACGCGGTTGTTGAGGGTGACGGCACCTACTTGCAGCGGGGTAAACAGTTTATCCAGGCTCATAAATCAGACCTTTCCTGTGCAGATGAAATGATTAACGATCAAAACCAAAGCCCTGTTTACGGGCAACCGGGGCGACTTCGGGGAAATACACATTCTGGTAGTACTGGGCGGTATTGGCGCTCCACGGCAGGCCATCCGGGCGGCCGATCTGCTGCCAGTAGGCGGCCAGGGTCTGGTCGTACTGGCGGATCTGCTCGGGCAGTTGTGCTGCCTGGTAGTGCTCGTGATGGACAAAGCTTTCACGCGGCAGGCGCGGCTTGATGCTGCTGTCCTGATCGGTATAGCCGACGACCACGCCGGCAATCGGGAAGGTGAGTTCCGGCAATTGCAGCAGATCGATCATGGCTTGCGGATTGCGACGGATGCCGCCGATGGGCACTACGCCCAGGCCGGCGGCGCGGGCAGCGGTCATCAGGTTGCCCAGGGCAATGCCGGCGTCCACTGCGCCCACGGCAAAGCCTTCTACGCTGTCCTGGATCACCTGCTCGGCACCGGCAGCTTCCACGCCCAGCCGGGTCTTGTGGAAATCCACTACCAGGGTGACAAACACCGGCGCCTGGGCAATCCACGGCTGGCCACCGGCAATCTCGGCAATTTGCTGACGGCGTGCGGTGTCCTGCACCACCACCAAAGACACCTGCTGGCCATTGATGGAGGTGGGGCCTTTCCAGGCGGCGTCCAGTACTGCATCCAGGACGTCGGCGGGGATGGGCTTGTCCTGATAGCTGCGAATACTGCGGTGCTGTTGCATCAGCTCCAGTGTGCTGTTCATGAAGCATTCTCCCGTGTGGGTGAAGATAAATAGACCGGTCGTCTAGTTGCTGTGTCAAAAATACCCGCCGCAGGGGCGGGCAAGATAAATCAGTGTTGCTGCGTCAGCCTGCCTGGCAGTCACCGGGCTTGAGCATGACATTGGTCAGTGCCAGTGCCTGCAGCATCGGCTGCTGGGTGTGTTGCACCTTGAACAGCAGGGCGGAACCTACCCACAGGCTGTACAGGCTGCCTGCGGTGTCCTCGGCTGACAGCCGGGTACACAAGCTGCCCTCCTGCTGGCCGCGGCGGATACAGTCGGCCAGGCGGACAATCACCCGTCCCATGCCCTCGGCCAGCGCTTCGCGCATCGGTTCGGACAGATCGGATACTTCTGCCGCCAGCTTGATGGCCAGACAGCTCTGATTGCCTTCTTCGCATTGCTGGTGGCGGTCCAGCCAGCCGGAGAAATAACGCAGCAAGCAGCTGCGTGCATCACCCTGGCTTGGGTCCAGCGCTTCCAGCAGGCGCGCATCGTAATGTTCAAAGTAACGCCGCAGCATTTCCACCCCGAAACCTTCCTTGGAACGGAAGTAGTGGTAGAACGAACCTTTGGGCACACCGGCACAGCCGAGGATTTCGGCCAGGCCAACGGCAGAAAAGCCTTTGCCCAAAATGATGGACTCGCCGGTGGCAAGCAGGTGTTCGCGGGTATCGGAAAACTGGCTGGGTCGTGACATGAACTGGATAGTACTAGACCAGTCGTCTAGTTTGCAAGTTGTTTATCAGGGAGAGGATAGGGTTTTGCTCCGTGGTGTGTCACACGCATGCCCCGCTAGCCTGCTGCCTGCGGATGTCTGCACAGCAAGTTGCGTGTTGTGATGGCCGGGCTGAGGTGTGGTGAAAACGCTCGGGAATGGGTGGGAAGTGCAGTCTGGCTGGCGGAAATGCGCATTCCTCCGCTGCCTTATCGCAGCGTCGCCGCTATTTTGACCAAGTCCTGCAGGCAAGAAACCGCTGCTCAGGGGCTGGCCGGGAAGAAGTCGGGATTGGAAAAGTCGTTCACCAGCCAGTCGTATACCGCACGAATGCGTGGCGGCACCGGGCTGCGCTGTGGCCGGTACACGCTCAGCGCCCACGGCATGGGGGCCAGCTCCGGCAGCACTTCGCGCAGCGTGCCCTGGCGCAGATGCGGTATGGCAATGAAACCGGGTAGCTGGGCAAAGCCGAGGCCAGCCAGCGCGGCGGCGCATTCGGCTTGCGTGCTGTTGCCGAGCAAGGCCGGTTCGCGCGGAATCCACTGTGCATCCTGCCGGAACAGCCAGGGCCAGGGACGGCCGGTGCGCTGGTCTATGGTGCTGACCACCGGCTGCGCTTGCAGCTCGGCCAGGGTTTGCGGGCGGCCGGTCTGTTGCAGCAGGGCGGGGGCGGCCACCATGAAAAAGCGCACTTCGGCTACCTGGCGGGCGACAAAGCGGCTGTCGCGGATCAGGCCGTGGCGGATGCCGATGTCGATCTGTTCGTCCACCACATTGGTTTCATCGTCTTCCAGATGCAGTTCGAAGCGCAGGCCGGGGTGTTGCTGGCGCAGGCGTGCCAGGCTGTCTACCAGGCTGGCCTGGCCGATGGCCTCCGGTGCAGTCAGCCGTACATGCCCTTCCACTGGCTGGGTAGCGCTGTCTTCGGCCTGACGGAACAGGCTGTCTATGCATTCCACGCCCAGCCTGGCCTGGGCCGCCAGCCGCTCGCCGGCACGGGTGACCCGGCATTGCCGGGTATTGCGGTGAAACAGCAATTCGCCCAGCTGGCTTTCCAGCTGCTGGATGGCGCGGGTGACCGCCTGCGGCGAGATGCCCAATTGCTGGGCCGCTTCCTTGAAATTGCGCGCCTCGGCGGCGCAGCAGAAGATGCGCAGCATTTCCAGCCGGTTCAGCATGATGGGCTCCTGTGTCGCTCTGCCAGCAGATTATTCCGCATTATGGAATTCTGAAAGCAAATCTTGTTCATTCCTGTGATTACCCGCTTGCTGAATACTGGCGGCTTGAATAGCGGCGGCTGCCGCTGCAACAGGAGAATTTCATGCAGCACCACACAACCGGGCCGCTGCCGCGGCGGCATGCCGAGCGTGGCATGAGCAGGGCAGGCCGGCCATGCAGCTGATTCTGGCAGCCATCCTGCCCATTCTGCTGGCCTTGCTAGCCGGCTATGGCGTGGGGCGTGCCTTGCCGCGCCAGCACACTCGCCATGCCGCCAGGCTGCTGACTCCGTTGATCTGGCTACTGCTGTTCTTTTGCGGCAAGGAGTTCGGCCATGTACTGACTGAGGCCGCCGGGCTGGGCCAGACCCTGGGCACCGCGCTGGTGTTTGCCTTGCTGACAACGCTGCTGCCGTGGGGGCTGATCCTGTGCTGCCTGCCACGGCCGCACCAGGACCAGGGGGCGATGCCGGGGGGAGCTGCGTCCTGGCCGCAGCTATTGCAGGCGCTGCGTGACTGCGTGCTGGCGCTGGGCATGGTGGCGGCCGGGGTGATGGCAAGCAGCTACCCGCTGCCCTGGCTGGCTGCTGTCACCACCACGCAATTGCTCTATCTGCTGATTGTGCTGGTCGGTATCGACCTGGTGGGGGTAAAACTCGGCGCTGCCTGGCGTGCCCCGGCGGTGATGGCGGTACCCTTGCTGGTGGTGGCGGGGTCCTTGGCTGGCGGCTTGCTGGCGGCCCTGTTTACCGGCCAGGGGCTGTGGACTGGGCTGGCGCTATCCAGTGGCTTTGGCTGGGTGACCCTGTCCAGCATTCTGGTCGGCAGCAAGCTGGGCAGCGTTTATGGCGCCATCGCCTTGCTGGTTGATCTGTTTCGCGAGCTGATTGCCATTGCCATGCTGTATCTGGTGGGGGCGCGCTTCAGCCGCGAGGCCATCGGCATCTGTGGTGCCACCGCACTGGATGCCACCTTGCCGCTGATTCGCCAGCAGTGTGGCAGCCAGCATGTGTCGCTGGCGCTGATCAGCGGTTTTGTACTGACCCTGCTCAGCCCGCTGCTGATCATGGTCTGCCTGTCGGTCACTGGCTGAGTCGGGCCGCGCCGCTGCCGTTTACCGGGCGGCGGCGCTTGTTGCTGCTTCAGATCAGGGTCAGTGTCACGTCGATATTGTTGCGGGTGGCATTGGAATAGGGGCAGACGATGTGGGCTTGCTCCACCAGTGCTTGCGCCTGTTCGCGTGGCAGGCCGGGCAGGCTGATCTGCAGCTCGGCTTCGATGCCGAAGCCGCTTGCAATGGCGCCGATGCCTACGCTGCCGGTAATGCTGGCGTCGGCAGGCAGGGCCACTTTTTCTCTGGCAGCGACAAACTTCAGTGCGCCAAGAAAGCAGGCCGAGTAGCCGGCGGCGAACAGTTGCTCGGGATTGGTGCCGCTACCGCCGGCACCGCCCAGCTCGCGCGGGGTGGACAGCTGCACGTGCAGTGCGCCGTCAGAAGATTCGGCGTGGCCTTCGCGGCCTCCGCTGGCAGTGGCTTGGGCGCGGTACAGGACTTTTTCGATGGACATGGTGGGCTCCTTGGTGGAAAGCAGCGGCTTGCTGCGGGGTATGGAGCTCACTTTACGCCTTGATTCAGGATTATATGTGGCATAAAGTCCTGAAAATTTGATTTTACGTACTCATTTGGTGGGGGCGGCTGCCCATGCTGGTGATTTGCCACCGTGCAGACAGCAAAACGCCCCGGCGGGCCGGGGCGTGTTTGGAGTGGCTACTGCTGAGAACCGCTAACAAAACCTCGTAGGGCGCCCGGGCCAAGGCGCGCCGCCGCAGACTGTACATAGAACACGGCCAAGGCGGCGCAACGCTGGAGCGGGGTTTTGTTATCGGGTTTTAGTGCTGTTGGCGGTTGGCTTCCATCACCGTCAGTGCCGCCATATTGATGATGCGGCGTACGGTGGAGCTGGAGGTGAGGATGTTCACCGGTGCGTTGACACCTAGCAGGAAGGGGCCGACGGCGACATTGCTGCCGGCGGCGGTCTTCAGCAGGTTGTAGGCAATGTTGCCGGCATCGACATTGGGGCAGACCAGCAGATTGGCCGCACCCTTCAGCTGCGACATCGGCAGGATGTCCATGCGCAGCGCTTCGTCCAGCGCGCAGTCGCCGTGCATTTCGCCATCGATTTCCAGCTCAGGCGCTTGCTGGCGTACCAGTTCCAGCACGCGGCGCATCTTGCTGCCGGAGGCCGAGCTGCCGGAGCCGAAGTTGGAGCGCGACAGCAGCGCAGCCTTGGGCTTCATGTGCAGCAGGGCCATTTCCTCGGCGGCGGCGATGGTGAATTCGGCAATCTGCTCGGCGGTGGGGTCGTCGTTGACGTGGGTATCCACCAGCGCCACCGTCTGTTTTTCCAGCAGCAGGATGTTCATGGCGGCGTAGGTATCCGAGCCGGCCTTCTTGCCGATGACCTGGTCGATATAGCGCAGGTGGTCGTGATAGCTGCCCACCGTGCCGCAGATCATGCCGTCGGCGTCGCCCAGGCGCACCATCATCGCGCCGATCAAGGTCAGGCGGCGGCGCATTTCCACGCGCGCCATTTCCTTGGTTACGCCATCACGGCACATCAGTTCCCAGTAACTGGTCCAGTACTGGTGGAAGCGTTCGTCGTATTCCGGGTTGGTGACTTCCACGTCCTCGCCCAGGCGCAGGCGCAGGCCGAATTTTTCGATGCGTGCCAGCAGCACTTCCGGGCGGCCCACCAGGATGGGGCGGGCCAGCTTTTCATCCACGATCACCTGCACTGCACGCAGCACGCGCTCGTCTTCGCCTTCGGTAAACACGATGCGGGTCTTGCCGCCTTCGCGCACCTGTTTCTTGGCGGCGGCAAACAAGGGCTTCATGAAGCTGCCGGAATGGTAGACAAACTGCTGCAGCTGCTCGGTGTAGGTATCGAGGTTGGCAATCGGCCGGGTGGCCACGCCGCTGTCCATCGCCGCCTTGGCCACGGCCGGGGCGATGCGCACGATCAGCCGCGGGTCAAACGGTTTGGGAATCAGGTATTGCGGGCCGAAGGACAGGTCGTAGCTGCCATAAGCCGCTGCCACCACTTCGTTCTGCTCTTCTTCGGCCAGGCCGGCAATGGCGTACACCGCCGCCACTTCCATTTCACGGGTGATGGTGGTGGCACCCACATCCAGCGCACCGCGGAAAATATAGGGGAAACACAGGACGTTGTTGACCTGGTTGGGGTAGTCGGAGCGGCCGGTGGCCATCACCACGTCGTCACGCACTGCGTGGGCGACTTCCGGCAGGATTTCCGGGGCCGGGTTGGCCAGTGCCAGGATCAGCGGGCGGGCGGCCATCTGCGCCACCATCTCGCCCTTGAGTACGCCGCCGGCGGACAGGCCAAGGAACACGTCGGCATCCTGAATCACTTCGGCAAGCGTGCGCGCACTGGTCGCTTGGGCAAAGCGCGCCTTGGCCGGGTCCATCAGGCTGGTGCGGCCCTGGTAGACCACGCCTTCGATATCGGTGACCCAGATGTTTTCCAGTGGCAGGCCCAGGTGCACCATCAGATCCAGGCAGGTCAGCGCGGCAGCGCCGGCACCAGAGGTCACTACCTTGACCTGGCGGATGTCCTTGCCCACGACCTTGAGGCCGTTGATGAAAGCAGCAGCCACGGTGATGGCGGTGCCGTGCTGGTCGTCATGGAAGACCGGAATCTTCATCCGTTCGCGCAGCTTGCGTTCCACTTCGAAGCATTCCGGTGCCTTGATGTCTTCCAGATTAATACCGCCAAAAGTGGCTTCCAGGCTGGCGATGATGTCCACCAGCTTGTCCGGGTCGGTTTCGTTGATCTCGATGTCAAACACATCGACACCGGCAAATTTCTTGAACAGCACCGCCTTGCCTTCCATTACCGGCTTGGAGGCCAGGGCGCCGATATTGCCCAGGCCCAGCACGGCGGTGCCGTTGGTGATGACGCCCACCAGATTGGAACGGGCGGTAAAGCGGCTGGCATTGAGCGGGTCGGCGACGATTTCTTCGCAGGCAGCAGCCACACCAGGGGTGTAGGCCAGCGCCAGATCGCGCTGGGTCACCAGCGGCTTGCTGGCATTGACGGCGATTTTGCCCGGGGTGGGAAATTCGTGGTAGTCCAGTGCTGCCTGACGGTCGGTCGTATCCATGGTGTCGCTCCTGATGTGGGCTTGGTCGCAGTGCCAAGGCCATCGCTATGCCGTTTTGGCTGCCAGCAGGGCAGCCGCTTTGTCTCCAGCCGGGCCGTGTCGCGTGGGCCGGCTAACTGGATTAGCGGCAAGTCTAGCGAAATAACATAAGGTAAATATTTTGATTTACTATCAAGCCATACTATTTACCTGATGATCTGAGCCGCCATGGCCGAAATCAATGCCGACGAGATCCTGCGCCGCCTGTCTGCCCGGCTGAAAATGCGCCATCTGATCCTGCTGCTGAACATCCAGCAGCATGGCTCGCTGACGCGGGTGGCCGAACAGATGGCCAGTAGCCAGCCGGCCATTACCAATGCCCTGTCCGAGCTGGAGGGCATGTTTGGCGGTGCGCTGTTTGACCGCTCGACACGCGGCATGGCCCCCACCTCGCTGGGCAAGCTGGTGCTGGCCCGCGCCCAGGCCATGCTGCACGATCTGGACCATCTGGTGCGCGACATGGCCACCGCGGCTGCCGGCTATAGCGCTCATCTGCACGTTGGTGTTATTCCCTTCATTCCGGGGCGGCTGTTGTCGGCCGCCATCGGCCACACCTTGCCGGAAGGCCAGGGGGGCATGACGGTGACGCTGCATGAGGGCACCAGCGACCAGCTCTTGCCACGGCTGCAGGATCACAGCCTGGACATCGTGATTGGCCGTGCCTCGTCGGCGGTGGATCTGCAACAGCTGGAGTTCGAAGTGCTGTACCGGCAACAGCCACGGTTGATTGCCAGCCGGCGGCTGGCGGCGCAACTGGGGCGGGTGCGGCTGGACTGGAGCCGGCTGGTGGCACTGGACTGGATTCTGGGGGCACCCAATACGCCGATGCGTGAGCAGGTGACGGATATCTTCCTGGCGGCTGGCGTCGCCCCGCCAGTGCCCATTGTGGAGAGTTATTCGTCCAAGCTGATCGGCGAGATGATTGTCGCCAGCGAACGGGCAGTGTCCATCGTGCCGGCTGATATTGCCGAAGAGCTGGTGCGCACGGCCGGCCTGTCCATCGTGCCCTATTCATTTGACTGGACGCTGCCGCCGATTGCCATGTTTACCCGCGCCGGCGGTGCGCGGCATACCGTGGCGCTGTTCTGTGCCGCCTTGCGCGGCTTGTGTCAGGAGGCCTGACTACCTTGCTGCGCGCCGCTTAGTCCGCGGCTGGCTCCGCGTCCAGCGCTAATGCCAGCTGTACCGTGGCCGCAGGCTTGGCGCTGCCGCCGGCACGTGCTAGTTGCTTGCGCGAGCCATGCTTGTGCAGGATGGCCTGCTTGCCGGCCCGTACCGCCTGTTCATTGCGGCGGGCATGCAGGTGCTGGCGGGCCAGCCGGGCGGCGCTTTCCAGCTCCACCAGTGGTTGCACCAGCGCGTATTCGCCTTCCAGCCCGTGCTGCCGGCACAGATCGTCCGGCATTTTCCACGGCTGGAACAGCCAGCTGTCCGGTACCCGGCGCATGGCGGGCAGCCATTGCCGCACAAAGCGCCCTTGCGGGTCGTGATCCATGGCCTGCTTGACCGGATTGTAGACGCGGGTGGTATTGATGCCGGTAGTGCCGGCCTGCATTTGCAGCTGGCTCCAGTGAATACCCGGCTCGTAATCGAGAAAACAGCGCGCCAGCCATAGCCCCACTGGCCGCCAGTGCAGCCAGAGCGGGTAGGCCGCCACCGAAACCAGCATGGCGCGCATGCGGAAATTTAGCCAGCCGGTGTGACGGAGCATGGCCACGCAGGCATCCACCAGCGGCCAGCCGGTGCGGCCGTCCATCAGTGCCTGCAGCCGTGCGGCGTCGACTTCCTCCTCCCGCAGTCCGTCGTAGCCAGGGTGCAGATTGCGCCATTCGATGGCGGGTTCGGATTCCAGCTTCTGCAAGAAATGGCAGTGCCAGTGCAGGCGGCTGATGAAGGCTTGCAGCCCTTTGCGCTGGCGCGTGTTTTCTGCCGGTAATTGCGCCAGCCGGCGGCGGGTGCTCTGCACGATTTCACGCAGGCTGAGGCAGCCCATGGCCAGATAGGGCGACAGCCGCGAACAGGCGCTGGGTGCAGACAGCGGCGAGGAGATACCGCCCCGGTAGTGCGCGCTGCGCGTAGCGAGAAAATCCTGCAACACGGCAATGGCGCGGCGGCGACCGCCACGCTGGCGTTGTGGCGGGTCGAAAGGGTAGATGCCCAGTTGCTCGGGCGATGGCGTGGTATCACTGGCTAGCGGAGCAGGCCAGGCTTGCATTGGCGGTACCGGCAGGCAGGGGGCGCTGACCAGTTGCTCCCAGCGTGCCGCCCAGCCATCGCGCGAGGCGAGGCGGCGGATGACACCGCTTTGGCGGAATTCCTGCCAGGGCAGTCCATGGCTGCGGCACCAGCTGGCGACGGCCAGATCGCGCTGGTAGGTGAAGTGATTGCCGGTTTCCTCATGCGCATACAGCGCCCGGAACGGGCTGGCCTGATACAGCTGTTGCAGTACGGTGCAGGCCTCGCCCACTTTCACCAGCAGTGTCATGCCGCGCTGCTGCAGTGATTGGCGCAGGTCGTGCAGGCATTCCAGTAAAAAGCAGTAATGTTGGCTGGACAGATCGGGCTGCTGCCACAGCTGTGGCTCGATGATGTACAGGCACAGCAGCGGTCCCTGTGCGCTGGCGGCACACAGGGCCGCATGGTCGTGCAGGCGCAGGTCGCGCTTGAACCAGACCACACCGTAACTCATGGCAAGTTATCCCGGAGCGCTGCCGGCGGAAGCTGGCGGCTCAATGCCAGCCCTGCCGCCACACGGCGGTATCGGTCAGCGTTTGCCAGGCGATGATGCGGCTGTGCCGGCTGTATACCGCCTCCAGCTCCACTTCGCGGATGCCTTGCGCCGGGTCTTCCGGCTCGATCAGCCGCACCACGATGAAGTGTTTTTCCTTGTTGCGCGGCTGCACGGCCGTCCACTTGCTCAGCAGCAACTTGCGCGGGTTCAGTCGTACCGTCATGAGCTGTTTACCTTGATTATCCTTGGAGCCGCTAACAAAACCTCGCAGAGAATCCCAGCCAGGGCGGTGCAAGGCAGGAGCGGGGTTTTGTTGTCGGGTCTTACTGGCCGGCTGCGCTTTGCTTTACCCAGATCAGGCTGGCGGTATCAAAGCCCAGGCTGGCGGCCTGACGCAGCAGCGGCTGGGTCACGGCCTGCGGCAGCTGCTTGTCGCGTGCCAGTATCCACAGATAGTCGCGGTCGTTACCGGCCACCATGGCCCATTGATAGTCCGGGTCCAGCGCTACCACATGGTAGCCGCCGTAGAAGGGGCCGAAGAAGGACACTTTCAAGGACGCCACATGGCTGTCGCCATTGAACAGCGCCCGGCCCTGAGCCTCTTTCCAGCTGGCGCTGGACTGGTCGTAGCCACGGTTGACGACCTTGATGCTGCCATCGGCATTGAGCGAGTAAGTGGCGCTGACCTCGCTCAGACCACGCTCGAAGCGGTTGTCCAGCCGGGCGATTTCATGCCACTGGCCGCTATAGCGCGTCAGCTCGAAGCCGCTTACCGGCTGGATGCCCGGTGGCGGCAGGGTGGAGCAGGCGGCCAGTAGCAGGGTGCTGGCCAGCAGCAGGATCAGGGAGAGGGAATATCGCTTCATGGTGTGGCTTCCTTGTGGTATCAGGCTTACAGGGTGTCCAGCCGCTGACGGATGGCATGGGCGGTCGTGGTAATGGCGGTGCTTTCCGCTGCGTCCATCTGCTGTAGCTGGCGATAGACCAGCGCCAGTCGGGGATTGCCCGCCAGGGTGGCGGCATTACGCTGGAAAAAATCCCAGTACAGGGCGTTGAACGGGCAGGCGTCATCGCCGTGACGCTGTTCGCGCCGGTAGCGGCAGTCGCCGCAATAATTGCTCATGCGCTGTATATAGGCACTGCCGGAGACATAAGGCTTGCTGGCCAGCAGGCCGCCATCGGCAAACTGGCTCATGCCCAGGGTATTGGGCAGCTCCACCCATTCGAAGGCATCGATGTAAATGCCCAGATACCATTCATGCAGGGCCTGTGGTGACAGGCCGGCCAGCAGGGCGAAATTGCCGATGACCATCAGCCGCTGGATGTGGTGGGCGTAGGCATCGCGCAGCGACTGGCCGATGGCCTGGGCCAGGCAGTGCATGCCGGTGTCGCCGCTCCAGAACCAGTGCGGCAGTGGCTGCTGGTGGTCGAAGTGATTGCTGCTGGCATAGCCGGGCATGCGCGCCCAGTAAACGCCGCGCACATATTCGCGCCAGCCCAGAATCTGGCGGATGAAGCCTTCCGCTGCGGCCAGCGGCACCTTGCTCTCTTGCCAGGCGGCAGCGGCAGCGTGGACCACCTCCAGCGGCGACAGCATCTTGGTGTTGAGAGCAAAGGACAGCAGCGAATGAAACAGCCGTGGCTGTTCGCTGTGCATGGCGTCCTGATAGTCGCCGAAGCAGGGCAGGCCGTGCTGGATGAAATGCTGCAGCAAGGCCAGGGCCTCCTCGCGGTGCAGTGGCCAGCGTAGCTGCGCGGCACAGGGCTGACCCAGCGCGGCCACGCCGGCATCCTGCAGCATCTGCCACAGCGCGCTGTGATCGTGGCTGGGGCGTGCATCGGCCAACGGCGCGGGGCTGCCGCGCCACGGCTTGCGATTGTCCTGGTCGAAATTCCATTTGCCGCCGGCCGGGCCGCCACGCTCATCCAGCAGCACGCCATATTGCTTGCGCATGTGGCGGTAGAAGGTTTCCATGCGCCAGCTGGCCTTGCCGGCAAACAGCTGGCTGGCAGCCAGCCGTGGGGCGAGGAAGTGCTCGCTGTCCACCGCCTGACACACCACGGTCTGCCGCGCTGCCCAGGCTTGCAGTTGCTGGTCCAGCCGCCATTCATCCGGATATTGCCAGCTGAAATGGCTGGCGGCGTAGTGCTGTAGCAGGGCATCCAGATTGGCTTCCAGCGTGCCCCGATTGGACGGGTGATCGAGTGCGACATAGCGCACGCGGTGGCCGGCGGCTTTCAGGCGGGCGGCGAAGTGGCGCATGGCGGCCAGTACCGCCAGCAGCTTTTGCGCATGATGGCGCACGTAGTCGGTTTCCTGGCGCAGCTCCAGCATCAGGTAAACCACATGGTCATCCACGCGGGAAAACCAGCTGTGCCGGGGGTTGAGCTGGTCGCCCAGAATCAGTCGCAGCTCCTTACATCGGCGGCTCCGCCGGGCTGGCTGCATGGTGCTCAGCGGTAGGTGCAAGAGGGAGTGACATGGTGGCAGGGTATGGTTTTGCTGGTTCAATGCTGTCGGCGGCAGCGCTCGGAGCAGAATTGCACCTGTTCCCAGCAGCGCGCCCATTTGCGCCGCCAGCTCATTGGCTTGCCGCAGCCACGGCAGGGCTTGGAGGGCAGTGCCTGCTTGTTGCCCTTGAAACCGGCTTTCATGCCGGGCGGTCCTCGTCGCATACCGACAGCAGCCGGCGCAGCAGCCGCAGCGGTGCGCCGATCAAGGGCAGCTTGTGCAGCAGTTCTTCGGCCGAATCCCAATAGTCGCGGTGCAGGATGAGTAGGCCATCCTCGTTGAAACGCAGATGGCTGCCACCGTGCAGGCAGTAATCCTTGCCGCGCAGGCGGAAATGAAAGTCCCAGCTGAGGAAAGCCTGCTGGCCATCCAGCAATTGCTCCAGCACCACGAAGCGCGGCTGCTCCAGCTTGCGGAACATGTGCTCGAAAATCAGCCTGACCCCTGCGCGGCTGTGCACCGTATTGAAGGGGTCCTTGAAGCTGACCGTGGCGGCGTAATACAGCGGCAGCTGTTCCAGGCTGTGTGGGGTGAGCTGGCTGTACCACCCCACCAGTGCGGACAGCTGCGCTCTCAGTGCCGCGCCAGCCGGCGCAGCAGCGGCAGCCGCAGGCGATAGGGCAGCAGTCTGAGCAGTTTTATCCATGTGGTGAACCTGAAAGGAAAGTGGATTTCAAAACAGCCGCGCTCCAGCCCGCGCACGATATGCGCCGCCGCTTGGCTGGTGTTCAGCAAGGCCGGCATGGTGAAGTCGTTGCGGGCAGTGAGCCGGGTGGCGACAAAGCCGGGGTTGATCAGGTAAACGGCGATGCCATGCTGGCGCAATTCCGCGTGCAACAACTCGGCCAGATTGATCAGCGCCGCCTTGCCCGGCCCATAAACGCAGGCACCGGGCAAACCGACATAGCCGGCCACGCTGGCCACCAGCGCGATGCCGCCGCCGTGGCGGGCCATCAGTGCCGGCAGGATGGTTTCCAGCCCGAAATAAACCCCGGCCAGATTGGTGCTCAGGGTATGGCTGACCGAGTCGGCACGGATGTCCCAGCTATGCTCCGGGCGATAGTCTGCCGCGCAGAACACCACCAGGTCAGGCAGGGCCTGGCGGGCTTCCAGCTCGGCCCAGGCTTGCTGCCAGGCTGCCGGCTGGCTGACCTCCAGCGGCAGGACGATGGCGGCGGCATGGGTGGCGGCAACCTGCTGCAGGGCAGCCTGGTTGCGCGCCGACAGGATCACCTGCGCGCCCTGTTGCAGCAGCTGGCTGGCCACCGCCGCGCCAATGCCGCTGGAGGCACCGATAATCCACACCCGCCGCTGGCGCCAGCTGGCGATGCGGGGGTTGGGCGGGGGTAGCAACATCATGGCTTACTCCTGGTAACAGCGCGTGGCACTGGCTGCCGGTGGTAGGGTGGCGTGCTGGTCGGTGCTGAGCCGGTTGTTCATGCCGGGCGGTCTTGCAGCAGAAACTGGCTGACCCCGATGCGTCCTTCGTCGAAACCCGCCTCGCAATAGCACAGGTACAGCCGCCACAGGCGGATGAAGGCTTCGTCAAAGCCCTGTTGGCGCACGCTGTCCAGCGTATTCTCGAAGGCCTGCCGCCAGCGGCGCAGGGTCTCCGCATAGTCCGGGCCAAAGTCCAGCCGCTGGCTGGTGTGCAGGCCGGCGGCGCTGGCGGTCTGGCTGAAGCGGGCGGGGCTGGGCAGCATGCCGCCAGGAAAAATGAACTGCTGGATGAAGTCGCTCTTGGCGCGGTAGCGTTCGAAATAGGCGTCGGCGATGGTGATGCTCTGGATCAGTGCCTGCCCACCCGGGTGCAGCAAGCGACGCACCGTGCGGAAATATTGCGGCCAATAGGCTTCGCCCACCGCTTCGAACATTTCGATGGACACCACCGCGTCGTACTGGCCGTCCAGGTCGCGGTAGTCGCGCAATTCCAGTTGCGCCAGAGGCTGGCCGGCCAGGCGCTGGCGCGCCAGTTCAAGTTGGGCCGGTGAAATGGTGATGCCATGCACCGCGATGCCGGCGCGGCTGGCGTGTTCGGCAAACCCGCCCCAGCCGCAGCCGATTTCCAGCACCCGCATGCCCGGCTGCAAACCCAGCGTGTCGCAGATGCGCTGGTACTTGGCCTGTTGAGCCTGTTGCAGCGACTGCGTGTAGTCGCCGTTGAACCAGGCGCTGGAGTAGGTCCAGGACGGGTCCAGCCACAGGCGGTAAAAATCATTGCCCAGATCATAGTGGGCGTGGATGTTGCGGCGGCTGCCACGACGGCTATTGCGCCGCAGCAGGTGCTTCAGCCGGTACCACCATCGCGCCGGCAGGCTGCCGGACAGCGCCGGCGGCACGGCGTGTTCGTTGCGCAGGGCCAGCCGTAGCAGGGCGGTCAGCTCCGGGCTGTCCAGCAGCCCGTCGCGATAGGCTTCGGCAAAGCCGATGTCGCCGGCAGTCAGCAGCTTGCGGCAGCCCGCCCAGTCATGGATATGCAATTCGGCATTCACGCTGTGCTGCGGCTGGCCGAACCACAGCGCATGGCCGGCCGGTGTCAGCAAGCGCAAGCCCCCGCTCTGTAAGCGTTGCAGGCGCGACAACAACAGGCGGGCGCTGGGCGGCAGGGAGGGCGGCAGTTTGTCCAGGGTGTGGGTGATGCTCATGCTTGCGGCTCCTGTCCATGGCTGAGCGAGTGAGAAGGGGCGAGCGGTTTGCGGTAGATGGGCAGTTTTTTCCGCCACAGCTGCAGTGCCTGCCAGTGAATGCGCCAGATAACGCCAAAGGTCAGCAGCGGCTGGCGCAGCAGGGCTTTGGCCAGCGCCGGTGGCGTCAGCGCCTGCAACTGGCCGGAAATACTGGTATTGATCAGTTCGCCGGCTTCATCGTGGTAGTCGATGCGCATCAGCATGCGCCCGGGGAGTTCGGCCAGCCGGAAACGGTAGTGTCCGGCCACCTGGCAGAACGGCGACACATGCAGCTGCTTGCGGCACAGCAGGGTGCTGCCGTTGCGGATGGGGCTGCCATCCTGATTGGCCAGCAGATAGCAATGGCGCTCGCCAAAGGTATTGTTCACCTCGGCCAGCATGGCAATCAGCTCGCCGGCGGCATTGTGGCAATACCAGAAGCTGACCGGGTTGAAGGCATAGCCGAACAGGCGCGGGAAGCATTGCAGCCACACCTCGCCATCGCAGGGCAGGTCGGCTGCCGCCAACTGCTGGCGTATCCACGGCAGTAGCGGGCTGCCATCACGGGGGCCGTGGTCACGGCGCTTGAGCGTTAGCGGACGCCAGCGATCCACTCCCAGCCACAGGCCCAGCCAGCCCTTGCCGATGGACTCCAGTGCGGACAGCCTGAAGCGCAAGGCAAATACCGGGTAGCGAAAGCGATGGTGGACGGGGCGCAGCCGCTGGTGGATGACGCTGCCGTTCAGCAGATAGGCATCGGGCTGCTTCACAGCTTGGCCCAGTGTGGTAGCGGGGCAAAATCCGCTGCCACGCGCAGTGCGGATTTCAGCCCGTCTTCATGAAAGCCGTAGCCGGTCCAGGCGCCGGCAAACCAGCAATGCCGGCGGCCCTGGATGGCCGGCAGCCGGCGCTGAGCCTCGATGGCCGCTGCATCCAGCAGCGGGTGCTCGTACAGGAAGCGCGCCAGTTCCTGCGAGGGTTCCGGCTGCTGCAGCGGATTGAGCGTCACCATCAGCGGCGTGCTGATGGGCAGCGGCTGCAATTTGTTCAGCAGATAGCTGACGCAGACGGCGCGCTGGCCACCGCTGTTGCTCTCCGACAGGAAATTCCAGGCCGACCACACCTGGCGCCGCCGTGGCAGCAGGCTGCTATCGGTATGCAGCACGGCGATATTGCTCTGGTATTGCACCGCGCCCAGCACGGCACGCTCTTCTGCCGTGGCATCCGCCAGCAGGCGCAGGGTTTGCGGCGCATGGGTGGCGAAAATCACACTGTCGAAGTGCTCCTCGCCATGGCGGCTGCTCACCACCACACCGCGCTCGCGGCGCTCCACCCGGCTGACCGGGCTGGACAGGCGCACATCGTCCAGGCTGGCCAGCATTTTCTGGACATACTGGCGTGCGCCACCCGGCACGGTAAACCAGCGCGGCCGGTGGCGGATCTGCAGCAAGCCGTGATTCATGCAAAAGCGCAGAAAGGTTTCTGCCGGGAAGGCCAGAATCTGGCTGGCCGGGCTGGACCAGATGGCTGCGGCCATCGGTATCAGGTAGTGATCGCGAAAACGGTTGCCGTAGCTGCCCTGTTCCAGCAATTCGCCCAGTGTCAGCCCCAGCTCGGTGGCCAGCTGCAGATTGGAGCTGGCTGCAGCATTGAAGCGCAGGATATCGCCCAGCATGCCGTAAAACGACGGGGACAGCAGCTTGCTGCGCTGGGCAAATACGCTGGACAGACTGCTGCCGGCCCACTCATCCCGCCCCTGGTCTACCGAGACGCTGAACGACATGTCGCTGCTGCTGCATGGCAGCTCAAGCTGCTGAAACAGCGCGATCAGATTGGGATAGGTGGCCTCGTTGAAGACCAGAAAGCCGGTATCCACCGCGCAGTGCTGGCCTTCCAGTTCGATATCTACGGTATTGGTGTGACCGCCGGCGTAATCACCCGCTTCAAACAGCGTCACCTCGTGGTGGCCTGCAGTCAGCCATGCGCTGGCCAGGCCGGAGATGCCGGCACCGATGATGGCGATGCGCTGGCGCTTGGGGCTGGGTTGATTCACCGGGTCTCCCGTCGACGGTTCGGAATGTAGAAAACTGCTTGGCACGCTGTGCGCTAGTGCTTATATTCAGGATATAACTGCTTTGTAAAAAAAGCTACCAATTAGTAAAAGGTTGTACTCATGAGTATTTTCAGCAAGCTCAGCTTCAAGGATCAAGCCTTCAAGCTGCGTGAACAGGCAGTGCTGGACGCCACCACCAAGTTGCTGGCCAGCAAGGGTTTCGACCTGATGACCATGGACGATGTCGCTGGCGAGGCAGGTATTTCCAAGCCCAGTCTGTACAAGCATTTCAAGTCCAAGGAAGAGCTGGCTACCGAGGTGATGATCCGGCTGCTGGATGGTGCGCTGGCATTTCTCGAGGCACAGGATGGTGCGCTGAGCGCAAAATCAAGGCTGGCGGGATTACTGGAATGGGCCTTGCGGGTGAGGCTGGAGGGCGGTTTGCCTTTCCTGCCGTCGTCCAGCCCGCAGGTGAGGGAAATGCTGACCAAAAGCCTGCGCTATGTCAGCCGCGTGTACAAATTGCACAAGCTGCTGACCGGCATTGTCGATGCGGCCAAAGAGGCCGGGGAGCTGCGGGCGGATCTGCCCACAGACGTGCTGCTGTATGCCTATTACTCGCGCACCTGCGACCCGGCCGTGGACTATATGCAGCTATACGGACGCTACAGTACCGAACAGATCGTGGCGCACATGCTGGCCATGGTTTTCGACGGCATGGCAGGTAGCGGCAGCACCGACAATCACTGACCGGGCTGCCTGTCCCCAGCTGTCCCCCCGAGTTTCCAGGCCTGCGTTGGTGGTTGTCGCTACCCAGCCTCGCTACCAGGCCAAGAAGGCCGCTGACAAAACTTTGCTGAATGTCTGAATTGGCGGAACCGACGCTGACTGTATATGTAGTACGACAAGGAGGCGTGGAGCGGGTGTGGGGAGTGTATGAGCGAGTCAGAATAGGGCCGGCCTGTGACACCGGCCCCTTGTTGCTTACATGGCGCCGGCGAAGATCTGCTCGATCTCCTGTTGCGTGGCCTGGCGCGGATTGGTCAGGCCGCAGGCGTCTTTCAGCGCATTGCTGGCCAGCAGGGGAATGTCCTCGTGCTTGACGCCCAGCTCGGCCAGGCTGGCCGGGATGCCGATATCGGCCGCCAGCTTGCGGATGGCCACCAGGCAGGCCTTGGCACCGGCCTCGGCAGTCAGCCCCTGGGTGTCTACGCCCATGGCCGCCGCCACATCCGCCAGCCGTGCCGCCGAAGTCTGGGCATTGAAGGCTTCCACATGCGGTAGCAGCAAGGCATTGCACACGCCGTGCGGCAGGTCGTAAACCCCGCCCAGCTGGTGGGCCATGGCGTGTACATAGCCGAGTGAGGCATTGTTGAAAGCCATGCCGGCCAGGAATTCGGCATAGGCCATCTGTTCGCGTGCTTCCAGATTCTTGCCGTTTTCCACTGCGGTACGCAGATGGCGGGAAATCAGCTCCACTGCCTTGAGCGCGCAGGCATCGGTAATCGGCGTGGCTGCGGTGGACACATAGGCTTCGATGGCGTGGGTCAGCGCATCCATGCCGGTGGCTGCGGTCAGGCTCTTGGGCTTGGCCAGCATCAGGTCGGGGTCGTTGACTGACAGGATGGGGGTGACATTGCGGTCGACGATGGCCATTTTGATATGGCGTGCTTCATCGGTAATGATGCAAAAACGAGTCATCTCGCTGGCCGTGCCTGCGGTGGTATTGATCGCCACCAGCGGCAGCTGCGGTTTTTTCGAGCGGTCCACGCCTTCGTAATCGGCAATCTTGCCGCCATTGGTGGCCACCAGCGCAATGCCCTTGGCACAGTCATGCGGCGAGCCGCCACCCAGCGACACCACGAAATCACACTGCTTTTCCCGCAGCACCTGCAAGCCGGCTTCGACATTGCCGATGGTGGGGTTGGGCTGGGCACCGGCGAAAATGCTGGCCTGGATGTCGCGCTCGGCCAGCAGGGCCTGCACATTGGCCGCCACGCCGATGTCGGCCAGCACCTTGTCAGTCACGATCAGCGCATGCCTGAAGCCATAGGCCTGGATGGCATTGACCGCCTCCTTGAGGCAACCGGCACCCATTACATTGACTGGCGGAATAAAAAAAGTCGTTGTTGTCATGGTGTTATCTCCTTATGTGGGTGGCCGGTCTGCCTGGAAGGCCGGCCTGGACGACATGCTGTTGCGGTATTGCCTGCATGACCAAGCGTCATGGCAACAGCCTAAGGGGTGTGCTGATGTTGTCCCATTCGACTTTAGTGCCATGTCATGGCCGGGGTGGCGCGGGAGAAGTGGATTGAGGCGGCAGCGGAACGTAGCTAATGCTAAAGTCATGAGTAGCAGGTGTCATTGTGGCCTGTTGCTTTGTGCAAACCTGCACATCACCAGCCAGCACCGACAGGGGTGATGCTGTTATGCGTTTTAGCTTTGATTCACGGGTCATGACTGCGTTTGTCTGTGCGGCACTTGCGGTGGTGGTGCTGACTGCCATGACCTGGTCGGTGGCTGATCAGGCAAGTCGTGCCGGCGAAAGCGTGGCCCACTCGCACGAAGTGCTCAATGGCTTGGCGCGGATACGCGGCGATACCCTGCAAATCGAGTTGAGCAGCCAGAATTTCCGTCTGAGCGGTGATGTGACCAAGCTGCAGGAGCGCGATCAGGGCATTGCCAGCCGTGAGCTGCTGCTGGCGCAGATTCGCCGCCTGACTGCTGACAGCGCTGATCTGCAGCAGCGCTGGAGCAGCCTGCGCCAGGTACTTGACCGGCGGCTGCGTATTGCCCGCCAGGTGGAGCAGGTACGCAAGACCCAGGGGGCGGCGGCGGCCAACCAATTTGCCAGCCAGTCGCCCTTGCTGCAGACCAGGGTGGTGGTCTATCGCTTGCTGGATGAAATGGATGCGCTGGAGCGCGGCAGCCTGGAGTTGCATCAGGCGGAGTATCTGACAATCAGGCAGCGCTTGCTGCAGCTGGGTAGCGTCACCGCCGTATTGTTGCTGCTCTTGCTGGCGGCCACCTATCGGCTGATCCGCAGCCAGTTGCGTGCGGTGGAAGCCAGCCGGCAGCAACTGGCGGACAGCGAAGAGAGCCTGTCCATTACCTTGCATTCCATCGGGGACGCGGTACTGGCTACCGATGCGGCCGGCCGTATTACCCGCATGAACCCGCAGGCCGAGCGACTCACCGGCTGGACACTGGCCGAGGCTGCCGGCAAGCCGGTGGCCGAGGTGTTTCACATCATCCACGAGCAGAGCCGCGAGCCCGCGCTGATGCCGGTGGACCGCGTACTGGCCACCGGCAAGATGCAGGAGCTGGCCAATCACACCAGTCTGCTTGCCCGCAACGGCAGCGAGCACCCGATAGCCGACAGTGCCGCCCCCATTACCGATGACGCCGGGCAGATTCGCGGCGTGGTGCTGGTGTTTCGCGATGTTAGCCGCGAGCGCAGTATCGAGCGTGCCATCCTGCAGCAGAATGCCCAGCTGGAGATCCGGGTGGACGAACGAACCCGGCAATGGGCGGACAGCATGGCGCATCTGCACAGCATCATCAGTGCGCTGCCGGCCTATATCGCCTTTGTCAGCAGCGAGCAGCGCTATGTCTATGTCAACGAACAATACCGTCAGCGCTTTGCCCCCGACCATGCCGATATCACTGGCCACCTGGTGCGCGACATTCTTGGCCCGGAGCGCTATCAGCGGGTTGCTCCGATGATAGACAAGGTGTTGCAGGGCGAGCTGCAGGAATACGACTGGCAACCGTTTGCCGATGTGTGGCAGGCCATTCGTTATGTGCCCAAGCGTGACAGCAGCGGCGCGATAGAGGGCTATTACGTGCTGGGCAACGACATTACCGGGCGCAAGCGCGACGAAGAAAGAATACAGCTGCTCAATCTGGAGCTGGCCGGGCGGGTGGCCGAGCTGGAGGGCGTCAGCCGCGCCTTGCGCACCCTCAGTGCCGGTAATCACGCCATGCTGCGCGCCAGTGATGAGCCCGGCCTGTTGCAGGCCATGTGCCAGCTGATTGTCAGCGTGGCCGGCTATAGCAGTGCCGTGGTCTGGCTGCATGCTGGCGATGGCGAACGGCTGTTTCCGGCGGCACAGCATGGTTTTTCCGGTGGGCTGGAGCGCCTGGCCGGCATGGCCGGCAGCGTGCTGTCGGCCATCACCTGCAGCGAGCGGGCCAGCTTGCTGCAAGTGCCGCTGGGCACCGATATCGCCAGCGATGACGCAGTACAGGGCCTGTCCTGCCCATTATGGGTGGATGGCCGCAGCATCGGCGTGCTGCTGATCCACACCGGTGGCACCGCCTGTTTTGACAGCGACGAAATCGCCTTGCTCAGCGAGTTTGCCGACGATCTGGCCTTCGGCATCGGCATGTTGCGCGGACGGGCCGAGCAGACGCGGGCACAGGCTGCCATGCACTACCTGACTCACCACGACGCGCTCACCGGCCTGGCCAACGAAACCCAGCTGGTGGAAACACTGGCCGCCATGATGTCGGCCGACCAGCAAACGCCACTGGCGCTGTTGCAGCTGAATATCGAAAGACTCAGTGAAATCAACGATGCCCTGGGCTTCAGCCATGGCGACCACATCCTGCGCGAATTCGGCCGGCGGCTGGTGCTGTGCGCCCCCGCCAGCGCCATCGTGGCGCGCCTGCGCGGCGACGAATTCGCCGTGCTGTTGCCGGAACATGAGGTTGCCGCCGCCCAGCTGGTGGCCCAGCAACTGGAACAGTGCCTGGCCCAGCCTTTCCTGGTGGCTGATATCCGGCTGGATGTCAGCGCGAAAACCGGTATTTCGCTATTTCCCGACTACGCCGGTACGGTGCACGAGCTATTGCGTCAGACCGATATCGCAGTACATGCCGCACGCCACAAGGCGGTCAGCCACTGGCTGTTCAATCCGCAGGAGTACAGCGACCAGTCGCCGCATCTGAATATGGCCGGCGAGTTGCGGCAGGCCATCGAGGGGGGCGAGCTGCGGGTTTATCTGCAGCCAAAGGTAGAAATGGCCAGCGGCCGGGTATGCGGTGCGGAAGCGCTGGTGCGCTGGCAGCACGGCGCGCAGGGGCTGCTGTCTCCGGCCTTGTTTATTGGTTTGGCCGAGCGCACCGGGCTGATCAAACCGCTGACCGAGTGGATGATCAACAGCGTGCTGGACCTGCTGCAGGACTGGCAGCAGCAAGGCTGTGCGCTGCCGGTTGCCGTCAATCTGTCGGCACATAATCTGCGGGACGAAGCGCTGGGTGACAAGATTCGCCACTGGCAGCAGCAACGCCAGCTGCAAGCCGGCCTGCTGGAACTGGAAATCACCGAAAGCACGCTGATGGAGGATGCCGCCAGCTGCCTGCGCACCTTGCAGCAATGGCGTGACGATGGCATCCCGCTGTATATCGATGACTTTGGCACCGGCTATTCCTCGCTCAGTTATCTGCAGCGCCTGCCGGTGGAGTACATCAAGATCGACCAGTCCTTTATCAGCAATCTGTCCGGCAGCAAGGACTCGGCCGCCATCGTGCGCTCCACTATCGACCTGGTGCACGATCTGGGCCGCAAGACCGTGGCCGAAGGGGTGGAGTGCCGCGCCGACTGGCAGCAGCTGCTTGGCCTGGGCTGCGATGTGGCCCAGGGCTACTACATTGCCCGGCCGATGCCGGCGGCCAGTTTCATGCCGTGGGTAGCCGGGTTTTCCATGGCGCAGCTGGCGCGGGAGTAAAGGGGGGCGCTGCAGGTCCTGCGCTCAGTAAAAAACGCCTGACCATGTCAGGCGTTTTTTTTGCCGGGCTGGTTTACCACTGGTAGCTGAGGGTGGCGCTGATATTGCGCTTCTCGCCGTAGTAGCAGGCATAGCTGCTGTAGCACGAGGCAATGTAAGTCTTGTTGCTGAGGTTGTTGGCGTTGATCTGCAGCGTGCTGCCTTTCAGCGACGGACTGAACTGCCCCAGTTGCAGACGCAGGCGCAGGTCGTACAGGGTGACACCCGGAATGGTCAGGGTATTGGCGCTGTCAGCCCACATCCACGAGGTACGGCGTACCCCGCCACCCAGATTGATGCCGCTGTCAAAGGCGTAATCCAGCCAGGCAGTCGCCTTGTGGGCCGGGGCCAGATAGGGCGTCTTGCCCTGGTTGCTGCCCTCGGTGACCTGCATGTCGGTATAGGTGTAGCTGGCCAGCAGCGACAGCTGCTTGCTCAGCTTGGCATTGGCTTCCAGTTCCACACCGCGCGAGCGCACCTTGCCGATGGGGTCGTAGCTGAAGCTGATGGCGTTGTACTGGGCCACATTGCTTTGCTGCAGCTCATACACCGCGGCGGACAGCTGGATATCGCTGGTGGGCTGGTAGCGCAGGCCGGCTTCGCTCTGTTTGCTCTGCATCGGCTTGAGCACATTGCCATGGCTGTCGGTGGCATAAGCCTGGCTGGGGTCGAAGCCCTCGCTATAGCTCAGGTAGGGAGCCAGGCCGTTTTCTGCCTCATACACCAGACCCAGCCGGCCGGTGGTCTTGCCACCTTCCCAGCTGGTGCGGCTGCCGGTACCGGTATTGGTTTCCGATACCTTGGCCTGGTCGTGGCGCAGGCCGGCGGTCAGTTTCCAGTTGCCCAGCGCCATCTGGTCCTGCAGGTAGACGCCGGTCTGGTCGCGCTTGCGGTCGAAGTATTTGTAAGACAGCGGATGGCTGCTGTCGTCGTACACGGTGTTGAAGGGATTGATGGTGGTGCCGGTGTAGGTATAGGAGTTGTCGCCCTTGTTGCGGCTGGTCTGGTAGTCCAGCCCGGCCAGCACGGTGTGCTTCATCCCCAGTGCATTGAAGCGGGCTTCCAGGCTGTTGTCGATGATGTGGGCGGTGGAGCGCTCGTTGGAGCGGGCATAGGTGCGGTTGAGTAGGTCCGAGCTGTCGGATACCCAGCCGACATCGGAATACTGGCTCAGGTCGGTCTTGCTCAGTTGCAGGCGGTATTGCTGGCGGAAGGTCAGCGCGTCGTTGAAGCGGTGTTCCAGCTGATAGCCATAGTATTGCTGCTCGCGGCTCATGCCGTCGCCACTGGAGCCTTCGTTGAAGTCGGGGGAGATGGTCTTGCCATTATGCGGGACCACGGTGCCGTAATAGGGCAGGGTGCCGTGGTAGCCGGTGCTGGGGTCTTTCTGCAAATAGGCCTGCAGCAGCAGATTGGTGCTGTCGCTGATTTTCCAGTTGAGCGAAGGGGCCAGCACATAGCGCTCGGTACTGGCACCGTTTTGTTGCTGGTCGGCGGCGCTGCCCTTGGCCACCAGGCGGTAGGACAGGTCGTCGCGGCCGGCCACGGCACCGCCAAAATCCAGCCCCAGACTGCGTTGCTGGCGGTTGCCCACGGTCAGTGACAGCTCGTGGTAGTCCTCTTGCAAGGGGCGCTTGCTGGTGATGGCCACCACGCCACCGGGCGAGGCCTGGCCATAGCTGGCCGAGGCCGGCCCGCGTATCACGTCCAGCCTTTCCACCGCATAGGGGTCGATCTGCAGGGTGTTGTAGCCGTCCGGATCACCAAACAGCCGCAGGCCATCGAGGAATTCATTGGCGGTGGGATGGTCGCTGAAGCCGCGCAGCACGATGTAGTCGTAGCGGGTGGTGGAGCCCACCGCACCGCTGAACACCCCCGGCGTGTAGTTGAGCGCTTCGCTGATGGTGCGCGGTTTCTGGTCTTCGATCTGCTGGCGGGTGACGACCGAGACAGCTTGCGGAATCTGCGCCAGCGGGGTGTCGGTCTTGCTGGCGCTCTTGCTGCTGCCCACCTGGTAGCCCTGGGTGGGGGCCAGTGCATCGGGGCGCTGTTCTGCGCTAACCGTTACCGTTTCCAGTGTGCTGCTGTCGGCGGCATAAGCCTGCTGTACGGCCAGTGCCAGTGTGGCCACGCACAGGGTTCTCCCCAGTTGGCGGCCTGCTTGCTGGCGTCTGTTGCTGCTTGTCATCACGCATCGTCCTTGAGTTCTTGCTTGCCGCGCCCGGCCCCTGCCGGGCTTGTGTCATGGCGGCATCGGCCATGCCTCGTGCTTGGGCAGGATGGCAGGCTGATGCAATAATGCTATTGATAATCGTTATCATTCGCAATATTATTGTGAAAATTCTGATTCGGGAGTGGGATTCATGAGCAAGCAACAGCGAGTCGTCAGCCATATCGCGGGTGGTCTGTCCTGTAGCGGCGCAACGGGCCGGTGTTGCCCGCTGCGCCAGCCCTGACCGGCACACGGCCTGCACGCGCTGCGGCCGTGGCCGGCCTCCCACCCGCTGGCCTGACCAGCACACGGAGAGCGACCCGAATGAAACTGACTTTTGTCCTGCAAGCAGCAAGTGACGCCACGCAGCGGAGGATGGCGCGATGAACGGCAAGATTCACGATTTCGTGGCCATTGGTATAGGCCCCTTCAATCTGGGCCTGGCCTGCCTGACCCAGCCGCTGGAAGGGCTGGACGGTGTATTCCTGGATCAGGCAACGGGTTTTGACTGGCACCCGGGCATGTTGCTGGAAAACGCCACCCTGCAAACGCCCTTCCTGGCGGATCTGGTGACGCTGGCCGACCCCACCAGCCGTTTCAGTTTTCTCAACTACCTGAAAAGCAGCGGGCGGATTTACGCTTTTTACATCCGCGAAGATTTCTTCATGCTGCGCCAGGAATACAACCAGTACTGCCAGTGGGTATGCGCCCAGCTGGACAGCCTGCGCTGGCAGCGCCAGGTAGAGCGGGTGGAGTACGACGAAATCAACAGCCTCTACCAGGTGTATTGCCAGAATCTGGCCAGCGGCGAGCTGGAGCTGTACCGCGCCCGCCATCTGGTGCTGGGCACTGGCACCGTGCCGCTGTGGCCGGAGTGCTGCCAGTCGGTAGCGCGGCAGGCCAGCCATTCGGCTAGCTATCTGGCCGACAAGGCGGCGCTGCAGCGCCAGCCATCCATCACCATTGTCGGCAGCGGCCAGAGCGCGGCAGAGATTTACTACGACCTGCTGCAGGACATCGACCGCTACGGCTACCAGCTGAACTGGCTGACCCGTTCGCCGCGTTTCTTCCCGCTGGAATACACCAAGCTGACGCTGGAGCTGACCTCGCCGGAGTATGTGGATTACTTCCACCGGCTGTCGCTGCCGCAGCGCGACCAGCTGTTGCAACAGCAAAAAGGCCTGTTCAAGGGCATCAATGCCAGCCTGATCAACGACATCCACGAACTCTTGTACCGCAAGCACCTGAACGGCACACCGGCCACCATATTGCTGGCCAATACCGCGCTCAGCGACTGCCGCTATGACAAGGCGCAAGGGCATTTCCAGCTGGAACTGCAGCAATTGGAGCAGCAAAAGCGCTTCAGTCTGCAAACAGCCGGGCTGGTGCTGGCGACCGGCTATGGCTACCGCCAGCCGGCCTTCCTTGCGCCGATTGCCGGCCGTATCCGCCGTGACGAACGTGGCCGTTTTGCCGTGGCACGCGATTACAGCATCGATGCCGAGCATCGCCTGTTCGTGCAAAACGCCGAGCTGCACACCCACGGCCTGTCGTCGCCGGATCTGGGCATGGCCTGCTATCGCAATGCGCGGCTGATTCGCAGCATCAGCGGGGTGGAGCATTACCCGGTGGAGCAGCGTATTGCCTTCCAGCAATTCACCGCACCGGACAGCCTGCCTGATCCGGAAAGACTCAGCGCATGAGGCGGGCCTTGCTGACGCTCAGCACGCTGGCGGTGGTGGGCGATGCGGTACTGCTGCCGTTTTACCCGCAGTACTTCGCCAGCCGCTTCGGCGTGGAAGATGCCCGGCTGGTGGGCAACTATCTGGCCGCGCTATGCCTGGTGGTGATGCTGGCGCTGCCGCTGTGGGCGCGGCTGGCGCGGCGGGTGGAGTTGCTGCGGCTGCTGCCCTTCACCCAGCTGGCGGCAGCGCTGCTGTGTGTTGCCTGCTATGCCGCCGACAGCATGATGCTGTTCTGGCTGGCTTCGCTGGCCATGGTGGGCTGCAAATCCAGCTATCTGCTGATCTACCCGCGGCTGATGAGCCAGGCCGCACCGCAGGAGCATGCCGGGCTGATCGGCCTGCTGTCGGTCATCGTCCACTTTGGTGGCATCGCCGGGGCTTTGCTGGGCGGGGTATTGCTGGGCCTGTTGCCAGCCCACCATGCCTTCTTGCTGATGGCACTGGCTGATCTGGCGCAGATGGGTTTGTGCCTGTGGCTGCTGCGCGTACCGCTACCGGCCTTGCCGCAGGCTGCTGCACCGGCTAGCAGCGCGGGCGAACACCCGCCGCAAGCGGCTGGCGGCTTGTGGCGGCTGGGTTTGCTGATGCTGCTGTTTTACTGCAGCGCCTATCTGGTGCGTGGCTTCTTTGCCCTGTACTGGCAGCAGCAAAGCGGGCTGGACAACAGCACGCTGGCGGCGGCGGTGTTTGCCTTGCCAGCGCTGCTGGCCTTGCTGGGCCTGTGGCACAACCAGCGCCGGCAGCGGCGCGCTCAGCCACCGGCTGGCAGTACCAGCAGCCTGCTGCTGCTGGGGGTGGGCGGCTTGCTGCTGCAGGCGCTGCCGCAGCTGCCACTGCTGTTGCTGGGGCGCTGCCTGTTCGGCTGGGCCTTGTTCCAGCTGACGGTGCGGCTGGATTTGCAGCTATTCCGCCTGAGTACCCCGCTGCATTACGCCCGTGATTACAGCCGCATCAATCTGTGCCAGAACCTGGGCGTGCTGCTGTCGTCCAGTGCGGCCGGTGCGCTGGTGGCCAGTTACGGCCTGGCCGCGCCCTTTGTGGTGGCGGCGCTGGGGCTGCTGCTGTGCCTGCTGGCCTATCCACTGTTATTGCCCGGCGTGCGGCCACCACTTTCCCAAGGAGTTTGCTCATGAGCACGCTTGACCTTGCTCCGCTGTTTTCCCATCAGCTTGCCGGCATGGGCGAGTTCAGCCTTTATCCGCTGCGGGTGCCGCAGGACATGCCGCTGCTGCACGACTGGGTTGGCCGCGATTACGCCCGTTACTGGGGCATGCAGCAGTGCGATCTGGCTGCGGTCACCGCCGCCTATGCCCAATTGCAGGACAGCGGCCATGCCCAGGCACTGCTAGGCCATCTGGACGGTGTGCCGGCCTTCCTGATCGAGCGTTACGACCCGGCGCACGACGTGCTGGGCCAGCACTACCCGGTGCAGCCGGGCGATATCGGTATGCATCTGCTGCTGGCTCCACCTTTGCAGCCGCGCAGCGGTTTCAGCCGGGCGGTGATGCTGACCGTGCTGGCTGCGCTGTTTGCCGACCCGGCCGTGGCGCGGGTGGTGGTGGAGCCGGATGTGCGCAATGACAAGATCCACCGCCTCAACCGCTATGCCGGCTTCGTCTATCAGGGCGAGATCCAGCTGCCGCACAAGCGCGCTGTCCTGGCTTTTTGCAGCCGGGCGCAGTTTGCAGCGGCCTGCGCGACCGCCCAGCCCGCTTGTGCAGTCTGATCTCCGATTTTTCCGGCCGCCGCACCTGCGGGCTGCGCGGTCGTCACGCAAGGAACACCATGCAAACGCCTAGCCATCAACACCCGCAACAACTGGTTCAACATCTGCAGCCGGCCATCTGGGCCAAGGTTAACCGCCTGCTGCTGCGCAAGGCTATTGCCGAGTTCTCCCACGAGCTGTTGCTGGCGCCACAATTGCAACAGCAGCAGGGCGACTGGGGCGAATACCGCCTGCCCATTCCGGATGGCAGCGGGGAATACACCTTCCGCGCCCGTGTACTGGCGCTGGAGCACTGGCTGATCGATGCCGCTTCGCTCAGCCGCAGCCTGCACGGTGCGCCGGCTGCGCTGGACGCCCTGGCCTTCATCATCGAATTCAAGGCAGTGCTGGGCATTGGCGACGACATGATGCCGGTGTACCTGGAAGAGATCAGCAGCACCCTGTATGGCAGTGCCTACAAGCATGCCCGTGGCGGGCTGAGTGCCGAGGAGCTGACCCGTGCCGATTTCCAGTCGGTGGAAACCTCGATGATGGAAGGGCATCCGGGCTTTGTCGCCAATAACGGCCGTATCGGCTTCGATGCGGTGGATTACCTGCGCCATGCGCCGGAAGCTGCGGCACCGCAGCGCCTGATCTGGCTGGCGGTGCACAAGTCGCGTGCCACCTTCTCGTGCGCGGCCGATCTGGACTACCAGCGCCTGTTGCAAGAAGAGCTGGGCAGTGAGGCGCTGGCCGGTTTTGCCCGCCAGCTGGCCGCGCAGCAACTGGAGATGGACGACTACCTACTGATGCCGGCCCACCCCTGGCAGTGGTTCAACAAGCTGGCCATTTCCTTTGCCCCGGAAGTGGCACAGCGCCATATCGTCTGCCTGGGTTATGGCGAGGATGCCTATCTGGCGCAGCAGTCCATCCGCACCTTCTACAACATCAGCCAGCCGCAGCGCCGCTATGTGAAAACTGCGCTGTCCATTCTCAATATGGGCTTCATGCGCGGGCTGTCGCCGTATTACATGCTGGCCACCCCGGCCATCAACGACTGGATCCGCCAACTGGTGGACAGCGATGCCTACCTGCATCAGCAGGGCTTTGCCATCCTGCGGGAAGTGGCTTCCATCGGTTTTCGCAATCCCTATTTCGATGGCGGCATCAGCAAGGATTCGCCGTACAAGAAGATGTTGTCGGCGCTGTGGCGCGAAAGCCCGGCCTCGCTGCTGGGACCGGGCAAACGGCTGATGACCATGGCCGCGCTATTGCACATCGATGCTGCCGGAGAGTCCTTGCTGGCGGCGCTGATCCACAGTTCCGGGCTGGATGCGCGCAGCTGGGTGGCGCGCTATCTGCAAGCCTATCTGGCGCCGCTGCTGCACTGCTTCTATGCCCACGAGCTGGTGTTCATGCCGCATGGGGAAAACCTCATCCTGCAGCTGGAAAACAATATCCCGCAGCGCGCCATCATGAAGGACATTGCCGAAGAAGCCGCCATCCTGAATCCGGATGCCGCCCTGCCGCCTGCCGTGGCACGGCTGGCGGTGAAGGTGCCGGAGGAGATGAAGCTGCTGGCGCTGTTTACCGATGTGTTCGACGGCTTCTTCCGTTACCTGGCAGCCATTCTGGATGAACACTGCGACTTGCCAGAGCAGGCGTTCTGGCAAGAGGTGGCCCAGTGCGTGCGTGATTACCAGGCGCAATTCCCGCAGCTGGCCGAGCGCTTTGCCCGCTACGACCTGTTCGTGCCGGAGTTTGCCCGCTCATGCCTGAATCGCCTGCAGTTGGGCAATAACCAGCAGATGCTGGATCTGGCCAATCCGGCCGGCAATCTGAAGTTTGCCGGCACCCTGCGCAATCCACTGGCCGGCCATGCCGTTTGACGCCACAGCCGCAGGCGAGGGCAGTGCGCTGGGCCGCTTGCTACAGCAGCTGGCCCAGGCGCTGCCCGGTCTGGATGGCCGCATAGGCGAGGCCGCCGCCGCCGAGTTTGCCCTGGCGGCGGCCGGCTCGGCCATTGGCCAGTTGCTGCAGCATTTGCGCAGCCGGCATCCGGAGGCTGGCCCGCATTACTGGGGCTGCCGTAGCTGGGGCCTGCTGCTGTGGCAGCCGGCTTACGCCACGGTGCTGGCGGTGGAGCTGGCGGGAGCTCTACCGGATTGGAGCTCCATGCAGCAATGCCTGCTGCCCGGCATGGTGGCCGGTTTTTCCCTGCCGGCGCAGCCGCTGCGCCATGGGTCGGCCGCCAGTCTGCGCCAGCCGGCGGCAGCGCAGCTGGCCGCCATCGCCGCCACCGTGTTGCCGCAACTGGTCGCGCAGCAGCCCTTGCATGCCAAGCTGGCCCGCCGGCTGCTGGCCGATTGCGTGGTAGCGGCCCTGCTGCTGCTGCAGCGGCTGCAGCCGGCGCGCGACAACGCGGCCATCGAACAATTGACCGGGCAATGGCTGAGCGCACTGGGCTTGCCGCAGGCCAGCGGTGTGTGGCCGGTAACGCTGGAAAACGGCGGCGAGCGGCTGGCACTGGCACGGCGTGCCTGCTGCCAGCATTTCCGCCGCTGTGATGGTGCGCTGTGCAGCACCTGCCCGAAATTGCAAGTAACAGCGCGTGTGGCGCTGCTGAGAGAGGAGTGGGCGCAGCATGCTGACCCTGCGTGATATCCGTGTGGAGCGGCAAGGCCGTAGCGTATTGCAACTGCCGGCCTTGCAGCTGGATGGCCGGGCTTTCACCGTCATCCTGGGGCATAACGGCTCCGGCAAATCCACCTTGATGAATCTGCTGGCGCGCCAGTTGCAGCCCGATCAGGGACAGTTGCAACTGGATGGCCAGCCGCTGAACCGGCTGTCGGCGCGGCAGTTTGCCCGTGCCGTGGCTTACCTGCCGCAGCGCCTGCCCGAGGTAGCCGGCCTGACCGTGGCCGAGCTGGTGGGGCTGGGGCGCTATCCCTGGCAGGGCGCTTTTGGCCGCTGGAGCGCAGCAGACAGCGCCATCGTGGCCGAGGCCATGCGCGCTGCCGACGTGACGCAGCATGCCGCACACGAGGCCGAGCTATTGTCTGGCGGCGAGCGCCAGCGCGCCTGGATCGCCATGCTGCTGGCGCAGCAGTCGCCGCTATTGTTGCTGGACGAACCGACTTCGGCGCTGGACCTGGCACACCAATACCAGCTGATGGGCCTGCTGCGGCAGCTTAACCGCGACAGCGGCCGTGGCGTGGTGGTGGTGCTGCACGACATCAATCTGGCGGCACGCCATGCCGACCGCATCGTGGCCCTGCAGCAAGGACGGCTGTATTTCGATGGCTCGCCGCTGGAGTTGTTGCACTCGCCGCGTCTCTCGGGGCTGTACGGGGTGGATATCCAGTTGCTGCCGCAAGCCGGCCAGCCCTGTCCGGTCGCGGTGGTGGCCTGAGATGCAAGCAGTCATCACCTTGTTATTACCTGCTACCTGGCGTGGCTGGCGCTATCCGCTGGGGCTGTGCGGCCTGCTGGGCTTGTTGTCCTTACACCTGTGGCTGGATGGCGGGCTGCTCCCGGCCGCACAATGGGCGCAGTTGTGGCAGGCACCGGTCGATTTCAGCGGCCTGCAATTCCACTATGCGGCCTTGCCGCGTGCGGCAATGGCCCTGCTGGTGGGGGCTGCACTGGGTTTGTCCGGCAGCGTGCTGCAGCAGCTGACCGGCAACCGGCTGGTGTCGCCGATGACGCTGGGCCTGTCCGCCGGGGCATGGCTGGGCGTGGTGCTGGCCAGCATCTGTCTGCCCGGCGTGCTGGCACTGCACCCGGCCTGGCCGGCGCTGGGCGGGGCGATGCTGGCGCTGGGGCTGGTCTTGCTGCTGGCCGGGCCACAGGGGCTGAACGGCTTGCCGCTGGTGCTGGGCGGCATGGCGGTCAACCTGCTGCTGGGGGCAGTGGCGACGGCGTTAGTGCTGCTGCACGACCAGTACGCGCGCAATCTGTTTGTCTGGGGTGCTGGCGATCTGGCACAGATCGACTGGCAATGGACGCTGTGGCTGCTGCCCCGGCTGAGCCCGGCCCTGCTGTTGCTATGGCTGGCTCCGCGCCCGCTGTCGCTGCTGGTGCTGGGGCTGGCCGCTGCGCGTGGCCGTGGTGTCGCCATCAGCACCATTCTGTTATTGCTGCTGGCAGCGTTGTGGCTGAGTGCGGTGTCGGTGGCGGCGGTGGGGCTGATCGGCTTCATCGGCCTGGTGGCACCCAATCTGGCCAGCCTGCTCGGTGCACGGCAGCCACGGGCGCAGCTGGCTGCCAGCGCCTTGCTGGGGGCGCTGTGTCTGCTGGGTAGCGACTGTCTGGCGCTGGCCTTCAGCCAGTGGGCGGGCGACAGCCTGCCCAGCGGTGCGGTGACCGCCTTGCTGGGCGCACCGGCCTTGCTGTGGCTGGCGCGGCGCAATCTGCGCCCGGCGCAGCAGGCGGCTGCACCACCCAGCGTGGTGGCTGGCCAGCGACGCTGGGGCAGGGGAGGCTGGCTGCTGGCGGTTTCCCTGTTAATGCTGCTGACCCTGCTGAGTGTTTGCCTGTCGCCGATGCCTGATGGCGGGCAACTGCGCTGGGTGCTGGGCTGGCCGGAAGCGCTGCTCTGGTCCTTGCGCTGGCCGCGCAGCCTGGTGGCGTTGAGCGCGGGTGCCGGGCTGGCCATGGCCGGGGTGCTGCTGCAACGGCTATTGCGCAATCCGCTGGCCAGCCCTGATCTGCTGGGCCTGTCGGCTGGCGGCAGCCTGGCCTTGTTGCTGGCAGCCAGCTGGCTGGGGCAGCCTCTGCTGCAGGGCGGGCCGCTGCTGGTACTGGCCGGCACCCTGCTGGTGTTGGGGCTGCTGTTGTGGCTGGGGCGCAGGCAAGGCTACGCCCCCGGCATGATGGCGCTGAGCGGCATTGCCCTGGCGGCCTTGCTGGATGCGCTGCTGCAGGCGGTGCTGGCCAAGGGGACGGCGGACAGCTTTGCCGTGCTGGGCTGGCTGGCTGGTTCCAGTTACCGGGTCAGTGGCGCACAGGCGCTGTGGCTGAGCCTGGCGGTGCTGGTGCTGGGCATGCTGGCGCTGGCGGCGCAAAGGGTGCTGGCCTTGCTGTCCACCGGCGATGGCGTGGCGCAGGGGCGCGGTCTGGTGCTGGAACGGGCGCGACTGGGCTTGCTGCTGCTGGTGGCCTTGCTGACGGCGGTGGTGACGGCAGTGCTGGGGCCGGTGGCCTTTCTGGGCTTGCTGGCTCCGCATATTGCAGCGCTGCTGGGCGCACGCCGGCCGGTGGCGCAATTGCTCTTGGCGGCCTTGCTGGGCGCGGCGCTGCTGTTGCTGGCCGACTGGCTGGGGCGGGTGCTGATCTATCCACGGCAGTTGCCGCTGGGCATGCTGGCCTCGGTGTTGTGCGGGGCCTATTTCATCGTGCTGCTGTGCTGGCAACGACTGAGTCGTGGAGGTGGGCGATGAGCTTGCGCGTACTGCTTTGTTGTCTTGCTGTCTGGCTGGCCGGCAGCCTGCTGCCGGCCATGGCGGGGGGAATGGATGAACTGGAACAGGCCAGCCGCCAGCCGGTGGGCTCGCCGCCACAGCGCATTGTTGCCCTGAGCTGGGAGGCGGCGGAAAACCTGCTGGAACTGGGCGTTACCCCGCTGGCGGTGGCAGATGCCGATGACTACCGGCAGTGGGTGGTACGCCCACGCCTGCCGGCGCAGGTGCCGTCGGCCGGTAGCCGGCTGGAGCCCAATCTGGAGCTGCTGGCCAGCCTCAAGCCGCAGCTGATCATCATCAGCCCCACCTTGCTGTCCATGCGCAGCAGCCTGCAGCGCATTGCCCCGGTGTTGAATATCGATGCCTATCAGCCGGGGCAGGATCATGCGCAGGCGGCCGAGCGCATCCTGCTGCAACTGGGGCGTTTACTGGGACGCGAGCAGCAGGCGCAGCAGCGGCTACAGCAGCTGGAGCAAGGCTTTGCCGGCCTGCGCCGCCAATTGCAGGCACGTGGTATTGCCAATTGGCCTACGGTGCAGGTTATTCGCTTTGCCAACCCGTCCATGGTGTATGTCTACGGCAGCAATGCCATGCCGGTGCTGGCCTTGCGCCGGTTGGGCCTGCGCAGCACGACACAGCCGGCCCCCTCGGTATGGGGTGTCAGTCAGCAGCGGGTGGGCCAGCTGGTGGCATTGCAGCAGGACATCGTGCTGTATCAGCAGCCTTTTGCCGCCGCGCCACAGCTGTTTGCCAGCCCCTTGTGGCAGGGCCTGCCCTTTGTGCGGCAGCAGCGCTTTGCCGCAGTGGCACCCGCCTGGAGCTACGGTGGCGTGGCTTCGCTGTTCTATCTGGCGCAGGGCATGACCACCGCCCTGTTACAGCTGCCGTTGGCGTCGCTGTGCAGCCGGTCGTCGCTGCATTAGCGCGGCTGGCTGCGGCATGCCATCCGTCGTGGGTGCAGTCTGACACTGCATCAAGTTGGAAAAAGCGTATTCCAGTGCTTTTTTCTGCTTGATATGGTGTTTTTTCCTGTTTTTCACCCGTTGTGCATTTTTCCTGCCAAAGCCATTTTTTTCAATGACTTGTCTGCATCTTTTCCGCCATCTGGCACGCTGATTTGCTGTTTAAAATATTATTCATTGTGGTGTTTTGTTAAACGCATGATTAGAATTGTTGCGCCTGCAAGTCTTGGAAAGTTCATTCTATACAATGATTTGACTGCTTTGAATATTGTAGTCAATGACTTGCTGTTTAAAAAAATGCCATTTTTTTACTGAATGGCAGCATAAACAGTTGCCACAGCAGACCGCTGTCGCAGCATTGCGCACCGACCCGCCTGGGCGGTGTCCGATGCCGGGGCTGGCCGTGGCTCCGTAGGCCGCAGGCAAGCAGTAATGTGGGTCACTTTCACCGCTACAAAAACAAAAAATGTTATTGCCGGAGGACCTGCCCACGCGGGCCGCCGGTTTGGGAGAATCTTTCATGAGTGCTTCATCTCAAGGTTTGAGCCACGGGCTCAAGCAACGTCACGTCACCATGTTGTCCATTGCCGGTGTGATCGGTGCCGGCCTGTTCGTCGGCTCCGGCCACGCCATTGCCGAGGCCGGCCCTGCCGTGCTGATCGCCTATGCCATGGCCGGCTTGCTGGTGGTACTGGTCATGCGCATGCTGGGTGAAATGGCGGTAGCTGCGCCGGATACCGGCTCGTTTTCCACCTATGCCGACCGTGCCATCGGCCACTGGGCCGGCTACATCATCGGCTGGCTGTACTGGTGGTTCTGGGTATTGGTGATTCCGCTGGAAGCCAATGCGGCCGCCACCATCCTGCATGCCTGGTTTGCCGGCGTGCCGATGTGGGCCTTTGCCCTGGGTATTACCACCTTGCTGACCATCACCAACCTGTTCAGCGTGAAGAACTACGGTGAGTTCGAGTTCTGGTTCGCGCTGGTGAAGGTGGTGGCGATTGTTGCCTTCCTGGCGGTGGCCGGTGCGGCCATGCTGGGCCTGATTCCGGGCAGCCAGGTCAGTGGCACCGCACGGCTGTTTGATCACGGCGGCTTCATGCCCAATGGCTTCGGTGCGGTGCTGGGTGCCATGCTGACCACCATGTTCACCTTCCTGGGTACAGAGATCGTCACCATTGCGGCGGCCGAATCGGACAACCCGCAGCAGCAGATCACCAAGGCCACCAATTCGGTGGTATGGCGGATCAGCCTGTTCTATCTGGGTTCCATCTTTGTGGTGACTGCGCTGGTGGCGTGGAACGATCCGCAACTGGCGGCCCTGGGCTCCTACCAGCGCACCTTGCAGCTGATCGGTATTCCCAATGCCAAGGCCATCGTTGATGTGGTGGTGCTGGTGTCGGTAGCCAGCTGCCTTAACTCCGCGCTGTATACCGCCTCGCGCATGTTGTATTCGCTGTCCACCCGTGGCGATGCCATCCGGATGTTTGGTGAAACCGCCAGCAACGGTACCCCGCAAAAAGCGGTGCTCGGTTCCATGGTGGTGGGCTTCATCACCGTGATTGCCAACTACCTGGTACCCAAGGAAGTGTTCGACATCCTGCTGGCCACTTCCGGCACCATCGCCCTGCTGGTGTATCTGGTGATTGCCATTTCCCAGCTGCGCATGCGCCAGCGCCTGGAGGCCAATGGCGAAACGCCGGCCTTCCGCATGTGGATGTTCCCGGTACTCACCTGGATTGTCATCGTCTTCATCTGCGCCGTGGTACTGCTGATGGCCATTCGTCCCGAGCACCAGATCGAAGTGATCAGCACCGGTGCGCTGGCCGTGGCATTGCTGGCGGTGGGCTGGGTTCGCTCCCGTCTGTACGGCACGCCGTGGATGGAGTCACGCCCAGCCAAGGTAGCCACGCAGTCCTGAGCGCTGGCTCATCTGGCTTTTCTTTTCCTGACGACCCTTAGCATCACTTCCGCCCCCGCAAGGGGGCTTTTTTTTGTCGTCGTCGGCTCCTGTCAGGCTGTACTTTCCCTTACACAAGGCACACGATTGCTTACACACGGTGGCTGACAGGCAGACTAGAATGTAAACAGTTGCTTGTTGTTATTTAAAATAATGGCCACCGCGCAAGCCCGGCGACTGAACTTGAGCCGCTTGCCTCTGCCATATGCTGTGCTTGTAGCGCCTTATTGCAAGGGCCGGTCCGGCCTGCGGCGCTGCCTAACCATGAAGGCCGCCATCGTGCGCCGCTTGCGGTCTGCACGGACGGTATCTGTATCGGGCATGCAGCATGCATCCCGTAACGAGGAGTCTACGATGAAAAAACAAGTCACTTCCCTGTTGGTCATTACCATGGCGGTGGCCAGCCTGAGCGGCTGCGCCAATATGAATGATACCCAGCGCACCACCGGTACCGGGGCTGCAGTTGGCGCTGGCGTGGGTGCGGTGCTGGGTGCACTGACTGCTGGCGGCCATACCGGCCGCAGCGCGGCCACCGGTGCGGCGGTAGGCGCGGCGCTGGGCGCGGGTGGTGGTTACCTGTGGTCGCAGCACATGCAAAAACAGAAAGAGGCCATGGAGCAGGCTTCGCAGGGCACCGGCGTCAGCGTGAGCCAGACTGCCGACAACCAGCTCAAGCTGAATATCCCCAGCGATGTGTCTTTTGATTCCGGCCGCTACGACATCAAGCCCAACCTGCGCCCGGTACTGGATCGCTTTGCCACCACCTTGCAGCAGAATCCGGTGACAACCGTGCGCATTGTTGGCCATACCGACAATACCGGTAGCGATGCCATCAATAATCCGCTGTCGGTGAACCGTGCCAAGGCTACCCGTGACTACCTGGTCAACCGTGGTGTATCGGGTAACCGTATCGCCATCGATGGCATGGGCTCACGCCAGCCGGTGGCTGACAACAGCACGGTGGCCGGCCGTGCCACCAACCGCCGCGTGGAAATCTTTGTCGGCGAAGCCGGTAAATAAGCCGTCAGGTTTGCTGTCGAGCTTAGCCAAAGCACCCGCAAGGGTGCTTTTTTGCGTTCAGGGCCGGGTGGAGTTCATGCCTTGCGGCTGTCTTCCAGCGCCTGCAGGAAACATTCCAGCACCAGGTTGGGGCGGCGGCCCTTGCGCATGGCCACATTGAGCGGAATGTCGTAGCAGAAGCGGGCTGGGTGCAGGGGGCGCATTACCCCTTGTGCCACCCAGCCAGCGGCAAAGTGGTCGGGCAGAAAACCGATATAGCCGCCGGTGAGAATCAGGAAGGCAATGCCTTCGCGGTCGGACGCGGTGGCACTGCAATTGAGTGCGTGATGGCGCTCCATGGCCTCGGCGGTCAGGCGGTAATTGGGGGCCACCGCCTCGGTACGGCACAGTTCATCTTCACTGATGTCGGTGTCGGCACGGGTAAAGAAGGGGTGCTCGCGGCTGCAGTACAGCAAGGAATGCTCTTCATATAACTGGATGTAATCCAGCCCGGACAGCGGGTTGATCAGCGGCACCACGCCAACATGCAGATGGCCGTCCTGCACCCCCAGTTCGATTTCGCTGGGGGTGGTCATGGAGATATTGATGCGCACCCCCGGCCCGCGTGCGCTCAGCGATTTCAGCGCCCGCGTCAGGTGCATGTGCGACTGGGTGACCAGATTATTGATGATGCCGATGTTCAGCTCGCCCCGTAGCTGATGGTGCAGCTGGTTGACCTCGGTGCGGAATTCCTCGATGGCCGCCAGCATGGTCTGGCTGGCGTGCAGCACCGCGCGCCCCTCGTCGGTGAGCGCAAAACCGGCGCGGCCACGCTGACACAGGCAGATGCCCAGCCGCTTTTCCAGGTCCCCCATATGCAGGCTGATGGCCGAGCGGCTGATGCCCAGCACGCTTTCTGCTGCGGAAAAACTGCCGCATTCCACGACGGTCTTGAACAGGCGCAGCAGGCGGATATCAAAATCGCTGACTTGGCTTAAGGGGGTTTTTTTGCTCATCAGGTGAGTAAAACTAAAACTGAAGTTAAGAAATTATGGATTTATCTCAACATATCACCTGATACAAGCTATGCCAAGCCGCAAACTGGCCACAGTCCGGACCATTATCCGGGCCTGCCACGCCAGGCGTGCGGCGGCGGCGCAGCGTAGCAGGCTACACTGGTCTGGCGCCGTACCGGCAAGGCCAGCAAACATTCGCCAGCGCTGGCAAGCTGCCCTGTGTCTGCCGCCGGTCGTTGTGCCCAATCTCAAACAGCGTGCAATGTGCACAAGGAATGACAGCTTTATGCCGCAAATCGTTTTCGAACGTCAGGCTCCCGCAAGCGCGCTGATCCACAGCGCATTGGCCGATAGCGTCAACCGCCCGTTCTGGGGTGACGACGTGGCCGCCCGCCGCCGCGCTTTTCCCCAGTTCCAGGGCCGCGCCGACACTGCGCTGGCCATTGTCGGCGGTGGTTTTCTCGGACTGTGGACCGCCATTCTGGCCAAGGAGCGCGACCCGGCGCGCAGCGTGGTACTGCTGGAAGCACAGCGGGTGGGCTGGGCCGCTTCCGGCCGTAACGGCGGCTTTTGCGAAGCCAGCCTCACGCACGGCGAAGAAAACGGTCACAAGCGCTGGCCAGAGGAAATGACCGAGCTGGAAGCATTGGGCCTGCGCAATCTGGACGAAATCGAAGCCACCATCCAGCGTTATGGCATCGACTGTGATTTCGAGCGCACCGGCGTGCTGGTGGTGGCGGTGGAGCCCTATCAGGACGAGCAACTGCGCGGCGAAGGCTATATGAGCGCGGCGGAAATCCGCGCCGAACTGAATTCACCTACCTTCCTGTCCGGCTTCTGGGAAAAAGACAGCACGGCGATGATCCACCCCGGCAAGCTGGTGCTGGAGCTGGCACGGGTAGCCAGTGAGCTGGGGGTGCAGATTTATGAACAATCGGCGGTGACCAGGCTGCAGAGCAGCGGCCGCCAGGTGACGCTGCATACCGCGCAGGGCCAGCTGAACGCAGCACGGGTGGCGCTGGCTACCAATGCCTTCCCCTCGCTGCTCAAGCGTTATAGCTGGCACACCATCCCGGTATACGACTACGTGCTGATGACCGAGCCGCTGACGCCAGAACAACTGGCCTCCATCGGCTGGCAGCATCGTCAGGGCATTGCCGACATGGCCAACCAGTTTCACTACTACCGCATTACCCGCGACAACCGCATCCTGTTTGGCGGCTACGACGCGGTGTACAACTTTGGTGGCAAGGTGAGCGATCAGCATGACGACCGCCCCGAATCGTTCGAACGGCTGGCCAGCCATTTCTTCACCACCTTCCCGCAACTGGCTGGGCTGCGTTTCAGCCATCGCTGGGGTGGTGCCATCGATACCTCTACCCGTTTTTGTGCCTTTTTCGCGCTGGCGCGTGGCGGCAAGGTGGCTTATGCCGCCGGCTTTACCGGCCTGGGTGTCGGCGCCACCCGCTTTGCCGGTAATGTGCTGCTGGACAAGCTGGACGGGCTGGATACCGAACGCACCCGGCTGCGCATGGTGCGCGAGATCCCGCCGCCTTTCCCGCCGGAGCCGCTGGCTTATGTGGCGGTACAGGCCACGCGCTGGTCGCTGAACCGCGCCGACCACAACCACGGCAAGCGCAACCTGATGCTGCGCACCATGGATGCGCTGGGTCTGGGCTTCGACTCCTGAATCTGTTCGCCCCTTTTTTGAGAATCCAAGGAACCGACCATGTCCAATCCCTTTGCCCTGCTGGCCAATCACTGCGTGGACGCCACGCGCGTTGCACTGGAATACCGCGATGTCCCGGCTGCTCAGCTGATTGCCGGCCCGGCCCGTGTCGGCACGGCGGAACTGGGCAGCCTGCATGGCTGCAGCATAGGCGTGTGGGAAATGTCGCCCAGCGTCACCACTGACGTTGAGGTGGACGAATTTTTCGTGGTGCTGGCTGGCAGTGCCACGGTGAGCTTTGCCGATGGCAGCCCGGCCTTGCAGCTGCAGGCCGGCAGCGTCGGCCACCTGGCAGCGGGTACGGCCACCACCTGGACCGTCACCGACACGCTGCGCAAGATCTATATCGCCTGAGCACTCCGCCACGGAGACTGGGCGACCATAACAAGCAGGAGGAGGGAAGCATGGAAGTGCGCAACAACTATATCAACGGCCAGTGGCAGGCTTCGGTCAGCGGTGCCACCCGCGAAGTGATCAACCCGTCCAATGGCGAAGTGATTGCCCTGGTCACCGACAGCGTGGCCGAGGACAGCAAGCAGGCGATTGCCGCCGCCAAGGCGGCGTTTTACCAGAGCGGCGCATGGCGACGCATGGCTGGCCCCAAGCGCGCCGACCTGCTGTTGCGTATTGCCGATGCCATTGCCGCCCGCGCCGACGAACTGGCCGTCATGGACACGCTGGACAATGGCAAGCCGCTGCGCGAAGCGCGCTGCGATGTGGATGATGCCGCTGCCTGCTTCCGTTACTACGCCGGCCTGATCACCAAGCCGCAGGGCGGGGTGTACGAGGTGAGTGACGGCTTCGGCCCCATGCATGCCTATTCCATGCACGAACCGGTCGGCGTGTGCGCGCTGATCACGCCGTGGAACTACCCGCTGCTGATGGCAGCGTGGAAGCTGGCCCCGGCACTGGCGGCTGGTAATGCCGTGGTGTTCAAGCCCAGCGAGGTGACCCCGCTGTCGGCGGTGGCCCTGTTTGAGATTTTCCATCAGGTGGGCCTGCCGGCCGGCACCGCCAACCTGGTGCTGGGCAGCGGCCCGGCCGCCGGACAGGAGCTGGCCGCCAGCCACGATGTGGACATGATCACCTTTACCGGCAGCACCCGCACCGGCCAGACCATTGCCGCCGCCGCAGTGGGTAATCTGAAAAAAGTGGGGCTGGAGCTGGGTGGCAAGTCGCCCAATGTGATTTTTGCCGATGCCGATCTGGAAGGTGCGGTGGAATGGGCGATGATCGGCGTGTTCTTCAACCAGGGCGAAGTGTGCTCGGCCGGTTCACGCATCCTGATCGAAGAGAGCATCAAGGACCGTTTTGTCGCTCGTCTCGCCGAGCGCGCCCGCGCCATGAGCATCGGCCCCGGCATGAAAGACCCGGACATGGGTGCCATCGTGTCGGCAGCCCAGCTGGAAAAGGTGCTGGGCCATATCGAACGCGCCAAACAGCAAGGCGCCACGCTGGTGTGTGGCGGTGTGCGCCATACCGCGGGCGAATGCGCCAAGGGCTATTTTGTGCAGCCCACCATCTTCGACAATTGCACCCGCGACATGGACATCGTGCGTGAAGAGGTATTCGGCCCGGTGGTGGCGATCCAGACCTTCACCAGCGAAGCCGAAGCGATTGCCATGGCCAATGACACCCCTTATGGCCTGGCCGGCGGTGTATTCACTACCGATGGTGCGCGTGCGCTGCGGGTGGTGAAGGAAATCCGTGCCGGCGTCACCTGGATCAACTGCTACAACCCCACCTTCAACGAAGCGCCGTGGGGCGGCTACAAGATGAGCGGTTATGGCCGTGACCTGGGGGTGAACGGCCTGCTGGAATACCAGCAGGTGAAGCAGGTGAATATCAATCTGCAGCCGGGGCCGGTGGGCTGGTATCAGCGCTAAGCGCAGGCAGGATGGATAGGCCAGGGGGTGGCGAGCATGGCTCGACCACCCCCGCTGTGTTTTAAAGCTTGCCGAAGCGTGCCAGTTCGCGTTCCCACAGCAAGGGGTCGCTACGGCTTTGGCGGTCTTCATCCTGCAAGGCTTCCTGCGGGACAAACCAGGTGACTTCGAACAGCAGGCCATCCGGGTCATGGCCGTACACGCTCTTGTGCACGCCGTGATCCTCTTCCAGACCCAGGCGGCCCAGCGCCTGCAACTGGTCACGGATGCGCTTGAGCTCTTGCAGGGTATCTACTTCCCAGGCCAGGTGATAAAGACCGGCGGGCGGTTCGCTGGCGGCCGGCACCTCGCCGCGCGGGCTGAATACCCCGGCCCGTTGCTGCCCCAGATTGCGGGCAAACAGTGCCAGATCATGATCGTTGTCTGAGTCGGCGGCCTGGGTAAACACCGCCCGGTCCGGCTGGCTGCCTGCCTTGGGACGGAAGCCCAGAACATCCTGGTAAAAGCGTGTGCTGCGCGGCACATCGCTGACATAGAGTACGGCGTGGTTCAGGCGTTTGATTCCCATGATGCGCTTTCGCTAAGGGTGAACGGTTCAGAGATGATAGGCCGCATGCTGCTCGGCCAGATAGGCGGCGATCTGCCGGGCATCCTGCAGGAAATAGCGGCCCTGATGCTGAGCCGCCTGCGGTGGCACCGGGCTGTCGGCAGCCAGTAGCAGCAGTGGCAGGGCCTGGTTGTCTGCGCCAACTAGCTCGATCACCGGCTGGCGCGGGCGTGGAAACGGTAGTCGACGTATTTCAATGCGCTCGGCCAGTGCCGGTTGCACCGCCAGCAGGCCTTCCAGCAGCGTGCTGTGCGGGCAGACAAAGCCTTGTGCGGCAGGGTGGTCGGGGCGGCTGAAACCGGGTTCCAGCAGCAATAACAGGTCACGGCTCATCAGGCATCCTCGCAATGGTTTGGGCAGGAAGCAGCCCCGCCAGCAGGCGGGGCCGTGCTGCTTAGAAATACTTGGCCAGGCTCAGGCTCAGCGCGCTTTCGCTGGCCACACCATTGCCGCCCCAGTTGGCACGGCCATACGAGGCATAGGCCTTGGTCTGCTTGGACAGCGTGTAGATGGTGCCGACCACATACTGGGTGTAGCCAGTCTTGTCGATGTCACTGCCGCCCACGCTCAGGTCATAGCCCTTGGTCAGCGAGACATAGGGCAGCCACGGGCCGATGTTGTAGCCGAAGGTGAGCACGGCCTCACGCGCCTTCACCTCCTGGCTGGAGGCCGCCGCGCTGGCGCTCAGGCCACTGGCCGCCAGGCGGGCATTCAGCACATTCACGTTGTAAACCACGCCCGGGCTGTCGACGAACTTGCCGCTGCTCACCCCCAGGTAGCCATTCACGCTCTGGAAGCCCAGCGCCAGGTAGATCGGGTCGCTGATATAACCAGCCTCCACCCGCCACCAGTTTTTCACGGCACCGGTCTGGGCTGAGCTATTCACCTGCTGGGCATCGCCCTTGTTCTCATAGCTGAACTTGGCGAAGTAGCCGGCCTGCTCGTAGCTCAGACCCAGATTGAATACCTGATTGTTGGTCGGGTTGCCGCTGCTGTCGTTGGCGCGCTTTTCATCGGCACCCCAGGTGGTGGTAAAGCTGAAACCTGCCAGATTGGGGCTGTCGTAGCGGATGGCGTTATTGATGCGTCCGTCCAGCCGGGTGGAGTAAATCTGGCCGGCCACGCTGCTGTAGGAGCCCGGATCGATATATTCCATGTCGAGGTTGGCGTAGTCGGACAGGCGACCCAGGCGAATCTTGCCCAGCTCGCTTTGCAGGCCGACAAAGGAGTCGCGGCTGGCGAAGGTATCCGTACCGCTGCCATCAACGTGAATGCGGTTTTCCACCTGCCAGATGGCGGTGACGCCATTACCCAGATTCTCGCTGCCCTTGAAACCGATGCGCGAGGTGTTGTCATCTACCCGCCAGCTGCTGAAGGGCTGGCCGTTATTGGTGGTGGCTGAATAGCTTTTCACATTGGACAGGTTGCCAGCGATTTTGCCGTATACGGTGACGCCATCATCGGCATGGGCCAGCAGCGGCAGAGCCGCCATGGTCAGGGCGAGCAGTTTTATTTTCATGATCAAGTCGCGATTAAGTTGGAAAAGAGAACATCACAGGCCGCCAGTGCAGAATGCGTTGTCGGTGGCTGATGGCTATTGTTCCGCAATGTTCCCGTTTTATTAATCAAGAAAATATTATTAGTTAATCAGTTGTCGTGTCATTGCAAACAGGTGGCTGATATTGTCTGGGAAATGACTGTGAGGGGTGGGTGGTGTTGATGCAGCTCTGTGTTTCAAGGCTTAGCAATATTTATGCTGGTTCTTTTCATTATCGGTATAAGCATTTTTCAGAATGTACCAGCTGATTTTTTTATAAAAAATATTTGCCGGGTCGATTAATAAGCTTATCTTTTTAACTTATGGATTTGCTATTGATATTAAATTGTGGCGGGAATAGATTTTGTGGCGTCAATCAAGTGGTGCACACAAATGTCTTATTCACTGTCGATTCTGGATAAAAGCCCCATTCCCCCTGGTGCTAGTGCGGCCGATGCGCTGGCCAATACTGTGGCGCTGGCCAAACTGGCCGAGCAACTGGGCTATTACCGTTTCTGGGTGGCCGAACACCACAGCACGCCGTTGCTGGCCAGCTCTGCACCGGAAGTGCTGATCTCCCACATCCTGGCGCATACCAGCCGCATCCGCGTGGGCAGTGGCGGCGTCATGCTGCAGCACTACAGCCCGTACAAAGTGGCGGAAACCTTCAATCTGCTGGCGGCACTGGCGCCGGGCCGGGTGGATCTGGGCGTGGGCAAGGCCCCCGGCGGCCTGCCGTTCAGCACCCGTGCCCTGCAGCACTATCACGATGCCGCCCGCAAGCCTGATTTCAGCGCCCAGCTCTCTGAACTGAATGCCTTCCTGAACGAAGGTCAGCCGGAAGGCCACCCGCTGGCCGGTGCCCAGGCCACGCCGCAGCCGCCCATTACGCCGGGGCGTTTCCTGCTGGGCGGCAGCCCGGACAGCGCCCGGCTGGCAGCCCGCCTGGGCTGGGATTTCGCCTATGCCGGCCACTTCAATGGCGACCCTTTGAATATCCAGCAATCCATTGCCGTGTACCGCCAGTGGACCGGCAAGGTACCGGCGCTGGCGCTGTATGCCTTTGTGGCGGAAACCCGCGAACAGGCGCAGGCGCTAGTAGGCGAGCTGAAGCTGTTCAAGGTGACGCTGGAAGATGGCCGCAGCGTTAACGTGCCCAGCCGTGAGGCGGCCGAAGAATTTGCCCGTCAGGCTGGCAGCAGCCAGTACCAGCTGGAAGAAAAGCATCCGCACGTGATTGCCGGTACTGCCGGAGATGTGCGCGCCGAGCTGGATTCCCTGCACCAGAGCTACGGCATCCGCGAATTCATCATCGATATCCCGGTGGCCCAGTTTGCCCTGCGCCGCGCTTCCATTTCCCTGCTGGCCGAGGCGCGCGAGCCGCTGGCCGCCTGAGCTGACTGATCACCATTTTTGGAGCTGAACATGAGCAAACCCATTACTTTCGGCATCATGCTGCACGGCGCTGGCGGCCACATGCACGCCTGGAAACACCCCAGCGGCCCGGCGGATGCCAGCGTGAACCTGCAGTTTTATATCGATACCGTGCAAAAAGCCGAAGCCAACGGCATTGCCTTTGCCTTTGTGGCGGACGGCCTGTACATCAATGAAAAATCGATTCCGCACTTCCTCAACCGTTTCGAGCCGATTTCCATTCTGTCGGCGCTGGCCAGCGTAACGCGCAAGATCGGCCTGGCCGGTACCGTGTCCACCTCCTACAGCGACCCGTTTACCGTGGCGCGCCAGTTCGGCTCGCTCGACCTGATCAGCGGTGGCCGTGCCGGCTGGAATGTGGTGACCACCCCGCTGGAAGGCACGGCGCTCAATTACAGCCGCCCGCATCCGGAACATGCGCTGCGTTATGAAATTGCCGACGAATACCTGCAAGTCACCCAGGGCTTGTGGGACAGCTGGGACGACGATGCACTGCCGCGTAACCGTGAAACCGGCCAGTTCTTCGACAAGGACAAGCTGCACACGCTGAACCACAAGGGGCGTTTCTTTCAGGTGGCCGGGCCGCTGAATATCAGCCGCTCGCCACAGGGCCAGCCGGTGATTTTCCAGGCCGGCTCTTCCGATGCCGGTATTGGCCTCGCGGGCAAGTATGCCGACGCGGTGTTTACCCACTCGCCGTCCATCGCGGAAACCCGCGACTTCCTGCGCAAGGTGAAAACCAGCGCCGTACTGCATGCGCGCCAGGCGGACGATGTGAAAATCTTCCCCGGCATTGCGCCGGTGGTGGCCGCCACCGATGCCGAGGCTGCAGCCAAGTTCCGCATCATCCAGCAACTGCTGACCATCGACGATGCGCTGGCCTATCTGGGCCGCTTCTTCGACCACCACGACTTTACGCAGTACCCGCTGGACGAGGCCTTCCCGGAGCTGGGCGATATTGGCCGCAACAGCTTCCGCGCCACCACCGACCAGATCAAGGCCCGCGCCCGCGAACATGGCCTGACCCTGCGCCAGGTGGCACTGGAAGTGGCCACCCCGAGCAGCAATTTTGTCGGCAGCGGTGAAAAAGTGGCGGCTGAAATCATCCGCTGGGTGGACGAGGGCGCAGCCGACGGTTTCATCCTGGGCTTCCCGGTGGTGGCCGAAGGGCTGGACGACTTCATCACCCATGTGTTGCCGGTGCTGGAAGCCAATGGCCGCTTCAAGCGCCAGCTGGACGGCCGCACCCTGCGCGACCATCTGGGCCTGCCGCGCAAGCAAAACCGTTACCAGCAAACGGCTGACGATAGCAGCCAGCAGCAGGTGGCCTGATGAATGCAGCATTAGACAGCGCCGTGTTGCCGCGCAGCCTGCAGATCGAAACCGGCATTGCGGCTGCCAATGCCGAGTTCGTGGCCCTGCGCCGCGACTTGCACCAGCACCCGGAACTGGCGTTTGCCGAACACCGCACCGCCGGCAAGGTAGCCGCGCTATTGCAGCAGTGGGGCTATCAGGTGACTACCGGCATTGCCGGCACCGGGGTGGTGGGCAGCTTGCGCCGTGGCAGCAGCCAGCGTGCACTCGGCCTGCGCGCCGACATGGATGCGCTGCCCATCCACGAAGCTACCGGCCTGCCGTATGCCAGTCAGAACCCCGGCGTGATGCATGCCTGCGGGCATGACGGCCACACCGCCATCCTGCTGGCCGCCGCCCGCTTTCTGGCGCTGCACGGCCAGTTTGACGGCACTTTGCAGCTTATTTTCCAGCCGGCGGAAGAAACCGGCAGCGGCGCACGGCGCATGCTGGAAGAAGGCCTGTTCGAGCGCTTTCCCTGCGATGCGGTGTTCGGCCTGCACAACTGGCCCGGGGTGAGTTGCGGCCATATCGGCTGCATCGAAGGCCCGGCCATGGCCTCGGTAGACCAGGCCCACATCACCGTGCACGGCAAGGGCGGCCATGGGGCCGAACCGCATAACACGGTGGACCCGGTGCTGGTGAGTGCCCACCTGATTACCGCGCTGCAGTCGGTGGTGTCACGCAATGTCGACCCGCTGGACATGGGCGTGCTCACCGTGGGCAGCATCCACGGCGGCCATGCGTCCAATGTGATACCGGACAGCGTGGAGCTGAAACTGACCGCCCGCACCTTCCGCCCGGAAGTGCGCAGCCTGCTGCAACAGCGCGTGCCGGCACTGGTGGAGGCACAGGCCGCCAGCTTTGGCGCACGTGCCGAGGTGGATTACCGCCTGGGCTTCCCGCCGGTGTGCAATCACCCGGCAGAAACCGCACTGGCGCGTGAAGTGGCGCAGGACACGCTGGGCGCGGCGCGGGTGGAAGAGGCCTTCCGGCCGCGCACCGCCAGCGAGGACTTTGCCTTCATGTTGCAGGCACGACCCGGCAGTTTCGTGTTCTTCGGTAATGGCGACAGCGCCGGGCTGCACAACCCGCGCTACGACTTCAACGACGCCATCCTGCCGCTGGCCGCCAGCTACTGGGTGGCCCTGGCCGAGCGCTACCTGCCGCAGCCAACGGCGGCCACATAACAAGCGACAGCCAGACACACATCGCAATGGACCGAGCACATGCGTGACTACTTTGTTTACACCACCACCACCGACCCGCGCGCCAGCGTGATGCTGGCCGAGCTGACGCAGGAATACGACGCACGCTACGGCGACTTGTTTAGCCCCGGAGGCGCTGCAGAGGAAATGCGCCGCTATCCGCCGGCAACCTTTGCTCCGCCGCATGGCAACTTTCTGTTGCTGCTGCGGCAGGGTCAGGCGATTGCCGGTGGGGCCTTCAAGCGGCTGGATGAGCACACCGCCGAATTCAAGCGCATCTGGACCCACAGTCAGTTCCGCCGTCAGGGCTTGGCCGGGCTGGTGTTGCAGGAGCTGGAAGCGCAATGCCAGCGCCAGGGCTACCGCCAGATTTACCTGACCACCGGTTGCCGCCAGCCGGAGGCGGTCGGGCTCTACCTGCGCCATGGCTATCAGGCGCAGTTCGACCCGGCGGGTGATCTGGAAGCCTTGCGCACCCTGCCGTTTACCAAGGCAGTGCCATGGCTGGCCAGCGCGCCATCCCATGCTGGCTACTTGACAGAACTGGCCGGTATTGCCGTTTGAAACCGCTTTGACTTGCTTGCCGAGCACCCACCCCGGCTTTTGCACAGGACAAGACATCATGAGTGAAATTACCGAAGTCGGCGAAATCGCCTTTAGCCATTCACTGCCACGGCAGGCAAACGCGCCTGCGGTGGCCGAGGCCAGCGGCAGCAACCGCTATGCCGGGCTGCGCATCATCCCGGCGCGTTACCCGGCGCGCATTGCCGGCAGCGTGCTGGCTCTGTTGTTGCTGGCCGCCATCGTCAGCTCGGTGGCCACCAATCCGCGCTGGGGCTGGCCGGTGTTTGCCGAATGGTTTCTGGCCGCCCCGGTGCTGGAGGGCCTGGGCCGCACCTTGCTGCTGACCGCCATCGGCACGGTATTGGGGTCGGCGCTGGGCACGGTGCTGGCGCTGGCGCGGGTATCGCGCTCGCCGCTGCTGGCCAGCCTGTCGTGGAGCTATATCTGGCTGTTCCGCTCCATTCCGCTGATCGTGCTGCTGCTTATCCTCAACAACCTGGGTTATCTGTACGAAACCATCAATATCGGTGTGCCGTATACCGGCATCAACTGGTTCAGTTATTCCACCACCGAGCTGATCAGCCCCTTTGCCGCTGCCGTGCTGGGCCTGAGCCTGAACCAGGCGGCTTTCTCGGCGGAAATCATCCGTGGCGGCATTTTGTCGGTGGAGCAGGGCCAGCTGGAAGCAGCGGCCGCGCTGGGCCTGCCACGTGGCCGGCAGATCTTCCGCATCGTGCTGCCGCAGGCCATGCGCACCATTTTGCCCACCGCCTTCAATGACATCATTGGTCTGGCCAAGGGCACGGCCAATGTCTACATCCTGGCGCTGCCGGAGCTGTTCTACACCATCCAGGTGGTGTACCACCGCAATCTGGAAGTGATTCCGCTGTTGATGGTGGCCACCGTGTGGTACCTGATCATCCTTACCGTACTGTCCACGGTGCAGGTGCAGGTGGAACGTCGCTATGCGCGTGGCGCGCTGCGCCAGCAGCCGCAGTCGCTGTGGCAGCGTGCCCGTCAGCGCTGGTGGCCGGCTGCTGCTGGCGGTAGTGCGCTCATTGCGCAGCCGGTGTCGCTGACCGAGCTGCCTGCCGTCAAAGGTGGCGAAGTGGCCATTCATGCCGTCAGCAAACGCTATGGCCAGCAGCAGGTGCTGGATGACGTGTCGCTGACTGTCCCGCCCGGTAGCGTCACCGTCATCATCGGGCCCTCCGGTTCGGGCAAGTCCACCTTGCTACGCAGCATCAATCATCTGGAGCGGGTGGATGGCGGTTTCATCGCCATTGACGGCGAGTTGATCGGCTACCGTCAGCAGGGCCACGCGCTGCATGAGCTGAAGGAAAAGGACATCCTGCAACGCCGCGTTGAAGTGGGCATGGTGTTCCAGCACTTCAACCTGTTTCCCCATCTGACTGTTCTGCAAAACCTGATTGAAGCGCCCATCGCGCTGCGCGGGTTGAGCCGGGCCGAGGCCGAAGCGCAGGCGCGCCTGTTGCTCAAGCGGGTAGGGCTGGCCGACAAGGCCGCTGCCTGGCCGCGCCAGCTGTCCGGCGGCCAGCAGCAGCGCGTGGCCATTGCCCGTGCGCTGGCGCTGCGCCCCAAGGTGTTGCTGTTTGACGAACCCACCTCGGCACTCGACCCGGAGCTGGTGCAGGAAGTGCTGGACGTCATCAAGGAGCTGGCGCGTTCCGGTACCACGCTGATCATCGTCACCCATGAAATCGGCTTTGCCCGTGAAGTGGCCGATACCGTGGTGTTCATGGAGCAGGGCCGCATCGTGGAAAGCGGCAGCCCGGAACAGGTATTGCGCCAGCCACAGCAGCAACGCACCCGAGAATTCCTGGCCCGCGTGCTCTAGGGCCATGGATAAAACATTTGCCATCGACCAAACCATTCACACACCGTCACGACCACAAGCAAGACCACAACAAGGAAAGCATCATGTCGCGTAACACCCATCTGCCGCGTCGTACCGTACTGGCTGCCCTTAGCCTCACCCTGCTGGCCCCGCTGTTTGGCCATGCCGCCAGCAGCATCGACCTGAGCCCGCAGCAAAAAGGCCAACCCAGTGCCCGCCCGGTGCCAGAGGCCATCAAGCTGCTGCCCAAGGATGTCCGCTTCGTCAAAGACAAGACCCTGGTGGTGGCCATCGCCGGCGGCATTTTGCCACTGGGAGGTTTTGCCAATGATTCCAAAACCATTATCGGGGCTGATCCGGACATTTCGCGCCTGGTGGCCGGTGGCCTGGGCCGCAAGCTGGAGCTGGTGAACGTGGCCTGGGATGATTGGCCGCTGGGCCTGCAGTCCGGCAAGTACGATGCGGTGATTTCCAATGTCACCGTTACCGAGGCGCGCAAGGAGAAATTTGATTTCTCCACCTATCGCAAGGATTTGCTGGGCTTTTACACCAAGTCGGGCAGCAAGCTGAAAATCAATGCACCCAAGGATGCCGCCGGGCTGAAGGTGATCGTGGCTGCCGGCACCAATCAGGAGCAGATCCTGCTGGAGTGGAACAAGAAAAATCTAGCGTCCGGGCTCAAGCCCTTGCAAGCCCTGTATTTTGATGATGAAGCCGTGGCAAGGGTAGCCTTGCAGTCCGGCCGTGCCGATGCCTGGCTGGGCCCCAATGCCATCTATGCACTGGAGGCGGCACAGACCGGCAAGGTGAAGCTGGCTGGCACCTTCTCTGGCGGTTGGCCGCTGACCGCGGATATCGCCGTCACCACCCGCAAGGACTCCGGCCTGGCCGCAGCCATTACCAAAATCATCAATACCCAGATTGCCAACGGCAATTACACCAAGGTGCTCAGCCGCTGGGGCCTGAGTGCCGAAGCGGTGAGCGAATCGCGCACCAATCCGCCCGGCCTGCCCAAGAGCTGAGAGCGTGTTTACGATCGGCGATACTCGGGTGATCCTGCGTTGAAATGTCGTTCAAAATGCGCATGGACTCCCTGTCCATTGTGCTTTTTCACGCCCTTTCGCCTTGTCTGACCCTTCGTTCGCTAAATCGTAAACAAGCTCTGCCACGTCAACCTGACATCGCCAACACGTTCAGTGTTGGCGTTTTTCTGCAATGCTTGTCATTTTTTCTTGGTTTGGCGGCGGCGGGGGCAACACTATAGTGGTCGGCTCATTCTAGGAGCCGACTCATGTATTGCTCATTGCAACATGCCGGTTTGCATTCCGGCCGCCTGTATCGCGAAGGTTCTGCCATTCCCGACTCGCGGGATGGCGACGTTGCGCCATCAGTACCCGCCGGGCAGTCCGGCTCGCGGGCCTGGCTGGCGCGGCTGGAGCTGCCCACCTGGCTGCTGATTGCCGTCATCTACGGCGGCTGGTTCGGCACGGCGGCGCTGTGGCGCCAGCTGGGGCCTTGGCTGGGCACGCCGCTGCTGATTGTCTTTACCAGCTGGTATATGTCGCTGCAGCACGAACTGATTCACGGCCACCCCACGCGCCATGGCTGGCTGAATGCCTTGTTCGGCCAGCTGCCGCTGGCAGTGTGGTATCCCTATGCCGTCTATCGGGACAGCCATCTGGCCCATCACCGTGATGAAAGCCTGACCCTGCCGGGGGTGGACCCGGAAAGCTACTACCACGCCAGCTTGCCAGCAGGGGCCGTGGCCCGTGGCCTGCTGCGCTGGCGCAACACTGCCGTGGGGCGTTTGCTGCTGGGGCCGGCCCTGGGCTGGCTGGCCACGCTGCGTGCTGCCGTGCGTAGCGGCCAGCGGCAACAGCTGCTGGTATGGGGCAGCCATCTGCTATTGTTGGGCCTGTTGCTGCTGTGGTTGCGCCAGGCTGGTATCGCGCCATGGTATTACCTGTCGTGCATTGCCTATCCCGCACTGGCGCTGGCCATGGTACGTTCCTTTTACGAGCACCGGGCCGTGCCCGATGCGGCCGCCCGCTCGGTGCTGAACGAAGCGGCCTGGCCGTGGCGCTTGCTGTTTCTCAACCTGAATTATCATCTGGTGCACCACCTGCATCCTGGTCTGCCTTGGTATCGCCTGCGTCAGGCTTATCTGGCCGAACGCCAGCATTACCAGCAACTCAGTGGCGATTTTGTCGAGCAGGGCTACCTGCCGCTGCTGTGGCGGCATCGTCGCCGGCCGGTGATCGATACGCTTCATCCCTTTGCCTGAACGGCTGCTGTTCATCCATCAAGAGGAATACCATGATCCACGCAAAATTTTCCCGTCGCTGGCTGTTGGCCGCTCTCGCGCTGAGCGCTTTTTCCGGCCAGAGCATGGCGGCCGATGCGGTACGGGTTGGCTCCAAGATCGACACCGAAGGTGCCTTGCTGGGCAATATCATCCAGCAGGTGCTGGAAGCCAATGGCATCAAGACCGTCAGCAAGGTGTCGCTGGGCAATACCAAGGTGGTGCGTGGCGCCATTACTGCTGGTGAAATCGACATCTATCCGGAATACACCGGCAATGGCGCGTTTTTCTTTGCCGATGAAAGTAATCCGGCCTGGAAAAATGCCGAGGCGGGCTATCAGCTGGTGAAAAAGCTGGACCAGGAGAAAAACCGCATTACCTGGCTGACGCCTGCGCCGGCCAACAATACCTGGGCCATTGCCATCCGCAAGGATGTGGCGGCAGCCAACAAGCTGAAAACGCTGACTGACCTGGGCAACTGGATCAACAAGGGCGGTCGCTTCAAGCTGGCGGCATCGGCCGAATTCATCGAACGCGCCGACGCGCTGCCCGCCTTCCAGAGCGCCTATGGCTTCAAGCTGAAGCAGGACCAGCTGCTGACGCTGGCCGGTGGGGACACCTCGGTCACCATCAAGGCTGCAGCCGAGCAGACATCCGGCGTCAATGCCGCCATGGCCTACGGTACCGATGGCCCGGTGGCCGCGCTGGGCCTGGTGACGCTGGATGACGTCAAGGGTGTGCAGCCGATTTACGCGCCCGCGCCGATCATCCGCAGCGAGGTGCTGGCCAAACAGCCCAAAATCGCCGCCGTGCTGAAGCCGGTATTCCTGTCGCTCACCGGCCCCACGCTGCAGAAGCTGAATGCCAGCATTGCCATCGGAGGCCGCGATGCGCGCAAGGTGGCGCAGGATTACCTGAAGAAAAAGGGCTTTATCAAGTGAGCGGGCGCTTCTGGCCTGCAGGGGTGATGCATGCGTCTGTATAGCCGGGTGCGCCTGCTGCTGGTGTTGCTGTCGCTGGCGGCGGCGCTGGGCCTGCCCTTGCTCACCTATGCGCCCAACCGCCTGCTGACCGGGCAGGGCATCGCTCTGCTTGATTTGCTGCAGGGCGGCTCCGGCCTGCGCTGGCTGGTGCTGCTGCCAGTCTTGCCGCTGCTGCTGGCACCGTGGTGGCGGCCAGCTGTGCTGCGCGAACGGCTGGTATATCTGGCAGCGCTGTGGCTGGGTGCGGCGCTGTGGTGGCTGGCCGGCAGCGAGGCCACGCTGCGCGCCGGCGGCGAGGATGCGCTGGCGCGGGTGTCGTTTGGCGGTGGCTTCTGGCTGTTGCAGTTGTTGCTGTTGCTGCAGCTGGCCGAAGCACTGCAGGTATTGGCTGGCGGCCTGCCGCGGCGCGTGTTGCTGCTGTTGCTGGCCCAGCTGCCGCTGCTGTGGCTGTTGCTGTCCGGCAGGCTGGACAGCCTGTCGCTGCTGCGCGAGTACCACAATAACCAGGACGCGTTTGACGATGCCCTGTTGCGCCATCTGCAGCTGGTGCTGTTTTCCGTGCTGCCGGCGCTGCTGCTGGGCGGCGCGCTGGGGGTGTGGGCCTATCGCTCGGCCCGCTTTGCCCGGCTGCTGTTTCCCGTACTCAATGTATTGCAGACCATTCCGTCGATAGCGCTGTTCGGCCTGCTGATCGGCCCACTGGCCTGGCTGGGCCGGCAGTTGCCCGGCCTGGGCATTGCCGGCGTCGGGCTGGCACCGGCCTTGCTAGCGCTCAGCCTGTATGCGCTGTTGCCGGTGGTGCGTGGCACGCTGGCCGGCTTGCAGCAGGTGCCGCCTGCGGTGCGCGAGGCCGCGCGTGGCATGGGCATGACACCGTGGCAGATCATGCTGCAGGTGGAAACCCCGCTGGCGCTGCCGGTGTTTCTCAGCGGCCTGCGCATTACTGCTGTGCAGGCGGTGGGGCTGGCGGCGGTGGCGGCGCTGATTGGAGCGGGTGGCTTTGGCGCCATCATGTTCCAGGGCCTGTCGGCCAGCGCACTCGACCAGGTATTGCTGGGGGTGTTGCCGGTGCTGCTGCTGGCCTTGCTGGTGGACGTGGCGTTTCGCCTGCTGATTGCCCGGCTGAAAGGGGCTGATGACCATGCTTGAACTCAAGGCAGTAAACAAGTTTTTCAATGGCTGGCAGGCGGTGGCCGATGTCGACCTGCAGGTGGCCGCCGGCGAGCTGGCGGTGCTGATCGGCACTTCCGGCTCGGGCAAATCCACCACGCTGAAGATGATCAACCGGCTGATCGAGCCGGACAGCGGCAGCATACGGCTGGCCGGCGAGGATATCCGCAGCCAGCCGCCCGAGGTGCTGCGCCGTCGCATCGGCTATGCCATCCAGTCGGTGGGCCTGTTTCCGCACTGGACGGTGGAGCAGAACATCGCCGCCGTACCGTCCCTGCTCAAATGGCCGAAAGCCCGTATCCGCGAGCGGGTGGTCGAGCTGCTGGAGCTATTGCACCTGCCGGCAGCACAGTATTTGTCGCGCTACCCGCACCAGTTGTCGGGTGGTCAGCAGCAGCGTGTCGGGGTGGCGCGTGCCTTGGCGGCCGACCCGGAAGTCTTGCTGATGGACGAGCCATTCGGTGCGCTGGACCCGGTTACCCGTGGCACGCTGCAGCAGGAGCTGCTGCGCATCCAGGCCCTGTCCGGCAAAACCATCGTGCTGGTGACTCACGATATCGACGAAGCCCTGTTGCTGGGCCAGCGTATCGTGCTGATGGACAAGGGCAGGGTGGTGCAGCAGGGTTCTGCCCAGGATTTCCTGCTGCATCCGGCCAGTGATTTCGTGCGCGACTTTGTCGGACAGAGCGATGTCGGCGTGCGGCTGCTGGGGCTGGACACCGTGGCCAGCCGGATGCGGCCGCTGCAGCCAGTCAGTGGCGAGCCGATTGCTGCCTCCGCCACGCTGCGCGAGGCGCTGTCGGCCTTTGTCGCGCGCCGGGTCAGCAGCCTGCCGGTGATTGATGCACAGGGCCAGCCGGCTGGCGTGCTGCATTTTGCCGACTTGCTGCCGGTGGCCGCATGAAGCCGGCCCGTCTGCCTGCGGCCTTGTGGCTGAGCAGCGGCCTGTTGCTGGCCTTGCTTTACCTGTTGCCGCACAGTGCCGGCCTGTTTGCCTGGCTGTTTCCCGAAGTGGAACGCCCGCTCTATACCCAGGACAGCTTTGCCAACCTGGTGCTGGCGCATTTGCTGCTGGTGCTGGCCTCCAGCCTGATTGCCGTGCTGGGCGGGGTGGCGGCCGGCTTGTTGGCCAGCCGACCGGCCGGGCGCGAGTTCCGCCCCTTGCTGGACAGTGTGCTGGCCATCAGTCAGGCGCTGCCGCCGGTGGCCGTGCTGGCGATTGCCGCGCCGCTGATCGGTTTTGGTGAATGGCCGGCACTGATTGCGCTGGTGCTGTACGGCCTGTTGCCGGTAACGCAAGGTACGCTGGCCGGGCTGGCCTCGGTGCCGGACAGCGTGCTGGAAGTGGCGCGTGGCCTGGGCATGGGGCGCTGGCGCATTCTGTGGCAGGTGGAGCTGCCGCTGGCCGCCCCGGTGTTACTGGCCGGGGTGCGTACCTCGGTGGTGATCAATATCGGCACGGCCGCCATTGCCTCTACTGTGGGCGCACGCACGCTGGGCCTGCCCATCATCGTCGGGCTGAGCGGCTTCAATACTGCCTATGTGCTGCAAGGGGCGCTGCTGGTGGCCTTGCTGGCCATCGTGGCCGACCAGTGTTTCGACTGGCTGGCCCACCGCCTGTCGCCGCATGTCGGCGTGGAGCACTGAGGCCATGGCCTGGGCCAGCCTGCCCATGTATCCGTGGCCGCAGCCCTTGACCGAACACTACTGGCAGTGGCTGCGTCAGCGTCTGCAGCAACTGGGCGAGCAGGCGCTGCCGGCCTCCCTGCACTGGCCGCAGGATTATCTGGCGCACTGGCGTGAGCCGGGCATGCTGCTCAGCCAGTCCTGCGGCTATCCGGTTTCCGCACTATTGCCGGCACAGGTGCAGGTGCTGGGAGCCTTTCATTATCAACTAGCTGGCTGTGCCGACTGGCGTTATAGCAGTGCGCTGCTGGTACGCAAGAGCGACGCCGGGCTTGCTCTGGCCGATTTTCATGGCCGGCGTGCGGTGTGCAACGAGCGGCATTCGCAGTCGGGCTACCACGCCTTGCGCGCCGAAGTGGCCGTGCTGGCCGGGGTGCAGCCGTTTTTTTCTCACGTCAGCTTTTCCGGTTCGCATCGCGCCTCGGCCGGCATGCTGGCAGCGGGCAAGGCGGATATAGCCGCAGTCGACTGTGTCAGCCATGCCTTGCTGGCACGGCAACAGCCACAGCTGTTTGAGCAACTGGCCTGCATCGGCCATACCCGCTTGCAACCCGGATTGCCCTTGATCACTGCAGCGTCCACGCCTGCCGCGACCGTCGCACGGCTACGCCAGGCTATTCGCGATAGCCTGCATGCGGTCGAACTACAGGCTTTTTTCCGGGAGGCAGCTATTGATGGCTTCAGCCCGCTGGATCTGTCCGACTACGCCTGCATTGCAGATACCGCCGCACACTGGCGTGCTGCGGGCATGGCAGAGTGGTAAGGCCGTTGGCCGGTTTAGCTGTCCAGCCCGGCGATGGCGCGGAGGATGGCCAGCCCCTCGTCCGGGGAGGCAGTCAGCCGCTGCGGGTCGAAACCCTGCTCGAATACCGGGGCGAACTGCGGCAGGGCGCTGGCAGTGGCCGCATCCAGCTGGCGAAAACCCATATGCCACTGGCTGAATTCGCGCTGGTGGATGGGGGTGCGCAGATGCGGCTCGATGGCGTGGTGACGTGGATCGCGGGCAATGCGGGCATAGGTGGCATCCACGGCGGCCGGGCTGCCTTCCAGTAATTGCAGAAAGCTGCCATTGGTGTACAGCAGCAGGCCGGTGACCGCATTAGCCTGGTTGTTGGCAATGGATTGCTCCAGGATGGCGGTCAGTTCCGCCGGGCTGAAATCGGCGCTGGCGGTACTGGAGTAAATCAGCTGGATCAGCATGGGGTTCATTCCTGTCAGAGGGTCAATCCTGCGTGGGTGGCCTGGCCAGCAATGCGGCACGCAGCAGGCTGAATTGCTGTTCCAGCGTGCTGAACAGTTGCAGCTGGGCGGGCAGCTCGGCCTGATTGGCGATTTTTTCCAGTTGGGCGGCTGCGTTCACCATCGGTGTGGCACCAAACAGCGCGGCGTTGCCCTTGATGGTGTGCGCCAGCCGCTTCACTGCAACTGGGTCGGGCTGCTGGAGAGCCCGTTGCAGCTGGGCCATTTCCTGTGGGAAGGACTCAAGAAAACTGGCGGCGACGATATCGATGACTTCAGGGTCCTGCTGGCGCAGGCTGGCCTGGTAGTCGAAAGCCGGGCTGCCGGCAGGCGCGTAGCGCTGCAATAGCTGTTGCAGGTCGGCGGCACGTACCGGCTTGCACAGATAGTCGTCCATGCCGGCGGCCAGGCAGTGTTCGCGGTCACCCGGCAGGGCATTGGCGGTCATGGCGATGATGGGCAGGTGCTGGCCGGCGGCTTCCTGCTGGCGATAGTGGCGGGTGGCTTCCAGCCCGCCCATCACCGGCATCTGCACGTCCATCAACACGACGTCGTAGGGCTGGCTGGCCAGCGCATCCAGTGCCTGCTGGCCATCTTCGGCCAGCGCCACCTGATGGCCCCAGCGGCTGAGCAGGCTGAGGGCCAGTTGCTGGTTCACCTGGTTATCCTCCACCACCAGGATGCGCAGGCTGGCGTGCGCTGCCGGTATGCCAGGCGCGCTGATGCTGGCCGGTGACGGCGGCGGTAGCGTACCCAGTGCCTGCAAAATGGTCTGATGCAATTCTGATTGCAACACTGGCTTGGCCACATGGCAGCTGATGCCATTGGCGCGATACTGCTCGGCGCCGTGGCTGCCGGCCGAGGACAGCATGATCAGCACCGGCGGCTCTGCCAGTTGCAGCGCGTGGATGCGGCTGGCGGTTTCGAAGCCGTCCATTTCCGGCATCATGCCGTCCAGCAACACGAAAGAGTAGCCGGGTGAGGCGCTGGCCAGCTTGGCGAGGCCGGCGGCTCCGCTGTCTGCTTGCTCTGCCTGTACTCCCCAGTTGGCCAGGGTTTCCTGCAGGATGTCGCGGTTGATGCGGTTGTCGTCGATGATCAGCGCGCGGCGGCCATGCAGGCCGTCCGGGCTGAGCGGGCGCGGCAGGCTGGCCGGGTCGACGCTGGCGAAACGCACGGTGAAGTGAAAGGTGCTGCCCTGGCCTGGCCGGCTTTCCAGCCACATCTGGCCATGCATCATCGATACCAGTCGTTTGCAGATGGACAGCCCCAGGCCGGTGCCGCCGTATTTGCGCGTGGTGGAGCTGTCTTCCTGCACGAAGGCTTCGAAAATGCTTTCCTGCTTGTCGCGGGCAATGCCGATGCCGGTATCGCAGACCGAGAATTTCACCACGACCTCGCGGCCATCCTGTTCCAGCAGGGAGGCGCGGATCAGCACTTCGCCGACGCTGGTGAACTTGATGGCATTGGACAGCAGGTTAAGCAGGATCTGCCGCAAGCGGCCGGGGTCGCCCAGCAGCACCGGCGGAATGTCCGGGGCAATGCGGCAGGCCAGCTCCAGCCCCTTGCCCTCCGCCCGCATCGCCATGTTTTTCATGGTGCTGCCCAGCACCGCTTCCAGTTCGAAGGCGGTTTCTTCTATGGTCATCTTGCCGGCTTCCAGCTTGGAGAAGTCGAGGATGTCGTTGATGACGGTGAGCAGGGCTTCGGTGGAGGATTTCACCACCGTCATGTATTCGCGCTGTTCTCGGTTCAGTGCGGTGTCCAGCGTCAGTTCGGTCATGCCGAGGATGCCGTTCATCGGCGTGCGGATTTCATGGCTCATATTGGCCAGGAATTCGCTCTTGGCGCGGTTGGCCGCTTCGGCCACTTCGCGGGCGTGGCGCGACTCGCGTTCGAGGATTTTCAGCTCGGTAATGTCGGAAATGGTGCCGATCAGGCCGGCGATGGAGCCATCCGGTCGCGTCAGCGTGGCCTTGTGGAAAATACCGTCGCGCACTTCGCCGTCGGGCCGCTGCACGCGGGATTCGTAGCTGTGGCGTGACACTTCCTGCAGCAATTCGTTGTCGCGCTGCTGGTGGTAGCTGGCCAGCTCGCTGTTCATCAGCTCGAACGAGGTCTTGCCGATGAATTCCTGCCGCGAAATGGCGAAGTATTCTTCGAATGCCCGGTTCATCAGCCGGTATTTGCACTCGGGGTCCTTCACATACACCGGCAGCGGCATGGCTTCGACCAGCTCTTCGACGAAGTGCAATTGTTCTTGCAGGCGGTCGCTGGCCTGGTGGCGCGCGGTGATGTCGGTGCGGATGGCCACGTACTGGTAGGGCCGGCCGTCGTCATCCAGAAAGGGCACGATGGTGGCCGCTACCCAGTACAGGCTGCCGTCCTTGGCGCGGTTGCGGATTTCGCCGGTCCACACCTTGCCAGCACTGATGCACTGCCACATCTCGGCGAAAAAACCAGCTGGATGCAGGCCGGAATTGACCAGGTTGTGGTTCTGTCCTTGCAGCTCGTCCAGGCGATAGCCGCTGATCTGGCAGAATTTGTCATTGGCATAGGTAATGCTGCCGTGCCGGTCGGTAATGCTGACGATGGCATGCTGGTCGAGGGCGAATTTCTGGTTTTCCAGCGCCAGTTGTGCCTGGCGGATGGCTTGTTGGCCGCGCTGGCGGTATTGCACCAGTTCGGCCACCACGCTGATCAGTGCTTCCAGGTCGCCGGCCTGGGCGGCGTTGTCGGCCATGCCGGTTTCGTTTTGCAGCAGGCGCACGGTTTCGCGCAGGCGGCTGATGGCGTGTTCGCGGCCGGCCAGTTCTTGTTGCAGGCGCTGGTTGGCGCTGCTCAGTTCGTCGGAACTGAGCTCCAGGCTGCGGGTGCGCAGGCTGATGTCGCGGTCTTGCTGGGCATAAGTGCTATTGACCCGCTCCAGCAGGCTGGCCAGCCCCTTGAGCGCAGTGGCGGCCGGTGGCGAGACGGCGGCGCTGTCTGCCAGGCTGGCCAGCTCGGCCAGTACCTGTTGCAGTTGGCCGTCGTCGGCGATGCCCAGTGTGCGCCGCAACTGGCGCATCAGAATGTTTTGCATGAATTCCCTGCTGGCGCCTGCTGCGCTCGCATCAGTCGTGGGCGCCTGCCGTCTCGGCAAGCGTGGTAATGGTCATGGTCTGGTTATGCAGGCGACAGGGCTGGCCCGGGGCGAAGGGACTGATTTCGCCATTGGAATAAAAGCCGGCCAGCACGGTGTGGCTACCCAGTTCGTCGGCCACGGCTTCGATTTCTTCATCGACCCGGTCGCCCATCACCAGCTTGCGGCCCACGCAGGACACCAGCAGGGCGAGGCTGTCGCCGTGCACTGGCTGGGCCAGGCTAGCCGCGCTGGCGGCCTGTTCTGCCCCATGCACCAGGTTGTCGGTGCTGGCATGCATCAGCTTGAGATAACAGCCGGTGTGCACCTCGCCGGCCAGCGTCAGGCTGCCGCTGGCCTCATCCACGCCCAGAATGGTGCGGATCACGCCGGCATCCTGCTGGTTTTCACCCAGCATGGAGAAAGGGAACAGCAGGCCGGAGCCGGGCAGGTCGGCCGCATATTCACCCAGATAGCGCTTGTATACTTCCAGCGCTGGTGTGCCATCCAGCTCGTACAGCACGTTTTCCTGGCAGCGTGTCACCTGGCGCGCCGGGCCAAAGGTGGTCCAGCCACCATAGGAGCCATGACCCAGGCGCAGTTGCTGGCCATACAGGCCGACTGCCACCAGCTGGTGATCCGAGCTGCCGTGTTCGTTCAGGGTAAAGGTGCGGCTGAAGGCGGCGTTGTCGCCCGCCAGCCCACCTACTACCGGCAGCCGTGTGCCCAGCACGCTGCTGATGCCTTGCAGCAGGGCACTGCCATTGATGGCCACGCCCTGGCCCAGCACCAGTACCATTTGCAGGTCATCCGCCGCCAGCTGCCGTGCCAGCCGGGCGCCGGCAGCGGCGGAGTCGGCCATATCATGCAGGGGCGTGACGGCAGGCTGGACGCGGGTATGGGCAAAGTGGATGGCGGTGACCACGGTGGAGTGGTCATCCACACCCTGGCTGGAGATTTCGCCAGCGGTGGAGCAGCCCAGCAGCAGGCTGTCGGGAAAAGCCGCCTGCAGCGTGGCCAGCCCCTGTGTGTCGGCGAAAAAATCCAGTGCGCCGAATACCAGCAGCAGTTGCGGATCAATCGCGCGCAGGGGCTGCAAGCGTTCTGCAGCGGGGCGGCTGTTGGGTAGGCAGAGCTGGCGGATGCGCATGAATGGTTTTCCTTGTGGTTACTGCCATGGGGATGGCATGTGAACCCTGTCATCTTAGTTAATCGGCAGGCCGCACGGGCAGCAGAATGCAGCATTGTGCCGTTGCAGGCGGAATATCGCATTTTTCCATATGGGGCGATATGACATCGGTCATGCCGGCCGTGCTTTGCCCGCCACGGGCAGGGCAAATGCGCCAGTGGCGGCGGCGCTCTGCTATGCTCGGCCTCTGTTTTCAGGAGGCAGACATGCAAAGAGTGACGATTTCGCTCAGCGACGAGCTGGCACAGGCTTTTGACGAACTGATGGCGCGACGTGGCTACAGCAGCCGTTCGGAGGCGGTGCGCGACATGCTGCGGCGGGAACTGGGCGAGGAGGATCTGGGGCGTGGTGCGGGCGGCCCCTGCGTGGCGGTGCTCAGCTATGTGTTCGATCATCACGAACGCCAGCTGTCATCGCGCCTTACCGGTCTGCAGCACGATCACCACGATATGGCCGTCGCCACCATGCATGCCCATATCAATCACGATGACTGCATCGAAACGGTGATTCTGCGTGGCGACAGCGCCGAGGTGGAAAGTTTTGCCCGCTCGGTGATTGCCGAAACCGGTGTGCGCCATGGTCAGGTGCAGCTGATCCCGACGGCAGCGGCCGCCAAGCCGGGCATGGGCTACCGCCGGCCGGGCAAACGCTGAAGCATCAGCTGGATGGCTTGCGCCGCACCGGGTAGTAGCGATAGCCCGTGACCGGGCCGGCATGCTGATGGCTGTGGCCATGTTGATGGGGGTGGCTGTGTACCACACCGTCGGCATGGCGGTGCGGATGGGCGTGTAATAGATGGGTGCGCTCCAGCAGCGCGTGATCGGCGAGGATTTCGGCCGGGCTGCCGCTGGCTACCAGCCGGCCTGCTGCCAGCACGAACACCTGGTCGGCAATATCGGCCACGCTGTCCAGATCATGCGTGGCGGTAATGATGGTGCGGCCGCTGTCCTTGCTCTCCAGCAAAAAGCGGATCACCTCGCCCTGGCTGTGCGGGTCCAGCGCGGCGGTCGGTTCGTCCAGCAGTAATACCTCTGGCTGCATGATCAGCACCGAGGCCAGTGCCACCCGCTTGCGTTCGCCACCGGACAGGCGGTGCGGCGCACGGTCTTGCAGATGGCTGATGCCGAAGCGCTGCAGCATATCGGCAATGGCGCTGCGGATGGTGGCCGGCGGCCAGCCCAGTTGCAGCGGGCCAAAAGCCAGTTCGTCGAACACCGTGGGATTGAACAGCTGCACATCGGGGTTCTGGAACACCAGCCCGACCCGGCGGCGAAAGGCATAGTGGCGCTCATCCTCGGCCAGCGCCGCCTCGCTCAGTTCCTCGCCAAAAGCCAGCAGCCTGCCCTGCTGGGCAAAATATAGGCCGTTCAGCAAGCGCAGCAAGGTGGATTTGCCCGAGCCATTGGCTCCGAGCAAGGCCACCCGGCAGCCGGCTTCGATACGCAGCGACAGGCGGTCCAGCGCCTGTTGCTGCTGATAGTGATAACTCAGGTCTTGCAGCTCGAATACCGGCGGTGTCATGCGTGTTTCCATAAGATCAGCAGCGGCACACACAGCGCCGGCAGCAGGGCACACCAGTCGCGCCGACGGGTGCGGAAGCTGTGCAGCAGGTAGATGTCGCCACGGTAGCCGCGCGACACCATGGCCAGATGTACTTCGCTGCTTAGCAGAAAAGCTTTGCTGAGCAGCACGCCGCTACTGGCGGCCACCACCTGGCGCGCCAGCCGGCCACTGGGCGGTGCCAGCATGCGGCTGCGGCGGGCTTCGAACATCTGGCTGGCAGTTTGCAACAGCACGAAGATATAACGATGGGTCATGCCCAGCAGGGCCACCAGCAGCACCGGCACCCCGAGGCTGCGCATGGCCTTGAGCACATGCATCCACGGCGTGGTCAGCATCAGCAGCAAGGCATAGCTGGCCGAGGTTTCCGCTCGTCCCAATAAAAAGGCGGCGCTACGCAAGCCTTGCAGGCTGATGCCCCAGTGCAGCAGCGGCAGCCGGAACGGGATGTCACCGGGCACCAGAAACAGTGCCGGCACGGCAATCACCCCGCTGAACAGCAAGACGCTGAGCCAGGCCTGACGATACAGCCGCCGCAAGGACACCTGCGACAGCAAGGCCAGCAGCACGGCCAGGCCGAACAGCAGCAGCAGGGTGACGAGCTGGCTGGCCAGGATGCCGCTGATCATCAGGCTGAGCAGCGCCAGCAGCTTGATGCGCGGGTCCAGTCCCTGCAGCAGGCCGCGCTGCTTGCTGATGGCTTCGGCATCCAGTGAGTGCTCCAGTGCCTGCTGCAAGCCATGGACCAGCCGCTCGGCAAAATGGCCGCCATGGCGATGACCACCAGCGATGAAGGATTGCTCGCTCATACCGCACCCGGCCCTTGTGGTGGCTGCCTCATTCCGGCTGGCCTTGCTTGCCGCCCAGCCGCGATAGCAGCAGCAGGGCCAGCAGAATCAGCCCGGCACCAAACAGCGCCGACAAGACATAGCCAAAATTGGCGCTATGCACGAAGGCCGGCGCATAGTCGGGGAAGGGCGCCGACCACAGGCTGGCCAGCCGTGCCAGGCCCTCCGGCGCTGCCGCCGGCGGTGCAATCTGACCCGATGCCAGCGCCATCTGCTGGCGGCTGTCGGCATTGGCGAAATCTTCCACGCCCCACTCGCCCCAGGCGGTGCCGGCGGCCAGCAAACCCAGCGGTGACAGAATCATCAGTGCCGCCAGTCCGTACCACAGCTTGCGCGTGGTACGCACCGCTGCGCTCGGTACACTGATCCGGCTTGCCTGCAGCGACAGCAGTTCGGGATGGGCGCGCTGCAGATAAGCCACCAGCCCGCCGGTGATCAGCAGCTCGGCCAGCCCGGCAAAGCTCAGATGACCCAGCATCATCGCGGGTACCGCCACCGACAGCGGATAGGGCGCGTACAGCGGCGTGCCGGCAGCATCGTGGAACAACAGCGGTTGCAGGCCGAATTCGATGGCGGCCAGCAAGGCTGCGGCATTGATGGCCAGATAACCGGCCACCGCAGCGGCCAGTACGCGGCGGCGCGATTGCAGCGCGGCACCGGCCGCCAGCAACTGATAACTGGCCCAGGCCACCAGCGAGCCGACGATGGCCATGTTCAGGCTATTGGCCCCGAAGCTGGTAATGCCGCCGTCGCCAAAGAACAGCGCCTGAATCAGCAGGGCCACGGAAATGGCCACAATCGACGCCCACGGCCCGAGCACGATGCTGATGATGCCCATTCCCACCGCATGGCCGCTGGTGCCGCCGGGCAGCGGCAGGTTGAACATCATGATGACGAAGCTGAAGGCCGAAAACACCGCGAACAACGGCACCATGCGGGTGTGTAGCAGGCGCTTGGCATGGCGGTAGGCCAGCAGCCAGAACGGTAGCGCCACCGCATAGGCCAGCGCGCAGGTAGCCGGGCTAAGGTAGCCGTCTGGAATGTGCATGCAGGTATCCTCAACAAAACCAGCAGGCGCTATGGCCAGACCGGTTGGTTGTGTATGAATATTTTTTAAAATGTATGAAATTCTAGCAAGATGCATGCCACTTGTCATGGCTGCTTGCCGCCGTGCCGGGATGCCGATCTGGCAATCCGCATCGAGAAAAACGGTGGAAATGTGCTGTACAGGCGGCTGGGAGAAGTGGATAGCGACTAGACAGCGGTGATGGCAGCTGCGTTGTCTGGCATGAACTGATGTCTGATGGATTGTCGTTGCTGAATATTAATGTCTTATTTGTTTTGACTGCGCTTTTAACTAGGGGTGTGATAATAAAACATGTTTATCTTTATTTATTTTCCAGATGAATTTTGATTTAAGTGGGGTTGTATATTTTTTTATTTTAAAATATGCCAATGACATGTTGTTGGAGTGTATTAGCGATATGTTGTTTTGATATATTTTTATTTCAATGATTTCATAAGTAACAGTTTATTTAAGATAAATGACAAATGAATTTATACGCAGTTTTCCATTTGCATGGCATTAAAAGTGGGTCAATTTAATTTTATTCTTAATAAAATGTTTATTTTTTACGGCCCGGTTTAAATAAAAATTTAAATTGATTTAGTTTGATTAATTTTATATCGTTACGCTGTTAACAAGATTTAACTAAAAACATATTAAACAATTAAAATAAATGTGTTGACCGGCATTGTTGCTATTGGCAACCGTTTGGAATTAATTCCTGGTGCTGTCGGCATGATTAAAAAAATAAATAATCCATAAGAATGTTCAGGGAGTTTTATCATGCAGATGCAAAGCCTCAAGACCAGTGTCAGCCTGGTCCTGTTGTCGTTGTCGGCGTATTCGCAAAATATTCATGCGGCATCGGATATCGATGCAGCCAATCGCCAGGCTGAAATCATCCAGCAACGGCAACAACAACAGTTGCAGCAGGATCGCGAAGATGCTCGCCGAGCCATCCAGCCTGGCGGTGTCGACCTTAAAACGCTGACGCCCAGTCAGCCAGCCATCACCACTCCGGCCAGTCAGTGCCACGATATTCAACGTATTGTCATCCGTAACAGCCCACACATGACGGTGGCTATCCAGAAGCAGATTGATGCTCAGTTTGCCGGCCATTGTCTGGGTGTTGGTGAGATCAGCCAGATTCTCGGCTTGATCACCCGTGACTACATCGAACAGGGCTATGTCACGACACGAGCCTACTTGCCCGCGCAGGATCTGCGTGGCGGGACTTTGCTGATTGATGTGGTAGAAGGGGTGATCGAACAATTCAAGGTAGATGACAATGGTGCCCGCAGCGTGCCATTGGCCACCAGCTTTCCACACTTGCAGGGAAAGCTGCTCAACCTGCGGGATCTTGAACAGGGCATCGACCAGATCAACCGCCTGCAATCCAATAATGCCAAGCTAGATATCCAGCCTGGTGGCACGCCAGGCGGCAGTACGGTTGTGATTCACAATGAGGCTAGCCGGCCCTTGCACCTGTTTGTCACCTATGACAACCAAGGCAGTACCAGCACCGGCGGCAATCAGGCTGCAGCGACACTGACGCTGGATAACCTGCTCGGTCTGGGTGAAATGTTTGCTGTTACCCACCGCGAGTCGATTCCAACCAGTAACAAAGAACACTATTCCGCTTCTGACGACTTCAATCTGTCGCTGCCTTATGGCTACAACACCTTTGCCGTTGATGTGAACCGCTCGCGTTACATCAATGTGCTGACACTGCCCAGCGGTAACCAGGAAACCGCCGAAGGCAATAACAAGATCAGCACTTTCAGCTGGAATCGCGTGGCGTTTCGCGACCAGGTATCCCGCCTGAGTTTTGGTGCGGCGCTGACCACCAAGGACGCCCGTAACTATTTTGCAGACCAGTACCTGAATGTCAGCAGTCGCAAACTGAGCGTACTCGATCTGAAAGCATCCTATTCCACCGCTATTCGCAATAGCCATCTGTCGCTGGACCTCGACTATGCCCGTGGTCTGGCCGAATTTGGTGCCATGCACGATTCCGGCATTCTGCCGGGCGAGCAGCCGCATGCCCAGTTCCAGAAGCTGACTGCAGACCTGCATTTCCACTTGCCATTCGATTTGCTGAGCAAGCATTTCAGCTATGACAGCGAAGTGTTCGCCCAGCAGGCTTACAACGCGCTGTACGGTTCAGAGCAATTGTTGATTGGCAGCATTTATTCGGTACGTGGCTTCGTCAACAACAGCCTGTCGGGCGATACCGGTTATTACTGGCGGAACGACCTCTCCATGCAGCAGCAATTCCAGATCGGTCATGAAACCCTCAACGGCAAGATTTACGCCGCGCTGGATACCGGTTGGGTCACCAATATGAACCCTGATCTGCAAGGGGGGAGCCTGACTGGTGCTGCCATTGGCCTGCAAGCCCAGTGGCGTGGCCTTACCTGGGATCTGTTCCGTTCTGCCCCGGTTGAAAAACCGGCCACCATGTCCCGCGAACCGGCGCAAACCTGGTTCCGTGTTTCTGTCGCGCTGTAAGGAGATCAGTCATGAACAAGATCTATCGTCTGGTCTGGAATGCCGGCAAAAACTGCTGGATGGCCGCCGCCGAAATCGCCCGTAGCAGTGGCCCGCGCTCGGCTACGGTACGCAATGCTGCCAGCTTGTCCTTGTTGGGGGCGAGCTTGCTGGCGCAGGCCGCACCCCCATTACCCACGGTAACGCCAACCGGCAGCAATACCCGCAGCTACGTTGCACCGAATGGCACAACCGTGGTGGATATTGCGACTGCCAATGCAGCCGGGGTGTCGAACAACCAATACACCCAGTACAACGTCAATAGCCAAGGTCTGATCCTGAACAATGCCAATACCAGCCAGGTGACACGTCAGTCACAGCTGGCAGGTCAGGTCTACGCCAACGTCAACCTCAGCAATGAAGCCAGCCTGATTCTTAACCAGGTAGTCAGCAGCAACCGCAGTACCCTGGCCGGTTTCACCGAAGTACTGGGTAGTCGTGCTGATGTCGTGGTGGCCAACCCCAACGGCATTACCTGCTCCGGTTGTGGTTTCATCAATACCAACCGCGTCACCCTCAGCACGGGCCTGCCTGTGCTCAGCGGCAATGGCAGCCTGTCCGGTTTCAATGTCACTCAGGGTGACATCCTGATCAATGGCAGCGGCATCAATGCCTCTGCCCAGCAGATTCTCGATCTGGTCAGCCGCTCGGTGTCAATTGGCGGCCAGGTGAATGTACCCGACTTTGGTGTGTATACCGGCCCCAACCGCTGGAGTTATATCACCCGTAGTGTGACCGGCAGCACCAGCCCGGTGGGGAGTGCCCCCAGCTTTGCGATTGATACGGCAGGCTTGGGTGGCATGTATGCCAACCGTATTTTCCTGGTGTCGACCGAAGCCGGCGTCGGGGTGCGCATGCTGGGAAATGTCGCAGCCAATAGTGGTGATTTCACCCTGACTGCTGCTGGTAGCATTCTGCTGAATAATCAGCTGTCCGCCACCGGCAATGTCGCCATCTCTGCCAATGGTAATGGCAGCAGCCTGCAACTGAGTGATGCCAGCCTCAATGCAGGGCAAGATCTCAGCCTGGTCAGCCAAGGGGCTACCAGCCTCAGCGGCAGTGCCATCATCGCCAGCCGTGACCTCAGCCTGACGGCCGCCAGCCTCAGCGACAGTGCCAGCAGTAATAGCCAGAGCAACAACAATGTCCGCTTTGCCGGAGAGGATCTCACCCTGGCCGTCAGCGGCAGTGGCACGATCGATGGTACCCAGTGGGGTAGTGGCAGCGGCCAGTGGCAGGCCAGTTATGGTGACCTCACCATTGGTAGCCATGGCGCAACGCTGTACGGTAGCCAAACCATGCAGCTGACCGCCAGCAGTGGTGATCTGGCACTGGGCAAAGCCCAGCTCAAGACCACAGGTGACATCACACTCCATGCCAGCGGAGCCATCAGCACGGTGGCTGATGCCGCTCAGGGCATCGAGACCACGGCCGGCAACCTTGCCCTGACGGCAGGGAATGGCCTCAGCAATGCAGGCAGCATCAGTGCCGACAATGGCAGCGCAACCCTGCGAGTGGGTGGCAGTCTGCAAAACAGTGGCCAGTTGTACGCCAAGAGTGCGCTGGACATGGCCGATGCCAGTGGTAACGGTACGGAATCCTTCAGCAATACCGGCAGCGGCCAGATTATCAGCGATGGCACCCTGCTGCTGAAAGGCGCTGCCGCCAGCAATACCGCTAGTGGCTGGGTACAAGCTGGTGGCTATAGCAGCCTGCAGCTGGCCAGCCTGAACAACGCCGGCACCTGGCTGCTGTCCACCGGTAGTGGCAGCACGGCAGATAGCGTGAGCCTGAGTGGTGCGCTGACGGATAGCGGCACGCTGCAGTCGGCCCGGGCTTTCAATCTGACTGCGGGCAGTGCGGATATCAGCGGCAAACTCTTGGCCAGTGGCAATCTGGGCGTAACGACCAGTGGCAACTACACCAACGAAAGTGGTGGCTTTACCCAGGCCGGCCAGAGTCTGACCGTGAGCGCCGCCGCATTAAGCAATGCAGGCACGCTCAAGGCCCAGGCTTTGAATCTGACCGCCAGCAATGGTTTTACCAATACCGGCAGTAGTGAAGCGGATAGTGGCAATGCGGTATTACGTGCTAACGGTACGCTGAGCAACAGCGGCACCCTGTATGCCAGCGGCAATATCGACATGGCCGATGCCAGTGGCAATAGCAGCGAGGTCTTCAGCAATAGCGGCACGGTGCAGGCAATTGGCAATCTGTCGCTCAAAGGCGCTGCCGCCAGCAATACCGCCAGTGGCTGGGTACAAGCGGGTGGCTATAGCAGCCTGCAGCTGGCCAGCCTGAACAACGCCGGCAGCTGGCTGCTGTCCACCGGTAGTGGCAGCACGGCAGATAGCGTGAGCCTGAGTGGTGCGCTGACGGATAGCGGCACGCTGCAATCGGCCCGGGCTTTCAATCTGACTGCGGGCAGTGCGGATATCAGCGGCAAACTCTTGGCCAGTGGCAATCTGGGCGTAACGACCAGTGGCAACTACACCAACGAAAGTGGTGGCTTTACCCAGGCCG
>NZ_JACERN010000001.1 GCF_013911085.1 Aquitalea aquatica
ATAGCGAGGTGGTCCCACGCCTTCCCATCCCGAACAGGACCGTGAAACGCCTTAGCGCCGATGATAGTGTGGCATTCGCCATGTGAAAGTAGGACACCGCCAGACTCCCCATTAGAAGCCCAGCTCATCCGAGCTGGGCTTTGATTTAGCTGTTTTCCTGACTGTTGAGTCATTCCGGCAGGAAAGCAGATGACAGCTTGTGTTTGGTGGCCATAGCGAGGTGGTCCCACGCCTTCCCATCCCGAACAGGACCGTGAAACGCCTTAGCGCCGATGATAGTGTGGCATTCGCCATGTGAAAGTAGGACACCGCCAAACTTCCCATTCGCCAGCATGCTGGCTAGCAAAAAGCCCGGACTTGTTCCGGGCTTTTTGCATTCTGATCTCATCAAATCAACGCATGTCGGTCACCAGTGCCAGCAGTTGGTCTATTTCATTTTCATTGAATACCTGCAAGTCATGTTGTTGCAGCAACGCTGCGGTTACACCCTGGCCGTGCTGCAACTGCTGACTGAAGCTCCCATCGTAGATGTCGTGATTGCCACAGGACGGGCTATTGGCTTTAAGCAATGCCAACTGGCAACCATATTGCTTGGCCAGCTGCAGAGTGAGCTCGGCACCAGCCTTGAATGGCTGGCTGACATCTTCGCCACTGGCCGTAACCACCCAGGCCTGGCCGAGCAGCACCTGCCGGCCATCGCCATGGATGATTTCAGCGGCTGGGCGTGGTACAGGCAGTCCGCCAGCGCATTCGGGGCAGACGGGCAGTAGCTGGTAATGTGCCGCCAGTTGTGTCAGGCATGCGGCATCCTGGCTCTTTGACTGGCCATCGTAGCGCACAGGCTGTCCCAGCAGGCAGGCGCTGATCAGCAATGGTGGTTTGTGATGGCTCACAGCATGGGCTCCAGCAATTGTGCCAGTCGCAGGGCAGACTGGCGGATCATGGTTTCTTCCACGCCAGCATAACCCAGCACCAGCCCTTGTTGCTGTGCTTGTTCCAGGTAATGGCCGGATAGCGGACGTAGCCACAGCTGTTCCTGGGCGGCATGATTGCTCAGTTGCTGGTCGTCGACATGGGTTGGCAGCCGGGCCACCAGATGCATGCCGGCCTGGCCTGCGGATAAGGGAAGGGCCGTGCCCAGGGCATGGTCCAGTGTATGGCGCAGCAGTTGTTGGCGTATGCGGTACAGCTCGCGCATGCGGCGGATGTGTCGGGCAAAGTACCCCTGTTCGATAAAGTCGGCCAGCGCCGCTTGCTGGGCATAGCTGCCTTCGCGGTAGAGGCGGGCATAGGCTGCACGAAAACTGTCAATCAAGGCGGGTGGGATGACTAGATAGCCTAGCCGTAATGCCGGAAACATCACCTTGCTGAAGGTGCCGACATAGATGACCCGCTCGCTGCTGGCCAAGCCCTGCAAGGAGGCGATGGGCTGAGCATCATAGCGGAATTCGCTGTCGTAATCGTCCTCGATGATCCAGCTATTGCAGGTTTCGGCCAACTGCAGCAGCTCCAAGCGCCGTTGCAGCGACATTACCACGCCACTGGGATATTGGTGGGAAGGGGTGATGTAGATCAGCCGTGGCGTGCTGCCGGCAGGTGCTGCAGCCGGATTCAGGCCTTCGTCGTCTACAGCTACGGGAGTGAGCTGCAGCCCGGCAGCTTGCAGTGCTGCCTGGGCGCCAACATAGCCCGGGTCCTCTATCCAGGCGCAGTCGCCGGCATCGCTCAACAACCTGGCGGTAAGCTCCAGTGCCTGCTGGGCGCCTTGCACGATGAGGATCTGCTCGGGCTGGCAGCGCACCGAGCGCGACAGCTGCAGATAGTCGCATACCGCTTGCCTGAGTTCTGGCAGGCCGCCTTGTTGCTGATAATGCCACCAGTGAGCAGGAGCCTGTTTGCTGCGAACTTGCTGCAGTCGCTGCCAGGTGTGATGCGGGAACTGCTGTAATTCCGGCAGGCCAGGCGCAAAAGCACCAGTCAGCCCGGTGGGCAAGCGGCACTGCGCGGTCAGTTGCTGCCCACGCTGTGACAGGCCGGCATGTGGCATGGTTAGTGGCGTATGGGCGCTTTGCTGGGCAAACACCCCGCTGACAAAAGTGCCGGCTCCCTGCTTGCTGTGCAGATAGCCTTCTGCCAATAACTGGTCGTAGGCGGCCAGCACGGTATTGCGGCCGACTTGCAGCGCCTGCGCCAGGGCGCGGCTGGCGGGCAGGGCGGTGCCGCCTTTCAGTTGCTGACTGCGTATGGCTTCGCGTAGCAGACGGTATAACTGCTGCCCCAGTGTGGCCTGCCCGTCGCGCAGCAAGCAACGCTGCAGGTGTTCGATAATCCAGTCGGTTTGCACGATGGTGAGTGGTTCCTGCTTGAGGGTAGTAAGTGGTTCTTTTAGAGGAATCAATTTGCCCGTAATCTGCTGATATTGCAATGCATGCACAAGGAGAGGCTGATGACACAGCTGGAGTTCTATCAGGCCAAGCTGGCCTATGAAATCGATGCCGCTGATGTAAAGGCTGCACTGGATGCCGGGGAGAAGCTGATCCTGATCGATACCCGTGCTACCAGTGCATTTGAGCGGGAAACCATTCCTGGTGCATTGTCGCTGCCGCACCGGACCATGTCGGTAGAAACTACTGCAGCTCTGCCGCATGATGCCTTGCTGGTGCCGTTTTGTGATGGCATCGGCTGTAATGGCTCAACCAATGGGGCGATCAAGCTGTTGCAGCTGGGGTTTAGGGTAAAAGAGCTGCAGGGTGGGCTGGATTGGTGGAAGCGTGATGGCTACGCCACCGTTGGCAGCCATGCGGTGGCGGCCTCTTCCATTCACTGTGCCTGTTAGGAGTGCTTATGTCTGATGCTTTTATCGCGCAGCGCCTGGCTGCTGGCGAGGTCAATGCCCTGGGCCAATTGCATGGCCTGCCGTTGCCCGCGTGGCAGCCCTGTCCGCAGCCGCAGCCCGTGGTGTTGCAAGGACAATATTGCCAGCTGGAGCCCTTGTCGGTGGCCCGCCATGGTGAGGCGCTCTACGCAGCGATGCAGCGAGATGTCGCGGGCGCAAACTGGAGCTATCTGCCCTATGGCCCGTTTGGTGATCTGGCAAGCTATCAGCAATGGCTGAGCAGCAAGGAAGGTCTGGCTGATCCGCAGTTTTACGCCATCGTGGACGCGGGGTCGGGGCAGGCTGTTGGCCTGGCGAGCTATTTGCGCATCGACCCGGCCAATGGGGTGATCGAAGTGGGCCATCTTAATTTCTCGCCCTTGCTGCAACGCACGCCAGCGGCGACCGAAGCCATGTATCTGCTGATGCGCCATGCCTTCGAGCTGGGCTACCGGCGCTATGAGTGGAAGTGCAATGCCCTCAACCTGCCTTCACGCCGCGCGGCCGAGCGCTTGGGTTTTCTGTTTGAAGGCTTGTTCCGGCAGGCGATGATCAGCAAGGGGCGTAACCGCGATACCGCCTGGTATTCGATACTCGATGGCGAGTGGCCGATGGTGCGCCAGAAGCTGGAGCAATGGCTGTCCAGCGACAATTTCGATGCAGCCGGACAGCAGCGCCAGGCTTTGGCCGCGATGATGACAAGCTGGAGACAAGCGCAGCAATAAGCCTAATTGCGGCATTTGGGCCTCCCGAGGTTTCACCTCGGGTAGGCTGGCGGGTACAATGGGATGTTTTTGCTGATTTTTCTGGTTGACTGATGACACCTCATCCCCGCAATGCCCATATCAAGGGCGAGCCGCAACTGCCCAATCGCTTCATTTTTGGCGACGCCGTGGACGAGTCCGGTCTGGAAGCGACCGAGTATCTGGTGCATACCGCTGCCCCGGCCTTTGTCTGCCGACTGGTTGGCAATGACTTCACCGACTTTGCCGGTCGTGATGAAGAGGAGTTCGCCAGCGCGCTGTTATTCGACGTGGCTGGCAACCGCAGCGTTTACGTATGCAACCGCGGCTTGCGCCTGTTTGATTTCACCTTCACTGGCGAGGCCCCGACAGCGGCCCGTTTGCAGGCCATCTGTGACGAAGCCATTGCCTGCTATCAGCGCTTGCATGAGGCCTATGCCGAACGTGAAGTCGGGCCCAAGGCCAGGGAAATGCGCCAGGGGCCAACCGAACCCTTGCCGCCAGCCGAGCGTAGCCGCGCCATCCGCACCTTGCGGGAGGCGGCGCGTGCCGCCGCGCAAGACCCGATTCATCGCGCCGGTTTTGCCGCCCAGGTACAGCAGGCGTTGATGGGCGGTGACCAGGCGGTATTCACCGAAGCCCAGCTATCCCTGCTAGGTGAGCCAGCGGCGCGTGCCTTGCTGGTGAATAGTGCACGTGATGCCATCGCCTTTCCTGAGGTAGTGCGGGCGGATGGCTCGGTGATGTCTTTCGAATTGTGGGCCTTGCCGTTTGCCTTTTCCCGGGCACAGGGTGGGGTGTGGTGGCACTTCCCTCTCTTGGAACGGCTGGAAACCCCGCTGGCTGATGCGCTGGATGTGCCGGAAAAAGCCATTCTGTGGATTTCTCCCACGCTGTTTACCGTGGACATGTTGAATGAGCGAGCCTGCCAAAACCTGATGCATCTGGCCGGTGTGATGGATGCCGGTTGTGATTTTGCGCCGCTTGATCCAGACTCCTCCCGCGCCACTTACGAGGCGGCGCGCAAGACGCAGGAGCCGCAACTGGTGATTTCCTGGCTGCCTTTCCTGGTGGAGCGTGGTGCCTTGCCGGTGGAACAGGCGCGGCAATTGTCGCGCAAGGCGCTGGATGCAGTAATGCCGCTGGTGCAACAGGCCATCGGGGCCGAGATGGAATATGGCGAGGCCGAGCTGTTTGCGCCGCTGCCGTGGTGGGAGTCCTTGCAGGCGGGCGTACGCGCCTGGAACCGCAAGCGGCTGGGACTGACCGTGGCCCTGATTGCGACCCGGGTTGGCGGGCTGCAAGACCTGGAAGCCGTGGCCGAATATCAGCCGGAAATGCAGGGTTATGAGGTGGGCCTCAAGCTGCGTGGCAGCGAGGAACTGCTGGCGCGCTCGCCCTGGCTGATGGTGCCGGACGTGGCGCCGGACAAGGATGCCACCTGGCAGGACTTGTGCGATTGCCTGCGCGAAGCTGACATTCCACTCTCGGAAACCATCGTCAAGCTGCACTGAGTTGCCGCTGGTGCAATAAGAAAAAAGGCCGCAAACGCGGCCTTTTTTGTTGGTGGCTGGACTTGCCTGACTTACTTGTCCAGGCCGCCCAGCAGTACGTATTTGATTTCCAGATAGTCTTCAATACCGTACTTGCTGCCTTCGCGGCCGAGGCCGGATTGCTTTACGCCACCGAAGGGTGCCGCTTCATTGGACAGGATGCCGCTGTTGACGGCGACCATGCCGTACTCCAGGCCTTCCGATACGCGGAAGATACGACCCACATCGCGGGCATAGAAGTAGCTGGCCAGACCGAATTCGGTGTCGTTGGCCATCTGGATGGCTTCTTCTTCGGTGCTGAAGCGGAACAGCGGTGCCAGCGGGCCGAAGGTTTCTTCCTTGGCCACTTTCATCGCCGGCGTCACGCCGGTAATCACGGTGGGTTCGAAGAAGCTGTGACCCAGAGCGTGGCGCTTGCCACCGGCTACCAGCTTGCCGCCTTTGGCCAGCGCGTCGGCAATGTGCTCTTCCACCTTGGCTACGGCATTGGTGTCGATCATCGGACCTTGGGTAACGCCGTTTTCCAGACCATTGCCCACGTTCAGCTTGGCTACTGCAGCCGCAAATTTTTCGGCAAAGGCATCATAGACGCCATCCTGTACCAGCAGGCGGTTGGCGCAGACGCAGGTCTGGCCGGCATTGCGGTACTTGGAGATCATGGCGCCTTCAACTGCAGCATCCAGATCGGCATCGTCAAACACGATGAACGGCGCGTTGCCGCCCAGTTCCATCGATACTTTCTTGACGGTATCTGCACACTGGGCGATCAGCTTGCGACCCACTTCGGTGGAGCCGGTAAAGGAGAATTTCTTCACGGTGTCGCTGCCAGTCAGCACGCTGCCGATTTCGCTGGAGCCACCGGTCAGTACCGAGAACACGCCTGCCGGGATGCCGGCACGTTCGGCCAGCACGGCAATGGCCAGGGCCGACAGCGGGGTCTGGCTGGCTGGGCGTACCACCATCGGGCAACCAGCCGCCAGTGCCGGAGCAGCCTTGCGGGTGATCATGGCGTTGGGGAAGTTCCACGGGGTGATGGCGGCGGTCACGCCGATCGGCTCTTTGGTTACCAGAATGCGGCGGTCCGCAGCCGGTGCCGGGATGGTGTCGCCGTACAGGCGCTTGGCTTCTTCGGCATACCATTCGATATAGGAAGCACCATAGGCGATTTCGCCCTTGGCTTCGGCCAGCGGCTTGCCCTGTTCGCAGGTCAGGATCACAGCCAGGTCGTCCTGGTTGGCCATCATCAGGTCAAACCAGCGGCGCAGAATGGTGGCACGTTCCTTGGCGGATTTCTTTTTCCAGCTCTTGAAGGCTTCGGCAGCACCAGCTACAGCGCGTTCGGCTTCGGCCTTGCCCATTTTCGGTACGCTGGCAATCACTTCACCAGTGGCCGGGTTGGTGACCGGGATGGTTTCGCCATTGTCGGCATCCAGCCATTGGCCGTTGATATAGCACTGCTGCTTGAGCAGGGAAGGATCTTTCAGGTTCAGCATGTCTCTCTCCAGAAGGTGGGCGGAGGATATTGTTTGTGCAGACGGCCAACCCCGCTGCCGGGATTGGCCGTTGCCATCAGCCGTTAAGCGATCAGGCCTTCAGGGCGGCTTCCAGCTTGGTCAGCGCTTCAGCGAAGATTTCATCTTCGATGGTCAGCGGGAACAGGAAGCGCACCACGTTGTAGTACACGCCGCAAGTCAGCAGGATCAGGCCGGATTCCAGTGCCTTGGTCTGTACCTTCTTGGTGAATTCGGCATCCGGCTCGTGGGTGCCCGGCTTGTTGAATTCGACGGCCACCATCGCGCCCAGACCACGTACGTCGGTGATCTGCGGGATGTCTTTCTTCAGGCTGTGCAGCTTTTCTTTCAGCAGCTCACCCAGCTTGTTGGAGCGTTCCAGTAGCTTTTCTTCCTGAATCACGTCGATGACGGCGCTGGCAGCGGCCAGACCCAGCGGGCTACCCGCGTAAGTGCCACCCAGGCCGCCCGGTGCCGGTGCGTCCATCAGTTCGGCCTTGCCGACCAGGGCTGCCAGCGGGAAACCGCCAGCCAGCGACTTGGCCATGGTGGTCAGGTCCGGGGTTACATCGTAGTGTTCCATGGCAAACAGCTTGCCGGTACGGGCAAAGCCGGCTTGCACTTCGTCGGCAATCATCACGATACCGTTGTCGTCACACAGCTTGCGGATGGCACGTACCCATTCGGCCGGAGCGGAGTAGAAACCACCTTCGCCTTGTACCGGTTCGAAGATGATGGCGGCAACGCGCTTGGCTTCGATATCAAACTTGAACAGTTTTTCGATGCTGGCCAGCGAATCTTCCACCGATACGCCGTGCAGGGCATTCGGGTAGGCAGCGTGGTAGATCTCACCAACAAACGGACCAAAGCCGATTTTGTAGGGGGCTACCTTGCCGGTCAGCGCCATGCCCAGCATGGTGCGGCCGTGGAAGGCACCACCAAATGCGATCACACCCGGGCGGCCGGTGGCTGCGCGAGCTACCTTGATGGCGTTCTCGACGGCTTCGGCACCGGTGCTGAAAAAGGCGGTTTTCTTGGCAAAGTTGCCCGGGGTCAGCTTGTTCAGCTTTTCGGCCACGTCAACATAGGATTCGTAGGGAACAACCTGGTAGCAGGTGTGGCTGAACTTGTTCAGTTGCTCGGCAACGGCAGCCTGTACCTTGGGGTGAAGGTGGCCGGTGTTCAGTACGCCGATACCGCCAGCAAAGTCGATGTAACGGTTGCCTTCGACATCCCATACTTCGGCGTTCTTGGCCTTGTCGGCAAAGAAAGTACACATTACACCCACGCCGCGCGGGGTAGCCTCGGCCTTGCGTTGCATCAGATCCTTGTTGCTCATTCCATCTCTCCTAAGATTGGGGTGCCTGGCGGCGATGTCCTGGACGGAAGGGCTGGTTGGGTGGCAGCACTTTCGGTGCTTTTTTGCCGGGTCAACCAGCTGCCGGTGCGATAATTCGGCGGCTTCCAGAGTCGTTTGATTCTAATCAGGTGTTTAGCAAAAAGCTACACTTGCTACAAAAAGTTAAACACTTGTTGCAAGACCAGCACACCATGAAAAATGGAGCCGCTGTGCGAACAGTAGCTCCATTTGATCAAAAGCAACAAATTTTCTTAATGCCGCACTGCCGCATTCACCTCCTGCAGCAGCGCCTCATCCAGCGTGCCGGCCACCTGTCCCAGTTGCAGGCGTGCCGTCAGGTAATCGTATTTGGCGGTAGCCAGGCTGGTGAGCGCATCGTAGTAAGCCTGCTCTGCCTGCAACACGTCCAGGTTGGTACGAATACCCACTTCCTTGCCCAGCTTGGTGGAATCGACCTTGCTTTTGGCTGATACCAGCAGCTGTTGCTGCGCCCGCACCAGCGCCGCGCCATTGGTTACACCCAGCCAGCTTTTGCGGACATCTTCCTTGAGCTGGCGGCGGGCAGATTCCAGCTTGTCGCGGGCGGACTCTTCGCGAGCCAGTGCTTCGCGAATTTGCGAGTTGATGCCGCCGCCGGCAAACAGCGGCAGGCTGACAGAAAGGCCGATGCTACTGCCACGGGTGACGGGTACATTGCCGGGCTGGTTGTTGCGGTTGTCGTTGTAGCCGGCATTCAGGGCAAGTACCGGCAGCTGGTTGCCGCGCTTTTCCGTTACGGTCTGGCTGGCGTAGGCCAGTGCTTGTTCGGCCGCCTGCAAGCTGCGGCTATGGCTGGCCGCCTGCTCCAGCCAGCCTTGCAAGGTGCCGGCGGGCGGTGGTGGCAGTTGTTGCTGCAAGGGCTGGATGGCGCTGGCATCCAGGCCGGTCAGCCGACGCAGATTGTTCTGGCTGATTTCCTGCTGGTTCAGTGCAACGATTTCCTTGGCGCTGGCGGCATCGAAGCCGGCCTGGGCTTCGTGGGTATCGATGATGGTGGCTGTACCCAGCTCAAAGGCGGTCTTCGCCTGTTCCAGCTGCGTGTGATAGGCCTTTTTGCTGGCGCGGGTGGCGGCCAGGGTGTCTTCGGCCAGCAGAACATCAAAATAGGCGCGGGCGATGTCGACGATCAGTTGCTGCTCCGCCGCGCTGAAGGCGGTTTCTGCCTGCTGGCTGGCGATCTTGCCTTTCTGATAGGCGCTGTACTTGCTGGTGTCGAATAAGGGCTGGCTAAGCTGCACGCCATAGCCGGAGCTGTCGTAAGTGGACTGCCCGGCCGGCTGGGTGGGGTTGGTGTGGCTGTAACTGCCGGTCAGCGCCACTTGTGGCAGCAACTGGGCACGGCCTTGTACTGCCTGTTCGCGGCCGGCACCAAGGTCGGCACGCGAGGCGGCGTAGTCGCTATTGTAATCGCGGGCGGCCAGCCAGGCCTGGTTCAGGTCGAAGGCCGGCGTGGCCGTGCTGGCCAGCAGCAGGGCCAGTCCACTCAGCAGCGGTGCGCAGTGGGCGTATGTCTTCATGATGTTCTCTTCGGTTTGCTTTCCACCCTGAACCACTGGGCGTACAGGGCAGGCAAAAACAGCAGGGTCAGCACGGTAGCTACCAGCAGGCCGCCCATGATGGCCACGGCCATCGGCCCCCAGAAGGTGCTGCGGGTGAGCGGAATCATGGCCAGGATGGCGGCTAGTGCCGTCAGCATAATGGGGCGGAAGCGCCGTACCGTCGAGCCGATGATGGCTTCGTGCCGGTCTATGCCTTCGCGGATGTCCTGTTCGATCTGGTCAACCAGAATCACCGAATTGCGCATGATCATGCCGGACAGGGCAATCACCCCCAGCATGGCGACAAAGCCAAAGGGCGAATGGAAGATGATCAGCGTCAGCGTGACACCTATCATGCCCAGCGGTGCGGTCAGCAAGACCATCAGGGTGCGCTGGAAGCTTTGCAGTTGCAGCATCAGCAGGGTCAGCACCACCACGATCATGAAGGGCGCGACGGCGGCGATGGCGGTCTGCGAATTGCCACTGGACTCCATCGAACCACCCAGCTCGATGTGATAGCCCAGCGGCAGGGTAGCCTCCAGCTGCTGCATCTGCGGCCACAGCGCCGCGGACACATCGTCCCCTTGTACGCCGTCGGCCACATCGGCATTGACGGTGATGGTGGGCAGGCGGTTGCGCCGCCAGATGATGGATTCTTCCGGCTGATATTCGATCTTGCCCAACTGGGAGACTGGCACAAAGCGGCCACTGGCGGTTTGTACCTGCAAATTGCCCAGTGCCGCCACATCGCTCTGCTCCTGCTTGTTCAGCCGCGCGACAATCCCGACGGTACGGTTACCGTCCCGATAGTCGGTGACTGTGGCACCGGAAATCAGCATCTGCAGCTGCTGTGACAAGGACTGGCTGTTGATGCCCAGCAGGCGGATCTTGTCCTGGTCCAGTGTGATGCGCAGCGCCTTCAGCTGTTCGCCCCAGTTGATGTTGACGTGGCGGCTGGCCGGATGGGCGCGCACTTTTTGCTCTACCTGCGCGGCAATGGCGCGGATCTTGTCGTGATCCGGCCCCATCACGCGGAACTGTACCGGGTAGCCTACTGGCGGCCCGTTTTCCAGCCGGGTGACCCGGCCGCGCACCAGCGGGAAGTCGTGGTCGAAGATGGACTCCAGCCTTGCCTTGACCAGTTCGCGCACATGCTCGTCGCCGGTCATCACCATCAGCTGGGCGTAGTTCAGATGCTGTTGCTGCTGATCGAGCGGCAGATAGAAGCGCGGGCTGCCGCTGCCGACATAGCTGGTGACACTGAGCACGTTCTTGTCCTGCTTGATCAGCGTTTCCAGCTTTTTCACTTCACCTTCGGTGGCGGCATAACTGGCACCCCGTGGCAGCCACATGTCCACCATCAGCTCCGGCCGGTTGGATGAAGGAAAGAACTGCTGGGCCACCAGCAGGCGGAAGGCCAGCAAGGACAGGACGAAAACGCCCAGCGTGGTGGCGATGACCGTCTTGCGGTAGTGCAAGCACCATTCCAGCAGCGCCCGAAAACGGATGTAGAAGGGCTTCTGGTAAACATCATGCGTCTGATGATGCATGGCCTGTTCCGGTAGCAGCTTGTAACCCAGAAACGGCGTAAATACCACGGCAACAATCCACGACAGGATCAGTGCCAGCCCGACCACGGCAAACAGGCTGAACACGTATTCGCCGGCATCGGACTTGGCCAGCCCCACCGGCAGAAAGGTGGCGGCGGTAATCAGCGTGCCGGTGAGCATGGGGAAAGCGGTGCTGGTGTAGGCATAAGTCGCTGCCTGGAACTTGTTCCAGCCCTGTTCCAGTTTCAGCGCCATCATTTCCACGGCGATGATGGCATCGTCCACCAAGAGGCCCAGCGCAATGATCAGCGAGCCCAGCGAGATGCGTTGCAGATCGAGCTTGAAGAAGTACATGGCGAGGAAGGTCATCGCCAGCACCAGCGGAATCGACAGCGCCACCACCACCCCGGTACGCAATCCCAGGCTGAAGAAGCTGACGGCCAGCACGATCAGTACCGCCTCGATCAGCGAGCTCATGAATTCGCCGACGGCGCCCTTGACCACCTTGGGCTGGTCGGATACCGCATGGATTTGAATACCCACCGGCAGCTTGGCCTGGATCTGCTTGAGGGTGGCGTCCAGATGCTCGCCCAGCTTTAGTACATCGCCACCGCTTTTCATGCTGATGGCCAGGCCCAGTGCCGGCTGGCCGTTAAAGCGCATACGGAAGGAAGGCGGGTCAATGAAGCCGCGGTGAATGTTGGCGATATCACCCAGGCGCAGCGTCTTGCCATTGGCCACGATGGGCGTGTTGGCTACGGCCTCCACCGTGCTGTAATTGCCGGTAGGGCGTACCCAGATACGGTCGCTGGCGGTTTCGTAGCTTCCTGCCGGCAGCATGGCATTCTGCTGCTGCAGCGCGGTCCAGATGGTGCTGGTGTCCAGTCCCAGTGAAGCGAGCTTGCTGCTGGACAGATCGATATAGATGTTTTCGCTTTGCTCACCCACCAGGCTGACCTTGCCTACATCCGGTACGCGCAGGATTTCTTCCTTGGCGCGGTCGACGTAGCGGCGCAGTTCTTCGGCGCTGAAGCCGTCGCCGGTAAAGGCGTAGATATTGCCGAAGGTATCGCCGAACTCGTCATTGAAATAGGGCCCCAGGGCACTACTTGGCAGGCTGCTGCGCACGTCGCCCAGCTTTTTGCGTACCTGATACCACAGGCCCTGCACGTTTTTGGCCGGAACATCCTCACGCAGCGTGACCAGCAACAGCGATTCGCCGGGCTTGCTGTAGCTTTGCACGTATTTGATTTCCGGCATTTCCTGCAGCTTTTCTTCCAGCCGGTCGCTGATCTGCTGCTCCACCTCTTCGGCCTTGGCCCCTGGCCAGTAAGTCTGCACCAGCATGGCCTTGAAGGTGAATTCCGGGTCTTCCTTCTGCCCCAGCTGGGTGTAGGCCCACAGGCCGGATACCATCAGCATCACCATGAAGTAGAACACCAGCGCCTGGTGGCGAAGCGCCCATTCCGACAGATTGATTTTCTTCATCACTGTTCGCCTTGCTGCAGCAGGAGCACACGCTGGCCTTCGTGCAGCAGATGCACACCGGCACTGACCACCTTGTCACCTGGCTGCAGTGCTCCACGCACGGTGACACTGTCGCTGTCCATATTGAGGACACTGACGGTGCGGCGGCTGACGCGTAGTGTCTTGGTATCGACAATCCACAGTGAATGCTTGCCCTGTTCATCTAGCAGTGCGGTCAGCGGCAGACGCATGGCGGCGCTGTCGTTATGGCTGGCTGTGGGCAAGGAAACCGTTGCGGTCTGGCCTAGCGCCAGGTCGTCGGCTTGCGGCAGGGTGATGCGTGCAGCATAGGTGCGGGTGGCTGGGTCGGCATCGCCGGCCAGTTCGCGTAGCTGGCCCTGGTACTGCTGTTTGCCGGCCCACAGGCTGATGGTGAAGTTCTTTTGCTGACGCACGCTGGCCAGGGCATTTTCCGGAATCTGGATCGCGACTTCGCGCTCGCCGTCATGCGCCAGCCGTGCCACGGCCTGGCCAGCGGCGACCACCTGTCCCGGCTCGGCCAGCATCTGGCTGACGATGCCGTCTGCATCGGCGACCAGCTGGGTGTAGCTGCCCTGGTTCCTGCTGGCGGTTAGTTGTGCGCGGGCTTCGTCGCGCTTGGCGCGCGCGGCGTTGACGCCATTTTGCTGGCTGTCCACCTGCGCCTGGCTGATGAATTGCTTGGCCAGCAGCTCCTGGTAACGCTTCAGGTTGAGCTGCTGCTGGGCAAGGTCGGATTCTGCCGCGGCCAGTTGTGCCTGCTTGGCGCTGATGTCCAGGCTGGTGTCACTGGCATCCAGCCGGGCCAGTACCTGGCCTTTCCTGACGTGTTCGCCGCTATTGACCAGCTTGGCGATAACCTTGCCGCCGACGCGGAAGGCCAGATCGGTTTCAGTGCGGGCGCGGACTTGTCCGGCAAAGCTGTTGCCGTTGTCGATGCCGTGCTGACCGGCGCTGACCACGCGTACCGGGCGGACTTCTTCGCTGGGGGCCTGCTGCTTGTTGCAGCCAGCCAGTAGCAGCAAGCCAAGCAGGGCAAAACGCCAGAGGTGGGGAGAGGTGGACATGGGCGTGTTTCCTGTCAGTTGTTTTTCAGGCCGTGCAGCACCAGATCCAGCGCGTCTTTGAGAAAGCCGAGCGGGTCTTTGGTGGAGCCGATGCAGCAGCCAGGCAACTGGCCGAAGGAGTGGCTGAAAATCATGGTGGTCAGCAAGGGAGCCAATAGCGCATCCACGGTGTGCACCAGCGGCACTGCGCGGAATTCACCACTGTCGATGCCGCGTTGCAGCACCATGCTCAACATCTGGTTGCTGGGGGCGATGACCTCATCGAAATAAAACTGGGCCAGTTCCGGGAAATTGGCAGCTTCGGCAATCATCAGCTTGCACAGCCCGGCGGACTGGGCGCTGCCTACTTGTTGCCACCACTGTTCCACCATGCGGTGCAACAAGACACTGGCCGAACCGTCAAAGTCGCGGGCAATCTGGTCTAGTTGCTGCAGATTGGCGACGATGGTGCCGCGGGCAATTGCCTTGAAAATTTCTTCCTTGTTCTGAAAATACAGATACGGCGTGCCTTTGGTTACGCCGGCGGCGCGGGCGATGTCTTCCATCTTGGTGGCGCGATAGCCTTTTTCTACAAACAGGCCTAGTGCGGCATCCAATATTTCTGTGGGTCTGGCTTCTTTTTTCCTGCGCCAGCGGGCGATAGGGCAGTTTTCGGTCATGGATTTAACTGAATTCATATTCATTAATGCCCTGCAATGTAGTGCAATCGCCTTGTCATGACAATTAATAAATCACTGTTCATTAGCTTGATTGATTAGAATGCAACACATTGTCGCCAGTGGCCGGAATGGCTCCGGTCCTTATCCTCAGAAGGAGATTGTCGTGTCTGTAAATGCCGCTGAAAAAGCGTTGGTTCTCGCCGAGGCCCTGCCGTATATCCGCCGTTTTTCCGGCAAGACCATCGTGATCAAGTACGGTGGCAACGCCATGACCGACGATGCGCTGAAAGAAGGCTTTGCCAAGGACATCGTGTTGCTCAAGCTGGTGGGCATCAACCCGGTGGTGGTGCATGGCGGCGGCCCGCAGATCAACGAACTGCTGGAGCGCGTGGGCAAGGAAGGCAAGTTCATCCAGGGCATGCGGGTGACCGACCAGGAAACCATGGATGTGGTGGAGATGGTGCTGGGCGGCCTGGTGAACAAGGAAATCGTGTCGCTGATCAATACCCATGGCGGCAAGGCCGTGGGCCTGACCGGCAAGGATGGCCACTTCATCCGCGCGGAAAAAATGTTCCTCAGCGATGAGAGTGAAGACAAGATCGACATCGGCCAGGTCGGCGAGATCTCCAGCATCGATCCGGCGCTGGTGTCGCTGCTGGATCGCCAGGATTTCATTCCGGTGGTGGCCCCTATCGGCGTGGGCAGCAAGGGCGAGGCCTACAATATCAATGCCGACCTGGTAGCCGGCAAGCTGGCCGAAACCTTGAATGCCGAAAAGCTGATCCTGATGACCAACACCCCAGGCGTGCTGGACAAGGAAGGCAAGCTGCTGACCGGGCTGACCGCCGAGCAGGTGGACAGCCTGTTTGCCGATGGCACCATCCACGGCGGCATGTTGCCCAAGATCAGCTCGGCGCTGGATGCGGCACGCAGCGGCGTGAATACCGTGCACATCATCGATGGCCGTGTGCCGCATGCGTTGCTGCTGGAAATCATGACTGACGACGGTGTTGGCACCATGATTCGCGCCAGCTAGGCGTCAGCACACAATAAGCAAGGCCGGCAACAGCGATGTTGACCGGCCTTTTTCATTTGCGTGTAGAAGTCTGTCTGCTGTGCGGCATACCTTCTGCCATTTCGTTGATCAGTCTTGTTCTATAGTATTGAAACAGGTTGTTTCAGGTTCTCGTGGCCGAACAAGGAGGGTGCAATGCAGACAGTCAGACAGTTGCTGGAGCAGAAGTCCGGGCGTGTACTGGTGACGGTATCGCCGGAAAGTACCGTGTTTCAGGCTTTGCAGGTGATGGCGGAGCATGATGTCGGTGCCGTGCTGGTGATGGAGGGCGGCGATGTGGTGGGGATATTCTCCGAGCGCGACTATGCGCGGCGCATCGTGCTGCAGGGGCGTACTTCTGCTGGCACCCGCATCCGTGACATCATGACCAGCAAGGTGGTGTATGTCACACCAGACCAGAACTCCGATCAATGTATGGCGTTGATGACCGAAAAACACATCCGCCACTTGCCGGTGCTGGAGGGCAAGACGGTACAGGGCATGTTGTCCATTGGCGACCTGGTACATGCCACCATTCAGGAACAAGAGCAGGTGATCAATCAGCTGGTGCATTACATTCAGAGTGCTTGAGTCCCTGCGTGCAAGAAAAAAGCCGCCTGTTGGCGGCTTTTTGCTATCTGGCGCGGCTGATCAGGCCACCGGCACAATGCGCTGGCGCAGGGCAATCAGCGCCGGCGCTACTTGCTGCTGCATCACTCCTGCTGTGAAGGCAAAGGCCGGGCCGCTGGCGTTCAGGCTCATTGGCGGCTGGCCCGGGTTGGGTGAGGGCAGGTGCACGCCCACGGCCATCACGTCCGGTTCGTATTCGCCAAACGATGCCGAGTAGCCGCAGTGCTGATATTCCGCGCTGGCCTGTTGCAGACGCTGCTGCAAGGCCGGCCAGCGTTCGCCATAGCGTGCAGCCAGTTCGCCATCCAGCTGACTGCGTGTGCTATCCGGCAGTCCGGCATAAAAGGCCCGGCCAATGGCGGTGGTGGCAATCGGTACGCGTGAGCCCACGGTCAGCTGTACGCTGACCCGTGACTGACTGCGGCAGGTTTCCAGGTAAACCATATCCGTGCCATCGCGCATGGCCAGGCTGATCGACACATTGTTTTCCAGGGCAAATTCCCGCATCAGCGGGCCGGCTACCTGGCGGATGTCATAGCTGGCCAGCACTACCGAGCCCAGTGCCAGCAGCGCTACGCCCAGGCGGTAAAAGCCGCTGTGTTCATCCTGCGACAAATGACCCAGCTTGGTCAGGGTGTAAGTCAGGCGTGACACCGTGGACTTGGGCAGACCGGTACGCTTGGCGATTTCCAGGTTGGACAGCGCCGATTCGCCGGGGCGGAACGCCGCCAATACCTGCAAACCCCGCGCCAGCGCGGTGACGAATAGCCGGTCCTTGTCATCCTCTTCCTGCATTGCATTCCTCATTTCTATCTTGATGGCCTGGATTTCCCAGCCTGGCGCTGCGGCGCGAGCGGCAAGCATAGCCTGCTTGTGGCCAGGATCAAACAAAACGCTTTACAGCCGAATTTGGAGTTGTTAGTCTATTCTGCAATGTAAAACGCAATTCCGCAATGCGGAACAAGCAAAACCAAGGAGAACTCTCGATGGCCGCATCCAACAGCCGCGCACCCTTTGCCTGGGAAGATCCCTTCCTGCTGGCCGATCAGCTGACCGAAGAAGAACGTCTGGTCCAGCAGACCGCCGAAGCCTATTGCCAGGATCGCCTGATGCCGCGCGTGCTGACGGCCAATCGTGAAGAACGCTTCGATCGCGAAATCATGAGCGAGATGGGCGAACTGGGCCTGCTGGGTTGCACCATCGACGGCTACGGCTGTGCCGGTCTCAGCCACGTGGCTTACGGCCTGGTAGCCCGCGAAGTGGAGCGTGTCGATTCCGGCTACCGCTCGGCCATGAGCGTGCAGTCCAGCCTGGTGATGCACCCGATCTGGGCCTATGGCTCGGAAGCACAGAAAGACAAATACCTGCCCAAGCTGGCCACTGGTGAATGGGTGGGCTGTTTCGGCCTGACCGAGCCGGATGCCGGCTCCGACCCGGCCGGCATGAAAACCCGCGCCCGCAAGGTAGACGGCGGCTATGTGCTGTCCGGCAGCAAGATGTGGATCACCAACAGCCCGGTGGCCGATGTATTCGTGGTATGGGCCAAGGATGATGAAGGCGAAATCCGCGGCTTTGTGCTGGAAAAAGGCATGAAGGGCCTGTCGGCCCCGAAGATTCACGGCAAGTTCAGCCTGCGTGCTTCCATCACCGGTGAAATCGTCATGGACGAAGTACTGGTGCCGGAAGATGCCATCCTGCCTGGTGTGAAGGGTCTGAAAGGCCCGTTCGGCTGCCTGAACAAGGCGCGCTTCGGTATCGCCTGGGGCGCCATGGGGGCTGCCGAATTCTGCTGGCATGCTGCCCGCCAGTACACGCTGGATCGCAAGCAGTTTGGTCGCCCGCTGGCTGCCACCCAGCTGATCCAGCTCAAGCTGGCCAATATGCAGACTGAAATTGCCCTAGGCCTGCAGGCAGCCATCCGTGTCGGCCGTCTGCTGGACGAAGGCAAGGCGGCGCCGGAAATGATTTCGCTGATCAAGCGCAACAATTGCGGCAAGTCGCTGGACATCGCCCGTATCGCTCGCGATATGCACGGTGGCAACGGCATTGCCGACGAATTCCACGTCATCCGCCATGTGATGAACCTGGAAGCCGTCAACACTTATGAGGGCACGCATGATGTGCATGCCCTGATTCTGGGCCGAGCCCAGACCGGTATTCAGGCATTTGCCTGATAGCACAGCGGGGGCATGGCTCCACCTGCCCCTGTTGTTGGTTCCTGTCTGTCCTTGTGAGGCCCGGTGAGTACCGGGCCCTTTTTTTGGTGCACAGCGTAATGCGGCTGCCGTGGCGGCAGCATCACTCTGTCCATCCGGTTGCTGTTGCAGCGGCCATCAAACCAATCAGGAGAGCAACATGGCGGGCGCACTCGCAGGCATCAAGGTTCTGGATCTATCCCGTGTACTGGCCGGCCCCTGGGCGGGCCAGTTGCTGGCCGACCTGGGTGCCGAAGTGCTCAAGGTCGAGCGGCCCGGTGCCGGCGACGATACCCGGCAGTGGGCACCGCCCAGCTTGCCGGATGGCACGGCGGCCTATTTTTTGTGCGCCAACCGTGGCAAACGCTCGGTGACGGTGGATATCACCAAGCCGGAAGGGCAGGAGATTGTGCGTGCGTTGGCACGCGATGCCGACGTGGTGATTGAAAACTACAAGGTGGGCGGCCTGAAAAAATACGGGCTGGATTACGACAGCCTCAGCCAGCTCAATCCGCGGCTGGTGTATTGCTCCATTACCGGTTTTGGTCAGGATGGCCCCTATGCCGAACTGCCCGGCTACGACTACATCGTGCAGGGCATGTCCGGCCTGATGAGCATTACCGGCCCGGCCAACGGCGAACCACACAAGGTGGGTGTGGCGGTGACCGACCTCTTTACCGGCATCTACGCCAGTAATGCCATTCTGGCGGCCATCATCGCGCGTCAGAGCAGCGGCAAGGGGCAGTACATCGACATGGCGCTGTTTGATTGCGCGCTGGCGTCTTTGGCCAACATCAATATGAACTGGCTGATCGGCCAGCAAGTGCCGCCTCGGCTGGGTAATGCCCATGCCAATATCGTGCCCTATCAGGTGTTTGCCTGTGCTGATGGGCATTTCATCCTGGCCTGCGGCAACGACAAGCAATTCCGTGCGGTGTGCCAGGTGATTGGCCTGCCGGCACTGGCCGACGACGAGCGCTTTGCCAGCAATCCGCTGCGGGTGAAACATCGCGAAAGCGTGGTACCCGTGCTGGCCGAAGCCTTCATGGGCAGTACCCGCGAACAATGGTTGAAACGGCTGGATGAAGCCGGTGTGCCCTGCGGTCCGATCAATACCGTGGATGAAGCCTTCCGCGATCCGCAGATTCAACACCGCGGCATGGAAATACACTTGCAGGACAGCGTAGGGCAAAATGTGCCCTTGGTAGGGTGTCCGATCAAACTTTCCGGCACGCCAGTCGAGTACAATCAGGCCCCTCCCAAACTGGGTGAACATACCGACGACGTACTGCGCGCGCTGGGCTACGACGCTGCCAGGATTGCCACACTGCGTGAGCAAGGCACCGTTTAAACGCTTGTTTGATTTTGACGAGCGAGGCCGCTTCATTGCATGATGACTGCCAGCCAATAAGGACAGCCCACCGGGCGCAAAGGAGATGTGGTGCAACGCGATTATATGGAATACGACGTAGTAATCGTCGGTGGCGGCCCTGCCGGGCTGTCTGCCGCGATTCGCCTGAAACAAGTGGCCGAGGCCAAGGGCCAGGAAATCAGTGTCTGTCTGCTGGAAAAGGGCTCGGAAATCGGCGCTCATATCCTGTCGGGTGCCGTGATTGAAACCGGTGCACTGGCTGAGCTGATACCGGACTGGAAAGAAAAGGGCGCGCCGCTCAATACCCCGGCACTGTCCGACCGTTTCCTCTACCTGACGGAAACCGAATCCATCCAGCTGCCCACCCCGCCGCAGATGCACAATCACGGCAACTACATTGTCAGCCTGGGCAATTTCTGCCGCTGGCTGGGTGAGCAGGCCGAAGCGCTGGGCGTGGAAATCTACCCTGGCTTTGCCGCTGCCGAAGTGCTTTATCACGCCGACGGCTCGGTCAAGGGCGTGGCCACCGGTGCCATGGGCACCGGCAAGAATGGTGATGAGCCGGGCGAGCCCGGCATGGAGCTGTGGGCCAAGCAAACCCTGTTTGCCGAAGGCTGTCGCGGTTCGCTCACCAAGATGCTGTTCGAACGCTTTGCGCTGCGTGATGGTGCCGACCCGCAAACCTATGGCATCGGCATCAAGGAACTGTGGGAAGTGAAGCCGGAGCACCACAAGCCGGGCACCATTACCCATACCGTGGGCTGGCCGGTGGACACCGCCACTTACGGTGGTTCTTTCATGTATCACCTGGAAGACAACCAGGTGGTGGTGGGCTATGTGGTGGGTCTGGATTACACCAACCCCTATCTGTCGCCGTTCGAAGAGTTCCAGCGCTTCAAGACCCACCCGGCTATCAAGGGCGTGTTTGAAGGCGGCCGTCGCCTGTCCTATGGCGCGCGTGCCCTGTCCGAAGGCGGCATCCAGAGTCTGCCCAAACTCACCTTCCCGGGTGGCGCGCTGATCGGTGATACTGCCGGCTTCCTCAATGTGCCGAAGATCAAGGGTACCCATACCGCGATGAAGTCGGCCATGCTGGCTGCCGATGCGGTATTCGAGCTGCTGCAGGCCAATCCGGAAGTACAGGGACAGGAAGCCGTTGGCTATTCCGCCAGCTTCAAGCAAAGCTGGCTGCGTGAAGAGCTGCACCAGGTGCGCAATATTCGCCCGTCCTTCCGCTGGGGGCTGTGGCCGGCGATGATCTATTCGGCCATCGACACCTTCCTGTTCCGTGGCAAGGCACCGTGGACGCTGCGACACAAGCATGCCGACCACGAAACACTGCTGCCCGCCAGCCAGTGCAGCCGTATCGACTATCCGAAGCCGGACGGGGTGCTGACCTTCGACCGCCTGTCCTCGGTGTTCATCTCCAACACCAACCACAGCGAAGACCAGCCGCCGCACTTGAAGCTGAAGGACGCTGCGGTGCCGATCAGCTTCAATCTGGCCAAGTACGATGCCCCGGAGCAGCGCTATTGCCCGGCCGGCGTGTATGAAATTGTCGGTCAGGAAGAAGGCAGCCCGCGCCTGCAGATCAACGCACAGAACTGTGTGCACTGCAAAACCTGTGATATCAAGGACCCCAGCCAGAACATCAACTGGTGCACGCCGGAAGGCGGTGGTGGTCCCAACTATCCCAATATGTAAGCGGCCCTTGTCGCTGCTTGTTGCAAAAGCCCGGCATACAGCCGGGCTTTTTTGTGCAATGCAATGTTTTTTACCTGTCTGCCTTGACAGGTAGCAGGCCTTGTTGGCAGGATGGTCAACATGATTACTTTCTCCGCAGTCTTTAACGCCTATTTTTATTGGTACCGCAGCTCACGGCGGCTCCAAGGGGCGTCTCTGGACTAAGAAAAAGTACAAGAGAACGAACAAACCCGATAAATGCCGCCGCGGTCAATCCGGCGGCATTTGTTTTTTCAGCAGACAAATCAGCTCCGGACCCACCCAGGCAAGCCCGACTGGAGATGCAGGTCATGAATGAAGTCAGTGATGCAAGGCAGATAGCCCGAGAAAGCGCCAGTCTGGCGCTGGACGGTGCCGCATGGTCCCTTACCCTGTTGACCGATGGCGAGGCCTTGGCCAATGCTGTCGCACCGCAAGCGGACCACCTGTATCGCTACCTGCAGCAAGACCAGACAGCGGCCACACCGCTGCTGGAATCCCTGCTGCCGGACATTCGTGCCTTTGCCATGTTGCTGGCTTCCACGCGCCAGCATCACCGCTGTTCGCCCGAACGTTTTACCGATGCGACAGACTGGCTGGCGGCCCGTATTGTTGTGCTCGAACTCAGCCATGTTGCCGTTACCCTGCCCGAACTGACGCAGCTGGACGAGGCGAACCGCCGTCTCAAGCTGCTGTCGGAACAGTTGCAGCTTAAACTGTCGCCGGCAGCCCCGGTGCTGCTGACCGCGCCTGAGGCCGAGCCCGGTGTACTGCGCGGCTGGAGCCGACAGCGGCAGAGCGGCATGGTGGGCACGGTGCATGGCATGCAATCCATGCTGATGGCCTCGCGTCTGGTGGCGCAGCAATGTCGTCAGCGGCTGCAACCCTTCTGGCACGGCCTGCAGGCTGCGCGCCGCGGCTAATACATCGATAAGCGGAAAGACGATGCAACTACAAACGCGTGATGATGAGCGCAAACTGAATAATCTGACCCTGGTGGTGTATATCCTGCAGGGCTTGAGCCTGTTTACCGGCGTACCCATGCTGGTCGGCGTGATCATTAACTATCTCAAGCTGGATGATAGCCGTGGTAGCTGGTATGAAAGCCATTTCCGCTGGCAGATCAAGACCTTCTGGGTAGGGCTGCTCGGCACTGTGCTGGGCTATGCCCTGGTATGGATACTGGTCGGCTTTGCCATTCTGGGCCTGACCTGGCTGTGGTGCTTGTACCGTGTGCTGCGCGGTTTTCTGGCTTTCAATGATGGCAAGGGGCTGCCGCTGTAAGGCAGGAAAAAAGACGGGCAACCATTGCCGGCTGCCCCAAAAGGCCCTGAGCCGGTTGCCGGATTGTCATCCGTCCCAATGAAAAACCGTGTGCTGACACGGTTTTTGTGCTGTAGGGCCTACGTCGCTATCACTAAACTGACTAGGTCTGGCTGGTGTGCAAGGCGGATTGTCACCCCAGACGAAGCGCAACCATGCTAGCTCCGGGCGGTCTTGGCTGATAGCAAAATGACAACGTCACTTGTCGTAGGTCAAGTTCTACCACGGCAGAACAAAAGCCCGACAAAACAAGGCTGTGGCGTAATGGCTCCGGCTTTGGCACAATGCGCAACCTTCAGTCCGATGTGAAATCATGCAACAAGAAGATCTGCAACGGCTGGTCAGCACGACCATGCCTTTTGGCAAACACCAGGGCACCCTGCTTTGCGATTTGCCCGGCAACTATCTCAACTGGTTTGCTCGCGAGGGTTTTCCGAAGAGCGAAATTGGCCGTCTGCTGCAATTGATGCAAGAGATCGACCACAATGGACTGAGCTATTTACTGGACCCGTTAAGAAAGCGTTAAAAGCATGGCAATTCAATGGTTTCCCGGCCACATGAACAAGGCGCGCAAAGATGTGATGGAGCGCCTGAAAGACATCGATGTGGTCATCGAAATGCTGGATGCGCGCTTGCCGGCGTCCAGCGCCAATCCGATGCTGGCGCGCATGGCCAAAGGCAAGCCGCGCCTGATGATCCTCAACAAGCAGGATCTGGCCGATCCGGCCATCACCACGCAGTGGCTGGACTGGTATCGCGCCAAAAAGCAGACCCAGGCCATTGGCCTGGATGCCGGAGAGCGTGCGCCATCGCAAAAGCTGGTAGCTGCCTGCCGCGAACTGGCCCCCAATCGCGGCGGTCTGGACAAGCCGTTGCGGGTGCTGATCTGTGGTATCCCCAACGTGGGCAAGTCCACGCTGATCAACAGCATGAGCAGCCGCAAGATCGCCAAGACCGGCAATATGCCGGGGGTGACCAAGAACGAGCAGCGTATCATCCTGGACGATGATGTTGAGCTATACGATACGCCCGGCATGCTGTGGCCCAAGATCGAAGTGGAAGAGGGGGGCTATAATCTGGCCGCCAGCGGTGCCGTTGGCCGCAATGCCATGGATGAGGAAGAAGTCTCGCTGGAGCTGCTCAAATACCTGCTGCAACACTACGTGCCACAACTGACTGCCCGCTATCGCCTGGACGAGGTAGACGGCCTGCAAGACTGGCAGGTACTGGAAATGATAGGCCGCAAGCGTGGTGCCATGCTGGGTGGTGGTCGCGTCAACATCCAGAAAGCTGCTGAAATCGTGCTCACCGATTTCCGCGATGGCAATACCGGCCGCATCACCCTGGAGCGCCCGCAGGAATGGGTAGTCTGGGAAAAGCGCGCCAAGGAACTGGCCGCACAGAAAGCGGCTGCCCGCGAAGCCATGATGAGCGAAAAGGACAAGCGCAAGCACGCTTCGCGCGGCTCACAAGATTGATATCGGTTTTGTCGATAACAGGATCGCGCAGAATGCAGCCAAGAGCATTGCGCCATCCTGTTTCGATGTTTGTTCTGAAGTTCATGATCACCAGTACATGCTTGTGCGCTAGTCTTGTCTAGAGCGGCGTCATGGTGGCATATATTATGCTTTTGACTGAAATACTTCGGCCAGAAAATGTGGGTCTGCCCACTAAATGGACAGTAGCGTGACTGTCCTCTTCTCTTTACCTTGCTCGACAGTTTGGCTTCCGACGAGATTCCACAGGAGGCCGATAGTTCACCAAACTGCTACTTTGCGGTGCACTGTCCTCTCTCAACCAGACATTCGCCCATCCCTGCCGGAGGTGTGTCATGAGCTTGAAGCAAGATCATACTGTCCTGGCATTCTTTGTTCTCGCCATCCTTGGTTTTGTCATTACCTGGTACTACAACTTGCAGTACCTGATGCAAGGGGGTGGTCTGGTGCCAAGCGAATTCTTTGTGGCTGCCTTCGCCAATTCTCTCACTACAGCCATCACCATTGATGTCTATCTGTCAGCCATTGTATTTTCCGCTTGGGTTATCAGTGATTCACGGCAATCACAGCTTAAGTGGCCATGGGTTTATATCCTTGTCTGTTTTTCGATTGGCTTGGCGGTAGCCTTCCCCTTGTACTTGGCGTTTCGAGAACTGGCAAAAATTAAGACCTGCTCTACCAAGCCCTGAGGCGGCGTTGGTGCTTCGGTATTTACAGCGCAAGCTTGCTGGCTGCAAACCTGCCTGTCATCAATCAGTCGCCTGATTCTGGACTGCTGTTGACCATGGCCGCGTCATGTCCAATGGTCTGGTTTTCCCACTTTACTCATTCTTTGTTTGCAGCCTGCCCGCCCGCTGTGGTGTGGATTGTGCGGATCGCTATGCCAGCGTACTGCCATAGCGGACAGTAGCTGCCGCATGTCCACGGCCCTACCTTGCTCCTCTGTTTCGTCCGCATGGCAAGCCCGTTGTGTTGCTCGCGGAACGGTTGGGCAATCCTATCTGGCGGCTAGAGGTGGCAGGGCATGACGACTAATAAATCAATTTCCCGGCGGCGGCAGATTATTGCTGCAGTCGTTGGCAATACGCTGGAATGGTACGACTTCATCGTCTACGGCTTCATGACCAGCATTATTTCCAAGCTGTTTTTCCCGGCAGACGGCAATGAATTCATTTCTCTGCTGATGGCAACGGCTACTTTTGGCGTTGGGTTTTTCATGCGGCCTGTGGGGGGGGTGCTGCTGGGCATCTATGCCGACCGTAAGGGGCGCAAGGCAGCCATGCAATTGATCATGGCCATTATGGCCCTGGTGTCCTTGCTGATTGCCTGCGCGCCACCCTATGCGGCTATCGGGGTGGCTGCTCCGCTGCTGATCGTGCTGGCGCGCCTGCTGCAAGGTTTTGCAACTGGTGGCGAATATGCCAGTGCCACGGCCTTTCTAGTGGAGGCCGCACCCGCTGACCAGCGCGGCCTGTATGGCTCCTGGCAACTGGTGGGGCAGATGCTGGCCATTCTGGGCGGTGCCGGCATGGGCGCGCTGATCACGCATAATCTGGATCAGGGGCAACTGGAAAGCTGGGGCTGGCGGATTCCCTTTCTGATTGGTTTGCTGATTGCCCCGGTGGGCTGGTGGGTGCGCCGTCACATGGACGAAACAGAGGCCTTTCTCGAAGCCAGTCAGCCGCAGGCGACGGCCCCCGGTCTGGGTGGGCAGCTGCAACAAAACCGGCGCAATATCCTGTTGACCATCGGCCTGACCATTCCCGGTACGGCAGGTTTTTATGTCCTGCTGGTGAATATGCCGGGCTATGTGCATCGCCAGTTCGGCTTGCCGCTGGATCAGGCCTTTGCTATCCAGATGCTGGCCGTGGCATGGATGACCGTCCTGATTCCCTTCTCCGGGGCATGGTCCGACCGGATAGGCCGACGGCCCTTGCTGTTATGGCCCTATTTCATTTTCTTGCTGATGGTTTACCCCGGCTTTGCCTGGCTGGCCGATGCCCCGAGCATGGGCCGGCTGCTGGTGGTTCAGCTATTGTTCTGTACTCTGCTGGGGCTGGCTTTCGGACCGGCTCCAACGGCGGTGTCTGAGCTGTTCCCGGTACGGGTGCGTTCCACCGGCGTTTCCATTGGCTACAATCTGGCGGTGATGATTTTTGGAGGCTTCGCGCCCTTTATCGTCACCTGGCTGGCCGGTAGTACGGGTTCGCCGATTGCACCGGTTTACTATCTCTTGCTCTCCACCGCATTGGGCGTGATCGCTTGCTATTTTCTGCCGCGAGGCCGTCCTGAGACCGCCGCAATCGTGTCGGCATCACTTGCCACTTCCAACGCAGCCTCCGGGGAGCCGTCATGAATACGCCTAATACTGGTCTTGATCCGATTGTGGCGCTGGATGCGCTTCCCCTGTCGCAGGCAATTCACCAGCGGAAGCTGTCTTGTGTCGAGGTGATGCGCAGCTATCTGCAGCACATCGACCGAGTGAACCACCAGGTTAATGCGCTGGTGTCGCTGCAGGATGAAGCTTTGTTGCTGCGGCAAGCTGCGCAATGTGATGCTGAATTAGCCCATGGCGAATCTCGTGGCTGGTTACATGGCATACCGCAGGCCATCAAGGATCTTTCTGCCACGCGTGACATCCCGACGACCATGGGCTCAAGCCTGTATCGCCAGCATCAGCCTGCCAGTGACGGCATCATGGTGGAGCGCATGCGCAAGGCGGGGGCCATCTTCATTGGCAAGAGCAATACCCCGGAATTCGGTGCGGGTTCGCATACCTATAACGCGGTATTCGGTGCCACCGCCAATGCTTATCAGCCGGAGTTGTGTGCTGGTGGTAGCTCGGGAGGGGCTGCCGTCGCCCTGGCTTTGCGTATGCTGCCGGTGGCCGATGGCAGCGACATGATGGGTTCGCTGCGTAATCCGGCGGCATTCAACAATGTATTCGGCTTTCGCCCCAGTTGGGGAGCGGTGCCACTGGGGCCAAGCCCGGAGCTGTTCTTGCAGCAACTGGCGACCGAAGGGCCGATGGGGCGTACCGTGCCGGATATTTTGGCGCTATTGCGCACTCAGGCCGGTGCGGATACCCGGGCGCCACTTGCACATGGTGCCATTGCCGGGCTGGAGCAGTCGCTGCAGCGTGATGTCAGTGGCTGGCGACTGGGCTGGCTAGGCGACTGGAATGGCTATCTGCCTATGGAGCAGGGGGTGCTGCAGCAGTGTGAGCAGGCCTTACCCGATTTTGCTGCTCTGGGCTGCCAGCTGGAGGCGTGCACGGTGAATTTCGATCCGTCCTTACTGTGGGAAAGCTGGGAGGTCCATCGCCACTGGCTGATGGCAGGTAGCCTGCTGGCGGATTATCAGGATCCGCTGCGTCGCCAGCAGCTCAAGCCTGAATTACAGTGGGAGATCGAGGGTGGTCTGCAACTGACTGCGCTGGATGTCTACCGTGCATCGCGCATACGCAGCGACTGGTATCGTGCCGTGTTGCAGCTATTCGAGCGATTCGATTTTCTGCTATTGCCCAGCGCCCAGGTTTATCCCTTTGCCCTGGAACAGCACTGGCCGCGCATGGTGGGGGGCCGCGTCATGAGTAGCTATCACCGCTGGATGGAGGTGGTGATCGGGCCGACCATGGCCGGCTTGCCGGTGATGAATGTGCCGGCTGGCTTTGGCAGCAATGGTTTGCCGATGGGTTTGCAAATCATCGGACGGCCACGGGCAGATATCGAAGTATTGCAGCTGGCCCATGCTTACGATGGGCAGCGGCGTTGGGTGCAGAGCATCCTGCCTGAGCTGTTGCAGGCGACAGCCCGCTAGTCTGGGTGGGTGTTGGTCCATGAAAAACCGCGAGGGGCTGGGCCACTCGCGGTTTCTTTTGCCTGCCAGCAGCTGGCGGCTTACTTCAGGGCGTGAATGGCCGGCAGATTGCGCCAGGCACCGCGCACGTCCATGCCGTAACCGAATACATAACGGTCGGGTACATCCAGACCAACAAAGTCACAAGCGATCGGTTTTGCCTTGGAGATCAGCTTGTTGGCAAACACGCCGCTGTAGAATTCCTTGGCGCCCATGCCCATGACTTTGTCGCGGATGGCGGCCATGGTATGACCTTCGTCCAGGATGTCATCCAGTACCAGTACCACGCGATCGCGTACATCTTCCTTGGGGGCTTGTTTCCATACCAGTTCGCCGCCATGGGTCTTGTCGCCATAACGGGATACATGGACGTAGTCGAAATCCAGCGGGAAATTCAGACGCGGCAGCAACTGGCCGGTAAACACCACGGCACCACCCATGACGGACAGCACCAGCGGATAGGTTTCACCCAGTTTTTCGGTGATCTCCACTGCCATGCGATCGACGGCAGCGCTCACCTCTTCTGCGGTGAACAGAATGTCCGAGCTATTGATCAGACCGCGAGCTTCGGCAATGTTGGGCATGTTGACTCCTTGAGAAAATACAAACGCCGCTCCGTCTACAGAGCGGCGTAATGGAAAATTGGTAGATCAGTTCTGCAGGTTTTGCAGAAACTGCGAAAATTCCTTGGCCACTTCGTGGTGCTTCAAACCATAGCTGACGGTAGCTTTAAGATAGCCCAGTTTGGCGCCGCAATCGTAGCGGGTTCCCTTGAATGGCAAGGCCAGTACCGCCTCTTCTTTCAGCAAGGCGGCGATGCCGTCGGTCAGTTGGATTTCACCACCTGCCCCCGGCTTGGTGTTGAGCAGCTTGTCGAAAATGCGCGGGGTGAGAATATAACGCCCCACCACGGCCAGATTGGACGGCGCCACATCCGGGTGCGGCTTTTCCACAATGCTCAATACTTGCTGCAGGCCCTGGGCGTTGCTGCCGGTTTCGACAATCCCGTAGGAGCCGGTTTCCTCGCGCGCCACGGTTTCCACCCCCAGAATCGAGCTGTGCGTGGTATCAAACAAGCTGACCATCTGCTCCATCGCCCCCGGCTCGCCATCGATCAGGTCATCGGCCAGAATGACGGCAAAAGGCTCATTACCCACCACCGGGCGGGCACACAATACGGCATGTCCCAGACCCAGCGCTTCGGTCTGGCGAATATAGATGCAGCTGACCGAGGGCGGAATGATGCCGCGCACGGTGTCCAGCAGCTTCTGCTTGTTCTTGTTTTCCAGCTCGGTTTCCAGCTCGTAGGCCTTGTCGAAGTGGTCTTCGATGGAACGCTTGTTACGGCCGGTAATGAAAATCAGCTCGGTGATGCCAGCGGCAATCGCTTCTTCCACGGCGTACTGGATCAGGGGTTTGTCCACTACTGGCAGCATTTCTTTCGGGCTAGCCTTGGTGGCGGGCAAAAATCGCGTACCGAGTCCGGCTACCGGGAATACCGCCTTGCTGATTTTTTTCATCGTCGTAGAAGTCTTCAATTGAAAATATTTCTGACTGGCGCGCATTCTATCCTGTCTTGCGCGCCGCACCAAACAACAACTCAATCCTGGGGCCATTGCCGCAGCGTTTTTGCCACGCTAGCGATCAGGGGTGGCCAATCACCAGGGGTGGCCTGCCGCCAGATATGCATGCTGGCATACCAGGGCGAAGTTTCTCCCTGGGCCATGAAGAAGGGGGCGCTTTCCGCCCGCATCAATACCCATACCGGTTTGCCCAGTGCACCCGCCAGATGGACGACCGAGGTATCCACACTGATCACCAGGTCCAGCTGGCTGATGATGGCTGCGGTATCGGCAAAATCGCCAATACTTGGGGCAAATACCTTGTTTTGCAGCACGGCAGGTAGCTCGCCCAGTTGTAGCGAGACAAAGTCAGCGGCCATATCGTCCAGCAGCGGCAGGAAATCAGTCAGCGGCACTGATTTGTTTTGCCGGCCATGGTCGGCAATGCCTACGCCCCAGCTGCCAGTTTCCCAGACAATGCCGATGCGCAGCCGGCCTCTTTGGCGTGCTGGCAGCTTGGCATCCCAGCTGGCCGCCAGTGCCGCGTCAGCTTGCAAATAAGGCTGATCAGACAGGGTCTCCAGCGTGACATCCAGCAGCAGCGGTAGCGACATCAGCGGTAATTGCAAGTCATGTGCTGGAGGTGTGTCCTCGAGTGGCACCAGTTCAATGCCGGGTAATTGGGCAAATAGCCGCAGGCAGGCATTCTGGCAGGCGAGGATCAGCCGGGCCTCGGGATGGCGGCGCTGCAACTCGGGCAGGAAACGTACCATCTGCAGGGTGTCGCCCAGGCCCTGTTCGGCCCATATCAGCAGGCTTTGCTGGCCCAGATCCTGGCCTTGCCAGGCCCGTTCGCGGTAGCGCGGTTGCATGATGGTGCCCCAGCGTTGTTCGTACAGCGGCCAGGCTTCACGATACCGGCCCTGCAGCAGCAGGGCCACCGACAGGTTGAAGCCGAGGAAGGCATCGTCGGCCTGCAAGTCCATGCCCTGCTGGTAGGCGCTGACCGCCTCGTCCAGTCGTAGTGCGCAGGTCAGTGCATTGCCCAGATTGTTCAGTCTTCCCGTACTACTACCCGCCAGTTGCAGTGCATTCTGGTGACAGATAGCCGCATCGTCATAGCGCAGGGCATATTGCAGTACCACGCCCAGATTGCTCCAGGCATCGACATGCTCAGGTTCCGCCTGTAGTACTTCGAGCAGCAGGTTTTCCGCCAGAGCCAGCTCGCCTAGCTCCTTGAGCAGCACGGCCAGATTGCATTTGATATTGCTGGACGATGGGTTGAGGGCGGCAGCAGCCAGATAGTCTTCCAGCGCCAGTGGATAGTGCTTCAGCCGCATCTGTGCCGTGCCGCGGTTGAACAGGGCCTGCCAATCCTGGGGATTGCGCTGCAGACATTCGCTGAAGGCGGCGATGGCCTGTTCATGCTGATTGGCTGCCGCCAGACGGTTGCCGCGCTCGAATGCCGTTTCGCTCATCATCGTTCCTTATTCGCCCGCAGTCTGCTGCAGCATGGCTTGCAGGGCGGCTTCATCCAGTACGGCCACGCCCAGTTCCTGAGCCTTGGCCAGCTTGCTGCCAGCATCGGCACCGGCCACCACAAAATGGGTTTTCTTCGACACGCTGCCAGCCACCTTGCCACCTGCTGCCTCGATCAGTGCCTTGGCCTGATCCCGTGACAGGGTGGGCAGGGTGCCGGTCAGGACAAAGGTTTTGCCATCAAACAGCGGGTGGGCTGCCACGGTGTCTTGCGGCAGGCTGTTGAGAATTTCCGTGCGCAGTTCAGCCAGTTGTTGCAGGGCGCTACGATTGGCCGCCTCGTCCAGCCAGTCGGCCAGCGCATTGATGACCTCGGCCGGCAACTGCAGCAGCAAGAGCTGGCGGCGCTCCATGCGCGCCAGTTGTTCCAGTCCGCTGATTTGTGCTGCCAGTTGCTGGCTGCGTACCTCGGTCAGGCGCGGAATGTTCAGTCGCGCCAGCAGGACTGCGGGCTCCAGTCGCTCGGCCAGCTTGGCTGAAGGCGCATGCTCGTCGGCCGGAGCGACATAGTGCAATAGCGCGTCCAGTGCCGCTTCGTTGTTTTCTTCGGCAAAGAAATCTGCCAGCGACTGGGCTACCACACCGCCAATATCCGGCAGGGCGGCAAACAGGGCTGCTGGGGTACGGCGGATCAGCGCCAGTGCGCCCAGCCAGTCGGCCAGGGTCTTGGCGGTGGATTCGCCGACATGGCGGATGCCCAGCGCAAACAGCAGGCGTGCCAGTGGTGGCTGGCTGCTGGCCGCGATGGCCTGCAACAGATTTTCCGCCCATTTGCTGGCGACCTTGCCGGCCTTGACGGTTTCCGGCGTGATGCCTTCGTCTTCGTCTTCGTCGGCCCGGCGCTTCATCTCCAGTAAGTCGTCCAGCGTCAGGCGGTAAAGATCGGCCACACCATGGACATAGCCATATTCCACCAGCTTGTCGATATAGCGTTCACCCAGACCATCGATATCCATCATGCGGCGGCCGGCAAAGTGCTGAATGGCCTGGCTGCGTTGTGCCTTGCAGCTGAGCCCGCCGGAGCAGCGGGCAATCGCTTCGCCTTCTTCGCGTACCACATGGCTGCCACATACCGGGCAGTGGCTGGGCAGGCGATAGGCTGGATACTGTGCTTCCTCGCCCTGGCTGAACAAATCGCCGCCAGCGGCAGGGCGCATTGGGCGGCGCTCCAGTACCACGGAGACCACCTCCGGAATCACGTCGCCGGCGCGGCGCACGATCACCGTGTCGCCTACGCGCACATCCTTGCGCAGCACTTCGTCTTCATTGTGCAAGGTGGCATTGGTGACGGTAACGCCACCAACGAATACCGGCTGCAAGCGGGCCACCGGGGTGATGGCACCGGTGCGACCTACTTGTTCTTCGATGGCCTCAACCAGAGTCAGCGCTTCTTCGGCGGGGAATTTGTGGGCGATGGCCCAGCGCGGTGCGCGCGAGACGAAGCCCAGTTCTTCTTGCTGGGCGCGGCTGTTCACCTTGTACACCACGCCGTCAATCTCAAAGGGCAGGGCAGCGCGACGCTGCAGCACGCTTTCGTAATAGTCTGCCAGACCATCCGCGCCAGTGACGACAGGGCGCAGGCTGGCTTCGACGACCGGAAAACCCAGCTGCTGCAGCCAATCCATTTCTCCGGCATGGCTCAGTGGCCAGTCGGCACCCTCCACCTGGGCGATGGCATAGGCGTAGAAGGACAGCCGCCGTTGTGCGGTAATGCGCGAATCCAGCTGGCGCAGGCTGCCTGCTGCTGCATTGCGCGGGTTGGCAAACGGCTTGTCGCCGCGTTGCAGTTGTTCGGCATTCAGGCGCTCGAAGTCGCGCTTGAGCATCAGTACTTCGCCACGCACTTCCAGCAGCGCGGGCGGCTGTGCCAGTTCCAGCTTGAGCGGAATCGCATGGATGGTACGGATATTCTCCGTGACGTTTTCACCGCTAATGCCATCGCCGCGCGTAGCGGCTTGCACCAGTACGCCAGCACGGTAAAGCAGGCTGATGGCCAGGCCGTCAAACTTGGGTTCGGTGGCATAGCGGATGGGGGCTTCGGCCAGTTCGCGCCGGATGCGCTCGTCAAATTGCACCAGCTCGGCGTGGCGCTGGGAAAAATCGTCCTGCTGCATATCGGAAAAGGCATTGCCCAGCGACAGCATGGGTACGCTGTGGGTGATCTGGCTGAATTCCGGTAGCGGCATGCCGCCCACGCGCAGGGTGGGGGAGTCGGCAGTTTTCAGTTCTGGATGGGCATTTTCCAGCGCTTGCAGTTCGCGGAACAGCCGGTCGTACTCGGCATCCGGCACGCTGGGAGCATCCAGCACATAGTATTCATGGCCATAGCGGGTCAGCTGCTGGCGCAGGGCATGGGCGCGGGCGGCGAGGTCGTTGGTGGTCATCGGATAGTCTCAAAACGGAAAAAGGCCGGCATGTGCCGGCCTGCGCGCTGTGGATTCAGGCAAACAGCCTGAGTGCGGCGACACTGCCTGGCGCAATGCCGCGGTCGTCCATGCTGCTGTAAATATGTACCAGCTGGTCGCGGATACGCGACAGCCCGACGTCGGACAAGACGCGGCGGTTGTCATCCACCAGTTGCGCGTCGAATTCGGCGGCCAGCTGCTTGGCAAACAGTACGGCACGGTCGAATACTTCCACACCACCGGCGACACGCGGTACATCAAACAGTAGCGTCAGCGCCGGGAAGGACTTGTCCAGCAGGGTATGGAAGGTAAACGGCATCTGGTCGGCTGCCATCAGCGAGTATAGGGTATTGCCGGAATCAGCCAGGTAATGGAAAGCACCATCCGGCTCCAGTTGCAGGCCGCCGGCCTCGACAAAGCTGCGCAGGCGGCTACCTTCCACGGCCTCACGCGGGACGACATTGATGCCGATCAGCACATCGACGTCGGCACAGAAGCGATCCAGTTCGCGTGCTGCCACCAGTTTTTGCTGGCGCTGCGGAAAGCTGACTGCGGCATCGTGTTCTTCGGCGAAGCGCGACACCTGCTGGCAGAAGCCAGCCAGTTCCGGTTCGGTGACCGAGCCGCTGCGATCCACCATCTGCATGCCGATGTTGATTTGCTTGTAGCGGGTGCCAGGCACGGCTTCGGCTGGTTTCCACAAGCCTTTTTCGGTGCGGCCAATGATGTGGGTGCGCTTGCCGACGTTGAAACGTGGCATGGCGGCCAGCTCGTGCGGCTCGTGGAACACGACTTCAGCGATGAAATCGAGCGAGGGGTCGAGCAGGGCGGCGACCAGCGCCTGATGATCGGCCGATTCAAACTGACCGGACTCTTCGTCTTCGCGCTGCGGCATCGGCTCGGGTATTGGTGCCGGGCGCTCTACTGTCGGCGGCAGGGTAAGGGTGGTGTCTTCCGGGATTTCCGGTTCGAATGGCTCATCGTCGTAGCCGGCTGGCAAGTGGGCGCTGTCGACCAGCACTGGTTCCATGCGGTCAGCACGCACGCCATCCCTGACATTGTTTTTAGGGACATTCAGCAGGACGTCGTCATGAGGGCGCGCGAAAGCCTGGCTGGTTTTCTTGCGAAAGCGCCACTCCTGAAAGACATTGAATCCGAACACTAGGGCAATGACTGCAACGCCCAATATCAGTACACCAATCTGCAATTCGCTCATTAGGCCGTCCGCGTTAAGGCGAATAATTTGCCAATAGTATAACGAAAGCGGGCTGTTGCAGGCTATGGCCGGCACAAACTAGCTGCTTTTGGCCGCATTAACCGCCAGTCATCGACATGATGCGGATGAGTTTGCCCGGATTTTCGCGAAATTCGTGCCGTTCCGGCTTCAGCTCGATGGCCTGGCGGATGGCCGCGCGTAAGCCTTCATCGCTGATCCCGTTACGCAGCAAGGGCCGCAGTTCGAAACTTTCCTCCTGTCCCAGACACATATACAGCGTGCCGTCGACCGACAGGCGGACGCGGTTGCAGGTGGCACAAAAATGCTGGGAAATGGGGGTGATCACCCCCAGCGTGAATGCGCCATCCGCGCTGCGCCAGTAACGTGCCGGTCCGCCACCCATTTCGCTGCTTTGTGGCAACAGACCAAAACGCTGTCGTAATTGTTCCAGCACCGGCTGCAAATCGAGATAGGCGGTATTGCGCCCGCTGTCGCCCATTGGCATGGCTTCGATCAGCCGCAGTACAAAACCGTTGGCGATGCAGAAACCGACCATGGCTTCGATGTCCGCCTCGTTGACATCCTTCATGGCCACCATATTGATCTTGATGGGAGACAAGCCGGCGGCACGGGCCGCCTCCAGGCCCGCCATGACTTGTGGCAGGCTGTCGCGGCCGGTGATGGTATTGACGCATTCACGCCGCAGCGAATCCAAGCTGACATTGACACGTTTGACGCCGGCGCGGGACAGCGCGTCAGCATGGCGCGCCAGCTGGGTGGCGTTGGTGGTGAGCGACAGATCTTGCAGGCCCGGCAGGGCAGCCAGGCGACCTGCCAGTTGCGGCAGGTCGCGCCGCAGCAAGGGTTCGCCGCCGGTCAGCCGTACCCGGCGCGTACCCAGGCTGGCAAACGCTGCCACCACGCGTTCGATTTCGTCGAAGGTGAGCCAGTTTTCCGGTTCTTCGAAGTCCTTGAAGCCTTTGGGAATACAGTAGCTGCAGCGCAGGTCGCAACGATCCGTTACCGACAAGCGGAGATATTCAATGCTGCGTCCAAAGCGGTCCTGCAGGATATTCATGATGGGGCGACCAGGTTAAGTCATCACGGTGGGCTGCCGCGGTGGTTGATATTGATCAGAATAGCGCCAAACGTTGTTGGGTAAAAGGCGTTAGGAATTATTGTCGTTTGTCGTGGTCCACTGCTCTTTGTCTTGATTTGTCGGCATTCTGCTACGGTTCTGTCTGTTAAAGAGGTGGATTTTTCTCAACATCAATTGCAGTATAGTTCTAGTGTGAACTATACTGATTCGAACAAAGGTTGATGACGCTAATGAGTCATGCAAAAAAGGAGCCGTCTCTGTCGGTCATTCGGGAACTCGCACGGACATTCCAGGCGTTTGAACAATTGTCGGCTTTTCATATCCGCCAGATGGATCTCACTCCGCCACAATTCGATGTGGTGGCGACACTGGGCAATACGCCCGGCATGAGTTGCAAGGAACTGTCGGAAAAGACACTGATCACCAAGGGTACGCTGACTGGCGTAATTGACCGCCTGATTGAAAAGGGCGTGGTCAGTCGTTGTGCTCAGGAGCAGGACCGCCGCAGTGTCATGGTGGCATTGACACCGCAGGGTGAGGCTTTGTTCCAGCAGGTGTTTCCGGCACATATCGCCTATATGAAAACCGCCTTCGATCTGCTGGAACCGGCGGATATGGAAGAATTGTGCTGCCAGCTGGCACGGCTGCGTGCTGCATTTAACCAGGTATTGGAGCAAAAAAAACATGAAATCGAGTGAGCGTTACTCCTCACCCGCCATTGCATTGCACTGGCTGATTGCTGGCCTGATCATTGCTACATTCATTTGGGGACTGGTGGTCTCCGACATGCCGCTGTCGCCGGCCAAATTCAAATATATCGCCTGGCATAAGTGGGCAGGTATCACCGTGCTTGCGCTGGTGGCTGTGCGCTTGCTGGTGCGTCTGCTGAAGCGCCCGCCGGCTTTGCCGGCGCACATGAATGGTATTGAGCGTGTGCTGGCGCATGGCGGCCACCTGGCCCTCTACCTGCTGATGTTTGCCGTGCCGCTGACCGGCTGGTTGATGAGCTCGGCCTACGGCTTCCCGGTAGTGCTGTTCAAAGTGGTGCAACTGCCTGATCTGGTCGCCCAGAACGAACAGTTGGCCGCCACCCTGAAGACTGTGCATGAAACCCTGAACTGGATCATGGCTGCCTGTGTGGCCGGCCATGTGCTGGCCGCCATCAAGCACCATGTCATCGATAAGGACGGCATGCTGTACCGCATGAGCCTGCGTGGCCCGCGTCAATAAACCCTTACCTGAAGTGAGAACGAGCATGAAACAACTGAGACTGATTCCTGCGGCATTGCTGCTGGTTGCCCCGCTGTTGCAGGCCGCGCCGCTGGACACAGGCAAGAGCCAGATCAATTTCACCATGAAGCAGCTGAATGTACCGGTAACCGGCAGCTTCAAGAAATTCAGCGGCACTGTGGTGCTGGACCTGAAAAAGCCTGAAACCGGCAAGGCCGACATCAGCATCGACACCGCCAGCATCAGCCTGCCTACTGCAGAGGCGGTAGGCGAAGCCAAGAAGGCCGACTGGTTTAATGTGGCGAAATTCCCGTCGGCCCGTTTTGTCAGCAGCAGCATCAAGAACCTGGGCGGTGGCAAATTGCAGGTGGCAGGCAAGCTGACCATCAAGGGCAATACCCGTGATGTGACGGCTCCCTTCACGGCGCGTCAGGAAGGTGCCCTGACTGTGGTGGAAGGCGTACTGCCGGTATCGCGGCTGGCTTACAAGATTGGTGAGGGCGACTGGGCCGATACCGGCACGGTAGCCGATGAAGTGCAGATCAAGTTCAAAGTGGCCATTCCGGCCGGCAAATAACACTCAGGAGAGTTGAAGTCATGATGAAGAAAGCCCTGTTCGCCGTTGCGTTTTCCGCCTTTGCTGGTGCCGCCCTGGCCGCTCCGGTGAGCTATAGCGTGGACCCGACCCACACCGTGGCCCAGTACGAAGTGCGTCACCTTGGTTTCTCGGTACAAACCGGTGTATTCACCAAGACTGCCGGTAATGTGGTGCTGGATACCGAGGCCAAGAAGGGCGCGGTAGATATCACCATTGATACCAACTCGCTGCAAACCTACCTGGCTGCACGTGACACCCATCTGAAGAGCAAGGATTTCTTCAATGTGGCCCAGTTCCCCACCATCACCTTCAAGTCGACCGACTTGAAATTTGCTGGTGACAAGCTGGCTGCCGTTAACGGCAACCTGACCATTCTGGGCGTGACCAAGCCGGTTACCCTGACCGTGACCAACTTCGGTGGCGGCAAGAACCCGATGAGCGGCCAGGAAACCTACGGTGCCAACGCCGAAACCACCATCAAGCGTAGCGATTTCGGCATGAAGACTTTCCTGCCGGCGATTGCCGACGATGTCACCCTGAAAGTGAGCATCGAAGCCGTCAAGGCACAGTAATCCAACGGTTGCTATAGCAAGCAAAAGCCCGCATATGCGGGCTTTCTGCTGCTGACAAAGTTATTTGGTGCGATTGTACTGGACCCGGCAAAGCCGGGCCTTTCTGCTAAGTTATCGATTCCGCAGCCTTCCCATCTATTCCGCTTTCCCCCGCCCTTGTCTTGTCAATTGAAGAAGGGAGCCTCGCTTTCTTTCCAGAAAGCGAGAGGAGGTTGTCAATAATTTGAGCCCGCCCATGCGGGCTTTTTTCATTGTGTGGGGTGCTCAGTGCGACTGCAGGCTGAAGCTGATTGGCACCAGAATGCGCGATGCAATGGCCGTGCCATCCTGGCGGGCCGGGACAAAGCGCCAGTCGGCAACGGCGGTGCGGGCTGCCTCGTCCAGCCGGCGCGAGTGGCTGCCGTCAACGATGTCGATCTGGCTGGCGCGGCCTTCGGCGCTGACCAGCACCCGCAGCACGACCCTGCCTTGTTCGCCCAGTTCGCGTGAACGATCGGGATAGGGTGGCTCCGGGTTGTGCAGATAGGCCGTGCGATATAGCGCGGGATGATTTTCTGCGCCGCTGGCGGCCTGGGTATTGGCGGCTTTGCCCGGAGTTGTGGGTGCGCTGTCACTGGATGGGCTGCTGGCCGGAGTCGCCGCTGGCCGGCTGGCTACTGTTGGCTGGGGTGTGCCGTTGACCGGTAAGCGTGGGCTGGGTGTTTGCACTGCCGCCGTGCTAAGCAAGGGGCGCGTGGCGGTCTGGGCGTGATTTACCGGCATGCTGCTGTGTTGCGTCTGCTGTATTTGTGCTGGTGCTGCCTGTAATCGCATCAGCAAGCCGGCCGGGGCTGGCGGGGCTGCTGTCGGCCTGACCGCTTGTCCATAACCCAGCAGCCCGGCATGCAGCAATAGCGACAGCAGCAGGGCGGTGAGCAGGGGCAGGTGTGACAGTCGCGGCATTCCGTTACTCAGCAGCGCATGCTGGCGGTCGGGCGGGCGTACTGCCACCAGGCCACCGCCATCGATACCAGATAAAAAACCAGGAACAGCATGAAGGCGGGCACGAAGCTGGCAAACCAGTCCAGTGCGCTGCCAAAGGCCTTAGGAATGAAGAAGCCGCCCAGCGTGGCCGAAACCGAGCTGATGCTCATTGCGGCCACGCCGCGTCGTCCGCCACGGGCATAGGCGGTGGCAATGCTCTCGCCGCTGCTCTTGGCCTGCCGGCCTGCTTCTATCAAGAAAACCTTGGGTGACAGCTGGTAGGACGAACCATTGCCAACACCGGCAGCAAAAAACATTAGCAAGAATGCACACAAAAACAGGCTGAAGCTGCCGCCGTCGAGCTCACCAGGCAGGCTGGCCAGGATCAGCAGGGTGCCGGCCACCATTAACGCGTTGCAGACCAGCGTGGTGATGCCGCCGCCGATGCGGTCGCCACACCAGCCGCCGATGGGGCGGGCCAGCGCGCAGATCATCGGCCCCATGAACAGATAGGGTGTGGCATTGACCAGCGGGAACAGTGCATGGGCCAGCAGTGGAAAGGCGGCGGAAAAACCGATGAAGGTGCCGTAGCTGCTCAGATACAAAAGGCAGATATACCAAGTGTGGCGCTCCTTCATCATCAGCCACTGGTCGTTCAGGGTCAGTCGCAGCTTGGGCAGGTCGTGTGCATACAGCAGGCAGAGCGTGGAGATCAGCAGGATGGGAATGATCCAGATATAGCCGGCGTTCTGCAGCCAGATCGGATGCACCTGCGCACCACGGCCCCAGATTTGCGGCTCGCCGGCCAGGCTGCCAAACATGGGGACGGCAATGGCCAAGGGCACTACGATCTGCACCACGGAGACCCCCAGATTGCCCATGCCGGCATTCAGCCCCATGGCAAAGCCCTTGGCCGACTTGGGAAAGAAAAAGCTGGTGTTGGACAAGTGTGACGAAGACGCTGCGCCACCAATGCCGCAGCAGGCGGCCACCAGCAACAGCAAGGGGAAGGGTGCGCTGATGTCCTGCACCAGCCAGCCCACGCCCAGCGCGGGAATCAGCAGGAACAAGGTGGAAATGCCCAGCCAGGTGCCACCGCCCACCCAGCTCCAGATGCAGGCATAAAACAGCCGCATGATGGCGCCGACCAGTGGCGGAATGGAAACCAGCAGAAATTGCTGCTGGCCGGTCATGGCAAAGCCGACTGCTGGCAAATTGCTGACCACGATGCTCCACATCATCCATACATTGAAATTCAGATGCAGGGCGAGGGTGGAAAGGAGCAGATTGCGATTGGCAATCCTGCGGCCGCGAGTCAGCCAGAAAATGATGTTTTCCGGTTCCCAGCGTTTGATGCTTACCGTCATGCCCGATGTCCTGATTGCGAAGAATGACGCGCCGATTCGACGCAAGTCGCGCAGTATGAGCGCCACCTGTCGAGCATAGATTGCGATGCATCAACTGCGCCATGTTGAAACTTGCGTAGATGCGTCATGCAATTTCGCGCATCTTCAGTGCCTCGACAATATCCACCGCCACGATGCGGCTGACACCTTGTTCCTGCATGGTGACGCCCACCAGCTGCTCGGCCATTTCCATGGTGAGGCGGTTGTGCGAGATGTACAGGAACTGGGTGCGTTCGGACATTTGCTTGACCAGATCGCAGAAGCGGCTGGTGTTGGCATCGTCCAGTGGCGCATCGACTTCGTCGAGCAGACAGAACGGCGCCGGATTGAGCGAGAACAGCGAGAACACCAGGCTCATCGCCGTCAGCGCCTTTTCACCGCCGGACAGCAGGTGGATGGTGCTGTTTTTCTTGCCCGGCGGCTGGGCGATGATCTGCATGCCGGAGTCCAGCAGGTCTTCGCCGGTCAATACCAGCTCGGCGCGGCCGCCACCGAACAGGGTGGGGAAAAACTCGCGCATCTTGCCATTGACCGCTTCGTAGGTGCTTTGCAGCATCTGGCGCGTTTCGCCGTCTATCTTCTGGATGGCTTCTTCCAGCGTCGCCATGGCCTGGTTCAGGTCTTCGGCCTGGCTGCCCAGATACTCGCCGCGTTTGCGGGCTTCTTCCAGTTCTTCCAGCGCAGCCAGATTGACCGCCCCCAAGCCTTCCAGTGCGCGTGCCAGGCGAGCGATTTCCGCCGCCAGCGCATTAGGCTTGATGGCGTCGGTGAGGTCGGCCAGCAGCACGGCTTCGTCGGCCTGGGCTTCTTTCAGTTCTTCGGCAAAACGCTCCATCGCCAGACGGGCCTCCTGGTGTTTGAGCAGCCAGTCGGAACGCCCCTCGCGCAGGGCGGGTAGGGCGGCGTTGACCTCGTGCTGGCGTTGGGTCAACTGGCGCAGCTGCTCGGTCATGCCGTTCAGGCGGTCGCGGGTGGCTGCCAGTGCGGCTTCGTGCTGTTCGCGTAGTTCCAGCGCTTGCTGCATGGCCTCTTCCGGTACGGTGTCGTCAACCGTCTCGGCTTCTTCGGCCAGGGTCTCCAGCCGCTCGGCCAACTGCTGGTCGCGTTCGTCCAGCTCGCGGGCGCGGCGCGCCAGTTCGCCGGCTTTCTGTTCCGCGGTGTTGAGTTCCAGGCGGATTTCATGCAGTTGCCGTTCGGCATCGCGGGTTTTGTTGCGGGCCAGTTGCAGGCCGGTTTCGGCATTCAGGCGGTCCAGCCGCACCTCTTCCAGCTGCACGGTCAGCTCTTCCAGTGTCATGGCCGACTCTTCGCTCAGCAGTTCGCCTTCTTCAATTTCCAGCGCCGCTTGCTGTTGCTCCTGGCGGATGCGCAAGCGCTCGGCTTCGATGAAGGACAAGCGTGCCGCCCCCTGGCGGGCCGCCTGGTCCAGCTTCACGTGCTCCAGCGTCACCGCGTTGAGCTCGGCTTCCAGCCGGGTGAGTGAGCCTTTCTGCGCCCGCACGGCTTCGGACAGCATGCCGTTCATGCTTTGCAGTGATTCACGGCGCTTTTGCAGCTTGTCGATGTCGGGTGCCAATTGCTGCTGGCGGCTGTGGGCCGCTTCCAGTTGCTGTTTGCGCAGCATGACGCCGGCACCGCTGGCCTCGCTGTGAAAGCTGACACTGCTGGCGCTGACCCGGTGGCCCTGCGGAGTGAGCAGGCACTGGCCGGCCAGCAGCTGCGCACGGCGGGCGATGGCCTGGGCCAGGTCATCGGCCAGATACACGCCGTCCAGCCAGTCGGCCAGCGCGGCGGTAAAGGGCGCACTGGCGCTGATCTTGTCTAGCAGGCGCGGCCAGGGCTGGGTGGCCGTGGCCGCGGGCTGTTGGCCATCCACCACGGTCAGCGCTGCCGGTGGCTGCTCTGTGCAATGGGCGGCACGGGCGGTGAGCCGCTCACCCAATACCGCTTCCAGTGCGCCTTGCCACTGCGGATCGATCTGCACCGATTGCCACAGCTGTGCGCTGTGGCTCAGGCCTTGTTGTTCCAGCCAGTCAGCCAGCTTTTCACCGGCGGCTTCACGTTCCAGTACGGCGGTGAGGGCGGCGACTTCGGCTTCTGCCCGCGCCAGTTCGGCACGCTGGCTGGCTAGTTGTTCGTCCAGCTTTTCCCGTTCCGAGGCCAGATCAGCCAGCTTGGCTTCGTCGGCCACCACGCGGGCGCGTACGGCCTCCAGCGCCGAGCGCGCCCGCTCCACTTCGGCTTGTGCTGCTGCCTGCTGGGCGTGGTCGGGCAGGTTGAGTTCGGTCAGTTCACGTTGTAGTGATTGCTCACGACCTGCCAGTTGCTCCAGTGCCCGGCGCTGGTGTTCGGCCTTTTGCCGTGCCAGGTCGCGTTCACGGGTGAGGTTGGCCTGCTGTGCCAGCAGTTGTGCCTGCAGCTGGTCGCGGGCGCGGAATTCGGCTTCGGCCATGGGCAGCTGGTCGGCACCGTCTTCCAGTGCCATTTGTGCTTCTTCCAGCCGCATCTGCGCTTCTTCGCGCCGTGGCAGCCAGTCGTCCAGCTCCATGCCGGCCTGACGGCGGTTTTCGGCCAATTGCTGGCGTTCGCTGCGGGCGGCGGCCAGTTCACGCTCCACCCGTACCTGGTTTTGCTGGCGGTGGCGTTGCTGTTCTTCCAGTCGTGCCAGTGCCGCATTGGCTTCGAACAGCCGCTGCTGGGCCTCGTGCACTGCATCGCTCACCGCGTAGTGGCTTTCGCGCACGGTTTCCAGCTCGGTATCCAGATGGGTGAGCGCCGCTTCCATGGCGGCTTCTTCGGTTTCGATGCGCGACAGCTCGGCGCGGGCGTAGGCTTCGTTGCGGCTGGCTTCTTCGCGGCGGGCTAGCGCCAGAAGGTTTTGCTTGTGGGTGAGGGTGCCGCGCAGGTCGTGGTACTGGGCGGCCACTTCGGCCTGCTCGCTCAGGCGCTCGACTTGGCGTTCCAGCTCCTGGCGCAGGTCTTCAATGCGCTCCAGATTGGCGCGGGTGTCGGCGATACGGTGTTCGGTTTCGCGGCGGCGTTCCTTGTATTTGGAGACGCCGGCGGCTTCTTCCAGATAGGCGCGCAGCTCTTCCGGGCGGGCTTCGATGATGCGCGAGATCATGCCCTGTTCGATCACCGCATAGCCGCGCGCGCCCACGCCGGTGCCGAGGAACAGGTCGGTGATGTCGCGGCGGCGCACTTGCTGGTTGTTGATGTAGTAGCTGGATTCGCCCTGGCGGGTGAGCACGCGCTTGATGGCCACCTCGGCATATTGGCCCCACGGGCCGGTGAGCTGGCCGTCGGCATTGTCGAACACCAGTTCTACCGAAGCACGGCTGACCGGCTTGCGGGTGGACGAGCCGTTGAAGATCACGTCCTGCATCGACTCGCCACGCAGCTGCTTGGCGCTGGATTCGCCCAGCACCCAGCGCACCGCGTCAATCACATTGGATTTGCCGCAGCCATTGGGGCCGATCACCGCTACCAGCTGGCCGGGGACCGGGATGCTGGTGGGGTCGACAAATGACTTGAAGCCGGAGAGTTTGACGTGGGTCAGGCGCAAGGCGTCCTCGCAGGGTGAATGAAGCAACGGCGGCATTTTATCAGGGTGGCGCCATTTGGTCGGATTTGCTGCAGATCAAGCGTCAATCTGCGTCAAGAGTTGTAAGCGCTGTTGTCAACTTTGTTGTGCCATAATGCCCGCATGGAACCGTTATCGCTGACCGATCACTTTCTGATTGCCATGCCCAATATGGCTGATCCGCTGTTTGCCCGCTCGCTGGTATACCTGTGCGAACACGGCGAACACGGTGCCATGGGCCTGATTGTCAACAAGCCATCCGGCATCGCCATGGCGCAGTTGTTCGAGCAGATCGACCTGCCGCTGGAGACAGATCCGCTACGTGGCGAGTCGGTGTACTTCGGTGGGCCGGTGCAGCCCGACCGCGGCTTTGTGCTACATGCGCCGGCCGGGCATTGGCAGTCCAGCCTGCAGGTCAAGGATGGCATGGCGCTGACCACCTCCAAGGATGTGCTGATTGCCGTTTCCGAAGGCAGGGCGCCGGAGCGCATGCTGATTACCCTGGGCTATGCCGGCTGGACCGCCGGGCAGCTGGAGCAGGAAATCAGCGACAACAGCTGGCTGACCGTCAAGGCCGAGCCTTCCATCCTGTTTGAACTGGCGGCAGAGCTGCGCTACGACGCCGCCATGTCCTTGCTGGGATTTGATCCCTCCTTGCTGTCGGGAGATGTCGGCCATGCCTGAGGGAACCGTACTGGCTTTTGATTTTGGCGAACGGCGCATCGGCGTGGCCATGGGTGAAACCATGCTGGGCATTGCCCATCCGCTGTTGACCATCGATACCGAAATCACCGACGCCCGCTTCGCCGCTATCGGCAAGCTGATCGACGAGTGGCGGCCGGCACAACTAGTGGTGGGCCTGCCCATGCACCAGGACGACACCGAACACCAGATGACCCAGCTGGCGCGCCGCTTTGCCAACCGTCTCAAGGGTCGCTTCGGCCTACCGGTATGGCTGGTGGACGAGCGGCTGACTTCGGTGATCGCCGAATCCATGCTGGAAGAGGCTGGTGTCCGAGGCCGCAAGCAAAAACCGGCATTGGACCAAGTGGCTGCCCAGGCTATTCTCGCTACCTGGTTTGAAAGCCCCGGCATCGCCGTCTGAATCCCATCATCATGCATCTATCCCCCCGTTTGCAGACATCCATCCTGATGTTGGCCTTCCTGCTCAGTCTGTCCGGGCTGGTCTACCTGCTGCTGGACCCGGCGCGCAGTGTCAGCCACTGGCAGCCGGCCCCAGGGCATGTCGAATCCAGCCGCATCCTGGTGAGCAGCCCGCCCGAGCATCCCGACCAGATCCACTGGGAGCCCTATGTGCAATACCTGTACACGGTAAACGGTGAGCTTTACCACGGTGACCAGTTGTATGCAGTGGCTGCCGGCCTGCCTGGCGACCACAGCAGTGCCGAAGACATCACCCGCCGCTTTCCCGCCGGCAAGGCGGTGGTGGTGTATTACAACCCGCAAGAACCAACCCGCGCCGTGCTGATGCGTGCAGGTGACAGCAGCATCGGCAGCGGTCAGTTCATTCTGGCGGCGCTCAGCACCCTGTTTGGCTGGGCCTTGCTGGATCGATTGCTGCAGCGCTGGCGGCTGGGGCGTGGCAAACGGGTGGTATCGCATGGTTGAAAAACTGCTGCAAAGCCTGATGCTGCTGGCTGGACTGGCCGCCTTCGGCTATCTGTGGTGGCTGGGGGCCAAGGGCGATGCCTCGAGCAGCTGGCCCAGTGCCGTCGGCATCGTGCAGCAAAGCCGGCTGGAGCAGCGCCAGGTCAATGCCGGTGGTGATCGCGATAATACCTGGGAATACTTCCCCCACATCAGCTACCACTACCAGGTGCAGGGGCAGGACTATCAATCCGCCAACCGGCGCTTCCCCAACCCCGGTTACAGCCGCAGCCAGCAGGAAGTGGCGGACATCCTGGCGCGCTATCCGGCCGGTGCGCAGGTCCGGGTGTATTACAACCCGGCCAAGCCGGCAGAAGCCTGTCTGGAAACCGGCCAGCACTGGACGGCCTGGGTGGGCAAGGCGATTGCGCTGCTGATGGTTGTCGTGGCGGCCTGCTTGTTGTGGCGCGGACAAAGCTGAAGCGCCTGCGCTGACAGCGGGCATCGGACCACCACGACCCTTGCCATCAGGTTTTTCCATGCAAATCGACTGTCTTACCGGATAAAGCAATTTATCCCCCCGCCCGATTAAGCCATAATGCCTGCAAAACCAAGCTGCATGGCATTTGCATCCATGCCGTGCCATAACAAGGGGATCGACTATGTTGGCCATTATCGGAGGCAGCGGTCTAGCCAAGCTGCCGGTTCTGGAAGTAACCCATCGCCAAGTGGTGAGAACGCCGTACGGTGATCCATCCTGCGCGCTGACTTTCGGCCGCATCGGTGAGCAAAACGTGGTGTTCATTGCCCGCCACGGCCATGGCCACTCGCTGGCACCACATGAAATCAATTACCGCGCCAATATCTGGGCCCTGCACAACCAGGGTGTGAAAGGCATTCTGTCCATCGGCTCGGTCGGCGGCATCCGCGCCGACATGGGGCCAGGTACGCTGGTGGTGCCGGACAACATCATCGATTACAGCTGGGGCCGCAAGCACACTTTCTTTGATGGCCCGGAGCGGCCTGTCGTGCATGTGGATTTCAGCAATCCCTACGACGACGCCCTGCGCAGCAAGGTGATTGAGGCCGTCAATGCCACTGGCAAGCAGGCAGTGAGCCAAGGTATCTATGCCTGTACCCAAGGCCCTCGGCTGGAAACCGCAGCAGAAATCCTCAGGCTGGAGCGCGATGGTGCCGATATAGTCGGCATGACCGGCATGCCTGAAGCCTGCCTGGCCCGCGAAATGAACCTGCCCTATGCCCACCTGTGCCTGGTGGTGAACTGGGCCGCCGGCAAGGGTGGCAGCGCCACGGTAGATTTCGATCCGGCCACGGCCGAGGCTGGCATTAGCGATGTCACGGCGGTGCTGCTGGCCATGCTGCGTTAAGCACGGTACTGGCCATCACCGCAAAGCGGTTTGCTGTAGCCACGGCAAGCATGGATGGATTGAAAGGTAAACAATGAGTGAGTTTGCAGGGCAACTGGCCTTGGCGCGGTATTTTGATCCGGTCAATGGGCGCGCGACAGAAGCGGAAGTCCTGGTGCTGGAGCAGGTCGGTCAGCAATGTCAGGTCATGAAATTGCCATTGCCGCTGGTCGATTTGCTGGCCAGCCTGTCTGCCGGCACTGCCCCCGCGCTGGCCGAACTATTTCAGCTGGATTCCTCGCAACTACAGGGCTTGCATGCCCTGACACAGCAGCAGCTGGAACAAGTGCACCGCTGGGCGGCCCGCTACTGGGTGGCGCGGCATGGTGCCAGCAAGTTCGACCAGGCCCCGCCTTTTGTCGCCGGGCAAACGACGATTCCGCCATCCGGCAAGGTGATTGGCACGCCGGAGCTGCTGGCCATGACCGATGCCGTGATGGATGGCTGGCTGACCACCGGCCGCTTCAATACCCGCTTCGAGCAGGCACTGGGGAAATTTGTCGGGGTGCCGCACGTGCTCACCACCGCCTCGGGCTCTTCGGCCAACCTGCTGGCTTTCATGGCCCTGACCTCGCCACGGCTGGGTGAGCGTGCCATCCGCCCGGGCGATGAAGTGATTACCGTGGCTGCCGGCTTCCCGACTACGGTCAATCCGGCCATCCAGTTTGGTGCCATTCCGGTTTTCGTCGATATCCAGCTGCCTACTTACAATATCGATGTCAGCCGTATCGAGGCGGCCATTTCCCCTAGAACCCGCGCCATCATGCTGGCTCATACCCTGGGTAACCCGTTTGATGTCGCGGCGGTGAAGGCGCTGGCCGACAAGCATGGCCTGTGGCTGGTGGAAGACTGCTGCGATGCCCTGGGGGCGCGCTTTAATGGCCAGCATGTCGGTACTTTTGGCGACCTGGCTACGGTCAGCTTTTATCCGGCGCACCATATCACCATGGGCGAGGGCGGGGCGGTGTTTGGCCAATCGGCCGAGCTGATGGCCATTGTCGAATCCTTCCGCGACTGGGGCCGCGACTGCTATTGCAAAACCGGCTGTGACAATACCTGTGGCAAGCGGTTTGGCTGGCAGTTTGGCGATCTGCCCTTCGGCTACGACCACAAATACGTGTACACCCATGTCGGTTATAACCTGAAAATTACCGATATGCAGGCGGCCTGTGCGCTGGCGCAGATGGAGCGTCTGCCAGGTTTCATTACTGCGCGCCAACAGAATTTTGACTACCTGAGCCAGGCGCTGCAGCCACTGGCCGATCGCCTGATCCTGCCGCAAGCCACGCCGGGCAGTGAGCCGTCCTGGTTTGGTTTCCCGCTGACCTTGCGCCCGGAAGCCGGGGTGGCGCGGGTGGATTTGCTGGCCTATCTGGATAGCCAGAAGATTGGCAGCCGTCTGCTGTTTGGTGGCAACTTGCTGCGTCAACCCTATATGAAAGGCGTGCCGCATCGCGTCAGTGGTGGTCTGGAGCAAACCGATACCGTCATGCACGATACCTTCTGGATCGGACTGTATCCTGGCCTGGGTACGGCTGCGCTGGACTGGACGGTGCAGCAGTTGCACAGCTATCTGGGTGTATTCGACTAGTCCGGGCCAGAACTCAACCGTTTTCGTTTCAAGGAAGACTGCATGACGACTCCACGTGTCACCATCGGGATGCCGATTTACCGTGAAGCCCGCTACCTGGACATGACCATCCAGTCGCTGCTGGCACAAACATTCGGCGATTTTGAACTGATCATCTCCGACAATTGCTCGGATGATGGTACTTACGAAATCGCCGAGCGCTATGCCAGCATGGATAGCCGTATCCAGTTGCTGCGTACCGAGCAGACCATTGCCGCCCCGCAGAATTTCTACCGCATTTTTGAACGGGCGCGTGGCGAATACATGATGTTTGCTGCCGGCCATGACCTGTATCACGCCAGTTTCATCGAGCGCTGTGCACAGCAGCTGGATGACAATCCCAACGTGGTGCTGGCTACCGCCGCCACGGCCTGGTTCAACGAGAGTGGCGTAGGTTCGGTGATTGGCGGTGCTTACGATACCCGTGGCGTCGACAAGCTTTCCCGCATGACCGTGGTGGTATGGGGCCTGACCTTTGCCTACCAGCTGTATGGCCTGAACCGGATGTCGGCCTTCCGCCAGGTGCAGTATCGCGATGTGCAAATGCCCATCATGGGGATCGATCACGTCATGCTGTTTGAAATGGCCAGCCTGGGTGAGTTTGCCCACAATCCGGAAGTGCTGTTTTTCCTGCGCCAGGCACACGACTTTGGTGATCCGGAAGCCTACAAGCGCAAGCTGATGCTGGACGGCGTGGATGGATTCCAGAGTTTCGAAAACCAGATCAATGCCTACGTGGATGTCATCCGGCGCAACCTGCCGCAGGGGATTGATCGCGACATGTTCATCAATAACGTGGTGAACTGCTGCCTGCTCAAATACCGCAATACCCTGCAATGTTATGGACTCGATTTCTCCCAGATCGGCGAACAGACCTCGCCAATCCTGGCGCAGTACCTGACAGTGCAAAAAGACATGGCCAATTTCGTGGATATCCTGCTCGGCGAGCGCTACGGCCACATCGCCTGAGGTCAACAGCTATGGCTGATGGAGAACAACAATGAAAGCAGTGATTCTGGCGGGTGGCCTGGGGACGAGAATATCCGAAGAAAGCCATTTGAAGCCCAAGCCGATGATCGATATCGGTGGCAAGCCGATCTTGTGGCACATCATGAAGATCTACTCTTCGCATGGCATCAATGACTTCATCATTTGCCTGGGCTACAAGGGCTATGTCATCAAGGAGTATTTCGCCAATTACTTCCTGCACATGTCAGACGTGACGATTGATTTCTCCAATAACCAGATGGAAGTGCACGAACGACATGCCGAGCCCTGGCGTGTCACCTTGCTGGATACCGGAGAAGACACCATGACTGGTGGACGGCTGAAGCGGGTGCGCAATTATCTGGCTGCGGGCGAAAGCTTCTGCTTCACCTACGGCGATGGGGTGGCCGATATCGATATTACCGCCGAGGTCGCTTTTCATCGCCAGCACGGCAAGCTGGCCACGGTGGCCGCCGTACAGCCTCCCGGACGCTATGGTGCTTTGCTGACGGATGGCGCCATGGTGACCGGATTCCGCGAAAAACCACCAGGTGATGGCGGCTGGATCAATGGTGGCTTCTTTGTCTTGCAGCCAGAGGCCATCGACTTTGTCGACAACGATGGAACCAGCTGGGAAGGCGAGCCCATGGCCGAACTGGCCCGCCATCAGCAATTGATGGCATTTGAGCATAATGGCTTCTGGCAGCCGATGGACACCCTGCGTGAAAAGTCGCAGCTGGATGATTTGTGGCGCTCGGGTCGAGCCCCGTGGAAAGTCTGGCAATGAATCCGCAGTTCTGGCACGGCCGCAAGGTCTTGCTGACCGGGCACACCGGTTTCAAGGGCAGTTGGCTTAGCCTGATGCTGGCTGGTTTTGGCACCCGGCTGGCCGGCTATGCCCTGCCGGCAGAGCCGGTTTCCCTGTTTCGTCAGGCTGGGCTGGACGTTTTGTTCGAGCTGCATGCCGAGCAGGATGTGCGCGATCCCGCCATGCTGGCGCAGGTGATGCAGCAATTCAGCCCCGAGTTGGTGATTCATCTGGCGGCCCAGCCGCTGGTACGGCGCAGCTACGCCCAGCCGCTGGAAACCTGGTCAAGCAATGTGATGGGAACCGCCCATTTGCTGGAGGCAGCGCGCCATTGTCCTTCGGTGCAAGCTGTGTTGGTGGTGACCTCGGACAAATGCTATCAAAACCAGCACTGGCAATGGGGCTATCGCGAGTCGGATCCGCTAGGTGGCCATGACCCCTACAGTGCCAGCAAGGCCGCTACCGAACTGGTGGTGCAGAGCTATCGGCAAAGTTATTTCGAGACGACAGGCCCCTTGCTGGCCACTGCCCGTGCGGGCAATGTCATCGGCGGTGGCGACTGGAGCGAGGACCGCCTGATCCCTGATATCGTGCGCGGCATGCAGCACTCCACTCCGGCGCGCATTCGCTTTCCTGGTGCCACCCGGCCCTGGCAGCATGTTCTTTCCTGCCTGGATGGTTACCTTACCCTGTCCGAGCGCTTGCTGGCTGGAGAAAGAAATCTGGCCCAGCCATTCAACTTTGGCCCTGCTGCTGCCGATAACCTAACAGTGCTGCATGTTTTGCAGGCCTTGCAGGCCAGTTGGCCGGCACTGCGCTGGGAGCTGGGCGACGAATCGCCCTTGCATGAAGCCGCGCTGCTGGCACTGGATGCCACGCGGGCCAATCTGCAATTGGCTTGGCGGCCGGCCTTGAGCCTGGAGCAGGGTTTGCAGTGGACTGCCGACTGGTACCGCCAGGCCGTTGCAGCACCTGATCTGGCACGCGTTCTCACCGAACAGCAGATCGCAGATTATCTCGTCCTGTCAGCCCGCAGCTGAGCGCTGACCGGGTAGCAAGGAATACCGTGAGCAGCAAATTTGAAATCCAGGCCCTGCCGCTGGCGGGCGCTTACCGGCTAAGTCGCCAGCCAGTCGCTGATAATCGGGGTTTGTTTGAACGCTTGTATTGTGCCGATGAGCTGCAAGCATTGATTGGCAGGCCGCTTGCCCAGATCAACCGCTCGCTCAGCACCCGTGCCGGCACTCTGCGTGGCATGCATTTTCAGTATCAGCCCCGGGCTGAGGTCAAGCTGGTGTCCTGCCTGCGCGGTGCCATTTTCGATGTGATCGTCGATATCCGTGCCGGTTCGCCAACTTATCTGCAATGGCATGGCGAGATTCTGAGTGAACAGAACCATGCCTGCATGCTTGTGCCGCAGGGGTTCGCCCATGGTTTCCAGACCCTGGTTGATGATGCAGAAACCTTGTATTTCGTGGACGAATTTTTTGATCCGCAACATTATGCCGGCCTGAACCCGCTCGATCCGGCCCTGGCGATTGACTGGCCATTGCCTGTCAGCGAAATGTCGGAACGTGACCGCACTTACCCGCTGCTGCCAGACTTTCAGGCGGTGTGCTTATGAGCAAGGCCGTGCGGCGCATCGCGATTAGCGGTGCCAGTGGTTTTATTGGCCAGCACGTACTGGCCGCCTTGCAGCATGGCGATGACGAGATTGTTGCGTTGTGCCGTGATCCTGCCCGGCTGCAGCAGTGGCAGCCACGGGTGGAAGTACTGCAGCTGGATCACGCCAATCCCCCCGCCGATGCCTATGAGCAGATGGGCCGACCGGATGTCTTGCTGCACCTGGCATGGCAGGGTTTGCCCAATTATCAGTCCTTGCACCATTTCGAGCAGGAGCTGCCACGGCAATATGCTTTTTTAAGCCAGCTGATCGCACAGGGGCTGCCGGCGCTGGTGGTGGCCGGCACTTGCTTCGAGTACGGCTTGCAGTCAGGCGCGCTGTCCGTGGCGCAGTGGCCGCAACCAGCGACGCCCTATGCGCTGGCCAAACATGTCCTGCATCAGCAGCTGTGTTTTCTGGCGCAGCAAACCGGGGTAGCCCTGAGCTGGGCGCGCTTGTTCTACATGCATGGTAGTGGCCAGCCGCCGCAGACCTTGTGGTCACAGCTGGAGGCCGCGGTGGCAAGAGGCGAGACACGTTTCAATATGTCGGGTGGCGAGCAACTGCGGGACTATCTGCCGGTGGGCGAAGTTGCCCGGCAGCTGCTGATGCTGACCCGCACGCCAGGCCAGCCGGCGCTGTGTAATATCTGTTCCGGCCAGCCGGTATCGGTAAGGCGCCTGGTCGAAGGCTGGATTGCCGAGCAGGGCTGGAACATAGACTTGAACCTGGGTCATTACCCTTATCCGCAACATGAGCCAATGGCCTTCTGGGGTGTCCCGGCCAGGTTCGGGCCCGAGAATATATGAGGAGTGTGCCGTGAAAGCCGTGGTCAAACCCCGCATCCATCTGGATGACAGAACCCCACTGGAAACGGTGATCCCGTTATCCACCCCCTTTATTCTGAATGTCGATCCGGCCAGTGCCTGCAATTTCCAGTGCACCTTCTGCCCCACTGGAGACCGCAGCCTGATCAAGGACACTGGCCGCTTTCAGGGCCGGATGAAGCTGGAAGTGTTCCAGAAGATCATCGACGACCTGGCGGCCTTCCCCCAGCCCTTGAAAGTGCTGCGGCTGTACAAGGATGGCGAGCCCTTCCTCAACAAGAATCTGGCGCAGATGGTGGACTATGCGCGGCGCAGTGGCCGCGCCGCCTATATCGACACCACCACCAACGGTTCTTTGCTGGAGCCCGAACGTGTGTTGCCGGTCATCGAGGCTGGTCTGGACCGTATCAATATCTCCATTGACGGCATGAACCGCGAGCAATACCTGCGCTTTACCAAGTTTGATATCGATTTCGAACAGATGGTGGCCAATATCCGCCATTTGTATGAGAACCGCGGCGATTGCGAGGTGTTCATCAAGATTCCGTCGGAACTGATCACCACCGCGCAGCGCCAGCAGTTTCTGGATATTTTTGGCGAGATCGCCGACCGCATCTATATCGAGAACTTTGCCCCGTGCTGGCCGGAGTTCGATGTCGAGGCCCGTACCGGCATCCAGATCAGCCGCGGTATTTACGACCAGGATGTGAGTGAAACCAATACCTGCCCCTACATTTTTTATTCCATGTCGGTGAATGCCGATGGTCAGGTCAGCTCCTGCTTCCTGGATTGGGGGCGCAAGCTGCTGATTGGTGATGTGCGCGAGCAAGCGCTGGTGGATATCTGGAATTCGCCCGCGATGAACGATTTGCGCATTCTGCATCTGGAAGGAAAGCGCAAGGAACATCCGGTGTGCGGCAAGTGTGGTCAGCTATCGCATTGCCTGCCGGATAATATCGATGCCCACGCGCCGATGCTGCTGGAGCGCATGCAGCGTTTTCTGGGGCGGAGCCAGTAATTGTCCCGTGCTGTTAGCGACATGCTGACCATCGTGCATCTTACTGCCCATCTTGGGGGCGGGGTTGGCAAGGCCATGTGCAGTCTGGTCGCCGGGAGCGGGCAGGGGGTCAAGCACCACTTTCTTTGCCTGGAACGCCCGGAAAAACAAGTGTGGATTGAGCAGTTGCGCGCGCTGGGGGCGCTGGTGTCGGTTTGTCCGGACCGGGAGCAACTGGTGCACATTCTGCAGCAGGCGGACGTGGTACAGCTGGAGTGGTGGAATCATCCGGCTACGCTGCACTGCCTCGCTGGCCTGGATGCCATCCCGATGCGGCTGGTGAGTTGGTGTCATGTGTCTGGCTTGTTCAACCCGGTCTTGCCGCTGGGTTTGCTGGAGGTGTGCGATCAGGTGGTGCTGACATCAGCCTGTTCGCTGCAGGCAGAGGGGGTTGCCAAGTTGCAGGCCGAGCGCCCACATCGGTTTAGAGTGATCTCGAGCGGTAGCGGGCTGGCCAATCAGGCCGTACCGCAGCGCTCGGCCAATCAGCCCTTGCGCGCCGGTTATCTGGGCAGCCTCAATTTTTCCAAACTGCATCCGCGCTATGTCGAGTATTTCCATCTGGTGGCCGACCAAACGCTGGCCATCCGCATGGCGGGCGATGTCTTGAATCAGACGCTGTTGCAAGCGCAGGCCGCCAGCATTGGCCGGCCGGGTTTGTTGCAGTTCGAAGGGTTTACCAGCCGCCCCGGTGAATTCCTGTCCCAAATCAACGTGCTGCCCTATTTGTTGAATCCCACGCATTACGGCACAGCAGAAAATGCCTTGCTGGAAGCCATGGCCATGGGGGTGCTGCCCATCGTGTTGGCCAATGCGGCAGAGCAGGCGATTGTGCAGCACGGCCAGACCGGCTTTGTCATCGAGAGCGCCCAGGACATGGCCGACGTACTGCACTTGCTGCAGCAGAATCCGGAACGGCGGCTCGAAATGGGTCTGGCTGCAGCCCGGCAGGTGCGCGCACAGTTCACCGATCAGGCCATGGCACAAGCCTTTGCTGCGTGTTATCAGGACCTGCTGTCGCAAGACAAAAGCACACATGCATTTTCCCAGGCTATCGGCAGCCAGCCCGCACAGTGGTTTCTCAGTTGCCAGCCGCAGCCTCAGCAATTTCTACAGCAGCAATGGGGTCAGCTGCTAAGTGGAGATGGACGCTATGCCGTGCTGGAGCAAACCAAGGGAAGTGTTTTTCATTTTCATGACTGTTTTCCCGATAATGAGCAGTTGAGCTGCTGGAGTAAGGCATTGGCATGTATCAGCGCGAATTGAGTGGCGTGGATGACCTGGTTCATGCGCAGGAGCTACTGCGCGAGATCTGCCGCGGCGTCGTGCCTGCCGCCCCGCGCAAGGTGGACAAGCCGCTATGGCTTTATGGCGCAGGTAATCTGGGGCGGATGGCCTATGCCTATCTGCAGTGGCTGGGCATCCCGGTGGCCGGTGTTGTCGACCGCCAGGCCGAACACTGGCGCGGGCAGGATGATTGGCAGGGAATCGCCCTATATACACCTGATGAGCTAAGCGATACCGATCAGCAGCAAGGGCTGCTGGCCGTAACCATTTCCACATTGTCCTTCAGCGTGTTGCAACAGCAATTATTGGCAGCCGGCTGGAACGATGTAGTGCCGTTTTATGATGTGGCCGAGGCCTATCGCGACCGGCATCCGCTAAGCAATGGCTGGTTTGCCGACAGGCTGAGTCCGCAGGAAATACAGGGCATGCAGCAAGCGTTGGCACGATGGGACGATGCACACTCGCGTGCACATTATCTGCAGTTTCTTGCCTGGCGCTGTTTGCGCGAAGATTGGGTTGATGCCAGCTATCCCGTGCAGCCAGAACAGCGCTATTTCATTCCCGAGCTGCGTGCCTGCTGGCAGCCACGGGAATGTTGGCTGGATGTGGGGGCGCATCACGGTGAAGTCAGCCTGCGCATCCAATCGGAACGCCAGGGCGCGGACGACCGCTTTATCCTGATCGAGGCCGATCCGGCCAATGCACAAGTCATCCGGCAGCAATGCCCGTCGTTTGAGCTATTGCCCCTTTGCGTGGGCGACAGCAACCGTGCACAGCCCTTTCTGGGCGGTCAAGGCTATGCCTCGCAAGTGACGGCGTTGGCAAGCGAACAGCTGCAGCAAGTCACGCTCGACAGCCTCCACTTGCCAGCCAGCATCATCAAAATGCATCTGGAAGGACATGAGCTGGCGGCTTTGCGTGGTGCGCAGCAAACCTTGATACAGCAAAGACCCGTGCTCATGATTACTGCCTATCATAACCGTCAGGGCATGGCCGAGCTGCCAGCATGGCTCGCGGCACATCTGCCCGACTATCGTTTGCTGTTCCGTTTGCATGGCTGGTGCGGCACCGCTGCCCTGATTTATTGCATTCCTGCAGAGCGATATGCGGCAGCATGCTGCTGAATCGTCGTACTTTTTAGCGGAGGCCTACCGGATGGCCCGGAGCGGTGATATGGAAAAACTGATTTTCGATTTGGGTATGCATGATGGCAGTGATACCGAGTATTACCTGCGCAAAGGCTATCGCGTTGTGGCTATCGATGCGAACCCGGAGTTGTGCCGTCAGGGGCGAGTGAAGTTTGCCGAATACCTGGCAAATGAGCGCTTGGTTATCTTGAATCTGGCCATTTCTGATGTGCCGGGACCTCAGACTTTCTATATTCCACGTCATTTCGAGAATCTGGCCAGCTTGTATCTGGACTGGGCCAACCGCGAGACCGACTCTATTGATGAGGTTGAAGTCGATTCAGCCAGTTTGGCCGATATTACTGCGCGTTTCGGCCTGCCTTTTTATCTGAAAATTGATATCGAAGGGGCAGATTATCTCGCTTTAAAACAGCTAAGCCAATTAAGCAGCTTGCCACCCTATGTGAGTGTGGAAGATTGCCGTTTTGGTTTTGATTATCTGGAAATATTAGATCAGTTGGGTTATCGCGGATTCAAAATTCAGGATCAGTCAATGGTTCCGCAGTTGCAGGATGCCGACTTGGGGGGCTGTTTCCATGCCGGTAGCTCAGGGCCGCTGGGCGAGGATATCCCCGGCGCGTGGCTGAGCTATCCCGAAGTTCTGCAGCAATACTCGACCGAAGTGCGCCGTCGCGATGGTGAAAGAATTGCCAGCCGTGATCGCTGGTTTGATCTGCACGCCAGATTTTCTTAAAGGGTGATTTTTATCACGCCAGCCCCGCAAGGGCGTGTGGTATCGTGAACGCCCATCTGCCGGCATGTGCGGCAGTCAATACTATTAACCCGCAGGTGTTTGGGGATGCAAGGCATGATGACTCTTTTCTTGTTGGTGGAAAATAAAGATCAATGGCTGCAATGTGGCGAAGCCAGCGCACTTTTGCACTTTGATGCGATTGAGCCAGTCTTTATTGTCAATCAGGAATTAGAGGCCGAGATCCCCGTGTCCGGCAGTGCGCAGCCAGTGCGTTTTCTGCCATTCAGTAATGGGCTCCCCATGTTCAGTGCAACTGATCTGGCGGCAGCACAGGGCGAATGGATCGCGTTTGCCAGTGCCGGCAGCTATCTGCTGGATCTGCCGTGGAGTAGCGCACCGGATGCCGACTGGGTGGTCACCGACTGGTGGGCCGCTGCGCAGGACAAGCTTCCCCTTCGTCACGAACACAGTCAGAGCAAGGCCGACGACTACCGCCTGCATACGCTGCATGGCCTGTCTGACTGGCTGCAAGTGCTGGCGGGCTGCGCGGATCCGGCCTGGTTGTTAATGGACCAACCGGTCAGCTGGTTGCGCAAATCCTGGTTATTGCAGGATGCAGCGCCGCAGGCATGCATGGCTCCTGCCGAATGGCTACAGCAGCGTTTATTGAGCAGCCTGCAAAGTGGCGCTGCGGTGCGGCTGTTGTTTGAAGCAAAGGCTACTGCCTTGCTGCCGATTGCACATAGCCGCTCGGCACAAGCACAGCTGGAATGGGCGCAGCGTGAACTGGTGAGCTGGTTGCTGATCCTGCTGGGCCCCAACCCCGGGCAGCGCGAGGCGCGCGCCGCCATTTTCCCGCTGTTGCAACAACATCGTCCCTGGTTGCTGAGCCATCGCGCCAGCCCTGACTCGCCTTATGCAGTGCTGATGGACGTGTTCCGGGAGAATTGCCCGGATGCACCATGCCTGGCCTCCAGCTTGAAACAGGGGCAGGAGTGGGTGCTGGTCAGTGAGGCGCAGTTCGACAGCATTCAGGTGATCAGTCAGCAGCAGGCTGCTGTTTGGGAGGCGCGTGCTGCCACCTTGCGCCCAGCCGTCATGCGCAGCGAACTAGTGCGGGTAGACCAGATCTTGATCATGGAAGCTTTCGATGCCAGCTGGCTGGATGCCGAAGGCTGCATCTTCCAGTTGATGGCGCTGTATCGTCAGCCGGATGGCCGCTGGGTCTTGCCTGCGGTATTACAGAATTGGGCAGAGGCAAAGCTGGATGCCCTGGCGGCCATGCTGAACAGCATGCAGCAGCAAGCACAGCGCAATCAGGTGGTCTTGCTGGATGGCGGCTTTGCCCGTGAACTGGGTGATATCGGCAATGGTCGCTTCCTGCCGGGCATGGAAGGCTATGCCACCCTGGTTCAACACACGGCACGCTATCGTTTCGCGGCCGGGCAGGGCCAGCTGGGACGTGTGCTGGATTGCGCCTCGGGTGCCGGCTATGGCTGGCAATTGCTGCAGGACGCCGACTGCATGGACAGCTATACCGGTATCGACCTGAATCCCGATGCCATTGCCTTCTCGCGCCGTTTCATTCCCCAGCCGCCGGCCAGTTGCCAGTTTGAAGCCCGCTTGCTGGATACCCTGCCCAAGGCGGCTTACGACACGGTGATTTCCTTTGAAACCATCGAACATACCGACGACCCGGAAATCTTCTTGTGGGACTTGTCCGAGCGCATCGCACCAGGTGGCCGTCTGCTGTTGAGTCTGCCTACCGAGCGCTGGGCCGGGACCCACCTCAATCCCACGCACTGGACCAACTGGAATGAGCAGCGTGTACGCCGCCTGTGTGAGCGGGTATTTGATTCGGTACACGTAATCCGGCTGCGACTGTCGCTGATTACACCGGAAACCTTCCAGTCCGGGTTATTGCATGAAGGGCTGGCAGACGCGGGGGAGGATGAGGGTTTTGTCATTATCTTGCAGCAGCCGAAAGTGCGTCAGCATGGCGCACGCGTCGTGTTGCAGCGCCGTTTTGCCATGGGTGATGCCTTGCTTGCCAGCAGCTTGTTCCCGGCATTGCGCAGCAAATATCCAGACCACCAACTGGTGATGAAAACGCAGGTCGTGGAAGTATTCCAGGGCGTGCCCGAGCTGGATATCGTCGGCTGCATGTCCTTGAGCTTGCGACCGGAAGACATCCACATCAATCTGGACAATGCCTATGAAGAAGCGCGGGCATTGCACATCATTGAGGCTTATGCGGCCAAGGCCGGAGTGGTGGCAGCAGCTCCGCAGTTGCCACGGCTGTCGCAGGATTACCGCCTGCTGGCCGGTAAAGTGCTGGAGGCCGGCTGGCTGGGCAAGCGCACACCGGGCTATGTGCTTGCCATTCACATGGCATCGGCTTCGCCAGACCGGATCTGGCCTTTGCCGCATTGGCTCAAGCTGCTTGCCGCACTGCAGCAGCATGATATTGCCTTGGTCTTGCTTGGCGGCAGCAAGGATATGCGCATGCAGGCGCTGCCCAGAGCCCTGCAAAAGAGCGCCATTACCATGGTGGCGGAGGGAAGCATTGCCGAAACCGCCGCCGCGATTGCCGTGGCTGATGTGCTGATCGCGCCGGATTCCGGTCTGATCCATATCGCCAATGCCGTGGGTACGCCGGTGGTCGGCCTGTTCGGCATGGCCTTGCCAGAGACCCGCCTGTCTTTGCAGGGCAAATCAATTGGGCTTATCGCAGACATCGAATGCAAGGGTTGTCTGGCCGAGCTTGCTCCTGACGCCTTGCCGCTGTGTCGGCGTGGTCATGCTTATTGCATGGATGAGTTGCGGCCTGTCGTCGTGCAGCAGGCGGTGGAGCAACTGTTGAGTCAGATGCAGCCTTGCCAGTGGCAACCGCGACTATTGCAGGCTTTGCCGCTGCCGCATGGTGAAAAAATCTACCAGCAGGCACAAAAATCCACTGCGCCGCTACAGCCCACTGCCCAGGTGGTGAGCCAAGCGGCACCCGCTGCCTCGTCTGCCGTAGACGTGTCGGGGCTGTCTGGCTTGCCCTTGTTGCCGACGCGCCGTTTGCAGCCCAAACCGTTTGTTGCTGGGGCGGCATTCCCGCCACCGGAAAAGATCCGTCTCGGCGTGTTGTCTGGTGATGTACTGGATGGTGCCTGCATGCGCTTGCGCCTGTTTGATTCGTTCAGCCTGCTGTCCCCCTGGCTGGACACCGTGTATTTCCCTGGCAACGGCATGTATGATTGCGCCCACGAAGCGGTGGATATCGACGCGTTTACCCAGTGGGCTGATCTGTTCGTGATCCAGCGCGCCATTTGCAGCGAACGCAATAAGGATTTCGTCAACAAACTGTTTGCTACCGGCAAGCCCATCATTTTCGAGCTGGATGACTGGCTGCCAGCCTTGCCGGCTTCACATCCGCAGTTCAATGAGTTCTCACCCTGCAATTTGTGGCGTTTCTGGCAGCAGCATCTGCCCCAGTGCACGGCGGCAACCGTCAGCACCGAACCCTTGGCCCAGCAGCTCAAAGCACTGATTCCGGATGTCCGGGTCGTGCCAAACACGCTGTCCCGCGCGTATTACCGCAGCTTCTCGCCCCGTAGCAGAAAGCCGGCTGAGCCGATCACCATTGGCTTTGCCGGTACCTCGACGCATGTCGGCGACGTGAAGATGATCAACCAGGCATTGCTGAGCATTCAGCAGCGTTTTGGCCCGGACCAGATCCGTTTTGTGTTCTGGGGCTGCGTGCCGCTTGGTTTTGAAAATGCCTCGAATGTGACGGTGGTGAACAAGTCGGTTCCCTACCCGGACTACCTGCAGCAACTGCAGCGACTTGGGCTGGATATCGCGCTGGCGCCGTTGGAAGACAATGTATTCAACCATGGCAAGTCTGATCTGAAATGGCTGGAGTACACCGCAGTGGGTGCTGCGGCCGTGCTCAGTGATGTTGCGGCCTACCAGGAAGCCAAGCAGCTGGGTTTGGCCGAAGTGGTGGCCAATGATGCGCGCAGCTGGGAAGACGCCATTGCCAGGCTGATCGAAGACCAGGCCTATCGCGCCCAGCTGCAAGCACGCTCCTACGACTATCTGCAGCAGTACGCCACCATGGAAGACCAGCTTGGTCACTGGGTGCGTTTGCTGCAGGATGTCCTGCCGCCTAGCCTGCGCCAGGTACTGGATAGTTATGCGGCAGAACATCATGGCCCCATCCTCCGCCAGCCTGTTTCATTGATGCATGCGGATGATTACCGAGCCTGGAATAAATGGGAAAAGAGCCACCAGATACGGGAAATTGATGCTGAAATGATGGCTGGGCGCATGGTCATGCAATGGCGGCAACAGCCTGAATTCTTGCTGATCATGATTGTTCCCTCGGCCGCGCGTGAGCGTCTGGCCACGACCATCGACAGCCTGCAGCAGCAAATGTATCAGCGCTGGAAACTGATCGTACTGGCTGACTGGGAACATCCGGATCCGATCTTCACCGGCAATGACACGCTGGGCTGGCTGCGGCTGGATACGCTGGAGGATCCGCAACTGCTGAGCGCTGCGCTTAACGGTTTGCTGGGTGAGGTGCGCAGCGACTGGGTGATGTTGTTGCCGGCAGGAGCCGCCTTGGCTCCGCAGCTGCTGCTGCGGATGGGGGATGCCATCCAGGCACAAGCCCAGGCGCTGGCCATTTATACCGACCATGACAGCTACACTCAGCCAGGGTGCTATGTACAACCCAGCCTGAAGCCTGATTTTTCGCTCGACTACCTGCGTGCCTATGATTACGTGGATAGTGCGGTTGCCTTGTCTTATCAGGGCTTGGCCAGCCTGGGTGGTTTTGAAGCCTACCCCGGCGCCGAGGTCTGGAATCACTTGCTGCGGCTGGCGGAAAACTACGGGCTTGGCGTCGTCCATCATCTGGATGAGGTGCTGTTCCACCTGCCGGCCCAGCCGGCCGGCGTGCGGCACGAACGTGAAGCCGCGCGTCAGGTGGCGCTGGAGAATCATCTGCAAAGACTAGGGATTGCGGCAACGGTAAGCAGTGGTTATGTGGACAATACCCTGCATGTGGATTACCAGTTGAGCGGTACGCCGCTGGTGTCCATCATCATCCCCACCCGTGACAAGCTGGAGTATCTGCAGCCCTGCGTGGAGAGTCTGTTTGCCAATACCACCTATCCACATTTCGAGTTGCTGATTGTCGACAATCAGTCGGTTGACCCGGATACGCTCGATTTCTATACCAGCCTGCAGCAAGACTATCCGGGGCGGGTGCGCATTATCGAATATCCGCAGGCCTTCAATTTCTCGGCACAGTGCAATAGCGGCGTCGCTGCGGCACAGGGCGAATATGTCCTGTTATTGAACAACGATACCGAAATCATCCAGCCGGAGTGGCTGGAGCGGATGCTGGGCATTGCCCAGCGCCCGGAAGTCGGTGCCGTGGGCCCACGGCTGGTCTATCCGGAAATCGGCCGCATCCAGCATGCCGGCATTGTGCTCGGCCTGCCTGCCGGCATGTTGTCGGTGGCAGATCATGTGCACGAAAAGGCCGCCCTGGATGAGCCGGGCTATATGAACCGCTTGTTGACCGAGCAAAATTACTCGGCAGTCACTGCGGCGTGCTTGCTGGTGGCCAAGGATAAATACCTGGCGGTGAATGGTTTTGATGCAGCTGATCTGACCGTGCTGTTCAACGATGTCGACTTCTGCCTCAAATTGCAGCAGCAGGGGCTGCTTAATGTTTTCACGCCCTATATCACGCTGGTGCATCATCATGCCAAGAGTATCGGCAAACAAACCTACGACCCGACAATCGCCCTGCGTGCGGCTGCGCGGGAACAGCAGGAGCTGGGCGTCATGCTCAAGCGCTGGTTACCCCAGCTGGCGCATGACCCGGCCTATAACCGCCACCTGAGCCTGCGCTCCAAGAGCATGCTCATCGAAAGCACTTGTGCGGTTAGCTGGTTGCCACGCGAACCAGGGCAGACCAAGGTATTGGGCTTGCCCATTGCCGGCGGCAGTGGCGAATACCGCGTCTCCTTGCCCTTCCATGCCCTGCAGCAGAGCGGACGTCTGGATACCGAACTCATTTCACCGGTCAAGGGCGGTGCCATGCCGGTGCTGTCCGTGGTGGAAATGGCCAGACTGAATCCGGAAATCCTGCTGGTGCACACCATCCTGTCCGATGGCATGCAGCATGCCTTGCAGCAGTACCGGGAATATTTGCCAGACATGCGTGTGGTATTCGGGCTGGATGATCTGGTGGGAGCACTGCCGGAGAAAAACATTCTGCACCGCCTGTGGCGCAAGACCATGCCGGACGCCCGTCCGCGCCTGCGCGCCATGCTCAAGCACTCGGATAGCCTGATCGTGTCAACCGAGCCGCTGGCGGATGCCTGCCGCAACATGATTGATGATATCCACATCATTCCCAACCGCCTGGCGCGGCATATGTGGGGCGAGCTGACACCGGGCCGCCGTCAGGGACGCAAGCCGCGGGTTGGTTGGGTGGGTGCTCAGCAGCATCAGGGTGATTTGGCGCTGATTCTTGAGGTCGTCAAACAGACCGCTCATGAAGTTGACTGGGTATTCATGGGTATGTGCCTGCCGGAAATGCGTCCCTACATTGCAGAAGAGCATGGCTGGGTACCCTTCCAGGACTACCCTGCCAAGGTGGCTGCACTGGATCTGGATCTGGCCATCGCGCCGCTGGAAGTGAATGTCTTCAATGAGTCGAAGAGCAATCTGCGCTTGCTGGAGTATGGCGCCATGCGCTGGCCGGTCATCTGCACGGATATTTATCCGTACCAGACAAATGACGCCCCGGTATGTCGTGTACCCAATACCACCAAGGCCTGGGTCGACGCCATTCGCGCCCGCATACATGATCTGGAGGCGGCGTATGCCGAGGGTGCCGCGCTGCGCGCCTGGGTAGATCGTCATTACTGGCTGGATGATCACCTGGATGACTGGCAACTGGCACTCATTGGTCAGATTTCCAAAAAATAATCACAGGGTAGCTAAAGTTTGCCAACGGGGGGTCGATAACTAGTCAAGGCCCACACTGTCGCCCCCCCGAATGCTCTAAGGAGAATCATCATGGCACTTACCGTCAACACCAATATTGCGTCGCTCACCGCACAGAACAACCTGAGCAACTCCAGCACTTCGCTCAACCTGTCCCTGCAACGCCTGTCCTCTGGCCTGCGTGTGAACAGCGCAAAAGATGATGCTGCCGGTCTGGCCATTTCGCAGACTCTGACTTCCGCCATTCGTGGTAACAACCAGGCCATCCGTAACGCCAACGACGGTATCTCCGTTGGTCAAACGGCTGAAGGCGCACTGGGCCAGGTTGCCAACAACCTGCAACGTATCCGTGAAATCGCCACCCAGTCGTCCAACGGCTCGGTTAGCGACACTAACCGTTCGCAGCTGCAAAAAGAAGTCGACCAGCTGACCCAGGAAATTTCGCGTATCGTGCAAACCACCCAGTTCAACGGCACGCAACTGCTGTCTGGTGGTAACACCCTGACTTTCCAGGTTGGTTCTTCCGGTTCCGCCGACAACACCGTATCGGTATCGGCATCTGACCTGACGACCCAGCTGTCGTCGTACGCTTCCTCCCTGACTGCTACCAACACCATCAACGTGTTGACCCAGACCGGCGCACAGGCTCAACTGTCGGCACTGGATGCGGATATCGGATCGGTATCGAACATTCGTTCCACCTTTGGTGCGGTACAAAACCGTTTTGATGCAGTGGTTTCCAACCTGCAAAACTACGTGACCAACCTGACCGCCGCCAACAGCCGTATCGTGGATGTGGACTTCGCATCGGAAACTGCCAACCTGACCAAGAACCAGATTCTGCAACAGGCCGGCACTTCCATCCTGAAGCAGGCCAACTCGCTGTCGCAATCGGCACTGACACTGCTGCAGTAAGCTACACTGAAGCCATAAGCTGAAGAATCGGCCTCGGTTGGCATGCTAACCGGGGCCGTCTGCACAGGAGTAGTTGCCATGCAAATATCATCGACAAATGGTCCCGTTCTGCCTTTGGCGACCACCCCGACTGCGCGTCAGCAGAATCAGCTGATCCAGGGCAATACCGCAGATGCCACCGCCAGCTCGGTTCAGCCCAATTCGGCTGCCGGCGTGACCGCGGTGGGGCAAAGCCAGGCGAAAAACGCCAGCAATGACGGAACTCAGCAGAAAAAATCAGATCCATTGGAACTGCAGAATTCGGTAAAGCAGCTGAATGATGTGGCCAAGCTGTACTCGAGTCAGCTAGAGTTCTCTGTCGACAAAGACACCAATATCCAGGTCGTCAAGGTTGTCGATCAGGAAACCCAGAAAGTGATCCGGCAGATTCCCTCGGAAGATGCCATCCGCATTGCCAAGGCAATCGGCGATTTCAAGGGTTTGCTGCTCAAGGATAAAGCCTGACGGCGGTAGCGTTCAGTATGTAAGGAGGTAGTGCCCTATGGCTTCCATCACGACCAGTGTCGGCTCGCTGGATGTACAGTCTATTGTCAGCCAGTTGATGACCATTGAGCAGCAGCCTCTGCAGACCAGTCAGCAGCGTTCCAGCAAATACAATACCCAACTGAGCTCGATCGGCCAGATCAGCTCCGCCCTGTCGGCCTTGCAGAGTGCCTCCAGCAAGATGTCGACCGGTTCATTCCTGCAGCAATTCAAGGCTAGTTCCACTGATACCAGCATTGCCAATGTCACCACCACTACCGGTGGGGTGGCTGGTAGTTATGCGCTCAACGTGACGCAGTTGGCCAAGTCGCGCCAGCTGGTGTTCGACCAATTCGGTGGCAATAATGTGACGGACCCCAAAGCGACCCTGAGTGGGGCACCAACCTCGCTCACGCTCACTGTCGCTGGCAAGAATACCGTGATCAACCTGACGCCCAGTGCGACAGATACCGTTAGCCTGCAGTCCATTTCTGACCGCATCAACCAGAGCGGCGTCGGGGTGAATGCCTCGGTGGTGCAAAACAACGGCCAGTACAAGCTGGTGCTGGCGTCCGCCGTCTCTGGCAGTGATAACGCCTTCTCCATTACCGCTGGTGGCACCGATTCCGGCTCGACTACCGGTTCTACTCTGGCGGGGCTGACGCAAAGTGCCACGGCTGGCACGGAGTCATCCGCCGCCAGCGATGCCCTGTTGACAGTCAATGGTGTCAGCGTCTCTTCTGGCAGCAACCACCTGACCAATGTCATTTCGGGTGTCAATGTCGACATTACCAAGCTGGGCCAGTCCACTGTCACCATGACCTCGGATAGCAGCGGCATTGCTTCTTCGCTGCAAGGTTTTGTTGATGCCTACAATCAGGTGAAAACTGCGGTAGACTCGGCACGTTCCGGCAGCCTGAAAGCGAATGCATCAATCCTGGCCATCCAGCAAAAGCTGACCGGCATCCTGAGTACACCGATTCCTGGTGTCGATGCCAATACCTCTTATGCCTATTTGTCCCAGGCCGGGATTGCCATTCAGAAGGACGGCACGCTCAAGCTGGACCAAACTGCCTTCAACAAGGCGCTGAGTGCCAACCCCAGCGCGGTGGCCAATCTGTTTGGTAACACCAGCAATACCGGCTTTGGTGACCGGCTGAGTGCGGCGGTCAATGACTTGCTTGGCCCGAAGGGCGTGATTGAAACCAGCAAAAGCTCCATCAACAGCCTGATTACCTCCGAAACCAGTTATCAGACCAGCATGAGCGCCAAGCTGAGTGCGCGGCAGGCTCAATATACCCAGCAATACACAGCGTTGAATGCCGTATTGTCGAAAATGCAGCAATCGACCAGCAACTTGTCCAGCCTGCTGGCTTAGGACAGAAATACACGGTAAAGAACCATGCTGAATTCCAAAATGCTCAAGCAGTTCAACAAGGCCTACGAAGATGATGCGCTGAAGGCAGCCGTGTACGGCGCCAGCCCGGTCGGCCTTGTTGTATTGCTCTACGAAGGTGCCATCAAGGCGATCAACCAGGCCGGCTATGCCATCGAGTCGCAGCGTTATGATGAAAAAGCCCGGCTGGTTTCCAAGACCATCGACATCATCGATGGCCTGCGTGAGTCGCTGGATTTGCAGCAGGGCAGCGAGGCAGCAGGCAACCTGAATGACCTCTACATCTACATGAAGCAGCGTTTGAGCATTGCCAACCTCAAGAATGATCTGGAAATTCTGGCCGAGGTACGTCGCCTGCTGGAAACCATCCTGCCTGCCTGGCAGGAGCTGAACCGTTCCGGCATGGCGACAGGCGCGGCCAGCAATGCCTATTGAGCCGTCCCTGACGAGGAGTTGCCATGAGCGCTGATTTCAATTCCCTGCAAATCGATGCCATGCTCGCCCTGTTGGCGGATGCCCTTGCTGCATGCGCGGCGCAGGATTTTGACTCAGTGACACGCCTGGCCGCTCAGCAGGAGAGCGAACTGGCCATCTTGATGCACCAATTGCAGCCCATCTCGACCACCATCCCGGAAGAGACCCGCGCAAAACTGCGGCAACTGGTGGAACAGCGCGAGCTGCTGCAGCAACAGATTGCCGACTGGATTGCCCAGATGCGCGACGAGATGCAAACCGTCAGCCAGAATAGTCGTCTGCTCAAGACATATTCTTTATAAAGGCTGGCTTGGGTTGTTGCCGGTTTCACCATACACTTAGAAAAAGTGCAGCGTGAGGTTCACATCATGTCCGGTTCGCTCTTTTTCTATATGGTTGGCTTGTCACTGCTGGGGCTGGCTGTCGCCTGCGGCTATCTGTATTGGCGCTTGCATCAGCTGGAGGGCCGGCGCGATAGCCTGACCGCAATGTATCTGGATCAGCAGCAGCAGCAGATCAGCGCCCTGCAGCGTGATCTGGCCCGGCTCATGGCCCGGCTGGAGCAACAGTCGCGCAGCGAGCCAGCCGTACTCAGCCCCTATAATCAGGCCATTGAAATGATCAAGCAGGGTATTCCCGCTTCCGAAGTCGCGATGCAATGCGGTATTTCGCGCAGCGAAGCCGAACTGATCATTTCGCTATACCGCAATAATTCCACCTCATGATTCCATCCCTGCCGCCCGCGATCACCACCGGCACCCTGGCGCCACAAACCGTTTCCTCCGTCCGCTTGTTGCTGGAGGGAGGGAGGGCGCTGCTGGATGCCAGTGTTCTGCCGGCCAAGTTGCCGCCACTGCTGCTGGGCGAGCAGGTGGATGCCCAGGTCGTCGACAGCAAGGACAACGGCCAGCAACTGTCGGTGCTGATCAAGAACAGCCTGTTTAACCTGATCGTGCCGCAAGGCATGACAGTCAGTGGCAATACCCTGTCGCTGAAAGTGGCGACCCTGTCCCCGACCCTCAGCTTTGCCCTGCAGGAGCAAAGCAAGGAGATGCCGCAAGATGGCTCGGTGGAAGTGCAATTGAGCCCGGCCTCCAAGTACCTTACCGGCATGTTGCAGACCAGCAAGCCTGGCTTGCCGGCGGCCGATCTCAGCCTGGATGCCGCCACGCAAACGCCAGCCAATCTGGCACAGAACCTGAAAAACAATGTCAGCCAAAGCGGCTTGTTTTATGAATCCCATCTCAAGGAATGGCTGGATGGCCGCCACAACCTGAGTCAGGTTCAGCAGGAGCCGCAGTCGCGCCTGCTCAGCAAGCTGAATGATGATCTGGCCAGTCATACCTCCAGCAATAATGCTGCCTCAGGCAGTGCGCTGAGCCCTCGGACGGTGGCACCAGAACTGGCCAACCTGGTACAGCGTCAGCTGGATATCGTGGAAAACCAGCAATTGCAGCTGAATGGCTATGCCTGGCCTGGCCAGCCCATGCAGTTGCAGATTCAGCAGGAAGAAACCCAGGAGCGCACCGGCAGCCTTGGGGCTGACGAGGCCGGTGTGTGGAGTACTTCCCTGTCGCTCAGCCTGCCGGCGCTAGGCGGTTTGTCTGCGCGGGTGCGCTTGGTGGGCCAGAGCGTGCAGGTATCCTTTGTGGCGGAAGAAGACGAGGCCGGTGGCCTGATTCAGCAACATGCAGCCCAGTTGCAAAGCGGCATGGAAGCCGCGGGGCTGACGCTGGCCAACCTGATGGTGAAACATGGCACAGTCTCCCAAGACTGAAGACGGCCGCAAGTCGGCAGTTGCCCTGGCCTACCGCGAAGGGCAACGCTCGCCTACCGTGGTGGCCAAGGGCTATGGCCAGTTGGCAGAGCGCATCATTGATCGGGCCAAAGATGCTGGTGTGTTCGTGCACGATTCGCCCGAGCTGGTGTCGCTACTGATGCAGGTCGATCTGGACCGCCATATTCCCGAAGAGCTTTATCGTGCCGTGGCTGAGATTCTGGCCTTTGTTTATTTTCTGGAAAACAAGGCGACCGGTGCTGATTTCGAATTCGAGTCCTGGCTGGCCGGGCGTCAAAATAAACAGCCATCCAGCTGAGGTCCCTGCGCCATCTACCTGTGGCGATCTGCTTAATTCCCCAATGCTTACCCTTCAAACCCGCGCTTTGCGGTAATCTTATGCTTTGCCTTCGCATACTGCTGGAGTGGATATGAAAGTCGGTTATATCGGGCTGGGCATCATGGGCCTGCCTTGCGTGTTGAACCTATTGAAAGCCGGACATGCGGTGACTGTCTGGTCGCGCCGCCACGATAGCGCTGCGGCGGCACTGGCTGCCGGTGCCAGCTGGGCGGATAGCCCAGCGCAACTGGCAGCTCAGGTGGAAGTGTTGATCAGCAATGTTTCCGACACCCGCGATGTGGAGCAGGTGCTCTTGGGCGAGCAGGGCGCTGTGCATGGTGCGGCCAAGGGCCTGGTGTGCGTGGACATGAGCACCATTTCTCCGATTGGCGCGCGAGACATCGCCGCCCGTCTGGCCGAAGCTGGGGTGGATTTTCTGGATTGCCCGGTATCTGGCGGCCAGGTGGGCGCGGTGAATGGCAGCCTTACCATCATGGTGGGCGGCAAGGCCGAGGCATTGGCCAAAGTACGCCCGGCGCTGGAGGCCATGGGCAAGACCATTACCCATATTGGTGACTCTGGTGCCGGCCAGGTGGCCAAGGCCTGCAATCAGATTGCTGTTGGCGTAGGCGTGGCTGCCGTGGCCGAAGTGATGAAGCTGGCCAAGGCCTGCGGCGTTGACCCGGCGCCGGTGCGGGAGGCCTTGCTGGGCGGTTTTGCCCAAAGCCGGGTACTGGATATCCATGGCCAGCGCATGATCGATGACAACTATGCGCCGGGTTTCAAAGCCCATTTGCATTTGAAGGACATGGGCATAGTGCTGGATACCGCTCGCCAGCTGGGAATCCGTCTACCGGAAGCTGAGCGCGTCGCCGGCCTGATCGGCCAGTTGGTCGAGCAAGGCGAGGGCGAACTGGACTCTGCCGCCATTGCCCGGCTGATCTGGCAACAGAATTAAGCCGATTGCAGGTTGGCCCGGCTGGGGACCACCTGGCTTGAGTAATACGGAACCCCGCACTAGCGGGGTTCTTGGCTGTTGTAGTGTGTCTTGCCGGGTATGGACGTGGGCAGCACTTTGCAGCTAACCGACGGATGGGGGATGCAGCTGCGCGGTCCGCCGTTTGCGGGCCTGTTGCATTTTCAATTGCCGCACGGCACGCCAGCTCAGTCCTGTTGCCGCTCAGCCAGCCACCTGGCGTGTGCCGCCAGGTCCACCGGACGATAGACCTCGCGCTGACTGGCTGGGTAGTGCTGCAGATCATTCTCATGCCGACCCCGGCTGGCCGGGCGCACTGGGCGTGGGCTGAAGCCTCCGCCACAGTTGGGACAGACTTGCTGCAGCAAGGCTACGCATTCTGCGCAGAAGGTGCATTCAAATGAACAGATGCGCGCATCGGATGCATCGGGCGCTAGCGGCGTACGGCAGTGTTCACAGTTCGGGCGCAGTTCCAACATGCTCAAGTCTCCTGATGGTGATGACATAGCCTAGCGACCGCCTGTGCTGCTGAACAGGTCAGCATCGGACATCATGCAGCCAAAACCGGACAGCTTTGTTGGCTGGTCAGTAGCGGCCTGGGTTTTGTGCTATTTCGTGGTAAGCAGCGCGACAGGCTGAGCAGCATGGCGATGGATATCGGCATCGTGTGGCGAAGTGGGCAGATCTGCACTTTCAGGCCAGCAATGCCTGGCGTACGACACGGCCACTGCAAGAAGCACTGTGGAGAGAGCATCGGCCCATGTCAGACAACATGGCGTGCTCTAGCCCGGTGTAACCTCCTTGTCCAATGAAGAATACAACTGAACGATATGCCGGTTTTGTCACTCTAACGCGGTGTGCGAAAGCCGGAGGCTGCCATGGATGCCATTGATATTCTGGGCCTGATGCAACACCACCCGCCGTCAGAGCCTGTCAGCCTGTCCGCCATTCCCTTGCTATTGGCACAGGCCATTGCCGACATTGCGGTGAAGTTGAGCGTGGAAGAGCTGGACAAGCTGGTCCGGGTCGGCGCGGCCCTGTATGCCCACGAACAAGATGTGTGCTTCAGCAGTGTCGCCGCCGATTTACTGGTGAAGAAGCTTAACGAGTCGACTTGAGTGGCTTGGCCTGGGGTTTCTCTGCTGGTTCTGGCAAGTATTGCACCAGCAGTGCCAGCTGGGTTCGGTAGCCGTTTTCCTGCAGCATGCCCAAGCGCTCATGCCAGGTCAGGCTGTCGCCGGCATGACGCATGCCGCCATTGCCGCTGAGCAGAATGGCGGCACTGCCGCTATTGCGCCTCACCTGCTGGGCAATGGCGCGCAGCAGGCGGAGATTCACATAGGGTTGGTCATAATCGCTGACACGCAGCATCCCCATGATCCGGTAACGGTGCGGTGGGTCGCCGGCGTCCCATATTTCCACCCCATCCACCAGCCGTTTACTTCCTCCCTCTCCATCAATCACCTTGTTGCCGTTACGATATTCGTAGGTGGTGTAGTCGGCCGTGGTGCAAGCAGCCAGGCAGAGGGCCAGTACACACAGTGTGGCCCAGCGGACGGGCCGTCTGATGGCTAGCGGGTGCGGCGCTAAGGCCGGTAATGGTTTCAACATCTAAAGACGGGTCCGGGGTGATGGTGGCGGCATGTGCAGATCCGTATGCCGGCCGGGCAGGGCCATCGCGGTGGGCTGGATGCGACTGACCTGCGGGTGTGGCACAACTGTTTTGTGCAGCATGTTAACGCTAGCGCGCCCGCCGAGGAGCGCCCGCAGTCCTGCTGGTGGGTAAAGAAATGCAAAACCGGCCAGGGTGGCTGGCGGCTGCTTGCTCGATGCGCAGCTCCATCATGCTGGCGGTCCATGACCGTCAACGGCATCGGCTGATGCAGTACCAGTTTGTCGTGCAAGGCGGTGGGCCGGCGGGCGCTTCAACATGCCGGTATTGATGCAGGGCAAGGTGATGGTTATCGTCGGTGGACGGTGCAAGATGCGCCCGTAATACTGGCAGCGTTCTCACACCTCCATTGATGTTGTTGATATCGCTCACCTTCTCCCTGGTGGGCGATTTTTCTTTTATGGCCAATATGCGCGGCCTCACTACGGCAGGTAGCCGATCACTATTCGGCCATTGCTGATGTGGTCATGTTGCAGGCTGCCGACCAGACCAGTGCGGTCCAGTGCGGTGTGTTGCACTGTGTCGCAGAGATGCGGGTGGACAATCCCTGCCATGCTCTTGATCTGGTGATTCAGGAGCAGCTCTTGCGCGGTCTGAAATGAAAAAAGCCCCGGCTGGCGGGGCTTGTGTTGGTTCGGTGCCACGGTGTGACACGGTATGAAAGTTTACTCAATATTCTGAATTTGTTCGCGCATTTGTTCGATCAGCACCTTCAGCTCGACCGAGGCCTGGGTGGTTTCGGTGGACACCGATTTGGAGCCCAGGGTGTTGGCTTCGCGATTCAGTTCCTGCATCAGGAAATCCAGGCGCTTGCCGGTCTGGCCACCGGTTTTAAGGATGCGTTTGACTTCGCTCAGGTGAGTGGTCAGGCGTGAGAGCTCTTCGTCCACGTCGATCTTCTGGGCGAACAGGGCAAATTCCTGCTTGATACGGTCATCCTCGACATTGCCCAGAGCTTCTTGCAGGCGGCCGGACAGTTTGTTCATATAGGCTTCCAGAATCAGCGGCAACTTGGGCTTGATGCCGGCGATGATGGTTTCCATCGAGGTGACGCGCTCTTGCAGGATGATCTTGAGCTTTTCACCCTCGCGGCCACGCGAGGCATTGAAGTCTTCCAGCGCGGTAGCCAGGCTTTGCAGGCAAAGCTGCTGCAGTACTTCCGGTGGCAGGGAGTTGCTTTTCAGGATGCCGGGCCAGCGCAGCAGTTCGCCAACGGACAGCCCCTTGGCTTGCGGTGCGCGCTGTTCGACCTGGGCGGCAACCAGCAGCAGGCTGTCCAGTGCCTGGGCGTTGAGCTCCAGCGTGGTGGTGTCGGTTTCCAGCTGGTTCAGGCCAACACGGCATTCAAGCTTGCCACGGGTCACGCGAGATGACACCATCTCACGCAGCTGCGGCTCGATGACGCGCAGCTCTTCTGGCAGGCGCATCTGAACATCGAGATAGCGGTGGTTGACGGCGCGGACTTCCAGGCTGAGCAAACCGCCGGGAAAGTCTCTGCTGATGGAGGCAAAGCCTGTCATACTTAGAATCATTATGGGTCCCCGATAGTGATGTCAGTAAAAACGATACCGGGCCCGAATTGCTGTTGTAGCTCAATTCCGGGCCAACGAACACTATAGCAACTGCCATGTCATGACTCAATCCAGCCAACTGACTGCCCTACCGGTAGGTTATCGCCTGGCGGAGTACACCATCGTTCGCCAGCTGTCTGTGGGCGGCTTCAGCGTCGTCTATCTGGCGCTGGACGATGCCGACCGCAAATACGCCATCAAGGAGTATTTGCCGCGCAATCTGGCCGAGCGCGATGAGGAGGGCATGGTGACGGTTCCACACGAGCTGGACCGCGATGCCTTCAATCTGGGTTTGAAGTGTTTTTTTGAAGAAGGCCGCATTCTGGCTGAAATCAGCCATAGCAATGTGGTGCACGTGAGCAATTTTTTCCGGGCCAACCAGACCGTGTATATGGTGATGGAGTATGCCGATGGCCGTTCGCTGGGGCGCGAGCTGGAGGTGAGCGGTGGCCGGATCGAAGAGCGACGCTTGCGCAAATGGTTTGCCGCCTTGCTGTCGGGCCTGCGCGAGGTGCATTTGCACCGCCTGCTGCATCTGGATATCAAGCCGGCCAATATCTATCTGCGCCGTGGCGGGCATCCGCTATTGCTGGATTTTGGTGCTGCGCGCCAGACGCTGTCGCGGCGCGACAAGCATTTCGCCTCGATGTACACGCCCGGCTTTGCCGCACCCGAACAATACGAAAAAGACCAGCCGCTGGGGCCGTGGACCGATATCTACGCCATTGGCGCCTGCCTGTATGTCTGCATGGGCGGCCATACCCCGCAAATTGCCGAGCAACGGCGCGAAGCTGACAAGCTGGTGCCGGCAAGCAAGTTGTTCCGCCATTATTATTCCAGAGAGTTGCTTGAGTTGACGGATCAATGTCTGAACCTGGCTCCTGATGAGCGTCCACCCAGCGTGATGGCGATTCAAAAACGCCTGCTGGATGCCGATTACAGTGACCCTGAGCCCATGCCCGAATCTGCCCAGGCCGCCAAGCGGCTGGTGGGCTGGATCAAAGGGCTGGCCGGCGGCCGTTCTTCCTGAGGAGTTGTCGATGAAACTATCCATTTTTCAGGAAAGCCGTATCGGCGGTCGTAGCTACAACCAGGACCGTCTGGTGATTGCCCATTCGCGTGAGGCGGTGATGCTGGTGGTGGCCGACGGCATGGGTGGGCATTTGCAAGGCGAGGTGGCGGCGCAGATCACCATCGACCTGATGAGCGAACTGTTTTACCAGCAAGCTACCCCCACGCTGTCGCATCCCAACCGTTTTCTGGTCAATGCCATCAGTTCGACGCATCAGGCCATTCTGGACTATGCGGCAGACCAGCGTCTGCCGGAGATTCCCAGTACCACTGTCGTGGCAGCCATCATTCAGCAGGGCATGTTGTACTGGTGCCATGTGGGTGATTCGCGGCTTTATCTGCTGGATAACAAGCAGGGCATGCGTTTGCGCTCGCGCGACCATTCCCAGGTGCAGCGGCTGATCGACCAGGGCAAGCTGACCGAAGAGGGCGCGCGTACCCACCCGGAGCGCAACAAGATCTACAACTGCCTGGGCGCTACCAGTGATCCGGATATCGACATCGGCGAGAAGCAGTTTCTGCAAGCTGGTGCGTCCATCGTGCTGTGCTCGGATGGGCTGTGGTCGCAGATCAGTGATAGCGAGATGGAGAAGGTATTCATCGGCCGAGCAGTCGGGCAGGTGATGCCGGCGCTGATGAATGTGGCCGAGCGCCGAGCTGGTAGTGCCGGTGACAATCTGTCCGCGGTGGCGGTCACCCTGTTGGATGATAGTGCTGATATCGCCGGCAAGGCCGATGCATTGGATACGCTGCTAACGCCACCACGCCATGCCGGGCGGGTGATTCTGGACCCGAATCTGGAACTGATGCACAAGGAAATCCTGGCCAGCCGTGTGGCTGCGCCTTCCGGCAAGCAAAGCTGAGGCCTGCGCTGCTGGCATGTTCAACCCGGCGCTGCCTCGTAGGCAGCGCTATTGTTTTCAGGCCGGTGGTGGCCGTAGACCGGTTGCCACCTGATGCCGTTTTAAATTGGAAAGTACGATGCGACCCTCACAACGCAATACCGATGCCCTGCGCGAAATCCGCCTGACCCGTCATTACACCAAGCATGCCGAAGGTTCGGTGCTGGTGGAGTTTGGTGATACCAAAGTCATCTGCACCGCCAGTGTGGATGAGTCTGTGCCGGGCTTCCTCAAGGGCAAGGGCAAGGGCTGGGTGACCGCCGAATACGGCATGCTGCCACGCTCGACCGGCAGCCGCATGCGCCGCGAATCCGCTGCCGGCAAGCAAAGTGGCCGCACCCAGGAAATCCAGCGCCTGATCGGCCGTTCGCTGCGGGCGGTGGTGGATATGGAAAAACTGGGTGAACGGCAGATCCAGATCGATTGCGACGTCATCCAGGCGGATGGCGGCACCCGCACTGCCAGCATTACCGGCGCGTTTGTCGCTCTGCACGATGCCATCAGCGGCCTGATTGCCCAAGGCAAGCTGAGTGAAAGCCCCTTGCGCGATTTTGTTGCCGCCATCTCGGTGGGGATTCACCAGGGTGAAGTTGTGCTGGATCTGGACTACCTGGAGGATTCCGACTGCGAAACCGACATGAATGTAGTGATGACTGGCAACGGCCGTTTTGTCGAAGTGCAGGGTACGGCCGAGGGCGAGCCGTTTTCGGAAGAGGAAATGGCCAGCATGATGCGCCTGGCCAAGCAAGGTATTGCCGAGCTGATTACCTTGCAGAAACAGGCATTGGGCGTGTAAACCAGCCACTGCATCAGCGGTGATGAAGCGAAAGGGGCCTGTTTGGCCCCTTTGTCATTTCTTGCGCTTGCCCTGCTCGATGAATTGTTGCAACTGCTGATAGAACAAGGGGCTGGCGAGCGCCATATTGTCTTCCTTGCGGCGGCGTGCCGGGCTGGGGGCCGAACTCTGAATGCCCACCAGTGTCATGCGGCCGTTGATGCGCGCCAACATGGGCGAGCCACTATTGCCCTCCAGCGTGTCACAGCGGTGGGTCAGCCGGCCGTCCGGCAGCAGGCCGGTGGCCTGGCAGTTGCTGTGCACCAGCAGATGGCTCAGATCATCCAGCGGGTAGCCACCATTGGTGACTTTCCAGTTGGCTGCCTGCAGTTGTTGCTTCAGTGCGGCAGTGTCGCCGGCAAATACTGGTATTACGCCACGGCTGCGTCCCAGTGGCTGGCTTAGGCGGACAAAGGCAAAGTCGCGATTGGCGATTTTTTTCGGGATATAGGTGCCGTCGGGGCGGTGTTCCAGCCCGGCCAGGAAGCCCTTGTCGACCTGCACCTCGCTGATGCCGCTTTGCTCGGCATACTCGCTGCCGGATAGCCCCACGGTAAAGCTGATGGCCGGATCGAAACGGCCACGCTTGTTGATGAAGCAATGCCCTGCGGTGACGACTACATCCTCGGCCACCAGGGTAGCGGTACACACCAGATGGCTGCGGGTTTCCAGCTGGCCCACTGGCTGCCATTGGGTGCTGTCGGGGTCGGTCTTGACGCGTTCATCCTTGCCAAAAAACAGGATCAGCTGTTCGGCCGTGGGTTTGGCCTGGGCCGGCAGCGGCAACAGGCAGAGAGACAGGCAAAGCAGGAGGATGCGCAGCATGGGATGGGCTTTCAAATGCAAACGGGGCGCCGAAGCGCCCCGAAAGTATGGCTACAGCCAACCGTAGTCAGCTGTTGATTCCATGCCGATTACTTGGCAGCGGAAGCGGCCTTCTTGGCTTTGGCTTTCTTGGCCGGAGCGGAAGCGTCAGCAGCTTGAGCTTTCTGAGCGGAAGCGTCTACTTTCTTGGCAGCGTGCTTTTTAGCGTGGTGCTTTTTGGCAGCGTGCTTTTTGGCCGGAGCGGAAGCGTCAGCAGCTTGAGCTTTTTGAGCGGAAGCGTCTACTTTCTTGGCAGCGTGCTTTTTAGCGTGCTTTTTGTGAGCTTTTTTGGCCGGAGCGGAAGCGTCAGCAGCTTGGGCTTTTTGAGCGGAAGCGTCTTTTTTAGCTACTTTCTTAGCCTTGGCTTTCTTGGCCGGGGCGGAAGCGTCAGCAGCTTGAGCTTTCTGAGCGGAAGCGTCTACTTTCTTGGCAGCGTGCTTTTTAGCGTGGTGCTTTTTAGCGTGCTTTTTGGCCGGAGCGGAAGCGTCAGCAGCTTGGGCTTTCTGAGCGGAAGCGTCTTTCTTGGCTACTTTTTTAGCCTTGGCTTTTTTGGCCGGAGCGGAAGCGTCAGCAGCTTGAGCTTTCTGAGCGGAAGCATCTTTCTTGGCTACTTTTTTGGCTTTCTTGGCCGGAGCGGAGGCTTCAGCAGCTTGAGCTTTCTGAGCGGAAGCGTCTTTCTTGGCTACTTTTTTAGCTTTCTTGGCCGGAGCGGAAGCTTCTGCGGCTTGAGCCTTCTGAGCGGAAGCGTCTTTCTTTACTTTCTTCTCAGCCTTCTTGGCCTTGTGGATAGCTACCGGAGCGGAAGTGTCAGCAGCGAAGGAAGCAGTGGAGGTCAGGCCGAAGGCGGCGGTCAGAGCGAGCAGAGCCAGCTTTTTCATTTTTGTAAAACTCCTAAGTTCATCTTGAAAATCAAGTTTGAAGGCGGACAGATAGTCCTATTCAGGGGGGCATCCTAACGGTGCTGCAGAGCAGCGTCTACCCGTGCGATGTTTCCCAATGTAACCAAATGTACATTCTCATGTTGGCCAACGAATAATGAAGCGCGCCCCACCCAGTGGCGACTTCTCTACCAGCACTTCTCCGTGATGCAGGCGGGCGATGCCAGCGACAATCGCCAGGCCCAGACCATGGCCACCAGTCTTGCGGCCACGGCTTTCATCCAGCCGGATAAAGGGGTCGAACACGCGGGCGCGATCCGACTCCGGAATGCCGGGGCCATCGTCATCCACCATGATGATGCAATTGCGGTTTTCCACACAGACCGTGGTCTGGATGGTGCTGTCGGCATAGCGGCGGGCATTGGACAGAAAATTGTCGAGTGCCCGGGTGATCAGATATTGGTCGGCCAGAAAAGTCAGCTCCTGGCCGGATGGCTCTATCCAGTTGAGGCCCGGTGCCAGCGTGGCCTGTTCGTGGATGCGCTCTTTAGCCCAGGCAATGGCATTGAACTGGTTCAGTTGCAGTGGGGCTTCCGGCCGGTCGAGCTTGGCATGGAACAACAGCTCTTCCACCAGCGAGTCGATGGCGTCCAGGTCTTTTTCAATGGCTTTCTTGGCCGGTGAATCGTCCTCGCCTTCCAGCAGGGCCAGCCGGTAGCGCAGCCGCGCCAGCGGGGTGCGCAGTTCGTGCGCCACTGCATTAGTCAGTGCCTTTTTGCTGGCCAGCAGGGCGGCGATGCTGTCTGCCATATGGTTGAAGGCAGCGGCCACCTGACGCACACCGGAGCGGCTGGGTAGATGGACCCGTGCGGAGAAATCGCCACCAGCCAGTTTGCCAGCGGTTTTTTCCAGGGTAACCAGATCCTTCCAGTGCGGCTGCATCCACAGGAATACCGGTATTGCCAGTGACAGGCCCAGCAGTGCCAGCAAGGCGTAATCCACCGATTTGAGCTGATGCAGGAAGAACAGGTAGCGCAGCGGTCCGGCCACCAGCAGGTAGTTGCTGTCTTCAATTTTCTGCAGGAACAGGTATTTGTCTTCCAGCATCACGATCTCGCCGCGATTGAGCGCTTCTTCCGATTCCTCATCCAGCAGGTAGTTGCTTTGTTTTTCTACCGTAACCTTGAAGGTGAAGTCGTGATTGGAGCTTTGCAGGGTTTCGGTCCAGCGATCCTCGGGTACCCCGTGCAGATCGGCCTCGATCAGCGATAGCGTGGTGCGCAGCAGGTCCGACAGGTAGCGTTCGCCAACATCGTCCACTGCCTGTTTGTAAACTGCTCCCACCATGACCACCGCCACCATGAAGCAGGTAACCAGCAGCAGGTAAAACTGGATAAACAGACGCCGCATGCTTATTCCCAGCCGGACAGCGAGAACAGATAGCCGCGGTTGCGTACTGTCTTGATGCGGAAGGGTTCGGTTGGGTTGTCGCCCAGTTTTTTGCGCAGGCGCGAGATGGCTACGTCGATGCTGCGATCCAGCCCGTCATAGCTGACCCCGCGCATTTCCTTGAGCAGGATGTCGCGGTTGAGCGTTTCGCCGGCATGGCTGGCCAGCAGCCACAGCAAGTCGAAGTCCGAGGTGGACAGGGCTACTTTCTCCCGCTCCAGGATCACGTCACGGCTGACCGGGTCGATGGAGAGCTGGCCGAATACCAGCTTGCGCTGGGTCTTGAGTGGCTGGCTTTCCGCTGCCGGCTGTGCCGGGCGCATATTGCGCAATTGTGAGCGCAGGCGCGCCACCAGCACCGACGGTGGGGTGGTTTTGAGGATGTAGTCGTTGGCCCCCAGTTCCAGCCCCAGAATCTGGTTCATGTCGCTGTCCAGCGAGGTGAGCATGATGATGGGGCCATCAAAGTTGGGTCGTAATTCGCGACAGATGGACAGGCCGTCCTTGCCTGGCAGCATGATGTCCAGCAGCACCATGTCAGGGGCCTCACGTTCGATGGTGGCCAGCGCAGTATCGCCACGCGGTTCGATTACCACGTCCATCTCGTGGCGGGACAGAAAGTCGCTGATCAGTTCGGCCAGGTCGGGGTCGTCTTCCACAAACACGATACGGTAAGTCATGCCATGCAATCCATCGGGTTGATTCAATACCGAAGGAGTATGGCGCTTGGCGACGGCAGACTCAACCTTGCCGCATGCATGGCCGGCCGGCGCATTCGCTCATTGATTGAGAATAACCATAATAAAACTGAGATTTTTCTTGCTACTATCAATTAGGTCCATGCTTTTTGCATGTGAATGATAATTAGTAAAAATAATGCAATGGGAGAGTCAGGATGTTCTTCAAGCGTAACAAGACGACAAACGCCACGCGGTCCAGCCATAGCGCGCTTGACCCCATCCAGCTTGTCCGCACACGTAGCAGTACCATGGATAATGATTTGCGTGCTACCAGCCGCAGTGATATCCGGCTGGTGCTGGGTTTTATCAATCCGGCAGCCAATCTGGACCAGGTGGCCCGCAGTGCTGCTGCTGCGTTTCCCGGTGCCAAGGTGGTACTGACTACTACGGCGGGTGAGCTGTGCTCGGCTAAGGCGGGCGATGCGCTGTACCTGCCGGCCAATCCTGGCTGGGACAGCATGGTATTCCAGCTGTTCGATCAGCAACTGCTGGCTGACGTGCATGTGGCCAGCGTGCCGTTGGCCTGCGAAGATATCAAGTCCGGTCAGCCCAAGCTGCCGCATGATGAGCGGGTGCGCCGCCTGGTGGACAATCTGTCGCGGGTGCAGCCGTCTTTTTCCATGAATTATCAGGAAGGCTTTGTCCTGACGCTGGTGGATGGCTTGTCTAATAGTGAAAGCTATCTGATGGAAGCCATTTACGAGTCCGACCGCTTTCCCTACCTGTTTATCGGCGGCTCCGCTGGCGGCCCGCTGGATTTCAGCATGACCCGCCTGCATGATGGCCAGAGCGCACGTGATGGCCATGCCGTGCTGGTGTTCATCAAGCTGGCACCAGCCTATCGCTATGGTGTGTTCAAGTCGCAGAACTTTCAGGAAACCGGTACCGCCTTTACCATTGCCAAGGCCAGTTCCGAGCTGCGCCGGGTTGAATCGGTGTTCGACCGTGATGGCAAGGTATGTAATGTAGTGGATGTGCTGGCTCGCCATTTCTCGTGCCGGCCAGCCGAGGTGGCTGAGCGGCTGGGCAAATTCAGCTTCGGCATCAAGCTGAAAAACGAGATGTTTGTCCGCTCCGTGCTGGGGGTGGATGCGGAGCAGGGTGTGTTGCAATTCGCCTGTGACTTGTCGTTTGGCGAAGAGCTGCACTTGCTGAAGCAAGAGGGCTTGGTTGAGCGCACGCAAAGTGACTTTTCCCGTTTCAGCCAGGGCAAGCCGGCCGCTATTGGTGGTTTGCTCAACGACTGTATCCTGCGCCGTCTCAATAACGGCGGAGCGCTGGCCACCAGCAATGTGTATGGCAATATCCCGGTCGCCGGTTTTTCCTCGTTCGGCGAACTGCTGGGGGTCAATATCAACCAGACCCAGACCGCAGTGTTCTTCTATCAGGCGGTGGAAAACTTCCAGGATGATTTTGTGCAGCGCTTCCCGGTGCACTATGCCAACTTCAAGAATTACTTCTACAGCCGTGAAGTATCACGTGCTCGCTGGATTGACCGCATGAAAACCCAGGTCATCCACGAGCTGCAGGGCTACAAGAGTTTTGCCAGCCAGTTGATGGAAAGCTTGCCGCTGTTCCGTCAGGCATCCGCCGAGCTGGTGACGCACTTGATCTCCATTCAGCAGGAAATCGCCCATTTTTCGGCCAGCGTGGAGCAGGGTAACAAGACATCCAGCAATGTCAGCCAGCGTATCGTCGAACTGGAAAAAGATGCGCGCCAGATTGGCGACGTCATGCTGATGATCAAGAAGATTGCCGAGCAGACCAATTTGCTGGCACTGAACGCGGCCATCGAGGCGGCGCGGGCCGGTGAGGCTGGCCGTGGCTTTGCGGTGGTGGCCGACGAAGTACGCAAGCTGGCCAACAACACCCAGTCGAATCTCGATGCTACCGGCGGTGCGGTAGAGCACGTGATGAGTGGGGTACAGCAGGTGGGCGTGGACATGCGCGAGATGAATGCGCATGTCGGTAGCTTTGCTCAGGAAATGCAGCAGGTGATGGACTTGCTGGCCAAGCTGGCGGCGTCCTCGGGCAGCAGCCAGCAGCAGCTGGACCAGATGGTGGACAGTACTGGCGAATTGTACGAACGCATGCGCAAGGTGGATCAGGATCTGGAGGCCATCCTGGCGCTCGAGCGCTGATTGCCGGTTGGCAATCGGCCTAATCAGGGGCATTGCTTACTGGCCGGGCCTCCAAGGCAGCTTGCCCGCTGATTGTTATCCCACGCTACACAAAACCGCCGTCTTGCTTGCAAGCGGCGGTTTTTTCATGTCTGGCGCTGGTGTCGGGCGTTTCAAGCCGGGGTGCAGGATATTTTTTGTAACTAATTGCAACAATCCGCATGCTGCATTGCACAGCCCATGCGAGAGGCGTAAATCCTTGCTGCGCCTATCATGAGAACACTATTTTGATATTGACGTAAATCAAGCCTGCACCATTTTGATGCAGTTTTCCGGGCGGTGGTCGACAGTGACGGCTTGCTCTGGGGAATGAAACTGATTTGTAATAGCGCGCCCGTCACTGTGACAAATTGTCGCAGCCTTGTCAGCCCCCGCTTGTGCGCGGCGACATGCCGACGCGGCAGGCCAGATCACCTGGCAGTACAGCGTTCACCTTTTCCGTTTGGCGGCGGTCTGCACAGGCGCAGATTGTCGAGCAGGAACAGCACGGTCATCGCGTCATGGCTGGTGTTGGCGGGAGGGCTCAGCAAATAGGGATGGAATGATATTCATTACGGGTAGAGTGGCAAGGTCGTGCGCTCTGCCCGCCGGGTCGGCCCTGTTGCCGGCTGCTGCATCACTGACAGTGCCAGGCCGCGCACTGTCACCCGCGCCAAGGCGCGAGCAACGAATCTTTAACCCGTAAAGTCGTATGATGAGAAACTTTAGACCCACCCGCCTGTTGTGGGGACTCTCGCCCGTGCTGGCTGTACTGCTCTCGGGGTGTCAAGGTGGCATTCTTGACCCCAAAGGACAGGTAGCGGCGGATGAAAAGTCCCTGATCATCACGGCCACCCTGCTGATGTTGCTGGTTGTCATCCCGGTGATCGTGATGACTTTCCTGTTTGCCTGGAAGTATCGCGCCAGCAACAAGGACGCCATCTACACCCCCAAGTGGTCGCACTCCAACAAGATCGAAGCCGTTGTCTGGATCATCCCCATCATCATCGTGGCCTGTCTGGCGGTGGTGACCTGGAAAACCACCCACAAGCTCGACCCCTACCGCCCGCTGGATTCGGACAAGAAGCCGATCAATGTCCAGGTGGTGGCCATGAACTGGAAATGGCTGTTCATCTACCCGGATCTGAACATCGCCACCGTCAACCAGATCGCCTTCCCCAAGGATGTGCCGGTTAACTTCCGCATTACCTCGGATGCCGCGATGAACTCCTTCTTCATCCCGCAGCTGGGTGGCCAGATTTACGCCATGGCCGGCATGGAAACCAAGCTGCATCTGGTGGCCAACGAGGCAGGCACTTACAAGGGCTTCTCCGCCAACTACAGCGGTGCCGGTTTCTCCGGCATGAAGTTCAATGCCATCGCTACCGAAACGCCGGAACAGTTTGATGCCTGGGTACAGAAGGTACGCGCATCGGGCAAGGCCCTGAATGCCGATGCCTACCTCGCGCTGGTCAAGCCGAGCGAGAACAATGCGGCGGCCTTCTACACCACGCCAGAACCGCGTCTGTTCGATGCCGTGCTGCACAAATACATGGCAGGCCGCCAGTCGCTGGCTGCCACGGACGACGAACTGAAGCTGGCAGCACTGACCAAGCGTCTGTGCGAAACCCCGGCCGTCAAGGAGCAATAATCGATGTTGTTAGGCAAACTGACTCTGGACGCCATTCCGCTCCATGAGCCCATTATCGTGGCGGCGCTGTCTGGCGCCGGCCTGATGGGCCTGCTGGTGATGGCGCTGATAACCAAATTCGGCAAGTGGGGCTATCTGTGGCATGAGTGGCTGACCTCGGTTGACCACAAGAAAATCGGCGTGATGTACATCATCGTCGCCATGATCATGCTGCTGCGTGGCTTTGCCGATGCGCTGATGATGCGCGCCCAGCTGGCCATGGCCACCGACGGGCATCTGGGGGTATTTCCACCAGAGCACTACGACCAGATCTTCACCGCGCATGGTGTGATCATGATCATCTTCATGGCCATGCCTTTCATGACCGGCCTGATGAACATCGTGGTGCCGCTGCAGATTGGCGCACGTGACGTGGCCTTCCCCTTCCTGAACTCGCTGAGCTTCTGGCTGCTGGTGTCGGCGGTGATTCTGGTCAACCTGTCGCTGGGTGTGGGCAACTTTGCCCGTACCGGCTGGGTAGCCTATCCGCCGTTGTCCGAGCTGGGCTTCAGTCCAGATGTGGGGGTGGATTACTACACCTGGGCGCTACAGATATCCGGGATAGGGACGACGCTCACGGCGATCAACTTCCTGGTGACCATCATCAAGATGCGCGCACCGGGCATGAAGCTGATGCAAATGCCGATCTTCACCTGGACCTGCACCTGGGCCAACGTGCTGATCGTGGCTTCCTTCCCCATCCTGACCGGCGCCCTGGCCATGCTGAGCCTGGACCGCTACCTGGACTTCCACTTCTTTACTGCGGAAGCCGGTGGCAACGCCATGATGTACCTGAACCTGTTCTGGGCCTGGGGCCATCCTGAAGTTTACATTCTGGTGCTGCCGGCTTTCGGTATCTTCTCCGAAGTCATCTCCACCTTCTCCGGCAAGCGCCTGTTTGGCCATACTTCGATGATCATCGCCAGCGGCGTGATTTCGGTACTGGGCTTCATGGTGTGGCTGCACCACTTCTTCACCATGGGTTCCGGTGCAGACGTCAACGCCTTCTTCGGTATCGCCACCATGGTGATTTCGGTACCGACCGGCGTGAAGCTGTTCAACTGGCTGTTCACCATGTATCAGGGCCGTATCCGCTTTACCCCGCCGGTATTGTGGACCATGGGCTTCATGGTGACCTTCTCCATCGGCGGCATGACCGGCGTGCTGATGGCCGTTCCGGGTGCTGACTTTGTGCTGCACAACAGCCTGTTCCTGATTGCCCACTTCCACAACACCATCATCGGTGGCGCGGTGTTCGGCTATCTGGCTGGTTTCTCTTACTGGTTCCCCAAGGCCTTCGGCTTCAAGCTGAATGAAAAGCTGGGCAAGGCAGCCTTCTGGTTCTGGCAGAGCGGTTTCATGTTTGCCTTCATCCCGCTGTACGTGCTGGGCTTCCTGGGCATGACCCGTCGTCTGAACCATACCGACAATCCGGCATGGGACCCGTGGCTGTATCTGGCTTGCGTGGGCGCGGTGCTGATTGCCTGCGGTATCGGCTGCCAGCTGCTGCAGATCGTGGTGAGCATCCGCGACCGCAAGAAACTTGCCGACGTAACCGGCGACCCGTGGAATGGCCATACCCTGGAATGGTCCACTTCCTCGCCGCCGCCGTTCTACAACTTCGCTACCGTGCCGCATGTGCATGATATCGATGCCTTCACCGACATGAAGGAAAAGGGCGAGGCCTACAAGGTGCCGCAGAAGTACGCACCGATCCACATGCCAAGCAATACCGCTACCGGCGTGTACATCGGCGGCTTCACCACCCTGCTGGGTTTTGCCCTGATCTGGCATATCTGGTGGCTGGCGATTGTCGGCCTGGTCGGCATCATCGGCGCCATGCTGGCCCGTGCTTACGACAACAATCTGGACTACTACGTGCAGCCGGATGAAGTCGAAAGCATCGAGCGTGCCCACTTCGAACAGATGGGCATTGATGTGGACAACTACACCGAACGCGATGCCGACAAGCCGCGTCGTGGCAGCCGTCCCACCACTACCGCCTAACAGGTTGAGCCAAGATGAGTACTTATGTAGAGCACGCGCACGACGCGCATGACGACCACGAGCACCACGACAGCGGTTCGCAAACCGTGCTGGGCTTCTGGTTCTATCTGATGACCGACTGCATCCTGTTCGCCACGGCTTTTGCGGCGTACGCGGTGCTGTACCGCAACGTCGCCACCGGCGTTTCGGGCAAGGAAATCTTCGAGCTGCCTTATGTAATGGGTGAAACCGCAGCCCTGCTGCTGTCCTCCATCACCTACGGCTTTGCCATGATTGCCGGCTACAAGGGCAATAAGTCGGCCGTACTGGGCTGGCTGGCGGTCACCTTTGCCTGCGGCGCGGTGTTCATCGGCATGGAGGTGAACGAGTTTCACCACCTGATCGCTGAAGGCCATGGCCCCAATGTCAGCGCCTTCCTGTCGTCCTTCTTCGGTCTGGTGGGCCTGCACGGCCTACACGTGACTGCCGGCCTGATCTGGATGACGGTGATGATGATCGAAGTGGCCAAAACCGGCCTGACCGGCCGCGCCATGACCCGCCTGAACTGCCTCAGCCTGTTCTGGCACTTCCTCGACATCGTGTGGATCTGCGTGTTCACCGTCGTCTACCTGAAAGGAGCCATGTAATGAGCCAGGCACATGAACATGCCGCCGATCATGGCAGCGTGAAAAGCTATCTCACCGGCTTCGTGCTGGCCATCATCCTCACTGCCATCCCGTTCTGGATGGTGATGAGCGGTGGCTTCACCAAGCAGGCCACCATGATTGGCATCTTCGGCTTCGCCGTGGTGCAGATCATCGTGCACCTGAAGTACTTCCTGCATCTGAACTTCACCAAGGACGGCAAGCTCAACAGCTTCTCCTTCCTGTTCACCGCGATGATCATCGTGATGCTGGTTGGCCTGTCGGTGTGGATCATCTCCACCGCCGATGCGCTGATGCTGCGCTGAGCCGGGACGTGATGAAACTCAAGCGCTATTTGCAGGTGACCAAGCCGGGCATCATCTTCGGCAACCTCATCTCCACCGTGGGTGGTTTCTTGCTGGCATCGCAGGGTCGCTTGGACTGGACCCTGCTGCTGGCCACGGTGGCCGGGTTGTCGCTGGTGGTGGCCTCCGGCTGCGCCATCAACAACTGCATCGACCGCGATATCGACGCGCGCATGGCCCGCACCCAGAAACGGGTACTGGTAACCGGCGACATGAGCCCCAAGGCAGCGCTGGCACATGGTTTTGTGCTGGGCCTTGCCGGCTTTGCCACGCTGGCCATCTGGACCAATGTGCTGGCCTTGTGCTGCGCGCTGTTCGGTTTCCTGATCTATGTCGGCGTGTACAGCCTGTACATGAAGCGCAAGTCGGTTTACGGCACCCTGGTGGGCAGCCTGTCCGGTGCAGTACCGCCGGTGGCGGGCTACTGTGCCGCCAGCGGCCGCTTTGACAGTGGTGCTGCCATCCTGCTGCTGATGTTCTGCCTGTGGCAGATGCCGCACTCCTACGCCATCGCCATCTTCCGCTTCAAGGACTACGAAGCCGCGAAGATTCCGGTGCTGCCGGTGGTAAAGGGCATTTCCGAGGCCAAGCAGCAGATCGTGCTGTATATCCTGGCCTTTGCTGTGGCGACGCTGCTACTGGTGTTCTACGGCTATGCCGGCTACGGCTACCTGGCGGTGGCCTGTGCCACCAGCCTGTGGTGGCTGAAGATGGCGCTGTCCGGCTACAAGGAAAGCACCGACGACCGCGTGTGGGCGCGGCAGGTGTTCTTCTTCTCCATCATCACCGTCACCGCCCTGTCGGTGATGATGGCGGTGGATGGCCAGGTGCCGGCGCATATCGGCTGGATGCTGTAAGCACTGCCCGCATCAGATCAAACCTCCGCCTGCAGCCTGGCTGCCGCGGAGGTTTTTCTTTGGCTGGGCTAGGAGCCGGGCTGTCCATGACGGCAATTGAGTTGTGGGGCATTCATGCAATGCCAAGTGACGGGTAGGGAGTAAGGCTGCTCAATATGTTAGGGATTCATGCTGGCATCACGGAAGAAAGGGTCATGTCCCTCCACCCGCTGGCATTGGGCTTCAATGTCTGCAGGCCATTGCGGAATCTTGCTGAAATGCATGGCGATCATCCGGCCAGGATAGAATATGTAGAAAATAAGAATGAATGGATTCAGATAGCTGCCCAGCGCGGCTGCAATACGTTCAAAGCTGAAGGCCAGCGTTTCCTTTTTATCTTTGATGGGCAGGCAGCCACTAATAACGTCTACCACGCCGGCCGGGCCTTCTTCCATATAGCGGCGGATAAACTCCCAATAGCCTTTTCCGACCTCTCGCCCTTCTCTGCCCAGCCCGCATGTCGGCAGGCCAAATGTTTCACGCACGGTTACCCCATCTTCATCCAAGATATGGCCCACCGTGTCCCACATGCCATAAGTAACCGGAATCTGAGTAAAGAATACCTTGTCCCACTTCACACTCAATACGGTGCCATCATGGTGGAAAACATGCACCATACGGGTTTTACGATTAAAGCGGATGGGGTAGTGGGTGTAGTTGATTTCTTTTTTTATTTGTTTGCAAAAATAAGTTATGCTAGGAAGTGTAATAAGTAGTGGTAAGAATACTATTAGTGCCTCATAATTATTTTTGTATATTTGTTCAACTCCAACAAATAGGATCATAATGGTAAGTGTCAACATGCCGCATAAAAGAATTCCTATTGAAAATGTAATGGCGCCTTTGTCGAAAAAGTATTTATCCACAATCTCTAGCCAGTTTGAATTAATTTCAATCACTGAAAGTTGATGGTAAAGTTCCGTCTCTAGTTTGTCTTTTTGCTTTAATTGATAATTGTATTCGCTCTCCGATAGTGGTCGGTTGATAGAGTAGGGGGGTATTTGTCCAGTGAATTCCATATTACCCTGCCATGGCCAGTTCTAGTTGCTTTTGTTCTTCTTCTGGGGTTTTATAACTTCGCTTACCCCAATACCCACTTTCTAGCCAAGTGTGAATTTTACTATCCTTGAATAGTTCAATCAGCAGAGTAACTCCGATCAAGAGAATGATGGCAATCCAGCCAAGAAAAGGTACTGCACTGAAAAAAGCGAGTGATGCAACGATTAACCCTAATGCTGTTGATGAACTGTATAGGGTAAACATTCCCCACTCTCCTTTTCGATAAGCTTGGTAAGCATTCTTCCCATCCCAGAATGCCATGATGGCGCCGCCAATTAACCCACCCAACCGGCCCAGCACGGTGGCGATAATGCCAACCAATTTCAGACCTTGGGCAAACCTCGGTACCCAGGTCGCCATTTTTTTCAGGCCTTGTCCCGCCATGTCGGTCACCGTTCCCCAAAATGCGGCGGTACCCGCACGCAAACGCCAGCCCGCCTCTTGTGCCTCGTGGCTCATCGCACCTTGTTCATCTTGTCCTAGCTTGTCCAGTGCGGCCCATTGCCAGATGGCAGCGAGAAGGCCACCAGCAAACGGTATGGCACCCTTGGCACTGGACAGTGTCGCCCGCCATTCTCCCATGACGATATTATCCAGTTGAGCAGTGGTACGCAGGCTGCCTGCCAGCCACTTGGCTTGCTGGGAGGGTGTCAGGCCACTTGGCATGCCCTTGATTTGTTTGGGGTCGAGCAAGAGGGTGAAGGTCTTTTTTTCGGTCCCTTCCAGTGGTACGCCAGCCGCTTGCAGATTGCGAAGCTGTGCACTGACGGCACGTTCCATCTCGCGCGGATTCATCGTCTTACCGCTTTGCTTCACCAGCTCCCTGATCAAGCGTGTGCGGAAGGCTTTCTTGCTACCGGTGACCTCCACCTGCACGAAGACTTTTCGGCTATGCATTGCCATCGCCGTCCAGAGTGGGCGTGCCACTTTGTTGGAGATGCCATCAAACAGCTTGACCAAAGGGGCGCTGATTGTCAGCAGATAAGCATTCAGACTGGTATCGCCATGGGCGATTTTCTCGGCCACTCCCCCCTGAAAGCCGATGTAGGCATCGGCGGGAAAGATGCGCGGATCGATACTAGGTGCGCCAACCGCCTTTTTAATTTGGTCCTTCAGTGATTTTTGATTCAGTGCCAGCGCGTTAAGTAGGAAGTTTTCTGGCTCGAAGTTGCCTGACAGCATTTGCGAGAGGTAATCAAGGCACTGCTTTTTGTCTAGCGTGCCGGATACGGCTAGAGTGACCGCCCGCGTATAGGCTTCTCCACTATCCAAACTGTCTTCATCGTAATTGCACAGGAAGGATTGCTTGATTTCCTGACTGCCTAGCCAGGCAAGATAAGCCTTGGCTAGCGGCTGGATGGTGGTCTGGTCGAGTTTTTGGCTTTCAGCTTCAAACTTGGCTTGCCATGACTGCATGGCTGCTTCGTTGAATTTGGTCCGGTATTTGTCCCACGCATGCTGTTGTGCGCGCTTGGCTTCGGCTGGTGTTACCGTGCGTAGGGCATCGTACTGCGCTTCTTTACGCTTTCTGGCGGTATCTGAGAACAGAACCGATAGGTCCGGCTGGGATATATAGTCATTGGCCAGCTCTTCTGCTGCCTGGTACTCTGCTTCCAGTGCCTGCTCTTCCACCGCCACTTTGATCTGGCTGATGGCCAGGCTGGCCATCAGCGGGTGTTTGTTTTCCTTCTTGTTGGCAAAGGTGCTGGCGTGATGAATCATCAGGGCGGAGAGCTCCGCAGCAATGCCAACCGAATCATTCAGCGCCACGATGAAGCCTTTGCCGGGGGCCAGTTTTTCTGCTTCCGCCATCAACCGTTCCGCACGGCCTTTGCGACTTTCCTGTGGAATGGGGGAGAAGCCTACTGCTTTTTTTAATGCAGTCTTATCCAGCACATATTCAGCAATTTTGCTGCCAACATCCTTGATGGGCAGGCAGTGTTTGGCATCCACACTGGCGCTGTAAGCTTTTACGTCGACACAGCGCATGTGTTTTTTGCGGTAGTCTGCGCTGTCATGGCGCTTGCGTACGGCCTCTGTCCATTGGCCATCTGAAAATGCCAGCCACACTTTGGTGGCGCGTTTGGCATCGGGGATGGTGATGCAACTGGCGATGGCGCGATGTCCTTCATCCGGACAACTAAACGGTTTTTTGGGCAAAACCAGTGCTTGTCCCTTGGCTTGCGTGCTGGTCTTGAAGAAATAGCCATCCTCGGTAACAAAATAGTCATCCCAGCGTTTACGCGCTTCATCGTAAACATACAGGTAGCCGCTGCGGAGCGTTCTTAGCGTGTATTGGCTACTTGCGTCTGGCAGTGCAATAGCAGGTTTATTGGGGACTACGGGCGCGCCGGCATTGGGAAGTGCAATTGCATACCGAGCCGGGAAAATCGGTACGCCACGCTTATCGCAGTATTCGCAGCTGGGGTTGGTGCTCATGTTTTCTCGTCTGGCTAGGCGTTATTCAATCGAGGAGGCCTGGATGGTGGCCCACTGTTCTTCCGTGAGTAGCGCAAGGCAATCTACTAAGGTGCTATCTGTGCGTTCCTCGGGGCTTTGTGCCATCAAGTTGGCAATTTCGCGCTGCACTATTGGGTGTGAATCAAATTGGCTACCGTAGCGAATGCCATAACAAGCAAAGCTCACTTGGTCTTCTAGCCGGCCAAGCTGATATAGCTGTTGTGCACGTTGTACTAGGCTATCCACACATGCGGCACGTTTGATCGCGTCTTGCCAGTTCAGGCAGGCGGTTTGTGCCAATGCGCGATTTACCGCGCCAATTCGTAACAATGCTTCCCAATCCATGTCCGGAGTAGTGTGCTTCGTTGCGGTTAAACTGGGAGGGGGCATCAAGGCCCAGCTGCCATACAAATTGCTTGCCCATTGGCTGACTGGGCCATACAAACCGAGTATGGCCTGGGTATTGAGCACGCGCGGCAATTGCGACCAGACCCTGCCATCAAAGATGCGTAACCAGAATTTTTGTCTTTGATGGACCAGCACTTGGGCATGGCATAGATGGCGTGCCATGGTCGCTGGGGAGGTTGTCGCTGACAGGAGCGTGCTCAGTGGTGCCTGCTCATTTTCCTGCTGTGCAGTTTCCAGCTGAGTAAACAAGGTTTGTTGGTCTTCTGGAGTGAGCGCAGATAGATGCAACAACGACGGCATCAGGCCTTCGTTGTCCTCAAAGCCCTTTGGGGTGAGCAATAACCATGGCCAGTCATCTGGTAGTTCAGCCCTTTGCTCTGCAGATGCAATGGCAAAACTGAATCGCCCATGTGGGCCTTGAGTCATAAATGCACCAGTGAGTGGCTGCCAGTGATCTTGATTCATTGTGCTATTCCGTAGACCTTACGATGCCTGGACAACGGCGTCGCCGCCCGCGGCTGCTGCGCGGGCGCGCATTTCACACATTTTTACTTTTAGTTCGGGCATCGGGGCATTCAGGCTGGTGGGGCCGGATAGATCATGGCTCGCCCCCTTCACGGTTACCGTCCCCGGGCAATGCACCTCGATATTGCCACCAGCAATGCGGATATAGCCGCCACCTGCCGTCAGTAATATTTCCTGCTTGGCATTGACCATAATCTTGTCTTTGCAGGAGGTGATGGTCACATCCTTGTCTGCGGTGATCTCCATCGCATCACTCTGCGCTTGCACCTGCACCTTGCCCTTGGCTGCAATCAGCTTCAGCGCGATCTGGTCTTTCACCCCGGCCACAAACAGGCTGATGTGCTGGCCGACGTTGTGCAGCCAGCGGCGGCCGGTGGTGTGGTTGCTGTCGCGCTGGGCGATGAGGTTGAGGTTGGTCCCGGCAGAAATTGTCTGGCTTTGTTCGGTGAGGCTGGCAATGCCGGCCGGGGCGGACAGGATGAGCAGGGCTTGTTGGCCGCTTTGCTCTTTGGCGGTCTTGCCGTCCTTGTCGGTGTTGCTGCCGGCTTCCCAGGCTGTGACGGCAGTGGCGTGGTGTTGCAGGTGGCCGCTGTCTTTCTTGCCGTCTTTGCTGTTGTCCGGCTTGATGCCGTCCGGCCCGGTTTCCATGGTGTCGGCCAGTTGGCTGGTGGCGACTTCCGCCAGGCTCTGGCTGAGGCTAAGTGCGGCGTCGAGCTGGCTTTGCGCATGCTCGCGCGCCAGTTGTTTGCCGCCAGCGCCGTTTTGCGCTTCGGTGCTGAGTAGCAGGCCGTGGCCGGCGCGGATGGCGCCGTGCTGGTCGGTGCGCAGTTCGAAGCCGTCGCCACGTGGCTGGGCTTTGCCATTGCTGCGCGGGTGAGTGAGGAAACCCTGGTTGAGCTGGGTTTTGCCGGGCTCGGAACTGAGCTTTGCCCGTACTTCGCCGGGGGTATCGTCGAACAGCAGCTCGTTGTACTGGCCGCCCTGGTGTTCTTTGGATTTGATGCCGGACAGGGTCTTGTTGGCTGGTAGTGCACCCGCGCCACTGAAAGCCGGGGTGGCGTGGCTGCCGTTGTACAGCACGCCGACGATGACCGGGCGGTCGATATCGCCTTCAATAAAGTCGATCAGCACTTCCTGGCCAATGCGCGGGATGAACTGGTGGCCCCAGCCTGCACCGGCGCTGGGCATGGCCACGCGCAGCCAGCAGGAGGAGCTGTCGTCCAGATTGGCGCCGATGCTCGGGTGTTCGTCTGCGCGCTGCCAGTGGAACTGCACCTTGATACGGCCCAGTTCGTCGGTATGCACTTCTTCGCCGGTCGGGCCGACCACGGTGGCCGTTTGCACGCCTTTGGAGGTGGGCTTGGCCTGGGCGCTGTGGGCATAGGCCGGGGTGAGCGGAATGCCGCGCCGCTGGGCGGTGATGTTGGTCTGGAAAGGGCTGTTGTTCTGGCTATCAGTTGATGTGGTGTCAGCACCGTTTGCCAATAAATTACGCAGGCTGCTGGCCAGATCGCCCGGCAGATTGTTGTTGGCACGGAAGGTTTGGCCGGTGACCACGAATTCACGCTGTTCGCTGCTGTCGCCCTCGTGTGCCGGGTGTTCGTCCAGGCGGAACCATTGGCCGGCTTGCAGGCTGCGCACTGAGCCTGCCCCGCTAAATTGTTTGGCCTGCACATCGTGTGCCTGCTGGCGCAGCTGGGCGTATTGGCTCTGCTGCTCGGCATCGCTGGCGTAGTACAGCGACTGCGGATCGTAATCCTGCAGCGTGGATTGCAAAGCATCGCCACTGCGGCCTTGCTGAATGCGGGTCTGGTCGCCGGTGTGCTGGGTGCTCACCGGCTGGTAGTCGAAGCTGGCCAGTGCCACCGCACCGGACACTACCTGCCGGGCGGTGCTCCAATCGGTCAGGCCGTCTTCTTCCTCTGTGGCATCGCTGCGATGGAAACGCACCCGCTCGCTGGCGGCCGGCGGCAGGCTGAAGGCGTCGTCGAATACCACCAGCTTGACCTGCGGATGCTCGCCATCGACATGCTCGAAACGCCAGGCATAACCCTCTTCGTGCAGCAGCCGCACGATGAAATCGAAATCGCTCTCGCGATACTGCAGACAGTAACTGCGCGGGCTGGCCGTGGCGGTGTGGAATTCCAGCGTCTGCACCTGGGCAAACACCGGGTTGTTGGCCTGATGCTCGGCCAGGATCTGCTTGACGATGTCGGGGACGGACAGATCCTGGAACACCCGCGAGGTGCGGCGCAGGCGCAGCAGGGCAAAGGGCGGTTCGATAGTCAGGCCATACTTGGCAAAGCCGCCATCAGAACCCAACAACTCGGCGCGCGACACCACGCCACAACGCACCACCTCGTTGCCATCGGCATCCAGCACGCCCAGGCGGGCCGCTACACCGAGCAGTGATTTGAGTTCGATAGTGCCGTCGGGGGACAAACAGCTCAGCTGATAGCGATAGGCTTCCGACACGCCCTCGCTGCCGTCCAGGGTGTGGGGCAGCAGCTGCTCGGCGGCGATCTGCCCACCATCCAGCTGCAGGGTAAGCAGGCGCTGGTGCTGGGAAAAGGCGGCGGCGAAGCTGGCGAGCAGGGTGGAAAAGTCCATGGCGTCTCATCACGTCTACTGACGTGAATCTTCACATTCTGTTGAAAGTTCAACAGTTTATGCGCCTAACATGCGCCGGACAAGGTGGAATGGCATGGCTAGGTATTTGTACGGGGTATGGCTAGTTGCTTAACAGCAAATGAGTGTCCACCAAAGAAACCGCTAATGCCCTGCACACATTTTTGTCTGGATAGACCCGTTTTGCGGTTTTAGATATTGCCGGTGGGGTAAATCACCGGCACATGTGCGCCGCAGCCCTTGATTTTGTGTAAAGTCGGGCCTCGCGCCTGTTTCCCTTGGCTTGCTGACTTGCCGTACCAGGCAGAGGTTTATCTTGCCAGTACGCTTGACCGGCCCTTGTTCGCGATAGGATAATTCCCAGTTTTTTCAAATGCTTATTCATCATTTGTGCTGGGTCTGCCGCGTTGGTGCGTGATAGTGGCCATCTCTCTGTAATAGAGGCACTTTTTGTGGCGCTTTTAATGATGAAAACAGGCAAATATCGGTCGAAATGAATAGTCATCAGCTAAACGCCAGTCATACCGAAAGCCCCGCCACAGTGGGGAAGCCTTCCTCCTTGCCCTCGCGCCGTCTGTCCGTAGCGCCGATGCTGGACTGGACCGATCGCCACTACCGCTATTTTGCCCGGCAAATCAGCCGCCACACCTGGCTGTATACCGAAATGGTCACCACCGGTGCGCTGCTGTATGGCGATGTGGAGCGGCATTTGCGCTTTGACGAGGTAGAACACCCCGTTGCGCTGCAATTGGGCGGCTCCGAGCCAGCCGAGCTGGCGCAGTGCGCGCGGCTGGCTCAGCAGTGGGGCTATGACGAGGTGAACCTCAACGTAGGCTGCCCGTCCGAGCGGGTACAGAAAGGTGCCTTCGGTGCCTGCCTGATGGCCGAGCCGCAACTGGTGGCTGATTGCGTCAAGGCAATGCGTGATGTGGTGGACATCGATGTCACCGTCAAGCACCGCATCGGTATCGACCAGATCGAGCATTACGACTATCTGGCCGGCTTTGTCGACCAGGTGGCTGCCGCTGGCTGCAGCACCTTTATCGTGCATGCGCGCAATGCCATTCTCAAGGGTCTCAGCCCCAAGGAAAACCGCGAAATCCCGCCGCTGAAATATGACTATGTGTACCGGCTGAAGCGGGAGCGTCCCGAGCTGGAAATCCTGCTGAATGGCGGCGTCAAGACCAATGCCGAAATCGCCGAGCACCTGCGCCATGTCGACGGCGTGATGGTGGGGCGCGAGGCTTATCACAATCCCTGGCTGATGGCCGAGTGGGATGCCGCTTTCTATGGTGACGACAGCACCGCGGTCAGCCGCCAGCAGGTGGTGGATGCCATGCTGCCGTATATCCGCGCCCGTCTGGCTGAGGGCCACAAGCTGCGTAATATTGCCCGCCATATACTGGGCCTGTTCCAGGGCATGCCTGGGGCCCGGCAGTGGCGGCGCATGCTGTCTGATGCCAAGCTCTTGGATGGTGCCGACGAGGGCCTGCTGTTGCAGGCGCTGGCGGCCATGCCTTCCCGCGCTAGCGAATAATCCGTGCTGGCAGCAGGGTGGACGCTATATGCGCGGCCGCTTACCCTGCTGCTCTGCTCTATGTGCAACAGGATGAATCCCTATGTTCGACAAACTGGTTCTCGCCAGCAATAACGCTGGCAAGCTGCGTGAGTTTTCCGCCCTGCTGGCACCGCTGGGTGTCACCGTCATTCCGCAGGGGCAACTCAATGTGCCGGAATGCCCGGAGCCGCATTACACCTTTCTGGAAAACGCGCTGGAAAAAGCCCGTCATGCCAGTCATGTCACCGGCCTGCCAGCGCTGGCCGACGATTCCGGTATCTGTGTGGAAGCCCTGGGCGGCAAGCCCGGTGTGTTGTCGGCGCGCTATGCCGGCGAACCCAAATCGGACGAGCGCAATAACGCCAAGCTGATCGAAAAGCTGCAAGGCAAGGACAATCGCCGTGCCTGGTATTACTGCGTGCTGGTGCTGGTACGCCATGCCGACGACCCGCAACCGCTGGTGGCCGACGGTATGTGGCTGGGCGAAGTGCAGGATGCGGCGGCAGGCGAGGGTGGCTTCGGTTACGACCCCTACTTTTACCTGCCGGAATTTGCTTGCACCGTGGCCCAACTGGCAGCGGAAGACAAAAACCGTGTCAGTCATCGCGGCAAGGCCATGCAGGCCATGCTGGGCAAACTGCGTGAGCTGGCATGAGCGTGATTGACCTGTCCGGGCTGAAAGGCGGCCTGCGCGAACTGCCGCCGTTGTCCTTATATATCCATTTCCCCTGGTGCGTGCGCAAATGCCCGTATTGCGATTTCAACTCGCACGAGCTGAAAAATAGCAGTGGCCAAACCGTGCAGTGGAATCCGCAAGCGGGCGTTGCCAGCGGCGGTTTCGATGAAATGGCCTATGTGCAAACCCTGCTGCGCGATCTGGAATACAGCCTGCCGGCGATCTGGGGCCGCAGCGTCAGCACCATCTTCATGGGTGGCGGCACGCCCAGCCTGTTTTCTGCCCAGGCCATGGATACGCTGCTGGCAGGTATTCGCGCCCGGCTGCGCTTGTCGCCGGATGCGGAAATCACCATGGAAGCCAACCCCGGTACCTTCGAGGCGGAAAAATTCCGTGGCTACCGCGAGGCCGGCATCAATCGCCTGTCCATCGGCATTCAGAGCTTCAATCCGCAGCATCTGCAAGTGCTTGGGCGGATTCATGATGGCGATGAAGCACGCTGCGCCATCGACATTGCGCTGTCCTGTTTTGATAACGTCAATCTGGATCTGATGTATGCCTTGCCCGGCCAGAGCGTAGAGCAGGCGCTGCAGGATCTGGATACCGCGCTGTCTTATGGCATTACCCATCTGTCGGCCTATCACCTCACCATCGAACCCAACACGCTGTACGCGGTGCGTACGCCGCAGAATCTGCCGGATGACGAGATTTCTGCCGATATGCAGGAGGCCATCGAGGCGCGGCTGGCGGCTGCCGGTTTCGAACACTACGAAACCTCGGCCTTTGCCCGGCCCGGCAAGCGTAGCCGCCATAACGTCAATTACTGGCAGTTTGGTGACTATCTGGGCATTGGTGCGGGCGCGCACGGCAAGATCAGCAGCCACGAAGGCATCGTGCGCGAAATGCGCCACAAGCAGCCCGCGGCCTATATCCAGGCGGTGGCCGCCGGCCAGCCGGTGCAAAGCAGCCGCAAGGTGAAGCGCGACGAATTGCCGTTTGAATTCATGATGAATCTGCTGCGGCTGACCGGCGGTTTTGAAACGCGCCTGTTCACCGAGCGCACCGGTTTGCCTGTATCCTGTATCCGCAATGAATTGCAGCAGGCCATCCAGCAAGGATTGCTGGAGCAGGATGCCACCACCATTCGCCCCACTTTGCAGGGGCAACGTTTTCTCAATGACCTGTTAACCCTGTTTCTCGGGGACGGAGACCAGTAAATGACCAAAGAAATCATCCATACCGAACATGCCCCGGCTGCCATCGGCGCCTACTCCCAGGCCGTGAAGGCTGGCAACACCGTTTACCTGTCCGGCCAGATCCCGCTGGACCCGGCCACCATGACCGTGGTGGAAGGTGGCTTTGCCGCTGAAACCCATCAGGTATTCAAGAACCTGAAAGCCGTGTGCGAAGCTGCCGGTGGCAGCCTGGACCAGATCGTCAAGCTCAATGCCTATCTGACCGACCTGTCCAATTTCGCCACCTTCAACGAAATCATGGGCCAGTACTTCAGCCAACCCTACCCGGCACGTGCTGCCGTGGGCGTGGCCAGCCTGCCCAAGGGCGTGCAGGTGGAAGCCGAGGCAGTGCTGTTCCTGGGTTGATCTTTCACCCATGCACATCAAAACAGGCGATCTTGATCGCCTGTTTTTTATTGTGCGGTTATCCCTGACAGATGGCGCAGCAGCCAGCACAGGTGGAATCGGCTTTCATCTGGAGTTCTATCCCTCCTGGTGGAGTGCTGGCCATGTATCGTTTTCTCCCCCTGCTTATCTGTTTAATGACACCGCTTGTGCTGCAGGCTGCCGTATTCAAATGTATCAGCCCTGCCGGACAACACAGCTATCAGGATCAACCCTGCCCGGCGGATCATGCGGCCCATACGCTACGTGGTGGCAACTTCAGTCTGGTAACGCGCGAACCCTACCAGCTACGAGAGCTGCAAGACAGCCGGCAGCAAACGGCCAAACAAACCCGCGCCATGCAGCAGGAACAAGCCAAGGCGCTGCAGTTGCGCCGGCGCCAGCTTGTGCAGCAAGACAAACATTGCCGCCGTCTGCAAGCCAGACAGCAAACGCTGCAGCGTCAGCTGTCTCTCAGTCGTTCTCCCTTGCAAACACAGCGTTTGCAGAGCCGGCTTGCCAGCCTGGCCAATGACTTGCACGATGCGGCTTGCCCACCCTGAACCGAGACCTCCATGCGCCGCTACACTTTTGAAATCGTCAATGTCTTTGCCGAAAGCACCTTTGGTGGCAATCCACTCGCCGTGTTCAGCCAGGCCGAGGGGCTGAGCGAGCTGGAAATGCAGCTGCTGGCGCGGCAGATGAATTTGTCGGAAACCGTGTTCCTGTTGCCTTCCGTGCAAGCGACGGCACATTTGCGCATTTTTACTCCAGCACACGAGTTGCCGTTTGCAGGCCATCCCACACTTGGTGCAGCCAGCGTGCTGCATCGCAGGCAATCACTGGGCGATTCCTTCACCCTGCAGACTGCTGCCGGGGTGATTCCCATCCGGCAGCAGGACGGTTTGTTCACCCTGCAGGCCAATGCCGCCAGCGAACGTCCCTCCGACCTGAGTGTGGAGCAAGCCGCTGCCATGCTGGGCTTGCCGGCAGTGGCGGTACTGGCCGCCCCCAGCTGGCTGAATACCGGCAGCGAACAGTTGCTGATCGCGGCAGCCAGCCGCGACGCGGTGTTGGCTGCACGTCCGGTGGCGGATCTGTTTCTGCGTGATGCCTGCCTGCATCCCGGCCGTAGCGTAGCTTATCTGTGGCATGAGGCGGATGGTGTGGCGACCGTGCGGCTGTTTTACGGCCAGGATGGTGCGGTACTGGAAGACCCGGGTACTGGTTCGGCCTGCGCCAATCTGGGCGGCTGGTGCAGCTTGCACCAGCGCTATCCGCTGCAATGGCGGGTGGAGCAGGGGGCCGTATTGCAGCGCCCCAATGTATTGCACTTGACGGTGGATGATGCGCGTCGTATTTATGTCGGCGGTAAGGTTGTGGCGCTGGCGCAGGGGGAGTTTCTCTTGTGAAACAAGCGTATGACTTGACGCAATGCCGACCCCTTGGCATGCTAGAGTCGCAGCTCCAAACTAGCGTTTAACAAAGACAGACAACACGAGGAAAGACATCATGAGCAAGTTGTGGAAAGCGGCCGCCCTGGCCCTTGGATTGGCCGCATTGTCGCACAGCGTACTGGCCGACAGCCCGATCGGCAGCTGGAAGACCATCGACGATGACACCAAGCAAGCCAAGGCAGTGGTACAGATTGCCGAAGGCGCCAACGGCGAATTGTCCGGCAAGATCGTCAAGCTGTTCCAGAACCCTGAGGTCGTATGCGAAGCCTGCGATGGCGACCGCAAGGGCAAGCCGGTCAACGGCATGACCATCCTGTGGGGCCTGAAAAAAGACGGCGACAGCTGGGCCAATGGCAAGATTCTCGACCCGCATAACGGCAAGGTTTACAGCGCCAAGATGAAACTGGTGGAAGGTGGCAAAAAGCTGGAAGTACGTGGCTTCCTCGGCGTATCACTGCTGGGGCGCACCCAGGTGTGGGAACGTCAGCAATAATCCTGTCCGGTGCGACAGCCAGGGCGGAGTGCCGGCAGCGGCCTCCGCCTTGTTTTTTGGGTACAATCGGCGCTGATGACCCATGCCAACGACCTCGCCGGCCAGCCGCTCAATGTAGCGCCAGCCCTGGCCAAGAAACTCGACAAGCTCGGCCTGCGCCGGCGCTTTGACCTGGTGTTGCACCTGCCGCTGCGCTACGAAGATGAAACCCATCTCTATCCCATCACGGCAGCCCCCTACGGCCAGCCGGTGTTGGTAGAGGGGAGGGTCATCGCTCATGAGGTCCAATTCCGTCCGCGCAAACAGTTGCTGGTGCGCATCGAGGATGCCAGCGGCGTGCTGCTGCTGCGCTTCATCCACTTTTATCCCAGTCAGCTCAAACAGTTTGCCGATGGTGCCCTGGTACGTGCCATGGGCGAGATCCGTCGTGGTTTCCATGGCGACGAGATGGTCCATCCGAAAACGCGCGAGGTGGTCGATGGCACACCGCTGGCGGAAAGCCTGACGCCGGTGTATCCCACGGTCAATGGCGTGACCCAGCCCATGCTGCGCAAGCTGATTCGCAGCGAGCTGCAAAGCCTGCCTTTGCCGGAAACCCTGCCCCCCTCTGTTATTGCCCATTTGCAGCTGCAAAGCTTTGCCGATGCCGTGCGGCTTTTACATTCTCCGCCACCGGAATACAGTGCCAGCCAGCTCAGTGAGCCGGCCTTGCCGGCATGGCAAAGGCTGAAGTTTGACGAGCTGATGGCGCAGCAGTTGTCGATGCGGCTGGCTTACCGCGCCAGACGTCAGGGTAAGGCTCCGGTGGTGCGCGGCAGTGGTCGCTTACGCGAGGCACTGTTTGCCAGCTTGCCCTTCCGTCTCACGGCTGCGCAGCACAAGGTACTGGGCGAAATCGATGCTGATCTGGCGCAGGCGCACCCCATGCATCGCTTGCTGCAGGGCGATGTGGGCAGTGGCAAAACCGTGGTGGCGGCGCTGGCCGCACTCACCGCTATCGAGGCGGGATTTCAGGTGGCACTGATGGCACCGACGGAAATCCTGGCCGAGCAGCATTATCGCAAGTTGTCCGGCTGGCTTGCCCCGCTTGGGCTGACGGTCAGCTGGCTCTCCGGCAGCCTGCGTAAAAAGCAGAAAGAACAAGCACTGGAGCAGATGGCCAGTGGTACGGCCCATCTGGTGGTGGGAACGCATGCGCTGTTTCAGGATGGCGTCGATTTTGCCCGGTTGGGGCTGGCCATTGTCGACGAGCAGCATCGTTTCGGGGTCGGCCAGCGGCTGGCGCTCAAGCAAAAAGGCGAGGAACCCCATCAACTGATGATGTCGGCCACACCGATTCCACGCACCCTGGCCATGAGCTTTTACGCCGATCTGGATGTGTCAGTCATCGATGAGCTGCCGCCGGGACGAACGCCTATTGTCACCAAGCTGATCAACAGTAGCCGCCGTGAGGAAGTCGTCGATTTCGTGCACAAGACCTGCAGCGAAGGTCAGCAAGTGTACTGGGTGTGCCCGCTGATCGAGGAGTCAGAAACCCTGCAGCTGCAGACGGCAGTGGAAACCCACCGCCAGCTGGCAGCACAACTGGGGCAGTGGCATGTCGGCTTGCTGCATGGCCGCATGAAAGCGGATGAAAAGGCGGCAGTCATGGCCGCTTTTGGCAGTAACCAGCTGCAAATCCTGGTGGCCACCACGGTGATCGAAGTTGGCGTGGATGTGCCCAATGCTTCGCTGATGGTGATTGAGCACGCCGAGCGCATGGGGCTGGCCCAATTGCACCAGCTGCGGGGCAGGGTCGGGCGGGGTAGTGCGCGCAGCGTGTGCATGCTGCTGTTTGAAAACCCGCTGTCCGATATTGCCAAGGCACGCTTGAAAGTCATTTACGAGAATGTCGATGGTTTCGAGATCGCCCGGCAGGATTTGCTGATTCGTGGTCCGGGTGAGTTTCTTGGTGCCCGGCAAAGCGGGGTGCCCATGTTGCGCTTTGCCAATCTGGAAGACGATATCGAACTGTTGGAGGCGGCACGGGAGCTGGCCCCGGAAATCCTTGCACGCTGGCCGGAAGCGGCAGAAGCACATCTGGAGCGCTGGCTGTCTGGTCGCGAGCAATTCCTCAAGGCCTGAATGAGCATGCCGTGAACTACCCGGTGGTGGGGGCATGGCAGCGAATGCTGGCGGTGGTTTCATGCTGAGATTGCCTTGTTGCAAATCCCTGTGCAGATAGATAGGAATGATGCAAAAAAAAGCGCCTCATCCGTAAGGATGAGGCGTCAAGGGATTGCTGCAAACAACAAAGGAGAAACCATGATGAAACATGATTATATTAGCAAATAATAAAGTTCGAAATCAATGGTGAGTCATTGCTTGTTTGATACAGGTCAAATTTGACCCGTCATGATGAGGATCATAGAAAAAGCCGCCCGTAGGCGGCTTTAGCGGTAATGGCAGGCAGTATTACTTCAGCCAGTTGCTAGCCAGGTAGTACAGGCTGCCAGACAGCAGCATGGCAACCGGCATGGTAAACAGCCAGGCGAGAAGAATGGAGCGCACGGTAGACCATTGCAGGCCAGCCTTGTCCGCCACCATGGTGCCGGCCACGCCACTGGATAGTACGTGGGTAGTGGAAACTGGCAAGCCAAACTGACTGGCCAGACCGATGGATACCGCCGCAGTCAGTTGAGCCGACATCCCTTGAGCATACGTCATGTCTTTCTTGCCAATGCCCTCACCAACAGTCTTCACTACACGACGCCAGCCAATCATGGTGCCACCACCCAGCGCCAATGCCACGGCGATGATCACCCAGGTCGGTGCGTACTCAGTGGTAACGGTCAGGTCCTTGCGCAGATTGCTCAGCAGTTGCTTGTCATCGGCACTCAGATTGGGCAGCGAGGCTGCTTTTTTCGCTGCATCGTCCAGGCAAAGCAGGTCGGTGCGCACATCCCAGCGTTTGTTGTCCGGCAGGCTGCGGTAGCTGCTGCCATCGCCCAGAGCCGTGATCAGATTATCAGCAGTGCGCAGGGTGTCGCGCGGACGGCAGTCGTGAATATTGCTGCCGGCGACCGTCGGCTTGAACATGGTATCCAGCGCAGTCTGGTGGCGATTGTAGAACTGCTGCAGATGCAAGGCCGCATCGCGGGTCCGTTCGATCTGGTAAGGCGTGCTGTCCAGGTTCAGTACATATTTGGCCGGAACGATGCCGATCAGCACCAGCATGATCAGGCCTACGCCTTTTTGACCATCATTGGAACCATGGGAAAAGCTGACGCCCATGGAGCTGACGATCAGCATGAAACGCATCCAGAACGGCGGGTGCTTGCGTCCTTCGACCTGCTGGCGCTGGAAGGGCGTCTTGTGCATATTGCTCTGCGGGCGGGCACGCCGCAGGCTGATGACCAGCAGGCCGGACAGGAAGGCACCGACCAGTGGCGAACACAGCAAGGACAGACCCACATCAATGGCTTTACCCCAGTTCACCCCTTGCGACAAGGGCGTGCCGTTGATCAGGCAATTGGCCAGGCCCACGCCAAGGATGGCGCCGATCAGCGTGTGCGAGCTGGAGGCTGGCAGGCCGAAATACCAGGTACCCAGATTCCAGGCAATGGCGGCCGTGAGCAAGGCAAACACCATGGCCATGCCGCGTGCGGTATTGACCGAAACCAGCAGGTCTACCGGCAGCAGGTGCACGATGGCGTAGGCGACGGCCAAGCCACCCGTCAATACCCCGAGAAAGTTGAAGACACCAGAGGCAAACACCGCCAGGCGTGGCTTCATCGATTGGGTATAAATGACGGTAGCGACCGCATTGGCCGTGTCGTGAAAACCGTTGATGAATTCGAAGGCCAGGACAAAGCCCAGCGACAGAATCAGGGTAATGGCCACGTGGGTGTCCAGCCCTGCAAAGAGGTCCAGCATGATCGTGAAAATCGTGTAAAGGAAAGCCGGGATTGTTGTGTCCAGACCCGCAGGCGTCAAGTAAATGAAACAAAAAAAACGGGGCTTGTCGTTTTCGCGTCGTGCCGCTTGTGCTCCGCCTTGACATGCTTTGTGTTTGCCCGGTTTTTTCAGGCAGTTACAGGACATTCTGTTGTAATAAACGGGTGTTTCTTCCATGAAAAAACCCTGCGCGCCGGGCGGCGGGCAGGGCTGGTCATTGGTAGCTGGCTTAGCCGAATTTGCCGGTAATGTAATCCTCGGTAGCCTTCTGCTTGGGCGCGGTGAAGATATTGTCGGTTTCGCCGAACTCCACCAGTTCGCCCAGATACATGTAGGCGGTGAAGTCCGACACCCGGGCCGCCTGCTGCATATTGTGGGTCACGATGGCGATGGTGTAGTCCTCTTTCAGCTCATGAATCAGTTCTTCGATGTGAGCAGTGGAAATCGGGTCCAGTGCCGAGGTCGGCTCGTCCAGCAGCAGTACCTCCGGGCGGGAGGCCACTGCGCGAGCAATGCACAAGCGCTGTTGCTGGCCACCAGAAAGCGAATTACCAGACTGCTTCAGCTTGTCCTTGACCTCATCCCATAGCGCAGCCTTGCGCAGCGCCCACTCCACCCGGTCGTCCATTTCGGTCTTGGCCAGCTTCTCGTACAGCTTCACCCCGAAGGTGATGTTGTCGTAGATGGACATCGGGAAGGGGGTCGGCTTCTGGAACACCATGCCCACCTTGGCGCGCAGCAGGTTGATATCCACGTCGCGGCCCAGAATGTTATTGCCGTCCAGCAGGATTTCACCTTCGGAGCGCAGCCCCGGATACAGCTCGTACATGCGGTTGAAGGTGCGCAGCAGTGTGGATTTACCGCAACCGGACGGTCCGATGAAGGCCGTGACCATGCGCGGGGCAATATCCAGATTGATGTTCTTCAATGCGTGGAAGTTGCCGTAGAAAAAGTTCAGATTCTTGACCTGAAGCTTGACGTTGTTATCAGCCATAGTCGTCATGCCTTAATGCGATTGGGTTTTCTGGCTGCCCATCCAGCGGGCAAGAATATTAAGCGTCAACACGCTCAGGGTAATCAGCAAAGCACCGGTCCAGGCCAGGGTGTGCCAGTCTTCGTACGGGCTCATGGCAAACTGGAAAATCACGATGGGCAAGTTGGCCATCGGCTGGTTCATATTGCTGTTGAAGAACTGATTGTTCAGCGCGGTAAACAGCAGCGGTGCGGTTTCACCCGAAATACGGGCAATGGCCAGCAGGATGCCGGTCAGCACGCCGGCCTTGGCCGAGCGCAAGGTGACATACAGGGTGATTTTCCACTGCGGCGCGCCCAGTGCAGCAGCAGCTTCGCGCAGGGTATTGGGGACCAGGCGCAGCATGTTTTCCGTGGTGCGCACTACGACCGGAATCACCAGCAATGCCAGCGCCAGCGAGCCGGCCCAGCCGGAGAAGTGCCCGACGCTGACCACATAGACTTCATAGACAAACAGGCCGATCACGATGGATGGTGCCGACAGCAGAATGTCGTTGATGAAACGGGTAGCCGGGGCCAGCCAGCCGCGCTGACCGAACTCCGCCAGATAGATGCCCGCCAGAATGCCGATTGGCGTGCCGATCATCGTGCCGGAAATGGTCATGGCCAAGCTGCCGTAAATGGCATTGGCCAGGCCACCCTGGCCACCGGGTGGCGGTGTGCTCTGGGTGAATACCTGCAGATTGATGCCGGACAGGCCGTGCTGCAGCAGGGTAAATAAAATCCAGAACAGCCAGAACAAGCCAAAGGCCATGGTTAGGGTGGATGCACCCATATTGAAGGCATTGACCAGACGGCGACGACGGTAGATAGAAGTATTCATGGTGCTGCTGCTTCCGCTGCGATCCTGAACGTTCAGGGGTTCGCTTAATGTGCTGTTAGCCATGATGATAGCGCCTTGTCAGGATGCCTTGCCTTCCTGTTTCTGCAGGCGCAGTAACAGGAGTTTGGCGCAGGCCAGTACGACGAAGGTAATGAAGAACAGGATCAGGCCCAACTCGATCAGCGAGGCCATGTGGAACTCGCCCGTTGCCTCGGCAAATTCGTTAGCCAGGGCCGAGGAAATCGACTGGCCCGGCTCGAACAGGCCGACGGCAAAGCGCGAGGAGTTACCGATCACGAAAGTCACGGCCATGGTTTCACCCAGAGCACGGCCCAAGCCCAGCATGATGCCGCCTACCACACCCGTCTTGGTGTAAGGCAGCACCACATAGCGCACGACCTCCCAAGTGGTGGAGCCCAGACCGTAGGCCGACTCCTTCAGCATGGTCGGCACCACTTCAAACACATCGCGCATGACCGAAGCGATAAAGGGAATCACCATCACCGCCAGAATCAGCCCGGCAGTAAAAACACCAATACCCATCGGCGCACCCTGGAACAACAGCCCGATCAGCGGGATGTCGCCCAGATTATCGATCAGGACGGGTTGGATGTGGTCGGCAAACAGCGGGGCAAAGACGAACAAGCCCCACATGCCATAAATAATCGAGGGGATACCTGCCAGCAGTTCGACAGCGATGCCCAGCGGGCGCTTGAGAACGTTGGGGCAAAGCTCGGTCAGAAACACCGCAATGCCAAAACTGACGGGCACGCCGATCAGCAAGGCAATCACCGACGTGGCGAGCGTGCCAAAAACCGGCACCAGGGCACCGAATTTCTGTGCGACCGGATCCCAGTCGCTATCAATCAGAAAGCTCCAGCCAAAACGGCTCAGGCTGGGCATGGCACCGATAATGAGGGAAATCAGGATACCCACCAGCAAGGCCAATACCAAAAAGGCAAAGCAGCGTGTGGATAGCCTGAAGATATTGTCTAGCAGCATTTGGCGCTGCATTTGCTGGTTATTGCTGAACTTTTCCATGAGGATACTCGGTCGCGTCTCAGACAAAAAGCCGGGGTTGCTCACCCCGGCCTTGATGCCACACCGGCCAGCTGCATCAGAGTGCATGCCGCTGGCCGGTGTCGCCATGCTGCACTTAGTTCAGAACCGGCTTGCCGCTGGCGTCGGTGATCTGCTTCCAGCTGGTGTGAATCACGGCCTTCACGCTGTCCGGCATCGGGATGTAATCCAGTTCCAGAGCGGTCTTGTCGCCATTCTTGTAAGCCCAGTCGAAGAACTTCAGTACTTCGGTACCTTGTGCCGGCTTGTCCTGTTTCTTGTGCATCAGGATGAAAGTGGCACCGGCAATCGGCCAGCTATCTTTGCCAGGCTGGTTGGTCAGCAGCAGGTAAAAGCCAGGGGCCTTTTTCCAGTCAGCGTTGGCCGCAGCGGCACGGAAAGACTTGTCATTCGGTGCCACAAAGCTGCCAGATTCGTTCTTCAGTTGACCGTAAGCCAGTTTGTTCTGCTTGGCATAGGCGTATTCCACATAACCGATGGAACCCTTGATGCGGGTTACATAGTTGGCAACGCCTTCATTCCCCTTGCCACCAACACCGGCAGGCCAGTTAACCGAGGTGTTCGAGCCAACCTTGCTGGCCCACTCGCTGGAAACCTTGGACAGGTAGTTGGTGAAGATGAAGGTGGTGCCCGAACCATCGGAGCGGCGAACTACGGTGATTTTCTGGTCCGGTAGCTTGACGCCCGGGTTCAGGCTGGCGATGGCCGGATCATTCCACTTGGAAACCTTGCCCAGGAAAATGTCAGACAGCAAGGGGCCGGTAAACTTAACCTGACCGGCTGCAATGCCCGGAACATTCAGTACCGGCACAACACCACCCAGCACTGTGGGGAACTGGGTCAGGCCGGACTTTTCCAGCTCTTCCGGCTTCAGTGGCATGTCGGAGGCACCAAAATCAACAGTCTTGGACTGGATTTGCTTGATGCCGCCACCAGAGCCGATGGACTGGTAGTTCATGCTGTTGTTGGTCGTAGTCTTGTAGGTGGTGGCCCACTTTGCATACAAGGGGTAGGGGAAAGTAGCGCCGGCGCCGGTAATGTCGGCAGCCATGGCTGCACCAGCGACGAAGCCGGCGGACAAGGCCAGCGAGGCGACCAGACGTACGGACTGTTTCATGCTTGCTCCTGAATTATTAGGGTAAGGCCCTGCGAGGTGTTGAGGCGCATCCTATCCCTTCAAGTTTTCAGAAATATTACAAGTCGTGGAAAAGCAGATTGCGGAGTTTTGACGATGACAGGACTAGGGATATAATCCGCAGCACTTAAACGGAGGCACCCGGACATGGCAGGCAAGCTGATTATCGGAAACTGGAAGATGAACACCCGTGCGCAAAGCGCGCAATCCCTGCTGGATGCGCTGCTTGCCGATTCGGAGTGCAATCAGTCATGGGTGGGTGTTGCTGCCCCCTCCGTGTACCTGGCGATGCTGGCTCAGCGTCTGCAAGGTGCGTCATTGCAGTTGGCTGCGCAGGATGTGAGTGGCTTTGCTAATGATGGTGCCTACACCGGAGATGTCTCGGCGGCCATGCTGCGGGATGTCGGTTGTACTTATGTTTTGGTCGGACACTCGGAGCGCCGGCAGTATTTTGCCGAGAGCAACCCGCTGCTGCTAGCCAAGATGAATAATGCGCTTGCCGCAGGCGTGGTGCCGGTGCTGTGTGTGGGTGAAACGCTGGAGCAGCGTGAACAGGGCGACTACCTGCAGGTCATTTATCAGCAACTGTCCATTCTGGTGGATATCGATGCTGGCGACTACCTGATCGCCTATGAGCCGGTGTGGGCTATCGGTACCGGCAAGGTCGCGACGCTGGAGCAGATTGCCGAAATTCACAGCGCCATCAAAACGTGGTGCTTGCAAAATGCCAAGCCCTCCGCTAATATTCGCGTCCTCTACGGCGGCAGTGTAAAGGCAGAGAATGCCGAGTCAATCCTGAAGACAGACAATGTCGATGGAGCCCTTGTTGGTGGGGCATCTCTGGACGCCGGATCATTCAGGATGATTTGCCAGGCCGCAGGAAAATTGATATAGTATGGAACTTATTAAGACGCTTATTTGGGTTGTTAACCTGCTCTCCGCAGTGACGATTATCGTCCTTGTCCTCATGCAGCATGGCAAGGGTGCGGATATGGGTGCAGCTTTCGGTAGCGGCGCTTCCGGAAGTCTGTTTGGTGCGTCTGGCTCTGCGAATTTTTTGAGTAGAACCACTGCGGTTGCAGCGGTTGTATTCTTCTCCACGAGTCTCACCCTTGTTTATCTGTCGGGGGGCGGAAAAACTGATCTGGGTGTGATGGGTGGCAAGGTTGAACAAGTTGCGCCGCAAATCCCGGTCGGGGCAACCACTGGCAAAGCTTCGGGCACGACGTCAAAAATTCCGGAGTGACAGTAAAGTTATATTGTGCCGACATGGTGAAATTGGTAGACACGCTATCTTGAGGGGGTAGTGGCCGTAGGCTGTGTGAGTTCGAGTCTCACTGTCGGCACCACCATTCAAAAATAGGCCACCGGGATTCCGGTGGCCTATTTTATTTGGAGCCAAGGGGGGTAATTCCTCCTTTTTTTGGGGGTGTACGGGAAATGCTGCAAAATTATTTTCCCATTCTGTTGTTTGTCATCGTCGGGTTGCTGGTTGGCGTAGGTCCTATTGTTCTTGGCAAGGTCCTCGCGCCCAATCGTCCTGACCCTGAGAAACTCTCTCCTTATGAGTGCGGATTCGAGGCCTTCGAAGATGCACGCATGAAATTTGACGTTCGCTACTACCTCATTGCCATTCTTTTCATTCTGTTCGATTTGGAAATTGCGTTTCTGTTTCCCTGGGCTGTGGTCCTGAAAGAGCTGGGTGCATATGGCTTTGGTGTAATGGTGGAGTTCCTGGCGGTATTGACGCTGGGCTTCGTCTACATGTGGAAAAAGGGAGCGCTGGAATGGGAGTAGAAGGTATTCTGGAAAAAGGCTTCGTGACCACGACGGCCGACAAGCTCATCAACTACACCCGTACTGGTTCGCTGTGGCCGATGACCTTTGGTCTGGCCTGTTGTGCGGTGGAAATGATGCATGCTGGTGCTGCGCGTTACGACCTGGACCGTTTCGGCATCGTCTTTCGCCCCAGTCCCCGTCAGTCTGACCTGATGATCGTGGCCGGTACGTTGTGCAATAAGATGGCACCGGCACTGCGCAAGGTGTATGACCAGATGGCGGAACCGCGCTGGGTCATCTCCATGGGTTCCTGTGCTAACGGTGGTGGCTATTACCACTACTCCTATTCTGTCGTCCGTGGCTGTGACCGCATCGTGCCGGTCGATGTCTATGTGCCGGGCTGTCCGCCCACAGCCGAGGCATTGCTGTATGGCATCATCCAGCTGCAGAACAAGATCAAACGCACCTCCACCATCGCCCGATAAGGTAAGCACTTATGGCCTCCAAGAAAATGGAAGCATTGGGATCGGTCGTCGAGCAGGTGCTGGGCGACAAGCTTGTTTCAAGCACGCTGGCCCTCGATGAACTGACCATCGTCTGCAAGGCGGCAGATCTGATCGCCGTGGCCACCACGCTGCGTGATCATGCTGAACTTTCTTTCGAACAACTGATCGACCTGTGCGGTATGGACTACAGTGCCTACCGCGATGAGCCGTGGGATGGGCCGCGCTTCGCCGTCGTCTACCACCTGCTGTCGCTCAAGCACAATGTCCGTATCCGTCTGCGCGTCTTCGCCGAAGATGATAGCTTCCCGCTGCTCGCTTCGGTCAATCCGGTATGGAATGCAGCCAACTGGTTCGAACGCGAAGCATTCGACCTGTTCGGTATCGTGTTCGAAGGTCACCCTGACCTGCGTCGCATCCTGACCGACTATGGCTTTGTCGGCCATCCTTTCCGCAAGGATTTCCCGCTGTCCGGTCATGTTGAAATGCGTTATGACCCGACCCAGCAGCGTGTGATCTATCAGCCGGTCACTATTGAGCCGCGCGAAATCACTCCGCGCATCATTCGTGAGGAGAACTACGGTGGCTGAGATCCGTAACTACACGCTGAACTTTGGCCCTCAGCATCCGGCAGCGCACGGTGTGTTGCGTCTGGTTCTGGAACTGGATGGTGAAGTCATCCAGCGTGCCGACCCGCATATCGGCTTGTTGCACCGCGGTACCGAGAAACTGGCTGAAAGCAAGACTTTCATCCAGTCGCTGCCGTATATGGACCGTCTCGACTACGTTTCCATGATGTGCAACGAGCACGCCTACTGCCTGGCCATCGAAAAGCTGCTGCAAATCGAAGTGCCGCTGCGGGCGCAATACATCCGTGTGATGTTTGCTGAAATCACTCGTATCCTGAATCACCTGCTGTGGATTGGCGCGCACGCCATCGACATCGGCGCCATGACCATGTTCCTGTACGCTTTCCGTGAGCGTGAGGACCTGATGGACTGCTACGAAGCCGTGTCCGGTGCCCGTATGCATGCTGCCTATTTCCGCCCAGGTGGTGTTTACCGTGATCTGCCGGACTCTATGCCGCAGTACACCGTATCCAAGATCAAGAATGCCCGCGAACTGGCGCGCCTGAACGAAGGTCGCAAGGGTTCGATGCTGGACTTCATTGATGATTTCACCAAGCGTTTCCCCGGTTATGTCGACGAATATGAAACCCTGCTGACCGATAACCGCATCTGGAAGCAGCGTACCGTTGGTATCGGTGTGGTTAGCCCGGAACGTGCCAAGAACCTTGGCTTCTCTGGCCCGATGCTGCGTGGTTCCGGTATCGAGTGGGATCTGCGCAAAAAGCAGCCATACGATGTTTATGATCGCATGGACTTTGATATTCCGGTGGGCAAGGGTGGCGACAGCTATGATCGCTATCTGGTTCGCGTGGAAGAAATGCGCCAGTCCAACCGTATTATCCAGCAATGCGTGGCATGGCTGCGAGACAATCCGGGTCCTGTCATCACTGACAACCATAAAGTGGCTCCGCCTTCCCGCGAAGGCATGAAGTCGAATATGGAAGACCTGATCCACCACTTCAAGCTGTTTACCGAAGGCATGCATGTGCCTGAAGGCGAAGCTTACGCCGCGGTTGAGCACCCGAAGGGTGAGTTCGGTATCTATCTGGTATCCGATGGCGCCAACAAGCCGTACCGACTGAAAATCCGTGCCCCAGGCTTTCCGCATCTGGCAGCTCTGAATGAAATGGCAACGGGCCACATGATTGCCGACGTGGTGGCCATCATCGGTACCCAGGATATCGTGTTTGGGGAGATCGACCGCTAATGCTATCCGCACAATCACTCGCCGCCATTGATCGCGAAGTCGCCAAATATCCGGCCGACCAGGCTCGCTCGGCGGTTATGGGCGCGCTGCGCATTGCTCTGGTGGAACGCCGTGAAACCGGCAAGACACCGGAAGAGCGTTGCCTGAATACCGAGGTGATCGAATTCGTCGCCAACTACCTGCAGATTGCGCCGGTAGCTGCCTACGAAGTCGCCACCTTCTACAATATGTACGACATGAAGCCGGTTGGGCAGTACAAGATTACTGTGTGTACCAACCTGCCCTGTGCCTTGTCCGGTGGCGTCAATGCTGCCGAGTACATCTCCAAGAAGCTGGGCATCGCCATTGGCGAAACCAGTGCTGACGGCAAGTACACCTTGCTGGAAGGGGAGTGCATGGGAGCCTGCGGCGATGCGCCGGTCTTGCTGGTGAATAACCACAAGATGTGCAGCTTCATGACGCCCGAAGCAATCGACAAGAAACTGGCGGAGCTGAACTGATGGCAATCTTCGTCAATGGTGTGATCTTCGACGGCGTGGACACTTCTGCGCAGGACTGCTGGAAGCTGGAGGCCTACGTGGCCCGTGGCGGCTACCAGGCCCTGCGTCGCATCATCGAATCCAAGATGGCGCAAGAAGATGTGATCGCCGAAGTGAAAAATTCCGGTCTGCGCGGCCGTGGCGGTGCGGGTTTCCCCACCGGCCTGAAGTGGAGCTTCATGCCGCGCTCCTTCCCGGGCGACAAATACGTGGTGTGCAATACCGACGAGGGTGAGCCGGGTACCTTCAAGGACCGCGACATCCTGCGTTTCAATCCGCACGCGCTGATTGAAGGCATGATCATTGCCGGTTACGCCATGGGTACCAAGGCCGGTTACAACTACATTCATGGTGAAATCTTCGAAGAGTACGAGCTGTTCGAAGCTGCACTGGATGAAGCCCGTCAGGCTGGTTTCCTCGGTAACAACATTCTGGGTAGCGATTTCAACTTCGATCTGTTCGCCCATCATGGTTACGGTGCCTACATCTGCGGTGAGGAAACTGCGTTGCTGGAGTCGCTGGAAGGCAAAAAAGGCCAGCCGCGCTTCAAACCGCCGTTTCCGGCCAGCTTCGGTTTGTACGGCAAGCCCACCACCATCAACAACACCGAATCCTTCGCCTCCGTGCCCTTCATCATCCGTGATGGCGCGCAGAAGTTCCTGGAAGCGGGCAAGCCGAATAACGGCGGTACCAAGCTGTTCTCCGTATCGGGCCATGTGAATCGCCCTGGCAACTACGAAATTCCGCTGGGTACCCCGTTCTCGGTTCTGCTGGAAATGGCTGGAGGCATGCGTGATGGCAAAAAGCTGAAGGCGGTGATCCCGGGTGGTTCTTCCGCTCCGATTCTGCCCGGCGATGTCATGATGCAATGCACCATGGACTACGACAGTATTGCCAAGGCCGGCTCCATGCTGGGTTCGGGCGCTGTCATCGTGATGAATGAAGATGTGTGTATGGTGAAGGCGCTGGAGCGTCTGGCCTACTTCTATCACGAAGAATCCTGCGGCCAGTGCACGCCGTGCCGTGAAGGCACCGGCTGGCTGTACAAGGTGATCCATCGCATTGCCCAGGGCGAAGGCCGCCCGGGTGATCTGGAGCTCCTGGATTCGGTAGGCAATAACATGGCCGGCCGTACCATCTGTGCACTGGCAGATGCTGCCGTGTTCCCGGTTCGCAGTTTCACCAAGCACTTCCGCAATGAGTTCGAGTACCTGATCGAACACAAGAAGCCCTTGGTGGACCACAAATGGTGTTGAGCGATGCTTGAAATCGAAATCGACGGTAAAAAACTGACTGTCCCGCAAGGCAGTACCGTGATGGATGCCGCCCATTCCGTGGGCACCTACATCCCTCACTTCTGCTACCACAAGAAACTGTCCATCGCGGCCAACTGCCGCATGTGTCTGGTGGAAGTGGAAAAAGCACCCAAGCCGCTGCCCGCCTGCGCTACGCCGGTGACCGACGGCATGAAGGTGCATACCCATTCCGACATGGCCAAGAAGGCACAAGCCGGTGTGATGGAATTCCTGCTGATCAATCACCCGCTGGATTGCCCGATCTGCGATCAGGGCGGCGAGTGTCAGCTGCAGGATCTGGCCGTAGGCTATGGCAACTCTTCTTCCCGTTATCAGGAAGAAAAGCGCAGCGTAGTCGGCAAGGACATGGGTCCGCTGGTTTCCGCTGAAGAAATGTCGCGCTGCATTCACTGCACCCGCTGCGTGCGCTTCACCGAAGAAATCGGCGGCTTCCAGGAAATCGGCATGGCCAACCGCAGCGAATTCTCGGAAATCATGCCCTATCTGGGTAAGACCGTTAATTCGGAAATCTCCGGCAACGTCATCGACCTCTGCCCGGTGGGCGCGCTGACTTCCAAGCCTTTCCGCTACAGCACCCGTGCCTGGGAGCTGTCGCGTCGCAAATCGGTCAGTCCGCACGATGGTCTGGGTTCCAATCTGGTGGTTCAGGTCAAGAGCAACGAAGTGATGCGTGTTCTGCCGCTGGAAAATGAAGCCATCAACGAGTGCTGGATCGCCGACCGCGACCGCTTCTCCTATGAAGGCCTGAACTCGGCTGAGCGTCTGCAAAAGCCGATGATCAAGTTTGACGGCAAGTGGCACGAAACCGACTGGGAAACCGCGCTGGCTTATGTGGTCAAGGGCCTGAACGGCGTATCGGCCGATCACGGCAAGGATGCCATCGGCTTCCTCACCAGCCCGCACTCCACCACTGAAGAACTGTATCTGGCGCAGAAGCTGGCCCGTGCCTTTGGTGTCAACAATATCGACTACCGTCTGCGTCGCAGTGACTTCTCCGCCGATGCCGCCCAGCAGGGTGCGCAGTGGCTGGGTTCCAGCATTGCCGAACTGACTGCCACCAAGTCCATCCTGGTGGTGGGTAGCACCCAGCGCAAAGAACAACCGCTGCTGGCTTCCCATCTGCGTCAGGCAGTGAAGAAGGGTAGTGCGCTCAATGTGATCCACGTTGCCGACGATGCGCTGCTGACTGCAGTCAATGCCAAGCTGATCGTATCGCCGCTGGCACTGGTCAATGCGCTGGCCCAGGTGCTGAAGGCTGTGGTTGAGCTCAAGTCGGCTCAAACCGCAGTTGATCTGGCTGCTGTTACTGTCGGTGCCGAAGCGCAAGCCATCGCTGCCAGCCTGACTGGTGCCGAATCGGCTGCCATCGTGCTGGGCAATTTGGCGCAACACCATCCGGCCTTTGCCCAGCTGCTGAAGCTGGCGCAGGAAATTTCCGCGCTGACTGGTGCACGTTTTGGCCTGTTGGCTGAAGCTGCCAACAGCACTGGTGCCGAACTGGTGGGGGCCTTGCCGCACCGTGCCGCTTTTGGTGCCGCCGCCACGGCTGGCCTGAACGCCGCAGCGATGATCGCCGCGCCGCGCAAGGCTTACGTCCTGCTGAATACCGAAGTGGAATTCGACAGCTACAATCCGCAAGCTGCCGTGGCTGCCATGAAGCAGGCTGCCACCGTGATCGCACTGACTGCCTACAAAGGAGCAGGTCTGCTGGATTACGCCGATGTATTGCTGCCGATTGCCCCGTTCTCGGAAACTGCCGGTTCCTTCGTCAATATGGAAGGCAAGCTGCAGTCCTTCAACGGTGTGGTCCGCCCACTGGGCGAAAGCCGTCCGGCCTGGAAGGTCATGCGCGTGCTGGGCAACATGCTGAATCTGTCCGGTTTCGAGCAGAACAGTGCAGAAGACGTCCGCGCCGAACTGCTGGCCAAGGGTACGCTGGAGTCGGCCTTCAACAATGCACTGGGTGATGTTGCGGTGAATACGGCTGCGGCAGCTGGTCTGGTGCGTATCGGTGAAGTTCCGCTGTACCAGGCTGATGCCATCTGCCGCCGTGCCCAGTCGCTGCAGCAGACTGCTGATGCAGCTGCGCCGCTGGCAACTGCCCCTTCCAGTCTGTTAGCCCGCCTGAATGTGGCCGCTGGCAAGGAAGGCTTGCTGCGTCAGGGTTCTGGCGAGCTCAAGGTGCTGGTCGAGGCCGATGATAGCCTGCCGGCTGACACGGTACGTCTGGCAACGGCACATCCGCTGACTGTTGGTCTGGGTGGCATGTTCGATTCCATCGAGCTTACACAGGGGTAAAACATGGAGTTCTTGCAAGGCATTCTCGGTAATGAAGCGGGGCTCACGGTGTGGACCCTGCTCAAGATCATCGCCATCGTGGCTCCGATGATGATTGCCGTCGCGTATCTGACCTACTTTGAACGCAAGGTCATTGGCTACATGCAGATCCGTATCGGCCCCAACCGGGTTGGTCCGCTGGGTCTGCTGCAGCCTCTGGCTGACGGCCTCAAGCTGTTGATGAAGGAAATCATTCTGCCGGCGCAGTCCAGCAAGGGCTTGTTCCTGCTGGCTCCGGTGCTGGCCATTGGCCCGGCACTGGCTGCCTGGGCAGTGGTTCCTTTCAGTGACACGCTGGTGCTGGCTAATGTCAACGCCTCGCTGCTGTACATTCTGGCGCTGTCGTCCATTGGGGTATACGGCATTATCGTTGCTGGCTGGGCCGGCAACTCCAAGTATTCCTTCCTTGGTGCAATGCGTTCCGCGGCCCAGATCGTGTCTTACGAACTGGCCATGGGCTTTGCGCTGGTTGGTGTACTGATGGTGTCCAGCAGTCTGAATCTGGTTGACATCGTCAAGCAGCAGGGGCATGGCATGGCTGGTGGTTCGTTGTTCTCCTGGAACTGGCTGCCGCTGTTCCCGTTGTTCATCGTCTACCTGATCTCCGGAGTGGCTGAAACCAACCGCGCACCGTTTGACGTGGCTGAAGGTGAATCCGAAATCGTGGCAGGTTTCCACGTGGAATACTCCGGCATGGCATTTGCGGTGTTCTTCCTGGCGGAATACGCCAACATGATTCTGGTATCGGCGCTCACCTCCATCCTGTTCCTGGGTGGCTGGCTGTCACCCTTCCCGGCAAGCTGGGGCCTGCTGGGTGCCGGCGGTTTCTTCTGGCTGGCCATGAAGATGGCGTTTGTACTGTTCTGCTTCCTGTGGTTCCGTGCCACGTTCCCGCGCTACCGCTATGACCAGATCATGCGTTTGGGCTGGAAGGTGTTCATCCCGGTCACCCTGGTGTGGATCATGGTCCTGGGTATCTGGATGATGACCCCGCTGTCGCTGTGGAACTGAGGGGATAGGTAAAGAACATGGATAAGATTCGCAACTTTTTCAAAACCTTCCTGCTGGTGGAACTGGTCAAGGGCCTGATGCTGACCGGGCGTTATTTCTTTGCCCGCAAGATCACCGTCCAGTTCCCGGAAGAGAAGACGCCGATTTCCCCACGCTTCCGTGGCCTGCATGCGCAGCGCCGCTACGCCAACGGTGAAGAGCGTTGCATTGCCTGTAAGTTGTGCGAGGCCGTGTGCCCTGCAATGGCCATCTCGATCGAATCGGAACAGCGTGAAGATGGCACCCGCCGTACTTCCCGCTACGACATCGATCTGACCAAGTGCATCTTCTGCGGTTTCTGCGAAGAAGCTTGCCCGGTGGATGCGATTGTGGAAACACACATCTTTGAATACCACGGTGAAAAACGTGGCGACCTGTACTACACCAAGCCGATGCTGTTGGCGGTTGGCGACAAGTACGAGGCCGAAATCGCTGCCAATAAGGCAGCGGATGCCAAGTACCGCTAAGGGGACCTCATGAGCATGACTACGGTTATTTTCTACATCCTGTCCGCCATTTTGCTGTTTGCGGCGATACGGGTGGTCACTGCCAAGAACCCGGTTCACGCCGTGTTGTACTTGGTGCTGGCTTTCTTCACTAGCTCTGGTCATTGGTTGCTGCTGCAGTCCGAGTTCCTGGCCATTACCCTGGTACTGGTCTATGTCGGCGCGGTGATGGTGCTGTTCCTGTTCGTGGTGATGATGCTGGACATCAACGTGGAAAAGCTGCGCGAGGGTTTCTGGCGCAATTTCCCGGTGGCCGCCACCGTTGGCCTGATCATGGCCTTCGAAATGGTGCTGATCCTGACCAATCCACATACTGGTCTGGCCGACTACAAGGCCGGCGCGGCACTTGCGGCTGATGCCAGCAATGTGAAGGTACTGGGTCGCCAGCTGTATACCACCTACCTGCTGCCCTTCGAACTGGCTGCTGTCGTACTGCTGGTGGCCATGGTGGCTGCAATCGGTCTGACCCAGCGTAGCCGCAAGGACACCAAGGTGGTGGATGCAGCAGATCAGGTCAAGGTTCGCAGTCAGGACCGTGTGCGCATCGTGAAGATGCAAGCCGAAAAAAATGTGGAAGCGGCCGATACTGCCGAGTCCGGTGAGCAACAGGCCTGACGGCCGAACAACATAAGGGAGGAAATGTGCTGACACTAACTCACTTCCTGGTGCTGGCCGCAATCCTGTTTGCCATCAGCGTGCTGGGGATTTTCCTGAACCGGAAGAACCTGATCGTGCTGTTGATGGCCATCGAACTGATGCTGCTGGCAGTGAATTTCAACTTCATTGCCTTCTCGCATTACCTGTCCGATACAGCAGGCCAGATTTTCGTATTCTTCATCCTGACGGTAGCAGCGGCAGAGTCGGCCATTGGTCTGGCCATTCTGGTGGTGCTGTTCCGCAATATGCGGACCATCAACGTTGAAGACCTGGGCAGCCTCAAGGGCTAAGGCAAACCGGTTACCAAACTACAAAGCACACAAGCATGGATATGAAAAGCTTATACCTGCTGATTGCGCTCTCACCACTGGTGGGATCCATCATCGCAGGCTTGTTTGGATGGGCAATCGGCCGCCGCGCTTCCCACGTCGTGACGATTCTCGGCGTGGCAGTCTCGGCAGCCCTGTCCTTCAAGGTACTTTATGCCTTCCTTAGCGGGCAGGCAGAAGTCTTCAACGCGCCGGTCTATACCTGGCTGACTGTCGGTGGCTACGAGTTCTCGGTCGGCTTCCTGGTGGATTCGCTGACGGCAATGATGCTGGTGGTGGTCACCTTCGTGTCGCTGATGGTGCATATCTACACCATCGGCTACATGCAGGAAGATCCGGGTTATCAGCGCTTCTTCAGCTATATTTCGCTGTTTACCTTCTCGATGCTGATGCTGGTGATGAGCAACAACTTCATCCAGCTGTTTTTCGGTTGGGAAGCTGTGGGCCTGGTGTCCTACCTGCTGATCGGCTTCTGGTTCAAGCGTCCGACTGCGATCTACGCCAACCTAAAGGCCTTCTTGGTCAACCGCGTGGGCGACTTCGGTTTCCTGCTGGGTATCGGTCTGGTCCTGGCCTACTTCGGCGGTTCGCTGAACTACAGCGATGTATTCGCTGCAGCGCCGGCACTGGCCAGCAAGACCATCCAGATCATCCCGGGCCACGACTGGTCGCTGCTGAGCGTTACCTGCATCCTGCTGTTCATCGGTGCCATGGGTAAGTCGGCACAGTTCCCGCTGCACGTATGGCTGCCGGACTCGATGGAAGGCCCGACTCCGATCTCCGCGTTGATCCACGCCGCCACTATGGTGACGGCCGGTATCTTCATGGTGTCGCGTATGAGCCCGCTGTTCGAATTGTCTGATACCGCGCTGAACGTGATCCTGGTTGCAGGTTCGATTACTGCGCTGTTCATGGGCTTTCTCGGCATTGTGCAGAATGACATCAAGCGCGTGGTGGCTTATTCCACCTTGTCCCAGCTGGGGTACATGACCGTTGCTCTGGGTGCCTCGGCTTACCCGGTTGCCATGTTCCATGTGATGACTCACGCTTTCTTCAAGGCCCTGCTGTTCCTTGGCGCCGGTTCCGTCATCATGGGCATGCACCATGACCAGGACATGCGCAATATGGGCGGCCTGCGCAAGTACATGCCGATTACCTGGCTGACTTCGCTGCTGGGCTCGCTGGCGCTGATCGGTACGCCGTTCTTCTCCGGTTTCTATTCCAAAGACTCCATCATCGAAGCGGTACAGCTGTCGCACTTGCCGGCAGCCGGTTTTGCCTACTTCGCCGTGATTGCTGGCGTGTTCGTGACTGCCTTCTACTCCTTCCGCATGTACTTCCTGGTCTTCCATGGCAAGGAACGCTGGATGGAGAAAAAAGATGATCACCATCACGGTCACGATGACCACGACCACCACCATGGTCTGGGTCCGAATGACAAGCCGCATGAATCGCCGTGGGTGGTGACCCTGCCGCTGGTGCTGTTGGCCATTCCGTCGGTTCTGGTTGGTTTCTTCGCCATCGAGCCGCTGGTTTACGGTTCCTTCTTCAAGGGTGTCATCGCGATTCACAGCGAGGCACACCCGGCACTGGAAGAACTGGCACATGAATTCCACGGCGCCAGCGCCATGGGCATGCATGCCTTTACCTCGCTGCCTTTCCTGCTGGCCCTGGCCGGTGTGGTGACAGCCTGGTTCTTCTATATGAAGGCTCCGCAAATCCCGGCCGCCATCAAGCAGAAGTTCAGCTTCATCAACCAGGTACTGGAAAACAAGTACTACCTGGACGAGCTGTACTATGCCGTGTTTGCCAAGGGCTCGCGCGCCCTGGGTACCTTCTTCTGGAAGGTGGGTGACATGCTGCTGATCGATGGCCTGGTGGTGAATGGTGCAGCCAAGCTGGTGGGAACCTTCTCCAAGCTGGTACGCAAGCTGCAGACCGGTTTCATCTACAGCTACGCCATGACCATGATTATCGGCGTGTTGGCACTGATGACGCTGTGGTTCTCGCAGATCATCCTGCGCTAAGGCCCAGACCTCTGGAATTGGAATAACTACTTAGGTTTTGACTATGTTCACAAATCAGTTAAGTCTGGTGATCTGGGCCCCCATCGTGGCCGGGTTGCTGGTGCTGGCTACGGGAGGAGACCAACGGGCCAACCTGGCCCGCTGGCTGGCAGTAGCCGGTGCCTTGATCGGTTTCCTGCTGTCTCTGCCGCTGTTTACCGGCTTCGACAACCTCAACGGTGGCATGCAGTTCGAGGAAGTGAAGCCGTGGATTGCCTCCTTTGGCATCCAGTACCACTTGGGAGTGGACGGCATATCCATGCTGTTCGTCATCCTCAACAGCTTTACCACCCTGATGGTGGTACTGGCTGGCTGGCAGGTGATCCAGAAGCGTCCGGCGCAGTACATGGCGGCCTTCCTGATCATGTCCGGCTTGATCAACGGTGCGTTTGCCGCACTGGATGCCATCCTGTTCTATGTCTTCTTTGAAGGCATGCTGATCCCGATGTATCTCATTATCGGTGTCTGGGGTGGTCCGCGCCGTGTGTATGCGTCTTTCAAGTTTTTCCTGTACACCCTGCTCGGTTCACTGCTGATGCTGGTGGCCTTGATCTACCTGTATTTCCAGGCTGGCAAGACCTTCGACATCCAGGCTTTCCAGGCAATTGCCAAGATTCCGCTGAACGTGCAGATCCTGCTGTTCATCGCCTTCTTCCTGTCGTTTGCGGTGAAGGTGCCGATGTGGCCGGTCCACACCTGGTTGCCTGATGCCCACGTTGAAGCGCCGACTGGCGGTTCCATGGTGCTGGCTGCAATCACCCTGAAGATCGGTGCTTACGGCTTCCTGCGGTTTGCTCTCCCCATCCTGCCGGATGCGGCACGCGAACTGTCGTGGATCATGGTGGCACTGTCGCTGGTGGCCGTGGTGTATATCGGCTTGGTCGCGCTGGTGCAGAGCGACATGAAGAAACTGGTGGCTTACTCCTCCATTTCGCACATGGGCTTCGTTACCCTCGGTCTGTTCATGTTCACCGGTTCGCACCTGAATCAGTGGGCGGTAGAAGGCGCGCTGGTGCAGATGGTGTCGCACGGTTTTGTTTCCGCCGGCATGTTCTTCTGTATCGGTGTGATGTATGACCGCGTTCACAGCCGCAACATTGCCGACTACGGCGGTGTGGCGAACAAGATGCCGATTTTTGCTGCTTTCATGATGCTGTTTGCCATGGCCAACTCCGGTCTGCCGGCCACGTCTGGTTTTGCCGGTGAGTTCATGGTGATCATGGGGGCGGTGCAGGTTAACTTCTGGTATGCGGCCTTGGCTGCCACTACCCTGATCTTCGGTGCGGCCTACACCCTGTGGATGTACAAGCGGGTGATCTTCGGCGAGGTGAGCAATCACCATGTGGAAGAAATGGCTGATGTGAACAAACGCGAATTCCTGGTGCTGGCCGTACTGGCCATTGCAGTGCTGGGCATGGGTCTGTACCCGCAAGGCTTCGTCGAAAAGATGCACCTGTCGGTGAATGACCTGATTGCGCATGTTGCGCAGACCAAGCTCTAAGGCCATAAGGAAAACATAATGAATTGGGCTGATCTGAACCTGATGCCTGCCTTGCCCGAACTGTTCATGTTCCTGGCGATGCTGGTCATCCTCATGCTCGATGCTTTCATTTCGGATGCGAAGCGTGGCATCACCTACGGCCTCACCCTGCTGACTCTGGCAGGTTGTGCGGCGCTGCAGGTGTATACCTACTCCGCCGTGCCGGTGCATAGTTTTTCCGGCATGTTTGTCAGCGATGCGTTGTCCAGTCTGGTAAAGCTGGCCATGTATGCCAGTACCGCCATGGTGCTGGTATATAGTCGCCAGTACATTGCCGATCGCGGCCTGTTCCGCGGCGAGTTCTTCACCTTGGCCGTGTTTGCCCTGTTGGGCATGAACATCATGGTGTCGGCTTCACACTTCCTGTCGCTGTACATGGGCCTGGAACTGCTGTCGCTGTCGCTGTACTCGCTGATCGCCTTGCAACGTGACGAAGTGAAGGCAACTGAAGCCGCCATGAAATACTTCGTACTGGGTGCGCTGGCTTCCGGCCTGCTGCTGTACGGTATTTCGATGATCTACGGTGCTACCGGCACGCTGGATCTGGCCTTGGTGGCCAAGGCCATCAAGATGCACACTGCCAACGACATGCTGCTGGTGTTCGGTCTGGTGTTCATCGTGGCGGGCCTGTGTTTCAAGCTGGGTACGGTTCCCTTCCACATGTGGGTACCGGATGTGTACCAGGGCTCGGCCACTGCGGTGACGCTGATGATTGGTGCTGCGCCCAAGCTGGCTGCCTTTGTATTCGTGCTGCGCATCCTGGTGCAAGGCTTGGAGGCCATGGTGGCTGATTGGCAAGCGATGCTGGCACTGGTTGCCGTGTTGTCGATGGCCATTGGTAACATCACCGCCATCGCCCAGACCAATATCAAGCGCATGCTGGCTTACTCCACCATCTCGCACATGGGCTTCCTGCTGCTCGGCCTGCTGGCCGGTACGTCGGATGGCTATGCCGCCGCCTTGTTCTACTCGCTCATCTACGTGCTGATGTCCATGGTCAGCTTCGGTATCCTGCTGGGCTTGTCCCGCGCCGGCTTCGAATGCGAAACCCTGGATGATCTGAAGGGCCTGAACAGCCGCAACAGCTGGTATGCCCTGCTGATGCTGCTGACCATGTTCTCCATGGCCGGTGTGCCGCCGCTGGCAGGTTTCTACGCCAAGTTCGCCGTGATCAAGGCGATCGTGGACATTCACCTGTACTGGCTGGCCATCATTGCCGTGATGATGTCGCTGATCGGCGCCTTCTACTACCTGCGTGTCGTGAAGAACATCTACTTTGATGAAGCCCAGGACACCTCGGCCATCGTGATGCGTGCCGACATGAAGCTGGTGCTGTCCATCAATGCCGTGGCATTGCTGGTGCTGGGCATGCTGCCGGAGCGTGTGATCGAATTGTGCATTCAGGCGATGAAGCAGTCGCTCACCGTTATCTGATAGGAAAGCTGCCAGCATGCAAGCCAGTGTTGCTACTTTGTTGATTGTCGCCTTTGTGGCAGCCAATCTGCCCTTCCTGACCCAGCGTCTGGGAGGCGTCATCCGCATGGGTAACAAGCACTTCGGCTGGCGCTTGCTGGAGTTGCTGGTACTGTTTGTGCTGGTCGGTGTGTTTGCGCGCTTTCTGGAAGCGCGGCAGATGCCGGTCCAGCCGCAGCACTGGCAGTTTTACGTGACGACGGTAGCCTTGTTTCTGGTGTTTGCCTTTCCGGGATTTGTCTATCAGACCTTCTGGAAGAAACGCAGCAGTTAACAAGAACGGTTTTGCAGAAGAACCCGGCCTTGGCCGGGTTTTTTATTGTGCAAGTGATGGCCTGCTACTGTAGTCAGCTGATTGGCCCACAGTGGCAGCCCGCTGCCTGCGGGACCCGCAGGAAATATCCGCAGGACATGGCTCTGCGATGGACAAGAAAAACCCGGCACGAAGCCGGGCTGTCTGTCATCAAGCAAGTCTGCTGTATCGCCGCATCAATAGATGCGTTCCTCGCCTTCCGGGCGGGTCTTGAAGCGTTTGTGCAGCCAGAAATACTGGCTGGGTATCTCGCGGATGCGCTCTTCCAGAAAGGCATTCATGCGGCGGGTATCGGCCACGACATCCTCCGTCGGGTAATTCTCCCATGCCGGATAAAATTCCAGCTCAAAGCGATTACCCACGCGGCGTGCAATCAAGGGCACCACGCGCGCCTTGGCCAGCTTACTGATGCGCGACAAACCGGTAATGGTCGCGGCGTCCTTTTCAAAGAATTTCACGAAGACCGAGTCCCGGGCACCAAAATCCTGATCCGGCAGATAAAGGAAAGGAGTGTGCTCCTTGCGCATGGCCTTGATGATGGAGCGCAGGCCTTCGTTACGCGGCACGATGTAGCAGTTGTCATAGCGCTGGCGGCCAGCATAGATCTGCGCATCCAGGGTGTCGTTTTTCTGCTGTGAATACACACTGACCAGCGGCAGCACCTGATTGAGCGCAAACACGCACATTTCAAAGCCGACAAAGTGCGGGTAGAACAGGATCACATCCTCACCCTTGGCGCGCAGCTCTTCCACGATATGCAGATTCTTGATGGTGACCAGCTTGCGGATACGCTCAGCCGAGCTCCACCAGGCTACGCCATACTCAAGTGCCAGCCGGATCATGAAGCCGAAATTGGCCTTGACCAGCTTGATGCGCTCGGCTTCCGTCATCTGTGGGAAACACAGCCGCAGATTGGTCAACCCAACCTTGCGGCGATCTGCTGCCAAGTGGTAAGCGACTAGGCCAATGGTATCTGCCAGCAGACCAATAGCCCACATGGGCAGCAGGCGAATCAGCCATAACAGGGCAAAAGCAATCTTCATGGGTTTCCTTGCAGATGGTCAGGCGGCGTGACGCCGGCCGGACATTTGTAACGGTTATAGCTCCACAGATACTGGCTGGGGAAGCGGCGGATCAGGTTTTCCACAGTGTGGTTGAGCAAGGCACAGTCGGCATCCTTGTCCCCGCTGAAAGGCTGCGGCATGGACTCGATATGCACGACAAAGCCCTCACCGTGTGGCAGGCGTTCGCCGACAAAGAACAACACCTCAACACCGCTCACCTGTGCCAGACGCGGCACCAGACTCATGGTGTAGGCCGGCTTGCCAAAAAATGGCGCCCACACTCCCTCGCCATTACCGGGTACCTGGTCGGGCAGGATGATGGTTGCCTCGCCCGACTTGAGTGCCTTCATCAGGATTCTGACGCCTGCACCGGTGGCCGGCGCAGTCTTGCCTTTGCCCCTGGCCCGGCCTGCCTGCATTACCGGCTCCAGCCAGCTCAGCTTGGGAGGACGATACATGGCGGTAAGCGGGAAGGGCAGGCGCGAGCTGATATAGCGACCAGCAATATCGTAGCTACCCAGGTGCGGGGTAACGAATACGATGCCGTGGCCAGCCTGCAGGGCAGCTTCTACGTGCTGCCAGCCATGGCATGCCTTGACCAGCGCCGCGATGTCTTCCGGTTCGCGGCACCAGGCGATGGACAATTCCAATGCACCTTTGCCGGTTTCTCGTGCGGATTGTTTGACTAGTCCTTGTAAAACCTGATAATTTTCACAGATTTTACTCGACGCCAGATTATCTCTCATCCTTTGCGCATAGCGCGGGGAGGCGAGATAAGTTAGCCGCCCCAGTATGGCGCCGAGACTTTGCAGCCACGACAGCGGCAAACGCGCCAGCAAGGACAACATGAGTTGGACCAGCTTGGACATGGTTTAGTCAGTGGTGATCGTAAAGCGGCCTATTTTATCATCACACTGTTTTGCTTTATTCGGGAATCAACAAACAAATGAGCGAATATCTGTTTACGTCGGAGTCGGTATCGGAAGGCCATCCGGACAAAGTCGCCGACCAAATCTCTGATGCCATCCTCGATGCCATCCTGCGCGAAGACAAATACGCTCGCGTTGCTGCCGAAACGCTGGTCAATACCGGCCTGGTAGTACTGGCTGGCGAGATCACCACCTCGGCCAATATCGACTACATCAAGGTCGCACGCGAAACCATCAAGCGCATCGGCTATGACAACTCCGAACTGGGCTTCGACTACCACGGTTGCGCGGTCATGGCCTGCTACGACAAGCAGTCGCAAGACATCGCCCAGGGCGTTAACGAAGGTGAAGGCTTGGACCTGAATCAGGGCGCTGGCGACCAAGGCCTGATGTTCGGCTACGCCTGCGATGAAACCCCGACGCTGATGCCTTTCCCCATCTATTACGCACACCGTCTGGTACAACGCCAGGCCGAACTGCGCAAGGATGGTCGTCTGCCATGGCTGCGTCCGGATGCCAAGAGCCAGATCACCTGCGTTTACGACGGTGAAACCGGCCTGCCCAAGCGCATCGACACCGTGGTGCTGTCCACCCAGCACAGCCCGGAAATCGATCACAAGACGCTGACCGAAGCTGTCATCGAAGACATCATCAAACCGGTGCTGCCGCCGGACATGCTGACTGCCGAAACCAAGTACCTGGTCAATCCGACTGGCCGCTTCGTGATTGGCGGCCCGATGGGCGATTGCGGCCTGACCGGCCGCAAGATCATTGTCGATACCTACGGCGGTGCAGCCCCGCACGGTGGTGGTGCCTTCTCCGGCAAGGACCCGTCCAAGGTCGACCGTTCGGCCGCCTATGCCGGCCGTTACGTGGCCAAGAACATCGTGGCCGCCGGCCTGGCCCGTCAGTGCCAGATCCAGGTTTCCTACGCCATCGGCGTGGCCGAGCCGACCTCGATTGCGGTGGATACCTTCGGCACCAACAAGATCCCGAACGAGAAGATCGTGGAACTGGTGAAGAAGCACTTCGACCTGCGCCCGAAAGGCATCATCCAGATGCTGGACCTGCTGCGCCCGATCTACGGCAAGACCGCTGCTTACGGCCACTTCGGTCGTGAAGAGCCGGAATTCACCTGGGAACGCACCGACAAGGTAGAGGCACTGCGCGCAGACGCCGGCCTGTAATCAGGTAGCAAGTCAAAGTAAGACAAAAGCACCGGATGTGAATCCGGTGCTTTTTTATGCCCAGCAACAGGGCATTAGCTTTGATACAGGCAAAAAAAGAGGGCGCCGAAGCGCCCCTAAGTCCCTTACCACAACAAGTAAATCGGTATCGGTCTGCTGTTATTCCACGCGTTCGCCGTGCAATACCACATCCAGGCCTTCACGTTCTTCATCCTCGGCCACACGCAGACCAACAACCACATCGATAATCTTCAGCAGGATGAAGGTGATGATGGCGCAGTACACCACGGTCACACCCACACCGATTGCCTGGGTAGCCAGGCTACCTTCCGCACCACCAATGCTCTTCACTGCAAACACACCAGTCAGCAGCGCACCAACGATACCGCCAACGCCGTGTACACCGAAGGCATCCAGCGAGTCATCGTAGCCCAGCATATGCTTCAGGCCAGTTGCACCCCAGAAGCAAACCACGCCAGCTACTGCACCAATAATCAAGGCACCTTTCACATCCACGAAGCCTGCGGCGGGAGTGATGGCTACCAGGCCTGCTACTGCACCGGAAGCAATACCCAGTACCGACGGCTTCTTCTTGTGAATCCACTCAGCAAAGGTCCAGGCCAGTGCAGCAATACCGGTAGCAACCTGGGTGGTCACCATGGCCATACCGGCACGGCCATCAGCAGCGACCGCAGAGCCGGCGTTGAAGCCGAACCAGCCCACCCACAGCATGGAAGCACCAATCAGGGTCAGGATCAGGTTGTGCGGGGGCATGGCTTCCTTGCCAAAACCAACACGCTTGCCCATTACCAGGGCACAGATCAGGCCCGCGATACCAGCATTGATGTGAACCACGGTACCGCCAGCAAAGTCCAGTACGCCCTGGCCACTCATCCAGCCGCCCGGACCCCACACCCAGTGGGCAACCGGTACGTAAACCAGCAAGGACCACAGTGCGGTAAAGATCAGCAGGGCAGAGAACTTCATCCGTTCAGCAAACGCGCCGGTGATCAGTGCCGGGGTAATGATGGCAAAGGTCATCTGGAACATCATGAACACCGATTCCGGAATGGTGCCGGCCGCCGGGTGAACCGCCACTTTCTTGGTGTCGGCAATGTAGTCCATGCCATCCAGGAAGACGCGGCTCAGGTCACCCAGATAGGGGTTGCCAACGGTAAAGGCCAGGCTGTAACCCACCACAGCCCACAGTACGGTGACCAGTGCGGTGATGGCAAAACTTTGCATCAATGTCGACAGCACGTTCTTTTTACGGACCATGCCGCCGTAGAACAGGGCCAGACCCGGAATGGTCATGAACAGCACCAGTGCGGTGGAAGTGAGCATCCAGGCGGTATCACCGGAGTTGATCACCTTGAAATCGGCCATGGCCGGGCCGGCTGGCGCATCAGCCAGAACCGGTAGTGCCAGCGCAAGCAGGCTGGTACCCAATGCAGCAAGTTTTTTCTTCATTTTGTTTCCCCTGTAGAGCGTGGCTTAAACCGCGTCGATACCGGTTTCCCCGGTCCGGATCCGCACGATTTGTTCGAGGTCGAAGACAAAAATCTTGCCATCACCAATCTTGCCGGTACGAGCCGATTTCTCGATGGCCTCAACAACCTGGTCGAGCAGGTTGTCATCGATGGCGATTTCCAGTTTTACCTTCGGCAGAAAGTCCACTACGTATTCGGCACCGCGGTAGAGTTCGGTGTGGCCTTTCTGACGACCAAAGCCTTTTACTTCCGTGACGGTAATGCCTTGTACGCCAATGGCGGATAGCGCTTCACGTACTTCATCAAGCTTGAACGGCTTGATCACGGCGGTGACCAGTTTCATGTTCACTCCTTTGTAATGGACCCAGATGTGTATTTGCCTAGCTGACAAGAGCTTTGCATAAACCGTGCCAGCTTGTTATCTGACTGATAGTTAAGAAATTTCTTTGCAATAACTAGCATTTGCCGGCTGAAACTCGGCATCGGCACCACAGAGGAGCATTTATCATAAATAGACTGCACCGCTTTGGTGCGCCAGGGCAAAACTGCAGTGCGGAAGGGATTTTGCTAAACTCAACACAGATCATCGAACCCACCGTCCAAGGAGAGCTGAAATGTTGAGTCAGAAATTGTTTGAGGAAATCAGCGCCAAGATCAGCGATACCATCGCCGCCAGTCCGGCCAAGGATATCGAAAAGAATATCAAGGCCATGATGGCATCGACTTTTTCCCGTATGGATCTGGTAACCCGGGAAGAGTTTGATGTACAGCAAGAGGTATTGGTCCGTACCCGCGAGAAGCTGACTGCGCTAGAAGCGCGGCTTGCCCGGTTGGAAAACCAGCTTTTCCCAGAAGAAGCCCAAGCAAAGACAGAAGCTCAGGCCGAACTGGGCCACTCCTGATCGACGATGGCGCTTGCCGTTGTCTCAAGCCGCGCACTGGCGGGCCTACAGGCACCGGAAGTCGCGGTTGAAGTACACCTAGCCAACGGACTGCCGCAATTCACCATCGTTGGGCTGCCCGATACCGAGGTCAAGGAGAGCCGTGATCGCGTGCGAGCAGCCATCATTAATTCCGGTTTTGAGTTTCCTGCCCGCCGCATTACCGTCAATCTGGCACCGGCTGACCTGCCCAAGGACTCCGGCCGCTTCGATCTGCCCATTGCCATTGGCATTCTGGCTGCAGCTGGCCAACTGCAGTGCCCACAGCTCGCGGACTATGAGTTTGCCGGAGAGTTAGCGCTCAGCGGGCAGCTAAGAGATATCCGAGGCGCGCTGGCCATGGCCTGTCAGACCAGCCGGGCTGGCCGGATGTTTTTCTTGCCGCGTAATAGTGCACTGGAAGCTTCGCTGGTGTTGTCGGGAAAGGTTTATGCCGCCGACAGCCTGTTACAAGTGTGTGCTCACCTCAATGGCGTGCAGCTGTGTGACCCCGTTTTGGTCAACCAGAACAACATCAGCCCCGTTTATCCTGATCTGGCTGATGTAAAGGGCCAGCTAGCCGCACGTTACGCATTGGAAGTCGCCGCTGCCGGCGGGCATAGCTTGTTGCTGGTTGGGCCGCCCGGTACGGGCAAGTCTATGTTGGCCTCGCGTCTTCCTGGCATCTTGCCCGCCATGGATGACCAGCAAGCATTGGAAACAGCCGCAATACAGTCGCTGGGTTCCCAGGGCTTTCATACAGCACAGTGGCGTCAACGCCCCTATCGTGCACCGCACCATACCGCTTCGGCAGTCGCGCTGGTGGGGGGCGGGTCTGATCCCCGTCCAGGAGAAATCAGTCTGGCGCATCACGGTGTGTTGTTTCTGGACGAACTGCCAGAGTTTGAGCGCAAAGTACTCGAAGTATTGCGTGAACCTTTGGAGTCGCAGCTAATCCATATTTCCCGTGCGGCACGGCAAGCGACGTTCCCGGCAGATTTTCAGCTTATTGCTGCCATGAATCCCTGTCCCTGTGGTTATCTGGGACAGCCATCTGGTCGTTGCCAGTGCACCCCGGAGCAGGTTGCCCGCTATGCCGGTAAATTGTCCGGGCCCTTGCTGGACCGTATCGACATGCATGTACAGGTGGCTAACCTCAGTGCGCAGGAGTTGACCAGTGATCAGACTGCGGAGGCGAGTCACAGCATTCGCCAGCGGGTGCAGTCCGCAAGAGATCGTCAGTTGCACCGGCAGGGATGCTGTAATGCACGTCTGGCTGGGACAGAACTTGACCGTCATCTGCATGCCAGTACCGAGGTGCTTGGCTTGCTGGCACAGGCTTTGGATCGCCTTGGCTTGTCCGCCAGAAGCTATCATCGGATACTGCGCATTGCTCGCACTGTGGCGGATATGGAGGGTAGCGTGCGGCTTGGGCGGCAGCATATGCTGCAGGCCATCCAATTGCGACGCAGTGGATTGACCTTATAATGTCGTGAAATATATTTTCACCGGGTTTTAATAGATAATGAGCGGATTGACTGCATGGAAATGGTAGTTGTAAATGGCTAATCGTGATGTGAAAAATTCGTCGCGTTCATCGTCCTCCGGGCGAGCGCGCGCTGCAGGTAAAAGCGGCGGTGGTGGCATGGTGGCCGGCATTGTTATCGGCCTCATTGTTGGTGTGGCCGTTGCAGTTGGTTTGGCGATGTATTTGAATCGCTCTGCCACTCCTTTTTCCAATTTGGAAAAACTAGACCACAAGAATTCCTCATCTGCCGCTTCGGCGCCGTCGACGGAGTTGCTGGAGCCCGGTACCAAGATCGCCGATGTACAGCCGGCCGCTCCGGTCGCCTCCGCACCAGCCAAAGTCGAAGTGCCGCCAGCACCGCCAATGCCTGCTGAATTAGCTCCGCCAGCCACGACGCCACCTACGGTCAAGAGCAAGCCGGCAGCTCCTGCTGCGAACAGCAGCAAGGATGAGCAGCGTTTCGACTTCTACAAGATTCTGCCGGGGCAAGTGGATGCCGTCCCTGCCGATGGCAAACCAAGTGGCAAGGAGCGGGAACCTTCTGCAGCCGCTCCGGCCAAAAAGGTCTACCTGCAGCTGGGTGCGTTCCAGAACGAAAATGAGGCTGACAATCTCAAGGCCAAGCTAGCCTTGCTGGGTGTTGAAGCCAAGATCCAGTCCGTGTCGCTGGCTGACAAGGGAATGGTGCATCGGGTGAGGGTAGGTCCGCTCAGCAAACAAGAGGATGTGGACCGGATTCGTTCCCAGCTGAAACAGGATGGTATCAATGCTGCTGTGGTCAAGGCAGAGTAAACGTCGTAGCGTTTAAAGGACAAAAAATGAAAAAGTGGTTGATGATGGGTTTGCTGCTGCTGAGTGGTGCTGCCAGTGCAGCATCCGAGCTGGGTAAGGACTATATGCTGATGAGCAAGCCACAGCCTGTGGCCAACCCGAAGAAAGTCGAAGTCATCGAGTTCTTCTCCTATACCTGCATCCATTGTTTCCATCTTGACCCGCTGATCACTGCCTGGGAAAAGAAAAAGCCAGCGTATGTGGATTATCGCCGCGAGCAGATTGTCTGGCAGAAGCCGATGGAGGGCTTTGCCCGACTGTTTGCCACACTGAATGTGACCGGCTCAATGGAAAAGCTCAACAGCCCGGTGTTTGATGCTGTGATGCAAAAGAAAATTAATCTGGCTGACCCAGCGATCTTGAGTGACTGGCTGAAAAAGCAACCAGGCGTGAATGTCAGCAAGTTCATGCAGACCTATAATTCCTTCGGCATCAACAGCCAGGTTGCCCGGGCCAGCCAGATCACCCGTGCATACAATATCGAAGGTACGCCCACCATCGTGGTCAATGGCAAATATGCACTGGCACCAGCTACGCCGGAGCGCCTGATCGAAGTGATGAATGATGTGATTGCCAAGGCCAAGGCTGAGAGCAATATCAAATAAGCTTGGTGTCGCAGGGGTGTCTGTGTGCTTGATTAACTAATTTTATCCAAGTGCTTGACGCTACCTGGCTAGTACGGTAAGATGCATTTCTCTGACGCGGGGTGGAGCAGTCTGGTAGCTCGTCGGGCTCATAACCCGAAGGTCGTAGGTTCGAATCCTGCCCCCGCAACCAAGTTTTCAAGAAAAGACCACTCGTATGAGTGGTCTTTTCTTGTGTGTGCTTGCGCACGGCAGTACATACGTTCAGTTTGCTGTTCAGAACGTATTCCCTCGAGTCATCTATTTAGGGCCATATTCTTCGGGATGTGGCCCATTCTTTTGTGATCCTAGTTCAGCGTCAATAAAAAAGCCGCCCGAAGGCGGCTTTTGTCATTGCTCTGCAGTTCAAATGCGTTTTGCCAGCTCGGCGGCTTTGCCAACATAAGCAATCGGTGTCAGCTCCAGCAGGCGCGATTTTTCCGTTTCGGGAATTTCCAGGCCCTTGATGAAGGCCGACAAGGTCTCGCGCGTAATGCCGTCTTTGCCCCGAGTCAGCTCTTTCAACTGCTCGTAGGGATTGGGCACCCCGTAGCGACGCATTACGGTCTGAATTGGTTCCGCCAGCAATTCCCAGCTGCGACCCAGTTCGTCAGTGATGGCAGTCGGATTGATTTCCAGCTTGTTCAGGCCCTTCAGGCAGGCTTTGAAGCCGAGCATGGTATAGCCAAAACCAACACCCATATTGCGCAGTACGGTGGAGTCGGTAAGGTCGCGCTGCCAGCGTGACAGCGGCAGCTTTTCAGCCAAATGATTCAAGATGGCATTGGCCATGCCCAGATTGCCTTCAGAATTCTCGAAGTCGATCGGGTTCACCTTGTGCGGCATGGTCGAGCTGCCAACTTCGTCTTTCTTAACCTTCTGCTTGAAATAGCCTAGCGAGATATAGCCCCAAATGTCCCGGTTCAGGTCGATCAGGATGGTGTTGACACGGGCCACTACCTGATACAGCTCGGCCATGTAATCATGCGGCTCGATCTGAATGGTATAGGGGTTGAAGGTAAGACCCAGGCCCGATACAAAACGGCCGCACACGCTTTCCCAGTCAATTTGCGGATAGGCAACCAAGTGTGCATTGTAATTGCCGACAGCGCCGTTGATCTTGCCGAGAATTTCCTGGGCGACCAGCTGTTCACGCTGACGCTTCAGACGATATACGGCGTTAGCCATTTCCTTGCCCATGGTAGAGGGCGTTGCCGGCTGGCCATGTGTGCGGCACATCATCGGCAGGTCGGCCAGTTCGTGTGCCAGTTGTTGCAGCTTGAGGATGACTTCGTCCAGCGCCGGCAATACCACGGTATTGCGCGCAGTTTTCAGCATCAGCGCATGCGACAGATTGTTGATGTCTTCGGATGTGCAGGCAAAATGGATGAACTCGCTGGCGGCCATGACTTCGGTGTTGCCCGACAGGCGCTCTTTCAGCCAGTATTCAATGGCCTTGACGTCGTGGTTGGTGCGCGCTTCGATGGCTTTTACTTCTTCGCCATGCTGCACAGTGAAGTTGCTAATGACATCATCGATTTCGCGGATGGTTGCCTCAGAGAAGGGCTTCACTTCCTCGATGCCTGGCTCGGCAGCCAGCATTTTCAGCCATTCCAGTTCTACCTTGATACGAAACTTCATCAGGCCATATTCGGAGAACAGGTTGCGTAAGCCTTCAACCTGGGCGGCATAGCGGCCATCCAGCGGGCTCAGGGCGGTCAGCGGGTTCAGATTCATGACGAGGTATTTCCAAGCGTGGTTTGCCAGTCGGGCTGGCAGGTTTCAGTACAAAACAAATCGTTTGGGTCAGGCTGGTATGTCAGCCTGCGTGCTAGTCCGGCAGCCAGTTTGTCGGCGGCTTCCGGCTTGAAGCGGAAAAACAGTTCGGGCTCGATCATTTCCACTTCCATCAAGGCAAGCTGCCCGTGATTATCACGAATGATATCAACACGGGCATATAGCACATCAAAAGGTAGTGCAGCCACCGTGGATTCGGCAAAAGTGCGTTCTTGTACCGTGGCCTGATGGACATGGACACTGCCGCCATGGTCATCCTGCACCCGGAAGTCGCCTGCTTGTGGCAACTTGCGGATGGCATGACTGAAAGCGCCATCGATCACCATCAGTGACAACTCGCCCTGGCTCAGTATGTGCTGCTGGAATGGTTGCAACATCATGGCTTCTTGCTGGATCAGCTCGGCAAAAGTACATTCCAGCGCGGCACTGTTTTCTCCATTCAGGCGATAGGTGTGGCGTGCCGAGCCGGACACTACCGGCTTGAGAATGGCCTGCTCCCATGCACAGTCGTACAGGCACTGCTCCAGGCTGCGGGAATCACCTCTCTCAATGTAGTGACTGCTGACCGTGTTGATGCCTTTTTTTGCCAGTGTTGCTAGATAATGTTTGTCGATATTCCAGTTGATCAGCTCAGCGCTATTGAACAGAGTAGTTTGCCGTGCGACCCGATTGAGCCAGGGGGCAAATTCGTCAAAGCGCTCAAAATAGTCCCAAGTGGTGCGAAATAGGATGCAGCGTGTCTGTGTCCAGTCGAAATCAGGGTCATCCCAGGCTTTGCGACCAACGCGTAAGCCTTGAGCAGCCAAGGCTGCCATGACCAGCCCATCCTCATGATGAACTTGGCGGCTATACCAGTCGGTCTCAGCCAGCTGGAGCAGGGATTTCTTCGTCAGTACGATGACATCAAACTGCATGCATTTCCTTCACGTCAAGAAAAACGGGTGCCAGGCACCCGTTTCGCTTACATCCCAGGCATCATGCCCTTCATGCCACGCATCATTTTCATCAATCCGCCCTTGGCGGAGAACTGTTTCATCATCTTTTGCGTCTGCTCAAACTGGTTGAGCAGGCGGTTTACCTCTTGCACCGTCACACCCGAACCGGCTGCAATACGGCGTTTGCGGCTGGCCTTCAACAGCTCAGGCTTGCGGCGTTCTTCCATCGTCATCGAGTTGATGATGCCCTCGATGCGGCGCATGGATTTTTCGGCCTCTGCGCCTTGAATACCCTTGGCCATCTGACCCAGTTGGCCCGGCATTTTTTCCAGCAGATTGGACATGCCACCCATTTTTTTCATCTGCTGCATCTGTGCCTTGAAGTCCTCCAGATCAAAGCCCTTGCCGGACTTCAATTTCTTGGCCATGGCGGCTGCTTCGTCCTGATCGATGCCCTTCTGGACTTCTTCAATCAGCGACAGCACATCGCCCATGCCCAAGATGCGGCTGGCGATACGATCAGGGTGGAAGGCTTCCAGCCCACTGACTTTTTCACCTACGCCGATAAATTTGATCGGCTTGCCGGTAATGTGGCGCACGGAGAGTGCGGCACCACCACGCGAATCACCGTCCATCTTGGTTAGGATGACACCAGTCAGCGGCAGGGCCTCATTAAAAGCCTGTGCAGTATTAACTGCATCCTGGCCCTGCATCGCATCAACGACAAACAGGGTTTCTACCGGATTGATGGCGGCGTGCACGGCCTTGATTTCCGCCATCATGGCTTCGTCGATGGCTAGGCGACCGGCTGTATCGACCATCAGCACATCAAAGAAGTGACGCTTGGCATGATCAACAGCAGCACGGGCGATATCGACAGGTTTCTGCTGGCCATCCGAGGGGAACCACTCAACGCCGACTTGCTCGGCCAACAGCTTCAACTGCTCAATGGCTGCGGGGCGGTATACGTCGGCCGATACCACCAAGATCTTTTTCTTCTGCGTTTCTTTCAGCAGTTTGGCCAGCTTGCCCACTGTGGTGGTTTTACCTGCACCCTGCAAACCAGCCATCAGCACAATGGCGGGTGGAACGGCGGCCAGATTGAGGGCGTCGTTTTTTTCACCCATCAATTTGACGAGTTCGTCATTGACCACACCAACCAGAGCCTGACCTGGTGTCAGGCTGCCCATGACCTCCTGGCCAAGGGCGCGTTCCTTTATCTGGGCGATGAAGGATTTGACGACAGGTAGTGCAACGTCGGCCTCCAGCAAGGCCATGCGAACTTCGCGCAAGGCATCCTGGATATTGCTTTCGGTCAGGCGGGCATTGCCGCGCAGATTCTTGATGACGCCGGACAGGCGGTTGGTCAGGTTGTCTAGCATGCTGAGTCCTTCTGTCTGCCAACGAGGGACAGGTTGGTGTAGACTTTCAAACTGTCGATTTTACCACGAGCTGCCGGGTTGACGCCCGCAAATGATGGCGCTAACACCATGACTGCTTTTATTTTTGTTCTGACAATCCTGCTCATCTTCGCCTATGGCGGCCTTTCCTGGCACTTTATCGGTAACTGGAAAGGTGTTGCCAGTTTGCCGCGCAACCCCCGGTTTGAGCATACCCTGTTGGGTATCATCTTGTTATTGCATGCCTATGCCGTTATGTCGCCACTGTCAGAAGGCAGCATGATTTCACTGGGGGTAGGCCGTGCCTTATCAGTAGTCGTGTGGATGATGCTGGTGATTTACTGGACCTGCAGCTTCTTTTATCGAGTGGAAGGACTGCAACTGTTCATGATGCCGCTGGCCATGGCGACGCTGGGATTCGCGCTGGCTTTCCCTGGTGAGCACATCATGCATGACCTGGGCAACCCGGCTTTTGCCCTGCATGTATTGGTATCCATTGTGGCTTACAGTCTATTTGCCATTGCTGCCTTGCTGGCCGTACTGATGCTGTTTCTAGAAAAGGCATTGCATGACAAGCGCTGGTTGTCTCTGGTACGACAATTGCCACCATTGCTGTCGTTGGAAAAAATGATGTTCCAAGTAATTGGCATTGGATTCATCTTGCTCACAGTGTCTCTGCTAACGGGAGTGCTCTTTTCGGAAGAGGTGTTTGGCAAGGCCGTGGCCCTGAGCCATAAGACGGTTTTTTCCGTTATTTCCTGGCTATTGTTTGCCGCATTATTGCTGGGGCGTCACTTCAAGGGGTGGCGTGGCAAGGTGGCCATACGCTGGGCATTAGCCGGTTTCGCGGCTTTGCTATTGGCGTATATCGGCAGCAAAATGGTATTGGAGTTGTTGTTGCATCGTGCATGATCAAGTCGTTGTCGCGAGTTCTATTCTTTGTCATCGCTTTTACTTAGTAATGAGGAGCAGCTTCATGAAAAAACTGTTTGCCATGATTGTTGGTCTGTTGTTTATCTGCGCTTCTGCCTTTGCTGCTGTCAATATCAATACGGCAACTCAGCAGCAGCTGGAGTCTCTCAATGGTATCGGACCAGTCAAGGCTAAGGCGATCGTCGATTACCGAACCAAGAATGGTGCCTTCAAGTCGGTGGATGACTTGAAGAAAGTATCAGGTATCGGTGACAAAACGTTGGAAAAGCTGCGTAAGGACATTGCTGTTAGCGGGGCCAGTACTGTGCCGGCTGCGGTGCCAGCGAAGGCCGCTGCTCCGGCAGGCAAGCCGGTAGCGGCCAAGAAAGAGGCCTCCAAACCAGCGGTAAAGAAATAAGCATTGCTAGCAAACAACAAAGCGCCCTGTGGGGCGCTTTGTTGTTTATCTAGGTCTTGTTCTTGTCAAATAGTTGCAAGGCTCGTTGGCGCTGTACTGCATGGTCCACGATCGGGGCTGGGTAGTCGTGTTGCAACTTGAAGCCCAAGGGTGGATTTTTAGCGAGCCAGGGGGCGTGAATGTCCTTGTTGTTAAACGATCCCAGTTCCGGCACATAGCGCCGGATGAACTTGCCTTCGGGGTCGAATTTTTCCGATTGCGTTACCGGGTTGAAAATACGGAAGTAAGGCTGTGCGTCGCAGCCGGTAGATGCCGCCCACTGCCAGCCGCCGTTGTTGGCTGCCTGGTCAAAGTCCAGCAAGGTCTCGGCAAAGTAGGCTTCACCCCAGCGCCAGTCAATCAGCAAGTCTTTGACCAGAAAGCTGGCAGTGATCATACGCAGGCGGTTGTGCATATAACCGGTTTGCTTCAATTGCCGCATGGCCGCATCCACGATGGGATAGCCGGTTTGCCCCTCTTGCCAAGCCGCAAACCACTCCTGCGAGTTCTCAAATTGCAGTTGGCGGTATTCTTCCTTAAAGCTGTTGCCCACTACGTGTGGAAAATGCCATAGCAGCTGTTGGTAGAAGTCGCGCCAGATTAGCTCTCCCAGCCAGCATTCTGCTCCCTCTCCCCCCTGTTGCCAGGCAAACTGTGCCAATTTACGGATGGAAATAGTGCCAAAGCGTAAATGCGTTGACAGATAAGAGACGCCCTTCGTTGCAGGAAAGTCACGCCAGCTCTTGTAATGAGTGATACGCAATATGAAGTCGGCAAACAGTTGATCTGCAGCCTCACCTCCGGCTTGCAAAGCGGAGTTTGTACGCTTGAAACCGAGGGTTTCAAGCGATGGTGAGGGTGGAGCTTGCCAGCACGCCAGCTGTTTCAGCCGGTTTTGACTGGGGTAGGCTTGAACAAAGAATGGATCCAGCCGTTTTAGCCAAGCATTCTTATAAGGTGTGAACACGGTATAAGGACGGCCAGCTGCAGTTAACACCTCATCGGTTTCAAAAATCACCTGATCCTTGAATAGTTCCAGCTGTCCCGACTGTTGTGCAAGCTGTTCGGCCACCTGTTTGTCACGCGATATCGCCGCCGGCTCGTAGTCCCGGTTGGCGAAAACCCGGCGTGCTCCCCATTGCTCCGCCAGATTCGGAATGATGTCCTGTGCTCTGCCATGAGCCACATACAAATCACTACCGGCAGCCTGAAGCCTTTGCCGCAGGGCCTCGACGCAGTCCCAGATGAAAGCGATGCGTCGGTCTGCTGCCGGCAGGGCAGCCAGTATGTCGGTATCAAACACAAAAACACAGCGTACAGCAGCACCGGACTTTAATGCGTGGAAGAGGCCGGCATTGTCATCAATACGCAAGTCTCGGCGGAACCAGAAAATATGTGTTTGAGGCATGGATATGCTCGGTCTTGTTGGTATGTTTAAGGGGGATCATGCAATTTTTCATCATTTTTGCAACACATTCTGATGTGTGTTGTATTTTTGGTTTGATGGTTTGTGCTGGTTTTTTTCTTTATTTATCTATAAAAATCAATGTCTTGTTGTGTTTTTTTGTTTGCTGTGACGAGGGCCGCTCCGAACGGCCTGCTGCGATGTTTTGTATTTTTGCAACGAGCGCTTTATATTTCAGCCAGCAACTAGCCGATCAATCGGCAGTGAAAAAATGTCCGGGAGCCTCAGTAGTAAGGGGCAATCTAACAGGACTACATTAAACTGACTTCGAAAGGAATTAGCGATGAACAAGAAGCTGATCGCCCTGGCTCTGGCCGCTCTGCCGGTAGCCCACGCAATGGCTGATGTAACCATTTACGGCACCATCGAAGCCGATATGGAAAGCAGCAAGACTTTTGCTGCAAACAAGGCAGCTGGTAACAGTGGCAACCTGAAGTCCATTACCCGTATTGACGATACCGGCTCCCTGATCGGTTTCAAGGGTAACGAAGATCTGGGTAACGGTCTGAAGGCTATCTGGCAGGTTGAGCAAGGCCTGAATATCGACGGTACTACCGGTGATAATTCTGGTAATGGTTATAGCAATTCCTTCGCAACCCGTGATTCTTTCGTTGGCCTGCAAGGTGCTTTCGGTAAGGTACGTCTGGGTAAACTGAGTACCTTCCTGAATTCGGATGCCGGCGCACCGGATGCTTGGATCTATGGCAACCAAGGCGTTAATGGTCTGTCTTACAGCTCCATCAATCAGCTGGATACACGTGTAAACAACGCTATCCGCTACGATATCCCCGAATTCGTTGCTGGTCTGAGCGGTGCTGTAGTTTATGGCGTAGATGAGTCCAACGTAAACAACAAGCAAAACCAGTGGAGTGTTGGTGCTAGTTACACCAATTCCGGCTACTTTGGCACATTTGGTTATGTTCGTACTGCCAATGCCATTGGTACTGACAAGGCTTCCAACTACTGGCGTGTTGAAGGTGGCTACAACGCCAATAACATCCTTGCTGCTGCTTACTATGGTCATTCCAAGCTGGGTTCTGATGTTATTTCTAACAACTTTGCTGGATCGACTACCGTTGGTACTTCCGGTGTATCCCACAAGGAAGCTGGTCTGACCCTGGGTTATACCATGGGTGCTATCACCCCGAAATTCTCCTACGGCCGCGTATGGGGTGCTTCGGTTGAAGGTGGTTCGGATATCAAGGGTCACTTGAATCAGTACGTACTGGGTGCTGACTATGCTCTGAGCAAGCGTACTACTGCTTACGCTTCTTACGGCTATGTTCAAAATACCTATCGTGATGCAACTGACAGCAAATACTCCAACGAGCACACTGTTGCTGTTGGCGTTCAGCACAAGTTCTAATTCTCGCTTAGAGAGTTAAGCTTAAGAAAAAGGACTGCTTCGGCAGTCCTTTTTTTATGGCTGAGTTGCGGGGGAATGGAGGCGTATTGATTTGTGCCGAATTCGCCGGCTTCTGTTGGTCGCTGACTGTGCTGCCACTTTGTGCAACCTGCGCATATAATGCCTGCAGGATCGTGTGCACTGCTCTGAGCTAGCGGTGCTGAGAATAGACAAAGGGATTTTATGGAAGCTTCTGCGGGGATATCTGGCCTGGGGCGGGCTCTTGTTCAGAATAATGCCTTGCTATTGCAGGATGCTGAGGCAATACAGCGTCTGGCACAGGCTTCCGGTATCACCTTTGTCGAGCAGTTAATCGCCAGCAAGAAGATGTCTGCTGTGGAGGTGGCGACATTTGCCTCTGGTGTGTTTGGCTACCCGCTGCTGGATATGGGGGCGATTGATCCGGCTCAGCTACCCAAGGGCATGGTGGATGAAGAGTTGATCGGCAGCCGTCGTCTGGTTCCCTTGTTCAAGCGTGGCAATAAACTTTATATCGGCACTTCCGATCCTACCCAGACCTCGGCTTTTCATGCCATTACCTTCAAGACCGGTCTGACGGTTGAGGTGGTGGTGGTCGAGGATGACAAGCTGTCCAAGGTGATTGGCAAGTATACCGAGGATGCCACGGCGGCCATCAAGGCTTTGGAGAATGAGGATTTTGGAGATCTGGAGTTTGTCGATCCGGATGCGCCAACCGCGCACAGCGAAACCAACCAGCCTGATGTCGATGATGCGCCGGTGGTCAAGTTTATCCATAAGGTTTTGCTGGATGCGATTACTGGTGGTGCCTCCGATGTTCATTTCGAACCCTATGAAAAATTTTATCGTATCCGTTACCGGGTGGATGGTCAGCTCAAGGAAATTGCCCAGCCGCCCTTGCTGCTGAAAGAAAAAATCGCTTCTCGCATCAAGGTGATTTCTCGGTTGGATATTTCGGAAAAGCGGGTTCCTCAGGATGGCCGACTGAAGCTGGTCCTTTCCAAGACACACTCGATTGACTTCCGCGTTAGTACCTTGCCTACCTTGTATGGCGAGAAAATTGTGATGCGTATCCTTGATGCTTCTGCGGCATCGCTGGATATCGAACAGTTGGGATTCGAGCCGGAGCAGAAAAAATTGCTGTTGGAGGCTATTGGCCGCCCGTATGGCATGGTGCTGGTCACTGGGCCAACCGGTAGTGGTAAAACAGTGTCGCTTTACACCTGCCTGAATATCCTGAATAAACCCGATATCAATATTTCCACAGCTGAAGACCCGGTAGAAATTAACTTGCCAGGCATCAATCAGGTCAACGTCAACGAAAAGGCCGGTCTGACTTTCTCTTCGGCCTTGAAAGCTTTCTTGCGGCAAGATCCTGATGTGATCATGGTTGGTGAAATCCGTGACTTTGAGACGGCCGATATTTCCATCAAAGCGGCGCAGACCGGTCACATGGTATTCTCCACGCTGCATACCAATAATGCCCCGGCCACGCTGACCCGCTTGCTGAACATGGGGGTGGCGCCTTTCAATGTGGCCAGCTCGGTACTGCTCATCATGGCGCAGCGTCTGGCACGTCGTTTGTGCAGTCATTGCAAGGCCCCGGTGGATATCCCTGATACGGCTTTGCTGAGGGCGGGGTTCCGACAGGAAGAACTGGATGGCCGCTGGAAGCCCTATGGTCCGGTAGGCTGTGATGAATGCCGCGGTTCTGGCTATAAGGGGCGGACCGGTATTTATGAGGTGATGCCGATTACCGATGCGATGACTCGGCTGATCATGCAAAATGGTACGGCGATTGATATCAACGATCTGGCCTTGAAAGAGGGCATGGTCGATCTACGGCATGCGGGGCTGCTAAAGGTCAAGCGAGGGCTTACCTCGCTGGCTGAAATTGAGGCAGTGACCAACGACTAGGTAGAAGAAAGACAAGCATGGCGACCGTGGCTAAAAAGACAAATCCGGGGTTTATCTGGGAGTGGGAAGGCAAGGACCGATCCGGCAAGGTGATCCGTGGCGAGTTGCGTGCGGAAACCGAGGCGGTTGCCAAGACGCAATTACGGCGGCAGGGTATCAATGTCCTCAAGGTAAAGCGCCGGCGCAGCGGCTTTGGTCGCAAGATTACCGAAAAAGACATCACGCTGTTTACCCGCCAGCTCTCTACCATGATGCGGGCTGGTGTGCCCTTGCTGCAGGCATTTGATATTACAGCTAAGGGGCATGGTAATCCGGCCGTGACCAAAATGCTGCTGGAAGTCCGTGCTGATGTGGAGACGGGTCTGTCACTGGCTGAAGCCTTTCGCAAGAAGCCGCTGTATTTCGACAAGTTGTTCTGCAATCTGATTGCCGCAGGTGAAACCGGTGGCGTGCTGGATTCTTTGCTCGACAAGCTGGCCACCTATAAAGAAAAAGTGATGGCGATCAAGGGCAAGATCAAATCTGCCATGATCTACCCGACTGCAATCATCGCTACCGCCTTTATCATCACTGCGGTCATCATGATTTACGTAATTCCAGCGTTCAAAGACTTGTTCTCCAGCTTTGGTGCTGACTTGCCTGCGCCGACATTGGTGGTGATCTGGTTGTCGGATTTCTTCGTTCATTGGTGGTGGCTGATTTTCGGTTCCATCTTTGGTGGCATTTTTTCTTTCTTTTATGCTTTCAAGCGCACTCCCAAGCTGCAGGAGCAATTTGATCGCATCTTGCTGAAGCTGCCGGTGATCGGAAACATCATCCGCAAAGCCACCATTGCCCGCTGGACGCGTACCTTGTCCACCTTGTTTGCGGCTGGAGTGCCCTTGGTCGAAGCGCTGGATTCGGTGGGCGGTGCCTCGGGTAATCAGGTCTATAGCGAAGCAACCAAGCTGATTCAGAATGATGTCAGCGCCGGTTCCAGCCTGAGTTATTCCATGCAGCGTACCGGCTTGTTTCCCAATATGGTGTTGCAGATGACGTCGATCGGCGAGGAGTCCGGCTCCCTTGACCAGATGCTCGACAAGATTGCCGACTTTTATGAAGAGGAAGTCGACAATGCGGTGGCCTCGCTTTCCAGTCTGCTGGAGCCGGCCATCATGGTGATTCTGGGTGTATTGATTGGCGGTCTGGTCATCGCCATGTACATGCCGATTTTCAAGATGGGTCAGGTGGTAGGTTAAGCATGACTGAAATGGCAAGTGTATTTGCTGGCAATGCCGGCTTGCTGGTCGTGGTGGTATTGCTGTTCGGTTTGCTGGTTGGCAGCTTTCTCAATGTGGTGATTCACCGTTTGCCCAAGATGATGGAGCTGGGCTGGCAGCAGGAGTGTGATGCCTATCTGGGGCGGGAGCCTACGGCGCAGCCCAAGTACAATCTACTGGTGCCCGCATCGCATTGCCCGGTGTGCCGGCAAGAGGTTCGCCCCTGGCAGAATATTCCCTTACTGAGTTATGCCTTGCTGCGTGGTCGCTGCCATGGCTGCAGTACGGCGATCAGTTTGCGTTACCCTGCGGTGGAGTTGCTCACTGCTGTGTTATTTGCACTACTCGCTTGGCATTATGGCTGGAGCGTGCAACTGCCTGCCTACTTGGCGCTGACGGCGGTACTGGTCGCTCTCACCTTTATTGATGCCGATACCCAGTTGTTGCCGGATAGCTTGACGCTACCCTTGCTGTGGGCCGGCTTGCTGTTCAATCTGCTGACCGGCACGGTAGCACTGTCCGATGCTGTGCTGGGGGCAATGGCTGGTTATCTGAGCCTGTGGCTGGTGTACTGGTTGTTCAAGCTGGCTACCGGCAAGGAGGGGATGGGCTATGGCGACTTCAAATTGCTGGCAGCCTTCGGTGCCTGGCTGGGCTGGAGCATGTTGCCGCTCATCATCCTGCTGTCTTCACTGGTAGGGGCGGTGGTCGGGATTGTACTGATTTTGCTGGCGCGCATGGGGCGTGGGCAGGCTTTACCGTTTGGTCCTTATCTGGCTGCAGCCGGTTGGATTGCCTTGCTGTGGGGGCAGGATATTGTCAGTTGGTATCTGGGCATCTATGCCCATTGATATTGTCGGCCTGACCGGTGGCATCGGTTCCGGAAAAAGTGCTGCCGCTGCGCACTTCGCCGCGCTAGGAGTGCCAGTGGTGGATGCGGATGTGATCGCACATGCATTGACTGGGCCTAATGGCGCAGCCATGCCGTTGCTCACTGCCGAGTTCGGTCGCCAGGTGGTCGCGGAGAATGGAGCGCTCAACCGCGCTGCCATGCGTGCGCTGGCCTTTGCCGATCCGGATAGCCGTCGTCGGCTGGAGTCCATCCTGCATCCGCTGATCCGTGCCGAATGCGTACGTCAGCTTGATACCGCTTGTGGGCCCTATGCGCTGCTGGTCGTGCCCTTATTGTTTGAAAATCCGGATTATCTGGCACTGGTACGGCGTAGTCTGCTGGTGGATTGTGCGGAAGAAGTGCAACTGGCTCGGGTGCAAGCCCGCAGTGGTTTGACCGCAGACGCGGTACGCGCCATCATGGCGGCGCAGATGCCGCGTGTGCAAAGATTGGCACAGGCCGACGATGTCATTGATAATGATGGCTCGCTTGCGGCATTGCAGCTTCAAGTCGAGGCCAAACACCAGTATTATCTTGCAAACCTTGCCCACGGCCAGTGACAAGGCATTTTCCAAGCCACCAAGAAGGGCAGACGTCTTGTGATCAGTTTTGAGTTTCCTGTCACCGAGCGAACCCGTACCCTGCTTCGACTGGAGCAGCTGTATGACCGGCTGGCTTATTTTCTTGGTAAGGATCATCCGCTGGATCATCATGCCGGCCTGCTGGTGCTGTTCGAATTGCTGGAAACGGCGTCTCGTGCCGATTTGAAGGCCGATCTGTTGCAGGAGTTGGAGCGGCAGAAGCAGGTGCTGGAAGCGCTGCGCGAAAATCCCAATGTGGCGGAAGAAACGCTGGAAAAGGTTCTGGACGAAATCGAGCTGTCTTCCAGCCAGTTGCTGGGAGTCACCGGCAAGTTTGGCCAGCACTTGCGTGAAAACGAGTGGCTGATGGCCATCAAGCAGCGTGCCGGCATTCCCGGTGGTACCTGCCAGTTTGATTTACCGTCATATCACCTGTGGCAGCAGAAACCGGCTGAAGAGCGGCGCCGTGACATGCGGCGCTGGGCGGCACCGCTGATGCCGACTGCCGAGGCTGCGCGCATTCTGCTGCATCTGCTGCGTGACAGCGGCAAGACGCATCATTATGTTGCCCGCAATGGTGCTTTCCAGCAGATGTCCGGTGGCAAGGTAGTGCAGATGATTCGCATCGCATATGACCCCAGCCTGAATGTGTTGCCGGAACTGTCTGCTAATAAATATGCCATCAATGTCCGCTTTGTTAGTGCGGTGACCGGTGAAAGCCGACCTCGCCAGGCCGAGTGCGATGTTGAATTCACCCTGACCAACTGCAAGTTCTGAGCCATGTCCCAAGTCGTTCGTACCGTACCTTGTCCCACCTGCGGCGCTGCCGTGCGTTGGGAGCCTGCCAGTCAGTTTCGCCCGTTCTGCAGCGAGCGTTGCAAGATGATCGATCTGGGTGAGTGGGCCAGCGAAACTTATCGTGTACCGGCGCAGGAGGAAAGCCCGGACAGCGAAATTGATCCTTCGCGCTACTCCTGAGCCATTTCGGCGATATAAAAAAACAAGGCCCGCAATTGCGGGCCTTGATCATTGCGGGGGGACACTCAGGCACGGGCGGCCAGTGCGGCTCCCTGAGTGAAGTAGGATTTGACACCGCTGAGGATGGAACCCGCCATCTGCTGCTGGAAATCGCCATCCAGCAGGCGCTGCTCTTCTTCCGGATTACTGATGAAGGCGGTTTCGACCAGGATGGACGGAATGTCCGGGGCCTTGAGCACGGCAAAACCGGCTTGTTCCACTTGGGAACTGTGCAATTTGTTCAAGCCCCCCACCTTGCCCAGCATGATCTTGCCCAGCTTCAGGCTGTCATTGATGGTAGCGGTCTGGGTGAGGTCGAGCAGGGTATGCGCCAGGAACTTGTCCTTGCTGGCAATTTTCACCCCGCCGATCAGGTCGGAGCTGTTTTCCGATTGCGCCATGGTCTTGGCAAAGGCGCTGGATGCACCTTTCTCGGACAAGGCAAATACCGATGAGCCACGGGCAGTGCGGTTGGGCGCGGCATCGGCATGGATGGAGATGAACAGGTCGGCATTCAGTTTGCGTGCCTTGGCCACGCGCACGCCCAGCGGAATGAAGATGTCTTCCTCGCGGGTCATGAAGGCCTTCATATTGCGCTCGGCATCAATCATGCGCTTGAGCTGTTTGCCAATGCGCAACACGATATCCTTTTCGCGGGTGCCGTTCATGCCGATGGCACCTGGGTCTTCACCACCGTGTCCCGGGTCCAGCATCACCACAATGGGACGGTTGGCATCATTTTTCTTTGGTTTCACCTGCGGTGGCGGTTCGGTCAGCTTGCCCTTGTTGTAGTCGTCCAGCAGTGCCATCAGCGGATCGTCTTGTGTGCCGCTGGCTGGGTAGAGGTCGACCACCAGCCGGTGTTTGTATTCGGCTACCGGGTTGAGGGTGAAGGCCTGTGGCTTGACGTCGGTCTTGAGCTCCAGCACCAGCCTTACCGTATCTGGGCTGAACTGGCCAGCACGCGCAGTCTTGATGTAGGGATCGGCGTCGGCGATCTGGCTGCTGATGTCTTTCAGCACGCTGTTGAGCTGCACCCCTTCCAGGTCGATCACCAGTCGGTCGGGATTGCTGATGGTGAACTGCTTGAATTTGATGGCATCGCTGGCTTCCAGCGTGATGCGGGTATAGCTGGAGGCCGGCCAGATGCGAATGGCGACCACCTGGCTGTTGCCAGCGAAACCAAGCTTGCTGACGCTGAGCAGGAAGGTGGCGGCTGCCGCGCCAATCAAGCGGCGGCGGGTGGGGTCGAAAGTCGAGTCAGGCATGACTGTCCGGTTTCTGTGCTTGCGGTTAAACGATACGTGCGACCCTGACCGCTGACTTCTAGTTCCAGCGTCAGGTCGGCGACGGGCAATAAGTCCCCAGCCTTGTCCGGCCACTCCACCAAGCAGACAGTGTCCTGGCCGAAGTAGTCGCGAAAGCCAGCGTCATCCCACTCTTCGGGGTCGGCAAAGCGGTAGAGGTCGAAATGGTGCACGGTCAGCTCTGCCAGCGGGTAACTTTCAACCAGAGTATAGGTCGGGCTTTTCACTCGCCCTTGATGGCCCAGGCCGGCCAGCAGGCCACGGCTGAAGGTGGTTTTGCCGGCACCCAGATCACCCTGCAGGAAAATCACCACGCCTGCTTGCAAGGCACGCGCCAGTGCGCCGCCCAATGCGAGGGTGGCGGCTTCATCGGGCAGGCTGCCGCAGTGAACGCTGGTATCATCCATGGCCATATGACTGAGAAATCCTATCAAAACATGGATTATCCCGAATTGGCGCGTCAAATCAAAGCCTGGGCTCGAGAATTGGGCTTTGCCGATGCCAGAATCGGCAAAGCCGAGCTACCCGAGGAGGCCGGGCGCAAGCTGCAAGCCTGGCTGGATGAGGGCTGTCATGGCGAAATGGACTATATGGCGCGGCATGGTGCGCTGCGGGTGAGGCCGGCCGAGCTGGTGCCCGGCACGCTGACCATCATCAGCGTGCGCATGCCGTACTGGCCGGCCGAGGCGCAGGCCAGCGAGTCGGTGCTGCAGGATGGCCGTCTGGCCTATCTGTCGCGTTATGCTTTGGGGCGTGATTACCACAAGGTGATACGTGCCCGCTTGCAAAAGCTGGCGGATCAAATCAAGCAAGCTGCCGGAGACTTCGGTTATCGAGTGTTTACTGACAGTGCGCCGGTTGCCGAAGTGGCGCTGGCCGCACAGTCCGGTCTGGGCTGGCGCGGCAAGCACACTTTGTTGCTGAATCGGCAGCAGGGTTCGCTGTTTTTCCTCGGCGAAGTGTTTACCGATCTGCCCTTGCCGGTGGATCAGGAAGAGCAGGGGCATTGCGGCCGCTGCACTCGCTGTATCGATGTTTGCCCGACGCAGGCCATCACCGCACCTTACAAGGTGGATGCTCGCCGCTGTATTTCCTATCTGACCATCGAGCTGAAGTCAGCCATCCCGCTGGAGTTGCGGCCCTTGATCGGTAATCGGGTCTATGGCTGCGATGACTGCCAGCTGATTTGCCCGTGGAATCGCTTTGCCGTCAATACCGTCGAGGCCGATTTTGCCGTACGGCATGGACTGGACCAGGTCAGCCTGCTGGAACTGTTTAGCTGGAGTGAGGCCATGTTCAAGGAAAAACTGGCGGGGAGTCCGATCTACCGCATCGGTTACGCCAAGTGGCTGTCCAATTTGGCCATTGGCTTGGGCAATGCGCCATACGATCCGGCTATCGTGGCTGCCTTGGTTTTACGTGCTGATGACGAGGACGAACTGGTGGCCGAGCCGGTACGCTGGGCTTTGCAGCAGCAAGGACTGCGGCAGATGGCTGGATAGGAAAAGGGAGCCGCAGGCTCCCTTTCGTGTGGTGACTTCCGTCTTTTTTGCCTCAGAGCAAAGCCTTCAGTTCAGCGGTTTGGTGAAATGAAAGGACGTGATGCTGAAGCCTTTGCGGAAATACAGGCGGTGTGCTTCGGTACGCCAGGTACCGGAATCCAGTACCTGAAAGCCGCAGCCCAGCCGCCGTGCTTCGTCGGCACACCAGTCCAGCAACTGGCTGCCTATACCTTGTGAGCGGTGGGCTTCATCGCTGACCAGGTCATCGATATACAGCCGCAGGTCTTCATAGGTGTTTTCGTACACGCGGTACAGAGCCAGGCCCAGCGGCTTGCCATCGCTATCCAGTGCCGCCACCATGCGTGCGCCAAACGAACAGACGCGTTGCATTTTTGCCGCATAGCTGTGGCCGTGTTCCGGCAGAGTAGGGCGCAGCTGGCGATGCAGGCTGCTGCACCGTGCCAGCAATTCCGGCTCGGTGACCTTGCCGGTTTCGTCAGTCAGCGGCACGATGCGCAAAGAGAGGGCCATTTCAGTCGCCACGCGACGGTGCAATCACCAGTGATTCGCCATCCAGAATCACCTTGCCTTGTACTAGGCACTGGGTGGCCAGCTTGACGCGTTTCTTTTCCGGGAAGACTTCCACCACGGTGGCGCGCGCGGTCACGGTCTGGCCGATGCGTACCGGAGCCTTGAATCGGGTGGATTGCGACAGGTAGATGGTGCCGTTGCCTGGCAGCTTGGTGCCGACTACGGTGGAGATCAGGCTGGCGGTCAGCATGCCGTGGGCAATACGGGTTTCAAACGGTGTGGTTTCAGCATATTCCTGATTGATGTGCACCGGATTGTCATCACCGGAAACAGCTGCAAACATCAGGATATCGGCTTCGGTAATGGTTTTGGCGTATTCGGCAGAATCGCCGACCTTGATATCTTCAAAGTAGACTGTCATGTAGGTGTCTCCAGCTATGACGTTGAAATTGCTGCACTGCATTGTGCCATGCAGCAGACGAAATGCAAATTAAGCGGAAATGACGTAGTATCTGCAATCAGTTGTTTTTTTGCTACGTGCCACACATTAAAATTCAACCAAACGCTCGTTTGAAATGGCGTTGGGGCATAATTCGGGAAACACCACGGTAGCAAGTCCCTTCCGAGTTCGATTAACCCAGAGAGCTATTCGCTGGAGGAATATGAAAGTTCTAGTCGCTGTTAAACGCGTTGTCGATTACAACGTGAAGGTTCGGGTGAAGGCTGACGGGTCTGATGTCGATGTCGCCAACGTCAAGATGTCGATGAACCCCTTTGACGAAATTGCGGTGGAAGAAGCCGTACGTCTGAAGGAAGCCGGCAAGGCCACCGAAATCGTTGTGGTTTCCATGGGTGTGAAGCAGTGCGAGGAAACCCTGCGCACCGCTCTGGCCATGGGCGCTGACCGTGCCATCCTGGTGGAAACCGATACCGAACTGCAGCCGCTGGCCGTGGCCAAGCTGCTCAAGGCCGTGGCGGACAAGGAACAGCCGCAACTGCTGATCGTCGGCAAACAGGCCATTGATGATGATGCCAACCAGACCGGCCAGATGGCTGCTGCCTTGCTGGGCTGGTCTCAGGGCGCGTTTGCTTCCAAGGTGGATGTGGCTGCCGAAACTGTCGATGTCATCCGTGAAATCGACGGTGGCCTGGAAACGCTGAAGCTGCGTCTGCCAGCCGTGGTTACCGCCGACCTGCGTCTGAACGAACCGCGCTTCATCAAGCTGCCCAACATCATGGCCGCCAAGAAAAAGCCGCTGGAAAAGACCAGCCCGGCCGATCTGGGTGTCGATGTCACGCCGCGTCTGAAAACGCTGAAAGTGGCCGAGCCTGCCAAGCGCTCTGCCGGCATCAAGGTAGCCAATGCTGCCGAGCTGGTAGCCAAACTGAAAAACGACGCAAAGGTGCTGTAAGCCATGGCCATTCTCGTTATCGCTGAACACGACAACCAGGGCCTGAAAGCAGGCACCCTGAATACCGTAACCGCCGCTGCCAAGCTGGGCGAAGTACACGTACTGGTGGCTGGCCACAATGCCGCTGCTGCTGCCGATGCCGCCAAGAGCGTGGCTGGTGTGAGCAAGGTGCTGCTGGCCGATGCCGCCCAATACGCGCACGGTCTGGCTGAGAGCCTGTCCGCCCTGGTGGTGGAAGTTGCCAAGGGCTACAGCCATGTGCTGGCGCCGGCTACCTCTTTTGGCAAGAACCTGCTGCCGCGCGTGGCTGCCTTGCTGGATGTGGCGCAGATCTCCGAAATCACCGCCATCGAATCGGCCGACACCTTCGTGCGCCCGGTCTACGCCGGCAACGTACTGGCTACCGTGCAATCGGCTGATGCCATCAAGGTGATCACCGTGCGTACCACCGCTTTCGATGCTGCTGCTGCTCAGGGTGGCTCCGCTGCCGTGGAAAGCGTGGCAGTAGCTGCTGATCCGCAGCTGTCCAGCTTTATTGGCCAGGAGCTGACCAAGTCGGACCGTCCGGAACTGGGCGCTGCCAAGATCATCGTCTCCGGTGGCCGTGCGCTGGGTTCGGAAGAACAGTTCAAGGCGGTGATTGAGCCGCTGGCTGACAAGCTGGGCGCTGCGGTGGGTGCTTCCCGTGCTGCCGTTGACGCGGGCTACGCGCCGAACGACTACCAGGTCGGCCAGACCGGCAAGGTTGTTGCGCCGCAGCTGTACTTCGCCGTGGGTATTTCTGGTGCCATCCAGCATCTGGCGGGCATGAAGGACTCCAAGGTGATCGTGGCGATCAACAAGGACGAAGAAGCGCCGATCTTCCAGGTAGCCGATTACGGCATCGTGGGTGACCTGTTCACCGTGGTGCCGGAACTGCTGGCTGAGCTGTCCAAGTAAGGTGGTGCGGGGAGGGGAAATCCTCCCCATCCGAGCAGGCAAGATAGCCGCCGGAATTAAAAAATAAAAACCGGCTACGACCGGTCTGCTTCATGGAGGAGCAAGCTTTCCCGCCGCAGCACGCGGTGGGTGGGCATGCTCATGCATCAGGTGGACGGCGAGCCGGTTTTTTCATATCTACGACGATTGTTGTGCAGCAAGAATGAGGAGAGATTCATGATCTATAACGCGCCAGTCAAAGAAATCCGTTTTGTATTGAATGAATTGGCCGAGTTGACCTCGGTGTGCAGCCTGCCTGGTTATGAAGACTGCTCGGTGGAATTGGTGGATGCCATTCTGGAAGAAGCCGCCAAGTTTGCCGAGGGCGTGTTGGCGCCCATCAACAAGCAGGGCGACAAAGGGGCCACGCTGAACGATGGCGAAGTGACCGCCGCGCCGGGCTTCAAGGATGCCTGGCAGCAATATGTCGAATCCGGCTGGGTGGGCCTGCGTGCCCCGGCTGATTTTGGCGGGCAAGGCATGCCGGCCCTGGTGGCGATTGCCGCCGAAGAAATGTGGTGTTCTGCCAATCTGGCTTTTTCGCTGGCACCACTGCTGACGCTGGGTGCGGTAGAGGCCATTCACCACCATGCCTCGGAAGAACTGAAAGCAGTCTATCTGCCGCGCATGTCCAGTGGCGAATGGACCGGCACCATGAATCTGACCGAGCCGCAGGCCGGTTCCGATCTGGCCCAGGTGCGCTCGCGTGCCGTACCGCAGGCCGATGGCAGCTATCTGGTCACCGGCCAGAAGATTTTCATCACCTGGGGTGAGCACGACATGGCCGATAACATCGTCCATTTGGTGCTGGCCCGTCTGCCGGATGCGCCGGCCGGGGTGAAGGGCATTTCCCTGTTTATCGTACCCAAGTTCCTGGTCAATGCCGATGGCAGCCTCGGTGCGCGTAACGACGTGCGCTGCGTCTCGCTGGAGCACAAGCTGGGCATTCATGGCAGCCCGACTGCGGTGATGAGCTTTGGCGACAATGGCGGTGCGGTTGGTTATCTGGTGGGCGAGGCCAACAAGGGCCTGGGCTATATGTTCACCATGATGAACCACGCCCGTCTGGGCGTGGGCGTGGAGGGCATGTCGGTATCCGAGCGTGCCTACCAGAAGGCGGTGGAATATGCCCGCGACCGCGTGCAAAGCCGTGCCGTTGGCTCGCCGGACCCGGCTGGTGTGGCCATCATCAAGCACCCCGACATCCGCCGCATGCTGATGACCATGCGTAGCCAGATCGAAGCCCAGCGCGCACTGGCTTTCTATACTGCCGCAGCACTGGATCGCGCCTCGCGCCATCCGGTGGCCAGCGAAGCCGCCCGCAACCAGGCGCTGGTAAACTTCCTCATTCCCATCGTCAAGGGCTGGAATACCGAGCAGGCCAACGAACTGACCAGCCTGGCCGTGCAAGTGCATGGCGGTATGGGCTTTATCGAAGAAACCGGCGTGGCGCAGTATTACCGCGATGCTCGTATCACCGCCATTTACGAAGGCACCACCGGCATTCAGGCGCTGGATCTCATCGGCCGTAAAACCTTTAGCGAAGGCGGTGCTACTGCCCGTGCGCTGCTGGATGAGGCACGTGCCACCGCTGAGAAATTGGCTGCTGCCGGTTACGCCAGCATGGCGAGCAATCTGCAGCAGGCTGCCGCCGAGGCTGAGCGCTGCGTTGCCTTCATTCTGGGCACCTTTGGCACGCAGCCGCAGCTGGCGGCCGCCGGTTCGGTGCCTTTCCTCAAGCTGATGGGCATTGTGCTGGGTGGCTGGCAGCTGGGCCGCGCCGCGCTGATCGCACGCGAACAGCTGGGTGAAGATGGTGTGGACGAGGATTTCCTCAAGGCCAAAATCATCACCGCCCGCTTCTTTGCCGAGCATATGTTGCCGCAGGTTGGCGGCTTGGCAGCGGCTATTGTGGATGGTGCTGACAGCGTGCTGGAACTGGACGACAGCCTGTTCTAAGCGGGCGTTTTATTGTGCTGAACGGTCACCTGCGGGTGGCTGTTTCTTTATGTAAAAGTATTGGAAATAGGGCAGGGTAAAGCAGGAAGTGATGCAAAAACAGGTGCTTGTGGCTTGTTTCAACTGGCCGAAAGCGGTATGATGGTAAGGTTTAACCAAACGGGACAGGCGCAAAACGTCGTGTCCCGTTATTCACATAAAAATCCGCAAAAACATACAAGCGAAACGCAACAGGAGCTAGTCAGTGTCAACCGTACCAGCGATCCTCGTCTTGGCTGACGGTACCCTCTTCAAGGGCAGTGCCATCGGAGCCACCGGCCATACGGTCGGCGAAGTGGTATTCAATACCGCCATGACCGGGTATCAGGAAATCCTCACCGATCCCTCCTACACCAAACAAATCGTCACCCTGACTTATCCCCATATCGGTAATGTCGGCGCGAATTCGGAAGATACCGAATCACGCGCCGTTTTTGCATCAGGTCTGATCATTCGCGATCTGCCGTTGTTGCACAGCAACTTCCGTGCGGAAGATTCGCTGTCCGACTACCTGGCCAAGAACAATGTCGTGGCCATTGCCGATATCGACACCCGTCGTCTCACCCGCATTCTGCGCGAAAAAGGCGCTCAGGCCGGCTGCATCATGGCCGGTGCCGATCTGGACGAAGCCCGCGCACTGGAACTGGCACGCGGTTTCGGTTCCATGGCCGGTCAGGATCTGGCCAAGGTGGTCAGCTGCACCGAGTCCTACCAGTGGAAGCTGGGTGAATGGAAGCTGGGCAGCGGCTACAGCGAACAGGCCGAAACCCCGTTCCACGTGGTGGCTTACGACTTCGGTGTGAAGCACAACATCCTGCGCATGCTGGCCGAGCGTGGCTGCAAGCTGACCGTGGTTCCGGCGCAAACGCCGGCCAAGGACGTGCTGGCGCTGCAGCCGGATGGCGTGTTCCTGTCCAACGGCCCTGGCGATCCGGAGCCGTGTGACTATGCCATCACCGCTATCCGCGAAATCCTTGATACCCGCCTGCCGGTATTCGGCATCTGCCTGGGTCACCAGCTGCTGGGCCTGGCCACCGGTGCCAAGACCAGCAAGATGAAGTTCGGCCACCACGGTGCCAACCATCCGGTGCAGGATCTGGACAGCGGCCGCGTGATGATCACCAGCCAGAACCACGGCTTCCAGGTGGATGAATCCACCCTGCCGGCCAATGTGCGCGTGACCCATCGCAGCCTGTTCGACCAGACTGTACAGGGCATTGCGCTGACCGATCGTCCGGCCTTCTCCTTCCAGGGTCACCCGGAAGCAAGCCCGGGTCCGGAAGATGTGGCCTATCTGTTTGACCGCTTCATCACGGCGATGAGCCAGGCGAAGTAAACGGAGCATACGGAGAACAAGCATGCTGGGCATTACCGATATCACCACCTACCTGATTGGCACCATCATCATCGTGCTGCTGCCAGGCCCCAACTCCATGTATGTGCTGTCGGTGGCGGCACAGCGCGGCATCCGTCGCGGCTTCGTGGGTGCCTGCGGGGTATTTACCGGTGATGCCATCTTGATGACGCTGGCCGCCACAGGGGCGGCAGGGGTGCTCAAGGCCAATCCGGCCCTGTTTGCCGTGGTCAAGTATGCCGGTGGTGCTTACCTGACCTGGCTGGGCCTGCAGATGCTGCGTGGCGCCTGGCGTGCCTGGCGCAGCACTTCCCGTACGGAAGACGCTGCGCCGCAAGCACAGCGCGAAGTGGACGCCAGCCGTCCTTTCGTCAAGGCGCTGGTCATCAGCCTGATGAACCCCAAGGCCATCTTGTTCTTCGTGTCTTTCTTCGTGCAATTCGTCGACCCGGCCTATCCGCACCCGGTGCTGACCTTTCTTGCGCTGGGCATGCTGCTGCAGTTCTGCAGCGCCCTGTATCTGGCCACCATCATCGTGTCCGGAGCAAGACTGGCCGAAGCCTTCCGCCGCCGCCGCAAACTGTCCTCTGCCATGTCTGGCGGAGTGGGCGCGCTGTTTCTGGGCTTCGGGGCCAAACTGGCGGCAGCCAGCCTGAACTGAACAATTGAAATTGACTGAGCGATAACATGCCGAAACGTACCGACCTCAAGAGTATTCTCATCATCGGCGCTGGCCCCATTGTGATTGGCCAGGCCTGCGAGTTTGACTACTCCGGCGCCCAGGCCTGCAAGGCCCTGCGTGAAGAAGGTTACAAAGTCATTCTGGTGAACTCCAATCCGGCCACCATCATGACCGACCCGAACATGGCCGATGTCACCTACATCGAACCCATTACCTGGCCTGTTCTGGAAAAAATCATTGCCAAGGAACGTCCGGACGCCATCCTGCCGACCATGGGCGGTCAGACCGCACTGAACTGTGCGCTGGACCTGGCCAAGCACGGCGTGCTGGAAAAGTACAATGTCGAGCTGATCGGTGCCACCGAAGACGCCATCGACAAGGCAGAAGACCGTGGCCGCTTCAAGGAAGCCATGGCCAAGATCGGCCTGTCCTGCCCGCTGTCCTTTGTCTGCCACAGCATGGAAGAATCGCTGGAAGCGCAATCCAAGGTGGGTTACCCCACGCTGATCCGTCCGTCCTTCACCATGGGCGGCTCCGGTGGTGGTATCGCCTACAACAAGGAAGAATTCCTGGCGATCTGCGAGCGCGGTTTTGAAGCGTCTCCCACCCATGAACTGCTGATCGAGCAGTCCGTACTCGGCTGGAAAGAGTACGAAATGGAAGTGGTGCGCGACAAGAAAGACAACTGCATCATCATCTGCTCCATCGAGAACTTCGACCCGATGGGCGTGCACACCGGTGACTCCATCACCGTGGCCCCGGCACAAACCCTCACCGACAAGGAATACCAGATCATGCGTAATGCATCGATTGCGGTACTCCGTGAAATCGGCGTGGATACCGGTGGCTCCAACGTGCAGTTCGCCACCAACCCGGTGAACGGCGAAATGATCGTGATCGAGATGAACCCGCGTGTATCGCGTTCCTCGGCACTGGCTTCCAAGGCCACCGGTTTCCCGATTGCCAAGGTCGCTGCCAAGCTGGCCGTGGGTTACACCCTGGACGAACTGAAGAACGACATTACCGGCGGCGCGACCCCGGCCTCGTTCGAACCGTCCATCGACTACGTGGTCACCAAGATTCCGCGTTTCGCCTTCGAAAAATTCCCGCAGGCGGATAACCGCCTGACCACCCAGATGAAATCGGTGGGCGAAGTGATGGCCATGGGCCGCACCCTGCAGGAATCCATGCACAAGGCGCTGCGTGGCCTGGAAACCGGCCTGTCCGGCTTCAACTCGGTAACCAGCAACGAAGAAACCATCCGTCACGAAGTCAGCACCCCGGGACCGGAACGCATCCTGTACGTGGCCGATGCCTTCCGCGTGGGCATGAGCCGTGACGACGTGTTTGCCCTGAGCAAGATCGACCCGTGGTTCCTGGCGCAGATCGAAGACATCGTGGGCGAAGAAAAAGCCCTGGCCGGCCGCAAGGTGGAAGAGCTGGGCTTTGACGAGCTGCGTCGCCTGAAGCGCAAGGGCTTCTCCGACCGTCGTCTGGGCGAGCTGCTGAATACCGACCAGGCTGCAGTGCGCGCCAAGCGCTGGGCACTGGGCCTGCATCCGGTCTACAAGCGTGTGGATACCTGCGCGGCCGAGTTTGCCACCTCCACCGCCTATATGTACTCCAGCTACGAAGAAGAGTGCGAAGCCAACCCGTCCGACCGCAAGAAGGTCATGGTACTGGGTGGCGGCCCCAACCGTATCGGTCAGGGTATCGAATTCGACTACTGCTGCGTGCATGCCGCACTGGCGCTGCGTGAATCCGGTTTCGAGACCATCATGGTCAATTGCAACCCGGAAACCGTATCCACCGACTACGACACTTCCGACCGTCTGTACTTCGAGCCGCTGACGCTGGAAGACGTGCTGGAAATCTGCCGCATCGAAAAACCGTTCGGCGTGATCGTACAGTACGGCGGCCAGACCCCGCTGAAGCTGGCGCGTGCGCTAGAAGCCAATGGTGTGCCCATCATCGGCACCAGCCCGGACATGATCGACGCTGCCGAAGACCGTGAGCGCTTCCAGAAGCTGCTGCACGATCTGGGCCTGAAGCAGCCGCCGAACCGCACCGCCCGCACCCCGGCCGATGCCATGAAGCTGGCTGAAGAAATCGGCTATCCGCTGGTGGTGCGCCCGTCTTACGTACTGGGCGGCCGTGCGATGGAAATCGTGCACGAGCCGGCCGACCTCGAGCGCTACATGCGCGAAGCGGTGAAGGTGTCCAACGACAGCCCAGTACTGCTGGATCACTTCCTCAACGACGCCATCGAAGTCGATGTGGATTGCATCTCCGACGGCAAGGATGTCGTCATCGGCGGCATCATGCAGCATATCGAACAGGCTGGTGTGCACTCTGGTGACTCCGCCTGCTCGCTGCCGCCGTACAGCCTGTTCCCGGCCGTGCAGGACGAAATCCGTCGCCAGACCGAAGCCATGGCGCGCGCGCTGAATGTGGTCGGCCTGATGAACGTACAGTTCGCCATCCAGGGTGACACCATCTACGTGCTGGAAGTGAACCCGCGTGCCTCGCGTACCGTGCCGTTTGTTTCCAAGGTCACCGGCGCATCGCTGGCCAAGATCGCCGCTCGTGCCATGGCCGGCATCAGCCTGATCGAGCAAGGCTTCACCAAAGAAGTGATCCCGCCGTACTACGCGGTGAAGGAAGCGGTATTCCCCTTCATCAAGTTCCCTGGCGTCGACACCATCCTGGGGCCGGAAATGAAGTCCACCGGCGAAGTGATGGGCGTAGGCAAGAGCTTTGCCGAAGCCTTCGTCAAGAGCCAGCTGGCTGCCGGCGACAAGCTGCCGCGCACTGGCAAGGTATTCCTGTCGGTACGCCAGTCCGACAAGAATGGCGCGGTTGATGTAGCACGTGAACTGCAACGTCTGGGCTTTGGTGTATGTGCCACCCGTGGCACGGCCAAGACCCTGGCCGAAGCCGGCATCATGGTGCAGGTGGTCAACAAGGTGAACGAAGGCCGTCCGCATATCGTCGACATGATCAAGAACGGCGAAATCGACGTGCTGGTCAATACCGTGGATGAAAAGCGCCAGGCCATTCAGGACAGCCACTCCATCCGTCGTAGTGCGCTGCAGGCCCGTATTCCGCAATACACTACCCTGGCTGGTGCCAAGGCCGTGTGTGTGGGTATGGCGCATGTGGAAGAGTTTGATGTTTACAGCGTTCAGGAACTGCACGCCTCCATCAAGCACTAATCCTGTTGCCAGCTGGAAGCTAAGGGACAAGTTCTGCGTTGAAGCTTTGAACCGCAAGCGATTTGCCGTTACAATCTAGCTATTGAACCCGCAACACCCAAGCCGCCGTCTCGTACGGCGGCTTGTGTTTTTGATGACGGCGGGGTACCGCCTCAGGAGAACACCCGAATGAACAAAGTCCCGTTGACTCTGCGTGGCGCCGAGCTTCTCAAGGAAGAACTGCAACGCCTGAAGAGCGTGGAACGTCCGGCGGTTATTGAAGCGATTGCCGAGGCGCGCTCGCATGGCGACCTGTCGGAAAACGCCGAATACGACGCCGCCAAGGAACGCCAAGGCTTCGTCGAAGGCCGTATTGCCGATCTCGAAGGCAAGATTTCCAATGCAATCATCATCAATCCGGCCGAGCTGGATGCGGATGGTCGCGTGGTGTTTGGTGCCACTGTCGAACTGATGGATCTGGAAACCGAAGACAAGGTTACTTACCAGATCGTGGGCGACGATGAAGCCGACATCAAGGTCTGCAAGGTATCGGTCAATTCGCCGATTGCCCGTGCGCTGATCGGCAAGGAAGCCGGCGATGTTGCTGAAGTGGTGGCACCGGGTGGCATCCGCGAATACGAAGTGCTAGACGTCAAGTACATCTAAAACTGTCAGATCAAACGCGCGGCTATCGCGCGTTTTTGCTGTGTTTCAGGGAGAGCGCGCATGGATGGATTGCGAGCGATTACCAGAACCTTCTGGATAGGCGGGCTGTGGGTTATAGGCCTGATTGTCACGCCGGTATTGTTCAAGATGCTGGATACGGTGACCGCAGGCATGGTGGCTGGCAAGCTGTTTGCCGGTATTGCCTGGGTTGGTCTGGTGTGCGGAGTATTTCTGCTGGTGGACAATGTCTGGCGCAATGGCGTGCGCGGCATGAAAGAAAGCAGCTTCTGGCTGATTGTCGGCATGCTGCTGTGTACTGTCATCAACCACTTTGCCGTCACTCCCATCATCGCCGAGCTGAAGTTGCAGATGAACCATGCGGCGGAAGGGCTGTTTGGCGGTGGCTTTGCCACCTGGCACGCCATTTCCAGCCTGATCTATCTGGTGCAAAGCCTGATGGGCCTAGCCTATATCCTGCGTCGTGACTAAGCGTATCTGACCACAAGCATGGCCGGGACAAAATAAAAGCGGTGGAGTCCCACCGCTTTTGCTATACCGGCCAAGAGCTGACTCAGGATTGCGACGCCAGCTTCAGTGCCTTTTTGTTTTTCGGCAGCACGATGCGCTGCTTGTCGCTGGGACGCCACAGCACCAGCAGTTTGCCGATATGCTGTACCGGCGCAGCGCCGAGTTCATCGCAAATCTGCTCGTACAGAGCGATGCGGGCAGCGCGGTCATCACCCTGAACGCGGATCTTGATCAGCTCGTGGGCATCCAGGCTGATGGCGATTTCGCGCAGTACGGAGTCGCTCAGACCATTATTGCCGATCATCACGACCGGGTTGAGTGTCTGGGCCAGACCCTTGAGGTGTTGGCGCTGGAAAGGTTGCAGTTCGATTTTCATTGGACAGGCTTGGTTTCAAAGCAAAACCGGATTCTACTAGAGTTTGGCCCGTTGCCCAAACTCTGGCCACAAACAGACTGAAAAACAACAGGATAGCCCACCGGCTATGCTGGACAAGATTGGCAGAAAGCTACCCATGGCAAGAAGTACCAGCAGCAATACCTGGCTGCGTGAGCATGTTAACGACCAGTATGTACAGATGGCCAAGAAAGACGGCTACCGGGCAAGAGCAGCGTACAAGCTGCTGGAAATCAACGAAAAAGACAAACTGATACGCCCAGGTACCGTGCTGGCCGACCTGGGGAGCGCGCCAGGCAGCTGGTCGCAAGTGGCTGCCCGTATCGTCGGCGAGCAGGGCAAGGTGTTTGCATTGGATATCTTGCCGATGAATCCGATTGCCGATGTGGAATTCATCCAGGGCGATTTTCGTGAAGAAGAAATTCTGCAGCAGTTTGTCGACCTGCTGGATGGTCGTGCGCTGGACCTTGTAATTTCCGATATGGCACCCAATATCTCAGGAATGAGCGCGATGGATCAGGCCAGAAGTTTTCTCCTGTGTGAGCTGGCACTGGAATTTGCGCGCGATCACCTGAAACCCGGCGGCAGTTTTCTCGTCAAAGTGTTCCAGGGCAGTGATTTCCAGTCCTACCTCCAGGCCATGCGCGAGCTGTTCGAAGAGGTGGTCACCCGCAAACCCAAAGCCTCGCGCGATCGTTCCAGCGAAATTTACTTGCTGGGCAAGGGCCGACGCTGACATACAACCCCCCGGGGTTTACAATCCATACCAATGAAATACGCAACCGCAAAGTCAGGGCACAGAGGAGTCCGCTACTCGTGAACAATATCGGCAAAAATATAGCCATCTGGGTCATCATCGGTTTGGTACTGATGACAGTATTCAATCAGTTCAACAAACGCCAGGACGCCCAGAACCAGATCGAGTACTCGCAATTCATCAGCGATGTCGAATCCGGCAAGGTGCAATCCCTGAGCATTGAGGGCCATCCCCTGCGTGGCCAGTGGCTGAAGGGCAAGCGGACTGACGGTTCGGCATTTGCCACCTACGCTCCGTACGACCCGCAACTGGTCGAGGACCTGATCAAGAACAATGTACGCTTCTCCGCCAAGCCGGAAGAAGAACCGTCCATGCTGATGAGCATCTTCATCAGCTGGTTCCCGATGCTGTTGCTGATTGGCGTGTGGGTTTTCTTCATGCGCCAGATGCAGGGCGGCGGTAAGGGCGGTGCTTTCTCCTTCGGCAAGAGCAAGGCGCGCATGCTGGATCAGGACACCAATACCGTGACCTTTGCGGATGTGGCTGGCTGCGATGAAGCCAAGGAAGAAGTAAAGGAAATCGTCGATTACCTGCGTGATCCGTCCCGCTATCAGAGCCTGGGTGGCCGCATTCCGCGCGGCATCCTGCTGTGTGGCTCGCCGGGTACCGGTAAAACGCTGTTGGCCAAGGCGATTGCCGGCGAAGCCAAGGTGCCGTTCTTCAGCATCTCTGGTTCGGACTTTGTGGAAATGTTTGTCGGCGTGGGTGCAGCCCGTGTCCGCGACATGTTCGAGCAGGCGAAAAAGAACTCGCCGTGCATCATCTTCATTGATGAAATCGATGCTGTTGGCCGCCAGCGTGGTGCTGGTCTGGGCGGTGGCAATGACGAACGCGAACAGACGCTGAACCAGCTGCTGGTCGAGATGGATGGTTTCGAAACCAACACCACCGTCATCGTGATCGCTGCGACCAACCGTCCTGACGTACTCGACCCAGCCCTGCAGCGTCCGGGCCGTTTCGACCGCCAGGTGGTGGTGCCGCTGCCGGATATCCGTGGTCGCGAACAGATCCTGTCCGTGCACATGCGCAAGGTGCCGATTGCTGCCGATGTGGAACCTTCAGTCATCGCACGTGGCACGCCGGGTTTCTCCGGTGCTGATCTGGCCAACCTGGTAAACGAGGCTGCGCTGTTTGCTGCCCGTCGAGCCAAGCGCCTGGTGGACATGGTGGATTTCGAGTCGGCCAAGGACAAGATCATGATGGGTGCCGAGCGCCGCAGCATGGTGATGTCGGAGGAAGAAAAGCGCAATACGGCTTATCACGAATCCGGTCATGCCGTTGTCGCCAAGCTGTTGCCCAAGTCTGATCCGGTACACAAGGTCACCATCATTCCGCGCGGCCGTGCGCTGGGTGTGACCATGCAGTTGCCGGAGCAGGACCGCTTTGCCTATGATCGCGGCTACCTGATGGACCGATTGGCCATTCTGTTCGGCGGTCGTATTGCCGAAGAGCTGTTCATGAATCAGATGACCACCGGTGCTTCCAACGACTTCGAACGTGCCACGCAAATGGCGCGCGACATGGTGACCCGCTACGGCATGTCCGACAAGCTCGGTCCGATGGTGTATGGCGACAACGAAGGAGAAGTGTTCCTTGGTCGTTCCATCACCACGCACAAGAACCTGTCCGAAGCCACCATGCAGCAAGTGGATATGGAAATCCGCCGCATTATCGACGAGCAGTACGGGCTGGCCCGCCGTCTGCTGGAAGACAATCGCGACAAGGTGGAAGCCATGACCGCCGCCTTGCTGGAGTGGGAAACCATCGATGCCGAGCAGATCAACGACATCATGGATGGCAAGCCGCCGCGTCCGCCCAAACCGGGCAGCGGTTTCCCGGCCAAGCCGGAAGACAAGCCGGCTGAAGCCAGCCCGGCAGCAGCGACATCGACGCCGGCTCAGGAACTCTGATCACCGGTTTTTGCAGGGCGGCAGCTTAGGCTGTCGCCCTGTTTTGCATTTATCAGGCAGATATTTTCCATGCAATTGCTTGAATGCGGGCGTTTTCAGCTCGATCTGACCCAGCCCATGATCATGGGCATCCTCAATGTCACGCCGGATTCGTTTTCCGATGGTGGTCGCTTCAATACCCTGGATAGTGCGCTGCAACGTGCCGAAAGCATGCTGGCAGACGGTGCGGCCATTCTGGACATCGGTGGCGAATCCACCCGTCCCGGTGCGCCGGAAGTCAGTGTGCAGCAAGAGCTGGACCGGGTCATGCCGGTACTGGAGAAGCTCAAGGAGATAGGCGCTCCCCTGTCGCTGGATACCCGCCGTACCGCCGTGATGCGCGCCGCCTTGCAACTGGGGGCGGTGGATCTGATCAATGATGTTTCCGCGCTGGAAGATGAGGGCGCAGTGGAGGCAGTCACTGCATCGAATGTAGCGCTGTGCCTGATGCACAAACAAGGCAACCCCGACACCATGCAGCAGGCTCCACACTACGGCGATGTGGTGGATGAAGTGGGCCATTACCTGTTGCGCCGGGTTGAGCTATGCCGCGCTGCCGGCATTGCCGATGCCCGCCTGCTGATCGATCCCGGCTTCGGCTTTGGCAAAACGCTGGAGCACAATTTGCAGCTGCTGGCGGGCCTGCGTCGCATCGAAGCCATCAGCCGTCTTCCGGTACTGGTTGGCCTGTCGCGCAAATCCATGCTGGGGGCCATTACCGGCGAGGCCGTTCCCGCCGAGCGGCTGGGAGCCAGTCTGGCGGTGGCGCTGTTGTCCTTGCAGCAGGGAGCCAGGATAGTGCGGGTACATGATGTCAAAGCCAGCCATCAGGCCTTGCAGGTTTGGCGTGCGATGCAGGCCTATGCCGACTGATGCCTGCCAGTCGTCCGGCGCTGTTCTGCCGTGCGACAGATGCCAACTAGCTTGGCGGACAGGTACAATGCATTACTCCCGCAGGGGCCATTTTGCAGTTATGCGTTGTCAGCCAGGCGGCGGCAACGTGATTAGGATGATGAGATGAGTCGCAAATATTTTGGAACGGATGGTGTGCGTGGCGAAGTAGGGCAGTTCCCCATTACGCCGGATTTTGTTCTCAAGCTGGGCCACGCTGCTGGTCGGGTGCTGGTGGACCATGACAAGGCGCATCGCCCCACGGTGTTGATCGGCAAGGACACCCGGATTTCCGGCTATATGCTGGAAGCCGCATTGCAGGCAGGCTTTACCGCGGCAGGCGTCAATGTCCTGCTGACCGGACCTTTGCCGACACCCGGCATCGCCTATCTGACGCGTGCGCTGCGCCTGGAAGCCGGAGTGGTGATTTCGGCCTCGCACAACCCGTATCAGGATAACGGCATCAAATTCTTTGCCGAAGGTGGCAAAAAGCTGGACGACACGCTGGAGCTGGAAATCGAGGCCATGCTGGAACAGCCGATGACCACCAACAGCTCGCTGGAACTGGGGCGTGCCCGCCGCATTTCCGGAGCGGCCGAGCGTTATATCGAATTCTGCAAGAGCACTTTCCCCGGCGAGCGCGACCTCAAGCAGCTCAAGCTGGTGGTGGATTGTGCCAATGGCGCCACCTACCATATCGCGCCCAAGGTGTTTCACGAACTGGGTGCTGAAGTGGTGGTCATCGGCGGCGAGCCGGATGGTTACAACATCAATGACAAGGTGGGCGCGACCTATCCCAAGACCCTGCAAGTCGCCGTACTGGAACACCATGCCGATTTCGGCATTTCACTGGATGGCGACGGCGACCGGTTGATCATGGTGGATCGCAACGGTAAGGTGTATGACGGTGACCAGCTGATCTACATCATCGCCAAGGCCCGTGCCGCGCGCGGCGAGCTGAAGGGTGGCGTGGTCGGCACCGTGATGACCAATATGGCGATGGAACTGGCGCTCAACAAGCTGGGCGTGGCTTTTGGCCGTGCCAAGGTGGGTGACCGCTACGTGCTGGAAATGCTGCATGCCAATGGCTGGCAGGTGGGCGGCGAGGCCTCTGGCCACATCCTGTGTCTGGACAAGCACACTACCGGCGACGGCATCATCTCCAGCCTGCAGGTGCTGGCCAGCCTGGCCGAACTGGGCATCAGCATGGAAGAAGCCTGTAACGACTGGACGCCATTCCCGCAAACCATGATCAATGTCCGCCACAATGGCTGCGACTGGAAAGCCGCTTCTGCCGAAGCGCTGGCCGCTGCCGAAGCCGCGCTGGTCGGTGTGGGGCGCGTGGTATTGCGTCCCTCCGGCACCGAGCCGGTGGTGCGGGTCATGGTGGAAGCCAGCGACCGTAGCTTGTCGGAAAAGTGGGCAAGAGAAATTGCCGCCACCATCGAGCGCGTGGCCTGATTCCGTCCGAGTGCAAGAAAAAGCCGCTGCCCGATGCAGCGGCTTTTTTTATTGGCACAAGCGATCAGTTCGGGTAGTTCAGATCAACTGGCGTGGCACCCGAGGGGCAATGGCACACATCAACTCATAGCCGATGGTGCCGGCTGCGGCAGCCACTTCTTCAATCGCCACATTCGGCCCCCACAGCTCCACCCGGCTACCGATATCGGCAGCGGGGTGGTGGCTGAGATCGATGGCCAGCATGTCCATGGATACTCGCCCCACGGTGGCGCTGCGCTGGTCGGCCACCATCACCGGTGTGCCATTGGCGGCAATGCGCGGATAGCCGTCCGCATAACCACAGGCGACGATGCCGATGCGCATGGCGTGCTCCGCGCGGAAGTTCAGCCCGTAGCCCACGGTATCGCCGGCTTGCAGTTGCTGGATGGTGATGATGTCGGCACTCAGTGTCATGGTGGTTTGCAGGCCCAGCGCGGTACCGTGGTATTCGGCAAAGGGCGAGCAGCCATACAGCGTGATGCCCGGCCGTACCACATCGCCATGGGTTTGCGGATGGCGGAATACCGCTGCCGAATTGGCAGCGCTGACCGCCAGGCCACTGGCTGCTGCTACTGGGGCAAAGGCCTGCCATTGCGCGGCTACGCCACGGGCATCATCTGCGCTGGCAAAGTGGGTCATGATGGTGCTGGTGTGGACCTGGGGCAGGGACTGCAGACTGGCCAGCGTGGCGGCGACTTGCTCCGGGCGAAAGCCTAGCCGGTTCATGCCGCTGTTTACCTTGAGCCAGACCTCAACAGGCCCTGGCAGGGAACCTTCGCGCAACCAGGCAATCTGGTGAGGGGAGTGAATGGCGCCGCCAATGCGATATGTGGCCATGGCTTCGACTTCGGCACGGTCGAAAGGGCCTTCCAGCAGGACGATGTCTTGTTGGATACCCGCCTGGCGCAGAGCGATGGCATCTTCGATGTTGAGCAAGGCAAAGCCATCGGCCATGTCGGCCAGAGCCTGTGCACAGCCCAGGCTGCCATGGCCATAGGCATCAGCCTTGATCACGGCCAGGGCACGGCGGCCTGAGGTTTGCTTGCGGGATTGTAAATAATTATGGCGCAGGGCGGAATGATTGATTTCCACCCGTATAGGGCGTGTCATGTCAAGAAAGGATAAGGTCGAGGTGTGCTATTATAAGCGCCCGATCATGCACTCGGACAATCAGCCCGCGGCCAAATCTTGTGTCAGGACAAGACCGCGCCGGTCGGCGGAGCACTATGGACATACTGCAGATACTTCTCGATTTCTTTACCGGTTACGGTTATGTAGCTGTCTTTACCGTATTGCTGGTGTGTGGGTTTGGTATTCCGATTCCGGAGGACATCACTCTGGTCGCCGGTGGCATCATTTCCGGCCTGGGTTATGCCGATGTGGATGTAATGTTTCTGGTCGGAATGGCCGGTGTGCTGGCGGGCGATGGCATCATGTTTGCAGCCGGCCGTTTTTATGGGCACAAGGTTCAGCGCTTCCGGCCGATTGCGCGCATCCTGACGCAGGAGCGTTTCGAGGCTGTACAGGAAAAGTTTGAAAAGTACGGCACCTGGGTGTTGTTTGTTGCCCGCTTTCTGCCCGGCCTGCGTTCGCCCATTTTCATTACGGCCGGCATGACCCGGCGTGTGCCGTATTGGCGTTTTCTGCTGATGGATGGCTTTGCCGCACTGATTTCGGTGCCGGTATGGGTGTATCTGGGCCACTACGGTGCCACCCAGCGCGAATGGTTGATGCACATGGTGCATCGCGGCCAAGTGGGCATCCTCTCGGCAGTCGGTGTGCTGCTGACGGTGCTGCTCATTGTTTATCTGTGCCGCCGCAAAAAGTGCTGTGCTGCTTCCGAACTGAAAAAATAGCTTGCCGAGCATGAAAAAAGCCACCTGACGGTGGCTTTTTTTCGGGCCGGAATCAACCCACCTGCAGCAATTCCACTTCGAATACCAGGGTGGCATTCGGCGGAATTACCCCGCCAGCACCGCGAGCACCGTAGCCCAGTTCCGGTGGAATGGTCAGCTTGCGCTTGCCACCTACCTTCATGCCGACAACGCCCTGATCCCAACCCTTGATGACATGGCCGGCACCCAGCGGAAAGCTGAAGGGCTGAAAACGATCCTTGCTGGAGTCGAACTTGCTGCCATTGGTCAGCCAGCCGGTGTAGTGCACGGTGACTTCTTCACCGGCGACGGCTTCGGCACCTTCGCCGACGGTCAGATCTTCAATGATCAATGCGCTCATCTTCTCGTAGTCCTTGTATCTGGTTCAAGCAGGGCGAAATTGTACCATTCACCTGCTTGTATGGCTGCTGGATCGTCATAATGTATTTGTATTTTACAATCAATGGCTTATAAAGAAATTAACTGTCTGGTTTACCCACCCACCACCAGAAGGGGATTCGTCATGGACATTACCCACGGCACGTCCCGGGAGCACCCGGTTGTTCACCATGTATCCATTACCCAAACACTGCTTTGGCTCAGGCAGGGCTTGACAGACCTGCGCAAAGCCCCGGCCGATGCCATGTTTTACGGCGCGGCTTTTGTACTGATGGGCTATCTGCTGATCAGCTATTTCGACAGCGCGCCACAGTTTGTGCTGACACTCAGTACCCTGTTCTTGCTTGGAGGGCCTTTTCTCGCCATCGGTTTGTATGATCTGGCCCGCCAGCATGAGGGAGTCCACCCGCCGCAGCGCGTTAGCCTGTGGCATAGCATGACAGCCTGGAAAGCTAATCTGCCGGGTTTCACCCTGTTTGCCGCGCTGCTGGCTGTGCTGGTATTCGGTTGGTTCCGTATGTCCCTGCTGTTGTTTGCGCTGTTCTTTGACACTGCAGTCCTGCCGTCGCTCGATAGTTTGCTGGTCAATGCACTGCTTCCGGAAAACATGACCTTCCTGCTGGCTTACTTTGGTGTCGGTTTCCTGTTTGCTGCGGCGGTGTTTTCTCTCAGTGTGGTGGCCATTCCCATGATGCTGGACAAGGATGTGGACACAGTCACTGCCATGATCAACAGCGTGCAGGCGGTGTACAAGAATCTGCTGACGATGACCGTATGGGCCGTTATGATTGTGGCTCTTACTGCCGTGGGTTTTGCCACTTACTTTATTGGCCTCATCGTCATCATGCCCGTACTCGGGCTGGCCAGCTGGCATGCCTACCGCGCCATGATTTCCTACGAGAGCTGACGCCAGACCGATGAACCAACCTTCCATCGTATTCCTCGACCGGGACAGCCTGCCTGTCCCGGTTCCCGTTTTTCCGTTTGAGCATGCCTACCGCGAAATTGCCTCTACCACCCCGGAGCAGATTATCCGGAATGTGGCAGATGCTGACATCGTGATTACCAACAAGGTGGCTTTCACGCGGGAAACCCTGCAGCAACTGCCAGGCGTGAAAATGCTGGCCATTGCCGCGACCGGCTACAACCATGTCGACCTTGCATGCTGTCGTGAGCGCGGTATCGCCGTGGCCAACATTCGCCACTATGGCGATGAAACCGTGGCCGAGCATGCCTTTACCTTGATGCTTGCTCTGGTGAAAAACCTGCCAGCCTATCAGCGTGATGTGGCTGCCGGGGTATGGGAGCAAGCGCAGCAATTCTGCCATTTTGGTGCGCCTATCCGCGATCTGAAAGGGGCTACGCTGGGGATTTTCGGCTCCGGTGGTATTGGCCAGGCCTTGGCTGAACGCGCCCGTGCCTTTGGCATGCAGGTGCAGTTTGGTGAGCGCAAAGGGGCGAGTGTGGTGCGTGAAGGCTATGTCAGCTTTGCCGACTTGCTGGCAACGTCGGATGTGCTGTCCCTGCACTGTCCGCTCAATGATGACACCCGCAACATGATTGCCCAGGACGAGTTGATGGCCATGAAGCCGGGGGCCATCCTGATCAATACCGCACGCGGTGGACTGGTAGATGAAGAGGCGCTGGTTGCTGCCTTGAAGTACGGTCAGCTGGGTGGTGCCGGTTTTGATGTGCTGAGTACCGAGCCGCCGACGGCTGGCAATCCGCTGCTCAAGGCCCGCCTGCCGCATCTGATTGTGACGCCGCATATCGGCTGGGCCAGCCAGCAGGCCATGCAGCGGTTGGCGCAGCAGCTGGCCGACAATATTGCCGCCTATGTGGCAGGCTGGGCAGAAAACCGACTGGTTTGATACCAGAGCCAGTGATGATAAACCTGGTTTTTTGTTAAATATTGTTTAATAAGAAACGAATATTTGATTGGCAATACCTGTTTTTGCCGACTATTCTATTGGCATGTTCTGAAGCGTTGTTAATGATTGAATTAAGGCATAGTATTAAATTGTCTGAGCCCGAAACGGGTTCAGGCTGCCCCGCTTGATCCGCCGTGGTTGCTCTGTCTTCCACGGCGCTTTTTTTGTCTACAGCGGGCTGCGGTGCCAGCAAAAGCGGCTAGCACCGGGGAGTGCCGGGACGGACCGTTCAGTCCGGAATGTCGTTGGGATTGATACGCGGGCGTTCTTCCTCGCCCATGCCCAGTTTGCCGCGCACGCAGGAAATATAGCGGTTCACATCCGGGCCGCCACCATAGCGCTGTGCATGCCAGATCATTTCCCCCAGGCATTCCATCATCTCGTGCTGGGCGCGGTGCTCGTCACCGTGGCGCAAGGCAAGCTGCGCATACAGTGAGCGGATGCCGAAGGGCTGGTCAATCGAGCGTTGCTCCTCGATGGCCACGTGCAGGCCCAGATGCAGGAAGGGGTTGGTCTCGCCCATTTCTGGGGTCCATTCCTGTTCCAGATATTTTTCCGGATGATTCAGGATGGAGTGGTACTCAGGGTGGTCTATAAGAATGGAAAGCACTATCTTTTCCAGATCGGTCAATACCACACCATTCTGGTGCTTTTTCCAGGTGTCGAAGAAGAAGCCGCGTGCATCCTGGCGGCTGGGTGAAAACAGCATGTGCAATACCTGAGTACGTTTCTCGGATAAGCCAGGATTATACGGAAGGGAGATAGCCATGACCACGCTTTACGCATTCTCGGCCCTGACCACCTCGGGTAGCCCATTACCCCTGTCCAGTCTGCAAGGTCGAGTGGTTTTGCTGGTGAACACCGCCAGCGAATGTGGCTATACCCGGCAATATGCCGGGCTGCAGGAGCTGCATGAACAGCTGTCTGCCGCAGGGCTGAGCGTGCTGGCCTTTCCCTGCAACCAGTTTGGTGGGCAGGAGCCAGGTAGCGATCAGGATATTGCCAGCTTTTGCAGCAGCCGTTTTGCCGTTGGCTTTCCGGTATTGGCCAAGGTCGAGGTCAACGGTGCGCAGGCCGACCCGTTGTGGCGTTGGCTGACCCAGGCCGATACGCCGCACCCGCACCCGGTGAAGTGGAATTTCACCAAGTTTCTGGTGGATGGGCAGGGCAGGGTGGTGAAGCGCTACGAGTCGGCGGTGGAGCCGCATGAACTGCGGGAGGATATCGAGAACCTGCTGAAACGGGCAGCAGCCAGCGGCTGATGCCCGCCATGGTTTATTTACGGCGGAAGATGATGTCCCACACGCCGTGCCCCAGCTTGATGCCGCGGGCTTCGAACTTGGTGAGCGGACGATAGTCCGGACGCGGCGCATAGCCGTCAGCGGTATTGGCCAGATCGCCATTGGCGCTGAACACTTCCATGATCTGGATGGCGTAGTCTTCCCAGTCGGTGGCAGCGTGCAGATAGCCACCCGGCTTCAGCTTTTTCACCAGTTTTTCCACCAGCGGCGCCTGGATCAGCCGGCGCTTGTTGTGGCGTTTTTTGTGCCAGGGATCGGGGAAGAAAATATGGACTCCATCCAGGCAGCCGTCGGCCAGCATGTGGTCCAGCACTTCTACTGCGTCATGACGGATGATGCGCAGATTGCTCAGCTCTTTCTCGGCAATCAGCTTGCACAGATTGCCCACGCCCGGCGAGTGCACTTCCACGCCCAGATAGTCGCGCTCGGGGTTGGCCGCAGCTATTTCCGCCGTTGCCCCACCCATGCCAAAGCCGATTTCCAGAATCTTGGGTGCCTGGCGGCCAAAAGCCTGCTGCAGATCGATGGCTTCAGCCTGATAGTCGATGCCCCATTTGGGCATGCCTTCGTCCATGGCGCGTTGCTGGCCTGCCGAGAGATGTCCCTGACGCAGCACAAAGCTTCTGATGGCGCGCCCGAATGCCGGATTTTCCATGTGATTCAAACAGATAATTGCGGGAAGACGCGCATGTTACCGAATCTTGCCTGCCTTAGCGAGTGCCACGGCTTGCCAGGCTGGATTTGCCGCCAGTTGCGCGACAAATTCCCGCGCAGTGGGGTAGCGTAGTGCGACACCCAGCTCCGCCAGGCGCACATTGCGGATGCGCCGCGATTCCGCCATATACGACCACAAGGCAGGGCTGACCTGCTGCCGGACTTCGGCACGGCTCAGTTGTGGCGGTATGGGCAGTGCCAGTGCCTCGGCCAGCATGACATACCAGTCGGTGATGGTCAGCGGTTCGTCATCGCAGGCATTGAATACCCGGATGCCGCCCCGTTGCTGTTGCAGGCTGGCAATGCACAAGCGCGCCAGATCATCGGCATGGATATGGTTGCTGTAACTGTCTTCTGCGGGCAGGATCAGCGGCGTGCCTTGTAATAAGCGGGTTAGCGGCAGGCGTTCCAGCGCGTAAATGCCCGGTGCGCGCAAGATATTCAGCTGACAGCCATGGCGACCGGCAAAGTCGCGCAATGCGGTTTCGGCATCGACCCGACGTCGGGCGCGCTCGGTCTGCGCGTGTAGCGCTGAGCACTCGTCCAGCCAGGCTCCATCCCCATTTCCATACACGCCAGTAGTGCTGATATAGCTAATACGCTGTGGTATCCTGTCGGCTTTTGCCAGTGCGTACAACAACTTGCGCGTGCGATTGTCGCGCAGGCCGCTGGCGGGAGGCGGGGCGGTAATCCAGACGTCATCGGCCAGTCCCGCAATGCGGCGCAGGCTTTCCTGGCAGTCCAGATTGGCCATGATGGGGAGGGCGCCGCCCTGGCGTGCTGCCTTTGCTGCCGCCGGATGGTGGGCAATGGCGAAAACGCGCCAGTGCCGGACCAGCTCGGGCAGAGCGCGCCGGGCGACATCGCCCAGACCTGCAATCAATAAAGTACGCATAGGCAGCATATTACCCAGATTTGGAATAAAGGTACCCAATGAGTTCCCAGGTCAAAGTGCTCCCGAGTGGGCATACGTTCAGTGTTGAAGCGCATGAAACCATTCTGGAAGCGGCTTTGCGCCAGAATGTCGGCCTGCCTTATGGCTGCCGCGATGGTGCCTGTGGCGCCTGCAAGGGCAAAGTGCTGGAAGGCGACGTGAGCCAGGATGGCTACCAGGAGAAAGCCCTGCCGGAAAGCGAACGCGTGCAGGGTATGGCCCTGTTCTGCTGTGCCCGTCCGCAAGGCGATATCACCATCGAAGCCCGTGAAGTGGCCGGTGCCGGTGATATCCAGATCAAGACCTTGCCGTGCCGCGTGGAAAGCATGGTGAAAATGCATGATGTGGCCGTGCTCAAGCTGAAGCTGCCGGTATCGGAGCGTCTGCAGTTCCGCGCCGGCCAGTACATCGATATTCTGATGAAGGACGGCAAGAAACGCAGTTTCTCCATTGCCAATGCACCGCATGACGATGCCTTCCTGGAATTGCACATCCGCCATCAGCCGGGTGGCAGCTTCTCGGAATACGTCTTCAGCCAGATGAAAGAGCGTGAAATCATGCGTTTCAAGGGCCCGCTGGGTTCTTTCTTCCTGCGCGAAGAGTCGGACAAGCCGATTATTCTGGTGGCCAGTGGTACCGGCTTTGCCCCGGTCAAGGGCATTATCGAGCATGCCATTCATCACGGCATTCAGCGGCAGATGGTGCTGTACTGGGGCGCACGCACCAAGGCGGATCTATACATGGCCGAACTGGCTGCCAGCTGGCAGGCCCAGCATGCCAATATCACGGTGATTCCGGTGTTGTCCGAAGCCTTGCCGGAAGATGCCTGGCAGGGCCGTACCGGCTTTGTACACCAAGCGGTGCTGGACGACTTTGATGATCTGTCGGGCTATCAGGTGTATGCCTGCGGCGCGCCGGTCATGGTGGAGTCTGCCCATCGCAGCTTTATTCAGGAGCGCAAGCTGCCTGAAGACGAGTTCTTCTCCGATGCCTTCTTCTTGTCCAAGGACATGGGTGGCAGCAAGTAATCGGCCCAGGCTGTACCAAGACACAAAGCCCCTGCATGCAGGGGTTTTTCATTTGCAATTCCGATCTGTGCTGATGGCAGCATTCTGCCTGTCATCATCTGCTTTGCCACAGTTACCGCCAGCAATTTGCCCGGCAGGCGTATTTTTGACCTGCGTCAACATCCCTATTTTGAGTATGGCTATTATGACTATCGACTAATCAATCAAGGCGGCATACCGCCAGCTAGAGGAGTGGAAGATGGAACTGCTGGGACAACTTCTATCCGACGATGTCGGCGTATTGGGATTGGCGACCATTGTCTTTGCCACCGTGGTGGTGGTGGGTGTGATCGTAGTGATTACGCGGAAAGTAAAAAACGCCGGCCCAAATGACTAAGCTGGTGTGATTGTGATTGGTGTCTAGATTTCCTCTTGATGTGTGTGTTGGTGGATACGGTGGTGGGCCGTATCCATTTTTTTTGTCTGCGACAGTTTGTAAAAACAATTTAACTTTGTCTTTATGAATGATTGCCCATTTTGAATTTAAAAATTCTATTGGGATATCCTCCTGCTTCCTCCTATAAAGCCCTCGTTATCCCTAGTGTCAATCAGAAGTTGCCTGCTCTGCCCATTTGATCTTGATCAAACATGTGTTTGACGTTTCTGGAATCAGATCGGCCTCGCCACTATCATTACATCAACGAATAAGAAATTAATAATATACAGATAGTTTTCAGGTAAATGTATTTCACGGAGAACGAAAATGTCCACTGAAACTGAAGCACAAGGTGGCGGAGCACCCAAACTGAAACTGGGTGCACTCACCGCACTGGTAGTGGGGTCCATGATTGGCGGCGGCATCTTCTCGCTACCGCAGAACATGGCGGCAGGCGCAGGAGCAGGCGCCATCATCATTGGTTGGGCCATCACCTTTCTGGGTATGCTGACGCTGGCATTTGCCTTCCAGATGCTGGCCAACCGCAAACCGGAAGTAGAAGGCGGGGTATATGGTTATGCCCGGGCTGGTTTTGGTGACTACATGGGCTTCAACTCGGCCTGGGGTTACTGGATTTCGGCCTGGATCGGTAACGTTTCCTATTTTGTCGTGATGTTCTCGGCACTGGGTTTCTGGTTCCATGCCTTTGGCGACGGCAACACGCCGACGGCCATCATCTGCGCATCCGTCTTGCTGTGGGGCCTGCATTTCCTGGTATTGCGTGGCGTACATGGTGCGGCATTCATCAACACCATCACCACCATTGCCAAACTGGTACCGCTGGCCTTGTTCATCGTACTGGTGGTGTTTGCCTTCAAGATCGACACCTTCAATCTGGACTTCTGGGGCAATCCGAAACTGGGTTCCATCGTCGATCAGGTGAAGAGCACCATGCTGGTGACCGTGTGGGTATTCATCGGTATCGAAGGGGCCTCGATGTTCTCTGGCCGTGCCGAGAAGATGAGTGATGTGGGCAAGGCTACCGTGGTGGGTTTCCTGCTGACCATCGCCCTGCTGGTTGCCGTATCGGTACTGGCACTGGGTGTGATGACCCAACCGGAACTGGCTGCACTGAAGAACCCGTCCACCGCTTATGTGCTGGAAAAGGCGATTGGCCCCTGGGGTGCCAACATCATGAACGCTGGTCTGGTGATCTCTGTCGGTGGTGCGCTGCTGGCCTGGACCCTGCTGGCCGCTGAAGCACCCTACCTGGCTGGTAAAGATGGCGTGATGCCGCGTATTTTCGGCACCACCAATGCCAATGGTTCACCTGCTGCCTCGCTGTGGCTGACCAACGGCCTGATCCAACTGTTCCTGGTCATCACCCTGTTCAGCTCGGCCGGTTACCTGGCACTGCTGTCGCTGGCGACCTCGATGATTCTGATTCCTTACCTGCTGTGCTCTGTGTACTCCTTCATGGTGGCCCAGCGTGGCGAAGGTTACCAAGCAGGTGAAGGCAAGGGTCGTGATCTGAGTATTGCCGGTATCGCCAGTGTGTACGGTGTATGGCTGATCTACGCTGCTGGTGTGAAGTATCTGTTCCTGTCGATGGTGCTGTATGCCCCGGGCCTGCTGTTCTACCTGTGGGCCAAGAAAGAACATGGCGAGAAGCCGTTCAAGGGCGCTGAAGCCGTACTGGCCGCCATCATCGTGGTACTGGGTGCCATTGCTACCTACGAACTGTTTACCGGTCAGCTCACCCTCTAAAGACAACAACTGTTTAATGAGGAGCGCCCATCAGGCGCTCCCCGACTCCCTTACCACACATTGAAGGAGTTTGATCATGACTAAATTTGGTGTTCATTCCGAATGCGGCAAGCTGCGCAGCGTGATGGTGTGCCGTCCGGGCCTGGCCCACAAACGCCTCACCCCCGACAACTGCCACGACCTGCTGTTTGATGACGTGATCTGGGTCG
>NZ_JACERN010000003.1 GCF_013911085.1 Aquitalea aquatica
CCCGGCGTGACAGGCCGGTATTCTAACCAACTGAACTACCACTCCAAACCTTGGTGGGCGTTGACGGAGTCGAACCGCCGACATTCTGCTTGTAAGGCAGACGCTCTACCAACTGAGCTAAACGCCCTGAAACCTTTTCGCTGTCTGCGTTTGCGTCTCAGCGAGGAGGCGAATTAAAGCACAGCCGTTTTTTCAGCGCAAGGGGGTGGTTTCATTTTTTTGCATAAAACGGGCAAATCTCAAATCGACGGTTCATGCTGATTGAATTTTGTCAGACAGGGGCGTGACGGATTCTTTTGCACTCATGTATGATTGCCCGATTCGCTTAATCGGATGATGTGAATAATGAAGCCGACCTTTCTCGATTTTGAGCAGCCGATTGCCGAGCTCGAGAACAAGATAGAAGAGCTGCGTTTCGTGCAGGATGACTCCGTACTGGATATCTCCGAAGAAATCGCACGCCTGCAAAAGAAGAGTCTGGAACTGACCAAGACTCTATATGCCAAACTGTCCCCCTCGCAGATCTCCCAGGTGGCTCGCCACCCGCAGCGTCCTTATACACTGGACTACCTGCGCAGCATCTTCACGGATTTCGAAGAGCTGCATGGTGATCGATCCTTTGCCGACGACCCGGCAATCGTGGGTGGCTTGGCGCGTTTCAATGGCCAGTCTGTAATGGTGATTGGCCATCAGAAAGGCCGTGACACCAAGGAAAAGATCTACCGCAATTTCGGCATGCCACGCCCGGAAGGCTATCGCAAGGCCCTGCGCCTGATGAAGCTGGCCGAAAAATTTGGCATTCCGATCATGACCTTCGTCGATACCCCGGGTGCTTATCCTGGTATTGGCGCAGAAGAGCGCGGCCAGTCTGAAGCCATTGGTCGTAATCTCTACGAGATGGCCAGACTGCGTGTGCCTATCATCTGCACCATTATCGGTGAAGGTGGTTCTGGCGGTGCACTGGCGATTGCCGTGGGCGATCAGGTCAATATGCTGCAGTACTCTACCTATTCGGTGATTTCACCCGAAGGCTGTGCTTCCATCCTGTGGAAAACAGCCGAGCGTGCATCCGAAGCGGCCGAGGCGCTGGGCATTACGGCCAATCGTCTGAAAACCCTCGGTCTGATTGACCGCGTGGTGAGCGAACCGGTTGGCGGTGCACATCGCGATCATGCGCAAATGATGAATGCCATGAAGCGCATGCTGCAGGAGCAGTTGAAGGACTTTGCCAATCGACCGATCGAGGTGCTGCTGAAAGAGCGTTTCGAGCGTTTGATGAGTTATGGACGTTACAAGGAAGATGCAGCCTGATCTGCTGGACGCCCTGTTAGCCCACTGGCCGGACAATTTGTCCGGCCTTTGTGCTTTTGAAGTCGGGCTGAGTGGTGGGCTCGACTCCATGGTGCTGCTCTCGCTGCTGGCGCGGGCGCGTCAGTACCGACCGCAGCTGCAGCTGTCGGCAGTGCATGTGCATCATGGCTTGAACGCTGCCGCAGATGATTGGGTGCTGCACTGTCAGGATGTGTGCCAACAGTTGGCCATTCCTCTGCGTGTGGAGCGGGTCGTCATTAATCGTGCTACCGGTGAAAGCCTGGAGGCGCAGGCAAGGCAGCAGCGCTACACGGTGTTTGCCCGGTCTGCGGCCGAGGTGCTAGTGCTGGCGCATCACCTGGATGATCAATCCGAAACCGTGCTGTTGCAGCTACTGCGCGGCGGTGGAGTGCGTGCGCTGTCAGGCATGCCGGTATTGCGCAGGCTGGAGAATCTGCAGCTGTGGCGACCATTGCTAGGTTTGACCCGGCAGCAACTGGAGCAGTATGCCAGCGAGCAGGGGTTAAGTTGGGTAGAGGATGACAGTAATGCTGACATAGCCTACCGTCGCAACTTATTGCGACACCGCATCATGCCGCTGCTGCAGCAGCATGTTCCGTCTTATCGGCAACAGCTTGGACGCACTGCCTGGCATATGGCACAGGCATCGCAGCTGGTGGATGAGGTAGCGGCCGCCGATTTGGCCAGTTGCATGGCGGGTACTGCCCTGGATGTGGGGAGTATGTTGTCGCTGTCAGCCGTGCGGCAGGGTTTTTTGCTGATGGCTTGGTTGCGGAGTCTGGGGCAAGCGCAAGTGGCACCCGAGCAGCTGCAAGAGTTTCTACGCCAATTACGCGTGGCGGCTGCCGCCAGTCAGCCCTGTTTGCACTTGCCAGAGATGGTCGTTGTGCGCTATCGCCAGCAACTGTATGCGGTGCCGGTGCTGTCGCAACAGTCGGCGTGTGTGTTGCGGTTTGATCCTGCTCAGTCAGTTTGTCTGCTGCCCGGCTGGGGGGGCAGTTTGCGCTGGAAACGGCGCGGTGGTTTGACTTTGCCGTCACTTGCTGGAAATCTGCAATTGCGTCCGCGCCTGGGGGGGGAGGTGTTGCAACAGATGGTGGGGCGCAAGCCGGTAAAGAAGCTGTTGCAGGAAGCGGGTATTCCACCCTTGCTGCGGCGGCAATGGCCCTTGTTGTATGCTGCGGACGGTCGCTTGCTGGCACTGCCTGGAGTGGCGGTGGCCAGTGATTGTTTCAGTCCAGAGGGTTATTGGCCTGATTGGCAGCCTGGATTGGACGATGAAAAAAAAGCGCCCCGGTAGGGCGCTTTTTGCTTGAAGTGCTTGGGCTCAGTCACGCTCACCACTGAAAGCCATCAGCAATTGCAGCAAGCTGGTGAATAGATTGTAAATGCTGATATAGATCGACAGTGCAGCTGAAACATAGCTGGTTTCGCCGCCATCCACTACTACCTTGACCTGCCACAGAATCATCAGCGAGCTGAACAGGGCAAAGGCGGCAGCAATGGCCAGCTGCATGCCAGGCATTTGCAGGAAGATGTTGGCCACCACGGCAACCATTAACACGATGGCACCGATGGTGAGGAAGCTACCCAGCGCGGACAGGTCGCGCTTGGTAGTGCTGGCGATACCGGCCATGACGACAAAAACCAGCGAAGTAGCGGCGCCGGCTGTCATGATCAGCTGACCACCATTGCTGAAGCGCAGTGCAAATTGCAGCAAGGGGCCCAGTAGCAGGCCCATCATGAAGGTAAAGCCCAGCATCAGGAATACGCCCAGCGAGTTATTGCGATTTTTCTCGATGGCAAATACCAGGCCGTAAAAAACCGCCATGATGGCCAGCATGCCCATGATCGGACTGGCTGCCATGAAGGCAAAGTTAAGATGCGTGCCAATGAGGGCACCCATCACAGTGGGAATCATCGAAAGACCCAGCAGCGCATAAGTATTGCGTAGAACCTTGTTGCGTAGGCCGCTGGTGGTGCTGGTCTGGTAGGTATTGTGCAGGTCCGGTTGCATGCTGCCCTCTCTTGATTGGATGTTTGTCGTGCTGTTGTAAAGCTAATGTGCCTGCATTGTGACATGAAACCATGACAATGGTTCATTCGACATAGTGCTTGAACAGCGGGGAATCCTGAGGTATATTTGCCGCCTCTTTCGCGGTACTTTCTGGTACTGCTGATGGGCGAGCGTGGCGGAATTGGTAGACGCACTGGATTTAGGTTCCAGCGCCGCAAGGCGTGAGAGTTCGAGTCTCTCCGCTCGCACCACAACTTGGTTTTAGTTTTTCTCTGTAGTCCCTCGACTTTCTCTATACCCCGCCAGTTATAGCTTTCCAGCTACCTGTCCTATAAGGCAGTACGCTGGTATTTCCTTTTGTCCGACCATTTCCGCGTTCTCACTGTCCCACACTTGTCCCATGGAGTGGCCCGGAAAATGGCTACATTCGAGCGTAGGGAAGGTACCTGGCGGGTGAAGGTGCGCAAGTCAGGTGTATCACGTTCTGCAACGTTTCGCACCAAGGCTGATCGAAGCTGAAGGTAGCACGAGCACGGACGTTGCTGAGTTGGACTCTAGGTCACGTGCTATCCAATATTAGGGAGCGCGGTGTGTCACATCGCTGCAAATAAGGGCTGGCAAGCTGTTCCGTCCTCTGTTGACGTCACCCGTTGGCAGAGGACGGCAAGATGGTTTGATTAAACGGTTTGATTCAACCAGCCTGCCCATCGGCGCGTGGCTTCAGGTAGAGACCGATCAGTTGCCGGCTCCAACCCAGCAGTGCCAGCAGGCCAGTAAGGGCCACGGTGGCATACAGGCAGGCTACCCATGCTGGCGGAACAAAGTCAGCCACTACCCGAGTCAGCGCGACCACATGTACTGCCAGATAAATGCGCCACAGCCATGTTCCTGCCTGCAGTGGCAAGCCGGCATGTCCCAGAGTCACGCGTGAGACAAAGGCGATGACCATGGTCATGAAGAAGCCCACCGTGATGGCGTGCAGCGGAGCCAGCCCCAGCGAGAGCGAGGGTAACAGACCGGCCAGGGTGTACAGGCCAAATGCCACGGCCAGCCAGGCAAAGGACAGGTGCAACATCCACAGCAGCTTGACCTTGCGCGCCGGTAGCAGGCCCCAGCGCCAGCTGGTGTAGCCAAACAGCAGGGTGAGCGGCAGGTCGGCCAGCAGGCTGCTGTGCTGGGTCAGCACCAGCAAGCCGTGCAGCCAGCTGCCAGCCACCATGGCGGCCAGCAGGGAGTAGGGGCGCCACGGCTGGTTCGCCGGCAACGCGCTGCTGGTGAAGAAAGGCAGCATGCGGTGGCACACGGTCAGGAATACCGGCAGCAAAAATCCCCACAAGGCCAGATCGCGCATGATCAGCCAGTAAGCGCCATTGCCGCTGAACAGCCAGCAGCCGGCGGCCACGACACCGGCCAGTCCCAGCACAAAAGCGGCCAGAACCACCAGCGCATGGCGGCGATCCTGCTGCGGGCTGCGCCAGACCAGCCCGGCAAAGCATAAGGTGAGGCTGGCAAATCCCAGACCGTACAACAGCAGGCCGGTGAGCAGCCAGCTCTTGCCGAGCGCGAGGCCAGCCAGCCAGCCGGCCACGCCGGCAGCCAGCAGGCCAGGCGTCAGCAGATAGCGTGCCCTGCTGGGCGGGGCAACGCCCAGCCAGCGCGGGCCGGCGGTAAAGATGAAGCCGGTCATGAACAGCGGGAAAATGCCATACAGCATCAACAAGGCGTGGGCCATGACCGCAGGAATCAGTGGGGTGATGGTATGCGGGCCAAGCCGGGATGCCAGCTCGGCAAACCAGGCGGCGAACAGCAACAAGGCGCTGAGCATGCCCAGCAGGAAGGCCAGACGGTGCGGTGCACGCAGCAAGGCAGGGGGGAGGGTGTCAGGCATGATGGTCGGGCTCGCAGAAGGTGGTAGCCCAGTATCGGTGGCAGTCGTGCAAAACGGAATGATTCTCGTCAAGAAAATCCAGTCGTGTGGGGCCGGTGCGGCAGCAAGGCTGTTGGCTAGTCAGTGCGTCGCAGCCGTTGACACGGCGTCTTGCACCGCCCGGTAGCGTCGGGCGATTTTTCCACCCTGCCACAAGGCATAAGCCGCCAAGGCCAGCGTGGACAGGGCAAACAGGCCATGAAAGCGACCGGGCTGCCAGCACCACAGCGTGCCGGCCAACAGCCACAGCTGATGCAGAAGCCGCACCCGGCGCTGGGCGGACTCGGGCAGAAAGCCATGGGTGGAGGGCAGCAGGCCACGTGGCGGATTCAGCCGCTTCAAATGCAGCCAGGCCAGAAAAGGCAGGATCTTGCCCAGCATGGCCAGCGTGGCACCCAGGCCCACACCACCCAGCCACCACAGGCCAGCCAGCAGGGGCAGGTTTGGCCATTCTGTCCACCTGCTGCACAGCCAGGCGGTGACACCACCCAGCAGCAGCCAGGCCATCACGCCTTGCCATTGCCACCACAGCGGATCAGCCGGCCTCCGGCTTTGCCGCAGTAGTCGCCACGACTGCACGGCATATAGCACGACCGGGATCAGCAGCAGGCCGGCGGTTAGCCATAGCTGGTCGGGCCAGAAAAACAGGGCCAGGCTGCAGGCCAGCAGCAATAGCAGCACGGCCCGGCCGGTGCTCAGCATCCAGGCCGGGTAGGGCGGGGTAATCAGAAACATCGGAATCACGGTCTGGCTGACAGCCAGCAGCAACAGGAACAGCCAGCCCATCGCCGCCCACAGCACATGGCTGTGTAGCAGTGGCATGAGCGGCAGTGGCAGCAGGCCGCTCAGCGTCAGCACCAGTCCAAGCCCCAGCAGGGCGGTAATCAGCAGTGCCAACAAGGCCAGCGCCATGCCGCGGCTGCTGGCATCCCGCGCTGGGCTGCCGGCCAGGCCGGACAGGCCGTGCCAGGCCAGACGGAGGATGGCTGCGCATAGCAAGACTGCCGCCGCCTGCAGGGCGAGTGGGGCGAAACCAAACCAGAAACCGCCCACCAGCAAGGCTGTTCCTGCCTGCCACGGCAGGAAGATACCCAGTAGCAGGGTGGCTGCCCGGCTTGCCGGTACGGCGCTGGCCACCGCCAGCATTTGCAGCAGGGCGCCGCTCATGATGTTGCCCAGTACTCCCAGTGCCAGGGCATGGGTAAGTGCCACCAGCTGCGGGTGGTAGCGGTTGGCAGTCGGCATGTCTGCGGGCAAGAGCAAGCAGCCCAGTGCCAGCAGCCATAGCAGGCCGGCAGCAAAAAAACTGGCGGGCAAGCGCAGTGGTGGGGCGGCGTCGTAGGAAAGCCAGGCCTGACTCATGCTTTGCTGATGTACAAAATCACCCCTCCATCGCCGGACAGTTCAAAGCGGTAGTCAATGCCCTGGGCGGTGAGCATGGGCAGCAGCGGCGTGGGGTGGTGCGGCAGAATCCAGGCCAGGGTTTGCTGGTCTTGCAACTGCTCGGCGGCATCCAGAATGATTTCCATCGGCTCGGGGGGGGCGAGGTGGCGCAGGTCGACCGGGCTCATGCGCTGGCTCCTGCCATCACCATCTGTTCAAACCCGGCTATATGCTGGCTGCACATGGGGTAGAGGATGTTTTCTTCTTTCATATTGTGTTGCTGGATGAGGATGAGCAGGGTTTCGGCGTGTCCCAGCCATGCGTTGGCATCGGTGGCCAGCAATGCGTCGTCCATGTCTTGCAGTAGCAGGCGGATTTCCTGGTGTTCGTTGCGCATCACCGCTGTGGGGCCGCTGTACATGCCGGTGGCGGCTTCGAAGGCCGGGAACAGCTGCTGTTCTTCCAGCTGGAAATGTTGTTCCAGGTCGGTGCCCAGGCGCAGGCATGTCCGCCCGGCGCTAGTCCAGTCGCCGTTACGTACAGCCTGTTCGGCTTGGGCAAGAATGGCGTCGCAGTCTCGATGCTGCTGGGTGAGGCAGGCTATGGCGTTCATGGATGGTGTCCTGTGAAGCTGGGCTATCAGTAAAACCGCAGTATGCGGTGTTGCGGCTTGCCGTTTGAATGACGCGGATCAAGAACTTGCTGCTGCACGCTGCTGTGGCATGTAGGCCTGTAGTTTCTGATGCAGGGTGACGATCTGTCCAATGACCAACAGGGCGGGGGCGCTGATGTGTTCTTTCTCGATCAGGGTGGCCAGATGTTGCAAGGTGCCGCACAGGCAACGCTGTTGGGCGGAGCAGGCATTTTCCACCACGGCGACCGGCGTATCGGCCGCCCGGCCGTGGGCCAGCAGCTGGCTGGCGATGCTGGCGGCTTCGCCCAGCCCCATATAGACCACAATGGTTTGCTCGGGCGTGCAGTGGCGGGTCCAGTCCAGCGTCTGCTGCCCCTGGCGGCGATGACCGGTGACAAAGCTGCAGCCCTGGGCGTAGTCGCGATGGGTCAGCGGCAGGCCGGCACTGGCAGCCGCCCCCAGCGCGGCGCTGATGCCGGGGACCACTTCACAGGGAATGCCGGCTGTGGCCAGTGCTTCCATCTCTTCGCCGCCACGGCCGAACAGCAGCGGATCGCCGCCCTTCAGCCGTACCACCCGCCGCCCCTGGCGGGCAAGGTTGACCAATAACTGATTGATGTCCGCTTGCGGCAGGGAGTGGCGGCTGGCGCGTTTGCCCACGCAGAGGCGTTCGGCCGTGGCAGGGGCCAGCGCCAGAATGCTGCTGTCCAGCAGGTGGTCGTATAGCACGACATCTGCCTGTTGCAGGCGTTGCAGCGCACGCAGGGTGAGCAGGTCGGCGGCACCCGGCCCGGCCCCTACCAGGGCAACACTGCCAGGCCGGAATTCACCGCCGGGAATGATTGGTTTTTCCGGCGGAACAAGGGGCGTGTGCAGTACTTGATACGGGCTGTTCATGCCGGCTCCTCTGGCTGGGCCTTGAATGTGATGCTGCCAGTGTGGAAGAGCGGGGGCTGGAAATCGTTGATTCGAATCAATGCTATCGGGATGTCCGAAACCGTACATTTCGCCGCAGGTGCCGGGCTTGCCGGTACACGCAATTGAGGAGGACGTGATGAGCGCGAGCTTCACCAAATCGACGGCCCGCAACATCTTTTACGGTGGGTCGGTTTTCTTTTTCCTGATTTTCCTGGGGCTGACCGTGGATACCACCATGGCGGTGCCCAGCCATAACGCCAAGGCCCAGCTGACCGATGCCGCTGTGCGCGGCAAGAAAATCTGGGAGACACGCAACTGTGCCGGTTGCCACACGCTGATTGGCGAGGGGGCTTTCTTTGCGCCAGAGCTGGGCAATGTGTATGTGCGCCGTGGCCCGGAGTTCATCAAGGGCTGGATGAAGGCGATGCCTACCAATGTACCGGGTCGTCGCCAGATGCCGCAGTTCAACCTGAACGATGCCCAGCTGGATGATCTGGTGGCATTCCTGAAATACAGCTCGCAGATCAATACCAATAACTGGCCGCCCAATATCGAAGGCTGATCAGCAGTGCGATCAATTGCTTCCGGAGAAAACACATGAGTAATGCAACCGTGGCACCACTGCCCGCCAGCAAGGCGACAGTGAATGACCAGATAAAATACCGCTCGCAAGCGGTGGCCAAGCCCTATTTTGTGGCGGCCATCGGCCTGTTCATCGGCCAGATCCTGTTTGGCCTGATCATTGGCCTGCAGTATTTCAAGGGCGACTTCCTGTTTCCCGCCATTCCGTTTGGCACTGCACGCATGGTGCATACCAATTTGCTGATTGTCTGGCTGCTGTTCGGCTTCATGGGGGCCGGTTATTTCCTGATCCCGGAAGAGTGCGAGCGCGAACTGTACAGCCCGAAACTGGCCATCATCACCTTCTGGGTATTCCTGGTGGCGGGTGCGCTGACCATCGTTGGCTATCTGGGCCTGCCATATAACGTGCTGGCCCATATCACCGGTAACGACCTGCTGCCCACCATGGGGCGCGGTTACCTGGAGCAGCCGCTGATTACCAAGGTTGGCATCGTGCTGGTAGCGCTGTCCTTCCTGTTCAACCTGTCGATGACCCTGCTGTCCGGTCGCAAGACCAGCATCAGCATCGTGATGATGCTGGGGCTGTGGGGCCTGGCGATTTTCTTCCTGTTCTCCTTTGTGAACCCGAACAACCTGGTGCTGGACAAGTACTTCTGGTGGTGGGTAGTGCACCTGTGGGTGGAAGGCGTATGGGAACTGATCATGGGCGCCATGCTGGCCTTCGTGCTGGTGAAGGTGACCGGCGTCGACCGTGAAATCATTGAAAAATGGCTGTACCTGATCATTGCCATGACCCTGATCACCGGCATCATCGGTACCGGTCACCATTATTTCTGGATTGGCACGCCGGGCTACTGGCAGCTGCTGGGGTCCATCTTCTCGGCACTGGAACCGGTCCCCTTCTTCATGATGACGGTGTTCGCCTTCAATATGGTCAAGCGTCGTCGGCGTGAGCATCCGAACCAGGCCGCCACGCTGTGGGCGCTGGGTACCGGTGTGATGTCTTTCCTGGGCGCCGGGGTATGGGGCTTCCTGGGTACGCTGTCGGTGGTGAATTACTACACCCACGGCACCCAGCTGACTGCGGCACACGGCCATATGGCGTTCTACGGTGCTTACGCCATGGTGGTACTGACCATGATTTCCTACACCATGCCGCTGTTGCGTGGCCGTGAAGCCAACAGCGCAGCGGCGCAAAAGCTGGAAAAGACCGCCTTCTGGGTGATGACGCTGGCCATCGTGGGAATCACCCTGTCGCTGACCGCCGCCGCGGTGACCCAGGTATCGCTGCAGCGCCTGTCAGCCTCGCCCCTGTCCTTCATGGAAACCCAGCAGCACATCATGCCGATGTATTGGGCACGTTTCGGTTTTGGTCTGTGCTTCTTCACTGGCCTGATGATGTATGTCACCAGTTTTTTTGTTACCGGCAAGCGCGAAAGCTGATTAGCGGTTGAACGTAACGGCAATGAGGCGGCTTGCGGGCCGCCTCTTTGATTTTGGAGGCAGGCATGCGTGAACAAAGTCTGGCGTTGATCGAGGCGCAGCCAGCGCGCCATGTGCCAGAGCCCCATATACCGGGTGATCTGGCCATGTGGTTTTTCATCCTGGCGGAACTGGCGGTGTTCGGGGTGTTTTTCCTGGTGTACGGGGTATATCGCCGGCAGCAGCCGGCCTTGTTTGCCGAGGGCCAGACCCACCTGGATTTGCTGCTGCCCACGCTCAATACACTGCTGCTGATCGCCGGCAGTGCCTGCATGGTGGCGGCGGTGAGGCGGTTTGCCCAGGACCGGCAACGCGCGGCACGGCAATCTCTGCTGCTGGCCATGGTGTTTGGCGGCGGTTTCCTGGTGTGCAAGCTGTATGAACTGGTGGGCAAATTCATGGCCGGCATCAGCTTGTCCAGCAATGATTTCTGGATGTTCTACCTCTCGCTCACGGTGTTTCATTTCCTGCACGTGGTGCTGGGCATGGTGATTGTGGCTGCCGTTTGGTGGATGGCGCGTGATGGCCGCTATGGCCCGGGCCGGCTGGATGGCGTGGAAACCGCAGCGGCTTATTGGCATATGGTGGATCTGGTGTGGCTGGTGCTGTTTGCCCTGGTGTACGTGGCGCGCTAGCGCAGGTTCAAACCCTTATCCGGTATCAAGGATGCGGTGCTGCTTGCCCCCTATGCTGTGCACATGAACTATCCCGCACCTTCCCGTCAATGGCTGTTGTGGCTCTGGCTGAGTGGCCTGACCCTGATGGCCGCACTGTTGGCCGAACAGGGCCTGTCGCTGGGGCAGGGCGCCCTGGCCCGGCTGGTGTTGCTGCTGGCCTGGGTCAAGGGCTTCACCGTGATCGAGCACTATATGGGCCTGCGCCACGCAACCCGCTGGCTGCGGCTGGTGGTGCATGGCTGGCTGCTGCTGGTGACGGGATTGCTGATCGTAAGTTTTTGCTGAGGGCCGGACATGAATGCACCCGCACCCGCTGCTGTGGCAGCGCCGTTTTACCAGGCCCAGGGCGATGAATGCCGCCTGTTCGAAGCCGCCTGGCAACAGCAGTTGCCGGTATTGATCAAAGGCCCCACCGGCTGCGGCAAGACCCGCTTTGTTGCCCATATGGCGGCCCGGCTGGGGCTGCCGCTGATTACCGTTTCCTGCCATGACGATTTGTCCGCTGCCGATCTGGTGGGCCGCCACCTGATAGGAGATGGCCAGACAGTATGGTGTGATGGCCCGCTGACCCGTGCCCTGCGCCAGGGCGGCATTTGCTATCTGGATGAAGTGGTGGAAGCGCGCAAGGACACCACCGTGGTGCTGCACCCGCTTACCGACGACCGGCGCATGCTGCCTATCGAGCGCACTGGCGAACTGCTGGAAGCGCCGCCTTCCTTCATGCTGGTGGTGTCGTACAACCCGGGCTACCAGCATGTGCTGAAAACCCTCAAGCCCAGTACCCGCCAGCGTTTTGTTGCCATGAGCTTTGATTTTCCCGCCCCGGATGTGGAACTGGCGGTGCTGATGCAGGAAACCGGCATCGCAGAAAGCCAGGCGCGTCAGCTGGTGACGCTGGCAGGGCAGTTGCGCCGCCTGACTGGTTACGATCTGGATGAGTCGGTCAGCACCCGTCTGCTGGTGTATGCCGCCAAGCTGATGATGTCCGGCATGTCGCCGCAGCAGGCCTGCCGCACTGCACTGGCCGAGCCGCTGAGCGATGAGGCCGATACCATTGCCGCGCTGCTGGCCGTGATCGACACCCAGTTTCCCGCCAGGTAGCGCGCTCATGGAAGACATCGTAGGGGGCTGGTGGGACCGGCTGGTGCGCCGCGCGGCATACCGTGGCTACCCTGCCGCTGTCGTGGAGCTGGAAAGCATCGCCGGGCAGGCCCCGCTGTTTTTCCGTGCCATGGGCGGTGATCCGGCACTGGTATTGCGCTCTACCGTTGGCACCGAACATGGCGCACGGCGGCGGCTGATCGAGCGGCTGGCCGGCACCGGCACCAAGGTGGAACTGGCCTGGCGCGACAGCCAGGCTTTTTATCTGCCGGACAAGCTGGACCTGTACCCGGATCCGGCACTGAATCGCCAGCTGTATTTCTGGCTGATGGCCCTGGCCGCCACCCCGGTGCCACCAGGCGACTGGCTGAACCGCAACCGCGCCGCCACCGCTGCTTGCCTGGCCGCCATGCCTGGGCTGGCGCTGGTTTACCAGCGGCTGCTGACGGCCTTGCTGCCCATGCGTCCAGATCCGGCCAAGTTGCCCGAGGCCGAGGCCGCGCTCGAGCGTGCCATTCAGGCGGCCTTGCGCCAGCCGGATATCGAACAGATTTTGCCGGCCATTGCCCAGCCGCCACTGCCGGTGCCGCTGTGGCTGCATCCGGCACCGCCGCTGGTGGATCAGGCGGGCGCGGCAGCGCAGCATGAAGCACAAAACCCGCAAGGCAAGCGGCCCGACCAGCGCTCACGCCGTCGTCGCTACCGCGCCCAGCGCGTGGCGCAGGACGAACGGAAAAACGGCATGCTGCTGGTGTTTCGCGCCGAAAGCCTGTTTACCTGGGACGAGTACGTCAAGGTCAACCGCCATACCGAAGAAGACGACGACAACAATGGCGAGGCGGCGGCAGAGGACATGAACCGCCTGTCGATCGCACAGGATGCCCATACCAAGTCCAGCAAGCTGAAGTTTGATCTGGACCTGCCAGCGGCGGCGTACGATGACAGCCCGTTGGGGCCGGGCCTGAAGTTGCCGGAGTGGAACTGGAAACAGCAAAGACTGGTGGAAGACCACTGCATCATCAAGCCCATGCTGCCGCGCGATGCTCATCCGGCTGCCTTGCCCGACCGCCTGCTGCCACTGGCCCGGCGTCTGCGCCGCCAGTTCCAGGCGCTGGCTCCGGAACGGGTGCGGCGCAGCGGAGAAGCCAGCGGCCCGGATATCGATATTGATCGTGTCATCCGTTTCATGTCCGAGCGCATGAGCGGCGTGGCCATCGCCGAGCCCGCGCTCTACCAGGCGTGGCCGCCCGGTGAGCGCAGCCTGGCCTGTCTCACGCTGGCTGACCTGTCGCTGTCTACCGAAAGCTGGGTAGGGGAGTCCGGGCGAGTGATCGATGTGATACGCGACAGCCTGCTGTTGTTTGCCGAAGCGCTATCGGCCAGTGGCGACGCCTTTGGCCTGTACGGTTTTTCCTCGATCCGTCGTCAGGAAGTGCGTTTGCAGGTGTTGAAGGACTTTGCCGAACGCTACGACGACAACACCCGTGGCCGCATCATCGCCATTCGCCCCGGCTATTACACCCGTATGGGCGCGGCCATTCGCCAGAGCAGCCGCATCCTGTTGCAACAGCCGGCAGCCCGCCGCCTGCTGCTGATCATTTCCGATGGCAAGCCCAATGACCTGGATCACTACGAAGGCCGCTACGGCATCGAGGATACTCGCCAGGCCATTCTGGAAGCACGCCGCGACGGTCTGCTGCCCTTTTGCGTGACGGTGGACCGCGAGGCCGGTGACTACCTGCCACATTTGTTTGGCCATCGTGGCTATGTTGTCGTGCAGCAAGCGCAGACCCTGCCGCAGGTGCTCACCCGCCTGTACGCTGGCTTTACCCGCTGAGCTTGCTGCAGCTTTCTTGACCAGTACTCCAAGGTGTACGCACCTTTTTCTCCCGGCCCTGGTGGCCGGGATTTTTTTGGTAGGGGCCGGATGATTTCTTGATATGCATCCATGAGCGGCTTTGGCCGGGCCGGAATAATGGTACATGGCTAAAAAATTCCCGCTGAATCCACCGCACCCGGAGCGCATCTGCTGGGGCTGCGACAAATACTGCCCTGCCGACTCCCTGCAATGCGGCAATGGCTCCGGCCGTACCCAGCATCCGGCGGAGGTGCTGGGGGACGACTGGTATGAATACGGCGACTGGGGGCTGGAGGTGGAGCCGGAACAGAAATCGCTGAGCTTGCCGGAAAAGAAATGAATCTCCCCCTGAATAGCGTCGCGGTTTGTGGGCGGCGCTGCTTTGTTTAAACCATTTCCGCCCTGTGGTTAAAGCGTTGATTCGAATCAAGGAGGGGTATATGCCTGCGGGATGAAGATGCCGGCAACCAAGCATTACTGTCACGCTGGAGCCCTAACCATGAAGACCCCGCGCTTGTCCTGGCTGCCAAGAAGTGTGTTGCTGGCGGCCCTGCCTTTTTCCGTGATGCAGGCCTGGGCGGATACTACCGCCACCTCGACTTCCGCTCCGGAAGCGAAATACCAGGGAGCGGCCTCGCCGCTGGCTTCCGAGCCCATGCACCAGAACATCAACCCCAAAGCCCCGCCGATGACCGAGGCGGAATTCGGTTTGGCCAAGCAAATCTACTTCGAGCGCTGCGCCGGCTGTCACGGCGTGTTGCGCAAGGGGGCTACCGGCAAGCCGCTGACACCGGACATCACGCTGGGTCGCGGTACCGAATACCTCAAGACCTTCATCAAGTACGGTTCGCCGGCCGGCATGCCCAACTGGGGGACTTCGGGTGAGCTGTCCGATGCCCAGGTGGACCTGATGGCGCGCTATGTGCAGCAGGAACCGCCCACCCCGCCGGAATTCGGCATGAAGGACATGCTGGGGACGTGGAAGGTGCTGATTCCGCCGGAGAAACGCCCGACCCATAAGGAAAACAATCTGGATGTGGCCAATCTGTTCTCGGTGACGCTGCGGGACGCTGGCCAGATCGCGCTGATCGACGGCAATAGCAAGCAGATTGTCAGCGTGCTGAAAACCGGCTACGCCGTGCATATTTCCCGCCTGTCGCAATCCGGCCGCTACCTGTACGTGATTGGCCGTGACGGCAAGATCAACCTGATCGACCTGTGGATGGCCAAGCCGGATACCGTGGCGGAAATCCGCATCGGCCTGGAAGCCCGTTCGGTGGAAACCTCCAAGTTCAAGGGTTTTGAAGACAAGCTGGCGGTGGCCGGTGCCTACTGGCCGCCACAGTACGTGATCATGGAGGGCAACAGCCTCAAGCCGCTGAAGATTGTCGGCACCCGTGGCATGACGGTGGATAACGAATACCACCCGGAACCGCGTGTGGCCTCGATTGTGGCCAGCCACTACAAGCCGGAATTCGTCATCAATGCCAAGGAAACCGGCAAGATCATGATGGTGGATTACTCCGACCTGGCCAATCTCAAGACCACCACCATCGATGCCGCCAAGTTCCTGCATGACGGCGGCTTCGATACTACCGGCCGTTACTTCATGGTGGCGGCCAATGCCTCCAACAAAGTCGCCGTGGTGGATACCAAGCTGGACAAGCTGGCCGCGCTGGTGGATGTGGGCAAGACCCCGCACCCGGGCCGTGGTGCCAACTTTGTCGACCCGCAATACGGCCCGGTATGGGCCACCGGCCATCTGGGCGACGACAGCATCAGCCTGATCGGTACCGACCCGGACAAGCACAAGGCCCAGGCCTGGAAGGTGGTGCGGGTGCTGAAGGGGCAGGGCGGTGGTTCGCTGTTTATCAAGACTCATCCCAAATCGCACAATCTGTGGGTGGATACCGCGCTGAACCCGGATGTGGCAGTGAGCCAGAGTGCCGCCGTGTTTGACATCAATCACCTGGACAAGGGCTTTACCACCCTGCCGATTGGCGAGTGGGCCGGCCTGGGCGATGGTGCCAAGCGTGTGCTGCAGCCGGAATACAACAAGGATGGCAGCGAAGTGTGGTTCTCGGTATGGAGTGCCAAGGACAAGCAATCGGCCATCGTGGTGGTGGACGACAAGACCCGCAAGCTGAAAGCCGTGATCAAGGACCCGCGTCTGATCACCCCGACCGGCAAGTTCAATGTATTCAACACCCAGCATGACATTTATTGATCTGGGATAAGTCCTTCCTGACATTCCACTGTTGAAATCCGGCAGACAGCATATGGTCTGCCGGACCAAGGAGAATTCGATGAAGCAGCTACTGATTGCCCTGGCCCTGGGTGGGCTGATGACGGCCGGGCTGGCCCAGGCGGCCAGCGGGCCGGAACTGGCCAAGCAATACAACTGCCTGGCCTGCCACAGCGTGGATGCCAAGCTGGTTGGCCCGTCCTACAAGCAGGTGGCGGCCAAATACAAGGGCCAGGATGTCACGGCCAAACTGATGCAGAAGGTAAAGGCGGGTGGTTCCGGCAGCTTTGGTGCCATTCCGATGTCGCCTAATCCGCAAGTGCCGGATGCCGATCTCAAGCAGCTGGTGGCATGGATTCTGGCCCAGTAAGGCGTGGCCTGTGGCTGCTGGTGCTACTGGCGGCCAGCTTCTGCCAGCAGGCCGCAGCAGCACCACCGGCCGAGCCCCGTGCCGGTGAGCTGTTGCAGTTGCTGCATAAGGATTGCGGTGCCTGTCACGGTCTCAGCCTCAAGGGCGGGCTGGGCAGCCCGCTCACCCCCCAGGCGCTGGCCGGCAAGCCGGCCGACAGCCTGGTGGCCACCATTCTCAATGGCCGCCCCGGCACCCCGATGCCGCCATGGCGGCCTTTCCTTTCCGAAGAAGAAGCGCAATGGCTGGTTCAACTTTTGCAACAGGGCGGCGCACGCTAGCCCGTCTGCTGGCACCGCTGCTGTGTCTGGCCCTGGCTGGCTGTGCCAGCACGCCGCTGCGCGGCACTGGCGACCTGGGCGTGGTGATCGAACGCGCCAGCGGCAGCGTGCAGATTGTCGATAACAGTCATGCACAATCGCTGGCGCGAGTGCAGGGTCTGGGTGATCTGTCGCATGCCTCGGTGGTGTTCTCGCGTGATGCCCGCTATGCCTATGTGTTTGGCCGCGACGGTGCCATCAGCAAGGTGGACCTGCTTGCCGCCCGGCTGGTGAAACGGGTGGAACAGGCTAGCAACAGCATAGGTGGTGCCATTTCCAGTGATGGCCGAGTGATTGCCGCGCAAAACTACAGCCCCGGAGGGGTGAAGCTGTTTGATGCTGACAACCTGCAGCTATTGTCCAGCGTCAGCACGGCGGCCTTTGGCGGTGGCGAATCCAAGGTGGTGGGCCTAGCCGACATGCCGGGTAACCGCTTTGCCTTTGCCCTGTACGACAGCGGGGAAATCTGGCTGCTGGATGCCAGCACGCCCAGCGCGCCCAAGGTCCAGCGTTTCGAGCACATCGGCAAGCAGCCTTACGATGGCCTGGCCAGCAGTGATGGCCGCTATTTCATTGCCGGACTATATGGCGAAGATGGCTTGGCCTTGTTTGATAGCTGGCATGCCGACGCTGGTGTGCGGCGCATTCTGGCCGGTTATGGCCGTGGCCGGCAGGCCTTGCCGGTGTACAAGATGCCGCATTTGCGTGGCTGGTCGATTGCCGGCGACTACGCCTTCCTGCCCGCCATTGGCCAGCACGAGGTATTGGTGGCCGACAACCGCAGCTGGGCGCAGGTCGCCACGGTGCCGGTGCTGGGCCAGCCGGTATTCGTGATGGCCGAACCGGGCGGGCGGCGGGTGTGGGTCAACTTTGCCTTCCCCGACAATGACAAGGTACAGGTGATTGATGTGCCGACCCGGCAGGTGATCAAGACCCTGCAACCGGGCCGCGCCATCCTGCACATGGAATTCACCCCCCGTGGCGATGCGGTGTGGCTGTCCAGCCGCGACGACAACAAGCTCCTGGTGATCGACACCGCCACGCTCACCGTGCGCCGCACGCTGCCGGCGCTGGAGCCGTCCGGCATTTTCTTCAGCAGCCGCGCCAGCAGGATGGGGATGTGATGCCAAACCAGCCAAGCCCGTCCGCGCTGCCGCCGCGCAGCCTGCATGCCCTGGACCGTTGCCAGAAGCAGTTTCCGCTCAGCGCCACGCCCTTTGCCGACATGGCCGCCCTGTTGGGGGGTGGCTGGACGGCCAATGCCCTGCTGCAACTGCTGCAGTCGGCCCAGCAAGCTGGCCTGCTGTCGCGCTTGGGCGCAGTGTTTGCCCCCAATACCGTGGGCAGCAGCACGCTGGCCGCACTGGCCGTGCCACCGGAGCGGCTGGATGCGGTGGCTGCCTTTGTCAGCAGCCATGCCGAGGTCAACCATAACTACCAGCGCGACCACCACTTCAATCTGTGGTTTGTGGTAACCGCCAGCGATGCCGCCGCCGTGGCCGAGGTGCTGTCGCGCATCCATCTGGCCACCGGTCTGGTGCCGCTGAACCTGCCCTTGCTGCGCGAATACCATATTGATCTGGGCTTTGCGCTGGATGGCAGCAGCGCCGTGCGTCAGCCCCAACGGCAGCCGGACCCGATCCGTCCGGACTGGCGTCAGCAACGCCTGCTGGCCGCGCTGCGTGGCGGCCTGCCGCTGCAATTGCATCCTTTCCAGCTGCTGGCCAGTGGCTGCGGCCTGACCGAGCAGGAAGTGCTGCGGCAATTGCAGGAGTGGCAGGTGCAGGGCGTGTTGCGGCGCTTTGGCGCGGTACTGCGCCATGCCGAGCTGGGCTATCGCCACAATGCCATGTGCGTGTGGCAGATCGACGATGCCGCCACGCGCGAGCGCATTGCCCGGCAACTGGCTGGCGAGGCGGCGGTGACGCTGTGTTACGAGCGCCCGGCGCGGCCACCGCACTGGCCTTACCAGCTGCTTTGCATGATTCACGCCAGCGATGCCGCCAGCCTGCAGGCCGCGCTGGAACAGCTCATCCAGCGCCATGGCCTGCAGCCTTATCCGCATGCGGTATTGCCCTCACTCAAACGCTACACCCAACGTGGAGCCTGTTATGGCCATCACGCATAGCCAGGCTACGCTCAACCCGCTGGAAACCAGCATCGTCAACCAGCTGCAAGGCGGCTTTCCGCTGGATAGCAATCCCTTTGCCAGCGCCGCCGCCGTACTGGGTTGCAGCGAGCGGGCCTTGCTGCAGGGGCTGGATGGCCTGCTGCAGCGTCAGGTGCTCACCCGTTTTGGCCCGCTCTACCAGATAGAACGCATGGGCGGCTGCTTTGTGCTGGCCGCACTGGCGGTGCCGCCGGCCCGTTTCGACGAGGTCGCGGCGGCGGTCAACAGCCTGCCTGCGGTGGCGCACAACTACCAGCGCAGCCACAAGCTGAACATGTGGTTTGTACTGGCCGCCTCCAGTCAGGCCGGGATTTCCGCCGCTTGCAGTGCCATCGAACTGCTCACCGGCCTGACCGTGCATGCCTTCCCCAAACAGCGCGAATACTTTGTCGGCATGCGCTTTACCGTGGGTGGCCAGGCGGCAGTGGGACAGCTCAGTGCCGGGCGTACCTGCAAGGACGACAGCCACACGCCACCACTGGACGAAGACGACTGGCGGCTGATCCGCGCCACCCAGGCCGGGCTGCCGCTGGTGGCGCAGCCTTATCGCCAGCTGGCCGACAGCCTGCAACTGCCGGAGGACATGGTGCTGGCGCGGCTGGGGAGCATGCTGGAGCAGGGGGTGATCCGCCGCATCGGCGCAGTGCCCAATCATTACGCCATCGGCTACCGCGCCAACGGCATGGCGGTGTTCGATGTGGCGGACGAGCTGGTGGATGAACTGGGCCAGCAACTGGGCCAGCTGGATTGCGTCAGCCACTGCTATCGCCGCCCGCGTCATTTGCCGCACTGGCCGTACAACCTGTTTGCCATGGTGCATTCCAGCAGCCGGCGGGCGGTGCGCGAGCAGCAGGGCCAGCTATTGCAGCTGCTGGGCCCGGCCTGCCGCCGCCATGCCGTGCTGTTTTCCACCCGTATCCTGAAAAAATCCGGTCTGCGGGTGTAAGCCGGGATTGATCCCGTTGATACGGGTCAAGGAGCGCTGCCTGCATGTCCCCGCACACTGTCTGCCGTCACCATTGCCGGAGCCTTTCATGCTGCGCCTGACACCCTATCTGCAAAGCCTGCTCGACCCGGCAGCCGCGCCCGCACGCGGCGGCAAGCCCAGCGGCCCGGTGGTGATCTGGAACCTGATCCGCCGCTGTAACCTTACCTGTCAGCACTGTTATTCCACCTCGGCCAACAAGGACTTCCTGGGCGAGTTGTCCACTGCCGAAGCCTGTACAGTGATGGACGATCTGTATGCCTTTGGCGTGCGGGTGCTGATTCTGTCCGGTGGCGAGCCACTGCTGCGGCCGGATATTTTCGAACTGGCCGCCCGCGCCAAGGCCATGGGCTTTTATGTTGGCCTATCCAGCAATGGCACGCTGATTGATGAGTGCAATATCTCCGCGCTGGCGGCAGTGGGCTTTGATTATGTCGGGGTCAGCCTGGATGGCATCGGTGCCACCCACGACCGCTTCCGCCGCCTGGCCGGTGGCTACGAGCTGGCCTTGCGCGGCATGCGGCTGGCACGGGATGCTGGCCTCAAGGTGGGCCTGCGCTACACCATGACCGAGGACAATGCCGACGACCTGCCGGCCCTGCTGCAATTGCTGGCCGTGGAAGACATAGCCAAGTTTTACTTCTCCCATCTCAACTACGCCGGACGTGGCAACAAGCACCGTGCCGATGATGCACGCCAGCCACGCACGCGCTGGGCGATGGACTTGCTGATCGAGGCTTGTTTGCAGCACATCCGCGCTGGCCAGCCGCGCGATTTTGTTACCGGCAACAACGATGCTGATGCGGTCTACCTGCTGCACTGGGCTGCGCGTCATTACCCGGCACAGGCCGCGCAGTTGCGCCAGCGCTTGCTGGCCTGGGGGGGTAACGCCAGCGGAGTGAACGTGGCCAATATCGACAATCTGGGCAATGTGCATCCTGACACCATGTGGTGGAAGGTGACGCTGGGCAATGTGCGCGAGCGGCCGTTTTCCGCCATCTGGCGGGATGAGTCTCATCCCTTGATGGCCGGACTGCGCCAGTCGCCACGGCCGGTGGAAGGGCGCTGCGCCGCCTGTCAGCATCTGGCCATCTGCAATGGCAATACCCGGGTGCGCGCCTGGGAGCTGACCGGCAACTTCTGGGCGGCGGACCCGGCCTGTTATCTGAGCGATGAAGAAGTAGGCGTGGCCAGCGGCGTGCATGCGCTGGCACCGCTGACGCCATGGCAGAGGGAGACAGCATGATGAAGCTCTGGCTTGTTTTATTCGCCATGGCGCTTAGAGCCGCTAACAAAAACCCTGCTGCTACGTTGCGCCTCCTTGCCGTACCCTTGTACTGTCTGCGTCGGCGCGCCTTGCCCCAGGGACGCTACGCTATTTTGTTAGCCGCTCTTGGCCTGCCGCTGCAGGCTGCTCCCGCGGCAGACATGGATTCATCCGCTGCCGCGCAGTTATACGGCCAGCATTGCCAAAGCTGTCACGGGGCTGACCGCTTGGGCGGCATGGGCCCGGCCTTGCTGCCGGAAAGCCTGGAGCGGCTGAAAAGCGCCGAAATCAGCAATACCATCCGTCAGGGGCGCAGCGCCACCCAGATGGCCGGTTTTGCCGGCCAGCTGACGGATGAACAGATCAGCCAGCTCACCGCTTATGTACAAAGCGCTCCGGCCACGCCACCGCGCTGGAGCGATGCCGACATGCGTGCTTCGCACCGCCAGCCGGTGGCGCTCTCCAGCCTGCCGGCCAGGCCGCAATACACAGCCAATCCGCTCAACCTGTTTGTGGTGGTGGAGGCGGGCGATCACCATGTCACGGTGCTGGATGGCGACCGCTTCCGGCCTATCACCCGCTTTGCCAGCCACTATGCGGTGCATGGCGGGCCCAAGTTTTCCCCCGATGGCCGCTTTGTCTATTTTTCCAGCCGCGATGGCTGGGTGACCCAGTACGACCTGTACAGCCTGCAAGTTGTGGCGGACATCCGCGTGGGCCTGAATACCCGCAATATCGCGGTATCGGATGACGGTAACTGGATTCTGGCCGGCAACACCCTGCCGCAAACGCTGGTGCTGCTGGACGCCCATGGCCTGGCCCCGGTGAAAACCATTGCGGTGCGCGATGCTGCCGGTCGCCCGTCGCGGGTGTCTGCCGTGTACGAAGCCGCACCGCGCCACAGCTTTGTGGTGGCGTTAAAAGATGTGCCGGAGCTGTGGGAAATCAGCTACGACCGCCACGCCGCACCGGTTTACCCGGGTCTGGTGCATGACTACCAGATGGGCGAGGCGCTGGGTCAGCCGGGCTTTCTTACCCCGCGCGTGACGCCGCTATCCATGGTGCTGGACGACTTTTACTTCGACCCGTCTTATCAGCATGTGCTGGGTGCTTCACGCAGCGGTCAGGCGCAGGTGATCAGCCTGGATGCGCGCAGCAAGGTGGCGGACCTGCCGCTGGATGGCATGCCGCATCTGGGGTCGGGCATCAGCTTCGAGCGTGATGGCCACCGCATCATGGCCACGCCCAATCTCAAGGGCGGCCAGCTCAGCTTTGTCGACATGGACAGCTGGCAGTTGATCAGGCAGGTGCAGCTGCCGGGGCCGGGATTTTTCCTGCGCAGCCACGAAAATACGCCCTATGCCTGGGCCGATTCCATGATGAGCGCGCACAAGGACACGCTGTCCATCATCGACAAGCGCACTCTCAGCGTGGTGCGCCAGCTGGTGTTGCGGCCGGGCAAGACTACCGCCCATGTCGAGTTCACCCGCGATGGCCGTTATGCGCTGGTATCGGTGATGGAGAATCCGGGCGAGCTGATCGTGGTGGATGCGCAGACCCTGCGTGAAGTGGCGGCGCTGCCCATGGCCAAGCCCATCGGCAAATACAATGTGTTCAACAAGGTAAACCGTTCGGAGGGTACCAGCCACTAGCGCGCACCACGGCCAGAAGCCTGATCCGGCCGTGTGCTTGCTTGCCGGGCCAGGTTGGGCGAACTGGGTCGGTCGAACTAGGTCGGTTGAACTAGTTTCCTCCCTGCTTACAGCGCATGGTGGCTTTAAGGCCAGTGGCCTATAGTCGCCAGCGTGGGCGGTATCGGCCGGCTGGACGTGGCACCGCTTGTTATCCACCCGGTTTGGCATACGGAAATGACCATGGCTACTGTTGATATCCCTTCTTTCTTGCGTCACCAGCCGCTGTTTCAGGAATTGTCTGAAGCGCAGATCCAGGCATTGGTGCCGTTCACCCATGAAGTGCGAGGGGGTAAGGGGCAGGTTGTGTTCCAGAAGGGCGACCCGTGCGATGGCATGTTTCTGGTGGTGTATGGCCGGGTAAAGCTGGCCATTTCCTCATCGCAGGGCAGTGAAAAGGTGATGGAGATCATTCATCCGGGCCAGAGCTTTGCCGAAGCGGTGATGTTTCTGGGCCGTCCCTGCCCGGTGATGGCACAGTTTCTGGAGGACGGCTTTTTGCTGAAGGTGGAGGCACAGGCCATTTATCAGGCGATTGAGCGCGATGCCGCATTTGCCCGCCGCTTGCTGGCTGGCCTGGCCATGCGCCTGCATGGCCTGGTGCGGGACGTGGAGCGCTACTCCATCGAAAACTCCCTGCAGCGGGTAACTGGCTATTTGCTGCAAAATGTCGATCCGCAGCGCGGGCCACTACCGCTGGTGACGCTGCCGGTCAACAAGAACCTGATTGCTTCCCGGCTCAATCTGACGCCGGAAACCTTCTCGCGCATGCTGCACCAGCTGAGCGAGGCCGGGCTGATCGAAGTCAATGGCCGTGAAATTGTGCTCTTGGACGCTGACCGCCTGCAGGGCGCGGCCGACTGAATCAGTTTTTCAGCAGGATGGCGATCAGGTCAGACTGGGTAATGATGCCGCACAGCTTGCCATCAGCATCCACCACCGGCATGTGATGCAGGCCACCATCAGAAAAAGCCTGGCTCAGCGCGGTAATCGGCTGCAAGGCGGCAACATGGCGCACCGGGCTGGTCATGATGTCGGCCACCGTGCTGCTGTCCCAGCCTGCGCTGCCGGGCAGGTGGGCTGCTTGCCCATCACGCGGCAGGAAGAAATCATGCAATGACACAATGCCGGTCAGCGTTTGCGCAGGGTTGATGACTGGTAGCGCCTTGATCTTGTGATGGGCCAGCTTGTCCCAGGCCTCCTGCAAACTGGCCTCTGCGCCTATGCTCACCACATCGCGCGACATGATGTCCGCGCAGTGAATACCCCCCAGCCGGCGCTGCTGTGCCTGCTCCTCTGCCGCCGTCAGAATGGCGAGCAAATCCTCTTCGCTGATATCCAGTACCTCGCCATGTGCGGCCAGTGCCTGGTGCAAATCCTGCTGGCTGATGGCGCGGCGCTGGCTGGGCAGGGGGTCGGCGGTATGGTGAGCGTTGCTCGCAGGTTGAGGCCGGTGTGGATAGCCGCGGCGCAAGGCATTGTTGAACAGCAGGGCCATGCCCAGCATGAGGGCAGAGTTGACCGCTACCGGCCACAACACAAACTGGTAACCCAGGGCGCTGATGGCCGGCCCGCCCAGGACGGCGGTAATGGCGACTGCCCCGCCAGGCGGGTGCAGGCAGCGCAGTTGAAACATGGCAGCAATGGCCAGCGCACCAGCCAGGCTGGCGGCCAGCGCCGGGTCGCCAATGTAGCGGGCACAGCTGACGCCAATGGCCGCCGACAGCATATTGCCGCCGATGATGGACCAGGGCTGGGCCAATGGGCTGAACGGCACGGCAAACAGCAAGACGGCGGATGCCCCCATGGGGGCAATGAACCACGGATTGACCTGACCCAGAATCAGGTGGCTCAACAATGCGGTCACTTGCAGGCCCAGGCCGGCGCCAATACAGCCATAGAGACGTTCGCGGCGCCCAGCGCCCAAGGGGGGCGGAATAAAGCCCTGCAGGTAGTTAAGGATTGGGTTCATGAAATCAGGCGCAGTCACAGCCAGGATGGGAGGGGATTTATAATATCGCATTGCGATACAAATGACTTGCCTGATTATTACCCGGTCTTGAGTGCTTGCTGGATATTCAGCAGCAAATCGGCCGATGGGCTGTCTGCCAGATCCTTGAGCAGCAACAATTCATCACGATGGGCCTGGGCCAGTTTTTCCACCAGCTCCAGCCCCTTGGGCAGCAGGCTGATTTCCACCTGCCGGCCATCGTTTCTGCCGGGGGATTTACGCACCAGTTGCTGAGACTCACAGCGATTGATCAATCCCACCACGCTGTGATGGTGGGATTGCAGCCTTTCGGCCAATTCGGCCACCGTGGCCCAGTCCCGGTCTGGATAGCCTTGTACCTGCAACAGCAACTGGTATTGCAAGGGCGTGATGCCATGGCTTTGCGCCAGCTCCTCGCTGAAACGCAAGAACTGGCGCAAACGGTAACGAAAATCGGCCAGGCATTCAAAATCCTGTTTACAAAGCGGGCTGGACATGGGCGGGCAGGGCAATGGTAATGCGCTACCTTAACATATCCAAGCCGCTGCCAAACTGCCGACAGCTGACCTACACCAGCGGCATCATCAGCAAGGCCGCCACGAACAGCCATACCAAGGCCCCTACCGAAAACACCGTGTAGGCCATGGACTGGGTGCTGACTGAGTCGTCATGTTCAAACAAGGCATCCAGACCGTGATAGAGCAGCAGGCCCGATGCCAGCAGGCCAATCAGTCCGCACGCCATATTGAACAGCGGCGAAGGCAGCAACAAGGTGAGCGTGGATAGCCAGATGGGAAGCGGCGCAATGGCAGCCAGGCGATAGCAATCAGCAAAGGCTGGCCGCGATGGTGCATGCACCGACTGGCGGATGACCCAGGCCATCAGCGGCACCGCCAGCCAATTGGTCACCATGAATAGCAGGCTTACCACTACCCAGTGGGCAAAGGAAACCTCTGGTCCATAAACGTCACCATGAAAACTGGCGGCAAACAGAATCATCGCCGTACCCAGCAGCGAACCGGGCAAGACCAGACGATAGAAACTGGCAGCGAGCGTGGGATGGGATTGGGACAGATTGTCCCAGCTGTGGCCGGACGACCATAACATGCGCAAGGGGCTAAGTGGACTCATGGCAATCTCCTTGATAAGCAGCAGTGCTGTGATTCAAATATATCGCATTACGATATAAATGCAATGCCGATTTGCAGATAAGTGCATCTGGGGAAACGCCACCGGTTTCCCGCTGAGGGTTGTGGCACGGTATGGCGGGTGCGGTTACCCCTGTCGCAATACCGGAGTGGCGCGGGGAAAGTCATCCCGGCATGCTGCCGCGCTGGTGGTGGATGGGGGTACATCTGCAGTAGCAAGGGCTGCCCGCGATGGGGCTTTGTGAGGTGGCCGAAGCCGTGTGGATCGACATATGAACTTGAGAGCCGGTTTACGCTCCAGGAGAGGATGGGTCAGGCAAGGCGACTGGGCGTGAAAAAGCGCAATGCGCATGGAGCCCATGCGCATATTGAAGGTCGTTTCGACGCAAGATCAGCCGCGTAGCGCACAGGGTAAACAGGCTCTGGGGCTAGCGGCGCTGCACTTGCTTCATCCGGCAGTTTGGCAAGCAGTGGGCTGCTGGTGGCTGAACAGTGCCATGATGTCGTGGTCGGTGCGTGGCATGGTGGCATCGGCGGCCAGCAGGCCCTTGTCCTGTGCCAATGCCACCATTTGCAGCAGTAAGGAAGGGCTGAGTTTGGCGGCCAGCAGCATCTCGCGGTCCAGCAAGATCTGGCTGCGCTCGCCAAAACCGATGACCCGGCCCGCCGCAAACAGGGCGATATCATCCGCCAGGCGACAGGCCAGATCGACATCGTGGGTGGAAAACACGATGGTGATGCCTTGTTGCATCAGGCTGTGCAAGATCGCAATCAGCTGGGCAATGCCTTCGTGATCCAGCCCGGCGGTGGGTTCATCCAGCAGCAGCACCTCCGGGGCCATGGCCAATGCCCCGGCAATGGCTACCCGTTTCTTTTGTCCACCGGAGAGCATGTGTGGTGGGCGATTTTCCAGCCCGACCAGGCCCATGGCCTGCATGGCCTGCTCAACCCTTTGCCTGGCAGCATCAGCAGCAAGCCCCTGGTTCAATGGGCCGAAGGAAATGTCTTCAAATACCGAGGCAGCAAACAGCTGGTCGTCGGCATCCTGCAACACCAGGCCCACCTTGCTGCGCAAGCGGTTCAGCCCCTGGCGCGAGTAGGAGACGGCTTCCTGCTCCAGAAACACGCTGCCTTGATTCGGCTGCAAACTGCCATTCAGATGTTGCAGAAAAGTGCTCTTGCCCGAGCCATTTGGCCCGAGCAAGGCCAGGCAGCGGCCTTGCTGTATGGAAAGATTGATGCCTGACAGTGCAATGACATGGCCAGGAAAGGTATAGCCCAGCTGCTGGACACTGAGAATGGTGTTCATGAAAAAAGGCTTCCGATCAGCAATACGCTACCCAGCAACAGGCTGGTCCATGTCAGGCGTGTCGGGGACAGCGGCTGGGTGCGCCGCAGGACGTTGAATTCGCCATTCCAGCCACGGGCGGCCAGGCCGTTTTCCATCCTGCTGGCCCGGTCCATGGCGCGTGGAAACAGATTGGCCAGCAGCAGGCCTAGTGCGCGCAGCTGTTGCCTGCGATTGCTGTGCCCCAGTCGTGCGGCCTGGGCGGTATGCATGGCGCTGGCGGTGTCCAGCAGCAGAAACACCAGCCGGTACATGATCAAGCTGATTTCGGCGATCTCGCGCGGCAGGCCGATTGCGCGCAGGCTGGCCAGGATATCGGTCACCGGGGTGGTCAGGGCAAACAGCAGCAGGCAGCAGATACCCGCGAACGATCTGAGCAGCAGGCCGCATACGACGGGCAGCCCCGCGGGCGAGAGGCTCAGGCCATGACGCCCGACGTCAAACAGCATGGTCAGCCCGGCAGTCAGCAAGAAGCCAGCGGGGATCAGGGCATAGCGCAGCCAGAGTTGCAGCGGCACCCTGGCACCCAGCAGCGTCACGCCCAGCACGCAGGCGATGATGCAAGGAGCGCTCGGGAGGGGCGGCAGGCTGACGGCCAGCAACAGCATGCCGATAGCCAGCAGGGCTTTTTCCAGTACCGGCCTTTCCCGCCAGCGACTCAGATGCGCATATTGATCAATGCTCAGCGTCATCGCGGGCGGCCAGTCCCTGGCGTTTGCCGATGACATAGCCGATGACGCCGGCTCCAATGGCTGCCTGCAAGGCAAACAGCAGGCTTTCCACTTCGCCGCTTGGCGGCTCCCAGATGGGGGAGAACCAGGGCTGGTAGCCCGGCTTGGCGTGGGTAATGGCCGCTGTGGCCTGGTCGTCCGAGCCTGCAAACTTGCCTTCGACCAGCAGCAGCGGTAGCACCACCAGCGCGACTGTGCCCAGCAGCAGCCATTTGCTACGGGATGACTTGGCCATTAGCGTGTCTCCCCGGCAAGAATGCTGACTTTCCTGATATCGGCCACCTTACCGGCCAGCGCATCCATCACCACTACTGTCAGCATGCCCTCGGCAATGGCCAATGGCACTTGCGTCAGCGCGAAAATGCCACCGAACTTGATGGCGGCAGTCATGAAGCCACCCACCGGGTCCGGATAGGCCAGCGCCAGCTGGATCGAGGTGGTGATGTAGGTAGCCAGATCCCCCAGCGCCGCGGCAAGAAACATCGACACGGCCACCGACAAGCCAAGACGTTGCCCCAGCTTCCATAAGCCATAGCTGACCCAGGGGCCGACGATGGCCATGGAGAACAGGTTGGCCCCGAGCGTGGTCAGGCCGCCATGTGCGAGCAGCAAAGCCTGGAACAGCAAGACCATGGCCCCCAGTACCGCCATGACGGCTGGCCCGAACACCACCGCGCCAAAGCCGGTACCGGTAGGGTGGGAGCAAGACCCGGTTACGCTGGGCATTTTCAGGGCGGACAAGACAAAGGCAAAGGCCCCGGCAGCGGCCAGATTCATTCTGGCTTGCGGACGTTCCGCCAGGATTTTGCGAATGCGCCAGACACCGCCGGCAAAGAAGGGAGCAGAAACGGAATACCAGGCAAGACAGTGCTTGGCCGGCAAATAGCCTTCCATGATGTGCATGATGATGACCCACTGTGAAAGTGGCGCGGACTCTGCATATTGCCCCCCGGCAGCATGACAGGCGCGCTCACAAACGCTGATGGCAGGTCTCCTGACTTCCGGCTCCAGCAGCTTTGCTCGTCTTCCCGGCTTGGTGTCTTGCTGGTGGATGCAGCCAAGACAGCCAGTGACATGATGCGCAAAGCCTAACCGATTACAGTTGCGGGGGCAGTTGCAGCCTTGCACTGCATTCCCTTTTCACCGGCGATGCCGGCACCATCAATGGCCGTCAGGATACGCCAAGTTCATGCCCTGCGCAAAATGACCACGCCCCGGTGCCCGGCATGGTGCAGGCCTGGCGGCTTGGCACATTGCCCGCCTCGTACGGGCTGCCGGCCAGCGATTCTGACAAAGGTAGGCATCATTAGTATTTGGGTACGGCCGCCTTGCTTGCGACGAGAAAGTCATCATTTTGTTGTGCATTGCATTTCAGCTCATCCCCCGGCCTTCATCATCTATTTTGCATATATTCCCTCTTATCCCTCTTTGCCAAACGTATCCGCACAGGTGGCGGAGTAGCGACATCACGGCGAGTATCTGCGGTTGCCCGGTGTCGTTCCGGGTAACTGTATAAATTATTTGATTAAAAATAGACCAGTTTAAATAAATCTCCTGCTTGCAGTACCTGTCAGTGCGCTGCTTTTTTCTCCATTTAATAAGAAAAATTACAACACTTTCAAGAAATGTCTTCCCATCAAACAAATGTCGAGTTTACAATTGTAAATAACAACAGCTTAAACGTTTGGTATCTAATGCGCTCGACACCATGGCTGTGGTGCCGGTGCGGGTGGCAAGGCTGTTGCGGGTGGTTTGCGAGTGTTCTGGCTGGCTGTGCCTGGCACAGCCGTGAGGGAAGCTTGCAGGGAAGGGCGCTAGGACTGGCGTCCTGTCTGGGGCAGTGTGCTGCCCTGTTAATGTGATGGAGTTTTAGAAAATGAAAAAGATTGTTTCGGTTTTGGTAATCGGGTTGGGCATCTACTCTGCTGGCGCGCTGGCAGCGGATGGCACCATTACCATCAATGGCAAGATCACTGCCAATACCTGCACCATCACCGGCACCAGTGGCAGCAATGTCACCGTGACCCTGCCGACGGTGTCGACTTCTGCGCTGGCTACTGCCGGTCAGGTTGCCGGTGTCACCCCGTTTGCGCTGAACCTGAGCAACTGTAACGGCACCAGTGCCCAGACCCATTTCGAACTGGGCGCCACTGTCGACCAGAGCACGGGCAACCTGTTCAATGCCAGCGGTTCCGGCATGGCCACCAATGTGGAAGTTCAGCTGCTGAACAATACCTTCCAGCCGATCAATGTCGCCACCAGCGCCAACTCGCAGACCGTTACCTTGTCTGGCAGCTCGCCGAACAAGACCGGCACCATGAACTACTACGCACAGTACATCGCCACCGGTGGTGCATCCACCGCGGGTACGGTGAATACCAGTGTGCAGTACTCGATGATTTACAACTAAGCAGTACCCGCCCGGTGGTCTGGGGAATGCCTCCCCGGATCGCCAGGGCAATCGTTGAGGCAGGTGCAGAATGAAAAAAATAGCAAAATTCGGGGCAGTCGTATTCACCAGCATGGCCATGCTGCTGGTATCCGCCGCGCAGGCTAATGTGGTGATTACCGGGACACGCATCATCTATAAGTCAGATGATCGCGAAGTCACCATCAAGATGGACAATGTTGGCCATGACCCGGCGCTGGTACAGGTCTGGGCTGACCGTGGCAATGAAAAGTCCGAGCCCACCACGGCCGATGCGCCCTTCCTGATCATGCCGCCGATTTTTCGGGTCGACCCGGCCAAGGCGCAAACCGTGCGCCTGACCTTTACCGGCGATAGCGTGCCGCAAGATCGGGAGTCGGTATTCTGGCTGAATATCCTGGATATTCCACCCCTGCCCAAGGTGAATAATGAGCAGCACAACTATGTGCAGGTGGCCTTCCGTTCCCGCCTCAAGTTGTTCTACCGCCCGGCCGGCCTGCCCGGTAATCCGGATGATGCGGCAGACAAACTCAGCTGGCAGCTGGTGTCCCTTGGCGGGAATCTTGGCTACGCCTTGCGTGCCAGCAATGCCAGCGCCTTTCATGTCTCGCTCAATTTCAGTGCCATCCAGCTGGGTGGCCATGAATACCGCAGCGAAGGCGGCATGGTTGCACCCGGCGGCAGTAGCGATTTCAAGCTGAAAGGGCTCAATGTGCGCCCCAGCGGCGAAACGACGCTGCACTATGAAAGCATCAATGATTTTGGTGCTCCGGTTGCGCACAGCCTGCCGCTGAAACCTTGATCAATCAGGACCGGGCAGCACGACGCGATGTCGTCGTTCCTGCCGGGTTCATGCCAGATAGCGTGCTGCCATGATTAAAAATCCTAGCCGACAGGCATCGGCCTGCTGGATGCTCAAACCATTGAGCCTGATGCTGATTGCCGTGTTCAGTCCGGCTGCGGCATGGGCGGTCGATGCCAATCCGGCCGACGGTGCTGTGGCATTGAACGATGTACAGTTCAATCCGGCTTTCCTGGGGCAGACTCCGGATGGCAAGCCGCTGGACCTGTCGCGCTTCAGTGGTAGCGGCGCAGCCCTGCCGGGGACTTATCGTGCCGATGTTTTCGTCAATATGGGCTGGCTGGGCCGGCGCGATGTTGTCCTGCGCGAGCGGGATGATCACAAGGTGGTAGCCTGTTTTAACCGCGCCATGCTGGACGACATGGGTGTGGACTTCAGCCGGCTGCAAGAAAGCGACGCACTGACACGGCAAGACGCCAGCGCTTGCCATGAAATCGGTGCCATCGTGCCGGGTGCGCTCAGCAGTTTCAATGCTTCCGATCTGAAACTGGATGTCAGCATTCCCCAGCTTTATGTCCACAGCCATGCCCGTGGTTATGTTGACCCGCAATACTGGGATGCCGGTGCACCCTTTGCCGGTTTCATCAACTACAACGCCAATGCCTATCGCTATGACAACGGCAGCGCCGGCAAGACGACCCAGTATTACCTAGGCAGCAATGCCGGGTTGAATATCGGTGAGTGGCGGCTGCGCTATAACGCAGCGCTGACCCAGCAAAACTATGCCAACCAGACGGGTGATGCGCGCCATTATCAGAATATTTCCACCTATGCCCAGCACGACCTGACAGCATGGAAATCAGTACTGACGCTAGGCGACAGCTTTACCCCGTCCGATCTGTTCAGCTCGGTAGGCTTTCGCGGGGCTCAGATCAATTCTGACGACCGCATGCTGCCGGAATCAATGCAGGGCTATGCGCCTGTTGTGCGCGGTGTGGCCGAGACCAATGCCCGAGTGTCGATTCGCCAGAATGGCAATCTGATCTATGAAAACACCGTGCCGCCCGGCGAGTTCCAGATCAACGACCTGTACAACACCGGCTATGCCGGTGATCTGAATGTCACGGTTACCGAAGCCGATGGCCGTACCCGCCAGTTCGTGGTGCCGTATGCCGCAGTGCCCCAGCTGCTGCGTGCCAGTCAGTCGCGCTACAGCATCACGGCAGGCCAGCTGCGTGATGAAAGCCTCAATACCCGGCCAAACTTTATCCAGGCTACTTATCAGCGTGGCTTGAACAATACGGTCACCCTCTATGGTGGGGTGATCGCGGCCGAACACTATCAGGCCGGCATGCTGGGGGTGGCGCTGAATACGCCGTTTGGCGCGCTAGCCACCGATGTAACCCAGTCACAAGCCCACAATCTGCCCAGCATGGCAGGGTTAGGCTCGGAGCTGACCGGTCAGAGTTATCGCGTCACCTATAGCAAGCTGCTGGAGTCCACTCGCACCAACTTCACCGTGGCGGCTTACCGTTATTCGACCGAGGGCTATCTGGAGTTCAACAGCTATGCCGCGCTGATCAATCAGGGCAGCGTGGTTTACCGCACGCGCAACAAGTTCCAGCTTAATGTCGATCAGCCACTGGCCGAGGGCTGGGGCCATGTGTTCGTCAGCGGATCGACCCAGGACTACTGGAACCAGCCCGGACGTGACCTGCTATACCAGGCCGGCTATTCCAATAGCTACAAATGGGGCAGTTTCAGCGTGTCGGCTGGCCGCAGCAAAGACTCCCAGAACAACAACACCACCCAGTACATGCTCAGCATATCGATTCCGCTGGGCAAGCAGCCTACTTCGCCCTTGCTCACTGCCAGCGTTACCCGCGACAGCATGCACAATGGCAGCGAGCAGCTGTCGCTGAGCGGCTCGGCCGGCGAAATGCGCAATATCAGTTACAACGCCTATGCCAGTGCCAACCAGTTCAATGGCAGAGAGGGCAGCACAGGTGGCGGTGGCAATCTGCAATACGCCACCTCGGCCGCCACCTTCTCGGCCGGTGCCAGCAGCATGGGTGACACCTCGCAGCAATCGCTGGGAGTGAGTGGGGCGCTGGTGTTCCATCCGGGTGGGGTGACAGCAGCCCAGTCGCTGGGCGAATCCATTGCGGTGATCGAAGCCCCTGGTGCGGAAGGTGCCATGGTCAATAACGTCAACGGGGTTCGGGTCAACCACAACGGCTATGCCGTGGTGACCAACCTGATGCCCTATCGGCAAAACGACATCACGCTCGACCCCAAGGGCATGAATGAAGACGTGGAATTGCAGGAAACATCCAGCAAGCTGGCACCGCGCTCCGGCGCCATTGCCATGGTGAAATTCCCTACCCAACAGGGCAAACCGATGATCGTCCGCTTGCGGCAGGCCAATGGCGACAATCTGCCGGTAGGCGCCAGCGTACAGCAGGCCGATGGCACCGAACTGGCCATGGTGGGGCAGGGTGGACGTACCTTCCTGCGTGGTCAGGAAGGCAAGCCGCTGCGTGTTAGCTGGGGTGCACAGGCCAAGCAGCAGTGCAGCTTCAGCTACGCCAGTCCAGTGCAAGAAACCGGCACCCGCAAGAACAAGGGCTATCTGCAGACTGACGCGGTATGCCAGTAGTCACCCGACGGAGCGGGCTGCCTGTCCTGATACATGGCACGCCGGCGATCTGTCCCTTACTGAAATGGTTATGAATATGCGCAAGTACCTGCAACAGACATTCGCAGCTCTGGCTTTGCTGCTGTTATTGCTGCCCAATGCCAGCCACGCGCTGGGCTGCTGGTTGAACCAGTCCGGCGGGCCGCTGAGCAGCACATTGACGCTGCCGAATAATGTGTATATTTCCTCGATTGCGCCAACCGGAACGGTCATCTGGCAGTCTCCGCTGCAAAGCATTTCGGTGTACTGCACGCAGAGTGTGGGAGAGAACGTCTATTTCTGGGTCAACCCGACAAATCAGACGCTGGCAGCCGGTGTCCAGATCGGCATCATTTTCAATGGCGTGACTTATACCCAGACCAGCGGTGCCATCAATACCGGTATTTATGTGCCGCAAGGCGGACAGGTCACCAGTAATCTGCAGTACTCCATTGTGATATTGAAGTCGTCTAATTCACCCAGCAGTGGCGTAGTCAACATCAATAGCTACCCGGTATTCCAGCTGGATGGCAAGGGCGGCCTGAATAATGTGCCGATTAATTTTAATCAGCTGCTGAACGGCAGTGTCACCTTTACCCCGGGTGGTACTTGTGCGCTCAGTGCTGCCGATGTCAATCGCAGCATCACCCTGCCCAATGCTTCGACCTTTAATTTCCCCAGCGTCGGCAGCACCTTTGGCCGGACCTATTTCACCATTACCGCCAGCAATTGTTCGACCGGGGTAAATACCGCGACTTTCCGTTTTTCTGGTACGCCTGATAGCAATATTGCAACCGAGTTTGCCAATAACGGTACGGCTACTGGGGTGGCGGTCAATATGGCATCGGCTGGCGACGGGCTGAATATCGGTGCCAATTCGACCAACAATACCCGGGTGGTGAATGTGCAATCGCAGATGGCGCAGCTGCCGCTTTATGTCGAGTACTACCGGACCGCTGCCATGGTGCCGGGCACCGTGCAGTCGATTGTCAGCGTCACCATGTTGTATCAATAGCGCGCAGGTCTGCGCCCGTGCGGGCTGCTCCACATGAAAAAACCAGCAACTGGAATCAGGCTGCTGGTTTTTTTCGTTTTGGCGGACAGTCGTCCGCTGGGGCGTATCAGTTGTAGACAATATTGACGATGCCGTTACCCGTGGTAGTACCTTGCACTTTGCTCAAGGTCAGCGACTGGGTGTTGTCCATGCCAGCGCAGGAGGGGCCGGAGACTTGTTGGCGTGCTGCCTGATACAGACGCGGCTGACTGGCGTAAGCCAGCAGGGTGGCCGCAGGAATGGCGCAGGGGCTCTTGGCGATTTGCCCAGAAAAATCGATACGACCGCCGTTGTCGGCGCTGGCAATGTTTGCTTGCAGGCAGGCCAGGGTAATCATCACACCAATCATTTTCTTCATCACACACCTCCTGCACTCATTCGGAGCGGCATATTTTGAATCGCATAATGTGATTTAAAATAAAGCCATTCATTTGTAAGTAAACCGTGCTTGCAGTGTAGGAGTCGTGTGCTTGAAAAGCAATACTGGCAATAGTTGATATATTTAAAACAAGAATTATCAAATCAAGCAGTAGGCTGACTGCGAGGCCGTTTCAGTCTACGGATGGCCATCAGGCCTTGCCTGGCGGGGATGTCGACGGCCGGCTGGCGGCCGTTGCAGAGGGGGCGTGCTTAGTCTGGTTGTTCCAGATTGGTTTTTATCTGTTGCAATAATCGCAACAGCTCACTGCGTTGCTGGGCGGCGATGCCATCCATGGCTTTGGCGGCCAGCTGACGACCCTGCTGGCGCAAGGTGCTGTGTAGGGCCTGGCCGTCTGCTGTCAGCGTCAGGCGTACCGTGCGGCGGTCGCGCGTGTCGGCATGGGCTTGCAGCAGCCCGGCTTCCTTCAGGCGAGCAATCAGCCGGGTAAGCTGGGCCTTGTCACGCCCCGAGTGCAGGGCCAGATCGCTTTGGCTGGCTCCAGGGTGGCGAGAAAAATAGCCCAGCACCTTGCCCTCCATATGCGTCAAACCGAGCTCGTCCGCACGGATGGCAGCAAACTGCAGCGCGCGATATTGATGCATCAGCGTGTGAATGGATTCGAAAATCTGCTCGGCGGTGTCGTCAACTTGGTTGACAAGGTCAACTTTATTTTGCATATTAGGTGATATTGTCAATTAATTGGAGTGACTATGTCTAGCATTTTGCCGCAACACCGCATCGAGCGGGTCAGATATGAACTGATCAAGCGCAAGGTAACCGTCAGCAAGGTCGAGCGCGCTGGCGATGGCTTTGCCCGTATCAGCTTTACCGGGGACGATCTGGCTGGCTTCCAGTCCCTGTCTTTTGATGACCACATCAAGTTCATCTTCAGCAATGCGCAGGGTGAAACCATACTGCGCGATTACACCCCCAGTCATTGGGATGCGGCTCAGGGTGTACTGGTACTGGAGTTCGCCCTGCATGGTGCGGGTGCTGCTGCCACTTGGGCGGAACAGGCTGCGGTGGGCATGATGGCCATGATAGGCGGCCCCAAGGGTTCGATGATCATTCATTCGCAACAAGACTGGCATCTGCTGGTGGGTGATGATTCGGCTCTGCCGGCCATTCGCCGCCGCCTGGCCGAGCTGCCGGTATCCACCCACGCCGATGTCTTATTGCTGCGCCCGGCCGGGTTAGATGCCTGGTCCGTGCCGCGTCAACAAGAATGGCAGCTGCAGCAAGTAACAGCCCCGGCCGCCGTACTGACTGCCCTGCGCCAGTGGCAAGCCCCTGCGGGTAATGGCTTTGCCTGGTGCGCCGGCGAGGGTGGGCTGATGCGTCAGGTTCGCAGTATTCTGCTGGAGGAAAAAGCCCTGCCACGGGAAGGTGTACGAGTGGCGGCGTACTGGCGGCAGGGCGAGGCTGATTTTCACGAACGACTGGTTTGAGGTGAGGCTGGTATTGAAGTCCAGCATGAGTCGGCCACGATAATGCCATGGCGGAGAGGTTCTCCCGTTGCTGAAGCGGGAGCGTATCAAGCGAAAAACCGATGATGACCAGGAGGAGGTCTGCCGAGACCTTGTCAATTACGTCGAGGTATTTTATAACCCGAGGCCCCGACATAGTTCCGCAAATGGGCTATCAGCAGTAGCGTTTGCGAAACAATATCTCCAGCGGCTCAAGCGTGCCTGGTAAAACTGGGGCGATTCATTTTTTCTGGGAAATGAAACAAAACCACTTCCCTGGTGTGTTTCGAGAGCCCTGTTTTTAATGGCCGGCAGCCAGTAGCAGCAATCGAGTTAGTCCCATGCCGGCAACCAGCAAGCCAGCCAGCAGGCGCACCAGCCTTTGCTGCAGCCATTGGCGCAAGGTATCGGCAAATACGCCCATCAGCAGCAGATTGGGCAAGGTCCCCAAGCCGAAGGCCAGCATCAGCAAACCGCCCTGAGTGGCTTTGCCGCTGGCCAGGGCAGACAATGATGCACTGTATACCAGACCGCATGGCAGCCAGCCCCACAGCGTGCCAGCCAGTAGTGCGCCGCGTGGGCTGCGGATGGGTAGCAGGCGTGCCAGCAAGGGCTGCAGGCGGGCCCACACCGGTCGGCCCAGTTTTTCCAGTGCGGTAATGGCGGAGGACAGGCCGGCCAGATACAAGCCCATGGCGATCAGCATCAGGTTGGCCAACACCAACAGGGCGAGTTGTGCCGGCCGTGCCGTCAGCAAGCTGAGGCCGGCACCAGCCAGGCCGCCAAGCATGGTGCCAATCAATACATAGCTGCCAATCCGGCCGACATTGTAGGAAAGCAGGATCAGCCAGCGCTGTTGTCCGGCAGGCAGGTTTAGCGTAAGCGCGGTGATGATGCCGCCGCACATGCCCATGCAATGTCCGCCACCGAGCAGGCCAGTCAGGAAAATGATCCAGAAATTTGTTTCTAACATGCGACAGCCTGTTGCTTAAACCTCTATTCTAACAGAGCGGCTAATTGCCCGGATTGCCTCAATAATAGGCAAATTGTGACATGGTAATTGTAAAATAATCTCAAATTCTGTTTGGCATTTATGCGCGCAGCCATCTAGAAAAAAAGTTGAGCATATTGGCAATCCGCGCTGGAAAAAGGCGGTGCAAGCCCTGAGAATGCTCATTCTTTCCTGTCGGTATCGGGGATGGTCTGGTTAACAAGGCCACGCGGGCAGGAGCCGCAATGTGTAACGACCCATAGAGAAACTGAGGAAACTACATGGCCAAGTATTTGACGCTTGAACATCTGGGCCAGTCTGCAATCATCACTATCAATCATCCTCCCGCTAACTTGTGGACCATCGCCAGCCTGCAAGAGCTGGCTGAGCTGATGTTAGCCCTGCAGTCGGACAAGAGCGTGCGCTCGGTAGTGATTACCGGTGCGGGCGAAGCCTTTTTCTGTGCAGGTGCCGACCTGAAGCTGTTTGCTACCGGCAGCAAACAGGAGGCCGAGGCACTGCTGGATGCTTTTGCGGCGGCTTTTGCTGCCGTGCGCGGCTACACAGGAGTGACCGTGGCTGCCATTAATGGTTATGCGCTGGGTGGTGGCTTGGAATGCGCGCTGATGTGCGACTACATGGTGGTAGAACGTGGTGCCAGGCTGGGTTTGCCGGAGGCCAAGGTTGGCCTGTTGCCAGCAGGTGGCGGCTGCAAGAGGTTAGCTGACAAGGTGGGGGTATCCTGGGCTAAGCGCATGATTCTGGGCGGTGAGATTGTCGACGCGCAAAAGGCCTACGATATTGGTCTGGCCGAAGAAATTGTCGACCCCGGCTTTGCCAAGATCATCGCAGTCAGTCTGGCAGGCAAAGTAGCCAACCAGGCTCCGCTGGCGGTGGCGCGCGCTCGGCAGCTTATCGAAGACAGCGTGACCCTGTCGCTGGAGCAGCATCTGCAGCAGGGGCGGGCCGCCTTGCTGGATCTGGTGGGTGAGCAGGAGCAACTGGAAGGTGTGGCGGCCTTTCTGGGCAAGCGCGCACCGGGTTGGTCCGACGAGGACTGATGCGGCCAGAGGCAAGCCAGTAAAAAAGGGATGCGCGAGCATCCCTTTTTTATGTGCATCAGCCGATAAGCTGGGCCGATGATTGATTACTGCTGGATCTTGGCCTGGGCTTTCAGGTCGCCCACGTATTTTTCAATACGTGCGCCCATGATGCGCTGCGTCAGTTGCGGACGGGCATCGTCCAGCGACGGCACATTGCGTTCGGTACGCACGTCATCCAGCTTGATGATGTGCCAGCCGAACTGGGTTTTCACCGGCTTGGCAGTGACCTGGCCCTTGCTCAGCTTGGCCATGGCATCAGAGAACTCCGGTACGAAAGTACCAGCTTCTTGCCAGCCCAGATCGCCACCAGTGGCCTTGCTACCCGGATCCTTGGATTTTTCCTTGGCCAGCAGGTCGAAGGCCTTGCCCTTGCGCAGGGATTCGATCACGGCCTTGGCTTCAGCTTCGCTGGCTACCAGGATGTGGCGAGCGTGGTACTGCTTGGTTTCCGGAACCGAGGCCACCAGCTTGTCGTATTCCGCTTTCAGCTGGTCGTCAGTTACCGGATTGGCTTTCTGGAAGTCCTTGATTACGCGGTTGGCCAGGGCCATGGCTTCCATGTTCTGCAGTTCGGCCTTGAAGTCGGCAGCTTTGTCGATGCCCTTCTTGATGGCTTCCTGGCGCAGTACTTCAGCAGTAATCAGCTGATCCTTGACCATGTCCTTGGTCTTGTCGTCCGCTGCCTGACCTTGGGCGGCCATCATTTGCACGACGGCATCGATGCGGGCCTGGGAGATTTCATTGCCATTTACGGACGGGCCGGCAGCCAGTACGACGGTGGTGCTCAGGGCGGCCAGCAGGGCGCTTGCCAGCAAAGTCTTGCGCATGATGTATTCCTGTTGTTACTTGCAGTGGTGTGGTGTTACTGGATTTTCGCCTTGCCGCGCAGATCTTCCACGGCCTTGCCGATGGCTTCTTCCTGCAGCTGACGCTCGATTTGCGGTTTTACTTCTTCCAGCGGCGGCAGCTTGGCATCGCGTACATCATCAACCTTGAACACGATCCAGCCTACGCGGGTCTGCAGCGGCTTGCTGCTGATCTGACCCTTGTTCAGACCCTTCAGCATCTCCGCCAGTTGCGGTTCCATGCGGGCCAGATTGCCCCAGCCCATGTCGCCGCCATTTTGCTTGGCGGCCGGGTCGAGCGAGCGGCTCTTGGCCAGCTCTTCGAACTTGCCGCCCTTTTTCAGGCTGTCGATGATTTTCTGTGCTTCAGCTTCGCTTGCCACGGTGATCTGGTGCGCATGTACGTCCTTGGTGCCAGCGAACTTGCTCTGGGTCTGGGCGTAGCGTTCCTGCAGCTGGGTATCGCTGATTTTCACTTGCTTGAGCAGGTCGGCAAACAGCGCTTCACGCAGCATGTCCTGGCGTATTTCGTCCAGGCGCTTGGTAAAGGCCGGTTGCTGGTCCAGCTTGCGGCTCTGGGCTTCCTGCAGGATTACTTCGCGATTGATCAGCGTGTCTTTCACTTGCTGGCGCAGTGCCGGGGAGTCTTGCACATTGCCATTGCTGTTCTGCACGACCAGCGCAACGGCAGCGTCCAGATCGGTCTTGTCGATGGCCTTGCCATTGACCATGGCAATGGATTCGGCCATGGCCGGAATACTGATGCTGGCTGCCAGCAGCAGGGCAGCGATACGGGAGTTTTTCATGGATAACTCTTTCTCGAAGTCAAAGTTCGTCGGGTGTCAGTGCGCGAATGGCCAGCGCATGCACCTTGGTTTTCATCAGATCGCCGAGTGTGGCGTAAACCAGCCGGTGGCGGGCCACGCTGCCAAGCCCGGCAAAATGGCTGGAGACAATCAGCACATTGTAGTGGCCGCCGCCGGAGCGGGCGCCAGCATGGCCAGCATGGGCCGCACTGTCATCCTCGATTTCCAGATGTTCGGGTTGCAGTGCCTGCAAGGCAGCTTGCAGCAGGGCGACATCATCACTCATGCGGGGAATACCTTGCGGAAGGGCTTCACTTCCACGGCAGCGTACACGCCTGCGGCAACGTAGGGGTCGGCATCGGCCCAGTTGCGGGCTTCTTCCAGGCTGGAGAATTCCGCCACGATCAGGCTGCCGCTAAAGCCGGCGCTGCCCGGGTCAATGCTGTCGATGGCCGGACAGGGGCCTGCCAGTACCAGGCGGCCTTGTTCCTGCAGGGCGGAAAGACGAGCCAGATGTTCAGGACGGGAGGCCAGCCGCTTGTCCAGACTGCCGGGATGATCCTGGCCGCTGATGATGTACAGCATTATTTTTTATCCTCGATGTATTTGGACAGGAACAGGCTTTGCGCGATGACGAATACCACCATCAGGCCCAGACTGCCGAACAGCTTGAAGCTCAGCCAGATTTCACGGCTGAAGTTGAAGGCAACATACAGATTCAGTGCGCCCATGGCGCTGAAGAAGGTGGCCCAGGCATAGGCCAGCTTGCGCCAGATGACTTGCGGTAGCTGGATTTGCTCACCCATCAGCAGTTTCAGGCCGTTCTTGCCCAGCAGGTCGCTGACCAGCAGAGCAATGGCCATCAGCCAGTACAGTACGGTGAATTTCCAGATGATGAACAGATCGTTGTGCGAAATCACGGTTGCCGCACCCAGCACCACGCTGAGGATCAGGTTGATCCACTGCATGGCGTCCACCTTGCGGTGTTTGAACCATGTCCAGGCGAACAGCAAGGTGGTGGCTGCAACCAGCACCTTGGTGGCGAGGAACATGTCGTGGGTGATCAGGTAACTGCCGAAAAACAGGGCTACCGGAAGGAAGTCGGATAAAAATTTCATGCGGCTGATTATGGGGGCAGCCTGCCCGTTATACAAGATAGGGCAAGGCTGCAGTCAGGTTGGAAATGTTAACGATTGCTTTGTTTCACTACGCTTAAGGCGGTGGCCACCAGCGAGCTGACATCGGCCACATTGGCCGGCAGGATGACGGTGTTGTTCTGCTTGGCCAGCTGGGCAAAGGCGGCGACATATTGTTCTGCCACCTTCAGATTGACCGCTTCGATGCCGCCGTCCACCTTGATCGATTCGGCCACGCGGCGCACGGCATCGGCGGTGGCGTCCGCCACCAGGCGTAGTGCTTCGGCCTCGCCTTGCGCCTTGTTGATGGCGGCCTGCTTGTTGCCTTCGGAATTATTGATGGTGGCTTGCATCTCGCCCTGCGATTTCTGGATGGCTGCTTCGCGTGCACCGTTGGCCAGGTTGATCTGCTCCATTTTCACCCCTTCGGACTGGGCGATACGGGCGCGCTTTTCCCGTTCGGCGGTGATCTGGGCCTGCATGGAGTGCAGGATGTCCTGCGGCGGCACCAGGTCCTTGATTTCATAGCGCAATACCTTCACCCCCCAGTTGATGGCGGCTTCATCGAGCGAGGCCACCACGATCTGGTTGATTTCATCACGCTCCTCGAAGGTTTTGTCCAGTTCCATCTTGCCGATGACCGAGCGCAGCGTGGTCTGCGACAGCTGGGTGATGGCCAGCAGGTAGTCGCTGGTGCCGTAAGAGGCGCGTTGCGGGTCGGTTACCTGGAAGTACAGGATGCCATCCACTTTCAGCTGGGTATTGTCGCGGGTGATGCAGATCTGGCTGGGGACATCCAGCGGGACTTCCTTCAGGCTGTGCTTGTAGGCCAGGCGGTCGATGAAGGGGATCAGGATGTTCAGGCCTGGTGTCAGTGTGGCGTGATAACGACCGAGGCGTTCGACAATATAGGCATGCTGCTGCGGGACGACCTTGACTGACTTAATGATGAATACCACCACGGCCAGGAACAGAATGATGACGAATTCCATGATTATCGGGTTTCCGTTTGCTTGAGAGAAAGAATCAGCACATTGCCGTCGCGGCTATGAATGTAGGCCTGCATGCCGGCCTGCCATGGGCCATCACCGTTTAAGCGGGCCTGCCATTCCGTGCCGCGATAGTGGACGCGGGCAAGCCCGTCATCCAGCAGCGCACTGATGCGTACTGTTTGGCCAATGTCAGGATCATCCGCCGGCCTGGCAGTGTGATTGCTGCTACGCTGGCGGGAGCGCCAGCGTGCTACCCCGAACACCCCTATGCTGCCGCTGAGGCTGGCTAGCAACCAGCAAATTGCCTCGCTGGCTCCCGCCAGGCTGCCGATGCCGGCTACTGCCAAGGCTACTGCCAGCACCAGCAGGTAAAAGGTGCCGGTCATGAACTCTGCAATCAGTGCCAGCAGGGCTGCGACCAGCCAGATGGTATGGGTCAAGGTTAAGCATCTTTCATGACGATGGATTTGGCATTCTCGTGCCGAATGCGGCGACTGACAACTGCTTTCAGCAGTGATCACGGTCAGGTAGGTGTCTGGCCAGCACGGCTTCTTGTTCCATATCAAGCCAGCACTTGTCCAGTGCCAGCCACAGGGCTTCCAGTAATAGGACCAGGACAATCAGCAGGGCTTGCATGGTATGGCTCCTTGTGTGGCGTGGTGGTGGGGCAGGGTCGGCTTGTTTGCGCAGGCAGCTAGTGTGGAATGGCGTTACCATGCAGGCCAGTCCATCAGCTTTGACCATGGAAAGCGTAATAATGTTTCAACTGGCAGCGCCTGTCGTGGCGGAAATAGAAATCAAGAAAAGCCGTTTCATCGCCGCTTTGTATCCGGTGCAGAGCCGGGATGAAGCGATGTTGCAACTGGCGGCCCTGCGAAGGGAATGGCCCGATGCCCGCCATTATTGTGCGGTGCTGCTGGTGAGTGGTGATTCCATGCTGGACGATGATGGTGAGCCGTCCGGTACTGCGGCCCGCCCCATGTACAACGTGCTGATGCATAAGCAGTTGCACAATGTACTGGCGGTGGTGGTGCGTTACTTTGGCGGGATCAAACTGGGGGCGGGTGGCTTGGTGCGTGCCTATACTCAGGCCGTCAACACGGCATTGCAAACGGCACAGTTGCAGCCGGTGGTGCTAATGCAAAGCTGTCTGGCCCGGGTGGGTTTTGCCAGTGAATCCCGTCTGCGTCATTGCTGTGCCGAACTGGCCATCAGCGTGGGGGCGGCCGAATACGGCGAGCATGTGGTGCTGGCCTTGATGATGCCGCAAGCGCAGTGCCAGGCGCTGCAAACTCGCTTGTACGATCTGCTGGCGGGTGAGGTATATTTCATGACGGATGAGAGTTGATGCTGCCTGTCACCGTGGGGTGACGGGTGTGTGTAGCGGGTATGTTTTGATCTCGGGGAGAGAATAATGTCGCAACAGCAATACCGCCTGGTGACGCGCAGTGATTTCGACGGCCTGGTCTGTGCCGTGCTGCTGAACGAACTGGGCATGGTGAATGAAATCAAGTTTGTTCACCCCAAGGATATGCAGGATGGCAAGGTGGAAATCACCGAGCGCGATATCACCACCAATCTGCCATATGTGCCGGGTGCCTATCTGGCCTTCGATCACCATCTGTCGGAAACGCTGCGCAATGGTCAGCACGACAACCACATTATCGATCCGGCAGCCCCATCCGCTGCACGCGTGGTGTATGACCATTTCGGTGGCAAGCAGATTTTTACCCGTATCAGCGACGAAATGATGGACGCGGTGGACAAGGCTGATTCGGCCCAGTTTTCCCGTGATGAAATCCTCAATCCCACTGGCTGGGTATTGCTCAACTATCTGATGGATGCCCGCACCGGGCTGGGCCGTTTCCGCAATTTCACCGTCAGCAACTATCAACTGATGATGGACCTGATCGGCTATTGTCGCGATCACAGTATCGAAGAAATCCTGGCCTTGCCGGACGTCAAGGAGCGAGTTGATCTCTATCGACAATACGAAGAGCAGGCGCGCGAGCAGATCCAGCGCTGTGCCCAAGTGCACGACAATCTGCTGCTGCTTGATCTGCTGCAGGAAGAAACCATTTACCCGGCTAACCGCTTTCTGGTCTATGCCATGTATCCGCAGTGCAATATCTCCATCCACATGATGTGGGGTCTGAACAAGCAGAACGTCGTGTTTGCCACTGGCAAGTCGATTATTGATCGCGGCTGCCGCACCAATGTTGGTGCGCTGATGTTGCAATACGGTGGCGGTGGCCACGAGGCAGCCGGTACTTGCCAGATTGGCATTGAGCAGTATGAACAGGTGCGGGACGAGCTGATCGCCCGCATTTGCGCCGAGGCTTGATCGCCAGCAGGCATGCAAAGGGCCGCTGCATTGCAGCGGCCCTTATTTGTTGGGGCGGGTGGTTTACAGTGTCTGCAGCAGCTTTAGTGCCTGGTGCAGGTCTTCACAGACGGCCAGTGCGTTTGTTGTTTCGTGTGCGGACGGTTTTACCATGTCCGGCACTAGAATCACCCGCATGCCAGCCGCCAGTGCCGCTTGCATGCCAATCAACGAATCCTCCAGCACCACGCAGGCGGCCGGTGCAACATCCAGCAGAGCTGCTGCCGCCAGATAGACATCCGGAGCTGGTTTGGTATTGGCTACTTCGTCGCCGGCAACGGTGTGCTGGAAATAAGGCCCCAGCCCGGTACGTTGCAGCTTGATGTCACACATCAGGCGCTGGGTGGAGGTGGCCACCGCATGCGGAATGGCCTGGCTTTGCACCCAGTCCAGCACCTCGATGATGCCCGCCTTGAGCTTGAGCTCACCCGTGCTCATCAGCTCATGGTAATGGTGCCGGCAGCGCTGGCTCAGTTTCTCGGCAAGGTTGCGGTCCTGAAAATGTGCAGCGACATGGTCGAGGCTCTTGTTTACCGATAGCCCGACCATGCCCAGAATGACGTGTTCAGGGATGGGTACGCCGATTTCGGCAGCAGCGCGCAACCAAGCGTGGCCACTGACGCTCTCGGTGTCGATCATCAGTCCATCCATGTCGAACAGGACGGCTTGCATGTTTGAATTCATTGGTTTGCTTTCCTCCAGCGCGTCAGCCTAATGTGGCAAGCCCCTGCCTGCAAGCATGATGACTCTGGTATAGTGGATCGATCACCAAGTGAGCGAGGTCCATTGTGCAGTCTGTGCTGGTAGCGAATCCGAAGGGTGGTAGTGGCAAATCAACTTTAGCCACCAATCTGGCAGGTTACTTTGCCTGTTCCGGCCGAAATGTCATGCTGGGCGACGTGGATCGGCAGCAATCTTCTTTGCGCTGGTTGCAGGAACGGGCTCCGGCATTGCCGGCCATTCAGGGCTGGGAAGTGTCTGCCGGTACACCGGCCAAACCCCCCAAGGGCACGGAAGTGATTGTGCTGGATAGTGGTGCCGGCTTGCATGGCAAAAAAATGGCCTCCCTGATTGCCCGGGTCGAGCGCATCATCATTCCGATTCAGCCTTCTCCCTTCGATATGTGGGCCAGTGGTGAGTTTTTTGAACAGCTGCTGGCAGAGAAAGCGGTACGCAAAAACAAGGTATTCATGGCGGTGGTCGGCATGCGGGTTGATCCGCGCACTCGCTCGGCCAAAGAGCTGGAGCGTTTCCTGGCCGAGCACGATGTGCCGGTGCTCAGCTGGTTGCGTGATACCCAGTTGTACGTGCAGGCGGCTGCTTCAGGGATGACCTTGTTTGACTTGCCTGCCTCGCGCACCCAGAAAGACCGTGATGCCTGGAAGCCTATTCTGCAGTGGTTGGGTGAGCCACAGGATGGCTGCTGGTTCGATAAATAAATCTCCATATGAAGAAATTATTGCTTGACGTGAAGATAGTGCAGGCGTAGATTCGACCGGTAATTACGTGCGAGCCCATCGATGGCGACGCAGGAGAATCCGTAAGCGGGAGCCCATGTGGCTCCCGCTTTTTATTGGGGCCCCTGCATTTTTATCGACTACAGCCTGAAGGGAATACTTGCATGATTACTACCGAACTGAACTATGGCGACGTCTACCTCGTCCCCAAGAAAACCGTTGTGGACAGCCGCAAGGAGTGCGATACCTCGGTGCAATTCGGGCCGCGCCGTTTTGACATGCCGATCTACCCTTCCAATATGAAATCGGTGGTCGATGAGGAAACCTGCGAAGCGTTTGCCCGCCTGGGCTGGTTCTACACCATGCACCGCTTCAATGTGGACGCCTGCCGCTTTACCGCGGCCATGCAGGAAAAAGGGCTGTTTGCCTCCATCAGTGTCGGTGTCAACGACGACACCTTGCAGCAGTTGGCTGAACTGAAAGCCGCCGGCCTGACGCCGGAGTACATTACCCTGGATGTGGCCAATGCCTGGTGCGTCAAGGCCGAGCGCATGATCAAACATATCAAGCAGCAATTTCCCGGCAGCTTTCTGATCGGCGGCAATATCGCCACGGCCGAAGCCGCGCGTGATCTGGAGAGCTGGGGCTGCGATGCCATCAAGGCCGGGATTGCCGGTGGTCGTGTTTGCATTACCAAGAACAAAACCGGCTTTCACCGCCCCATGGTGAGTACAGTCAAGGATTGTGCCGCTGCAGTACAGGTGCCGGTGATTGCCGATGGCGGCATCGTCGAACACGGTGATATGGCCAAGGCGCTGGCCTGCGGTGCCAGCATGATCATGGCGGGCTCGCTGTTTGCCGGTTATGACGAGTCGGCCGGTGAAATCGTCGAAATCAACGGCAAGCATTACAAGGAATACTTTGGCAGTGCCTCGCAGTTCAACAAGGGGGCTTATGTGAATGTCGAGGGCAAGAAGATACTGGTGGAATACAAGGGCAGCATCGGTAAGTTGCTGCGTGAGCTGAAGGAAGACCTGCAGTCATCGGTCAGCTATGCCGGTGGTCGTGATCTGGCTGCCTTGAAAAGCGCAGCCATGATCCAGGTTTATCGCTGACACGAGTGTTTGGTTAAGGTCGCCAGTACTGTTGCTGGCGCTCAATGCATGCTGTAAATCCTACCCGCCATGTGCGGGTTTTTATTTGCGCACGCGGCTGGTAATCGGTGTCAGGTTTCATATGCTAAGGCTAGTGCTTTGTTGTTAGAATGGTGAGATTAAATCATTTGTTTTAAATAATTAAAATCAGAGTAAGAAAACACATCAAATGAAGATCAATCTGCCGGTCACCACCACCGAGTTGAGCGTCGATCCTGTCAACCCCATCGTCACCAAGACCGATGTGAAGGGCAGTATCACTTACGCCAACCGTGCCTTCATTGAAATCAGCGGCTTTAGCGAAGCCGAGTTGCTGGGCAAGAACCACAATATGGTGCGGCATCCGGACATGCCGCCCGCTGCCTTCGCTGATCTGTGGGATACGGTAAAGACAGGCAAACCCTGGCGCGGCATTGTGAAAAACCGCGCCAAAAACGGTGATTTCTACTGGGTGGAAGCCTATGTGACACCGATTACCGAGCATGGCCGTATCGTCGGCTATATGTCTGTGCGCTCCAGGCCGTCACGACAGGATGTGGATGCGGTCGCCGCGTTGTACCGGCAGGTCATGGACAAACAGGCCGCCCTGCCTTCCACCTTGCAGCGTTATGCCAAGCAGCGCGATGTGCTGAAGATCGCTCCGGTGCTGGCCCTGTTTGGGTCGGTAGTAGCCGTGGTTTCATTCTTTCTGCCTGACTCCATGCAACTGGTGCGTGAAGCAGTTGGCGTGAGCGGCAGCCTGCTGGCCCTGGCGGGCGGGGCCTGGGGCTGGTTGCGCATGCGTTCTGCGCTGGCGGTGCTGGATGGCCGTTTTCAGGACTTGCAGGAAGGTCGCCTGGATCATGCGATCCAGGCGCAGGAGGGCGGCTTGTTGGGCAAAGTATTGGCTTCGCTGGAAGCGTTGCGCATTCATTACCGCGCCACTATTGCCGATGTGATGCGTGCCAGCCATTACACCAAGCAGCAGGCACATGGGCTGCTGGATGACATGCATGCGCTGCAGGCGCGCTCGGTCGAGCAGCGCCAGGGCTTGAATCAGATCAGCCACAATATGGAATCACTCAGCCTGGCGGTGCAGGATGTGGTGCGCCTGGCCGAGCACAATCAGCAAGACTCGCAACACACCCAGCAGGTGGCGCGCGAAGGGCGGCAGACCATGGATGCGGCCACTACGGCGGCGCAACGGGCAGTGAGTGTGGTGTCGCAGTCACGTGGTGCCATGGTTGAGCTGGACGAAGCCATGGTCCGTATCCGCAGCATGACCAGCCTGATTCGTGAGATTGCCGATCAAACCAATCTGCTGGCGCTGAACGCTGCGATTGAGGCCGCCCGAGCCGGAGAGATGGGGCGCGGCTTTGCCGTGGTGGCTGATGAAGTCAGAAAGCTGGCCGAGCGTACCACCAAGACCACGGACTCGATTGGCGACATTGTCGAAGAAATTGGCAAGATTACCCATTCTGCCGTCAGCAGCATGGATGCCACGGTGGAGGAGGTGGACGAGGTCAATGGCCAGATCCGTCTGTCATCCGGCAATCTGCAGGGTCTGATCGAGGCGGCGGAACAATCCAGTCAGCAAGCGCAGCAACTGGCGCAGGAGATGGGTAGCAAGTCTGATTCCATCAATGTGATGGCGGCGGCGCTGGAGCAACTGAATGCGCTGTCCGAGCAGGACCTGCAAACCACGCAGTCGATTGGTGACAGTGCCAGTCACCTGGCTGAAACCTCGGTCGATTTGGCGCAGCTCACCGATACCTTTAGTAAATGGCAGCAGCGCTGAGCGGCCGCTGACGCTGGCCGAGTATGAAAAAACCTGCCCTCCCTTGCGGACGGCAGGTTTTTTCATGTGCAGGCCGGGTGGTGATCAGGAGGTGGGGCGGCAGGCAACCCAGATTGAGGTTTCCAGCTGCATGGCGATTTCGTCGCGCTGGTTGAGGGTGGTCCAGCGCAGTTGCACCACGCCAAAGCCAGGCTGGCTGCTTGAGCGTTTGCCTGTCAGCACTTCGATTTCCGCACGCAGGGTATCGCCTGGACGGGTGGGCCGCGGCCAGCGCATGTCCTTGATACCCATGCCGATCAGACCGTTAGCCACGTTTCTCAGTTCGCTGGCGGTGATCAGGCTCATGGTTAGGCTGCTGGTATGCCAGCCGGAGGCGGCCAGTCCATCGAATACGCTGGCCTTGGCTGCTTCCGGATCGGTATGGAAGGGTTGTGGGTCGAACTGGCGGGCAAAACTGATGATTTCGTCCTGGGTAATGGTATGGCTGGCGCTGTGAAACAAGCGGCCGGGTGTCAGGTCTTCGAAGTAGAGCATGGCATTACGTTTGCGTAAGTTGACGCTGCAGCATACGGTGGCGCAAGCGCCCAGTCAAAGCCTGTGCCGGGCTGCCGTTGGCAACCCGGCGATGTTTCAGATGCGTAAGGCGGCGATCAATGCACTTTCCAGTGCCAGTACGGTCTTGTCGTCCTTGAGGCCGGGGCCACTGATCAGGAAGGAGTCTTCCGCACGGCTGCCCAAGGTCATGATCTTGGCTGACTGCACGCTCAGGCGGTAGTCGGCCAGCACCTTGGCAATGCGCGCCAGCAGGCCGGGGCGGTCGCCAGCCACGATGGACAGTACATAGTAATTGTCCTTGTCATCCGGTCGGATCAGCACTTGCGGCGCAATCGGGAAGTGCTTCAGGTGGCGGCTGATGCGGCCATTGGCTGGTGGTGGCGGCGGTGTTTCCAGTCGCAGGCATTCGGCCAGCTCGAATTCGATGAAGTTGATCATGTCGCGGTAATCCCCATCGTGATGCTCGGGGATGAAGACATGAAAGGTGTCCAGTGCATAGCCGTGGCGGGTGGTGTAGACCTTGGCATCGGCAATGCTGTAGTTGGTGCGGCCGAAAAAGGCACAGGTACGGGCGAATAGCTCTGGCTTGTCCGGGGTGTAGACCAGTACCTGGATGCCTTCGTGGTCGTCCGACAGCCGGGCGCGCACCATGGGTGTTTCGATGTTGACGAAACGGTTGAGAATGCGTGCGTGCCAGGCGATTTCGCGCGCTTCGTGGCGCAGGAAGTACACCATGTCCAGCTGCGACCACAGCTTTTGCTCCACGCCGGCAGGCACGGCATACAGCCGCAGTAGGCTGAGCGCCTGGGTCTTGCGTTCTTCCAGTTCCGAATTCAGATCGACTTCGCCGCCGCGCAGCAGTACGCGCAGAGTGGCGTTGTACAGATCTTCCAGTAGCTTGGCTTTCCAGGCGTTCCATACCTTGGGGCTGGTGCCGCGGATATCGGCCACCGACAGCAAATACAGCGCTGCCAGCCGGCGCGGAGTCTGGGTCAGTTCGGCAAAGCGCTGGATGATGTCGGGGTCGTAGATGTCCTGCTTCTGCGCGATGCTGGACATGGTCAGGTGCTGCCCCACCAGCCATACCACCAGCTCGGTATCTTCGGCCGACAGTTCGTGCTGTTCGCAGAATTCGCGCGCGTCGACCATGCCCAAGGTGGAGTGGTCGCCGCCACGACCCTTGGCGATGTCATGAAACAGCCCGGCTACATACAGCACTTCCGGCCGTTCGAAGTCGTTGATCAGCCGCGACAGGAAAGGGTACTCGTGGTTGAAGGCGCTGATGGCGAAGCGGCGCAGGTTGCGCACTACCATCAGGATGTGTTCGTCCACGGTGTAGACATGGAACAGGTCATGCTGCATCTGGCCCACAATGCGGCCAAAGCCCGGCAGATAACGCCCTAACACACCATACAGATTCATGCGGCGCAGGCAGCGGGTGAGTCCGGGTTCGCGCAGCATCTGCATGAACAGGCGACGGTTTTCCGGGTTCTTACGGAAACGGTCGTTGATGTGGCTGCGGCCATGCCACAGCGCGCGCAGCATGCGCGGGGCAAAGCCGGTGAGCTCCGGATTGCGCTGCAACATCAGGAAGGCTTCCAGGATCGCCGATGGTTCTTTTTCGAATACATCGGGGCGGCGAATGCCCAGCATGCCGTTGACCGAGTAAAAGCGTTCGTTCAGGTTCTGGGTGATGCGTGGTACTTGCGAATACAGCCGGGCGCGCAGATTGGGCAGCAGAATGCCATTGAGCTGGCTTACCGTCTTGGCTGCGCGGAAGTAGAGCTGCATCACCTGTTCGCTGGCGCGCTTGGCTGGTGTGTCCTGCAAGCCCCAGGCCAAGCCCATACTTTGCTGCAGATCGAAAATCAGCCGGTCTTCGCGCCGGCGCGCCAGAATGTGCAGGTCGATGCGCAGCCGCTGCAGCTGGCGGTCGCTGTGATGGATCAGCCGCGCTTCGGCCTGGGTCAGGATGCCGCGCTGGACCAGATCGCTCCAGTTTTCGCCCAGCCCGATGGCCTTGCTGATCCACAAAATGGTGTGCAGATCACGCAGCCCGCCCGGGCTTTCCTTGATATTGGGTTCCAGATTATTGGTGACGCCAAAGTGGCGGTTGTGGCGCTGCTGCTGCTCCAGGGTCTTGCCCTCGAAGAAGGCGAGCGGGTCGCGCTGGCAGTCCAGTCGGGAAATCAGCTGGCGGTAGGGCGCTGCTGCACCGGCAATCAGGCGGTTTTCCAGCAGGTTGGTTTCGATGGTGATGTCTGCGGCAGCTTCCTGCAGGCATTCTTCAATGGTGCGTACGCTGTGGCCGACTTCCAGCCCGATATCCCACATACGGCTGATCAGTGCTGCCACGCGTTCTGGCAGTGCCGCCGGAGTGGGGGTGGGCAGCAAGACCAGCACGTCGATATCCGAGCAGGGAAATAGCTGACCACGGCCATAACCGCCAACGGCAATCAGGGTGGCATCGCTCCCCAGCCCTGCCTGTTGCCATAGCTGCTGCAGGATATGGTCCACCGCCAGACTATGCTGAGCCAGGTAATGCTGCGGATCGCGCTCACCCAGATAGTGTTCAACCAGCTGCTGGCGCTGGGTGGCCAGCTGTTTGCGCAGGTCCTGGGTCAGGTCGGAGGTGGATTCTTGCATGTCAGCGTCTTTCCTGTTTCAGGATGAGGGCGATGCCGGCGAACAGAAACAGCAAGGTGGGCACCGTGGCCGAAATCACCGGGTTCCAGCTGTATAGCAAACCCAGGTGACCGAACAGGCGGTTGATGAAGTGGAAGCCCACCCCCAGACAGATGCCGGCAAACAGCTTGAGGCCGAGCTGGCCGTGGCGACGCTGCTGCGGCGTGAACGCCAGGGCCACCAGTGCCATCGATACACAGGCCAGTGGGTAGAACAGCTTACCCCACAGGGCGATGTCGTAGCGCTGGGTTTGCTGCTTGTTGGCACTCAGGTGTTCGATGTATTTGACCAAGCTCATGGCCGACATCTGTTCCGGCACCACCAGCAGCACATTCAGGATGTCGGGTTCGATGATGGAGGTCCATTGCGCCAGCGGCACCGACTTGCTTTCGGTGTGGTCGGCATACAGATGGGTTTCCACCACATTGCTCAGCTGCCAGATATGGGTGCCGCGCAAGAAACTGCCGCGCTCGGCATAGCGGGTGGTCACCAGCTGGTAGTTGTCATCATAGGTGTAGATGCGCACGCCCAGCAGGGTGGTGTCTGGCAGCATCTCATGCACATTGATGAAATTATTGTTGTCCTTGACCCAGATGCCGGAACGGAACTCCTGTGCCACCATTGAGCGCATGGCCGACAGTTTCATGCGTTCGGCCTGTTGCAGCGAGTAGGGGCTGATGAATTCGCCCAGTGCGGTGGTCAGAATGGCGAAGCCCAGCCCAAACAGCAGCAGGGTGCGGGCAATCTGGCCCAGGGTGATGCCGCAGGTGCGGATGACCGTGTATTCGCTGGAGCTGGCTAGCTGGGTCATCGCCACCATACCGCCAATCAACACCGCCAGCGGCATTAGCTCGTAGGCATGGCCGGGGGCCTGCAGGGCGATATAGGCCAGCATCTTGCCGATGTGGTAGCCACCCTGGTTCAGGTCTGGCACTTCATGGATGATGTCGAAAAAACCATAAAGGCCCAGCAGGGCTGCCAGGGTAAACAGCGTGGACTGGGTTAGCGCGCTGATGATGTAGCGATAAATCAGTTTCATCGGGCTCTGTGCTTGTGCAGGAAGTATTTCAGGGTCTGGCGCACGGTATTGGCCGGGCGGTCGCGGTATTTCAGCAGTAAAACGGCAATGATCAGCACAATGACATGCACCACCAGAATGCTGGCCATGCCCACCTTGCCCTGAGTAATCCAGTTGCGTACCAGGGTCAGGCTGTTCTGGTACAGGAAGAAGCCGAGTAGGGCGACGACCAGATTATGGGCATGGCCGCTGCGTGGATTGTAGTAGGACAAGGGAATGGCCAGGAAAGCGAGGACCAGGCAGCTCAGCGGCATGGACAAGCGCCATACCAGCTCCGAGCGATAGGCTGGGTCACTGCTGCCAATCAGCGTGCTTGTGCTTTGTGCCTGACGGTTGTTCGGGCGTGATGCCAGCTTCTGGTTATTGCCCACAACCACGCTATAGCGTTTGAAACTGCCAACTTCGTAGTTGGACTGGCCTGGCTCGCCCACGTAACGCCGGCCATCTTCCAGCACCAGTACCCGTTCGTTGTCGTCATTAACGGTAATGTAACCACGCTTGGCAAAGATGCTGGAAACCTTGCCCTCACTCATGTCCTGCATGAAGATATTGGTGGCAGAGCCATGCTCGCCGCCATAGCTTTCAATGAAATACACCTTGCTGCCCGAGCCGCTTTCCTTGAATACGCCCGGCGCAATGGCGCTGATCTCTTCGCGCCGTTTGAGAATTTCGGCATAGACCTGGCTGCGTTCTTCAGCCCAGGGCGCGATATACAGCGATACGATACCCACCAGCAGGGCCAGCGGAATGGTGAAGCGCATCACCGGCCATACCCAGTCGCGTAGCGACAGGCCAGAAGACAACCAGACCGCCATTTCGTGATCGCGCCAGATACGGGTCAGCACCACCAGAACGGTGACGAAAACGGTAAGGATCATCAGCAGCGGAAACAGACCAAGCGCCCAGAAACCGATCAGGGCAGTCACCGCTTCATTGGCGATTTGCCCTTCGGCGGCGCGGCCCAGCAAATTGATCGCCTGGGTGGAGAGAATGATGGCCAGCAGGACGACAAATACGCCCAAGGCGGTAAAAGTCAATTCTCGGGTCAGGCTTTTACGAAAAACCATTTATCAGTGCCTTTTTGACTTTTTGTGACTAGCGTAGTGATAATTTGATTTGATAACTCTGAAACGCCGTTTTCGGCAAATTTCGGGATGGACGCAGCTTCTGTCTTCGCCTGCTACAGGCAGGGCTTTCCGGCACAAAAAACGGTGCAGACAGCCTGTCAAGAAGTGGAACAACTGACACTCGCATTACACGGGAGTACAAGATGGAATTTAACATAAAAAGCGGCAGCCCGGAAAAACAGCGCGTTGCCTGCGTGATAGTAGGTGTCTATGAATCGCGCAAGCTGACCTTTGCCGCCGATTTGCTGGATCGCATCTCCAATGGCTTCATCAGCGATGTGATTCGCCGTGGCGACATGGAAGGCAAGCTGGGCAGCACATTGCTGCTGCATTCGGTGCCGCATACCCTGTGCGACCGTGTGATGCTGGTGGGTCTGGGCAAGGAGCGCGATTTCCGAGCCAAGGAATACCGCGAAGCGGTACGCAGCTCCATCCGCAGCCTGACCCAGACCTCGGCCACCGAGGCCGTCAGCTATCTGACCGAACTCACCGTCAAGAAACACGATGTCGAGTGGATGATCGAGCAGGCCACCGTGGTCACGCTGGACGTGCTCTACCGGTTTGATCGCTTCAAGAGCAAGCAGGACGAAAGCGTGCGCGAGCCGCGCAAACTGACGCTGGCGGTGCCGCGTCGCAGCGATCTGGCGGATGGTGAGAAAGGCCTGCTGCGCGGCCTGGCCATTGGCAATGGCATGAAGCTGGCCAAGGATCTGGGCAATCTGCCGCCCAATGTTTGCACCCCCACTTATCTGGCGGCCGAGGCTGAGCGCATTGCCGCCGACTTTGGCTGCGGTGTGGAAATCTATGGCCAGACACAGCTGGAAGAGCTGGGCCTGGCGTCTTTCCTGTCGGTAGCTCGTGGCAGCGTGCAGGAACCCAAGCTGATCGTGCTGCAATATCAAGGGGCCAAGGACAAGAACGACCGTCCGCTGACGCTGGTCGGCAAGGGCATCACCTTTGATTCCGGCGGCATTTCGCTCAAGCCGGGCGAAGGCATGGATGAGATGAAGTACGATATGTGCGGTGCAGCTTCGGTACTGGGCGCTTTCCGTGCCGCAGTGGAAATGAAGCTGCCGATCAATCTGGTGGCCATCGTGCCGGCCTGCGAAAACATGCCGGCTGGTAATGCGGTCAAGCCTGGCGACATCATCACCAGCCTGTCCGGCCAGACCATCGAAGTACTGAATACCGACGCCGAAGGCCGGCTGATCCTGTGCGATGCGCTGACCTTCGCCGAGCGGTTTAATCCGGATACCGTGATTGATGTCGCCACCCTGACCGGTGCCTGCGTCATCGCCCTGGGCCACGTCGCCACCGGCCTCTACAGCAACCAGGACAGTCTGGCGCGTGAACTGCTTGCCGCCGGCGAAGAAGTGGCCGACCGCGCCTGGCACATGCCGCTGTGGGACGAGTATCAGGAATTGCTCAAGAGCCCGTTTGCCGACATGGCCAATATCGGCGGCCGACCGGGTGGCAGTATTACCGCCGCCTGCTTCCTGTCGCGCTTTGCCAAGGCCTACGACTGGGCACATCTGGATATCGCCGGCACCGCCTGGAAGAGCGGCAAGGACAAGGGTGCCACCGGTCGTCCGGTGCCACTCCTGGTGCAGTTCCTGCAGGATAGAGCCGACATCGCCCTGGGCAATGTAGTGCGTCGAGGCCGCCCGCGCCGTGAATCCCCAGAAATTGTTGAAGATGACGCGGATTGATTTTTATACCAATGTGGCCCAGCCGCAGGAGTTCGCCTGCAAGCTGGCCGCAACGGTATTCCGCAAGCAAGAGCGCCTGCTGGTGTGGCTGGAAGACGAGCGGGCGCTGGACACCTTCAGCAACCGGCTGTGGTGTCTGGGCGATACCGAGTTCATTGCCCATTGCCGGCTGGATGCTGCCGAAGCGGCACAAACGCCAATCTGGCTGACGGCCGAACTGCCGCCTACACTGCAGCATCCGGTATTGCTCAACCTGGGGGTGGAATTACCAGCCGCACCACAGCATTTTTCCCGTATTCTGGAGATAGTGGGAACCGACGAGGCGGCTTTGGCCACCGCGCGCCACCGCTTCAAGGCCTATCGAACTCTGGGCTATGAAATTCACCATCACGACATGAGCCACAAGTGACCATGAACGAGTCGCCAATGCCTGATCTGCCCTCCTGGGACGAGCTGGACCTGCCGGTACTGGATGAAGTGGTGGATGAGTCCGCCGTGCCAGTGCTGGCCGAGGAAGTGCTGGATGTACCGGATTTTGACTTTTCCAGCGAACTGGACGTGATGCAGCAAAGCTTGGTATCGCCAGATCACGGGATGGCGGAACTGGAGATTCCAGAACTGACACTGGAGGATCTGGACGTCGCCAGCCCGGCGGTCACGCCAGCCGCTGCTGGCCTGGATCTGACCGCCTTGCCGTCGCTCGATCTGGATGAGCCCTTGGCTGAAGAGCTGTCACTGCAACAGGTTCTGCCAGAAGCTCTCGCCGCTATGCCGGAAGTGGCTGCGCCGCAGCCTGCTATGCAACCGGAAACCCCTGTGGTGGCGGTGGATGGCTTCGAATTCATGCTGGATAGCCATGCCCCGGTAGAGTCCGTGCCGGACAATCTGCCCGAACAGTCGTGGCCGAGCGCCGTCTCTGCCGATTCGCTCCCAGCCGATTTGACTGCTCCGCAGCAACTGGCCGAGCGCCTGGCGCAGGTGTGGCAAACGCCGGTCGAGCCGCCTGTGGCTACCGATGATGAGATGCCCGCGGCACCGTCGGTCGCATCCCCGCCGGCTTTGCCAAGTGGCTTGTCCATTGCGCTGGATAGTCTGCCCGACGGTGTGCTGGGTGGTGGCGTGGGCAAGGTAGAAGAGGCCACGCCATCTGCTGCCGAATTGCTGGCGCGGGCGCAGGCCTTGGTCGCGGCTACCCCGGGTTCTCTAGATGAGGTATTACACGCGGCCGAGTTGGCATTGGCCCAGGAAGAAAGCTTGCAGCGTTTTCATGCTGCTCCTGCGGCGGCCCAGCAAACCTTTGCTTCGCTGGGTGAGGCCGAGTTGCAAGCCGCCATGGCGGACTTGCCGGGAGCCGTCGCAGCAGATAGCCAGGAAGAAGATTGGCCCAGTCTGGGCGATGTCGATCGCTTGAACGAAACCGAAGTGGAGTTGCCGGATGAGGCTACGGTGCAGGAGGCTGCACCGCTGCTGCAAGCTGAATGGCAGGATGAGCCGCCGGAGCATGTCACGCTGGATCCCGTGGCGGCCTTGCCCGTGCTGGAGCAGGAGGAAGGCTGGCCCAGTCTGGGTGAGATAGACAAGGATAGCGAAACCGAGGTGGATGGTGAGCCGGAGGTACTGGCAGTTAAACCTGCTGCATCTACTGTGCAGGGCTTGTTTGCCGAGTCGCCTTTTGCCAGCGAGCGGCAGTCGCCCGTACCGCCGGACGCCCCGGCTATTCCCGCTTTGCTAGACGAAGTGCAGACCGAACCGCAGGCAGTGGCAACCCAGCCAGCGCCGGCAGCCGAGCCAGTATTGCAGTCTGCAGCTGAGCCAGTCATCGAACCACCTTTGCTGGAAGAACTGGCCGGTGCCAGTTTTGCCGCAGCCATGCCGCAAACCGTCGCTCTGCCTGCTGCTGAAGCCGGCAAGGCGGTGGCGGTGCTCAATGTTGCCGCAGTGACCACCGCCACTGCCGCTTCCGCGCTGATGAACCCACAGCCCAAACCGGATGCAACCGTGGCAGTGGTGGACGAGCGTGCGCTGGTGGAGGCGATGTACGAAAAGCTGCTGCCACGGATGAAGGTGGAGCTGTCCTTGTGGCTACAAGATGCACTGGAGCTGCAGGCCAAGAACATGCTGTCCGGTGTGATGCAACAATTGAAAGAAGACTACGACATGTTGTTTGGTGAAACGCTCAAAGAAAGCCTGCGCCAGGCCATTCTGGCGCTGGGGCGCGAGCAGCAGGGGCAGCATGATGCCCCACGCGGGGAGCAAGACTGATGGGGCATCGATTGTCACGCATTGTCACCCGTACCGGGGACGATGGCAGTACCGGACTGGGTGATGGCAGCCGCGTGGGCAAGGATAGCCCGCGTGTGCGCGCACTGGGAGATGTGGATGAGCTGAACTCGGTGATCGGCGTGCTGTTGGCGGAAGAGCTGCCGGATGAGGTTGCACAGCGCTTGCTGGCGGTGCAGCATGATTTGTTTGATCTGGGTTCCGAGCTGGCTGTGCCGGGTTATGCTGCACTCAAGCCCGAGCATGTTGCTATGTTGGAAGAGTGGGTCGAAACCATGAATGCAGACCTGCCTATGCTCAAGGAATTCATCCTGCCGGGTGGCTCGCGTCAGGCTGGTCTGGCCCATCAGGCACGCTCGGTATGCCGCCGTGCCGAGCGCGCCGTGGTGACTGCCGCGCATGACAGCGAGGTGTCTACTGCAGCGCGCCAGTATCTCAACCGCCTGTCTGATGCCCTGTTTGTACTGGCCCGCCATCTGAATAAGGCACTGGGGCGCCCCGACGTACTTTGGCAGCCACATCGGCGCGACTGAGTGCGCTTATGAGCAGAAAAAAAGCCGCGAGACTCCTCGCGGCTTTTTTTCATGCAGGCGGCGCTTAGGCCGGTACGTGGCAGCTGTGTTCTGCTGACGCTGGCTGATGCAGGGTGTCCAACCATTGCAGCAGCCGTTCGGCAGTGCGCTCCCAGCGGGTGTCCAGCATCATCATGTGGCCCATGTGTGGCAGGATTTCCGCACTGACATCCAGCCGCTCGGCGGTGGCCACCACATCTTCCGGTGAAATCAGCATGTCTTCCGCTGCCCCCAGCACCAGAGCGGGCAGTGGTCGGATGGGGCGGATGGCCAGCGGATTGACCAGGGTCATGTCCATGACCGCGCGCTGACTTTCCTGCTGGCAGCACTGCGTCAGCAGGGCTGTCGTTGCATCTGGCGCATCGTGCGACAGCAGCAGGTCGCGCAGCTCGCTTTCTGCCGGATTGTAACTGCCTTGCTGATACAGGTTCAGGTTTAGCAGCAGTCCCGGTGCCTGGGTCAGCAGGCGCAGGCTGGACGACGCCAGGCCCGTGGGCGGAACCGAGGCGAGAAAGGCGGCAGCCGGCAGGGTGTGGCTGGTCAGGTATTGCTGCAGCACGAAACCACCCATGGAGTGGCCGATCATGATGGGTGTGCGCTTGATGCGTTTGACCACCGCACTCAGATTATGCACATAGTCATCAATGCTGATGGCGGACAGGTATTGATGGCCGTCGCTGTCGCCGTGGCCTTCCAGACTGATGGCCCAGCAGTCGAAGCCCTGTCGGGCAAACCAGGGCAGGAAAGTGCGCTGCCAGCACCAGGCGGCGCAAAACGCGCCGTGGACAAACAAAAGGGGCGGAGCGTCGCGCTCCGTCCCTTGAGCTGCCTCATGGATCAATTCGAGGCGTGGATGCATTTAGTCAAAGTACCTCACCAGCATGATCTGCCAGACGTGAACGTTCCCCGCGTTGCAGGGTGATATGGCCGGAATGCTCCCAGCCCTTGAAACGGTCGACCACATAGGTCAGACCGGAACTGCCCTCTGTCAGGTAGGGGGTGTCGATTTGCGAAATATTACCCAGACAGACTACCTTGGTTCCCGGACCTGCACGAGTGATCAGTGTTTTCATCTGCTTGGGCGTCAGGTTCTGCGCCTCGTCGATGATCAGGTATTTGTTGAGGAAGGTGCGGCCGCGCATGAAGTTGAGCGATTTGACCTTGATGCGCGAACGCACCAGATCGCGGGTAGCGGCACGGCCCCAGTCGCCGCCATCATCATCGCTCTTGTTGAGCACGTCGAGGTTGTCTTCCAGCGCGCCCATCCAGGGTGCCATCTTTTCCTCTTCCGTCCCAGGCAGGAAGCCGATGTCTTCACCTACCGGCACGGTCACCCGGGTCATGATGATTTCCGAATACAGCTTCTGCTCCAGTGTCATCGCCAGGCCGGCGGCCAGGGTGAGCAGGGTTTTGCCGGTACCGGCCTGACCGAGCAGGGTGATGAAGTCCACTTCCGGATCCATCAGCAGATTGAGGGCGAAGTTCTGTTCGCGGTTGCGTGCGGTAATGCCCCAGACATTGTTCTTGTGGTGGCTGTAGTCTTTCAGCGTCTGCAGCACGGCGACCTTGCCTTCTACCTTGCTGACGCGCGCTTGTAGTGGCTGCGGGCCATCCTGCCACAGCATCTGGTTGATGTGCAGATTGGGCACATCCGGGCCTTTGAGCTGGTAATAGCTGCGGCCTTGTTCCTGCCAGGACTTCATGTCCTTGCCATTGCGTTCCCAGAAAGTCTGGTCGACTTCGCGGGTGCCGGTATAGAGCAGGTCGGAATCCTGCAGCACCTTGTCGTTGAAATAATCTTCGGCATCCAGCCCCAGTGCACGGGCCTTGATGCGCATATTGATGTCCTTGGACACCAGGATGACCGAGCGCTCCGGGTGCAGCTCCTTCAGCGCCATCACGATGCCAAGAATCTGGTTGTCGGCCTTGCCGACCGGCAGTGAGGCGGGGAGTACGCTATGGATGGCCTGGGTTTGCAGGATGAGTTTGCCGGTAGCCGCTTCACGGCTGGCGTTTTTCAGGGTAATGCCGGCTTCGATCTTGGTTTCGCAACCGCTGACGATGTCGTCGAGGAAGCGGCTGGTCTGGCGTGCATTGCGCGCCACTTCGGACATGCCGCTCTTGTGCGCGTCCAGCTCTTCCAGGGTGATGATGGGGATGAAAACGTCGTGCTCTTCAAAGCGGTACAAGCTGGTAGGGTCGTGCAGCAATACATTGGTGTCCAGAACGAACAGCTTGGTGGTTTTGCTTTTTTTACGGCTTACCATGATGGACCCCTTGGTGATGCAGGGCCCGGTCGGCAGACCGGGGCACTGCGTTTAGAGAGTGTTTACAAAGGCAAGAACTTCAGCGGCGTGGCCGGGCACTTTGACCTTGCGCCACTCACGAATAATCATGCCGGCAGCATCGATCACGAAGGTGCTGCGCTCGATGCCCCTTACCTGTTTGCCGTACATGTTTTTCATTTTGATGACATCAAACAGGGTGCAAACCGTTTCCTCCGTATCGGATAGCAATTCAAACGGCAGTTCCAGCTTGGTTTTGAAGTTTTCGTGTGACTTCAGGCTGTCGCGGGAAATACCGACAATGCTGACGCCTGCGGCAGCAAACTGGCTGTGCAGGTCACGAAAATCCATGGTTTCATTGGTGCAGCCAGGGGTGCTGTCCTTGGGATAGAAGTAAATCACCAGTGGCTTGGGGGCGGCAGACAGGGAAAGCGTGGTGCCGGCGGTGCCGGACAGGGTGAAGTCGGGGCAGGCGATACCTGACATGCAAGACTCCTGAAGGTGGTGGTTGATGGGAATGCAACCGCCTTGCTTTGAGCTTAGCGGAAATTTCTTACTATTGTCATCCGGATTCTGAGCCGTATTCCTCGTGCTGGCCACGGCGTATCAGTACCAGCAGCGCGCCGTCTCCCCCCATCTCCTCACTGGCCTGACAAAATGCCAGTACCTCCGGGTGATGACTGAGCCAGGAACGCACCAGTTTTTTCAATATTGGCTGGCCGTTGGAACCAAAACCCTTGCCGTGGATGATGCGCAGGCAAGGGCCGCGCCGACGGGCGCGATGCAAGAATAGCGCCAACGCATCCTGTGCTTGGTAGCGGTCCATGCCGTGCAGGTCCAGCTGACAGGCTACTGGCCAGTGGCCATTGCGCAGGCGCTTCAGCGTCTGGCTGGGCATGCCGCTGCGACAGAACTGCCCTAGCTGCTCAGCCGGTTCGAACAGGCCAACCATATGGCGCAGCATTTCCATTTCGGAGAGTGTGGAGAGCCGGTGTTGGGCGTGCCGGTGTTTCGGGTGCGGGCTGGGTTTCTTGGGCTGATGAACATGACGCGGCGGGCTTTTCAGCGGAGTGACATCGCTGAACAGCTGTTTGAAGTCGGGTTCGGGCGGGGGCGGCGGAGGCGATGCGGGCGCGGCAGACGTGTCACGTTGACGCGTCTGCCGGCGGATTTCCTTCAATGTGTCCTTGAAGGCCTTCAAGATATTACTTCAGACTGTCCAGATAGCGCTCGGCATCCAGGGCGGCCTGGCAACCGGAGGCAGCGCTGGTCACGGCCTGGCGGTAGATGTGATCCTGTACGTCGCCGGCGGCAAATACGCCTTCCACGCTGGTCAGGGTAGCATTGCCTTCGCGGCCGCCACGGGTGATCAGGTAGCCGGTGGCATCCATTTCCAGCTGGCCCTTGAAGATGTCGGTGTTCGGCTGGTGGCCGATGGCGATGAACACGCCCATCAGCTTGATGTCTTCCGTGCTGCCGTCGGTGAATTTCAGACGGGCACCGGTCACGCCGCTGTCGTCGCCCAGTACTTCATCCAGGCTGGCGTTCAGCTTGAGGGTGATCTTGCCTTCGGCCACGCGCGACATCAGCTTGTCGATCATGATTTTTTCGGCGCGGAAGCTGTCGCGACGGTGGATCAGCGTGACATGTTTGGCGATATTGGCCAGATACAGTGCTTCTTCCACGGCGGTGTTGCCGCCACCGACCACGGCCACGTCCTGGTTGCGATAGAAGAAACCATCGCAGGTGGCGCAGGCGGAGACGCCCTTGCCGGCAAAAGCTTCTTCGGACGGCAGGCCCAGGTATTTGGCGGAAGCGCCGGTAGCAATGATGAGTGCATCGCAGGTGTATTCGCCGGCATCGCCAACCAGGCGGATCGGCTTTTCATGCAGATGAGTGGTGTGGATGTGATCGAAGATCATTTCCGTACCAAAGCGCTCGGCATGCTGCTGGAAGCGCTGCATCAGCTCCGGACCCATCACGCCGCTGGCGTCGGCAGGCCAGTTGTCCACTTCGGTAGTGGTCATCAGTTGACCACCTTGAGCCAGACCGGTGATCAGCACCGGCTTCAGATTGGCACGGGCGGCATACACGGCTGCGGTATAGCCGGCAGGGCCGGAACCAAGGATCAGGAGGGGGCTGTGACGGGTGTCGCTCATCGTGGTATTCCTGTTTTAGGTCGTTGGGTTGTCATTTTAGCAGCTTTGCCATGACAGGATGGCGCAGGCCGTCTAAACTGATCTGGTAGCATTTGTTGACTTGGGAGGTGAGGGCATGGACGGAATAAGTCAAGTAAGCGGACAGAATGTTTCATCGGCGACCGAGATTTTCGCCCTGAAAAAATCCCTGCAGGCCAGCGGCCAGTCGGTGTTGTCTCTGGTGCAAGGTGCGAGTGATACCGGTACCCAGATTACCCAGGCGGCCTCTAATCCGGCCCATCTGGGACAGAGCGTCGACGTCAGGGCCTGAGTCGGTAGCAGTCAGCAGCGGCGCAAGCCGCTTTTTTTACGCCTGTAAGAAGTGTGCTGCGAGTACGACCAATCAGCAGGAGGTGCCATATGCATCGCAAAAATGGAGTTGTCCTGTTGCTTCTGCTCGACTTGGTCATGCCGGCCGCTGCTGCGGAAAAGCCGCCGCTAGCGGGTTGGGCCAGCTATCAGGCCGGCGATTATGCTGCGGCCTTTCTCATGTTCAAAGCCGGAGCCGAGCGTGGCGACCGCGTGGCGCAATATGATCTGGCCATGCTGTACTGGCGGGGCGAGGGTGTGTCACGTGACCGGACGCTGGCCCTGAAATGGCTGCAGCAGGCTGCGGCCGCGCAGTTGTCATCCGCACAGTATGTCCTGGCACAGGTTTATGAGAGCGGCGATGGTCTGCCGCGTGACATGCCGCAGGCGACGCGTCTGTTTGAGGCCGCTGCCAGGCAGGGGCATCGCGATGCACAGGTTAGTGTGGCCACCCAGTATTACCTGGGGCGTGGTGCCCGGCAGGATTATGCCAGCGCGGCACACTGGTATCAGGCGGCGGCCGAGCAGGGTGATGTGGGAGCGCAATATCTGCTGGCCAGCCAGTATGAGCATGGGCTGGGTGTGCAGGAGAACTGGCGTGAGGCAATGCGCTGGTATAAGCGTGCCGGCGCGCAGGGGGATCGCGCAGCCCAGCTGAAAGCCAAGGCATTGGCAGATGGGCATGTCGGACAATAACAGAAGTGCAAAAACAAAATAGCAGCGCGGGATGGCTCGCACTGCTATTTTTTGATGCTGAACTCAGGCGCTTTCGCTGATGCGGCGGCTGCTGGCTTGGGTGGATGACTCCAGCAGGGACTGGTTGTTCTGGTACTGCGCCACGGCGATCTGGCCGCTGCTCTTCTGATTTTCCAGTGTGGTCTGTGCCTGATTCTGTGGCGTGGTGGCCGAGGTGCTGGCGGTGCTTTGTGTGCTGGCTGGTTTGTCCGTGCCACTGGCATTGCTATTGGCAGCCGCCGCTGTGCGCGCACTGCGATTCAGGGCAGTGCTGGTGCTGTCATTATTGCTGCGGGTATCGCTACTAGCCTGGCTGGCATTCACCGTAGCGGTGCTGCTGGTACTGGCGCTTTGACTGGCGGCCAATTGCCGGCCTAGCTCCTGTTCGACTTGCAGACGGTTCTGACTTTGTTGCGAGCGGCTGTTGCTGCTTGGGGCTGGCTGGCTGGCTGCTTGAGCCTGTAGCTGCTCGGTATTGCCTTGCGTGCGGGTGGACTGCGCCGTACTGGTGGTTTCTGCGCTGCTGCTGGCGGCGCGGGAGTTGCGGCCCTGTTGTAGCAGGCTGGCTGCCGTGCTGGCGCTACTGCTTTGCAGACGATGGATGCTGTCCATGATCGCAACTCCTGAGGTTTGATGCTAACCCTGTGATTTTAGAACACTTTGCCCCTGGTTTGCTGGAAAAGTGTAGCGGTGGTCGCGTCCGGTGTGGGTTTACTTCAACAAAACCAGTGCCAGCATGCGTTCGGCCAGTTCATCGACACTCAACTCACCTTCAGATTTATACCATTGTACGGACCAGTGCAGGCTGCCCAGCAAGGTGCGGCGCAGCAGGCGCGTGTCTTGCTTGACCAGTCCGGCGGCGGCAGCTTCGTCCAATACTTCCTGCCACAGCGCTTCGTAGCGATCACGCAGCACGATCAGGCCGGGTTTGGCAGCGGCGGAGACGCTGCGCCATTCGTACAGCATGACTTCCAGCGCGGCCTGGTTGTCGCCCAGCAGCGAGCTGAGGTGGACGTGAAATAGTGCGGATAGCTTGTCGCGCGGGTTGCGCGCGCGGGCGATGGTTGCGCCCAGTTGCTCGGTGGTGGCGCTGATGCCCAGGGCCATCACGGCGACCAGAATTTCTTCCTTGGTGCGGAAGTGATAGAACAAGCTGCCGGATTGCAGGCCAACGGCATTACCGAGGTCGCGCACGGTGGTGCGTTCGTAGCCTTGGTCGCGAAACAGTTTGGCAGCAGCGCGCACCAGTTCCATGCGGCGGCTGTTTTCTTCGGGCTGATTGTTTTTGTCTTGTACGCTCATGGTCCAGCCTATGTGCTGCGGGTCAGTTGAATGGAAATATTGCCCAGTTCAGGCAGAAAGCGCTGCGCGGCTTGCCAGGCGAGGTCTGGTTCCAGCTGCTCCAAGCAGTTGGTGTGTTGGTAAGGGCAGTTGCGTTCGAAGCAGGGGCTGCAGTCCAGATTGAGACTGACCACGGCGGCCTGTTCGGATAGCGGCGGGGTGAAGTCAGGGCTGGATGAGCCGTACAGCGCAACCAGCGGCTTGCCCAGTGCGGCTGCGACGTGCATCAGGCCGGAGTCGTTGCACACGGCCAGCCGGGCCAGTCCCATCAGGTCGATGGCTTCTTCCAGTCCGGTGCTGCCGCATAGATTGATGGCCTTGCCTGCTGCCAATTGGGCAATCTGCTCACCGATTTCCTTATCCTTGCCCGAGCCGAACAGCCAGACAGCAAAGCCAGCGGCATCAAAGCGTTTGGCCAGTTCGGCAAAGTGGCGTGCCGGCCAGCGCTTGGCTGGGCCGTACTCTGCACCGGGGCAGAAGGCGACCACTGGGCGGCTGGTGTCCAGTTGCAGACGGCTGGCAGTCTGTTGCCGGCTTTGGGCATTGGTCACCAGTGCCGGGTGGGCGATGGGGCGTGGCAGCGGTTTGTTGCGGTCTTCGGCCAGCGCGCAGAAGCGCTCCACCATCATCGGCAATTCCTGCTCGTCCAGTTCGCGACTGTCGTTGAGAATCCAGTAGCGTGACTCACCGATGAAACCGGTACGCAATGGAATGCCGGCAAACAGCGGAATCAGCGCTGATTTCAACGAATTAGGCAGGATGATGGCCTGATCGAAGCCTTCGGCTTTCAGCTGGCGTGCGGTCTGCCAGCGCTCGCGCAAGCGCAGGGCTCCGTGGCCGAACGGATTGAGATGCGCTTTGGCGACTTCCGGCATGCGCTCCAGCAAGGGCAGGGTCCAGGCTGGGGCAAATGCGTGCAGCTCCAGGCCGGGATGGCGTTCGTGCAGGCGCTGATACAGCGGCTGGGCCATGACGCTGTCGCCCACCCAGGAGGGGCCAATGACCAGTATCTTTTTCTTCATGAAGTTTTCCGCTTCCAAATCAGCGCCATCCTGCAGGATGGGGCAGGGTGGCCCTGATTTGGTGGCCGATCAAGCGAAAAAGGTGCGGGGGCCCGCACCTTTCGCTTGCTGACAGCTGCCGGGGCTCAGTGATGATGACCCACCGGGCCGGTCAGCTTGTACTGGGTGCCACAGTAAGGACAGAGCGCTTCGCCAGTCTTGTGCACGGGCAGGAATACGCGCGGATGTGAGTTCCAGGAGACCATGTCCGGCATTGGGCAATGCAGGGGCAGGTCCTTTGCGGTGACTTCGATGAGGCGTTGGGTATTTTCTTTCAGTTCAGCCATGGTCTTTCCTTGTCGGGCCGGCCGCGCCGGCCCTTGCTGCTGGGGTGTGTTTACTTGACGTAGGTCAGCCAGTGTTCGTGTTCGGCGTCGAGGCCTTTCACGATATTGAAGTACTTCTGCTGGATGGCGGCGGTGATCGGGCCACGGCTGCCTTCGCCGATGGCGCGGCGGTCCAGTTCGCGAATCGGGGTGACTTCGGCAGCGGTGCCGGTGAAGAAGGCTTCGTCCGCGCTATACACTTCGTCGCGGGTGATGCGCTTTTCAATGATTTCCAAGCCCTGTTCCTGCGCGATCTGCACCACGGTATCGCGGGTAATGCCTTCCAGGGCGGAGGTGAGGTCCGGGGTGTACAGCTTGCCCTTGCGCACGATGAAGATGTTTTCACCCGAGCCTTCGGCTACGAAACCGTCCACATCCAGCAGCAGGGCTTCGTCGTAGCCGTCTGCCGTGGCCTCGTTATTGGCGAGGATGGAGTTCATGTAGTTGCCGTTGGCCTTGGCCTTGCACATGGTGATGTTGACGTGGTGGCGGGTAAAGGACGAAGTCTTGACGCGAATGCCCTTTTCCAGGCCTTCTTCGCCCAGGTAAGCACCCCACGGCCAGGCTGCTACGATGATGCGCACGTCGTCTTTTTTCGGGGCCACGCCCAGCTTGCCCGAACCATAGAAGGCCATGGGACGGAAGTAGCAGGATTGCAGCTTGTTGGCTTTCACCACGTCCAGATGAGCCTGGTTGATGTCGTCCTTGCTGAAAGGCAGGTCCATGCCGAGGATCTTGGCGGAGCGGAACAGACGGTCGGTGTGATCCTGCAGACGGAAAATCGCCGGGCCTTTGGGAGTTTCATAGGCACGTACGCCTTCGAATACGCCCATGCCGTAGTGGAGGGTGTGGGTCAGCACATGGGTGGTGGCATCGCGCCAGTCAACCAGTTTGCCGTCATACCAGATGAATCCGTCACGATCTGCCATCGACATCTTGGAGCTCTCCGTCATTGTGTTTTGTATCCTGCCGATTATACCGTCAGCCGCCGTCTTGTGAACCGTCCGCTGCGAAAAACGCCATCAGCCCAGGCTGTCCGGTCCGAAAACCTGCAGCCATAGTTGCTGTGCCTGCTGGTAGTGGGCGCGCAGCCGGTCGCTGACTTCCACCTTGCCGCTTTCATTGAGCCGGGCGGCATGCTGTAGCTTGCGGTAGTCGCGGTAGGCGGCACGGACTTGTTCGGCCAGTTGGTGGCTGATCAGCCCTGCCTCGGCGGCAACCGCCAGCAGCGCGATATTACCGGTATTGCGGGTGAAGTCGGGCAACTGGCCGGCGTGGGCCAGAATCAGGTATTGCACGATGAATTCCACATCGATGATGCCGCCACGGGCGTGTTTGACGTCGTATTCCTGTGCCGGATGGCTTTCCAGCATGCGCTGGCGCATGGTCAGCACTTCGCTGCGCAGGGTGCCTGGATCGCGCTGCTGGGTTAGCACGTCGTGGCGGATGGCTTCGAATCCTTCGCCGATATCGGCTGCGCCGGCGACATAGCGGGCGCGGGTCAGTGCCTGGTGCTCCCATACCCAGGCCTGTTTTTCCTGATAGCTGCGAAAGGCTTGCAGCGAGCTGACCAACAGGCCGCTGGCGCCGTTGGGGCGCAGGCGCAGGTCGATGTCGTACAAGATGCCGGCGCTGGTGGCGCTGGTCAGCCAGGTGGACATTTTGCGTGCCAGGCGCGAGTACAAGTCGGTGGCATCCGGGTGATCGTCGTCATACAAGAAGATGATGTCCAGGTCCGAGGCGTAGCCCAGCTCTTTGCCGCCCAGCTTGCCGTAGCCGATGATGGCGAAACGCGGGGTATCGGTGTGGCGGCTGGGGATGTCCAGCCAGGCATGGCGCAGGGTGGCGTCCAGCACGGTGTCGGCCAGCAGGGAGAGCTGGTCGGACAGGGCCTCTACCGTCCACATGCCGGCGATGTCCTGTGCGACCAAGCGGAAGGCCTGGGCGTGCTGGAAGTGGCGCAGGGTGTCCATCTTGGCTTCTACATCGCCCTCGCATTGTTGCATCTGTTCTTGCAACTGGCTGGCCAGTGCCGGCCAGTCCGGTGTGGCGTATAGCACGCGGGCATCCAGCAGTTCATCCAGCAGGATGGGGTGGCGGGTCAGATAGTTGGACACCCAGGCACTGGCCGAGCACAGGGTGGCCAGCCGTTGCAGGGTCTGCGGGTATTCGGTTAGCAGCGCCAGGTAGGAAGCGCGGCGGCTGATGGCTTCCATCAGGTTGATGATGCGCGACAGGGTGGCCGCCGGGTTGGGGAAGTGGGTGGAGACTTCGATCAAGGGCGGGATCAGCGCGTCGAATTTCTTGCGGCCGGCCAGCGGAATCTGCTGATAGCGCTGGCTCTGCGCCAAGGCGCGCAGCTGTCCGGTGACGCCACTCACGTCATCAAAGCCCAGGCCGGAGAGTTGTTCGCTTGGGTCCTGTTCGCAGATGTCGCGCCACAAGCAGGATAGGGGGTGGTCCGGCGCGGTCTCGGTTGGCAGGATGAATACTTGTTCGAAGTGGCGGGCGACCTTGCGCCGCTCGCTATTGAGGGCGTCGAGGAAGTCCTGCCAGCCGGCAAAACCCATGCTGCTGGCGATCTTGCCCTGGTTTTCCTCGCTGGTGGGCAGGGTTTGGGTTTGCTGGTCGTCCAGGTATTGCAGGCGATGTTCCAGATTGCGCAGGAAGGCATAGGCTTCCTGTAGTTCCTGCACAGCGGCAGGTTCCAGCAGGCGCAGCTCTGCCAGCCGTTCCAGCGTGGCACGCGTGCTGCGCAATTGCAGGCTTTTGTCGCGGCCGCCGCGAATCAGCTGGAAGACCTGGGCGATGAATTCCACTTCACGAATGCCGCCTGGCCCCAGCTTGATATTGTCCACCATGTCGCGCCGCGCCACTTCGCGGCGGATTTGTGCATGCAGCTCACGCATGGCGCCATAGGCGTTGTAATCGAGATATTTGCGATAGACGAAGGGGCGCACCATGTCGGCCAGCCCGGAAATATCGCCGGTGAGTGCCTTGGCCTTGATCCAGGCGTAGCGTTCCCATTCGCGGCCCTGGGTCAGCAGGTAGTTTTCCAGCGCGGCAAAACTCATCACCAGCGGGCCGGAGTCGCCGTAGGGACGCAGCCGCATGTCGACGCGGAATACCTGGCCATCCACTGTCACGTCGTTGATCAGGCTGATGATGCGTTTGCCGACCTGGCTGAAATACTCGTGATTGCTGATCTTGCGCGGACCACTGGTTTCGCCGCCTTCGGGGTAGATGAAGATCAGGTCGATATCGGAGGAAACATTCAGTTCACCGCCGCCCAGCTTGCCCATGCCGATCACGATCAATTGCTGCACTTCTCCGCTGTCTTCGCCGATAGGCTGGCCGTATTGCGGCAGCGAGCGGCAGGCGCAGGCCAGTGCCTGCTGTACGGCAAATTCGGCTAACAAGCTGATGGTGCTGACTACCTCGTCCAGATCGGCCAGCCCGTTGTAGTCACGGCAGATCAGGCGCGCCATCACCGCCTGGCGTAAGCTGCGCAGGGGCGGGGTCATGGCCTCTGGCGTGTCAAATGCATCCCAATCGGCAAAGTCAGCCATTTCGGCACTGTCAAATGGCTGTGCCAGCCTGTCGCGCAGCAGGATTTGCTGTTCCGCTCGCGCGCCCAGCAAACGGTCCAGATAAAGTGAAAAGGCACGGCTCTGGGCAATGGCATGATCCGGGTTTGCTGGCATAATGGCGAAGCGCTCGTTTGGGTCCTGTAACACTTCATTGTATCGGTTTAGCTCATTTGGAAAAGCCCCCGCATCTGTTAGCCAGAGTCCACGTCATCAGTTTGCTGCGCAAATCGCTGCAAGCCGTCGGCCTGTTGCTGCTGTTGGCGACGCTGGTGGTGGGTGGTGGCTTTGCCGTGTTCAACTGGTGGTTCCTGCCACGGCTGGAGCAGTTTCGGCCTCAACTCGAGCAGAGTTTGTCGCAGGCTACCGGCCGCCAGGTGTCGGTGGCGTCCTTGTCCGGCGAGTGGTTGGGCGTGGCGCCGCAGTTGCAACTGCGTGGCTTGCGCATTGCTAATCCGGTGACTGCCGATGCGCTGACCCTGGAGCGGGTGGCGGTAGTACCGTCATGGTGGTCGCTACTGTCATGGGAGCCGTTGTTTTCCAGCGTGACCATCGATGGGCCGAGCGTAGCACTGCTGCGGCGGGTCGATGGTCATGTGCTGCTGAACGGCTTCGACATGAGCGCGCCGGCTGTTCATCCTCAGGCCGAGGGGAGTGAGCCATCTGCCAACTGGTTGCTCAAACACAGCCGTATCGACATCCGCCAGGCGCGCATCAGCTGGGAAGATCAGGCTTTGGGCTTGCCGCGGCTGGATCTGCAGCAGGGGCAGCTGACTCTCAGCCAGACTCTGCTGGGCCATCGTCTGCGTTTGTCCGGCCAACCAGTGGCCACCTTGGGTAAGGGCTTTGACATGGAGCTGGCCTGGCGCGGCGATGATTTTCGCCAGTGGCGCAACTGGGCCGGCAATATGCGCATACGCCTGAACGGCGCACAGGCCGGCGTGGTGTCGCGCTATATGGAAAAAATTGGCCTGATCAATAGTGGCGAAGGCAGCGGTACGCTGGAGGCTGATTTTGCCGATGGCCATGTCAACAGCCTGAGTGCCGATGTCAGCATTCACAACGCAGCCTATACCCCCAGGGATGCGCGCACGCTGGTGCTGCCGGCCATCAGTGGCAAATTGCAACTGGAACGGTCCACCAATGGCAGCTATGCCATCAATGCCTCCAATTTGACCCTGGCCAGTGCCACCGGATTGGCCTTCGATAAATCCACCATTCGTGGTGACTGGATGCCGGGCGAGCAGGGGCAGGGCAAGCTGACGCTGGATAATGTCAATGTTGCCCATCTCACCCCGTTTATCCATGCATTGGGTGGCGATGGCAACTCCTTGTTTGCCCGTTTCGCGCCCAGTGGTCATCTGAAAAATCTGTCGCTGAGTTGGAAAGGACCGCTGCAGTCGCCACGGCAGTATGCGGTGGCCACCCGTTTCGAGCAGTTGGCCTGGCAGGCATTTTCTTCAGTGCCCGGTGTCAGCGGTGTTAGCGGTGAGCTGGATTTTGGCGAGCAAGGTGGCCAGTTGCTACTGAGCAGCCGGCATGCGGCGCTCAATTATCCGGCTGTGTTTCCGCAGTTGCTCGACTTCGACCTGCTGGATGGCCGCGTGGACTGGCGTAATCACGGTGAGCAGACCGAGGTTGAATTCCACGATGTGGCTTTTGCCAATGCCGACCTCAGCGGCCATTTCGGCGGTCGTTACCAGCATGACGGCAAGGGGCCGGGAGTGGTCGACTTCACCGCCGATGTCGACAAGGTGGCCGCCGTGCGTGTGCCGGCTTATCTGCCGCATGCGGTCGGGCAGGACACCTTGCGCTGGCTGAATGCCGCCCTGCAGGGCGGTACGGCCAGCAATGTACGCATGATACTGAAGGGTGATCTGGCCAACTTCCCCTTTGCCGGTGGCAAGGGCGGGCAGTTCAGTGTGGATGCCAAGATAGATCAGGGCCGTTTGCTGTATGAAAAAGGCTGGCCAACCATCGATAATATCCAGGCGGATCTGGGTTTTCATAATGAACAGATGCTGATCTCGGCGCGCAGTGCCAGCACGCTGGGCGTGCCGCTGAGTGCTGTCAAAGTAGGGATTGATGACCTGGGGGCGGCCAATTCCACGCTTAGCGTGCAGGGGCGGGCGCAAGGGCCGCTGGCCAGCATGTTGAAATTCACCACCAGCAGTCCGGTTGATGGCTGGCTGGATGGTTTTACCGGTGGTATTCAGGCTGGTGGCAAGGCGGCACTGGATCTGCATCTGGGCATTCCATTATCCGGCAAGCAGCCGGTCAAGGTGCGGGGCGACATTCTGCTGTCCGGCAATCAACTGGCGTTCAAGGGTTTGCCGATTCCACCGGCCAGTAATGCGCATGGCACGCTGAGTTTTACCGAGTATGGCGTGGAGTCCAAAGGCGTGCAGTTTGCCGCGCTGGGCGGCCAGTTCCAGCTCAAGGCAAGTAGTACCCCGGCCGGGCGCATGAATTTTGACATTCATGGCGACGCCGACAGTCATCAGGCACTGGGCCTGTATCTGCCCTTGCTGGCGCCTTATGTCAGTGGGCATTCGCCGTTTTCGGTGCAGTTTGTCGTGCAAAAGGGGCTGGAAAACCTGACGGTGCAATCCGGCTTGCAAGGTAGCGCCATTACGGCACCGGCACCGCTTGGCAAAGCTGCTGCGGATAGCTTGCCGCTTTCCTTGCGCTTTGCGCCGGGCAAAACTCCACAGCAGCCATTCCGGCTGGATTTTGACGCCGGCAGCGTTGCCAGCGGCAGCCTGTTGCTGGATGGCCATGGCAATCTGAAAAGTGGCGTGGTCGCTGCCGGGCGTGCCATCGGCAAGCAACCTGACGAGGGGCTGGCGTTGCGGCTGGCGGCACCACAAGTCGACCTGCAGCGCTGGGTGGCGGCTATTGCCAGCCCGGGCGGAGGTCAGGGCGGTGTGACGGCAGTCAGACAAATCGACCTGCCGCTGCAGATCGAACTGGAGAGTCCGCAGCTGGACGGATGGGGCGGCAGCTTGCATCAGGTCAAGGCCAGCCTGAGTAACCGGCGTGTACGTAATGGCTGGTCGCTGGATGTACGTGCGCGGGAGTTGAGTGGCAGCGTCGATTATCTGCCTGCCGGCAGCGGCCTGCTGCGCGCCAATCTGGCTTACGCCATTCTGCGGCCATCGGACAAGGGCGGTGCGGACGAGACCGACGCGGGCATGATCGACAAGGGTGACTGGCCGGAGCTGGATATTCGTGTCGGCGACCTCATTTACCAGAACAAGACCGTCGGCAAGCTGGAGCTGCATGCTCGCCGTGAAGGGCGGGACTGGCTGCTCAATCCCTTACACTTGCAGGCAGCGGAAGGCAGCCTGCAGGGCAGTGCCCGGGTGCGGCGTGGAGAAGCCGGCAAGGAGGTGCAGGCCCGCTACCAGCTGGATAGTAGTGATGTGGGCAAGCTGCTGGCGCGCATCGGCCTGCAGGATACCTTCCGCAAGGGTGAGGGCAGCCTGTCTGGCACCATGAGCTGGCCGGGCGGTTTGTTTGATGTCAGTGCCAGCCGCCTGTCCGGCGAGATGACGCTGGCGCTGAAAAATGGCCGTTTTGCCAAGGTCGATCCCGGCGTGGCGCGCCTGCTTGGTGTGCTCAGCCTGCAGTCGCTCAGCCGTCGGGTGAAACTGGATTTTACTGATGTGTTCAGTGACGGCTTCGCCTTCGACACCATCACTGGCAATGCCCGGATCAGCAAGGGTGTGTTTGTTTCTGATAATGTGCACATGAAGGGGCCGGCTGCCGATGTCGCACTCAGTGGGCAGGTGAATCTGGCCAGTGAAACCCAGGATGTGCGCATCAGGGTGCAGCCGCATCTGGCCGAGAGCGTGGCGCTGGCTGCCGGTGCCGCACTGCTCAATCCGGTGGTGGGGGTTGCCGCGCTGGCCGCACAAAAAGTATTGCAGGACCCGTTCGGCAAGATATTGTCGGTTGACTACGCCATTACCGGTTCCTTTGCCAACCCCAAGATTGACAAGCTGGCAGCGGAACCTTTGAGAAACACCAAGCGGATACTCTCGCCATGAAACAGAAATTTATCGCTGCTGCCGTGCAAATGGTGTCCGGCACTGATGTTGCCGCCAATCTGGCCACGGCGGCACGGCTGGTAGCCGAGGCTGCCGCTGCGGGAGCCCGCTTTGTGGTGCTGCCGGAGTATTTCTGCCTGATGGGCAGACAGGATGGCGACAAGGTGGCCATCAGCGAAGAGCTCGGTCACGGGCCCATGCAGGCGGCGCTGGCTGCCATGGCTCACGACAACCAGGTATGGCTGGCTGCCGGCACCATTCCGCTGCGCTGTCCGGAGCCGGGCAAGGTGTTCAACAGCACGCTGGTGTTCGACCCCGCAGGGCAGCAGGTGGCCCGTTATGACAAGATTCATCTGTTCGGCTATACCGGCAATGGCGAACGCTATTGCGAATCCGACAGCATTCAGGCGGGTAGCACGCCGGTCAAAGTGGACATCGGTCTGGCCGAAGTGGCCTGCGGCATTTGCTATGATCTGCGCTTTCCCGAGCTGTTCCGCCAACTGGCCCCGTTTGATGTGATGATTCTGCCGGCCGCATTTACCGCGACCACCGGCGAAGCGCACTGGGAAGTGCTGCTGCGCGCCCGCGCCATCGAAAACCAGTGTTATGTGATTGCCTCCGGCCAGGGTGGCACCCATGAAAACGGCCGCAAGACCCATGGCCAGTCCATGATCATCGACCCCTGGGGGCGCATTCTCGCGCAACAGGCCTTGGGCGAAGGTGTGGTACTGGCTGAAATCGACCCCGCATTGCTGCATTCGGTGCGCAGTGGCCTGCCGGCCCTGGCGCATCGCGTGCTCTGACAGAAAGACCCACCATGCAAGACGCATTCCGCATTGCCGATCAACTCCTGCTTGCGCCTTATGGCGTGGACGAGTCCGTGATCGAAGCCACCTTCTCACGCATGCGCCAGCATGCTGTTGACTATGCCGATCTCTACTTCCAGTACACCCGCAGCGAGGGCTGGAGTCTGGAAGAGGGTATCGTCAAATCCGGCAGTTTCAGCATCGATCAGGGCGTGGGTGTTCGTGCTGTTTCCGGCGACAAGACTGCCTTTGCCTATTCCGATGATATCGGTGCCGAAGCGATTGGCCGTGCAGCCGATGCAGTGCGTGCCATCGGTGCGGTTGGTGGTGATGGCTCGGCCGGGCGTCAATCGCCGCAGCGTGCGCGTGACCTGTACCCGGCTATTGACCCCTGTCACAGCCTGGAGGCTGCGGCCAAGGTGGCGCTGCTGGAAAAAGTGGAAAAACTGGCGCGTTCCATCGACCCGCGGGTGATTCAGGTCATGGCTGGCGTGGCCTCGGAATATGACGTGGTTTACGTGGCGCGGCATGACGGCGTGCGTGCTGCCGATGTGCGCCCGCTGGTGCGGCTGTCGGTGCATGTGATTGTTGAACAGAATGGCCGTCGCGAGCAGGGCTCCGGCGGCGGCGGCGGCCGCTTTGACCTGACCCGTTTCGATGATGCCCTGGTGGAGCAATATGTTCGTCAGGCGGTGAACCAGGCGCTGATCAATCTGGAAGCACGGCCAGCACCGGCTGGGCAGATGACGGTGGTGCTGGGTTCCGGCTGGCCGGGTGTGCTGCTGCACGAAGCCATTGGCCATGGCCTGGAAGGTGATTTCAACCGCAAGGGTACTTCGGCCTTCTCCGGTAAGCTGGGCCAGCGCGTGGCCGCCGCCGGGGTGACGGTGGTGGATGACGGTACGCTGGATGGCCGACGCGGTTCGCTGGCTATCGACGACGAGGGTAACCAGACCAACCGTACCGTGCTGATCGAAGATGGCATTCTCAAGGGCTATATGCAGGATGCGATGAATGCGCGCCTGATGCAGGTGGCACCCACCGGCAATGGCCGGCGCGAATCCTATGCCCACATCCCGATGCCGCGCATGACCAATACCTATATGTTGGGCGGCCAGCACGATCCCCAGGAAATCATTGCCTCGGTCAAGGATGGCCTGTATGCCGCCAACTTTGGTGGCGGCCAGGTAGACATCACCAGCGGCAAGTTTGTGTTTTCGGCGTCGGAAGCCTGGCGCATCGAAAACGGCAAGCTGACCTATCCGGTCAAGGGTGCGACCCTGATCGGCAATGGTCCGGATGTGCTGGGACATGTTTCCATGATCGGTAACGATATGGCGCTGGATCAGGGGGTGGGTGTCTGCGGCAAGGAAGGCCAGAGCGTGCCGGTAGGGGTGGGGCAGCCTACCTTGCGCATTGATGGCGGCCTCACTGTCGGCGGCACCGCTGGCTAGCCGGCATTGCATGCTGATGTGGCCGAGCAAGGCACTGCATGCCGGCAACGGGTTGTTGCTGGCATGTTTGTTGTTTACAACTGCTGCTATCGCCCAGGATTTTGTCGTGGCGGTGGAAGAGTCGGATAACCATCCCTTCGAATACGCCAAGGGGGATGGTGCGGAGCATGGCGGTTTCCACCTGGAGGAAATCGATCAGGTGGCGGCGCGCCTGGGCTGGCATGTGGTGTACAAACCCATGCCTTGGCAGCGCGCCCTGCGCAGCCTGCAACTGGGGCGGGTGGATGCGCTCAGTTATCTTGCACGCACGCCAGAGCGAGAGGCGTATACCGTTTTCATGCCGGCGGCCATTCAACACCGGCAGTATGCCGGCTTGTTTGTGCGGCGCAGCCAGCACCGACACTTTCCTGAAAGTAACCTGCCCTGTACCTATGCGGGCTATCGCATGGCGGCTGCCAGCAACTACTTTTATGGCGACGTGGTGCAAAAAGCCATGCATTCTTGCTGGCAGGTCGAGATGACCGCCAGCTCCAAGGAAGAAGTGTTTTCCAAGCTGCTGGCCGGGCGTATCGATATCGCGGTGGCTTATGGCACCTCCTTGCAATCGCTGGCCGCCAATATGCCGGAGCTGGACTCGCAGGTGGTGGCCCTGCGCCAGCCGCGCTGGTTGATCGGTGATTTCTACCTCGGCTTTTCCCGCAAGGCGATGTCCGCGCAACGTATTGCCCGTTATCTGCAGGCGCAGCAGCAGTTTCGTAGCAGCAGCGACTATCAGCGGCTGGTACGCAAATACAATATGAAGGAATTTCTGCCCTGACACAGCCTGTGCCAGCCAGCCGCCCCACGGCATGCGCATGTTGTTGCCAGAGCCTGCACCCCGTGCAGCAGGCCATCACCCAGGCCATGCTGCAGTCCTGAAAATTCAAGTATGTCCCAGTTATTGCCAATAAATGATTGATAACGGTAGCCACCGGCTGCCGGGGGAGGGGAATGATCCGGCTGGAAGATCTGCAGATATTGCTGCACACCGCACAACTGGGCAGCCTGTCCGCTGCCGCGCGACTGCTTGATATCAGCCCTGCGGTGGCCAGTGCCGGATTGAAACGGCTGGAAGCAGAGCTACATACCCGGTTACTGGTGCGCTCCACCCGTAGCTTGCGTCTGACGACAGATGGCGAGCGCTATCTGACGCATGCCCGTGCGGCCATTGAAGCATTGCAGGCGGGCGAACAGGCGCTGGCGGCTGGTCAGCAGGCGCTACATGGCCAGCTTAGCTTGTCGATGCCTTCGGATATTGGCCGTCAGCTGTTGTGGCCGTGGCTGGATGATTTCCTCGCGCTCCACCCGGCGGTGCGTTTGCAACTGCACATCAGTGACCGGCTGGCAGATTTGTACCGCATGCCGGTAGATGTAGCCCTGCGCTATGGCGTGCCGGAAGACTCCAGCCTGGTTGCCCTGCCGCTGCTGGCCGACAACCGGCGGCTGCTGTGTGCGGCGCCGACCTATCTGCAGCAGCATGGCTGGCCGCAGCGGCCGGAAGATCTGGCTGCGCATGAGTGTCTGCGATTTGTGCTCGGTGATGCCCTGCATGAGCGCTGGCGGTTTGCCCGGCATGGCGAGTGGTCGGCGGTGACGGTGGGTGGCCGACGCAATAGCGACGATGGGGAAATCGTGCGCCGGTGGGCTGTGGCCGGGCTGGGCATCGCCTACAAGTCGCAGCTGGATGTGCTGGATGATGTGCGCAGCGGTCGCCTGCAAGCCCTGCTGACGGATTACCAGGCCGAGCCGACGCCTTTGTACCTGGTATGCCCGCATCGGCTGATGTTATCGCCCTTGATCATGCGGCTGCGTGAGTTCCTGCAACAGCGGTTGCAGGATTATGTGGCAGGAGAGGGCACAAGCCTGCGGTAAGCGGGCTTGTGCCGACCGGACTCAGCCCTGGGTGCTGAGCAGATTGCCGACCGAAGACGAGTAGCTATTGCTCTGGCTATTCTGCAGGTTCTGCAGCAGAGCACTCAGGAAGGACTGCAAATTGGCGGAGCTGTTACTGCCAGAACTGCTGCCTGAGCTACTGGAGCTGGTGTCGCTGCTGCCATTGGCTTGCTGCACGCTGCTGAGCAGATTGTTGAAGTCGCTTTGCAGGGTATTGAGCGCGCTGGAGCTGCTGGTCGTGCTGCTGCCAGAGGAGCTGGCCAGCTGCTGAATCAGACTTTGCAGCTGGCTTTCAGCATTGCCATAGGCGCTGGTGCTGCTGCTATCCGTACTGCTGTCGGAACTGCTGCTACCGGATTTCAGCGCGCTGAACAGATCATGCATGAAAGTATGCATGGCCTGCATCGGATTTTGCGTGCTGCTCGTGCTGCTGGTACTGCCATCATTGTCGCCGTCATCATCCGGCGGTGGTGGCGGAGCTTGCAAGCCAGCCAGTGCGCTATTACTCGAACCATTGCTGCTGCTGGTGCTATTGCTGCTGGATGGCGGCTGCAAGGAAATACCCAGCTGGCTGAGTGCCTGCTCCACGCTTTGCATGAAAGCGTCGTTGCCGCCACGGTGCTTGCCGTGGTGACGGGTTTCGCTGCTGCTGGACGTGCTGCTGGTCGATGTGCTGCCAGTCAGCTGGCTGCTGTAAATCGACGACGTGCTGCTGATGCCCGAAATACTCATGATAAGGCTCCCTGTGCTTGCTTGTGACTTGTGCTGTAAAGCCACCTCCAGAGATCAGGACGCGGCATTGCGCCTGCGTACGGTGCAAGTTTCGGGCCATGTGTAGTGCCTGGAAATGTAAATTTACGTCAGAAAATGTTAAGAAGTGTTAGTAAAAACAGGATTTTATCGCGCCTTTGCTAGTATTCCGCCTGTTGCTGGGCAAGCCGGATAGCTGGTATGGCAAGATTTGCCGCCAACGCGGAAGTCAGCACGGGAGTATTGCCGTCTGATCATGGCTGGTTTGGCCTGGGCGTGTGCACAGTCGGCAAGAGTTGCCGCTGTTGCGGTGGGGCAGCCGCCAGAAGTGAGAGAGGGACCCGGGCAAGCGGGCGGCGGCTGCTTGAATAGCATGATGCGGGAGCTGGCGGTTAAGGAAGGTTAATAGCCGGTAAAGCGCTATAAATCAGTGTAAAAGCCAGTAAAACTTCCCCCGCCAGTGGCCGTGATGTGGATCATGTCTGCCGATAGTCCCGGGAGAGCGGGACCTGCATAGAATAATCAGGATGGAAAATGCGAATACTGCTGGTAGATGACGATATCGAGTTGGCCGACATGCTGGGCAGCTATCTGGAGCGGGAGTCCTGCCTGGTTCAGAAGGTGAGCGATGGCACCAGTGCCGTGGTACAGGCTTTGTCCGGCCAGTTCGACCTGATGGTGCTGGATGTGATGATGCCGGGCCTCAGTGGCGTGGAAGTGCTGCGCCGGGTGCGCGAACACAGCATGTTGCCGGTATTGATGCTGACCGCACGCGGTGATGACACCGACCGTGTGCTGGGCCTGGAGCTGGGGGCGGATGACTATGTGCCCAAGCCCTGCACCCCGCGCGAGCTGCTGGCACGCATCCGCGCCATTCTTCGCCGTACGGGTAACCAAGTACAGCCGGCACAGGAAAACGATGTCTTGCGCGAAGGCCCGCTCACGATGTGGCCGGGGGAGCGTCGTGCCCAGTGGGCAGACGAAACGCTGGAACTGACCAGTACCGAATACAGCTTGCTGGAGTTGCTGGTGCGCCATGCCGGCCAGCCGGTGGGTAAGGATGTGTTGTCCAAGCAGGCGCTGGGCCGGCCGCTGGCACGTTTCGATCGCAGCGTTGATGTGCACATGAGCAGCATCCGGCAGAAGTTGTCGCGGGTGGCTCCCGGTCGTATCTGCATCCAGACCGTGGTGCGCCGCGGCTATCAGTTTATCAAGGCCTGAGTATGGGACGCCTGTTCTGGAAACTGTTTCTTATTTTGTGGCTGGCGCAGATCAGCACAGTATTCGGGGTGGGCGCGGTGTTCTGGCTCAGGCATCGCATGGAAAGCGCTGCCGCTATCGAGCAGCAGCACCCCATGGATACGGTGGTGCTGGACATGGCAGCAGCGGTGCTGCGACGCGAGGGGGCTGCCGGCTTGCGCGCCCATCTGCAGGACATGGGTGCTAATGCACGCAACCATCTATTGGTGCTGGATGATCAGCAGCATGAACTGTTGGGGCGGGCACTGCCTGTGCAGTCGGGGCTGCGGCCCATGCGTGAGGTGACGCTTGGCAATGCCGCGCATTACCGCTTGCTGCTATTGCCGCCCGGGCCGCCGGGTGGTGTGCCTGGTGGTGAGCCGGGGCACGGTCCGGGTGAGCCCAGCCCCTTCCCGTTGCTGCCCATTATTGGCGCGCTGCTGGCCAGCTTGTTGTTTGGGGCCATTCTGGCGCGCTATCTGTCCAAGCCGATCAGGCTGATGAGCGAGGCGTTCCAGTCGGTGGCCAGGGGCGAGATGGATGTGCATCTGGCCAGTGATCTGGGTAGCCGACGTGATGAGCTGGCCGATCTGGGGCGCGATTTTGATGGTTTGGCCCAGCGCTTGAAGCAGTTGATCAATGGCCAGCGCCGGCTGTTTCACGATGTATCGCACGAGCTGCGTTCGCCGCTGGCCCGGCTGAATGCCGCGGTGGATCTGGCACGACAGCAGCCGGAAAAGCTGGAGGAGTGGCTGGACCGTATCGAACGCGAATCCGGGCGGATGGATGCACTGGTGGGAGAGATTCTGGCATTGGCGCGGCTGGATGCTGAAGCATCACAACATCCGGCGGAGTGCTTGCCGGTGGATGTACTGCTGGAAGAGCTGATTACCGATGCCCAGTTCGAGGCGGAAGCCAATGGCACCAGCCTGCGGCTGCTGCAAGAGGATGCGGCCGAGGTGATGGCGCAGCCAGAGCTGTTGTCACGCGCACTGGAAAACGTGGTGCGCAATGCCATTCATCACACGAGCAAGGGTGGTCCGGTTGCACTGGCGGTGATACGAGGCAGTAGCGAGGTGACCATTGCCGTCAGCGACTGTGGGCCAGGGGTGCCGGAGCATGAGCTGAAAACCATTTTCGAGCCGTTTTTCCGCAGCGAGCAGAATACCCAGCCCGGTGGTTACGGCCTGGGGCTGGCCATGGCGCAACGCATTGTCGAGGCGCACCAGGGCCGGATACAGGCGATCAACCTGCCGCAGGGTGGTTTGCAAGTCAGCATCACCCTGCCGCTGGCCTGAGCAGGTTTAGCCGCGTGAGCGCAGGCCGCCCGAGCTGCCCAGTTCGCTGAGCAGGCGGGTGGTGGTACTGCCGCTCAGACGGAAGGGGTCCAGTACCGGGCTGGAGGAGTGCCGCAGCAACAGCGCGGCATTTTTCTTGTCGATGGGGGCCTGCGCCATCGACCAGCTGGCGAATTCGCGCTGATCGATTTCCTGGTAGGCCAGCAGCGTGACATCGCGATGCCGGTTGTCGCGGCAAATATGCTGGTACAGGGCATTCACTTCGGCACGGCCACCTTCCAGTGCCTGCACAAAGACATCGTCGCCATAGCACAGCACGCCGGTTATGCCGCTTTGCGGATTGTGCTGGTGGGCGGCGTCCAGGATCTGTTTCACCAGATCGCTGGTGATCGGGCTGCAGCTGCGGCTGGCGTAAATGAGTCGGACGAGCATGGTCAGTTTCCTCTGTGCATCAGCGACAGGAATTCCCGGCGCAGATTGGCGTCGCGCAGGAAAGAGCCGCGCATCACGCTATTGGTCATTTTCGAGTTAGTGTCTTTCACGCCGCGCCAGTGCATGCAGAAATGGTCTGCCTCCATGACGATGGCCAGGCCATCCGGTTGCAGCTTGTCCATCAGCAGGTCGGCAATCTGCATCACTGCTTCTTCCTGGATTTGCGGGCGGGTCATGACCCAGTCGATCAGCCGGGCGTATTTGGACAGACCAATCAGATTGGAATGCTCATTCGGCATCACCCCGACCCAGACCCGGCCCATGATGGGGCACAGATGGTGGGAGCAGGCGCTGCGTACCGTGATGGGGCCGACAATCATCAGCTCGTTGAGCTGTTCGATATTGGGGAATTCGGTATTCGGCGGGCTGGCTACATAGCGGCCACGAAACACCTCGCGCACAAACATCTTGGCCACACGGCGGGCTGTGTCCTGGGTGTTGTGATCGTTGACCGTATCGATGACCAGGCTTTCCAGCACACCCTGCATTTTCTCTGCCACTTCCTGTTGCAACAGGTCCAGCTCATCGTCGTGAATGAAGTCGGCAATATTGTCATTGGCGTGAAAGCGCACGCCTGCCTGTTGCAGGCGATAGCGTATGCGAGATGAAGCGCTGGCCGTCGTCATGGCCTTGTCGTCCGGTTTACTCATGGTGGGGGTGGCCCTATCTGGATGGCTGGCGTGTTCTGGGTAAGGGGCGTTGCAAGTCGCTACAGCGGTGGTGCCAGGCCTGAAGTGCCAACCGCTGTTAGCCGTGATGTGTGCGGCACCGCCTGTCCGCTGCTCGTGGCTGCCGCTTGCTGCTGCGGCAGCTGGAAGCCTTGTGCTGAATGGTAATGCGCTTGGCCGGTAGGGGAAAGGAAAAATCCGACCCTGGCGGTTTAGATGGTGTCGGCGCGGGTGGCTTTCAAGAGGACGTAGCGGTTTTGTGCTGCCGGTACAGGCAGGGCTGGCCAGATGCCTCCAGCACATCCTGGCAGGGCTGACGCTTACTCTTGATCTGCAAGGCATGACAGGCATAGGGGAAGCGGGCGTCGTGGCTGATGTAATAGTGGCGGCAGCCCTGACAGCGCTGACGAGCAGCAGGGAGGTGGCTGGTGGTGGACATCGGCTAGTGTGGCTGGTGGTTGTGGGTGGATTGTGCCGCGAGTGCTGTTGAATGTGAATATTTGTTTTAAATGGTGATGTCGGCTGTCATTTTTGATATAAAGCTGGATTGCCCTTGCTGTTTACGCCCGATTCTTCCGGTGGCGCGTGGGCCTGGTTTCTCCGGCGGCTCAAAGCGGCTGACATACATCACTATGAATATCAACCCCGTATTGGTACTGGCACCCATCTTTCTCACCACCGAGTTGCTGAGTCTGGCGCTGTGCATGGTGCTGGCTTCGCTGCGCAGCAGCGGGCTGCCCGGTGTGCGCCAATGGCTGCTGGCCAATGTGGCCGTGGTGGTCTACCTGCCATTGCTGGGTTTGCGCGACATCATCCCCGATGCCATTTCCATTGTGTTTGCCAATGGCATCGCGGCGCTGTCGGCGGCTTGTTATTACGCTGGCTGCGCCCATTTCCTGGGGCGGCCACCCCGTTGGAAATACCTGTTTGCTGGCGCCGCGCTGCAAGTGCTGGCAGTGGCTTACTGGCGTTACGGTGTCAACAGCCTGCCGTTGCGGGTGATGGCGATTTCCGGCTATGGCGCGGTGGTGTGCACCGCCACCGCCTGGCTGATGCTGCGGCATTACACGGGCCGCCGCAACAGTGTGCACTACCGGCTGCTGACTGGCCTGTCCTGCCTGTTTGCCGTGGCACAAATAGCGCGCAGTATTTATTTCGGCATGTTGCACCCCGAACCGACCAACATCATGTTGGCCAGTGGCTGGAATGTGCTGCTGCTATGCATAGGTGCCGCCATCATGCCGGCGCTATCCATGGCGGCGGTGCTGATGTTGCACGAGGCGCTGCAGACCGAGGCAGAGGAGGCCGCCAACCGCGACTTCATGACCGGCGCCTTGTCACGCAAGCATCTGTTCGCCACCGGTCAGCAGTTTATCCTGCAGGCGGCGGCTACCCGCCGTCCGCTGACCCTGCTGCTGATTGATCTGGATCATTTCAAAACCATCAATGACACCTATGGCCATGCGGCGGGCGATGAAGTACTGCGCGCCTTTGCCGACATGGTGGGCGAGCATTTGCGTGGCCGCGACGTGCTGGGGCGGCTGGGTGGCGAGGAGTTTGCCGTATTGCTGCCGGATGCCAGCGTCACCTCGGCCCAGTTGGTGGCCGAACGGCTACGCATGCGGGCGCAGCAGCATCGGGTGGTCAGCAGCTTTGGCGAGTGTCACTACAGCATCAGCATCGGCGTGGCCGGCTGGCAGAGTGGGGAAAGCTTCGACCAACTCTGCCAGCGTGCAGATCAGGCCTTGTATCAGGCCAAGAACAGTGGGCGCAACCGGGTCCATACCAGCCAGGTCGTGCCAGAGCTGCGGCCGCAGTCGGCCTGAGCCTGCGCCAGGGGGGCATCCGCGGCGGTTTCAGGCCGTGGTGTCGACGCTATTGCCCAGATGGCTGGGGTTGCTGACGTATTCGTAGACACCGACACCAAGGGCGGCGGCGGCGAGCAGCGGGTGGGCTTCCACCACCGACGCGGCCTCGGTCACGACGGAGGCGGTGGCCTTGAGAATCGCCCCGCCCGATGTGCTGATGAAAGAACCTACCGCCCCCAGAAACATAGCTTTACCCCTTAGTGCATTTCAACTGCTATCGGCAGCTGCACAGCGGGCTTGAGGCGCTTTACCCGGATTTACACCGGGCAGCAAGCGGCCATTACCAAAAGCTGGATTGCCAGGCCAGCCATGGCTGGCGGCCCGGCACGGCAGCGTCAGTCGGCCTGCTTGCGCACATCCAGTAATTCTTGCAGTTGCGACAGGGTGGAATCGTCCTTGACCACATGCTGCAACCATTCCTCCAAACTCATTTCCGCCCAGCGTGCCGCACGTTCCGCCAGCGCTGCCACCGGGCTGTGTGGTTCATGCACCCGGAAATAGCGGGCAACTTCGCCCAGCATCTGCACGGCTTGTTCGCGGCTGCGGATCTGGCCGTCAAAGTCAGACTGGTGTAGCGGGGCCGGGCTATGGATGGTGGCGGTGGGCATGGCGGGTCTGCTCTCCTGCGGGGCGGGCTGTGGCCGCGTGGTGGTCGGGGCGGCTTCCGGTGTGGTCTGCTTGCGATAACGCAATACCAGGTCCTGGCAGGCGTAGATGGCATTGCGGGCGTCCACCAGGCTGGGGGCATGTTCGCCAAAACGCTGCTCCAGTTTCTGCTCCAGCAGTTCATAGCACTGATGGGATTGCACCAGTTGCTCGTGCACGGTGGAGAACCAGCCGGCACCACACAGGGTGGCGGCTTTTTCAAAGCTTTCCCCCGGCAGCTTGCCTTCGGCAATGGCGGCCTCGCGTGCGGCGGCATCCTTCAGCCCCAGATTGTCCACTTCCCGCGATTGCTGCCAGTCGTTCCAGCCATAGCCGCCAAATTCGGGCTTCAGCAGCGGCGTGGCACGAATGGCGGCGGCCAGTTGCTGATTCAGCCATTCCAGCTTGCCGATGCGTTCGTCCAGGTCTTGTGGGTCCAGCTCCGGATAGCCATTGGCCCAGTATTGATCCAGCCAGCCGTTGAGCAGGCTCAGCCCCAGTGGCAGGCTGGCGATGCCTTGTTGCTGCAGCAGGGCTTCGGCCAGCCAGACAATCAGTTGCAGATCCTTGCTTTGCTGGCTCAGTGCCTGTTCGCACAGCCGTATGACCTTGGGCCATTCGGCGACTTTCAGTGTCTGTTCCCACTCTCCCTGGGCCAGACCAGGGTCGTCGCTGCGGCGGGCTTCGCGGATCTGGTCGAACAGTACCGAGTAACTGAGGTCTTCACCCGCCGGCTGCGGGCCGGCAATCGGTGCCAGCAGTTGTTCAAGCTTGTCTTGCATGAGGTGTCCTGAAAAATGGAGTGGCTGGCCACCCATGTGCCCATGGTCAGCCAGCACTTTTGTTTTGCGCTGGGCTTAGCCTTTGCCTACTTCGGGCATGGTGGAAATCAGTACCGCGCCGCAGCTGGTTTTGTGGCCTTCCAGTGCCACCGGCTTGCCGCCGACCAGCCAGGAAGAATCGCCCTCGACGATGCTGCAGTTGCTGTGGCCATTGCGCGGGCAGCTGACACTGTCGCCAAGGCAGGCCACCTGCTTGCCGAACAGGGCGGTGCTGGAGGCAGCGCTCACCACATTGCCGCCGTGATCGGTAGGGTCGCCAAGACGGATGACGCGTTTCATGCGGGTATTTCCTCCACGGTGGGTCGTATCACGCTCAGGCAGGCTTCATCGTGGCTGAACTGCACCAGCATGACGGGGGCACCCAGCTGGGTGCTGCGGGTAATGGCCTGTGCGGTAAGCAAGGCGGTGGTGGCGGCACCGACATCACCCCATTCGCGCACGCTGTTACTGGCCTGGTCGATGGGGTGGAGCTCGATCTGATGGCGGCTGAGCGCGCCGGACAAGGCTGAAAGGCGGGTGCCACCAACATCGACATCGCCGCTGTTATGGCTGAGCCAGGCCAGGCTGGTGGCGCGGTTATTGTCTGGCTCGGCGTCTTCCTCGCTGAAGGGGTAGTCCAGCAAGCGGCCGTTGACCAGAGCATTGTCCAGCAGGCTTTGCAACTGGCGGGCCAGCTGCATGGCGCGCATGGCTGCCGGGCCACGGCTGGCGGTGGCCAACTGGGCCAGCAGGGGCAAGGCTGCCAGTGAAGCCTGAAAGGATGGTGGCACCGGCCCCCATTCCGGCGAGCCGGCAACGGTATTTTTCTCCCAGTACGGCTGGTAGGGATCGGGCTGGTCATCCACAGGCGTCATGGCACTGGCGGCTGCTTCTTGCTGCGGCAGGTCGCTACGCAAAAACAGCATGGCAACCAGTGCAATACCGGGGCGGCCGCGCCATGCCAGTTCCGGGTCCGGGCTGTTTTCCTGCCATGACGCATCGTCCTCCTCAAAGGGCAGGCCCGGTGCATCGGCAGCTAGTACCACCAGGCCGGGCAGCTCGGGTGTTTGTTGCAGCACTTGCGCCACGCGTTCGGCCAGCGGGCCATTGCCGGGAAGGAAGCGGCAATCCTGCGCTGGTGCTTGTTGCAGGCCAAGGCTTTGTTGCACGGCTTCTTGCTGGGCAGCCTTGAGGGCTTCAAGTTGCTCGATGCCGGATAGCGTGGGCAGAACTTCGGTATACAGGGGTAGCCATGCCGCACCGGCGGCCTCGGCATACAGGCGTGACAAGGCCTCCTGCAATAGCGGGGTGATGGCATCCAGCACGTTGTCTGCTTCGATATCGTCCTGGCTAATGGCTTCCCACTCGTAAGCGCTGTCGGTTTCTGTCAGCCAGTCGGCCTCATCCTTCACTGGCAGTGCCGTGCCGAACAGCCAGCGGCAGTCTATGGTGTACTGCCTTTCGCGCAGGGCGTTCAGGTGCTGCTGCCGCGCGGCTTCGCGGGTGGCGGTTCTTTCGGCTTCAGCATTGGCGGCGGCGGCTTGCTGGGCCGCCTGCTCGCGCCGCTGCCGCAACACGCCCCACCAGCGTATTGCCAGCGTGGCCGCGACCGGCGGCACGATGTGCAATAGCAAGATGGCCGAAGGGCTGATGCGCTGCCAGCTTAGCGGCAGTACCAGCCATAACAGCCCCCACCAGCCTATGGTGAGGCCCCCAAACAGGGCGGGTAGTCTCCACATGGTGCCGGGTCCTTAGCTCAGACGCACTTTGATCTGCTCGCCCTTGAGCGAAACGGCGATTTTCTTCACCGGCTTGCCGCTGGCCATGCGGCCTAGCAGGTCGCTGGAAATCTGCGCCAGCAGGGTGCGGGTCAGGATGGCATCGGCATTGCGCGCACCGCTGTCCACATCCATGCAGCGGGCAGCGATTTGCTCGGCCAGCTCCTGCGGGAACTCCACCTTGGCGCCATGATTGCTGGCGATGCGCTGGCGGATTTTCTCCAGCTTGAGGGCAACAATCGCCTGCAGGACTTCGTCGCTGATGGGGAAGTAGGGGACGATATCCAGCCGGCCGAGCAGGGCGGGTTTGAATACCTGCTGCAAGGTGGGCCGCAGGATTTCCACCAGATCGGCTGCGGTCGGTTCGCGGTTCTCGCCTTCGACGGTGACACCGTGTTCGCACGCCCGCATCACCAGCTCGGTGCCGGTGTTGGAGGTCAGCAGGATGATGGTGTTCTTGAAGTCCACCTCGCGTCCTTCGCTGTCTTCCAGCTGGCCTTTGTCAAAGACCTGGAAGAATAGCTCCATGACATCGGGGTGGGCTTTTTCCACCTCATCCAGCAGCACCACGGAGTAGGGCTTGCGGCGTACGGCTTCGGTCAGCACACCACCTTCGCCATAACCCACATAGCCCGGAGGCGAGCCCTTCAGGCCGGACACGCTGTGCGCTTCCTGGTATTCGGACATATTGATGGTGATCAGATTACGCTCGCCGCCATACAGGGCTTCGGCCAGCGCCAGTGCGGTTTCGGTCTTGCCCACGCCGGAAGGGCCCACCAGCATGAACACGCCCTTGGGCTTGCCGGGGTCTTCCAGATTGGCCTTGGCGATCTGTACCCGTTCGGCAATCTGCGCCAGCGCATGTTGCTGGCCGATCACCCGCTCGCCCAGCAGGCTGGCCAGCCGCTGCACCTGTTCCAGCTCATTGCTGACCATGCGGCCCAGCGGGATGCCGGTCCAGCCGGAGATCACGTCGGCAATGACGCTTTCGTCCACGCATTCGAAGGCCAGCGGCTGTTGCTGTTGCAGGGCGCGCAGTGCCTTGCGCTTGAGCAGTAGCGGACTGGGCTTTTTGCTGCTGGGCTTGGCGCTGTCGGTCTGCTGTTTCAGGGCTTCGATTTCACTGACCAGCTGTTGCTGTTCTTCCCAGGCGGCGTGTAGCTGCTGCAGGTCCTGCTGCAGCAGGGCGTGACGGGTCTGCAGCTCGGCAATGCGTTCGGCATGGCCTTCTTCGCGCTGCAAGGCGGCAATCTCACGCTCGATATTGCCCAGCAAAACGCTGACATCCTCCACCGGACCGGGCTTGCCGGCGCGGGACAGGGCGACGCGGGCGCAGGCGGTATCCAGCACGCTGATGGCCTTGTCCGGCAGCTGCCGCCCGGTGATGTAGCGGCTGGACAGGTGCACGGCGGCCGTGATGGCTTCATTGAGGATGTCCACCTGATGGTGATCCTGCATGGCCTGGGTGAGCCCGCGCACCATCTGCACGGCGATGTCGGGCGCGGGCTCTTCCACTTTCACTACCTGGAAGCGGCGTGCCAGCGCGGCATCTTTTTCGAAGTATTTCTTGTATTCGGCCCAGGTAGTGGCGGCGATGGTGCGCAGTTCGCCCCGTGCCAGCGCCGGCTTCAGCAGATTGGCCGCGTCGTTCTGGCCGGCAGCACCACCTGCGCCAATCATGGTATGGGCTTCGTCGATAAACAGAATGATGGGTTGCGGGCTGGCCTTGACCTCGTCGATGACCTGACGCAGCCGGTTTTCAAACTCGCCCTTGACGCTGGCTCCGGCTTGCAGCAGCCCCAGGTCCAGCGTGCGCAGAGCCACGCCCAGCAACACATCCGGTACTTCCTGCAGCACGATCTTGCGTGCCAGCCCCTCGACCACGGCGGTTTTGCCCACGCCCGGTTCGCCGGTCAGGATGGGGTTGTTCTGGCGGCGGCGCATCAGGATGTCGATCATCTGGCGGATTTCACCATCGCGCCCGAGGATGGGGTCGATCTTGCCGGCGCGGGCCTGGGCGGTGAGGTCTATCGTGTATTTGTCGAGGGCCGGGCTGCCACGGCCTGCCGGACGCGCTGCGGCATTGTCTTGCTGCTCGCTGCTGTCGTCGTCGGCTTCCTCGCTGTCGCTGACGCCGCTGGCTGCTTCGCCGCCGTGCTGGCGCAATTGGCGGTAAGCGCCTTGCAACTGGCTGGCATCCTGGCGGGCCAGGCTGCGCGAGCCGGATTGCAGGGCATTGCGCAGGGCGTCGTCGCGCCACAGCACCAGCAGCAGGTCCAGAGTGGAGATGCTGTCCTGGCCATATTCCATGCTGGCCAGCAACCAGGCTTTTTCCAGCCATTGCGGCAGCCAGGCGGACAGCACCGGGTTGCGGGTATTGCCACTGCGGAAGGCATCCAGGGCACTATCCAGCTCGCGGTTGACCTGTGCCACCGGCAGACCCAGTGCCTGCAGCGCAGACAGCGCGGCATTGTCAGCCTGATCCAGCATGGCCAGCAGGACGTGTTCGATTTCCACTTCAAAATGGGTACGCGCCAGCGCGCGGCTGGCGGCTTGCTCTACAGCCTGGCGTGCGGTGGGAGTGAGTCGTTCGATAAGGGATTTCAAAGATACCGACATAGGTTTTCCAATAAGCACAATTCAAATCAACAAGCCTGCTGCAATTACTGCAGCAGGGCGTAACGCATATCATCCGGGTCGTGCTGTTGTGCGCCCAGCCAGCAACTGCCGCCCAGGCGCAGAGCATTGTCTGCAGCCAGCCGTGCCGGTGGTACAGCCTGTTTCTGCAATACCAGGCAGACATCCACCGCCAGATTGTGGCCAACGGCAAACTTCAGCAGCGCCTGCAAGGCCTGCGCCGCCGGGCCTCCCGGTTGCAGGGCGTCGTAACGCTGGCGGTCCATGCTGCCCAGGCGCAGCTGCAGCCTGGTCTGCCTGTCCCATACCCGTGCGCCGGCCAGCACCGAAATCCCCAGTTCGCAGGCATGGCCGCCCAGGCGGCTTTGTTCGTCCAGCGGAATATTCATCCATTGGCCGACAAACTGCTGCAGGCTGGCGGATACACCGAAAAAGCCTTCCACCAGCGCAACCAGTGCCTGGCCCGACAAGGGCTTCTGGCTGAGCAGGCCGGCAAAGTAGACGAACAGATTTTCATCTATGCCATTGTCACCTTGCAATTGCTGGCGCAAGGATTGCAGACCCAAGCCGCTCAAATCCAGCAGATTCCGGCTGAAGTCGTCTTCTTCACCCGCCTCCACGCGAATCCAGTAGCGGTATTTTTGCCAGGCCGCAAAAAACAGCGCGGCAGAGCGATGGCTGAACAGGTCGAGAAAGGCGTGCAGCGAGTCGTCCTTGTATTGCTGACGTCGCTCCAGCAGCAGCTCGGTATAGGAGGTGGGCAGTACACCGCTGGGGCCGGTGAGGCCGATGAAGCTCTGCGTCATCTCACTCAGCGCATCGCCATCCTCGGCGGCGGCTGCCGGCCGGTAAGACTGCAGTTCGCTGGGTGGAAAACTGAGCGAGGCCAGGGTGCGGAAACGCAAGCGGGGCGGCAAGGCGGCGCGGCGGCCATCGCGCTTGCGCATACTCAGTCCCAGCAGCCGTACTGCCTGGAAAAAGCTGAACTGGCTGGCGTCTTGCGCCAGCTCTGCGTTCAGATCACGAGGGCTTCGCCGGCGCGGGCTGGCCATGTCGCTACCTCCTCGTCTTGTTGCACCGTATGCACGCGCAGACGGCTGAAACTGTTCGGGCTGCAATAAAGTGCGAAGAAACGCTCCAGCACCGAGGCAAACAGGTAAACGCTGCCGCCCACGTAATAGTCGGCATCCAGCGTCAGCTGGATTTCACTGCCACGCACAAAGCCGGAGAAGTCGCGGCCACTGACCCGGCTGACTGCTGCCTGGCTGCGGATGCCGACAATGCCCTGGATTTGCCGGGTATTCACTGCCGAGTCCCCCAGGTTGTACAGGGTCAGCATTTCCTGGATCGCCTGACAGCCGGAATCGACGATGGACAGGTAATTCAGCGACAAATGCGAAATCAGCCGCCACTGCACCGCCCGTCCCAGCGGGCTGCGCTGGCTGGCGCTGGGCTTGCGCAGCAGCCGTACCCGCTTCACTACCGAATGGCCGGGCAGGGAAAAATCCGTGCGCTGGGTAGCCTGGCTGCCACCAAAGGGAATCTGCTCCGGCAGGTCGCGGTTGCTGCACAGCAGGCTCAGGCTCAATACCTCGCTGGCTGGGCGCACGGCATTGAACTGCAAGTCCACCAGATGCAGTTCCATTTCACTGCCCTTGTCACTCTGGCGGCGCGAGTTTTCACGGCTGGCATGCCAGTAAAAGCGGGGAGCCTTGAGATGACTGCCATGGCGCGTGGCGTAGAAGGGGGCGACTTCCTCGCTGCGTTCGCCTTCGGCAGATTTCTCCACGCGGACGACCCGCTGCAGCTGTACCACTTCGTAGGCCAGCGGCTTGCGCGCATCCACCACCACCGGATAGCTGGCTTTCTGATGGGTCACCCGGATGGGTTCGCCCGGCTGCTGGAACAGATTGACAATAGGCGTGCAGCCCAGCTTGAGGTGTTGGGCCTGCAACTGCGCCAGCAGCCGATGGTGGCGTTCGCTGTCCGGGTAGCGTTTCAGCATGATCTGCACGACCAGCTTGTCGCCAGGCAGCCGGCTGGTCGGCTTGTCCAGTTGCAGCAAGTCGACAAACAGGAATTTGTCCGGATAGCAGAAGTATTCGGTCAGCAGGCGATAGCCCATGAATGAGCGCTCGTCATACTCCAGCATGCCTTCGTCTTTGCCAAAGCCCACCGGCTGCAGGCAGGAGGCGGGCAGCACCCGCGTGCGTGCCGGGTCCTCGCTGCCATCGCCCACCCGCACACCCAGCGCATTGGACAGCAGCATTTCATACAGCAGATGCATCAGCGCCGGCTCGCCGTCTAGGAAAAACCGCAGTGATTGTAGGCCGATATCGCAGAGCGGCAAGCCACCCTGGCTTTGCAGCTCCAGGGTGAGGATGGCGGCGGCATCCGGCGCCAGTTGCCGCAGATAAGGCGAGGCACTGGTCAGTTCCAGCCGGGCCTTGTCCAGCGTCAGCGGGTACAGGTCTACCGGATAGGCACTGCGGAATTTGCACACCACACCCTGCATGGCCGGGGCATGCACCGGCTGGCCACGCTCCACCCGGTAGCGCTTGGCAATTTCCGGCCGCAGGGGGTCGCACTCAAACTGCACGATGCTGGCCGACGGCACGGGCTGCAGATAGTGCGGGTAGAGCACGTCCAGAAAACTGCCGGCCACTTCCGGGTAGTCATCATCCAGCTTTTTGTGGATACGGGCAGCCAGCAGCGCAAACGACTCGATCAGCCGCTCGGTATGCGGGTCCTCGCACTGGTCGCCTTCCATGTGCAGGCGACCGGCAATCTTCGGGTAGCGCCGGGCAAATTCACCGGATAGCTCGCGCAGCTGACCCAGTTCGCGTTCGTAATAGGGGAGGAGGTTTTCTAGCATGCGTTATTAGTGGCTGGATCGAGATATACGTTGTTGTGCGGACTGCTCTAGTTCCTTGCGCTTGATGTCCGTTACCCGTGGCGAGCGACAGATCAGCTGCTTGTTGCTATTGCCATCGGTGAAGAAAACAGTGCGGTAACGCAAATAAGTACCGTGTGGTTCACGTTTGGCCAGTGCCGCATGCATGAACCATGCACGGGAGTCATGCACATGCTCGTCGTACAGTGCCATCAGCTCCGGGTTTTGGGTCACTGCGTTATACAAGCCCTCACCATCTTCGCGCAGCATGACCAGTTCCTCGCCGCAGTCATCGCTGAATACGCGCGAAATGCCGGTAAAGAAGGTGGCCAGACCGCCAATCACATTGAAAGACAGAGTGGTGCGGCCGACATAATCATCAGCAAAATCCTTGGCCCCTTCTTTCAACTGGGTTTTGTCCTGTGTGGCTTCGTATTCTTTATTGATATTCGGGGTGTAAGTTTTATTGCCATCGGTAGGCTTGCCGTTCTTGACCGGTGCTTCCAGGGTGACCGCCTGGCTTTTGCCTTGCTTGCTCTGCTTTTTCCAGGCGTCTTTTTCCGCTTCTGCCTGCCAGGATGGGGTGTCTCTGGAGTGTTGATAGAAGGGGGCATTTTCATAGCCAGGGCCACCCTTCTCGTGCAGCCCTCCTGCGTAGCGGGCAATACGCCAGGCGGTGATCTGGGCGGTCTGGAACTGCAGGATGTCTTCCAGTGAGCTGCTGGCACTGGCTTGTTGACGCCAGGCTTCGAAGCGAGTGATTAAAAGTTCGCTGTAAGTATAAAGTTGGGAGGTTGATTCCTTCATAAAGCGCCATTGTTCACGTTGCTGCAGCTGGGCAATGCGCTCGGCAGAGCCATGCAATAACTCCTTATTTACTTGCAGTGGTGCTCCGGCATCAAATGCCAGCCGGTACATATGCAGCAGCGGCAGCTGTGATAGCAACATGCCTTGCCCTTCGCGGGCCTTGCCCTGGTCACCTGGCGGATAGCCGCCGCCAACATCGCTGTGCATGCCCGGATACACCCATTCACCCAGCGTGCAGGCCGGATAGCTGCGGTTGGCAATGGCGATGGAGTCCAGTGCAAAGCACAGTCGCTGCTCATGTGCACTCACCAGATGGGCGCAGCGCCGGGGCAGATGCGCCTCTGGTGGCAGTTTCATGGTTCCATCTGCCCAGCCCATATGGCCTTCTGCTCCCGGGGCCAGTTCGGTCAGTCCCACAGCCGCCACGGTATCGAACAGGCCGAGAAATTCCACGCTGAGCGGAATGCCGCACAGGCTTTCGCAGCCGTCGTCCAGCTGTTCGCGCAAGCGCCAGATAAAGGCCCGTGCTTCGGCCGCCCCGCGTGAGAAGCCGTACACATAAAGCTTGATGCTGAGAATTTCCGGTTTGTAACCGTTTTGGCGTTTGGTCAGCAAGGGGGCCAGTTGTTGTTGTATCAGCTCCCGGCGTTCCTGCCGGGTGGTGCTGCGTTGTTGTTTCACCCCGTGCTCTGATTCCACATAGCTATACTGCATGGCCTTGACTAATGCGTAAGCATCTTCAGCATCCAGTTTCTCATTTTGAGCGCTATAGGCACGGCGCAAGGCATCAATCAGTCGAGTCAGCCCCCACAGGATGCGGTCCTCGCCACCAGCGGCAAAGCTCAGGCCGCTGCCGGAGGGTTTGCCTTCACCGATCTCCTTGAAAACCGTACCCACTCCCTGCATGTAATAGCTGTAATATCCCCAGTCTCTACCATCGAGATAGCCAATTGATGCATTAAACAAGCGCCGCACATTGCTGCTGTTGACCGGATTGGCCTTGTCATCCGAGTCGCCATGGTTATTGGTGCCGTCAAAAAACAGGCTGATATTCAGTACCTGCACGCAAGGCGAGGGCTGCCCCTCCTGCCGTGCCTGGCAGTGTGCTGCATCGACCTGCTGTTGTTGCTGGCTGCGATTGGCAATGACTTCGTCCAGACGGGTGGGTAGATAACCCGCTTCAGGAAAGGCGGGGGCGATCAGTGCTGGCATGTTGGCGAGGCTCCCAGGCGGCGGATGATTTCCATGGCGCGTCCTTCGCCATATGGCAAATGACCCAATACCCTGCTGTGTTCAGTTGAGTCGATCAGTGGATAGACCTTGTCACAAGGCAGAAAAATCAGTACCAGAGAAGATACCTTTTGGTAGGGGGGTATAGGCATGGTAATACTGTGCTGGGTGTAGTTGGCTTCGTGTACCTCGTACCACTTGATTCCCTCGGCGGTGATTGAGCCATATTTCCCTCTTGGTGGCTGCTTCACTCCTCCAGGGTTCTGCCCAGGGTTTGGGTCCTTGGTCCACTCGATAGTGGCCATCATGCCGGGCTGCCATTTTTTTGGCAGGCTGACACAGCACTCTTCGCCACCACCACCGCCAATGCCCTGGCCATTAAAGCTGGCATGGACAATGGTGGCGTTTGACATGATGTTGACGACACTGGCTCCTGCACCAATGGTGGCGGGCCGGGCCATGCTTTCGCAGGCGCTCAGGCTCAGGGTGAGTAATAGCGTGGTAACAACAGTTTTCCATTGCATGGTTTCAGTCTCGCTCAAGGTGCGCGGCAGGCGAAGGCAAGGTAGTGCTCCTGCGCTTACTTGAGTGGTTTGAGCAGGGAGTTTTGATCAGGGCTGGCATGTTGCGGAGGCTCCCAGGCGGTGAATGATTTCGGGATAACGATCTTCTCGGCCACGCAAATTACCAAGCACCCTGCCAAGTTCCTTGGTGTCAATCAGCGGATAGACCTTGTCACAAGGCAGAAAAACCAGCACCAATGCACCTACCTCCTGGTAGGGCGGTACCGGGATGGTGATGCTGTGCTGGGTGTAGTTGGCTTTGTGAATGGCATACCACTTGATTACTTCGGGTGTTGTCGTGCCATCGGGGTTGTATCTGGGGGGGTTGATACCGCCTGGATTCGTGTCTGGGCTGGGGTCTTTGGTCCACTCGATAGTGGCCATCATGCCGGGCTGCCACTTCTCCGGCACGCTGACGCAGCACTCTTCGCCACCACCACCACCCATGCCCTGGCCATTAAAGCTGGCATGGACAATGGTGGCGTTTGACATGGTGTTGACGACACGTGCCCCCGCGCCAATGGTGGCTGGCCGGGCCATGCTTTCGCAGGCGCCCAGGCTCAGCAGGGTCAGCAGGTAGAGCAAAACTTGTGGAGCCAAGCTGGGGTGTCTCATGGAGCCTCCCGGCGTAAATAGCTTTCCACCAGCGGCATGCGTTCTGGTTCTGACCATAGTTTGGCCTGGTCAGCGGCGTATTGGGCGGCTACCAATCTTTTCATCAGCTCTTCTTCTGAGTCCAGGCCATACATCGCAGGTAGCAGCAAATGGTTCTGCCGCCAGGTTTCAGCGGCATGCCATAGCGACAAGGTGTGAATCTGTTCGGGCAATAAGTTCAGGTTTTCATCTGGTGGCTGTGCGGGTGCTGTGTCTGCGTGTGGCAGTTGCAGGCTGCGGGCGTGGCCGTCTCTATCCAGCCAGTGCCATTGCTGAGCGCAGCCCAGCAAGAAGTGTTGTTGCATGGGTAGCAGGCAGGCGCAGACCGGGGCAAACAGGCGAGGATCATAAAAGCGCAGCACGCCCTGTTGCCGGCCTTGATCCCACTTCACCTGCAGGCAGGCTGTCAGATGTGTTGCCAGTGCCTCAAAATCGCAAGTGCTCAGCAGAGCTAATAACCTGGGCTGACCTTGCCATTTATCCAGTCGGCGCTGCCATTTTTCCAGCAGGGCTGGTGTGTGCAGCGCTAGCCGGATCAATACCGGGCCTTCGTCGGCGGCATCGGCATGTGGGGTATCCAGCAACAAGGCGCGTGGTGGGTGCATGACGGGTAAATGGCGTTGCCAGCCATGGTTGATGCCCGATTGGTCAACGATGAAATCCAGCCATTCCAGGTCGGCGTCAAGGGCTTGCTGGCATAGCATGGTCAGCCAGTCATGAGTGGTTGGCCGAGGCGAAATCAGCAGCTGCTTCATTTGGCATTCACCAACGGGTTGGCTTGCTGAAAGGCATTGGCCATACAGCTTTTGCAAACGGTATTGGGAAAACGAGGAAACGGCAGATTCAGGCTATCCGGCCCGCTCCAGTCATGGCTGCCGCCCTTGAAACTGACGGTGCCGGGGGCGTGCAGCTCGATCTTGCCATCCTTGATTCGCACATATGCGCCACCGCTGGTCAGCAGGATTTCCTTCTTGCCATTGAATTGCTGCTTGCCCTTGGCCGAGGTAATGGTCAGGTCCTTGTCCGCGGTCAGTTCCATCGCATCACTCTGCGCCTGCACCTGCACCTTGCCCTTCGCGGCAATCAGCTTCAGCGCGATCTGGTCTTTCACCCCCGCCACAAACAGGCTGATGTGCTGGCCGACGTTGTGCAGCCAACGGCGGCCGGTGGTGTGGTTGCTGTCGCGCTGGGCGATGAGGTTGAGGTTGCTGCCGGCAGAGATTGTCTGGCTTTGTTCAGTGAGGCTCGCGATGCCGGCCGGGGCGGACAGGATGAGTAGCGGCTGTTGGCCGGCCTGGTCTTTTGCCGTTTTGCCGTCCTTGTCGGTATTGCTGCCGGCTTCCCAGGCTTTGACGGCGGCGGCGTGGTGTTGCAGGTGGCCGCTGTCTTTCTTGCCGTCTTTGCTGTTGTCCGGTTTGATGCCGTCCGGCCCGGTTTCCATGGTGTCGGCCAGTTGGCCGGTAGCGACTTCGGCCAGGCTCTGGCTGAGGCTGAGGGCGGCGTCGAGCTGGCTTTGTGCATGCTCGCGCGCCAGCTGTTTGCCGCCAGCTCCGTTTTGCGCTTCGGTGCTGATGAGCAGGCCGTGGCCGGCACGGATGGCGCCGTGCTGGTCGGTGCGCAGTTCGAAGCCTTCACCGCGCGGCTGGGCTTTGCCATTGCTGCGCGGGTGGGTGAGGAAGCCCTGGTTGAGCTGGGTTTTGCCGGGCTCGGAACTGAGCTTTGCCCGTACTTCGCCGGGGGTATCGTCGAACAGCAGCTCGTTGTACTGGCCGCCCTGGTGTTCTTTGGATTTGATGCCGGACAGGGTCTTGTTGGCTGGTAGTGCACCCGCGCCACTGAAAGCCGGGGTGGCGTGGCTGCCGTTGTACAGCACGCCGACGATGACCGGGCGGTCGATATCGCCTTCAATAAAGTCGATCAGCACTTCCTGGCCAATGCGCGGGATGAACTGGTGGCCCCAGCCTGCACCGGCGCTGGGCATGGCCACGCGCAGCCAGCAGGAGGAGCTGTCGTCCAGATTGGCGCCGATGCTCGGGTGTTCGTCCGGCCGCTGCCAGTGGAACTGCACCTTGATGCGCCCCAGTTCGTCGGTATGCACTTCTTCGCCAGCCGGGCCGACCACGGTGGCGGTCTGTACCCCTTTAGATGTCGGCTTGGCCTGGCTGCTGTGGGCGTAGGCCGGAGTCAGCGGGATGCCACGGCGCTGGGCGGTAATCTGGGTCTGGAAGGGGCTGCTGTTCTGGCTATCAGTTGATGTGGTGTCAGCACCGTTTGCCAATAAATTACGCAGGCTGCTGGCCAGATCGCCCGGCAGATTGTTGTTGGCGCGGAAGGTCTGGCCGGTGACGACAAATTCGCGCTGTTCGCTGCTGTCGGCTTCGTGTGCCGGGTGCTCGTCCAGGCGGAACCACTGGCCGGCTTGCAGGCTGCGTACCGAACCGCTGCCGCTAAACTGCTTGGCCTGCACATCGTGCGCCTGCTGGCGCAACTGGGCGTACTGGCTCAGCTGCTCGGCATCACTGGCGTAGTACAGCGACTGCGGGTCGTAATCCTGCAGCGTGGATTGCAAGGCATCGCCACTGCGGCCTTGCTGGATGCGGGTCTGGTCGCCGGTGTGCTGGGTGCTCACCGGCTGGTAGTCGAAACTGGCCAGTGCCACATTGCCGGACACTACCTGCCGCGCCGCCGACCAATCCGTCAGGCCGTCTTCTTCCTCGGTGGCATCGCTGCGATGGAAACGCACCCGCTCGCTGGCGGCCGGCGGCAGGCTGAAGGCGTCGTCGAATACCACCAGCTTGACCTGCGGATGCTCGCCATCGACATGCTCGAAACGCCAGGCATAACCCTCTTCGTGCAGCAGCCGCACGATGAAATCGAAATCGCTCTCGCGATACTGCAGACAGTAACTGCGCGGGCTGGCCGTGGCGGTGTGGAATTCCAGCGTCTGCACCTGGGCAAACACCGGGTTGTTGGCCTGATGCTCAGCCAGAATCTGCTTGACGATGTCGGGGACGGATAGGTCCTGAAACACCCGCGAGGTACGGCGCAGGCGCAGCAGGGCAAACGGCGGTTCGATAGTCAGGCCATACTTGGCAAAACCGCCATCACTACCCAGCAACTCGGCGCGCGACACCACGCCACAGCGCACTACCTCGCTGCCGTCGGCATCCAGCACGCCGAGACGGGCCGCTACTCCGAGCAGCGATTTGAGCTCGATATTGCCATCCGGCGACAGACAGCTCAGCTGATAACGATAGGCTTCCGATACGCCCTCGCTGCCGTCCAGGGTGTGCGGCAGCAGCTGCTCGGCGGCGATCTGCCCACCATCCAGCTGCAGGGTAAGCAGGCGCTGGTGCTGGGAAAAGGCGGCGGCGAAGCTGGCGAGCAGGGTGGAAAAGTCCATGGCGTCTCATCACGTCTGCTGACGTGAATCTTCACATTCTGTTGAAAGTTCAACAGTTTATGCGCCTAACATGCGCCGGACAAGGTGGAATGGCATGAATGCGTAGTTCTACTGAGTGCTACACATGGTTTTGTTGGTGACGAGGAGGCTGGGTGATGCCTGCGGATGGTGGCTGGAGGATAGAGGTCTGGCGCTCATTCATGCTTAAAGAGCCGCTAACAAAAAACCGGCTGCTGCGTTGCGCCTCCTTGTCTTCCGGGCTCCTTGTACGGTCTTGGTCGGCGCGCCTTACAACAGGGACGCTACGCTATTTTGTTGGCCGCTATAAATGAAAACGCCGTGGTAGGCCACGGCGTTGTGTTTGTTGTTGCTTGGCCCTGCTCAGCATTCCACCACGTTGACCGGTACTTCGATCACATTGATGGCCAGCCCGCCACGGGCGGTTTCCTTGTACTTGGTGCTCATGTCGCGCCCGGTGTCGCGCATGGTCTTGATGACACGATCCAGCGACACGCAGTGCTGGCCGTCGCCGCGTAGCGCCATGCGGGCGGCGTTGATGGCCTTGATCGAGGCCATGGCATTGCGTTCGATGCAGGGGACTTGCACCAGGCCGCCCACCGGGTCGCAGGTCAGGCCCAGGTTATGCTCCATGCCGATTTCCGCCGCGTTTTCCACCTGTTCCGGCGTGCCGCCCATGACTTCGGCCAGTGCACCGGCGGCCATGGAGCAGGCCGAGCCCACTTCGCCCTGGCAGCCGACTTCCGCGCCAGAGATGGAAGCATTGAGCTTGAACAAGATGCCGATGGCGCCGGCGGTCAGCAGGTAGCGCACGATGCCGTCTTCGCTGGCGCCCGGGACAAAGCGTGAATAATAGTGCATGACTGCCGGGATGATGCCGGCGGCGCCGTTGGTGGGGGCGGTGACGACGCGGCCACCGGCGGCGTTTTCCTCATTCACGGCCAGCGCATACAGATTGACCCAGTCCATCACGGTGAGCGGGTCGCGCAGAGCGGCTTCCGGTGCGGCCAGCAGCTTCTGGTACATGTCAGCGGCGCGGCGTTTTACCTTCATGCCGCCGGGCAGAATGCCTTCGCGCTGGCAGCCGCGTTTGACGCAGGCCTGCATCACGCCCCAGATGGTGAGCAGGTCGCGACGGACTTCTTCCTCGCTGCGCCAGGCCAGTTCGTTTTCCAGCATGATCTGGCTGATGCTCTTGCCCTGTTCCTTGCACAGGGCCAACAGTTCGGCGGCGGTATTGAAGGGGTGCTTGAGTTCGGTGACACCGGGTGGGGTGAAACCGGCTTCGATGGCGGCTTCATCTACTACAAAACCACCACCCACCGAGTAATAGGCGCGCTTGGACAGACTGTTGCCGGCGTCGTCGTAGGCTTCGAAAATCATGCCGTTGGGGTGGTAGGGCAGGGTCTTGCGCTTGTGCAGGATCAGGTCGTCACTCTCGTTGAAGGCGATGGCGTGTGTGCCCAGCAGGTTCAGCTGCTTGTTGTTGCGGATTGCTACCAGCAGGTCTGGTACGGCGTCGGTATCCACCAGGTCGGGCAACTCGCCGGCGAGGCCCAGCAGTACGGCGGTATCCGAGCCGTGGCCCTTGCCGGTGGCACCCAGCGAGCCATACATCTCGCTACGTACGCGACTGGTGGCTGCTAGCAGGCCGTCTTTTTCCAGCCGGGCAACAAACTGGCGGGCGGCGCGCATGGGGCCGACGGTGTGCGAGCTGGACGGGCCGATGCCAATCTTGAACAGGTCGAAAACGCTGATAGCCATATTGCTCTCTTGTCTGCTGCGGGCAGGCCGTCTGGTGGCTCTGCCGGTGTTTCGGATGCGGGCCGCTTGTTATTTGAAAGGACCCGTTGATGTGTGTGTCAGCCTGTCATGTTTTGTGTGCGTGGACTGTTCTGCTTCCGGCCATCAGGCGTCGTGAAGCGTCCGGTCCGCTGCTTGTCCACGGCGGGACATGCCGTGGTTCGGGACTGCTCATGGCGGCTGGCGCAGGGATGGCAGGCAGGAGGGGCGAGGGAAGGGCAGGCTTCATCGCTCGCAAACCGGGCAGGCCGACGCATGCTGACATGAATGCAGTCACTGCCCCCTCTGTCCTTTTGCCTGAGAGATTGCGACAGCGTGGGCTGTCTCAGGCTGCTGACAAAGTAATTTGATAGGATTGCGCAGGACCGGGCAAAGCCGGGCCTGCCGGCTTACCGATTGATTCCGCAGCCTTCCTATCTATTCCCCTTTCCCCCCGCCCTTGCCCTCACTATTGAAGAAGGGAACCTCGCTTTCTTTTCAGAAAGCGCGAGGGGTTTGTCAACAATCTTCGACAACGTGTGCTGTCTTTTCCTTCGGCGAGGCCGGGCGCGATGGCACGGTCCTTCTCTCCAGAGAGCCAGACGACGGCGCGGTTCTTTTGCCTGAGAGTTTCTGGGGCGATACCCCTTCGGCGTCACCGCAAAGGTGATCTCTCCCGCGCCATCCAGTACGGCTGGCTGGCACTGTAGATAAGCTGCCCAAGCCTGTCAACGCCAATATTGGCGCGTGTTTCAATGTGCAGTTGCAGCATGCTGCGGGCAATAAAAAAAGCCGCCTGCAAGGGCAGGGCGGCTAAGGCGGGGCAAGTGTGAATCAGTGGGCAACAGTAAAACGCTGGCGGCTATGGCGCGGCGTTTCCACTTCGTCGGCGATGGCTACGGCGAGATCGGCCACGCTGATGCCGGAAGGTGCTTCACCATCCATCAGCAGTTCCTCACCACCCAAGCGGTACTGACCGCTGCGCTCGCCCGGAGCCAGCAGGGCCGGCGGCGACAGGAATACCCAGTCCAGCGCGGTTTCGCTGCGCAGGCTGTTGAGTGCCTGGCGTGCGCCTTCGGCCCCTTCCTTGTATTCGGCCGGGAAGTGCGGGGTGTCGATCAGTTGCAGGCCTGGTGCCACGAACAGGCTGCCGGCACCGCCCACTTCCAGAAAGCGTGTCACTCCGGCCTGCTTCACCCCGGCGACGATGGCGTCGTGGCCCTGGATGAACAGGGTGCGAATGTCGCTCTTGTCCCAGCCGGGGTTGAAGGCGCTGATTACCACGTCGTGGCCGGCGACGGCGCTGGCAATGGCGGCGGCGTCATAGGCATTGGCCTTGATGGCCTGCAGCTGTGCATGTTGTGGCAGGCGTTCCGGACGGCTGACGATGGCGGTCACTTGATGCTGGCGAGCCAGCAGTTCTTGCAGAATGGCCGAGCCAACAAAACCGGTAGCGCCGATCAGTGCGATTTTCATCTTGCTTTCCTTTCGATAGTGGATGGCAGCAACTGTAATCGCTTGCGGATCTGTTGATAATCCGCCGATACTGGCATTAATAAATTAGCTGGACTTAATAATATGGAAATATTGCGGCGCATGGCGGTGTTTGCCACCGTGGTGGAGCAGGGCTCGATGATTGCGGCCTCGCGTGAGTTGGGCATGACACCTTCGGCGGTGAGTCAGCACATCAGCAAACTGGAGGCCGAACATGGTGTGTCCTTACTGCACCGGACCACACGCAGCCTCACCCTCACCGAAGCCGGCAGCCTGTTCTATCAGGGCTGTGCCGACATGCTGGCTGCTGCGCGTCTGGCCGAGCAACGCCTGAGCGAGCTGCGCGATGCGCCAGTGGGCGAATTGCGGCTGGCGGCCCCCACCGGCTTTGCCGGCCCCATGCTGACCGAGGCGCTGGCGCCGCTGCTGGCGGCGCACCCGCGGCTCAGCCTGAAGCTGTTTTTCCATGATGAGATGATTGATCTGGTGCAGCACCGCATCGATCTGGCCTTGCGCGCGGGCGACTTGAAAGATTCCAGCCTGGTGGCCCGTCATCTGGCCGACTGGGATAGCGTGCTGTGCGCTGCACCGGCCTATCTGGCCCGCCATGCGCCGATTACCCAGCCACAGCAGCTGACCGAGCACCAATGGGTGATGCTGGATCACGAACGCAGCCAGAGCTGGCTGAGCATGGAAAATGCCGAAGGGGTGGTAGTACGGCCCGAGGTGAGGGTTCGGGTCAGCAGCAATAATATCCTGGCGGCGCGGCAGTTTGTGCTGGCCGGAATGGGCTTGTCTATCCAGCCGGAGCCGGAAATCAGGCAGGAGCTGGCCGATGGCCGCTTGCTGCGCATCCTGCCCGAGTGGCGCTTGCCGGCGCTGGGCATTTACGTGGTGACACCCAGGCGCGACGCGCAGCCGGCCAAGGTGCGTTATGCCATCGACGCGCTACGTCAGCGTATGCAACAGCGCACCCCCGTGGCGGCGTGAATGGCCTGCATGATGGTCACGGCGGGTGCGTGCGGGCACGTTAGAGCTTGTTATGGCAAGGCTGCTGTTCCAGCTGGGTCAGTAGATCCATCACCTGATCAGATGCTTCTTCCATGCGTTGCAGCGCCTGTCTGGCCTTGGCGAAATCCTTGGCGTGGAAGGCGTTCAGTGCTTCCTTGCCGGCGTTGTGCACATTGGCATGCGGGGTTTCCAGCTGCATGAACTGGCTGTTTCCCTTACATTCCTGTGCGCCACGGCCTTCGTAATACCACTTGCCCAGACGGCAATGCTGGTGTGAGGACACTTTGTCTGCTGCCAGGTCGTGGTAGCCGATGAAGGCCTTGTAGATGTCCAGCTTGAACACCACATGGTCGAGCTTGACCACCTCCATGAAGCTGGTATTGGTGCCCTGGGCGATGACCCGCGCCATTTGCTCGCTGACATCCACCATGCTGCGGATGGCGGCGGCGGTTTCCAGCCCGGTGTCGCGGTAGCCGGCCACTTGGCCGGCGGCTTCGGTAACTTGCAGCTTGGTGCTGAGCGAGGCGCTTTCCACGTCGGTGACCAGCGTGGAAATTTCATTGGTGGCATTGGCTGTGCGCTCGGCCAGCTTGCGCACTTCGTCGGCTACCACGGCAAAGCCACGGCCCTGCTCACCCGCACGGGCGGCTTCGATAGCGGCGTTCAGCGCCAGCAGATTGGTCTGTTCGGCGACATCCTTGATCAACTGCACAAACTGGCGGATCTGGCTGGTCTTGCTGTTGAGCGAATCCATGGATTCGGCGGTTTTCTGCTGGGCCTGGGCAATTTCATCAAAGCTGTGTGCCAGCGTATCCACTGCGCCACGGGTGTGGTGCAGGGTGGTGACCGCATCGGCCGCTGCGCCGAAATTGTTTTCCATCAGTGCCGCCAGTTCGGCGAAGGAACCACGAATGCTGGACAGGCTGATGCAGAAGTCGCCAAAGGGCTCGACATAGCTCTGATTGCGCTGGGCCTGGCTCTGTTGTGCGCTGATTTGTGCTTCGGCCTGTTGGCGTGCCTGTTCGCTGTCCTGTAACTGCCGTTGGCTTTGTTGCAGCGCGCTTTCCAGTTCGGTCACCCGATCTTGCAGTTGCTGTATGCGTTTTTTGTTGCCTGATCCAAACATTCTTTGATGTCCCCCTGATAGCCAGCTTGTTCTATTTGAAGATCGGTTGATTCATTTTAAACACTTTACAGCTTTTTGCCTGCGCCTGGCAAAGGCAAAACGTTCACCACAAAACGGCACTGGCAGTAAATTGGCTTTTTCTTGCGAGTGGCTAGTGGTTTTTTAAATTCAATGATTTAAATGATAAGGACGGCGGGTGCTGGGGTCTTTGCGTCACATCAGATGATTTTCATAAACACCTTGTCAGTTATCACTTGGTGGTACTCGGTCAATGGCTGATTTTTGATAAGTAATGCGTTTTTTCTTGCTTAGTTTTGCCAGGACAGCTTGCTAGATTGGTGTGCATCAACAAAACCCACACCCATTACTGGAAAGCATGATGAACTACGCCAAACTGCCCCGTCTTAGCCTGATTGCTGCTTCGCTCACCCTGCTCAGCGGCTTCACCCTGGCTGCCGATACTGTCACCGTCGCCTACCAGACCGGCATCGACCCCACCAAGATTCCGCAAGCCGACGGTACTTATGAAAAGGCCACCGGCAGCCAGATCAACTGGCGCAAGTTTGAAAGCGGCTCGGAAGTGATTGCCGCCGTGGCCTCCGGCGATGTGGTGATTGGCAATCTGGGCTCCAGCCCCTTGGCTGCGGCGGCCAGCCGTGGCCTGCCCATCGTGACCTTCCTGGTAGCCGATGAAATCGGTGATGCCGAAGCCCTGGTAGTGCGCAATGGCAGCAAGATCAGCAAGCCGCAAGACCTGATCGGCAAGAAAGTGGCCGTGCCCTATGTATCCACCACCCATTACAGCCTGCTGGCCTCGCTGAAGCACTGGAAGGTCGATCCGACCAAGGTGAATGTGCTGAACCTGCGCCCGAGTGAAATTACCGCAGCCTGGCAGCGTGGTGATATTGATGCCGCCTATGTGTGGGACCCGGCACTGGGCAAGATCAAGGCCAGTGGCAAGGTGCTGACCAGTTCGGCGCAAGTGTCGAAGTGGGGTGCGCCGACTTACGATATCTGGATCGTGCGCAAGGATTTTGCCGCAGCGCACCCGGAATTCGTCAACAAATTTGCCAAGGTGTCGCTGGATGCCATTGCCGGCTACGTGGCCAATCCCAAGGCCTTTATTGCCAACAAGGACAATATCGACAAGATAAGCCGCCTGACCGGTGCGGCCGCACCTGATGTGATTGCCGGCTTGCAGGGCAACCGCTTCCTCACCCAGCAAGAGCAGATTGCCCTGCTGCAAAAGCCCTTCGTGCAGGCCGTGGCCAATACGGCGGCCTTTTTGAAGTCGCAGGGCAAGGTGGACAGCCTGCAGCCTGATTACACGCCTTATGTCAGCAACCAGTTTGTCAAAGCGGCGAAGTAATCATGACCATTCTCTCCGCCAACAAGGTGAGCGTGCGCTATCCCGGCCAAGCCCGTCCGGCACTGGCCGGGGTGTCGCTGGCCATCGGCCCGGATGATCTGACCGTTGCGCTGGGTCCGTCCGGCTGCGGCAAGACTACCCTGCTCAACCTGTTCGCCGGCTTCGTTCAGCCCGATAGCGGCACGATCAGCTTTGCTGGCCAGCCGGTGACCGGGCCGGGGGCCGAGCGGGCGGTGGTGTTTCAGCATGATGCGCTACTGCCCTGGCTGAATGTGCGTGACAACGTGGCCTTTGGCCTGCGCCTGCAAGGCGTGGCCAAGGCCGAGCGGCTGGCGCGGGCCGACGAGGTACTGCGCCTGGTTGACCTGCCCGAAGCCGGCGGTCGCTATAGCTGGCAGCTGTCCGGCGGGCAGCGTCAGCGGGTGGGCATTGCCCGGGCACTGGCCAGCCATTCGCAGGTGCTGTTGATGGACGAGCCATTTGGTGCGCTGGATGCCTTTACCCGCGAGCAAATGCAGGAGCTATTGCTGAAAGTGTGGCAACAGGCGCGCCGTCGTATCTTTCTGATTACCCACGATATCGAAGAGGCGCTGTTTTTGGCCACCGAACTGGTACTGATGTCGCCGGGGCCTGGGCGCATCGTCGAGACCCTGCGGCCGGGCTTCAGCCAGCGTTACCGGGATGGCGAGTCGGCGCGTGCCATCAAGTCCGACCCGGCCTTTATCGCCCTGCGTGAGCAATTGCTGACCACGCTGTTTGATCATCGCCGCCAGGCCGAGGAGATTGCCGCATGAATGCACTGGAAAACACCCTGGAGCAGAAACTGGCGGCGGTGGCTGCCAGCAAGCCGGTACCGGACGAGATCGTGCCTGACCCCGCCGTATTGCGCAGCGGGTGGTGGGCCCAGTATCGCCGTGGCTGGCTGAGCCTGCTCAGCCTGATTACCGTACTGGGTGGCTGGTGGGGCCTGTCGCACAGCGGCATTGTGCCGCCGCTGTTTTTGCCCTCACCGGAAGCGGTGCTGGCCAAGCTGGTCACGGTCAGCACTCAGGGCTTCATGGATGCCACGCTGTGGCAGCATCTGGCAGCCAGCTTGCAGCGCATCGTGCTGGCGCTGGCCGCCGCAGTATTGCTGGGTATTCCGCTGGGCGTGCTGATGGGTGTCAGCCCGGTGGCACGTGGCCTGCTCGATCCGCTGATCGAAGCCTATCGCCCGGTGCCGCCGCTGGCCTATCTGCCCTTGATCGTCATCTGGTTCGGCATTGGCGAATTGTCTAAGGTATTGCTGATATTCCTGGCCGTGCTGGCACCGGTGATTATCGCCACCAGTCACGGCGTGGCACAGGTAAGCCGTAACCGCCTGCGTGCAGCGCAGACGCTGGGCGCCAGCCGCAGCCAGCTGCTGTGGTTTGTCATCCTGCCGGAAGCGCTACCGGAAATTCTCACCGGCATCCGCATTGGCCTGGGTACCGGCTGGTCCACCCTGGTGGCCGCCGAACTGGTAGCCGCCACCCGCGGGCTGGGTTTTATGGTGCAGTCTGCCGCCCAGTTCCTGGTGACCGACGTGGTGATTCTGGGCATCGTGGTGATCGCCGTCATCGCCTTTGCGCTGGAACTGGGGCTGCGGCTGCTGCAACGCCGTCTGGCTCCCTGGCATGGCCAGCAGGATTAACCTTAGCGCCACTGCCGTGCGGTGGTGGCCACGACTGAATGTTGCAAGGAATACATGATGAGTTTGACGCTTACCCGTTTGTCCCCGGCGCTGGGTGCCATTGTCGAAGGCGTGGATCTGGCGCAGCCGCTGACCGACAGCCAGCAGCAGGAGATACACCAGGCGCTGCTGCAGCACCAGGTGCTGTTCTTCCGTGAGCAGGACATCAGCCCGCGCCAGCAGCGTGATTTTGCCGCTCGCTTTGGCGATCTGCACACCCACCCCATCTACCCGCAGCATCCGGATGCGCCGCAGGTGATGATTCTGGATACCGACGCGTTCGACCTGAAAGACAATGCCATCTGGCATACCGATGTCACCTTCATCGAAACCCCGCCGGCAGCTGCGGTGCTGGCGGCGCGCCAGCTGCCGGAGTTTGGTGGCGATACCCTGTGGGCCAGCAGCTTTGCCGCCTGGGATGCGCTGTCCGACCGCCTGAAAGCCTTGCTTGATGGCCTTACCGCCACCCACGACTTTACCAAGACCTTCCCGCTCAAGCGTTTTGGCCTGACGCCGGCCGACCGCGAGAAATGGGAGCAAACCCGGCGCGACAATCCGCCGCTGAGCCACCCGGTGGTGCGTACCCACCCAGAGAGCGGTCGCAAGGGCTTGTTTGTGAATGGCGGTTTCACTACCGAAATCAACGAATTGCCTGAAGAAGAGGGCGCAGCCTTGCTGGCTTTCCTGCTGGCTCATCAGGCAAGGCCAGAGTTCAGCATCCGCTGGCGCTGGCAGGCCGGGGACGTGGCTTTCTGGGACAATCGTTCCACCAGCCATTATGCGGTGGACGATTACCGCCCGACGCGCCGCATCATGCACCGTGCCACCATTCTGGGCGACAAGCCGTTCTAAGTCAGTGTGTTGCGCGGCTGAAATGACAAAAGCCACCCCGCGGGGTGGCTTTTACATGGCTGGCAGCTGGGGGCTTATTCGACAAAACGCATCTTGAACAAGCGGCCCTTGATCTTGCTGACCGACAATTGTTCGAAGGCTTGCTGGGCGATGTCGCGTTGCAGGGCAACAAAGCTGGCGCCTTCCAGCACGTTGATCTTGCCGACATGGCTGCCGGCAATGCCGCCTTCGCCGGTCAGTGCACCCAGGATATCGCCGGGGCGCAGCTTGTCACGTTTGCCGCCGGCAATTTCCAGCGTCACCATGGCCGGAATCAGCTGGCCGCCCGGAGCCGGGGTCAGTTCGGTGACTTCGGCCCAGGTGAGCGGGGCTTTCTGGTAATCCTCGATTTGCACCAGACGACGCGCATCGTTTTCGCAGGTCAGGGTCATGGCCAGGCCATGCAGCTCGCCGCGACCGGTACGGCCGATACGGTGAATGTGGATTTCCGGGTCGTGGCTCACGTCCACATTGATCACCAGATCCAGCTCCTTGATATCCAGGCCACGGGCGGCCACGTCGGTGGCCACCAGCACGGTGGTGCTCTTGTTGGCAAAGCGCAGCAGGATCTGGTCGCGGTCGCGCTGTTCCAGATCGCCATACAGGGCCAGTGCCGAGAAACCACGGTTTTGCAGGTCTTTCACCAGCTCCTTGCAGCGTTCCTTGGTATTGCAGAAGGCCAGCGCCGAAGCCGGGCGCACATGCTGCAGGATGCGGGTGACGGTTTCCAGGCGGGTTTCCGGCTTGACCTTGTAAAACCATTGTTCGATATGGTCGCCGCTGTGCAGGGCCTGTACTTTCACTTCTACCGGCTGGCGCAGGAACTGCGCGCTGGCCTTGCGGATGGTGTCCGGGTAGGTGGCCGAGAACAGCAGGGTCTGGCGGGTACGCGGGCAGGCGCGCACGATGCCGACGATTTCTTCGATGAAGCCCATGTCAATCATGCGGTCGGCCTCGTCCAGCACCAGCATTTTCACATTGGACAGATCCAGCGACTGGCGGAACAGATGGTCCTGCAGCCGGCCAGGCGTGCCCACCACGATGTGCGCGCCGTGTTCCAGCGAGCCGCGCTGCGGGCCCATGGGCGAGCCGCCCGTGAGGGTGACTACCTTGATATTGTCGATGCCGCGGGCCAAGCGGCGGATTTCCTGCGCCACCTGGTCGGCCAGTTCGCGGGTAGGGCAGAGCACCAGGCCCTGCACGGCGAACCAGCGCGGATTGATGCCGGCCAGCATGCCAAGGCCGAAGGCTGCCGTTTTGCCGCTACCGGTCTTGGCCTGGGCGATCAGGTCGCGTCCTTCCAGAATCACCGGCAGGCTTTCGGCCTGGATGGGGGTCATGCTGTGATAACCCAGGCTGTCCAGATTGGAAAGCAGGGCGGCAGGCAGCGCGGTGAGGCTGGAAAAGGCGATTTTTTTCACGGACTTGGCGATGTAACGACAGAAAGGGTGGGCAGTGTAACAGCTGCGGCGGCATTGTCCAAACAAGCCTTGCTGCACGTGGGGTAAAGCTGACGGCTTGTGGCATTTTTTGCTGTGTGCTGAATGACTTGGCACAAGAAAAAACGCCAGTGAGCGGCTCACTGGCGTTGTCGGTGGTGTTATCCGGCTTATACCTTGAAGCGGGCTACCGAGTCGTTCAGTCCTGCGGCCAGGCTTTCCAGCTCTTCTGCCGAGCGCACGGTGTGCTGGATGGCGTTGTCGTTGGTGCTGGCCAGTTCGGCAATGCTGTCGATATTGCGGGTGACGCGCTGGCTGGTTTCGCGCTGCTGCTCGGTCACCTGCACGATCTGGCGCAGACCATTGCGTACGGCGGTGGCCGAATCGCTGGCCGATTCCAGCACGCTGGCCACTTGTCCTGCCGACTGGTGGCTGGCTTCCAGCGAGGTCAGGCTGGCGGCCACCGCCTGGCGTACCGCTTCGGTCTTGTGGTTGAGCGCGCCAGTGACGGTGTCGATTTCGCGGGCGGACAGGGCGGATTTTTCCGCCAGCTTGCGCACTTCATCGGCCACCACGGCAAAGCCGCGCCCGGCTTCACCGGCGCGGGCTGCTTCAATGGCGGCATTCAGCGCCAGCAGATTGGTCTGTTCGGCGATGTCGCGCACCTGTTGCGTCATGCTGGTGATGGAGCTGGTGGATTTCACCAGCTCGGTTTCCGCCTCGGCCATCATTTCCACCGCCTGCTGCACCTGATTGACCTCCTGTTGCAGCTGGGTGAGGTTGCGGCGGCCCTGTTCCGAGCGCTGCAGGCTTTCGTCTGATTGTTCCAGCACCTGTTCGGCGTGGCGTGCGATTTCGCCGATATGCTGTGCCAGCTGCTCCACGGCTTGTGCCGCATCCTGCGACTGGGCGTTTTGGGTACGTGAACTGTCAGCCAGCTTTTCTGCACCACTGCTGAGCTGGCCGGCAGAGGAGGCTACCGTGCGGGCTGCGCTGCCAACTTGTCTGACCAGATCGGCAATCGAGCCCAGCATCTGATTGAACAGGCCGGCGGTCTGGCCGATTTCATCCTGATGGCGCACTTCCAGCCGGCGGGTAAGATCGCCTTCGCCCTTGGCCAGTTCCGACAGGCCACCGGCCATGGCTTGCAGCGGCCGGGTGACGAAGCTGCGAATAAAGAAGAAGACCACCGCCATCAGCGGCAGCGAGGCGACGACGGCGAACAGAATGCTCTGGTTGCGGAACTGGGTGACCGAGGCATAGGGTTTTTCCAGCGAAATACGCATGCTGACCGCACCCAGCGGTGTACCGGCACTCACCTGGTGGCAGCCCATGCAGTTCTTGCCCAGATAATTGGCTGATGCACGCGCCGGGTACACCACATGCAGGTGTTCGCCCAGTTGCGGGGTGGATTCGATGGCGATAAACGGCTGACCACTGGCGAGCGCCCCTTTTTCTGCCTCATCTGCCGCATGCGCCTTATCGCCGGCATTGCCGGGGCCAAACTGCTTGCTTACGGCGTCGCCACGGATCACCCGCAGCTCGCGCACCGCAGATAATTCCTTGATCTGATCCAGGAATACATCACGCTGGCCTACCGTGCCGGTCATCATCATGCCGGTGAGGCCGGCTAGCGTCATTTCATTCATGCTGCTGGCCAGATCCTTGGCCTGTGATACGGCGATGTCTCGGCTGACCGTGGTTTCCCAGGCAATCAGCCCGCTCCACGCCAGTACCAGGCAGCACCAGATGGCACTGGTCAGTCTCAGCCAGATTGGCCATTCGGAAAATTTTCTCATTGCAAACGGGAGCCCCGCCTCCTTATGTTGTTGCTTATGTTTTTATTGAGCCGTCATGGCCTGTAACAGCGGCCAGCGTAACGTAGGTCATATTAACTGTGCTTGGTTTAAGTCAAATTTTTTCCCGCGATGGCGGCATTGGCACGATGCGGCTTGGGAGATCGCGTGATTTCTGCAACAATCCCGCCTCAATCAACAGGCAGCACCTTGAATCTGGCACTTGCGTGCTGCGGTCAGGGTGCTTGGCCACCAGTCAGGAGTCCTCATGCAGCAGCCCACGTCCTCATCCAGTGTCGCCATCATCGGCGGAGGTCCGTCCGGCCTGATGGCTGCCGAGGTGCTGGCGGCTGTGGGCGTGGCGGTGACGGTGTATGACGCCATGCCGTCGGTGGGGCGCAAATTCCTGCTGGCCGGTGTCGGCGGCATGAATATCACTCACGCCGAAGCCAAGGCCGATTTCCTCAGCCGCTACCGCGAGCGTGAGGCCGAGCTGAGCGTGCTGCTGCAGGATTTCGATGCCGACCAGCTACGCGAATGGGTGCATGGGCTGGGGGTGGAAACCTTTGTCGGCAGTTCTGGCAAGGTATTTCCGCGCGAAATGAAGGCCGCCCCCTTGCTGCGTGCCTGGCTGTCGCGCTTGCGTGAAGGCGGGGTGCAGTTCCGGGTGCGCCACCGCTGGCTGGGCTGGGCTGCTCACGGCGCCTTGCGCTTCAGTACGCCAGATGGTGAATCGGAAGTTCAACACGCTGCCGTATTGCTGGCACTGGGCGGTGGTAGCTGGAAAAAGCTGGGTTCGGATGGCAGCTGGCTGCCCTTGCTCAGCGAACAGGGGGTTGCCGTGCGGCCCTTGTTGCCGGCCAATTGCGGCTTTGACTGCAACTGGAGTGCGCACTTTGCCGACAAGTTTGCCGGCCAGCCACTGAAGACGGTGACGCTGGAATTTACCGATCTGGCGGGCAATACCGTGCGCAAGACCGGCGAGTGTGTGGTGACGCACTATGGTGTGGAAGGCAATCTGATCTATGCGTTTTCCGCCGCACTGCGCGACACGCTGCTGGCGCAGGGTTCGGCCACCTGTTATCTGGATTTGTTGTCACAGAAAAGCGCCGAACAGGTACTGAGCGAAGTCGCCCACCCGCGTGGCTCGCGTTCGCTGTCCAGCCATTTGCAAAGCCGGCTCAATCTCAAGGGCGTACGGGCCGGCCTGCTGCGCGAGTGTCTGAGCAAGGAAGCCTTTACCGATATGAGCGCGCTGGCCGCCGGTATCAAGCGCCTGCCGCTGACCGTATATGCCACGCGGCCCATCGACGAAGCCATCAGCACTGCCGGTGGTGTCCGTTTCGAAGCCGTGGACGAGCGGCTGATGCTCAAGGCCTTGCCCGGGGTGTTCTGCGCCGGAGAAATGCTGGATTGGGAAGCGCCAACCGGCGGCTACCTGCTGACCGCCTGCCTGGCCAGTGGCCGCGCTGCCGGGCTGGGCATGCTGGACTGGTTAGGTCTTGAACGGGCGGTTTAACAGTGGCTGCGACCATTTTTCCACGGCAACTATTTAATTGATGGTGACGATGCAGCATGGTTGTGCGCGCCAGCACCTCCACTACCGGTGGTCTGGCAAGAGAGTGCGCCGCCGGATAACCAGCCTGTGTCGCTGCTGCGCAGTGGTGGTCATGCGGCGCTGGTCTGATGCTGCGTGCATCCTGTCTGCCACTCCCTCTCCTGCTGCTCTCCACCCACTACGCGCCGCTCACAAAAGCCCTGTTGTGGCGTTGCGCCTTTTGGTCGTACTGCTTGTTTTGTCTGTGTCGGTGCGCTTTGCCTGGGGCCACTACGCTATTTTGTTAGCCGCACTAAAGCTGCTGCCTGGCTGGTCCGCTTGGCAGTGCCCTTGCCTAATGCTCTGAATTTTTGATGTCAATGTCCTTGCTTGGCGGCTATACCGTAGCAATAGCCCGGCATGCCGGCAGCAAGGCTTGATAGCCTTGGCACAATTCAGGGTGGGGTATGCGCCAAAAAATAAGCAACAAGGTACTTCAGACCTTGTCTATTAGCCGGGCGGTTTTACTGATTGTCATCTTGTTGGGCGGAATCCAGCTGGCCTGGATTGCCGAGTTGCTGGTGGTGTCCTGGGCCAACTATCAACAAGCCGAACAGCTGATGCAGTTGAACAATATCAACCGGCAACTGTTCATGGTGGCTGATCTGTCGCGGCGTGAATCCATTCAGGCCCGCATTCTGCTGAACCGTAACACGGCACCGGGTGTGGCCGAGCGCGCCGCGTTGTCACGTTTGCAGCAGGGGACGGATTTCTGGGCCGGGCAAGTGTTGCAGTCCTTCCGGCAGTTGTCGGACGATCGTCACTATGGCGAGCAGTTTTCCGGGCAATTGCAAAATTTCAAACGGCTACGCAATGAAGTCAATTCCCGGCTGAACGAGTCCTTCGCCCGCGATGAAACCCTCAGCTATGGGCTGGAGCTGGCGATACGCAATGTCCAGGGCACACTGAGTTCCATGATGGTGGAAACCGGCAACCGCATCGACCTCAGCGGCAGTGCCGACATCAATTTGCTGGACACCATCAAGCAGGATGGCTGGCTGGTGGCGCGCAGCCTGCGGGCCGCTGCCATGGGGCTGGTGTTGCGGGCAGAGCTTAACTCCATGCTGAGTGAAACCGAGGAGGAGGACCTGCGCGCCCGCTTGGACCTGGCTGGTGTACTGCTGGAAAAACTGCGCACCGATGCCCGCTATGCCAATGATCCGCGGCTGACGCAGCGCATGCGGCAATTTTCCGCGCTGGCCCTGCAACTGAATATCCAGACCAAGCAGCAAACCCAGATATTGCGTGAGCATGGCAACAATCCGCTGGCAGCAGCCCAACTGCAAAGGCAGTTGACGCAAACCCAGGATGCTGCGCGCGATACCTTCATGGTTTTGTCCGACATGACTGGCGAACTGATCCAGCAGAATCATCAACACTATCGCCGCCTGCTGCTGCGCGACAGCTTGCTGGGAGCGTTCTTGCTGGTGCTGGGCGTGGCCTTGCTGTACTTCATGGTGCGCAAGGTGCTGCAGCCGCTCAATCATCAGCAGCGCATGCTGGATGCCGCCGGCGACGCCATCATGACCATCAGCGATAGCGGCATGATCCAGAGCGCTGCCGCCGGTGCCGAGCGTATGTTTGATTACCCGATGGGCGGGCTGCTCGGCTTGCCCATCGATCAGTTGCTACGCATGGGCGATGACCTGGACAAGGCCATGCTGCTGGCCGGGGATGAGGTGGGCATCAATTTGCAGGGCCTGGGCATGGAACGCAGCGGTCGCTGTTTTTTTGCCGGGCTGACCTTGACCCGCTTCCAGGACAGCAGTGCCCATACTGTTTATCTGCTGATCGTCCGTAATGAACACGAGCGCAGGCTGGCCGAACATTCGCTGGAGCGCAATCTGGACATGCTGTCGGCCATTTCCCATGTGGAAAACCTGATGTTGTGCCGCTGGCCGCGCGAGCAGGTGCTGAACCGGCTGCTGGATGAGTTCAAACGCTTTGCCGCAGCGGCGGATGGCTTCCTGCTGGAGCTGTTCAATGTCAGCGATGGATCGCTGAATATCAATGTGCAGGCCGGGCAGTGGCCGGCACATTTTCCAGACCTGGCCAGCATCCGGAATGAGCTGGACCCGGTCAGCTACCTGATGTCGGCCCTGGCCAACGAGTCGGCATGGGCGAGTTTGCCCGTGGTACAGGATGAACAGATTCACGCCATCATCTGCCTGCGCGGCGCGGACCCCTTGCTGGTGGAAAAGGATATCCGGCCCCTGGTCAGTTCCTGCGCCAGTATTCTGGGTTTCTATGACGAGGAAGACCGTCGCCTGCATTCGGAAGCGCAGCTACGGGCGGTATTGCAGGAAGAAGAGGCGATCTATTCCGCTTCGCCGGTCGGCCTGTTGCGGCTGAACGCCAATATGCAGATTGTCCGCGCCAACCGCATGGCCGAAGCGATGTTCCTCCGCGGCCGCGAGCAATTGCCGGGCCGGCATCTGATGGAGCTGGTGCTGTCCGACGAAGGCTGGTTCGAACTGACCAGTCAGTTGAATGACATGGTGCAAAAGCAGACCAAGCTAGGCTGCGAGATCGAATGCAAGAGCGGGCAGGGTGCGCCGATCTGGGTCTTGTTCGAGGGTATGAACCTGTTTGCTGAACAGCCGGAGCAGGGGGCGATTCTGGCCTGTATCGATATTTCCGAACGCAAGCAGGCCGAGCGCGAGTTGCTGGAAGCGCGCGATCAGGCTAATTCGGCCAATAAGGCCAAGTCGGCCTTTCTGGCCACCATGAGTCATGAAATCCGCACGCCAATGAACGGCGTGCTGGGCATGCTGGAGTTGCTGGCGATGACTGCGCTGGATGCGGAGCAGAAAGACTCGGTGGACACCATACAGGAGTCGGCGCGCACCTTGCTGCGGCTGATCGATGACATCCTGGATTTTTCCAAGATCGAGGCCGACAAGCTGGAGGTGGTGATGACCCCCACTGCGCTGCGGCCCATGTTGGAACAGGTGCATACCCTGTATTCGCAGGCAGTCGCGCGCAAAGGGCTGGAGTTCGTGCTGGAGATCGATCCACGCGTGGCCGCCGCCGTGGTGGTGGACCCCTTACGGGTACGCCAGATTTTGCAGAACTTCGTCAGCAATGCGGTGAAATTTACTGCCCATGGCCGGATTGCCTTGCGCGTGCTGTTGCTGGAAGAAGAAGGCCACTCGCAAACCTTGCGTTTTGAAGTGCAGGATAGCGGTATTGGCATCAATGCCGAGGGCCTGGCCAAACTGTTTCAGCCCTTTACTCAGGCCGAGTCCGATACCTCACGCCGCTTTGGCGGCACCGGGCTGGGGCTGACTATCTGTCGCCGGCTGGCCAAGCTGATGGGCGGGGAAGTGAGTCTGGACAGCGCGGTCGGGCAGGGTAGCTGCGCTTCGCTATTGCTGGTGGTGGCCATGGCCGATGCGCATGAATTGGAAGAATCGCTGCAACAGCTGCCGGGCGGTGCGGCCAGCCTGGTGAGCAATCAGGACCAGGCGACCCTGCCGATTCTGTTTGCCGAGGATAATCCCACCAACCGCAAGCTGGCGACCCTGCAGCTGGAAAAGCTGGGTTACCGGGTGGAACTGGCCGAAGACGGTGCCGAGGCTTATGCCAAGTGGCAGGACGGCCATTTCAGCCTGCTGCTGACCGACTGCCAGATGCCGAATACCGATGGCTACCAGTTGGCGCGGCTGATCCGTAATTATGAGGCGGAACACCCGGCCAGAACGCCGACCACCATCATCGCCTGCACCGCCAATGCCGGAGTGGAAGAGCAGGAAAAAACCAGCGCAGCCGGCATGGATGATTTTCTCACCAAGCCATTATCCATCGTGGCCTTGTCAGCCATGCTGGACAAGTATCTGGGGCCAGTGCGACAGGCAGCCGACAGCCGTACGCAGTAGTCCGGCAGCGGCCAAACAGCAGGTTTTCCCCCGGTATACCGCGCTATGGCCGCCTTTGATGGAAATCAAATAATGCATTTTTTATGCAAGCATCTATGCTGAAAAAACAAGCCGCTGCGGTTTGCAGTCTTGCCGGGCTTGCCCGCCTGGGTACAGACTGGCAGTGCCAAGTCCCCTCAGTTTGATGTCGGAGATCAGAGCCATGAAACTTGACGATTTCAACCAGGTTGCCGACCTGATCGGCCTGAAAAAACGCTCGCGCGAAGCTGTGTGGCTGATGGAAGTGGAAGGCATGACCGGCTACTTTGCTGCGCAGCAAATGGATATCAGTGAATCCACCGTTTCCCGTGCACATACCCGCTTCCGCCTGGCCCTGCGTAAGCTCAATGCCTTGTCCGGGCATCTGCCTTTATAGAATTTCTCCTGTGTTGTTGACTTGCAGCCCGGCCGCCATGCCGGGCTTTTTCTATGTGGCAGTGCTGCTGGCGGCTTGCTGGCGCATCCAGCTCAACAGCGCCTGCAGGCCGGGGTGATCGGCATAGCTGTCGGGGTAGGCCAGATAGTAGCCGCAACCGGTTTCCAGCACGGTATCGAAGGGTCGTACCAGTCGGCCCTGTTGTAGTTCGTCCTTCAGTAATTCCATATCGCCGATGGCTACCCCAAGTCCGCTGGCCGCAGCCGCCCAGGCCAGGTGGTGCAGGTCCACTACCTGGTGCTTGTATTGCGCCAGCGAGCTGATTTGCTGGCTGGCCAGCCAGGCCATCCACTCCTCGTAGTCGCGGGTGGTATGAAACAGCGTCTGCCCCGCCAGATCCTCAAGGCAGGTCAGCTGCGCCAGCATGCCGGGTGCACATACCGGGCTCAGTTTCTCCGCCAGCAGTAACTCGGCCTGCATATTGGGCCAGTGGCCGCGACCAAACAGGATGTAAGCCTGGTCGATGCTCGGGTCCAGCTCCGAAGGCTCGTACACCATGCTGTCCATGCGCAGCTGGGTAAGCGGGTATTGCTGGTAGAAGCTGCCCAGCCTTGGCATCAGCCAGCGCACGGCAAACGTCACATACACCTGTAGTGACAGGATGTCGGTCTGGGTTTTCAGCCGCCTTTCCACTTCTTTCAGTCTTTCCACCACGTCTTGTGCGACTGGCAGCAGGGTGCGGCCCGATGGCGTGGGCTGTATCTGTCGGCTGTGGCGTTGCAGCAAGGGCGTGCCGTAATGCTCTTCCAGCAGGCGGATCTGCTTGCTGATGGCGCCTTGGGTCAGGAATAGCCGGCGTGCCGCTTCAGTAAAGCTACCGCTCTGCACCACGGTCACAAAGGCACGCAGGGCGGAGAGCGAGGGAAGGTGATGGGTGTCGTTCATGACAGAATGGAATAGTTCCATGCCAATAATTCGTTCGTGCAAATTAGGTGATTTCCGTATGTTTGGCAACAAACAGCACCATCAAATGGAGACGCCATGCACCACGATTATGATTCCCAACGGCAATACACCCTGCAGCATGACCGCCGCCTGAGCGCCGCTGGCAACCATTTGCAATTCGAAGGGGTGGATCTGCCAGCGCTGGCCGCACAATTTGGCTCACCCTTGTTTGTCTATTCCGCGCCGGAAATCCGCCGCAATATCGCCGAAATCCAGCAGGCCTTTGCCGGCCATGCCGCAACCCGTATCTGCTATGCCTCCAAAGCCTGCTCGCTACTGGCCGTATTGCAAGTAGTGCGCGCGGCGGGCATCAGTATTGAAGCCAACTCCGCCAACGAGATCCGCCGCTGCCTGGCGGCTGGCTTTCTTGGCAGCGACATTGTCTACAACGGCGTGGTCAAGCGTGATGAAGAGCTGGAATTCGCCATCAGCCAGCAATTGCACGCCATCAATGTGGATAGCGAACAGGAACTGGTCGCCATCGACCGCATCAGCCGTCGCCTGGCGCAGCCGGTGCGCATCTGCCTGCGGGTGGAGCCCAATGTGAAAGCAGCCACGCATGAGGGACTGATGACCGCTTTCCGCGCCAAGTCCGGTGTGGATCTGGCTGATGCCGAGCGGATTTGCCGCCAGGTCGCCGCCATGCCCTATGTCCGCCTGTGTGGCCTGCACATGCATGTGGGCGATCAGGTGCCGGATGCCGAGCCGTTTGCCGCGGCGACGCGAGTGCTGGTGGATACCGCGCACCAGCTGGAGAAGGCCCTGAATATCCGTTTTGACATGATCAATGTCGGTGGCGGCATCCCCACGCCCTACCGCTATGCCAGCGACCGTGGCCTGGGAGGCCCGGAAAACATGCAGCCCAATATCGGGGCCGATGAATTTGCTGCGGCAGTGATTCGCGAAGTGCATGCGTGGCGGCAGGACATCGAAATCTGCATCGAGCCGGGGCGCAAGGTGGTAGGCAGCGCAGCGGTCTTGCTCACCGGCCTGGTCAGCGGCAAACGCAAGACCCTGCTCAATGAAGATGGCAGCGTGGAAGGCCAGGTGGACTGGCGCATGCTGGATGCCGGCTTCAACGCCATTCCGGATTACAAGGACTGGTATTTCTATGTCTATAACGCCAGCCGCATTGCCGACAGCCACAATCAGCCGGTCAAGCTGGGTGGCCCCTTGTGTGATGGTGGCGACTATTTCCGCCACGGCCCGCTGGGTGAGCAGTTCCTGTTGCCCGAAACCAGCGCGGTGGGCGATGTAGTGGCCTTTCTGGATGTCGGTGCCTATCAGCTGGAAAACCAGACGGTGTACAACGCCCAGCCGCGGTCGGCAGCGGTGCTGATTGAAGACGCTGCTCATTACCGGCTGATTCGCCGTCAGGAAACCTTCAGTGACATGTTGTTGCTGGAAAAAGGCTTGGATTGAAGCAGCAAGGTCACGGCCCTTGCCGGCCGTGACGTGATAACAGCAAGCAGTGCGTAGTCCCTTGCAAGAGCGTATGTCCACTTACGTCGTTTGGAGGAATAAAGATGAAGCTGAAACCCTGGTGTGCCGTGCTGTTGTCCGCTGTCGCCCTGCAGGCTGGCGCGACGGATTTGAATAATCTGCGTATCGGCATGGATGCCACTTATCCGCCGTTCGAGTCGCTCAACCCGGCCGGCCAGATCGTCGGTTTCGAAGCCGATCTGGCCGTGGCGCTGTGCAAGGAAATGAAGGCGCGCTGCACGCTGATCAATCAGGACTGGGATGGCATCATTCCTGGCCTGATCGCCAAGAAATACGATGTGATCATGTCGTCGATGACCATTACCGCTGATCGGGCCAAGGCCGTTACCTTTAGCGAGCGCTATTTCCGCACACCGCAACGCCTGATCGCCACCAAGGGCAGTACGCTCAAGTTCACGGCTGAAGGCATGAAGGGCAAGCGGGTGGGAGTGCAGCGTGGTACCACGGCTGATATGTATCTGAGCAAGTTCTGGGGGCCACGTGGCATGGATGTGGTGCGCTATGAAGACCAGGACAAAGCCTATGCCGATCTGGTGAACGGCCGGCTGGATGCCAGCTTCCAGGATGAGTTGCAGGTGGAGGCTGGTTTCCTCAAGAGCGAGCCAGGCAAGGCTTTTGCCTTTGTCGGCCCCTCCATCAACGGTGACAATGCCGCCGAGCGCGAGGTGCTGGGTTCAGGTGCCGGCATGGCGGTGCGCAAGGAAGACAAGGAGCTGGTGGCGCGTCTGAACAAGGCGATTGCTGCCGTCCGCGCCAATGGCACCTTCAAGAAACTCAGCACGCAGTATTTCGGCCGCGATATTTACTGAGCGCTACCCGCCCTCATCAAGCTGGCCACGGTGGTCGGCGCGGTGAGGGCGCTGGTTCAGGCATTGCCCGTACTGTTGTCGCTCTGACTGCTGTCCGGCCTGATCAGCGTGTAGTCGTTATTGCTGGGCAGGCCGTTCTTCTGCCAGTCGTCTAGCGTGGCCATGATGGCGTCGTGGGTCTGGGTGCTGATATCGGGCAGGCTGCCGCCAAAAGCCTGCTTGGCCTGGTCAAAGCCCAGTTGCACCGCGTCGCGGATGCTGGCGATCTTGCTGGGATCGCTGCCTATGCCTAGTCGGGCAAAATCCAGAATGCGCCGTGCGGTGTTCTTTACACCCAGTTCACCATCTTCCGATACCGCCTTGGTGGCTTCTGCCTTGGTTTGCGGGTCTACCGTCAATTTCTGCTCGCCGCTGACCACCTTGTTCCATTGCAGCCCCTGTTGCTGCACCAGATTGCCCAGCAGTTTGAGGAAATCGGACACTTGCTGGTTGGACTTGGCCAGCAGCGCAGAAACATCCACGTTTTGCGTTGCCGCGCTGCCGGGCTTGGCATAGGTCAGTGGCTGGCTGCTGCTGTCGTTCTGGCCCAGGCTGACTACTTCATCCACCGTCAACGTGCTGCTGCTGATGCTGTCACCGGTTTTGCTATCGGTCAGGGTAGTGCTGCTGAGGTTGGCGTACAGCGACAGGCTGTTGCCCGGAATGCTGCTGATGGTCATGAGCGACTCCTGCAGAGAGGAAGGTAGGGCCTGCCTGCAAAGCGGCAAGCTGATGTCTCATTATCGGTCGCTGGCGGGAAAATTTTAGTAAAAATCAATGTAATAAGGCCGGAGCGCCCAGGGGCTGCTCCGGCCTGGTGACGCAAGCTGATGAATCAGGCAGACAGTTTGCCGGCCCAGGCTTGCAGCGCCTGCAGCTGTTGTACTACCAGCGCTTGCAGACGTTCGTCTGTCAGGTTGCCCTCGGCGTCAAAACCACCGGCAAAGGCGTTGGCAAAGACTTCCGGCTTGTTCAGCGGGTGCAGGTCGAGGTATACGCAGGTCTGGCGCAAGTGGTATTGCGCACGTGAAGTCCCCATGCCGCCGCCAGCGCCGACAATCGCCACCGGCTTGCCGGCCAGCAGTGCGTTGTCCGGCTCACGCGAAGCCCAGTCCAGAGCATTTTTCAGTGCCGGAGCCATGGAATAGTTGTATTCCGGGCAGCCCAGCAGCAGGGCATCAGCACTTGCCAGCTGTGCCAGCAACTGTTGAACCGCAGCGGGCTTTTCACTGATGTCGCTATTGAAAAAGGGAAGCTGGCTGATGTCGGCGATCTCGATGCTCACGCCCGCCGGAGCATGGGCTTGCGCATAGCGCAGCAGGCCCATATTGGTAGATGCGCGACGCAGACTGCCGCAAATGGCCAGAACTTTCAGTGTGCTCATTAGTTATTCCTCGCTTGGGTTGTTCGAACCAGTACTGATGGTGCTTTATTCTAGTCAGGGCCTGTCTCAATCGCCAGGGATAACGGTAGGCGGGACAGGGCTACCCGCCAAGGCGGAGCAAGCTTTCGCATTCGTGGGCCGGAGCGCTTATAATGTACGGCTGTCCGCATTCAGAGTATTGAAACAGTGTCCGAACGATTCGCCGTATGGCTGCAATACCTCCTGCCCAAGCAGGCTTTGACTATTCTGGCCGGTAAGCTGGCCAGCGCCGAAGCCGGTGGATTGACCACGGCGGTGATCCGCTGGTTTGTTGGCCGTTATCAAGTCAACATGGCCGAGGCGGCCAACGCCGATATCGCCAGCTATCCCAGCTTCAACCAGTTTTTTACCCGTCCCTTGCGTGCTGGTGCCCGCCCACTGGCGGCCAGTGCCCTGATTTGCCCGGTGGATGGCGCGATTAGCCAGTTCGGCCCCATCCGGCAGCAACATATTTTCCAGGCCAAGGGGCATGATTACTCCACCATCGCGCTGGTGGGTGGGGATGCCGCCATGGCGGCGCATTATCAAAATGGCTTCTTTGCCACCATCTATCTGAGTCCGCGTGACTACCACCGTATCCACATGCCTTGCGATGGTCGCCTGCTGAGCATGACTTATGTGCCGGGCGCGCTGTTTTCGGTGAATCCGGCCACGGCACGTGGTGTGCCGGGGCTGTTTGCGCGTAATGAGCGCGTGGTGTGCGAGTTCGAAGGGCCGCATGGCCGCTTTGTGCTGACGCTGGTGGGGGCCACCATTGTCGGCAGCATGGCTACGGTATGGCATGGCGTGGTGAACCCGCCGCGCCCGGGGCGTGTGCAGCGCTGGGATTATCAGGACCAGCAGATTGTCATCCGCAAGGGTGAGGAAATGGGCCGCTTCCAGCTCGGTTCCACCGTGGTGTTGCTGTTCCCGCAGAGCACGGGCTTGCAGTTCAATCCGCAGTGGCAGCCGGCCAGCCCGGTGCGGTTGGGTGAGGTCATGGCCGACATCTGAGCCGTGCCTGAGTGCTGTAATAGAAAAACCGCCTGGTCAGGCGGTTTTTTCATGGTGCCAGCGGCGCAGTGTTACAGCACATCACCCGGTATACGTACCCAGCCTTCCATCAGTACGCGCGCGCTGCGGCTCATGATGGCTTTGCTCACCTGCCACTGGCCATCTTCCAGCCTGGCTTCGGCGCCCACGCGCAGCGTGCCGGAAGGGTGGCCAAAGCGCACGGACTGGCGTTCGCCACCACCGGCAGCCAGATTGACCAGCGTGCCGGGAATGGCGGCGGCGGTGCCGATGGCCACGGCAGCGGTGCCCATCATGGCATGGTGCAGCTTGCCCATGGACATGGCGCGCACGCGCAGGTCGATGTCTGCGGCGTGAATTGCTTTGCCACTGGACGCGGTATAGCCATCCGGCGGGGCGACAAAGGCAATCTTGGGTGTGTGCTGGCGGGTGGCGGCTTCGGCAATGTCCTTGATCAGGCCCATGCGGATGGCCCCGTGAGCGCGGATGGTTTCAAAGCGCGTCAGCGCAGCCGTATCACTATTGATAGCGTCTTGCAGTTCGCTGCCGTTGTAACCCAGCTCGGCCGCGTTCAGGAAAATGGTGGGGATGCCGGCATTGATCATGGTGGCCTGGAAACTGCCCACGCCCGGTACATCCAGCGTGTCCACCACATTGCCGGTGGGGAACATCGCGCCGCCGCCCTCGCCATCACCTTCGTCGGCCGGGTCGAGGAATTCCAGCTGTACTTCCGCCGCCGGGAAGGTGACGCCGTCCAATTCAAAGTCGCCGGTCTCCTGCACTTCACCATTGGTGATGGGCACATGGGCGATGATGGTTTTGCTGATATTGGCCTGCCAGATGCGCACGGTGGCCACGCCGTTGGCCGGGACGCGGCTGGCATCGACCAGTCCGCTCATGATGGCAAACGAGCCGACAGCCGCGGACAGGTTGCCGCAGTTGCCGCTCCAGTCGACAAAGGCCTTGTCGATGGCCACCTGGCCGAACAGGTAGTCCACATCGTGATCGGGGCGACTGCTCTTGGCCAGGATCACCGTCTTGCTGGTGCTGGAGGTGGCGCCACCCATGCCGTCAATCTGCTTGCCGTAGGGGTCGGGGCTGCCGATGACCCGCATCAGGATGGCATCGCGCACCGGGCCGGGCTGCTGGGCAGCGGCGGGCAGATCTTGCAGACGGAAGAACACCCCTTTGCTGGTGCCGCCGCGGATATAGGTGGCAGGGATGCGGATTTGCGGAGCATGGGCCATGCAAAGTCTCCTTGCCGGCGCGTCGTGGAGCAGGGCCGCGCCGGGTGATGAAAGTTAAGCCAGCGGCCAGCCTTGCCGGCTGACCGCTGCGCTGAGTGATGGGGTCACCCTGATCCGGCCCGACAGCGGGGACACACCGCCGGGCCGGGGGGTGAAAACTCAAACAGTCTGGGTGGACTCGATGAAGTCCTGGGCAAAGCGCTGCAGCACACCGCCAGCCTGATACACCCGCACTTCGGCGGCGGTATCCAGGCGGCAGAGCATCGGTACGCGCACGGTTTCGCCATTGCGACGATGAATCACCAGCGTCAGCGTGCCGCGCGGCGAGATTTCGCCCTCTACGTCGTAGCTTTCCGTGCCGTCAATCGCCAGTGTCTTGCGGGTGGCGCCGGGCTGGAATTCCAGCGGCAGCACGCCCATGCCCACCAGATTGGTACGGTGAATGCGCTCGAAGCCTTCGGCAGCGATGGCTTCCACCCCGGCCAGCCGCACGCCCTTGGCCGCCCAGTCACGCGAGCTGCCCTGGCCGTAGTCGGCACCGGCAACGATGATCAGCGGCTGCTTGCGCGCCATATAGGTTTCAATGGCTTCCCACATGCGGGTGACTTTGCCCTCCGGCTCGATCCGCGCCAGCGAACCCTTCTTCACCACACCGTCCACCACTGCCATTTCATTCAGCAGCTGCGGGTTGGCAAAGGTGGCGCGCTGGGCGGTCAGGTGGTCGCCACGGTGGGTGGCGTAGGAGTTGAAGTCCTCTTCCGGCAAGCCCATCTTGGCCAGGTATTCACCGGCAGCCGAGCTAGCCAGAATGGCGTTAGACGGCGACAGGTGGTCGGTGGTGATGTTGTCCGGCAATACCGCCAGCGGCAGCATGCCCTTGAGCGTGCGCTCTCCGGCCAATGCACCTTCCCAATAGGGTGGGCGGCGGATATAGGTGGACATCGGACGCCAGTCGTACAGTGGGCTCTTGGCTGCTTCGAAGCTGCCCAGATCGAACATCGGGATGTAGATCTGCTTGAACTGTTCCGGCTTCACGCAGCGGGCAACGATTTCATCAATCTCGGCATCGGACGGCCACAGGTCCTGCAGGCGGATTTCCTTGCCATCCACCACGCCCAGTACGTCTTTTTCGATGTCAAAGCGCACGGTGCCGGCAATGGCGTAGGCTACGACCAGCGGCGGTGAGGCGAGGAATGCCTGCTTGGCATAGGGGTGGATGCGGCCATCGAAGTTACGGTTGCCGGACAGCACCGCAGCGGTGTACAGGTCGCGCTCAATGATTTCCTGCTGGATTTTCGGGTCCAGTGCGCCGGACATGCCGTTACAGGTGGTGCAGGCATAGGCGACGATGCCAAAGCCGAGCTTTTCCAGCTCTGGCAGCAGGCCAGCTTCTTCCAGATACAGCTTGGCGACTTTGGAGCCGGGGGCGAACGACGATTTCACCCACGGCTTGCGCACCAGGCCCAGTTCATTGGCACGCTTGGCCAGCAGGGCGGCGGCTACTACATTGCGCGGATTGCTGGTGTTGGTGCAGCTGGTGATGGCGGCAATGATGACCGCGCCATCCGGCAGCAGGCCTTCGGCTTCTTCTGCCTGGGCCTTGGCCAGATCAACCGCAATACCGCGCTCGGCCAGTGCCGAGGTGGGCAGACGCTTGTGCGGGTTGGACGGGCCTGCCATATTGCGCACTACGCTGGACAGATCGAACTCCAGCACGCGCTCGTATTGCGCGCTCTCCAGGCTGTCGGCCCACAAACCGCTGACCTTGGCATAGTTTTCCACCAGCGCCACTTGCTCGGCTTCGCGGCCGGTCAGCTTGAGGTAGTCGATGGTTTGCTGGTCGATATAGAACATGGCGGCGGTGGCGCCATATTCCGGGCACATATTGGAGATGGTGGCACGGTCGCCAATCGACAGGCTGGCAGCACCATCACCAAAGAATTCCACATAAGCACCCACCACGCGTTCCTTGCGCAGGAACTCGGTGAGCGCCAGCACGATATCGGTGGCGGTAATGCCGGGCTGGCGCTGGCCGGTGAGCTTGACGCCGACGATGTCCGGCAGGCGCATCATGGACGGATGGCCCAGCATGACGGTTTCCGCTTCCAGGCCGCCCACGCCGATGGCGATCACGCCCAGCGCATCCACGTGCGGGGTGTGGCTGTCGGTGCCGACACAGGTGTCGGGGAAGGCCACGCCGTCACGCACCTGAATCACTGGTGACATTTTTTCCAGGTTGATCTGGTGCATGATGCCGTTGCCGGCCGGAATCACATCCACATTCTTGAAGGCGGTCTTGGTCCACTCGATGAAGTGGAAGCGGTCTTCATTGCGGCGGTCTTCAATGGCGCGGTTTTTTTCGAAAGCCTGCGGGTCGAAACCACCGCACTCCACTGCCAGCGAGTGGTCGACGATCAACTGCGTCGGCACTACCGGGTTTACCAGCGACGGGTCGCCCCCCTTGTCGGCGATGGCGTCGCGCAGACCGGCCAGATCCACCAGCGCGGTCTGGCCCAGGATGTCGTGGCATACCACGCGCGCCGGATACCAGGGGAAGTCCAGATCACGCTTGCGTTCGATCAGTTGCTTGAGCGCATCGGTCAGCAGATCGGCGTCGCAGCGGCGCACCAGTTGCTCGGCCAGTACGCGCGAGGTGTAGGGCAGGGTGGCATAGGCGCCGGGCGCAATGGCGTCAACGGCGGCGCGGGTGTCGTAGTAGTCCAGCTGGCTGCCGGGCAATCGGGTGCGGTAGTTTTTGTTCATGGCGTCGCTAAAACTCTCAGGGTGGAAGCAAAGCGGGGAGCTATCCTTGCGGCTTAGCTCCCCTGACCATCAGCGTTGTGCCAGCGGCACGAAGGCCTGATCGTCCGGGCCGGTGTAGTTGGCCGACGGGCGGATGATCTTGCCGTCAATACGTTGCTCGATCACGTGTGCGCTCCAGCCGCTGGTACGGGCAATCACGAACAGCGGGGTGAACATGGCAGTGGGCACGCCCATCATGTGATAGGACACGGCGGAGAACCAGTCCAGATTGGGGAACATCTTCTTGATGTCCCACATCACGCTTTCCAGGCGGTCTGCAATGTCGAACATCTTGCTGTCGCCAGCAGCGGCGGACAGGTTGCGCGCCACTTCCTTGATCACCTTGTTGCGCGGATCGGAGATGGTGTACACCGGGTGGCCAAAGCCGATGACCACTTCCTTGCGTTCGACGCGGGCCTTGATGTCGGCCTCGGCTTCATCCGGATTGTCGTAGCGCTTCTGGATTTCAAACGCCACTTCGTTGGCACCGCCGTGCTTGGGGCCGCGCAGCGCGCCAATGGCGCCGGTGATGCTGGAATACATGTCCGAACCGGTACCGGCAATCACGCGGCTGGTAAAGGTGGAGGCGTTGAATTCGTGCTCGGCATACAGGATCAGCGAGGTATGCATCGCCTTCACCCACAGCTCGGACGGCTTTTCACCATGCAGCAGGTGCAGGAAATGGCCGCCGATGGAATCGTCATCGGTTTCCACATCGATACGCTTGCCGTTGTGGCTGAAGTGGTACCAGTACAGCAGCATGGAGCCGAAGGAAGCCATCAGGCGGTCGGCGATGTCACGAGCGCCGGCAATATTGTGGTCGTCCTTTTCCGGCAGGGTGCAGCCCAGAGCGGATACGCCGCTGCGCATCACGTCCATCGGGTGGGCGGAGGCGGGCAGGGCTTCCAGCACGCTCTTCACCACTTGCGGCAGGCCGCGCAGGGCTTTCAGCTTTTGCTTGTAGCCGGCCAGTTCGGCCTTGTTAGGCAGCTTGCCGTGTACCAGCAGAAAGGCAACTTCTTCGAATTCGCACTGGTCGGCAATATCCAGAATGTCATAGCCGCGATAGCTCAGGTCGTTGCCGGTACGGCCAACCGTGCACAGGGCGGTATTGCCGGCGGCAACGCCGGACAGAGCGACCGATTTCTTCGGCTTGCCAGTCAGAACCACTTCAGTCATGCCATTTCTCCTAAGATGAAGTTTCTCGTCTTGCTGTTGTTATTGCGGCCGGTGCGGTCCGGTTGGTGCGGACCGTGCACTGGCGATTGCTACGTGTCTGTTTTTGCTGCTGCGGGCAATTACTTGTTTTTGCCTTCGGCAAACAGCCCATCCAGCTTTTGTTCGTAGCTGTGGTAACCCAGGTGCTCGTACAGGTCCATACGGGTTTGCATGGTGTCCAGCACGTTTTTCTGCGTGCCATCGCGGCGCAGTGCGCCGTAGACATTCAGGGCGGCCTGGCTCATGGCGCGGAAGGCGGATAGCGGATACAGCACCAGCGATACACCGTTTTCACCCAGTTCCTGGGTGGTGAACAGCGGGGTCGAGCCGAATTCGGTAATGTTGGCCAGCACCGGCACGCCAACGGCTTCGGCGAATTGCTTGTACATGGCCAGATCGGTCATGGCTTCCGGGAAGATCATGTCGGCACCGGCTTCCACGCAAGCCACGGCGCGGGCAATGGCCGAGTCCAGTCCTTCCACCGCCAGTGCGTCGGTACGGGCCATGATGACGAAGCTGTCATCCTTGCGCGCATCGGTTGCCGCCTTGACGCGGTCGACCATTTCTTCCTGGCTGACGATGGCCTTGTTCGGGCGATGGCCACAGCGCTTTTGCTGTACCTGATCTTCGATATGTACGGCAGCAGCGCCGGCTTTTTCCAGGCTCTTGATGGCGCGGGCGATATTGAAAGCGCCACCCCAACCGGTATCGATATCCACCAGCAGCGGCAGTTCGGTCACATCGGTAATGCGACGCACATCAATCAGCACGTCTTCCAGGGTGGTGATGCCCAGGTCCGGAATGCCGCAGGAGCAGGCAGCCACACCGCCACCCGACAGATACAGGGACTTGAAACCGGAGTGTTCGGCCAGACGTGCGGCATAGGCGTTGACGGCGCCCACGACTTGCAGCGGTTTTTCCTGTTCTACAGCGAGGCGAAAGCGTTGACCGGGTGTGCTCATGGCGGGGTCCTTAGTTGGATGCGGGTGACATTGCAGAGCATTCTAGCAAGTGCTTGGTTGGAGTGCAAATGCTCTATCGACAGCGGGGCAGGCGAAGGTGGTTCATGTTTTACCCAAGCTCTGGTATGTTTCGCAGCAGCAAGCTCGGGGGAACTCATTGCACGTGCCACGGTCTAGTGCTGTGTCCGCACAGCCGTACATACAACTAAACCAGTGGACAATTCAGGGAGCATTACAACGACATGAGTGATCGTGATATCGATCAACAGTTGGTGGAGCGTGCCCAGCGAGGTGAAAAAAGAGCTTTCGACCTGCTTGTTGCAAAATATCAGCGTCGTCTGGCTAGACTTTTGTCACGCTTTATTCGCGACGGCTCGGACATCGAAGATGTGACGCAAGAGGCATTTATCAAAGCGTATCGCGCTTTGCCGTCATTCCGCGGCGAGAGCGCGTTTTACACATGGCTGTACCGAATCGGCATCAATACTGCCAAGAATTTCCTCAGTTCAGCCGGGCGACGTCCGGTGGTGAACAGTGAGTTTGAGGACGAGGATGGCGAGAGCTTCGACCTGGCGTCGCAAGTTCCCGACATGAATACGCCTGAAACCGAGCTGATGAACAAGGAGATCGTGACGACAGTGAATGCTGCCGTGCAAGCCTTGCCGGAGGAGCTTAGAACGGCCATTTCATTACGTGAAATGGACGGGCTATCCTACGAAGAGATTGCACAGGTAATGAACTGTCCGATTGGCACTGTGCGCTCGCGGATTTTCCGTGCGCGTGAGGCGATTGCTGCCGAATTGCGGCCACTGCTGGATACGGCCAAAAACAGAAGGTGGTAGCTTATGAAAGAAAAATTATCCGCGCTGATGGACGGCGAGCTGGACGGGCAGCTTGCACAGAGGGCCATCAATGCCATCGCTGATGAAGAGGATCTGAAGCAGGTCTGGGATGCCTATCACCTGATTGGTGATGCCATGCGCGCGAACAGCCATGTGGCGGTGAATGTACGCCAGCAAGTGGCCGAACGCCTGGCCACCGAACCTACCGTATTGGCTCCGCGGCGCTGGTTTGCCCCGGTGCGTACGCGCCGGGCCGGTGCCGTGGCGCTGGCCGCCAGCGTCAGCTTTGCCGCGGTGGTAGGTTGGCAGCAGCTGTCACATGGCAATGCCGCTTCTGCCATGGCCGATCGTGGCGTGCCGGTTGCCGCCTTGCAGCCGGCACAGCAGCATGACGACCTGTATCTGGCTGCGCATCAGGAGATGACGGCGGATCAGAGCGTATACAAGGTTTCCTACGGAAATGGAGTTCGCCACTGATGCGTCTGACACAGCTGTCCGGGGTCTGCCTGATGGGCGTGGCGGTGCTGGCCCATGCGGATGATGACTGGCTGGTGGTAAAAAAGGTGGCTGCCGCCGCAAGGCAGCAGCCATTGAATGGTACCTACCTGCATCAGATGAACAGTTCGCTGGAAACCTTCCGCATCGTGCGTAGCGGTTCCGGCGATAACATCCAGGAAAAGCGCACCTCGCTGGATGGTCCATCGCGTGAAATTATCCGCAAGGGACAGGAGCTAACCTGTTACGCGCCGGATGCCAAGTCGTTGTCTGCCGCCAAAGTCAGTGCCATGCGCCTGTTTCCGGCTTTGCTGCCTGAGGATATCGGTAATATCGCCCAGTCTTATGGCATCAAGCGCGGTGGCAAGGATAGGGTAGCCCAGCGCGATTGCAACTGGTTCGATCTCAAGCCGAAAGACAGCAAGCGCTACCTGCTGCGCATGTGCGTGGAGCCGACCAGTTTCCTGCCTTTGAAGGTGATTACCCAGAATGCGGCCGGTGATGCGGTAGAGCAGTTCACCTTTACCGAAATCGAATTGCAGGGGCCAAAGGACAAGGGTGCTTTCCGGCCGCAATACAAGCAGAATTATGTATTGCGTAGTGCCAGCGCGCCGGCGATGGCGCTTGATGCCGATGCCCCGTCCGAGGTGAGTGGCATGCCCAGCGGCTTCAAGCTGTTGCGGGCCGTGCAGCGCACGCTGCCGGGGCAGGCGGAGCGTACCGTACGGCATATGGTGTTCAGCGACGGGCTGGTCATGCTGTCGTTGTTTATCGAGCCGCAGACTGAGGGTCGTCCGGAGCGTGCGGTCAACCTGCATGGTGCCGTCAATATGGCGACTGCTGCGCAGGGCGACTACCTGGTCACGTTGGTGGGTGATCTGCCCGAACCGACCATGATGGCGATGATCCGGAATCTCAAGATCGCACTCAAACCATGATGGTGCATGGCCTGCCTTTCCGTTTTACGGCAGGGCAGGCCATTTTGATTCCCTTTCCTGTTGTTCTGTGCAAACCACATCAAGATGGAGCGACTATGTCGATCAAAAAGCTGATCGTTGCTGCCATGCTGGCGGCATCTGCCTTCACTATTGAACCTGCTGTCGTGCTTGCTGCCGATTTGCCCGATTTTGCCCGCATTGTGGAAAGCGAGGGCAAGGCGGTGGTCAATGTCAGTACCACGGCGACCATCAAGCAGAATGTCAGCAGCCTGCCAGAAGGCATGGAGGGCGATCCCTTCTTCGAATTCTTCCGCCGCTTTGCGCCACAGCAGCAACAGGAGCGGCAGGAGCGCTCACTGGGTTCCGGTTTCATCATTTCTGCCGATGGCTATCTGCTGACCAATGCCCATGTGGTGGCGCGTGCGGATGAAATTACCGTCACCCTGACCGACAAGCGCGAATTCAAGGCCAAGGTGATTGGCTCGGATGCCCGCACCGATGTGGCCCTGCTCAAGATCGAGGCCAAAGACCTGCCGGTGGCACGGCTGGGTAATATGGCTGATGTGCGCGTGGGCGAGTGGGTGCTGGCCATTGGCTCGCCCTTCGGCTTTGAGAATACCGTGACCTCCGGCATCGTATCAGCCAAGAATCGCCTGTTACCGGATGAGAATTTCGTCCCCTTTCTGCAGACAGATGCTGCGGTCAATCCGGGTAATTCCGGCGGGCCGCTGTTTAATATGAAGGGTGAAGTGATCGGCATTAACTCGCAGATCTACAGCCGCTCTGGCGGTTTCATGGGTATTTCCTTCTCGATTCCCATCGATGTGGCGATGAATGTGGCTGATCAGCTCAAGGCCACCGGCAAGGTGAGTCGTGGTCGCATTGGCGTGGCCATCCAGGAGCTGAGCAAGGATCTGGCGGCCTCTTTCGGCTTGAGCAAGCCAGCTGGTGCGCTGGTGAATGAGGTTGAGAAAAAGAGCCCGGCAGACAAAGCCGGATTGCGTGCCGGTGATATCATCCTGTCGGTGGCGGGGCAGGCCGTTGCCTCGTCTTCCGATCTGCCGCGGCTGATTGGTGCTATCCGGCCAGGTAAGCCAGTAGCGCTGGAAGTGTGGCGCAATCGCGCCAGCCTCAAGCTGAGCGTGGTGCCGGAAGAACTGAAAAATGAAGATGCCCGCACAGCCCAGCGCGAGTATCGTGCACCACAGGCCACGCCGGATGCGCAGAACATGAAGCAGCTGGGCCTGGCATTGGCCGAGTTGACACCGCAGCAGCTGGGTAAGGCAGGTATCAAGTATGGCCTGCAAGTACGGAGAGCCAGCGGGCTGGCTGCCCGTGCCGGCGTGCAAGCCGGGGATGTCATCGTCGGGCTGGGCGGTGAGGCCATCAGCAGTTTTGGCCAGTTCAAGGCTGCGGTGACCACTGCACCCAAGGGCAGCACACTGGCCTTGCAGGTGCTGCGCCAGGGCATGACGCTGTTTATTCCATTAGCCATTGGTGGGGAAGAATGAAGCTGACCTTGTATTTCCGTGAGTACTGCAGCTTGTGCCATCAAATGTTGGCCGAACTGCAGCCATGGCAAGCCAGGCATGGTTTTGAGCTGGATGTGGTGGATGTGGATGCCGACCCGATTCTTGAGGCCAGATTCAATGAACTGGTGCCGGTATTGATGGACGGTGAGCACCAGATTTGTCACTGGCATCTGGATATTCCTGCTTTGGCTGCACATTTGGGCGAAATCGGCTAAAATCCGCGCCAGTGTGAGTTGTTAGAGGGCACGCCAGCGTGCCCTTATCTTTTTGCTGGATACCGATGAAACATATCAGAAATTTCTCGATCATTGCCCATATCGACCATGGCAAATCGACCCTGGCCGACCGCTTCATCCAGTTTTGCGGTGGCCTCGAACTGCGCGAAATGAGTGCCCAGGTGCTCGACTCGATGGATATCGAGAAAGAGCGCGGCATTACCATCAAGGCACAAACAGCTGCCCTGCAATACAAGGCGCTTGATGGTCAGGTGTACAACCTGAACCTGATCGACACCCCGGGGCACGTCGACTTCTCTTACGAGGTTTCCCGCTCGCTGTCCGCCTGCGAAGGCGCATTGCTGGTGGTGGATGCCTCGCAAGGTGTGGAAGCGCAAACCGTAGCCAACTGCTATACCGCCATCGACCTGGGGGTGGAAGTGGTGCCGGTGCTGAATAAGATCGACCTGCCGGCGGCAGAACCCGAACGCGTCAGCCAGGAAATCGAAGACATCATCGGCATCGAAGCCATTGATGCCGTGCGTGCCTCGGCCAAGTCCGGTATCGGCATTCAGGACATCCTCGAAGTGGTGGTCAGCAAGATTCCGCCGCCGGAAGGCAATCCGGATGGCCCGCTCAAAGCCCTGATCATCGACTCCTGGTTCGACAACTACGTCGGCGTGGTGATGCTGGTGCGGGTCAAGGATGGCCAGGTTCGTCCCAAGGACAAGATCAAGTTCATGGCCACTGGTGCCGAGCATCTGGTGGAGCAGGTTGGTGTGTTCTCGCCCAAGTCGGTACAGCGCGATGTGCTGAACGCGGGCGAGGTGGGCTTTATCATCGCCGGTATCAAGGAGCTGAAATCGGCCAAGGTGGGTGACACCATTACCCTGATGAAAACGCCGGCCACCGAAGCCCTGCCGGGCTTCAAGGAAGTGCAGTCGCAGGTATTTGCCGGCCTGTATCCGGTGGAAAGCCACGATTACGAAGCCCTGCGCGATGCGCTGGAAAAACTGCAACTGAACGACGCCTCGCTCAAGTACGAACCCGAGGTATCGCAGGCACTGGGCTTTGGTTTCCGTTGCGGCTTCCTGGGTCTGTTGCACCTGGAAATCGTGCAGGAACGACTGGAGCGCGAATTCGACATGGACCTGATCACCACGGCGCCGACCGTGGTGTACGAGCTGGTGTTGAAAGACGGCAGCGTAGTCCATGTGGACAATCCGTCGCGCCTGCCGGACCCGGGCAAGGTGGAAGAAATTCGCGAACCCATCATCACTGCCCATATCCTGGTGCCGCAAGACTATGTCGGCGCGGTCATCACCCTGTGTACCCTGAAGCGTGGTGTGCAGCGCAATATGCAGTATCTGGGCCGCCAGGTGATGCTCACTTACGATATGCCGATGAATGAAGTGGTGATGGACTTCTTCGACCGTCTCAAGTCCACCAGCCGTGGCTATGCTTCGCTCGACTACGAGTTCAAGGAATTCCAGTGCGCCGACCTGGTGAAGCTGGATGTACTGGTCAACAGCGAGAAAGTGGATGCGCTGAGCCTGATCGTGCACCGTGCTTCCAGCGTATATCGTGGCCGTGAGCTGGTCTCCAAAATGCGCGAACTGATCCCGCGCCAGATGTTTGATATCGCTGTGCAGGCGGCCATTGGCGGGCATATCATTGCCCGTGAAACAGTAAAGGCCTTGCGCAAGAACGTACTGGCCAAGTGCTACGGTGGCGACATCACTCGTAAGAAAAAGCTGCTGGAAAAACAAAAAGCCGGCAAGAAGCGCATGAAGCAGGTGGGTAACGTGGAAATCCCGCAAGAGGCTTTCCTGGCCATTCTTCAAGTAGGGGAAAAATAAGTGGGCGAAAACCTGTTCTGGGTATTTACCGTTGCCGTCATTGTGGGCGGCATGCTGGTGGGTTTTGGCGGTCAGCGTGAAGCCGGTGCCAAGGATTGGCCGGTTTCGGTGCAGTGGGGCTATCTGGCCCTGGTCATCGGTGGTTTCGGCCTGCTGTCCAATTACATGAGCTTCACTGCGGTGATGCTGGTGTTTGTGCTGATTACCGGCGTGGTATGGGGCCTGGACAAGTGGCTGCTGGCCAAGAAGCGCGCCGGTGAGCCCGGACACTTTGTCGAATACTCACGTGGTTTCTTCCCGGTCATCCTGGTGGTGTTCCTGCTGCGCTCTTTCCTGGTAGAACCCTTCCAGATTCCCAGCAGCTCGATGCGCCCCGGTCTGGTAGTGGGTGACTTCATCCTGGTCAACAAGTTTGCTTATGGCATCCGCGTGCCGGTGCTGAATAATGTGCTGGTGCCGGTGGGCAAGGTAAGCCGTGGCGATGTGGTGGTGTTCAACTATCCGCCCAACCCTAAGGTGAATTACATCAAGCGGGTCATCGGCGTGGCTGGCGATGTGGTGGAGTACCGTAACAAGCGCCTGACCATCAATGGCAAGGCAGTGCCGGATGAAAAAGACGGCACTTACGAGTATCTTGAGCAGGGCATGGCCATGATTCACAATGAACAGTTCAAGGAAGTCATGGATGGCAAGCCCTACCAGGTGCTGAATATTCCAGAAGCGCCGGTCGTGGCGTTGGGTCAGGTGGCTGATTTTCCGGGTCGCGATCAGTGCCAGTACGACGATAACGGCTTTGTGTGCAAGGTGCCGGCCGGCCATTACTTCATGCTGGGCGACAATCGCGACAACAGCCTGGATGGTCGTTACTGGGGCTTTGTGGAAGATCGCTTGATGGTTGGCAAGGCCTTCCTGATCTGGATGAACTTCAGTTCGCTGTCTCGTATCGGCAAGGCCATTCATTGACACCGTTTTCCGGCAGGGGGAATTCCATGCAGCGTCAGCGAGGTTTGTCAGTCATTTCGGTGTTGTTCATCATGCTCATTGTCGGTGCCGGCTTCCTGCTGGCTGGCAAGGTGCTGCCGGTGTACAACGAGTACGCCGAGGTTCGCAAGGCGGTTACCGCCATGGCCGGGGAAACCGGCAAGGGTGACATCGAACTGCGCCGGGAATTCATGAATCACGCCATGGTCGGGGGGATTTCGTCGATCAAGCCGGAAAACCTCACCATCATCACCACCGCTAACAGCGTATTCGTGCGCGCAGCCTATCGCCGCGAAGTTCCGCTGTTTGCCAATGTCAGCCTGGCTTTCGATTTCGATACCCAGGCCGGACAGACACCCCAGTAACTACAGTGAACCAAGTTGAAACCCGATTCCGGCGCCTGTCACAGGCGCTGGATTATGCATTCCAGAAGCCCGATCTGCTGCGCCAGGCGCTGACACATCGCAGCTTTGCTGCGTCCAATAACGAGCGTTTCGAATTTATTGGCGACAGCATTCTCAATTACACCGTGGCGCGCATGCTGTTTGACCAGTTTCCGCGCCTGAGTGAAGGAGAGCTGTCACGCTTGCGTGCCAATCTGGTCAACCAGAACACCCTGGCCGAAATCGCCCACGAGCTCAAACTGGGTGAGTACTTGTACCTGGGTGAGGGCGAGCTGAAAAGTGGCGGCTTCAACCGGCCGTCGATTCTGGCGGATGCGCTGGAGGCTACCTTTGCCGCAGTCAGTTTCGATGCGGATTTCCAGCGCGCCGAGCAGGTGGTGCGCCGCCTGTACGCAGGTCGCGTGGCGGCCATTGACCCTACTAAACATGCCAAGGATGCCAAGACCCGCTTGCAGGAAGCCCTGCAGGCGCGCAAATGGCCTTTGCCCAAGTACCGTATCCAGACCCAGACCGGTGAAGCCCACGAACAATGGTTCAAGGTAGTGTGCGATCTGGGTGAACTGATGATCGAATCCAGCGGTGAGGGCGGCAGCCGCCGCGCCGCCGAACAGCAGGCCGCAGAAGCCGCGCTGCTGCTTCTTGAACAAAAACTGGCCACAGGCAAGAAACACCCATGACCGAACACGCATATCATTGTGGCTTTGTTGCCATTGTTGGCCGCCCCAATGTGGGCAAGTCGACGCTGATGAACCATCTCATCGGCCAGAAAGTCAGCATTACCTCGAAAAAGGCGCAGACTACGCGCCATCGCGTCAACGGCATTCATACCGAAGACAACGCCCAGTTCATTTTTGTCGATACCCCGGGCTTTCAGACCTTCCACAAGGGCGCACTCAACGAGACGCTGAACAAGAGCGTGAAAGACTCGCTGGGTAGCGTCGACTGTGTGCTGTTCATCCTGGAAGCCATGCGCTGCAGCGCGGCCGATCGCGAAGTGATGGCGCTATTGCCCAAACACACGCCGGTCATCCTGGTGATCAACAAGCTGGACAAGGTCAAGGACAAGTTCCTGCTGCAGGAATTCATCGATGGCGTCCGCGCCGAATTCCAGTTTGCCGACTGCGAAGTGGTCAGTGCCAAGCACGGTCAGCGTCTGTCCGAGCTGCTGGACAAGGTGCGACCGCATCTGCCGGAATCCATGCCGCTGTATCCGGACGACATGGTGACCGACAAGAGCGAGCGCTTCCTGTCTGCCGAAATCGTCCGCGAAAAGCTGTTCCGCTATCTGGGCGAAGAGCTGCCGTATGAAATGAATGTGGAAGTGGAGATGTTCGAAATGGATGGCGCGCTGCGTCGCATTCACATCGCCATACTGGTGGACAAGGACAACCAGAAACCCATCGTCATCGGCAAGGGTGGTGAGAAGCTGAAGAAAATTTCCACCGAAGCACGCCTGGACATGGAAAAGCTGTTCGATGGCAAGGTCTTCCTGCAAGTCTGGGTCAAGGTCAAATCCGGCTGGGCTGACGACGTGCGCTTCCTGCGGGAATTCGGCCTGAACTGATGCCGCTCAAGCTGCCTTCTCCGCCATATTGGGCGGTGATCTTTTCCTCGCAACGCAGCGCTGCCGACCAGGGCTACGCCAATATGGCGGAACGCATGCTGCGTCTGGCCGAAGTCCAGCCCGGTTATCTGGGTGCGGAAAGCGCGCGTGACAGTGCCGGCTTTGGCATTACCGTGTCGTACTGGGACAGCGTGGAGGCGATTGCCGCCTGGCGCCAGCATGCCGAGCATCTGGTCGCGCAAAAGCTGGGGCGCGAGGTGTGGTATCGCGATTTCTCGCTGAAAGTGGCGCGGGTAGAGCGGGCCCATGCCAGCGGGCAGGGCCGGGACGCATGAGCCAGCAGGGCAGGGTAGACCGCCAGCCCGGCTACCTGCTGCACACCCAGCCCTACCGCGAAACCAGCCTGCTGGTCGAGGTGTTCACCCCGCAGCACGGCCGCTTTACCCTGGTGGCACGCGGTGCGCGCCGACCACGGGCAGATGTTCGCGGCGTACTGCTGCCGTTTCAGCCGCTGACCCTGTCCTGGTTTGGCAAGGGTGAAGTACGTACCCTGCATACCGCCGAGTGGAATGGCGGCGTGCCGCAACTGTCCGGCATCCGGCTGGTTTGCGGCTTCTATCTCAATGAACTGATGCTGAAGCTGACGGCTCGCGATGATGCCGAGCCGCGTGCCTTCACCATTTATGATCAGGCGGTGCGTGCGCTGGCACAGACGCATTCCCTGTCCAGTGTGCTGCGTCGCTACGAATTGCGGCTATTGCAGGCGCTGGGCTATGCCGGCAGCTTCGCGTGCGACCTGCATGGCGAGCTGATCGACCCCGCAGCCGACTACCTGTGCCGGGGCGGTGCCCTGCCCGAACGGGCGAGTGGCGGGCCAACTGGGCCATCAGTCTGCTTGCCCGGTGCCGAGTTGCTGGCCATCGAGGCGGATGACTATGCCGCCGCCAGCACCCGCCGTGCGGCCCGCAGCCTGCTACGCTTGCTGCTTACCGATTTGCTGGGCGAGGAGCCATTGGCCTCGCGTGAACTCTTGCAGGCCATCAACGCCATTGCCGACTGAGGCCTGCGCAACAGGAGCTGAAGATGATTTTGCTTGGTGTGAATATCGATCATGTCGCCACCCTGCGCCAGGCGCGCGGTACCCGCTACCCCAGCCCGATCGAGGCCGCACTCGTTGCCGAAACGGCGGGTGCTGACCTGATTACCCTGCATCTGCGTGAAGACCGCCGCCACATTCAGGATGCCGACGTGGTGGCCATGCGTCAGGTCGTCAAGACCCGCATGAATCTGGAAATGGCCATGACGCCGGAAATGCTGGCCAATGCCCTGGCGGTGGCTCCGGAAGACGTCTGTCTGGTACCGGAAAAACGTGAAGAAGTCACCACCGAAGGCGGTCTGGATGTGCTGGGCCACTATGCCGATGTCTGCCATTACACCGAAACCCTGCAACAGGCCGGCATCCGGGTATCCATTTTCATCGACCCGGATCGTGCCCAGATCAGCAAGGCTTACGAAGCCGGTGCCCGGGTGATTGAATTGCACACCGGTGCTTATGCTGACGCGGTACATGCTGCCGAGCGCGAGGCTGAGCTGGCACGCATCCGTGGCGCAGCGGCTTTTGCCGCCGAGCTGGGCATGGTGGTGAACGCCGGCCACGGGCTGAACTATCACAACGTCAAGCCGATTGCCGCCATTGCGCAGATTGCCGAGCTGAATATCGGTCACGCCATTATCGGCCAGGCGGTATTTGTTGGCCTGGACCGCGCCGTACGCGACATGAAGACCTTGATGCAGGAAGCCCGCCAGGGCTGAGCAGCATGCCCACCGTAATCAGCCATGCGCTAGCCGGGGCCACGCTATTGCGTCTGGCTGGCACCGGCACTGCATCGGCCTCGCGCGCCGATGGTCTGAAGGTATTGCTGCTGTGTGCTGCCGCGGCCATGCTGCCCGATCTGGACGTGGTCACCTTCAAGCTTGGCATTCCTTATGCCAGCCCCTGGGGGCATCGTGGTGTATCGCATTCCTTGCTGCTGGCCCTGCTGGCGGCGCTGTTGCTGACTGCTTGCAGCCGCGGTTTGTGGCGGCGTCTGGGCTGGTCCTTGCACTCGGCCTGCTTGCTGCTGTTTGCGGTCATCGCCAGTCATGCCGGACTGGATATGCTGACTGATGCCACGCATGGCCCAGCCTTGTTCATGCCATTCGACATGCAGCGCTATCTGCTGCCATGGCGACCGATTGAAGGGGCACCCATCTCACCACGACTATGGCTGACGGCCAAAGGCTGGCGCGTAGTCTATACCGAGCTGCTATATGTCTGGCTGCCTTGCCTGATGTTGTGGCTGCTGCGTGTTCGCTTTGCACGACGCAAGGAGCAGGCATGATCTACGGCATCGGCACCGATATGGTGGAAATCGCCCGCATGCAGGGCCTGTTGCAACGCTGGGGTGACAAGGCTGGTCGGCGTATCCTGGCCGAGGCGGAAATTCCGGATTTTCTGACGGCAGCCGATCAGGCCCGTTTCCTGGCCAAGCGCTTTGCCGTCAAGGAGGCACTGTCCAAGGCTGTGGGCACCGGGGTGGTGCAGCCGGTTTTGCTGACTGCCATTGCGGTCAGCCACGATGCGCAGGGCAAGCCCATACTGGTATTTAGCCCGGACTTGCAGGATTTTCTGCTGCAGCGTGGCGTGGTACGCAGCCATGTCTCCATCACGGACGAACGCGAGCATGCCCTGGCCTTTGTGGTATTGGAGCGGGATTAGCCTGGGTCTATCCTTGCCAAAGAATCAATCCTGAGGGCCGCCCGGTCCTCGCACTGTTTGGAGTATCAGCCATGCAAACCTTGTCGCTGCAACGTGGTCCGGTCATGGTGGATGTGGCCGGCTTCCGCCTGAGCGAAGCAGAGCGCACACGTCTGTCTCATCCGCTGGTCGGTGGTGTCATCCTGTTCCGGCGCAATTTCCAGAATATCGAACAGCTCAAGGCGCTGACCGCCGACATCCGCAGTCTGCGCAGTCCTGCACTATTGATTGCCGTCGATCACGAGGGTGGTCGGGTACAGCGTTTTCTTGAAGGTTTCACTCGTTTGCCGCCGATGAATGTGCTGGGTGAGTTGTGGCAGCAGAATGAAGCTGCTGCGCGTGCGGCTGCCGAAGATGTCGGCGTGGTGTTGGCCGCCGAGTTGCGTGCCTGCGGTATCGACTTGTCCTTTACCCCGGTGCTGGATCTGGACTGGGGGCGCTGTGCCGTTATCGGTAATCGGGCTTTTCACCGCGATCCACATATTGTCAGTGAACTGGCGCTGGCCTTGCAGCGCGGCCTGCAGCAGGGGGGTATGTCTACTTGCGGCAAGCACTTTCCTGGTCACGGTTTTGTGTCTGGCGACAGCCACTTTGTGATGCCGCAGGACGACCGCTCACTCAGCGAACTGGAAGCCGATGATCTGATTCCCTTTGCCCGCATGGCGGCCGCCGGCATGGGTTCGGTGATGCCGGCCCATGTGGTATACCCGGCAGTGGATCAGCGCCCGGCCGGTTTCTCACCGGTGTGGTTGCAGGACATCCTGCGTGGCCAGCTGGCCTTTGATGGCGTGATCTTCTCCGACGACCTGGGGATGGAAGGTGCTGCTGGTGCGGGTAGCTTTGTCGAGCGTGCCGAAGCGGCACTCGCTGCAGGCTGCGATATGGTGCTGGTTTGCAATCAGCCGGAACGCGCGGATGAGGTGTTGGCCGGTTTGCATGTGCCACCGTTGCCGAAGCTGGCTGAGCGCCTGCAACGCATGGCTGGCAGTGGGGATATTGACCGCTGGCAGCAGGCTATCGGTAGCGCCGACTTTGCCGAACGTCAGGGCCGGGTGCAGGCACTGGGTATTCCGCAGAACGTATTGCAGGGGCCGGCAGTGGGTGAGGCCAGCTAGGCCGATAAACTCGCCCAATAATCAGCAAAAAGCCGGCGCAAGCCGGCTTTTTCATTGTTGGTGGCATGTGGCTTCAGTTGGCCTGGGTGCGCCATAGCCGTGCCAGATGCGATGCCCGCACGCCAGCCATGGCGGCTGGACAGGGGGAGATTACCTTGTGCGCCGGCAAGCTGGTATCGCGAATCAGGGCATCGATATAAGCCGGGCCGTCACCATGGCGAATGGCGGCTACTTGCGGTTCGCTGGCCTTCTCGCGGCGGGCCAGCACCACGCCGATCTCATCATTGGCCAAGCGCACGAAGCTGCCAGGTGGGTAGATGCCCAGCTCCTTGATCAGCAGGGTGGTGTAAGCCGGGTCGAATTCGGTGTCCTTGCGCTGGAACAGATGCCCCAGTGCGGCGGCCGGCACCATGCCCGCGCGGTAACTGCGCGGGGTGAGCTTGGCGCAGGTGATGTCGGCCATGTGCAGGATGTGCGCCAGCGATTCGATTTCGCCGCGGGCCAGGCCATAGGGGTAGCCATTGCCCAGCCAGGACTCATGGTGAGTCTGTACCAGCCAGTGCCATAGCTCATCGCTCACGCCCGCTTCGCGCAGAATGGCGGAGCTCATCAGCGGGTGGCCGGCGATTTCTTCTTCCTGCTGCGGGGTCAGTGCTTCCTGCTGGTGGTACAGCGTGTTCTGCAGCTGACAGATCGACATATTCATGGTAAGCGCTGCCGCCAGCACGGTATGGCGTTGTTCGCTGCTTAGCTGCGGCATCCGCCGGCTAAGCAGGGCTAGCAGGGCAGTGGTATGCAAGGCATGGGCCGGGCCGTACTCGTTGAATGGCACCAAGAGCAGGCTGGCAATGACACCATCAGGGTGCTGTTCGCTCAGGCGGACAATATCGCGTACCAGCAGGCTGACCTTGCGCGGAAAGTCTTCCAGTTGCAGGGCGTAGTTGAGCAGGGTGCGGGTGCGTTGCTGCAGGAAGGCCATTTCGTGCAGTACGCTCTCGCGTACCATCATCGGATCGGCTTCGGGCAGGCTGACGGCATCCAGTTTATTGCCATCCACCGCATAGCCCATTTCCAGCAGCTTTTCACGCTGGCGGTCGCTCAGCACGAAATGCCCCTTGCTCAGCAGCAGCAGACCATTCTTGGCATAAACATCCAGCGGCAGCTCCTTGCCCATCAGAATCTGTTCGGGCACTACCTTGTCATGCAGTTGCTTCTTGTTGCGGGTGTTCATGCGGCGATGCAGTCGGCGTGGGTTGCGGGCGCTGCGCCAGCAAGGCGGCGCAGCTGCGGCAATTATATGCGGATGGCTGCTGCGGCGCTTGGCTTTTGCGGGCGCCGCCGCGGGCTCAGATTTTCCACAGGCTGGCCAGGAAGGAGATGCGCACGCCCGCCAGGCTGGACGAGCAGGGAGCGGCAATCTTGTACTGTGGGTGGCTGGTTTCTCGCAGTAATACTTCGGCATAGGCCGGGCCATCAGCCTTGCGCAGCGCGGCGACCTGCGGTTCGCTCGGCTTGTCGCGGCGGGCCAGCACCACGGCAATTTCGTTATTGACCAGTTTGACAAAGCTGCCGGGCGGGTAAATGCCCAGCTCGCGAATCAGCATGGTGGTGAAGGCACTGTCGAAATCGACATCCTTACGCTGAAACAGATTGCCCAGTGCAGTGGCGGGCAACTGCGCGCTACGATAGCGGCGCGGTGCCAGCTTGGCACAGGTGATGTCAGCCAGATGCAGCAAATGCGCCGGCGGCAGAATCTGTTTGCGCTCCAAACCAAAGGGATAGCCACTACCTTGCCAGTTTTCATGGTGGGTCTGCACCAGGGCATGCCATAGCTCGTTTTCGATGCCGGCCTCACGCAGAATCGCCGAGCTGAGCAGGGGATGTTCCTTGATCGCACTATGGTGCTGCGGGGTTAGCTGTCCCTCGTAGCTGAACAGTTCATTTTGCAGCTCGATCTGCGCGATATTCATGGTGAGCGCGGCACACAGCAGGATTTCGCGGTGACCGGGCGGCAATTTCATCTGACGGGTAATCAGTGTCAGCAGGGCGGTGGTGTGCAGCGAGTGAGCCACACCGTACTCCTGGAAAGGCAGCAGCAGCATGGAGGCCATCAGGCCGTCCGGATGGCGCTCGCTCAGGCTGATGATGGTCTGGGCGATGGCGCGTACGCGTTGCTCCAGCTCAGGCTGGGTCAGCGCGTGCAACAGCATATTGCGCACCCTTTGCTGCAGGAAGACGATTTCCTCGAACAGCGACTGACCCTTACGGTAATTGTCGACCGTTTTTTCGGCTGGCTTCACCTCGGCTGGCTGTTCGGCAAAGCCCAGCTTGATCAGGCGATGCTTCATGTCCGGCGATAGCACATAATGACCACGCTTGAGCAGCAAGATGCCGTTCTTGGCGTAGACATCCATCGGCAGTTCTTTGCCGATGGAAATGGCGCTCGATTTGAGCTTGTCGGAAAGATTATTGTCAGACATGGTGCATGGTTTCGGATTGACGCAACATTCTATGTTTTTGTCATTGCTATCGCCAGATTTATTCGGCAGAAATGATTGATAATTGTCATTGTTTGGGCAGGTCTTGCCAGGCTTTTTGCAAGCGTTTCACTGAAACCGGATAAGGTGTTTTCAATTCCTGCGCAAACAGGCTGACGCGCAGCTCCTCCAGCTGCCAGCGAAAATCCTGCAGCGCCGGTGATGGCTCGCCAGCTTCGCGCTCGCTGGCCATGCGTGCTTCCCACTTGTTCCACAGTTCACGTATCTCGGCCGCGCGCTGGCCATCCCGTTGCGGATTGGCCGGCTGCTTGTCCATGCGCAAGCTCATGGCGCGCATGTAGCGGGTAATGTGTGGCAGCTGTGACCAAGGCGTGTCGTACAGGAAGCCAGGGTAGATCAGACGGCTCAATTGCTGTTGTAGCTCATTACCCAGCCGGTGTTTCTGCATCTTGTTATACAGCGGCATGTATTCGCTGCCGATCTGGCTCAAATACTGGGTAACCGCCTGAATCACTGCCGGCAGACGGGTGCGAGCGCGGGTTTTTTGATCGTTGAAAGCCTTCTCGTTGCGTGGCAGTGCATCTTCACCGATAAAGGCACGGTCGCAGATGCAGGCAATGGCATCGGCCAGCAATTGTTCGACATTGGCTACATTGCGCAGGTTGAGGCCAATCTGGGTCATGCCGGACAGGCCTTTGCCCAGCTGTTTCATTTGTTCCTTCAATTGCAACTGCAGCAGGCGGATCACCCCGGCACGGTGGTGGCGCTCAGCCTCGGGCTGGGTGTCGAACAGGCGGATGGCCACCTTGTCCTGTTCCAGTGTCAGCGCCGGGAAACCGGTAAGCTGCTGGCGGCCACGGGCAAACTGTATGCTTTCCGGCAGTTCGCCAAAGTCCCAGCTGCTGACCTCGTCACGCTCGAAATCGGCGCTGCTGTCGCGGAAGGTGAGCTGGGCGGCCTGGCCAAACTGCTTTTGCAGGGCGAGCAGATCGCGCCCCAGGCCAATTTCCTGTTTGCCATCATCGATGATGCGGAAGTTGAACAGCAGATGTTCCGGCAGCTCCTGCTGCTTGAAGGCATCGCTGTCGACTTTCACCCCACCAGTTTCACGCAGGATGAAATGGGCCAGCTGGCCGGCAATCGGCTGCTGTTGGTCAGGATTGCTACTGAGAAAGCGGGTGACGAAATCTGGCACCGGCACGCAGCAGCGTCTCACCTGCTTGGGCAGGCCCTTGACCAATTGCTGCAGCTTTTCGCGCACCATGCCAGGCACCAGCCATTCGAACTGTGCTGGCTGCAGGCGGTTGAGAATGGCCAGTGGCACATCCATGGTGACGCCGTCCAGCGGATGCCTGGGTTCGAAGCGGTATTTCAGCCGCAGCTTGCCGTCTTCCAATTCCAGCCATTCGGGGAACTGGTTTTCCGTCACGTGCTGGGCGGCATGGCGCATCAATTCTTCGCGGGTCAGGTGCAGCAGCTTGGGCTCGGTTTTTTCCGCTTCCTTGCGCCAGGCTTCAAAGCTGGCTGCATCGACCACATCGCTGCCGATGCGCTCGTGATAGAAGGCGTACAGCGCTTCTTCATCTACCAATACATCCTGCCGGCGCGCCTTGTGTTCCAGCTGCTCCACTTCGCGGATCAACTGCTGGTTACGCTGGAAGAAGGGCGCATTGCTGACGTAATCCATGTTCACCAGTGCAGCGCGGATAAACAGCTCGCGTGCTTCCTGAGGCGCAATGCGGCCATAGCTGACGGCGCGGCGCGGAATCAGGGTCAGTCCGTACAGGGTTACCCGTTCGCTGGCCACCACTTCGCCGCGACTCTTTTCCCAGTGCGGTTCGAAATAGTGGTACTTCACCAGATGGGCGGCCAGTTTTTCCACCCATTCCGGCTCGATCTTGGCGACGCAGCGGGCGTAGAGGCGGGTGGTTTCCACCAGTTCGGCGGCCACCAGCCACTTGGGCTTGCTCTTTTTCAGGCCGGAACCGGGGAATACATGGAAGCTGACGCCACGGGCGCCCATATAGTCGTCGCCTTCCAGATTCTTCATGCCGATATTGCCTACCAGACCGGTCAGCAGCGCCTTGTGCAGATTCTCGTAGACCACGGCGTCCAGTTGCTGGCGCTTCTTCTGCGACATTTGGGCGTCGATCTGTTCGGCGTCGGCATGGGCGTCTTCACGCTTGATCAGGCCCAGTTCGCTGGCAATTTCCGCCAGCTGGCCATGCAGTTCGCGCCATTCGCGCAGGCGCAGATAGGACAGGAAATGCTCGTGGCAGGTATTCACCAGCAGGCGGTTGGACTTCTTGTGCTTGAGGGCATCGCTGAAGAAGTCCCACAGGTGCAGGTAGGACAGGAAGTCGGATTTTTCGTCGTTAAAGCGCGCCTGGGCGCGTTCGGCGGCTTCGCGGGCATCGAAAGGGCGCTCGCGCGGGTCTTGCACTGACAGCGCCGAGGCGATGATCAGCACCTCGCGCATGCAGCCGAAGTCGCGGCCGGCCAGCAGCAGGCGGCCCACTTTCGGGTCCACCGGAATGCGCGCCAGCTCCTTGCCCACGGCGGTGAGTTCGTTATTGTCGGTGACTGCACCCAGCTCGGTCAGTACCTGGTAGCCGTCGGCAATCAGGCGGCTGCTGGGCGCTTCCAGAAAGGGGAAGGCATCCACCTGGCCCAGCCGCAGCGCGGCCATGCGCAAAATTACCGCTGCCAGATTGGAGCGGATGATTTCCGGGTCGGTAAAGGCCGGGCGGGCGTTGAAGTCTTCTTCACTGTACAGGCGCACGCAGATACCGGCTTCCACCCGGCCGCAACGACCGGCGCGCTGGCGGGCGGCTGCCTGCGAAATCTTTTCCACCTGCAGCAGTTCCACCTTGGCGCGCGGGCTGTAGCGGTTGAGTCGGGCCAGACCGGTGTCGATCACATACTTGATGCCCGGTACGGTGAGCGAGGTTTCTGCCACATTGGTGGCCAGCACGATGCGCCGTCCGCCCGAAGGCTTGAAGATTTTCTGCTGGTCTTCATTGGACAGGCGAGCAAACAGCGGCAGGATTTCGTAGCCACGAATGCCGGATTTGCGCAGTTTCTCTGCCGTTTCGCGGATTTCGCGCTCACCGGGCAGGAAAACCAGCATGTCGCCAGCGCCCTGACGCGACAGCTCGTCGGCGGCATCGACGATGGCGTCTTCCATTTCCATTTCGCGTTCGTCTTCGTCGCGCTGCTTGAGCGGACGGTAACGCACTTCCACCGGGAAGGTGCGGCCGGACACTTCAATCACCGGTGCGCCGTCGAAGTGGCGGGCAAAGCGGTCGGCATCGATGGTGGCCGAGGTGATGATGATTTTCAGGTCAGGGCGGCGTGGCAGCAGTTGCTTGAGGTAGCCCAGCAGGAAGTCGATGTTGAGGCTGCGTTCGTGCGCCTCGTCGATGATGATGGTGTCGTAGCTTTCCAGATAACGGTCGGTCTGGGTTTCCGCCAGCATGATGCCGTCGGTCATCAGCTTGATGACGGATTTTTCCGACAGCTTGTCGGTAAAGCGCACCTTGAAACCGACATGCTCGCCCAGCTGCGAGCCCAGCTCCTGCGCAATACGGGTGGCCACCGAGCGTGCCGCCAGCCGGCGTGGCTGGGTATGGCCGATCAGCCCGTACACACCACGGCCAAGCTCCAGGCAGATTTTGGGAATCTGCGTGGTTTTGCCGGAGCCGGTTTCGCCACAAATGATCACCACCTGATGGCCGGCAATGGCCGCCTTGATGTCGTCCAGCTTCTGGTTGACCGGCAGGGCGTCGTCGAACAGCGGGCGCGGCATATGGTTGCGGCGGGCTTCGGCGCGGGCGGTCGAGCGCTCCAGTTGCTGGCTGATGTCGGCCAGTTGCTTGTCGGCAGGCTGGCCTTTTTTCAGGCGCTCGCCGGCATCGTTCAGCTTGCGGCGCAAGACATGGCGATCGCGGATCAGGCAATGGGCAAGGCGGGTTTTCAGTTGGGACAGCTGCTGGACAGGGGTGGTCATCGGGCAAAGAGCACTGGTTTACAGAAGGCAGCCAGTATAACAGAGGCCGGGCAGGCGCCAGAAAGCAAAAGACCGCCCTGGAGCGGTCTGTTTGATGGTTTGGGCCAGGTCGCGGCTAGCGGGCGTGCTGGGCCTGCGAGGAGCGGCCCAGCTCGTCCAGCAGTTGGTCCAGCCGTTTGATCGCATCGGCGATGGAGCGGGTTTCGGTGGACAGCGAACGGGTGGATTCACCCACCGCGGTAATGTCGCCGGCAAACTGGGCAAAGCCGTGATTCTGGCTGTTTTCTGCCTGTGCCACCTGTTCGAGCAGGCCAGCCAGCTGGCGGGTTTCCTGAATGATGCCCTGCAGGTTCTGCTGGGCTTCCCGTGCATTGTCGCGGCCGGCCTGCATCTGGTCGTTGCCATCGCGCATGGCGACGATGGCCTGATTGGTGCCGTCCACGATCAGGGTGATCTTGTTACCGATATCCAGCGTGGCATTCTGGGTGCGTTCGGCCAGCTTGCGCACTTCGTCGGCGACCACGGCAAAGCCACGGCCCATTTCGCCGGCACGGGCGGCTTCGATGGCGGCGTTCAGTGCCAGCAGATTGGTCTGGTCGGCAATGTCACGGATCAATTGCACGATGCCGTTGACCTCGGCGCTGCGCTGGCCCAGCTCTTCCAGTTTGCTGGCAGCATGCGAAATCACCTCGCCGGCCCGCCCTAGTTGCCGTACTGCCTGGTCCATCACCTCGCCACCACTATTGGCAGCCTGGCCTGCAGTGGCAGCCAGCCGGGTGGCGCTGCTGGATTGCGCGGCGTTCTGGCCGGTGACCACCGCCATCTGCTGCGCCACCACCATCATGTCTTCGGCGCGGCTGCGCTGCTCGGCCATGGTTTGCGCCATCAGCCCGGTGCTATCGGCAATGTCGCGGCTGGCGTTGGAGGCGGCCTGAATTGAGCGTGCCACCTGCTCCATCATCTCGCGCATCGCGCGGCTGGCGTGCTCGGATTCGGCTCTGGCCCGTTCCAGACGTTCCAGGCTTTTTACCTTGGCCTTGTCAAAAGCCATGGCCAGCGTCAGCACCACAATGGTCAGGCCGATCAGCGATTTGGCCTGCAGCTTGGGGATCTCCTCGCGGGCGATGGGCACGGCGGGCAGGGTGCCCGGGTCGCTGGATAGCAGGTAAAACACCGCGATGGCCAGTATGGTGAGAGCCATCCAGGTCCAGCCCGAGCGGCGGGTGGAAACAAAGATGGCGGTAAACGGGATGGAGGCAAACCACACCACGCTGGTGGACATGATGCCGCCGTTGACGTACACCATCCAGCACACCATGACAAACATGCAGCTGGTAATGAATTCGGCACAGAAGCGCACCGCTCCCGTCAGCCTGAGCAGCAGGGTGCCAAGCAGCAGGCCCAGTCCGCCCAGCGCAATGCCTATACCCATGGCACTGTGGCCCAGCATGAAGTACTCGATGGAAAACAACGGTGCGATACAGCCGGCCAACAGGCCGACGCCTACTGTGGTGCGGGCCGGGATCGCCAGTTCGGGTGACTGGCGGATGTCTTCTGGAATAAACCATTCGGTAATGGTGGTGGCAGCCATGCGGTGAGTTCTCCCTCGTAGAGCTCGATTTGTAAGTATTGTTTTGTTTTATATGCCGGGTTTTAAAAAACAAGGCGAGTCATAATGTAAAACATCCGTTTGAATGCGGCAATATCCGACCTGGAAAGGCGGCTGATCGCTGCCTTGTTACGTGAGATTTGCACCTCGGCTTTGCTTGATGTTTTTTGTAAAGATTATTTAAAACAATGGGATGGGGTTGTATCTGGCTGTTGCACCAATGGCGCAGCACGTAAAAAAAGCCCGCCGGTGAGGGCGGGCTTTGGTCGTGCTGGTCAGTTGCCGTGGTGTTAGCGCTTGTCCGCTTGAATGGCGGTCAGGGCGATGGTGTAGACGATGTCATCCACCAGTGCGCCACGCGATAGGTCATTGACCGGTTTGCGCAGGCCTTGCAGCATCGGGCCGACACTCACCACGCCGGCGGAGCGCTGCACCGCCTTGTAGGTGGTGTTGCCGGTGTTGAGGTCCGGGAAGACAAAGACGGTGGCGCGGCCGGCCACGGTGCTGTCCGGAGCCTTTTGACGGCCTACCGATTCCACGCTGGCGGCGTCGTACTGCATCGGGCCGTCGATTTCCAGGCCGGGGCGCTTTTCGCGGGCGATGCGGGTGGCTTCGCGCACTTTTTCCACATCCGAACCGCTGCCGGAGCTGCCGGTGGAGTAGGAAATCATCGCCACGCGCGGCGGAATGCCAAAAGCAGCGGCAGAGTCGGCCGACTGGATGGCGATGTCGGCCAGGTCCTCTGCGGTCGGGTCCGGGTTGACGGCACAGTCGCCGTAGACCAGTACTTGTTCCGGCATCAGCATGAAGAACACACTGGAAACCAGCTTGGCTTCCGGTGCGGTCTTGATCAGCTGCAGGGCAGGTCGGATGGTGTTGGCGGTGGTATGCACGGCACCGGATACCAGGCCGTCCACTTCGCCCAGCGCCAGCATCATGGTGCCCAGTACCACATTGTCTTCCAGTTGCTGCTCGGCCATCGGTGCGTTCAGGCCCTTGCCCTTGCGCAGTTCCACCATGGGCTGGATGTAGTTGCCGCGTACTTCGTTGGGGTCGAGGATTTCAATCGAGGCGGGCAGGGTGACGCCCTGGGCTTCGGCGATCTGTTCGATCTCCACACGGTTGCCAATCAGCACGCAGTGGGCGATGCCTTTTTCCTGGCAAATGGCGGCGGCCTTGACGGTGCGCGGCTCATTGCCTTCCGGCAGCACAATGCGCTTGCCGGCACGACGGGCTTTTTCCATCAACTGGTAACGGAAAGCCGGTGGCGGCATGCGGTGTTCGCGCGGTGCGCCAACATTGCGCTTGAGCTTGTCGGCGTCCAGGTGCTCGGCCACGAAGTCGATCACCCGCTCCATCCGTTCCAGATCGTCCGCCGGAACCTGGCGGCTCATATTGCTGAGGAAGCTGGCGGTTTCAAAGGTGTTGTGGGTGGTGGTCATCACCGGCAGGCCGCTGGTAAAGGCCTGGTGACACAGTTGCTGGATGCGCGGGTCGGGCAGCGAGTCGCAGGTCAGCAGCAGGCCGGCCAGCGGCACGCCGTTCATGGCGGCCATCGAGGTGCCCAGTACGATGTCTTCGCGATCACCAGCGGTGACGATCAGCGCGCCGGGTTTCAGCAAATGCACCACATTGGGCACGGTGCGGGCGGTTACCGCCATGCTGCGTACGCGGCGGCGGCTAATCTGGCCGGCGTGCAGCACGCGGGCCTGCAGATAATGGGCCACGTCCAGGGTGCGCGGGGCCAGCAGCTCCGGTTCGCTGGGAATGGCACCGATCATGCTCAGGCGGTTTTTCTGCAGCAGATTGCCGGCTTCCAGGATTTCCATCGCCAGTTGCTGGGCATTCTGTTCCTTGGGCAGGCGATTCAGGATGTAGCCGGCGACATGACCGGGCTGGGCACCGAAAGCCTGCAGGCTCAGTTCCAGCTGCTCGGCGATTTCGTGGCTGGCCAGCTTGTCGGCGGCGGTGACCAGAATGGTTTGCGCCTGCAGGTTGCGGGCGATCTTGGTATTGAGGAAGGTGGAGAACACTTGCTTCTGATCGGGGACCAGGCCTTCCACAATCATCAGGTCGACGTTGTGCGAGGCCTGCTGATACAGCGACACCACTTCTTCCATCAACTGGTCGATTTCGCCCTGTGCCAGCAGGTGCTCCACCCGCTCCATCGGCAAGGGTTCCGGCGGATTCAGGTGGCAGATGGCACGGGCAAAGTGGGTGGAGCGTTCCGGCGAGCTGCTGTCGGCACCCTGGGCAATGGGTTTGACAAACCCCACGCGCAAGCCGGATTGCTCCAGTGCGCGAATCATGCCCAGTGCCACCGAGGTCAGCCCGGCATCAAAGCCGGTCGGGGCCAGAAAAAAGGTATGCATGCTTGGACTCTTTCCTTAGCGCTGCCTCAGACCGACAGGCCGGCCAGCAGGGCGGTGTCGAGGGCAATCATCAGTTCTTCGTCGGTATTGATCACCAGTGCCGGCACGGAGTCGGTAGTGGTGATACGGCCAGCCTTACCTCGGACGCATTGTTCGTTGGCGGCGTCGTCCAGTTTGAGGCCCAAAAAGCCCAGCTGTTTGATTACGCGGGCGCGCAGATAGGACGAATTTTCGCCAATGCCGCCAGTAAACAGTACGCCGTCCAGTCGGCCCAGTGCCACGGTCAGGGCGGCAATGTGCTTGGCGAGGCGGTAGCTGAAGATGTCCAGTGCCAGAATCGCTTCCGGCTTGCCGGCCATGGCGGCGTCTTCCAGTTCGCGGCAGTCGCTGGACTGCTCGGATAGGCCCAGCAGGCCGGATTTCTTGTTCAGCAGATCGGTCACTCCGTTGACATCCAGGCCCAGCTCGGAAGCCAGGTAGCCAAAGATGCCCGGGTCGATATCGCCGGAGCGGGTACCCATCACCAAGCCTTCCAGCGGCGTCAGGCCCATGGTGGTGTCCACGCTTTTGCCACCCTTGATGGCGGCCGCAGAGGCGCCATTGCCCAGATGGGCGCAGACAAAGGCAGTTTCTTCCAGCGGCTTGTTCAGCAAACGTGCAGCTTCACCGGTAACAAAGCGGTAGCTGGTGCCGTGGAAGCCATAACGGCGTACGCCGTGTTCGCGGTACAGCTGCATCGGCACGGCATACAGATAAGCCTGCTGCGGCATGCTCTGATGGAAGGCGGTATCGAATACGGCTACCTGCGGCAGTCCAGGGAACTGCTGCATGCTGGTATGAATGCCCAGCAGGTGTGCCGGATTGTGCAGCGGGGCCAGCTTGGCGCATTTCTCGATTTCGGCGATGACGGTGCCATCAATGACTGCGGAGGCCTTGAAGTGTTCGCCGCCATGGACCACGCGATGGCCTACCGCCTTGACACTGTCCAGCAAGTCCAGCTCGCGCAGACGGCCGATGATGGCGTTCATCGCGGCAGTATGGTTGGCTTCTGCCAGTGGCTGGCTATCTTTCTGGCCGGCATGCTTGAAGCTGATCTGGCCTTGTTCCAGGCCCAGTTTTTCGGCGAGGCCAGTCAGGATGGCTTGTTTGCTGGCGGTGTCGATCAGGGCAAATTTCAGCGAGGAACTGCCGCAGTTGATAACGAGAATGCTTGATTTCATAGGCGCTGGAGGTAGTAAATGGCTAAAAAGGGGTCCGTTGGGAAAATAACTGTCGCCAGCCGGCATGTCGGCCATATTAGGATTATGACTGTGGCAGCAAGATGACGGGGCGGAGCAGTTGACGGGCTCCTCTTCTCTTTCCTTTGGTCGGTGTGAACCGGGCGGCGATTATCCAGTGCTGCCGCGGATGCTGCAATGCGGGATTTACCTCGCTTGCGCAACGCTGCAATCGCCTGCATTGCCGCAAGGACAAGCCTTGCCGGTGTAGCAGGCCGTGTTGGCGGCGGTGATGATGCGAGTGCATGGGCGGTAGCAGCCAGCTTTGCGCGTTGCGCTGGTCTGGTGGCCAGCCGCAAGGGCAGTAGATAAGCCCCGGCAGTATAGCATATGAATCATCAGTCACTAATGTTGCTGCGCACAATTTGAGCTAACTCAATGATTCCTATGAGGGTACAGGATGAAAATGTCCTGAATTTTGCAAAACACCATTTTGTAGTGGCAATGTTTCAGTCTGCCCTGGCTTTATTGCGCTAAAAATTGCTTGCCCCCCCTTGCCGGGGCGGGCATAATCCCGCCCTCGAAAAGCACAGGCTTGGCCTTTGTTTTAATTCATTGTTTTGATGGTTCCGTAAACTCGTTTAGCGAGATTCGGCTGGTCTTATATCTTCTACCACGGAGGTGTGGGAATAATGTCTGATCTGGCTTCTTCGCAGATGCTACAGGCGTCTGCTGCTCAGCTGCCTATCTATACTTATTTTGATCCCGCTCACTACGAGCAGGAACAAAAACAACTGTTTGCCAATGCTCCGCTGTATTACGGCCATGAGCTGATGGTGCCCAATGAAGGGGACTACCATACGCTTGACTGGCTGGGCCATGGCAAGATGCTCAAGAATGTGGGCGGTGAAATCAAGCTGATTTCCAACGTCTGCCGCCACCGTCAGGCCCTGATCTACCAGGGGCGCGGTAATGGCAACCACATGGTGTGCAATCTTCATGGCTGGACTTACGACGCCGAAGGCAAGCTGCTGGGCGCGCCGCATTTCCCGCAAACACCCTGTCTCAATCTGAATCAGACGCAACTGACGCGCTGGAACGGCCTGCTGTTTGATGCCGGCCGCGATATCGCTGCGGATCTGGCGCAGCTGGGTGTGGCGAAGCATCTGGATTTTTCCGAGTTCGCTTTCCATTCGACGCAAACCACGGAGTACGACTTCAACTGGAAAACCTTTATTGAAGTCTATTCCGAGGATTACCACGTCGATCCCTTCCATCCGGGCCTGGGCAATTTTGTTGATTGCGCGGAACTGAAATGGGAGTGGGGCGCGCAATACCATGTGCAGACGGTTGGTGTGAAAAACCAGCTGGCCCGCTCCGGTTCGCGCGTATACGGCAAGTGGCACGAGGAAGTGCGTCGCCGCTTTGCCGACCAGCAACCGGAGTTTGGTGCCATCTGGCTGACCTACTACCCCAACATCATGGTGGAGTGGTACCCGCATGTGCTGGTGGTTAGCGTGGTCATTCCGCGTGGTCCGGAAAAATGTACCGTCATTACCGAGTTCTACTACCCGGAAGACGTGGTGTATTTCGAGCCGGAATTCGTCGAAGCCGAACAGGCCGCTTACTTCGAAACCGCCAAGGAAGACGACGAAATCTGCTACCGCATGCACCAGGGCCGTCGTGCCTTGTGGCTGCGTGGCGAGAGCGAGGTGGGGCCGTACCAATACCCCACCGAGGAAGGCATGCAGCACTTCCACGAGTTCTATCGTCGTCAGATGGGCGAAGCCATGGCTGGCTAAGCCAGGGATTTCAGTGCAGAATGGCAAAGGCGCGGGTTTCCGCGCCTTTTTCTTTGTCTTGATGACAATGCACTGGCAAAAAAACATTCTCCTATTAGGGCTGTGCCTGCTGGCTGGCCCGCTGCTGGCGGCCGGTTTTGTCGATCCAGCCAGCAAGATCGGTTTCACCCTGCCTGCCGGCTGGAAAGTGCGCAGCGTGGTGCAGGAAGGCGTGCGTGTGATCAAGGTAGTGCCGCCCAAGGCGGACCAGCGCGAACGCGCTGCCATCGAAGTCACCCTGCAAGAGCGCAAGGCCGGCAAGGCGGATGTGCCTGAGCGGCTGCAGCGCCGTTTCCGCCAGGCCGAGGGCGACCGCGAAGCGGCTGTCTATACCCGTTTGAATCCGCACAATGGCCGGCTGGTTACCGAGTATCGCGAGGGCCGCTTTGTGTCTGGCCGTTTGTGGATCGTGCGGCATAATCTGCAGGTCTTTTTGCCGACGCCGGGTAAACGGCTGCTGGTTGCGCGCTGTGCAGCCAATGCTTCCGAATTCAAAACCTACCGCCGGCAACTGGAAACCATCTGCCTGTCGGCCAGCTCCCTGCGTAAACCATGATGTTTTGCCGCCCCTTCTGTTTTGTGCCAGGTGTTGCTGATGCCGGCTGATCTATTGTCGCAACTGCGGCGCGGCCAGCTGGGTGCTGGCTGGATGGTGATTGCCGCCGCCTTTTTTGCCTGGATGGGGGTGTTTGTCAAAGCCGGCGCGCAGCATTTCAATTCCATCGAGCTGCTGTTCTGGCGCACGCTGATCGGCACGGTGATCCTGGGTGTCGGAATCCGCTGGCGCGGTTTGTCCTTGTCCACACCGCATTGGCTGGGCCATATCAAGCGCAGCTTTGTCGGCTACCTGTCCGTGTCGGCGCTGTTTTACGCGCTGACTCATCTGCCGCTGTCCACGGCTGTGACACTCAATTACACCTCTTCGCTGTTTTTCTCGCTGATTTGTGTGGTCAAACTCAAGGACAAGCTGTCTCGCTCAGCGGCGCTGGCCTTGGGGCTGGGTTTTCTCGGCATTGTGCTGCTGCTGCGGCCCACCTTCAGCTCCGAGCAGTGGCTGGCGGGCGTTATCGGCGTGCTCTCGGGCGTTAGCGCCGGCTTTGCCGTGTTCCAGGTGCGCGAACTGGGGCAGATGGGTGAACCATCCTGGCGGGTGGTGTTCTGGTTTTTTGCCATTGCCTCGGTGTTTGGTTTCCTGTGGTTGCTGCTGGGGCCTGGTTTTTCTCCGGTGCATGCCGCCAATGTTTCTTCCTTGCTGGGGGTGGGGGTCTGCGGCATGTTGGGTCAGCTGGCCATGACCATGGCCTACAAGGAAGGGCGCAAATATCTGGTGGCCAGTTTTGCCTACCTTACCGTGGTTTTTTCCGCATTGTTGGGGGTGTGGCTGTGGGGTGATGCGCTGGGGTCGGATGCATTGTTGGGCATGGGGCTGATTGTCGGGGCAGGCATCCTGGCAGCGCTGCGCTGATTCATGCCAGAAACATGCCACACCTTGACGGTTGTCAGCAGAATCTTCACCGTCGCGCACTAGAATACAATCATGAGCACGCTGCCGATGCTGGCGTGGTTTCATTAACAATAACAGGCAGGACTCACACTTTAGGAGATGCAGCATGATTTCTATCCGCGAACAGGATTATGGTCTGGATGTGGCGCTGTTCAATGAATTCTCGCTGGCGGATTTCAAGCTGTTCGAGGATGCCTTGGTCAAGCGCGTGGCCGAGCAGGGCAGGCCTGATGTCTTGCTGGATTTGTCCGAGCTGGTGGATTTCACCCTGGACATGGCGATGGAAGAGGTGAAATTTGTCCGTGCCCATGAGCAGGATTTCGGCCGTATCGCATTGGTGGTCAGTGATGTGTGGATCAAGCTGGCGGCGCATATTGCCGGCCTGCTGTCACACAATCATCTGGAGTATTTTGACACGGTGGAAGAAGCGCAGGCCTGGCTGGTGCGGCCGGTTGCCGCTTGATTTTGGAGCGAATGGCGGTAGAGTAGCGGTTTTTGTTCAACACGAAAGAATAAAAACCGATGTTGAAGAGCATTGCCAGCCGTCTGGCGACTGAACTCGCCGTACGTGAAAACCAGGTGGCCGCCACTATCGAACTCATCGATGGTGGTGCCACCGTCCCCTTTATTGCCCGTTACCGCAAGGAAGTCACCGGCGGCCTGGATGATACCCAGCTGCGCACGCTGGCTGAGCGTCTGGTCTATCTGCGTGAACTGGACGAGCGGCGCAATACCATTCTTGCCAGCATTCGCGAGCAAGACAAACTGACCCCGGAATTGACGGCTGCGCTGTATGCCGCCGATAACAAGACCGCGCTGGAAGACCTGTACCTCCCCTACAAGCCCAAGCGCCGTACCAAGGCGCAAATCGCCCGCGAAGCTGGCTTGCAGCCATTGGCCGACAGTCTGCTGGCTGATCCCTCACAATCGCCGGAAGTGCTGGCGCTGACTTATCTTAATGTCGAGGCCGGTATCGGTGATGCCAAAGCCGCACTGGATGGCGCCCGCGCCATTCTGATCGAGCAGTTTGCCGAAGATGGCGAGCTGCTGGGCCGTTTGCGTGAAAAACTGTGGAACGAGGCCGAGCTGGTTGCCAGTGTGGTGGCGGGCAAGGAGCAGGAAGGCGCCAAGTTTGCCGATTACTTCGATCATCGCGAAGCGCTGCGTGCTACCCCCTCGCACCGTGCACTGGCTTTGCTGCGCGGTCGCAATGAGGGTGTGCTCAGTGTTGCGCTGAAATATCAGCCTGATGAAACCCCGATTACCGAGCGCTCCAGCTACGAGCTTCTGATTGGCCAGCGCTTCGGTGTGCAGGACAAGGGCCGTGCGGCCGACAAATGGCTGCTGGATGGGGTGCGCCTGTGCTGGCGCGCCAAGATTTTCCTGTCGCTGGAGCTGGAATTGATGGGCCGGCTGAAAGATGCCGCCGATGGTGAGGCCATCAAGGTGTTTGCCGATAATCTGCACGACTTGCTGCTGGCAGCACCGGCCGGTCAACGCGCCACGCTGGGGCTGGACCCGGGTCTGCGCACCGGGGTGAAGGTGGCGGTAGTGGATGGTACCGGCAAGGTGCTGGATACCACCGCCATCTATCCGCACGAGCCGCGTCGCGAATGGGATAAGTCCATCGCCATTCTGGCTGCGCTGTGCACCCGTCATCACGTCGACCTGATTTCCATTGGCAATGGCACCGCCAGCCGCGAAACCGACAAGCTGGCGCAAGACCTGATCAAGGCCTATCCGCAGTTGGGCATGACCAAGATCGTGGTATCCGAGGCTGGTGCTTCGGTGTATTCGGCATCCGAGCTGGCGGCCAAGGAATTTCCCGATATGGATGTCAGCCTGCGCGGTGCGGTGTCTATTGCCCGTCGTTTGCAAGACCCGCTGGCCGAGCTGGTGAAGATCGACCCCAAATCCATCGGCGTGGGTCAGTATCAGCATGACGTCAATCAAAGCCAGCTGGCTCGTGCGTTGGATGCTGTCGTGGAAGACTGCGTGAATGCCGTTGGGGTGGATGTCAATACCGCCTCGGTGCCGTTGCTGACTCGCATTTCCGGTCTCAACAGCACATTGGCCAGTAATATCGTGGCCTACCGCGACCAGAATGGCGCCTTCAAGAACCGCAAACAGTTATTGAAAGTGCCGCGGCTGGGTGACAAAACCTTCGAGCAGGCTGCTGGTTTCCTGCGCATACAGGGCGGCGACAATCCGCTGGATGCTTCATCGGTGCACCCGGAAGCCTATCCGGTTGTTGAGAAAATCGTCGCTAAACTGGGGCGCGAGGTCAAAACGCTGCTGGGTGATTCGGTAACGCTGAAGTCGGTCAAGGCAACGGACTACACGGACGAGCGTTTTGGTCTGCCGACGGTAATGGACATCCTGAAAGAACTGGACAAGCCGGGTCGTGACCCTCGTCCGGAATTCAAGACCGCTACCTTTCAGGATGGCATCGAGGACATCAAACACCTGCAGCCGGGTATGGTGTTGGAAGGGGTGGTCACCAATGTGGCCAACTTCGGTGCCTTCGTCGACATTGGCGTGCATCAGGATGGCTTGGTACATATTTCGGCGCTGTCGACCAAGTTCATCGACGACCCGCGCAAGGTGGTCAAGGCTGGCGATGTGGTCAAGGTCAAGGTGTTGGAGGTGGATGTCGCCCGCAAGCGCATTGCCCTCACCATGCGACTGAACGATGAAGTTGGCACGACCAGTCGTGGCGCGCGGCCGGAAGGTGGACGCGCTTCGGCTGATCAGCGCAAACCACAATCATCGTCGCGCGGGGCGCCGCCTGCGGGCGAGTCGGCGATGGCGGCTGCGTTTGCCAAGCTCAAGCAGCGTTGAGGCAGTTAAACGCTACAGCTCGCTATCTATATAGATAGCGTTCTTTCAAAAAGCCCGGCCCAGCCGGGCTTTTTGCTGTCTGTGCCGGTGCGGTGCCTCCTTTTAGCGCCAGCCAGACTGGTTTTCAGTACCCGGCGTAGCCGCTACTCCACGCATTGCTGTGCATCCGCAGCAAAGCTGTAATAAAACGCCCCTGGCATAATTGTTTTCCCCTCAGTCACTTAGCGCGCTGTGGGGCGGTATTTGGCCAGAATCTGCAGATTTCTTCGCGCAAAGTGTTGACGAGGGTGGGTGGTGGCGGTATAGTTCGCCTCCTCAGCAGACAACGCAGCGACGGAAACGAAACGCAGCGACCTGCACCGCTCTTTAAAAAACAGAATAACCGATAGGTGTGAGTACTTGGCGAAAGCCAAATACTTGCACTGCAAGAAGAAGAAGTACTTGTTTATTTCTTTGATCTTGCGTGCCAGAAAATTTGCTATGAGATTGAACTGAAGAGTTTGATCCTGGCTCAGATTGAACGCT
>NZ_JACERN010000010.1 GCF_013911085.1 Aquitalea aquatica
GACCACTCAGGTTGGCGCTGCTGGCCGTCCAGTTGCCGCTGCCATCAACGGTAGCGGTAGTGCTAGCGGTATGGCCCTGGCTATCAGTGAAGGTGACAGTGACGGTCTGGCCGGCCTCCACACCAGAGGTGCTGCCACTGACTACCACGTCACCACTTTCGGTCTTGTTGTAGACGTGATCGTTACCAGCACCATTAGTACCAATGCTGATGCTGGCGGCGGTGTTGAGGCTTTCGCCCGGCTGGCCACTGCCGGTATCGGTGTTGGCGGTGGCGGTGTTGCCGGCCTTGTCGCTGACACTGGCGCTGACACTGATGCTGCCATCCGTCAGGCCGGACAGGTTGGCCGGGTTGGCCGTCCAGTTGCCGTTGCCATCAACGGTAGCGGTGGTGGTGGCGGTATGGCCCTGGCTGTCAGTGAAGGTAACGGTGACGGTCTGGCCGGCTTCCACGCTGCCAGTGCTGCCACTGATGACGACGGCGCCGCTTTCAGCCTTGTTGTAAACGTGATCGCCACCCGAGCCATCGTTGCCGATGGTGATGGTGGCGGTGGTGTCCTTGCTGTCGCTGATGCTGGCACTGGCACTATTACCGGCCACGCTGGTGACGTCGGCTTTGACGGTGACGCTGCCATCCACCAGACCACTCAGGTTGGCGCTGCTGGCCGTCCAGTTGCCGCTGCCATCAACGGTAGCGGTAGTGCTAGCGGTATGGCCCTGGCTATCAGTGAAGGTGACAGTGACGGTCTGGCCGGCCTCCACACCAGATGTGCTGCCGCTGACTACCACGTCACCACTTTCGGTCTTGTTGTAGACGTGATCGTTACCAGCACCATCGGTACCAATACTGATGCTGGCGGCGGTGTTGAGGCTTTCGCCCGGCTGGCCACTGCCGGTATCGGTGTTGGCGGTGGCGGTGTTACCGGCCTTGTCGCTGACGCTGGCACTGACACTGATGCTGCCATCCGTCAGGCCGGACAGGTTGGCCGGGTTGGCCGTCCAGTTGCCGTTGCCATCAACGGTAGCGGTGGTGGTAGCGGTATGGCCTTGGCTGTCGGTGAAGGTGACAGTAACGGTCTGGCCGGCTTCCACGCTGCCGGTACTGCCGCTGACCACAACAGCCGTGCTTTCAGCCTTGTTGTAGATGTGATCGCCGCCCGAGCCATCGTTGCCGATAGTGATGGTGGCGCTCAGGTCGAGCTGGGCAGTGCTGCTGCCGCTGGCCGACGTATTGCCAGCCGGATCGGTGATGGTGGCAGTTACCGTCAGCGTAGCGCCATCGGCCGGTGCAGCCGGAGTGAGAACGACCTGACCCGCAGTGATTTCAGCAGCAGTCAGTACATGACCCGGCTGGGCCACGCCATTCAGGGTGACGTTCAGCGTGTCGCCAGCCTTGGCATCTGCCGGCAGGCCGATGTTCACCGTGTCGGTGGTCGCGCTGCCCTGCTCGGCCTTGTTGATGAAGCCGTCGTTGTTGGCATCGGTAGCGATGACCACAGTCGGTGCCGACGGCGCGGTGGTGTCCAGCTTGGCGCTGTCACTGGCGCTGGCCGAGGTATTACCTGCCACGTCAGTGATGGTAGCGGCCACCGTCAGCGTGCCACCTTCGGCCGGAGCGGTCGGAGTGAGGACGACCTGGCCTGCAGTAATTTCAGCTGCAGTCAGCACGTGACCCGGCTGGGCCACGCCATTGAGGGTGACGTTCAGTGTGTCGCCAGCCTTGGCATCTGCCGGCAGGCCGATGTTCACCGTATCGGTGGTGGCGCTGCCCTGCTCGGCCTTGTTGATGAAGCCGTCGTTATTGGCATCGGTGGCGATGACCACGGTCGGGGCCGACGGGGCGGTGGTATCCAGACCCTCGCCCGGCTGGCCGCTGCCGGTATCGGTGTTGGCGGTGGCGGTGTTGCCGGCCTTGTCGCTGACGCTGGCGCTGACACTGATGCTGCCATCCGTCAGGCCGGACAGGTTGGCCGGGTTGGCCGTCCAGTTACCGTTGCCATCAACGGTAGCGGTGGTGGTGGCGGTATGGCCCTGGCTGTCGGTGAAGGTGACAGTAACGGTCTGGCCGGCTTCCACGCTGCCGGTACTGCCGCTGACCACAACAGCCGTGCTTTCAGCCTTGTTGTAGATGTGATCGCCGCCCGAGCCATCGTTGCCGATGGTGATGGTGGCGCTCAAGTCGAGCTGGGCAGTGCTGCTGCCGCTGGCCGACGTATTGCCAGCCGGATCGGTGATGGTGGCAGTTACCGTCAGCGTAGCGCCATCGGCCGGCGCTGCCGGAGTGAGAACAACCTGACCTGCAGTAATTTCAGCAGCAGTCAGCACATGACCTGGCTGCGCCACGCCATTGATGGTGACATTCAGCGTATCGCCCGCCTTGGCATCACTCGGCAGGCCGATGTTTACCGTATCGGTGGTGGAACTGCCTTGCTCGGTCTTGTTGATGAAGCCGTCGTGGTTGGTATCGGTGGCAATGCTTACCGTCGGCGCGCTCGGTGCCACGGTATCCAGCTTGCCACTGTCGTTACCCTGACCGGATGTGTTGCCTACGCCATCGGTCTGGGTGGCGGTGATGGTGACCGCTGCGTCCTGTGCCGGCGGGGTCATGCTGATGGTAACCGTGCCATTGCTGTAACTGCCGCTGACCGTGCCGTCGGCACCGGTCACGCTGCCATCGCTGTGTACCACCAGCGTGGTGATATGGCCGCCATCGTTGACCACGATGGTGGCGCTGCCGTTCTTGGCCAGATCGGCGGCATCCAGCTTGACGGTGGCTTCCACCTTGCCATTGACCAGATCACCAGCACCAATCACGCCGTTGGGATCATTATGTTCGGTGATGGTTACCGTCGGCGTTGCCGGCGGTGTGGTATCGATGATCGCAGTACCGGTAGCGCTGGCGGAAGAACCGGCCGCATTGGTGCTGGTGGCAATCAGGGTGTCGGTCCCATCCGGCAGCGGCGACGACGGCGTCAAATTCCAGTTGCCGTCACTGCCCACGACTGCGCTGCCAATCACGGTGCCGGCAGCATTGCTCACCACGACGGTCAGGCCGGGAATGCCGGTACCGTGAATGGTGGGGGTGGCATTATTGGTGGCGCTGATATTGTCGATGGATACGCTGATGGGCGTAGCAGCGGCAACTGCTTGCACAGGCGTGGTGCTGAAAGTGTCGCCCTGTACGGTGGGTACAAGGACTTCCGTCGTGGCGTTACTGTCCAGGCTGAGGCTGTTGAGGGTTTCGCTGATGCGCATCAGACGGACAAAGCCGTGGCTGCCTTCATCAGTAGCGCCGCCAGCATTCAAACCGGCAGCAGCGGAGTCGAGCTGTGCCAGCGGGTCCTGCCCGTTTTCCAGGGCGGCCAATACTTGTTGTGCTTCCGGGGCCAGCTTGGCTACGGCCGCCTCGCTCTTGTCGGTGCTTTGCGGTGTCAGGGTTTCGTCAGTCAGTGCCAGATCACGCGGGCCATCCACCGTGATGCTGTCCCCCCCGGCGCGGGATACGGTCAGTGTGGCGCCATCCAGCAGCACGACATGCTCGCCCGGCTGAATGATGTCGCCCGCCTTCAGGATGCGCTCGTGCCCTTGGGCATCGATGACTTTGACAACACCGTGGATGGCAACAACCTGACCTTGGATCGCGGGGGCATTCATAACTGACTCCTGAAGACGCAATAAGTATTGCGCCCAGATTAGTCAGGCGGCTGGGAAAAACCTATTGTACTGAAGGGCAATTTCCTAATTATTTTCAGAAACTTCCTGACATCGTTTAAAAACAAAGCCGCAGTACCAAGCAGGCACTACGGCTTTGCACGCTGAGCAGGGGGAAGACTAGCCGCCGGTCAGCTTCAGCAGCAGCTGCAGCCGGTCTTCTACCCCGAATTTCTGGAATACCGATGTCAGGTGTGCCTTGACCGTGCGCTCGGAAATATCCAGCAAGCGGGCAATCTCCTTATTGGCCTTGCCCTGGCGCAGCGCCTCTACCACCGCCAGCTCGCGTTCGGACAACTTGGCTGCCAATGGCGAGGTTGGCGTCGCAGGCAGACGGCTGCCAAAGCGGGCGCACAACTGCTGCATGATGCTGCGGCCCACCCAGGTACCACCAGCGGCTACCGTCTCGAACATCTGCAGTAGCAGGTCACCCGTGCTCATGGCATGGGCATAGCCCACCGCGCCACATTGCAGCCAGTACAAGCCTTCTGCATCGCTGGGCTGCGAGGACAGCGCCAGCACCCGGCAATGTCGGCAGGCCTGGACGATGTCCTGCTCCACCACGTTTTGCTGGGCCAGATCTACCAGCACCAGGCTGTCGGCCGCCACGGCATGGTGGTTGAGCGCCGCCAGATCAGCCAGGCGCAAGGCATCTTGCAGGCCCAGGCTGTCGGCCCAGTAGTCGGCCAGCGCCGGGCTGGCGGTAATCAGGATCACACTGTTGCTCATCGTTCGGTCAAAGCCTCTGCCTTGGCGCGCAGCACCGGTTTCAACAGGTAGGAAAGAATGCTCTTCTTACCAGTCATGATATCCACCTGGGCCACCATGCCCGGAATAATGGGCAGGTGCTTCTCGCCCAGCGCGCCCTGCTTGGTACGCACCTTGACGATATAAAAGGCATTGCCCTTGTCATCAGTCACCGTATCGGCACCAATTTCCTGCAGGCTGCCCTCCATACCACCGTAAACGGTGTAGTCATAGGCGGTAAAGCGCACCATGGCGCGCTGACCTGGGCGCAGGAAGGCGATGTCACGTGGCGAAACCCGGGTTTCGATCATCAGCGAATCTTCCAGCGGGACAATTTCCAGAATGTCCTTGCCTGGCTGTACCACACCACCAATGGTGTTGACGAACAGGCGCTTGACCTCACCCTTTACCGGCGAACGCACCTCGGACAGCTTCACCTTGTCGGCCAGGCCAGAGCTACCGGCGGACAGGCTGTTGATCTTGCCCATGGTGTCGGACAGATCAGCACTGGCCTGATTGCGAAAATTCAGCTCCACTTCCTGAATCTTGTGGTTGGCTTCGCTGATGGCGGCCTGCAGCTTGGGAATCTGCGCTCCTGCCATATCGCGCTCCCCCAGATAACGCGACACATCGCGCTGCAGGCGTAGCAGGTCGACATCGGATACCGCACCAGATTCTTTCAGCGGCTTGGTAACAGCCAACTCGCGCTGGGTCAGCTGATAGCCTTGCTGCGCCTGTTCGTAGCGGGCGCGCACCTCGTTCAGCTCCTGTGAGCGCTGGGTCAGTTCCTGGCGGGCAATGGATACCGTGGCTTCCAGTTCGCGGCGCTTGGTCAGGTACAGATCCATTTCCTGCTTGGCCACATCCGGTGCCTGAGAGCTCACTTCCTTGGGCAGTTCGAACGGCACATTATTGGCAATGGCCCGCAAGCGCGCCGCCTTGCCCAGCAGGGACAGGTACTGCGCCTGGTTTTCGTTAAGCGAGGAAACAAAGCGAGTATTGTCGATATTCAGTAGCAGTTGGCCTTTTTGCACGATCTGGCCTTCCTTCACCAGAATCTTGGAGACCACGCCACCGTCCAGGCTCTGGATATGCTGGTTTTGCGAAACCGGCACCACCTTGCCCTCGCCACGGGCCACTTCATCAATCTGCGACAGACCGGCCCACAGCAACGCCACCACCAGCAAGCCCAGCATGGTCCAGACAAATACCCGTGGCCGCCCCGGGCTTTGCTCCAGAATGGCCCAATCGCCGTCGGTAGCAAAATCCAAGCGGTCTTGCAGGTCGCGCGCGGCGGCCCAGTCCATCAGTTTGTCCCAGTAGGGCGAGGTTTTATCCTGCCCGCGCTGAATCCAGCCTTGCAGCTTTTGCTTCCAGGTCGTTTTCATCAATTCGCCCTCCCTACCTGGCCCTGCTGCAATGCCTGAATCACCGCGGCTTTTTCGCCGTCGGCCACGATGGCACCGTTATCGATCACGATCAGCCGGTCTGCCAGGTCCAGCAAGGCATTGTGGTGGGTCACCATGATCATGGTCTTGCCGGCCATCACCTTCACCAGCGTCTGCTTGATCTGGTTTTCGGTGCTGTTGTCCATATTGCTGGTCGGCTCATCCATCAACAGAATGGGCGGTGCATTCAGCAGGGCTCGTGCGATGGTGACCGCCTTGCGCTGGCCGCCGGACAGCGAGTCGCCGCGCTCGCCGATAATCATGTCAAAACCCTGCGGATGGCCATTGATGAACTCGGCCAGGCCGGCCAGTTCGGCAGCGGCGGCAATGCTGGCATCGTGCGCATGCGGTGCACCCATGGCGATGTTCTGGCGCAAGGTGCCATAGAACAGCACAGAATCCTGCGGCACATAGCCGATATGGCGGCGCAATTCGGCTGGATCGATCTGGTTGATATCGATGCCGTCAACCCGTACCGAACCTTCCGTAGGCCGGAACAGGCCGAGAATCAGCTTTTGCAGGGTGGTCTTGCCGGAGCCGACACGGCCGATGATGGCCACCCGCTCACCCGCCTTGATCTTGAATGACACATTGCGCAAGGCCACTTGCGGATTGTCCGGGTAGCTGAAGGACACATTGCGGAACTCGATCTCACCTTTAAAACTGGTGCGATGGAAGAAGTTGGCATCCTGCTCGCGTTCCACCGGCATTTTCATGAAACCATCCAGCGAAGACAGCGAGGTCTTGGCATTGTGGTACTGGGTCAGCAGCCCCACCAGCTGGCCTAGCGGTGCCATGGCACGGCCAGACAACATCACCGCCGCAATCACCCCACCCTGCGAGGTATTGCCATCCATGATCTGGTACACCCCCAGCACCAGCATCACAATGGAAACCAGCTGGGTGATGAAGCCGGCAAAGGTATTGGCCGAGGTCGCCAGCAGCTTCAGCCGCGCACCCACCTGGGCCAGATACAAGGTGCCCTGCTCCCAGCGCCCTTGTTGCTGGCCTTCCGCCGCCAGGATCTTGATGGTTTCCAGGCCGGCCAGATTCTCCACCAGCTGCGCATTGCGCTGGGCCGAGGCACGCAGGGTGGCTTCGGTCAGCTCCTTCATCTTTTCCTGGATCAGCAAGGCAAACACGATCATCAGCACCCCACCCACTACCACCGGCAAGGTCAGCAGCGGCGACACCCACAGGATGGCCAGCAGGAAGATCAGCACGAAAGGCAGGTCGATCAGCGCGGTGATGGAGGCCGAGGCGATGAAATCGCGCACCGTTTCAAAGGCACGCAAATTGGACGAAAACGCCCCCACCGAGGCCGGCCGCGCTTCCATGCGGATACCCAGCACCCGTTCCATGATCAGGCTGGACAGCGTCACATCCACCCGTTTGCTGGCCAGATCAATCAGATAAGCGCGGGTCATCTTCAGCAGGAAGTCGAAAATCAGCGCCAAGAGGCCGCCAATGGCCAGTACCCATAGCGTTTCCGTCGCCATGTTTGGCACCACGCGGTCGTAGACATTCATCGACACCAATGGAATGACCAGCGCAAACAGGTTGATCAGCAAGGCGGCAATCATCGAATCGCGATACAGCGGCAGGCCGCCGTAAACCGTCTGCCAGAACCAGTGGCGCGAGCGGATTTCACCCAGCTCGGGCGCCCGCCGTTCAAAATTGAAGCGTGGCCGCACGAAAATAGCCAGACCGGCATATTTCTCCGCCAGATCAGCCAGCGGGATGCTGGTTTCCGCTTCGGTCAGCTCGGCAAAACTCACCCGCGCCATGCCGCTTTCGCGGTCGATGCCGCGCAGAATGCAGGCCTCGTCGCCGTGCAACAGCAGCACTGCCGGCAGCAGCTGCTCGCGCAGCTTGTCCAGCGGCTGGCGCACCACGCGCGAAGTCAGGCCGATGCGCCGCGCCGAGCGCGAAAACATCGAGGGATTCAGCCGGTTGTTGATCAGGGGAATACCGGCCACCAGCGATTCACGGGTGGCATTGATGCCATAGGAACGCGCCAGAGCGAACAGGCAATCCAGCAAGGGGTCCAGATGAGTTGCCTGCAGGGGAATGGAGCTATGTTGCGGTTCCGTGGAAGGGGAATGCATGCGCTGCCCTCACTATGCTTTTGTTGTTGGCGGCTGTTTAGCGGGTCGCCGTTAATGCCGACATTCTAATGGAAGCTTTTATATCGGCAAATTCTTTCAAATAATTAAAATAATTGATTAAAAAAACAAGAAAATTCTCTACAGACTTTCATCACTTTATTTAAATCCGCCGCTAAAAACAAAAACCTGCCATTAAAGACAGGTTTTCGATCAATTACCGCAGCAAGCACTCAATGTGCCGGGCGTTTGAAAGTACGGGCAAAACCCAGCACACAGGCAAAAAACAGTACGCTGATGGCCACCTCGCACAAGGCCAGCGTCTGCGACAGGCCATGGTCAGCCCAGCTGCGCATGATGCCTTCGGTGAAGAAAGCCAGGATGAACATGCTGGACCACTGATAGGTATACAGCCGCTCTTTCAGGATGCCCATCAGCGGGGCCAGCAGCACCACCGCTTTCAGTGCCAGAAACGAGCCACCCGGCCGCAGCGGTGCCAGCCACAGCTCCCAGGCCAGGGTCAGCAGAATCAGCGCCACCAGACTGGCGGTGGCTCCATAGTGAAACAGTTTGCGGTTCATTTTTCCTGATTTCCGGCGGGTTCGACCGACGCGGGACGCGCCATGAATGCCGCCATGATGATGCCTACTTCGTACAGCAACCACAGCGGCACCGCCAGCATGGTTTGCGACAAGACATCGGGGGGAGTCACCACCGCAGCCACCACGAAGGCGCCGACGATGACATAAGGCCGGCCCTCGCGCAGCTTGGCCACCGACACCACTCCCATGCGCACCAGCACGATGACGATGATGGGGACTTCAAAGGTGACGCCAAAGGCCAGGAACATGCCCATGACGAAGGACAAATACTTGTCGATGTCCGTCATCATGCTCACCCCGCTGGGCGTCATCATGGAAAAGAAGTGAAATGCCACCGGAAACACCAGGAAATAAGCAAAACTCATCCCCAGCAAAAACAGCAGCACGCTGGCCACCACCAAGGGCAGGATCAGCTTCTTTTCATGGCTGTACAGCCCCGGGGCCACAAAGGCCCAGATCTGATACAGGGTATTAGGCAGCGAGATGAGGAAGGCCACCAGCATGGTGAGCTTCATCGGCACGAAAAAGGTGGCGGTAACTTCGGTGGCGATCATGCTGCCGCCATTGGGCAGCGCATCCAGCAGCGGCTTGGCCAGCAGATGGTAGATGTCTCCAGACCAGTGAAACAGGCCGAGAAACACCAGCAGCAGGCCGAGAATCGCGCGCACCAGCCGTGTACGCAATTCCAGCAGGTGGACAAGCAGAGGTTGTTCGTTCATGCGTGAGGGCGGGATTCGGTAGCAGGCTGCGCAGCAGCCGGAGGAGGATCATCAAACAGGTCGAGCTGGTTTTCGTCGCGCGCTGGCGGTTCGGCCGCACTGTTTTCCACCACCAGGGCCGACGCCACGGCAGCCGGCGCGGCAGGTGCTTCTAGATCAAGCGCGCCGTGAATGCTGCGCTCGGCCTCCACAAATGGAGCGCTGGCCTCACCGGATAACTGTTGCAACTGGGCGGACTGCTCGGCCATCACCTGGCGCACGCCCTGCACTTCGCTTTCCATCTGCGACTTGAAGCTGTTGGCCGCATCCTGGATATCGTTGCGCAGGCCATCCAGCCCGCTCAGATTGGCCTGCTGATGGATGTCGGCCTTGACGCTGGCAACGAAACGCTGCGCCCGCGCCACCAGCGCACCCAGCGTACGGGCCACGGTGGGCAGCCGCTCCGGCCCCAGCACCACCAGGGCCACGATGCCGATCAGGAGGATCTCACCAAAACTGATATCGAACACGGCGCGCCCTGTGGGTTATTTCTTGTCGGATTCGTTGTCGATGATGCGGCCAGATTCGGCAGGCTTATCGGCCTTGTCGTTCTCGCCCTTCATGCCTTCCTTGAAGCCGCGCACCGCGCCGCCCAGGTCTTCACCCACGTTTTTCAGTTTTTTGGTGCCGAAAATCAGCACCACGATCAACAGCACCACCAGCCAGTGCCAGATACTGAAAGAACCCATTGCCACTTCCTTTCCAAATAGTCTGGCGCGCCGACAAGCGGCGCACCATCAAAACCGTTCAGCCCTTGTGGCCGAAAACATGCACATGCAGGTGGAACACTTCCTGGCCGCCGCCACGCCCGGTATTGATGCCGGTCTTGAAGCCGGCGCTCATGCCCTGCTCTGCTGCCAGCTTCGGCACCAGACCCATGATGCGGCCCAGCAAGGCTTCGTGCTCCGGGCCACAGTCGGCCAGCGAGGCCACATGCAACTTGGGAATGATCAGGAAATGCACCGGCGCAATCGGGCGGATGTCATGAAAGGCGACGACATCGGCGTCTTCGTAAATCTTGTTGCAAGGGATGTCCCCTGCGGCGATCTTGCAGAAAATGCAGTCACTCATTACTTGGTCCTGTACGAAGGGTTCAGGAAGGACGGGAGGCTTTTTCGTCGATGCCGGAAATGCCCTCGCGGCGATGCAGCTCCATCAGCACATCTTCCGGGCGCAGGCCATGATAAGCCAGCAAGACCATGGTGTGAAACCACAGGTCAGCCACTTCGCGCACCAGATGCAGCTTGTCCTTGTCCTTGGAGGCCATCAGGGTTTCGGCGGCTTCTTCTGCCACTTTTTTCAGAATGGCGTCTTCGCCCTTGTGAAACAGCGAGGCGACATAAGAGGACTGGGGGCTCGCTTCACGGCGGGCTTCCAGCGTATCGGCAACCGTCTTGAGCACATCGAAGGTCATGATGCTTCACCTTTGCATACTGGGAATTCGGCAAGTATAGGCCGATTCGGACATCGGCCGTTAGCGCTTGGCATGGGCTGCCATTGTAGCGGCCGTGGCTGAGCGCGGTTTGATGCGGCGCAACTCAATGCTTGTGCTGGTAGATGGCATCCGGGTCTTTGAGCACGGCATCCACCACCGTCCAGCCGCCCTGTTCAAAACGGCGATAGAAGCAGCTTTCGCGACCGGTATGGCAGGCAATGCCACCGGCTTGCTGGATCTGCATCACGATCACATCGCCGTCACAGTCCAGTCGCAGCTCCTGCACGGTTTGCAAGTGGCCGGACTCCTCACCCTTTTTCCACAGTTTCTGGCGCGAACGGCTCCAGTAGTGGGCAATGCCGGTGTCAGCGGTCAGTTGCAGGCTTTCCCGGTTCATCCAGGCCACCATCAGCACACGGCCAGTGGCACTGTCCTGGGCAATGGCGGTCACCAGGCCCTGGGCATCCCATTTGACTTCATCCAGCCAGTTGCTCATAGCCGCACCTCGATGCCCGCATCACGCATGGCCTCTTTGGCCTCGCGCACGGTGTATTCACTGAAGTGGAAAATGCTGGCGGCCAGCACGGCATCCGCCTTGCCCAGCTTCACACCATCCACCAGATGCTGCAGATTGCCCACGCCGCCAGAGGCAATCACCGGAATGCCCACCCCTTCGGACACGGCACGGGTCAGCGGCAGATTGAAGCCGATCTTGGTGCCGTCGCGGTCCATGCTGGTGAGCAGGATTTCCCCGGCACCGTATTCCTGCATTTTTTGCGCCCACTCGACTGCATCGATGCCGGTACGGTTGCGCCCGCCATGGGTAAACACTTCCCAGCGGTCGTTTTCCGGGGTCACCGCCTTGGCATCCACCGCCACCACGATGCACTGGCTGCCAAACTTGGCAGCAGCTTCTCGCACCAGATCCGGATTGGTCACGGCGGCGGTATTGATGCTCACCTTGTCAGCACCGGCATTGAGCAGGCGGCGGATGTCTTCCACCTTGCGCACGCCACCACCCACCGTCAGCGGGATGAACACCTGCTCGGCTACCGATTCGATCACATGCAGGATCAGATCACGGTCGTCAGAGCTGGCGGTAATGTCCAGGAAGGTAAGTTCGTCCGCACCCTGCTCGTTGTAGCGACGGGCGATTTCCACCGGGTCGCCGGCATCGCGCAGCCCGACAAAGTTGACGCCCTTGACGACGCGACCGGCAGTCACGTCCAGGCAGGGAATAATGCGTTTGGCCAGAGTCATGTTCACGACACAAAAAAAGCTTGGCCGAAGAGTCTTCGGCCAAGCTGGGGTTTAAGGCAGGATCAGGCCTCGGACAGTGAGTCGGCCAGCGTCTGTGCGGCAGCGAAATCAATGCTGCCCTCGTAGATGGCCCGTCCGGTGATGGCGCCTTCGATGCCTTCGTCTTCCACCGCGCACAGATTGCGCACATCATCCAGATTGGTCAGGCCGCCAGAGGCGATGACCGGGATGGTTAGTGCCTGTGCCAGCTTGACGGTGGCTTCGATATTGACGCCGTTCATCATGCCGTCGCGGCCGATGTCGGTGTAGATCACCGAATTGACGCCGTAGTCCTCGAAGCGCTTGGCCAGGTCAATCACATTGTGATTGGTGATCTTGGCCCAGCCATCGATGGCAACCATGCCATCCTTGGCATCCAGGCCGACAATCACCTGACCGGGGAAGGCATCGCAGGCATCATGCAGGAAACCGGGGGTTTTCACCGCCGCCGTCCCGATGATGACGTAGGACAGGCCCATGTCGAGGTATTTTTCGATGGTGTCCAGATCGCGAATGCCGCCACCCAGTTGAACCGGCATGTCATCGCCCACTTCCTGCAGGATGGAGCGGATGATGTTCAGGTTCTTGGGTTTGCCGGCAAAGGCACCGTTCAGGTCAACCAGATGCAGACGACGGGCTCCCTGGTCTCGCCAGTGAGTGGCCACCTTGACCGGATCGTCAGAAAACACGGTGGCATCGTCCATAACGCCTTGTTTCAGGCGTACGCATTGACCATCCTTGAGGTCGATAGCGGGTATAAGCAGCATGGTGCTAGATCAACGTAAGTTAAACACTGCCGTCCCATGCCAGGAAGTTCTTCATCATCTGAAGTCCGGCACGGTGGCTCTTTTCGGTATGAAATTGCGTCGCAAAGATATTGCCACGCCCGACGATACAGGAAAACCTGTCCGGGTACTCACTTTCCGCCAGCGTCAGCGCTGCATCAGCCGGGGCGAAATGGTAACTGTGGACAAAATAGAAACGCTCACCATCCTCGATCCCGGCAAACAGCGGATGGGATACAGTCTGGTAAACGCGGTTCCAGCCCATGTGCGGCACCTTCAGGCGCTCGCCAGCGGCGTCAGTCAGGTTAGCCGAAAAACGGACCACATTGCCCGGAAACAAGCCAAGTCCGGGCGTATCGCCTTCTTCACTGTGCTGGAAAAGCAACTGGGCACCCACGCAGATGCCAAAAAACGGCTTGGTCTGCGTGGTTTCACGTACGGCTTCGGCCAGACCGTAGCTGTTCAGCTCGCGCATGCAGTCCGGCATGGCACCCTGGCCGGGAAACACCACCTTGTCTGCCTTGACGATGGCTTCCGGGTCGCGGCTGAGGAAAATATCCGCCCCCGTCTCATTGACTGCCTGGATGGATTTCAGCACCGAGTGCAGATTGCCCATGCCATAGTCGATTACTGCGACTTTCATCATGCCCCTAACTGTTCAGGTGGAGATGGCCTGCGGCTCAGGCCGTCAGCGTACCCTTGGTGGACGGTGTGGCACCACCCATGCGTTCGTCCACTTCACAGGCCATGCGCAGTGCGCGGCCAAAGGCCTTGAAGATGGTTTCGGCCTGGTGATGGCTGTTCACACCGCGCAGATTGTCGATGTGCAGCGTCACCATGCTGTGGTTGACGAAGCCATGGAAAAACTCGGAGAACAGATCAACATCAAACTGGCCGATGCTGGCGCGGGTGTAATCGACGTTGTACACCAGGCCGGGGCGGCCGGAGAGGTCGATCACCACGCGGCTGAGCGCTTCGTCCAGCGGCACATAGGCATGGCCGTAACGGCGGATGCCTTTTTTGTCGCCAATGGCCTTGGCAAAAGCCTGGCCCAAGGTGATGCCGATGTCTTCCACTGTGTGGTGGGCATCGATGTGCAGGTCACCCTTGGCAACGATGTCCAGGTCGATCAGGCCGTGGCGGGCGATCTGGTCCATCATGTGGTCGAGAAAAGGCACGCCGGTATCGAAATGGCTGCGGCCATTACCATCCAGATTGATGGTGACGGTGATCTGGGTTTCCAGGGTATTGCGGGTAACGGATGCGGTTCTCATGATTTCAGGCAAAGTAGCGGTCCAGTGCGGCAAGCACGGCCGTGTTTTCTTCCGGGCTGCCCACAGTCAGGCGCAGGCAGTTGTCGAGCAGCGGGTGGCTGCCATGCAAGTTCTTGATCAGGATGCCATTTTTCTTCAGCCATGCAAACAGCTCACCGGCATCCGGCACCCGTAGCGTGATGAAATTGGCTTGCGAATCAAAAACGGTAGTCGCTGCAAACTGGCGCAGGGCCCGTAACAGGCGCTGGCGTTCGTCGCGCAGGGTTTGCGCCTGCTGCATGAACACGTCCAGGTGGCGCAGCGCGAAACGGGCAGCGGCCTGGGTCAGCACATTGATGTTGTAGGGCGGGCGGACCTTGTCCAGCTCTTCTATCCATTCGGCGCAGCCTGCGGCATAGCCCAGACGCAGGCCGGCCAGGCCGAGTTTGGACAGGGTGCGCATCACCAGCAGATTCGGCTGGCTACCCGCCAGCTCCATCAGACTGTCGCTGGCAAAGGCCTGATAGGCCTCATCCACCACCACCAGGCCCGGTGCGGCATCCAGCACGGCCAGCACTTGCTCGCGGGCGAACTGTGGGCCGGTAGGATTATTCGGGTAGGACAGAAACACCACCGCCGGCTGATGGCGGGCAATCGCCTCGAGCAGGGCCGGCAGATCAAGGCTGAAATCGGCATGCAGCGGCACACCCACATACTGCAGGCCGGAGAACAGCGCGTTCATGCGGTACATGACGAAGGATGGCTCCAGCGCCAGCATCACCGCACCGGGCCGGGCCAGCGCCTGGGCAATCAGGGTGATGATTTCGTCCGAGCCATTGCCCAAGAGCACACTGGCCGCGGCCGGAATAGCAAAAGCGGCCTTGAGTTCTTCCTTGAGGCCACCGCCATGCGGATCGGGATAGCGGTTGATGGCGACATCGGCCAGGCATTGCCCCAGTTCGGCGCGCAGTACGGCCGGCAAGGCGTACGGGTTCTCCATGGCGTCCAGCTTGAGCAGGCCGGCGGCGTCAGGTACATGGTAGGCCTTGATTCCGGTTATTTCCGGACGGACCAGTTGCTTGGCAGTCAATGTCATCACGATAGGGCGGTGGCGGTCATGGCGACCAGGCCAGCCATGCAGGTCAACAGGGGGCGTTGTCGGGACAACGCAGCAGGTGGCTATCCTACCGTGTTCGGCCGGTTTGGGCTACCCGGCATGCCACGCAGATCCTGCGGCGATAATGGCAGAAACAGGGCCAGACGCTGTCTGGCCCTGTTCGGAAGGGCTTAGCTTGATAGCCTCAGGACTCCAGGCGCAGCTCGGCAGCACGGGCGTGGGCGGTGAGGCCTTCGCCATGTGCCAGCACGCTGGCAATCTTACCCAGCTTCTGTGCTCCTGCCGCAGAAACGCGGATCAGACTGGAACGCTTCTGGAAGTCGTACACCCCCAGCGGGCTGGCAAAACGCGCGGTGCGACTGGTCGGCAACACGTGGTTTGGGCCGGCACAGTAGTCGCCCAGGCTTTCCGAGGTGAAACGGCCCATGAAGATGGCACCGGCGTGACGCAACAGCGGCAGTTGCTGTTCCGGCTCGCTCACCGACAATTCCAGATGCTCAGGCGCAATGTAGTTGGCAATCTCGCAGGCTTCGGCCAGATCACGCACCTGGATCAGCGCGCCACGGTTGCCCAGGCTGGCTTCAATGATGGCGCGGCGCGGCATGGTCGGCAGCAGCTTTTCGATGCTGGCTTCCACTTCGGCAATGTATTCGGCCGACGGGCACAGCAGGATGGCCTGGGCGATTTCGTCGTGCTCGGCCTGGCTGAACAGGTCCATGGCAATCCAGTCGGCCGGGGTGTTGCCATCACAAATCACCAGGATTTCGGAGGGGCCGGCCACCATGTCGATACCCACCACGCCGAACACGCGGCGCTTGGCGGCAGCCACATAGGCATTGCCCGGCCCGGTGATCTTGTCCACCTGCGGAATGGTGGCCGTGCCATAAGCCAGCGCGGCCACGGCCTGCGCGCCACCACAGGTGAACACCTTGTCCACACCGGCGATGAAGGCGGCAGCCAACACCAGATCATTGCGCTCACCCTGCGGGGTGGGCACCACCATGATGATTTCAGCGACACCCGCCACCTTAGCCGGCATGGCATTCATCAGCACCGAGCTGGGATAGGCGGCCTTGCCGCCCGGCACATAGATGCCGACGCGGTCCAGCGGCGTCACCTGCTGCCCCAGCAGCGTGCCGTCTTCGTCTTCGTAGCTCCAGGAGTGGGCCAGCTGCTTTTCGTGGTAGCGGCGCACGCGTTCGGCAGCGGCGCTCAGTGCCTGTTGCACCTCGGCCGGCAAACGGTGCCAGGCGGCTTCCAGCTGTTCGCGCGACAAGGTGAGATCAGCCATGGAGGCTGCCTGCATGCGGTCAAAGCGGTTGGTGTATTCCAGCACGGCGGCATCGCCACGTGTTTTGACATCATCACAGATGGCGGCCACGGCGCTATCCACCGCCGGGTCCTGCGCGGTTTCAAAAGCCAGCAGGGCTTGCAATTGCTGCTGGAAATCAGCTTGGGTAGAAGACAGTTTCAGCATGGGATTCCGTTCCTGCCTTATGCCGGCACGGCAGAGACAAAGGCATCCAGCACTGGCTGGATGCGGTCGTATTTGAGTTTGAGCGCAGCCTGGTTCACCACCAGCCGCGAGCTGATGTCGATGATGTGTTCGACCGCCACCAGATTGTTGGCGCGCAACGTGCCACCGGTGGACACCAGATCGACGATGGCATCGGCCAGACCGACCAGCGGTGCCAGCTCCATCGAGCCATACAGCTTGATGATGTCCACATGCACGCCCTTGGCGGCAAAATGCTCGCGCGCGATCTTGGGATACTTGGTGGCGATTTTCAGCCGGGCACCCTGGCGCACGGCGTTCTGGTAGTCGAAGCCGTTTTCCACCGCCACCATCATCTTGCACTTGGCAATATTCAGGTCCAGCGGCTGGTACAGGCCATCGCCACCGTGTTCGATCAGCACATCGCGGCCGGCAATGCCCAGATCGGCAGCGCCGTACTGTACATAGGTGGGGACATCCGAGGCTCTTACAATCACCAGCCGCACATCTGCATGATTGGTCTCGATGATGAGCTTGCGCGAGGATTCCGGATCTTCCGCCGGAACGATGCCGGCGGCGGCCAGCAGGGGCAGGGTTTCTTCAAAGATGCGCCCTTTGGACAGGGCAATAGTCAGGGTCATGATATTAAGCAGGCAATAGGGAAAAGAAGAGAAACCATCATCAGCCGACCAGGGCGCGCCGTTCGCGCTCCAGCTGGCCGACATAACGCTGCACCAGCGTTTCCGACGACGGAGTCATATTGAGAAAGGCGCAACCGGCACGGACGGCTTCATTGCCGTTGCGCAGCTGGGTAGTCAGGCGGTGGCGGATTTCGATACCCACCCGCAAGCTGCCCAGCGGTTTCAATTCGAATGAACAATTCTGGTATTTCTGGCCCAGATCAAAACCGGGCGCATGTGGTGCCGGCAGCCACAGGCTGCAGCCCCCCAGGCTGATGTCGAACAGCACCAGATCCAGCGGCCGGCCAGGATAATCGGCCACATGGCAGCTAACCGGATTGCTGACCGGGGTCTGGATGCGGAAAAACTCGCGCCGTTGCAGCTTGATCACCTGCTCGGGCAGGTCCACCTCGAAAGCCGGGCCGCTATCCAGCATCACCTTGCGGGCGGCGGTGGTGACAAACTGGGTCTTTACCCCGTCTGGCGAGCAGACAAACACATTGCGTTCGCTGGCGAGCAGTTGTTCATTGGTGGCCGGATCCGCACCCCAGTCCAGCAACAGCACACCACGCTTGGCATCCACCTCCAGAAAGCGGGTGAGAATGAAGGTTTTTCCCTTGTTGGAAAATACCGTCACCATATGCCCGGACCTGGCGATAGACGCCAGATGATGCACGACCTCAACCGGGGTGGCCAGGATATACCTGGTCAGATCGGGCTGGGCATGGTTGCTGTGCAGCATACCGGGGTTGTTGTCTTCGCTCACGATGGGCGCTTCTTTCCGCAGTCAAAGTTGGGTGATTGCCTGAATTCTAGCGTAACAGCTGACGAATATCATGAGTCAGGCTGTCTGCCGGCGTGGCATAAGCCTCATAAACCCGTAATTTTCCGCTTTTGTCGAACAGATAAGAGCCGGCACTGTGGTCTACCGTGTAAGCGCCACCCGGCACCGCCACTTTCTGTGCCACCACCTTGTAGGCCGACTTGACCTGCTCGATCTGCGCCGCGCTGCCGGTCAGGCCGACAAAACGGGGGTCGAAGTGCGGCACATAGCCGGCCAGTACCGCCGTGGTATCGCGTTCCGGGTCGACCGTGACAAACAGGACCTGCACCTTGTCAGCGTCCGGCCCCAGTTTCTTCATGACTGTGGCGTATTCCAGCATGGTGGTGGGGCAGACATCCGGACAATGGGTATAGCCGAAGAACAGCGCGACCACCTTGCCAGAGAAGTCAGACAGCTTGCGCGGCTGGCCCAGGTGGTCGGTCAGGCTGAAATCGCCGCCCAGCTGGGTATCGCTCATATCCGTGCCGTTGAGATCCAGCTTGGGGGCCGCTGGCGGCGCGCAGGCAGTCAGTGCGGCAAACAGAATGAACAGGGAGAGCAAACGTAGCAGATGGCGCATCAGGAAACCGGTAGCAGACAATAATGATCGGACAACATCGCGGCAAACAGCCAGGTCAGATACCAGATCGACCAGGAAAAGGTGCGGCGAGCCAAGGCGTCAGCATACTGACGATGCAGTTGCACAGCAAGAAACAAGAAGCGTCCGTCCAGTGCCAGGGCGGCCAGCAGATACAGCCAGCCGGCCACGCCCAGCGCCACCGGCAACAGGGTGACGGCGGTCAGCAGCAGGGTGTACAGCAGAATGGACAAGGTGGTGAAATCCTGGCCATGCGTCAGCGGCAGCATGGGCAGGCCGGCGCGGGCATAGTCGGCACGCCGGTATAGCGCCAGCGCCCAGAAATGCGGCGGCGTCCAAGTGTAGATGATCAGCAGCAGCAACAGCGCATGCGGGCTGACCTGCCCGGTCATCGCCGTCCAGCCCAGCAGTGGCGGCATGGCCCCGCTGATGCCGCCGATGACGATGTTTTGCGGGGTGTACGGTTTCAGCAGCAGGGTATACACCAGCGCATAGCCCAGCAGGGTGGCCAGCGTCAGCCAGGCGGTCAGCGCATTGACCCAGCCCCACAGCAGCAGCATGCCAACAGCGCCCAGCAGCACCGCCAGCAGCAGGGTTTCGCCGCGCCCGGCGCTGCCCCGCGCCGTGGCACGCCAGGCGGTACGCAGCATGCGGGCATCCAGCGCACGCTCCAGCAGGCAGTTGAGCATCGCCGCCGCGCCGGCCATCAGCGCAATACCCAGGGTGGCCGGCAATAACAGCCGCAGCGCCGGCAACGCTGGCTGCGACAGCAACATGCCGATCACGGCGCAGAACACGATCAGCGCCACCACGCGCGGCTTGGCCAGTTGCAACATGGCCAGCGCATGCGCATAGCCGGCTTGCAGTCTCACACTGGCAGACATGGCCTGCTTCCCTCTCGCCCGTTTTCCTGCCGGCGCGACAACATGCCACCGCGCCAGGGCTGGACTGGACTGCTGCGGCTCTGCCAGCCCAGCCAGTGCTGACGCAAGGGCCGATAAGCGGCCGGCACCTGCAGCCGGCACAGCAGCATGCAGCTGCTCGCCAGCAGCAGCATGGCCCCGGCATGGTGGGCCAGCGCCAAGGGCAAGGGGTGCAGCCACAGCACATTGGCCACGCCCAGCATAGGCTGCAGCAAGCCTACCGCCAGCAGCAACAGCAATTGACGACGCAGACCGGGTATCGACCACAAACGCCAGTACAGCAGGCCGAGCACCAGCATCACCACCAGCGCACCCAGTCGGTGCAGCCAGTGCATGGCTACCAGGCTGGCCATGGGTAAGGCTCCGCTTTGCAATACAAAAGCGTCAGCCAGAGATGATGGCCACCAACTGCCGTTGCAGCTGGGAAAACCCTGGCAGGCCAGCGCCGCCTGATGGGACGACACCCAGCCGCCCAAAGCAATCTGCCCGGCCACCGATAACAGCAACAGCCAGGCCAGCCTGCGCTGGCCAGCCCTCACCCGCACGCCCGGCCAGCGGCTGCCAGCTGCCTGCCACAGCAACAAGGCCAGCAGGCTCATGCCCAATAGCAGATGGGCGGTGACCACCAGCGGCTGCAGGCGCATGGTGACCGTCAACATGCCCAATACTGCCTGCAAGGCCAAAAAAAGCAGCAGCAGGCCGGCGATACGCCGCTGCCGGCCGCTGCACCAGGCTTGCAGCGCCTGCCACAGGATCAACAAGCCCAAACTGCCCGCCAGATAGCGATGCAGCATTTCCTTCCAGGCCTTGTCCGGGCTGACCGGGCCATCCGGCTGCAGCTGCATGGCCTGCTCGATGGCCGCGGCGGCATGCGCCGGACTGAGCCGGCCATAGCAACCCGGCCAATCCGGACAGCCGAGGCCGGCATCCGACAAACGCACATACGCCCCCAGCGGCAGGACCACACAGGCCAGCAACAGGGCCAGCCAGGCCAGTTTTTTCATTGCGGCCTCCTTGCCAGCGCGCAACGCCGGCAGCTGCACGGCATCATCCCAAGCCGTTGTTAACCTTCATCAGTTGTTGCACTTCCTTGATGATCTTGTCCGGACGCAGTGCATCCGGGTAAAACAGCACCTGGTTGCCCAGCGGGTCGATCAGGTAAAAACCGTCGGCTCGGGCCGGTAACCGGTCGCTCGCCACCGCCAGCTGCACAAAGCCCTCTGCCGCAGCCGGTGCGGCGGCGCTGTACAACAGCACCCGACGCAAGCGGCCGGCAGCTTCGCCCTGGGCCAGATGAATCTGTCGCATGGTGAACAGACGCTGCTGGCAGGCCTGCTCGCAACGCCCCTGAAACTGCCCGGCCAGCACCCAGCGCTTACCGGGCCAGTCCGCCCGGCTGGCAGCGGCAAAGGGCTGGGTCGGCAGCAATTCTCCAGCGCTGTTGCCCCCTGCCGGCGGCCAGTAGCGATAACTGAACCAAGCCGCCAGCAGCGGCAGCAGACAGAGCAGCAAGATCAGCAGCAACACCAGCCGGCTGTAGCGTCCCGGGTTCATCGCGGTCTTCCTCTCCATTGCCATGGCCGCAGCAATAGCAGCAGGCATAGCGCCAGCACCGCCCATTGCAGGGCATAGGCAAAATGTCGCTGCGCCGACAGGGGTGGCTGCAACGGCCACGGCTGCAAACCGGGCAGCGCGGGCTGCAACACCAGCATGCCCTGGCGCCAGCGGCCCGGATACACCTGCGGCAAGCTGGCCACGGCAACCTCATCCACCCGGCCGGCAATGCCCGACCGCGCGCCGGGCAAGGTCCAGCGCCCATGCCACGGCAGCCATTGCCCACTGAATAGCAGTGGCAGCGGCAAGGAGGGCTGCGGGCGGGAATCAGCCAGCCAACCCAGGTCGAGTAGCAGCATGCTGTCATCTGCCAGCCGCACCGGCAGCAGCAGCCTGGCCCCCGGCTGCTCGTCCCGCAGGCTGTTGCCCAGCTGGATCACCGCCCCCAGCGGGCGGGCCCCTGCCACGCTGCGGCGGGAATAGTCCGGAGCCTGGGTCAGCGGCATCGCAGACCACGACTGCGCCGGCTGACTGGCTGCCCGTGCCAGCGCCTGTTCACGCTGCCATGCGTCCATGCCGCGCAACACCTGCCAGCAGGCCAATACAAAAGGTAACAACACACATAGCAACAGAAGCCCACGATTGCGCTTTTTGCCACTAGACTGAAAGCATGTTTTTGCAGGCGCAGCAGCACCGGGGGGCTCAGCCATGAAAATCGTCATCGTCTTTTTGCTTGCCTGCATCGTGCTGGCCCTGTTCTGGGGGCTATCGGGCCTGCTCAAGGCCGAGTCCGGCTCACAGCGGCTGATCCGTTCGCTGACCCTGCGGCTTGGCTTGTCCATTGGTCTGTTCATCCTGCTGTTGCTGGGGGTGCTGTTTGGCTGGTGGCGGCCGCATCAGCCCAGCTAGGCTGGCTGCGGCTACAGGCAGTAGACGAAGACAAACAGCAGCAGCCACACCACATCGACAAAATGCCAATACCAGGCAGCCGCCTCGAAAGCGAAATGGTGTTGCTGGTCGAAGTGCCCGCGCAGCACCCGCAACCACACCACCAGCAGGATGGCACTGCCCAGCAAGACATGCAGACCATGCAGGCCGGTCAGCATGTAGAAGGTCATGCCGTAGCCCCCGGCCGATAATGTCAGCTGCTGTGCCGTCCAGGCATGGTGGTATTCGATGGCCTGCAAACAGAGAAAACCCAGCCCCAGCACAATGGTGATGAGCAGGCCCAGCTTCAGCTGTGCCCGTCGCCCCAGTAGCAGGCCCCAGTGCGCCCAGGTCAGGCTGACCGCGGAAGATAGCAGGATCAGCGTATTGAGCGCCGGCAGCCCCCAGGCTTCCATGGCCTGATACGCTGGCCCCGCTGCCGGGGCGGTCTGCAATGGCCAACTGGCGGAAAAATCCGGATACAGCAATTTGTAATCCAGGCTGCCCAGCGTCGGCAGTGCCACCTGGCGCACCCAGAACAGTGCGGCGAAGAATGCGCCAAACAGCATGACTTCGGAAAAAATGAACCAGCCCATGCCCCAGCGGAAGGACAGCGCCTCCTGCCCGTGATAGCGGCCACCCACGCTCTCGCCGATGACATCGCCAAACCAGCCGAACAACATGCGCAGCAGGATCAGCCCACCCAGCGCCAATACCCACCAGCCCAGCAGCATGCCGTTGACGGCGAAAGCCGCCCCCAGTCCCAGGCAGAACAATGCCACCGCCCCCAGCACCGGCCAGTGCGATGGTGCGGGGACAAAATAATGTGCCTGCCCATGCTCATCCAGTAGCGCCATGATGTTCTCCTCAATGGCTGATCCAGTTCACCAGTAGCAGCAGCGCGCAGATCAGCGCCAGCACCAGCAACAAGGCAGTGGCAATCAGCTGCAGCGGCCGCAAACGCCCGTCTTGCTGTGCCGCCTGCTGACGGCGGATGCCGGCAAACGCCGCCAGTACCGCCAGCACACCACGCCACCAGCTCATGGCCTGCCCTCCCCCTGCGGTACATCGAACACGCTGTACGACAGGGTGATGCTGTCTATTGCTGCCGGCAGCGTCCGGTCTATCACCAGCACCACCGGGAAACGCCGTGTCTCACCCGGCAGAAACACTTGCTGGCGAAAACAGAAGCACTCCAGCTTCTTGACATAAGCCGCCGCTTCGGCCGGCAAATAACGCGGAATCGCCTGCCCCACCACCTGCTGCCGGCTGTTATTGCGCAGCTCGTACTGCAGCTGGATGAACTGCCCGGTTTTCACCTGCAGCCGCGACTGCAGCGGCCTTACCTGCCAGGGCAGGCCCGGCTGCACCATGGCATCCAGTTGCAGCACCACCGGCCGTGCCGCGACCTGCGCCCCATCCCTGCCCGGCATGGCATCGGCCACCACCACCCGGTTCAGACCGGTCACCTCGCAAATCACCCGGTACAGCGGCACCAGCCCCCAGGCAAAACCGAACATCAGCAACACCAGCAGCAGCAACCTACGCAACAAGGTGAGATTGGCTGCCCGCATACCGCTGGCCATGGCTGTCTCCCGCGCTAGCCGTGCTTGCCGCCCTGCATGGCGACCACCACGCCGTTTTCTGCCACGTCCAGCTGTGGAGCCTCGCTGAAGCTGTGATACGGCGCGGGCGTGGGCAGCCGCCACTCCAGGGTATTGCCCCCCTCCCACGGCTGCTGGGCAGCCGTTTTGCCATGACTCAGCGAGTACAGGATGTTCACCAGGAAAATCAGCTGGCCCAGGCCGAACATGAAGGCACCGACGCTGGCGATCTGGTTGAACTGGGTAAATTGCAGTGCGTAGTCGGGAATGCGCCGAGGCATGCCGGCCAGGCCAAGAAAATGCATGGGAAAGAAGGTGACGTTGAACCACAGCAGCGACCACCAGAAATGCAGCTGGCCCAGCCGCTCCACATACATGCGTCCGGTCATCTTGGGAAACCAGTAATACACGGCGGAAAACAGGCTGAACAGGGCTCCGGCCACCAGCACGTAATGAAAATGCGCCACCACGTAATAGCTGCCATGCAGCTGCACATCTACCGCAGCCACGCTCAGCGTCACCCCGGACAGCCCGCCAATGGTGAACAGCAGGATGAAGCCGATGGCAAACAGCATGGGGGTTTCAAAGCTCATGCTGCCCTCCCACATGGTGGCTATCCAGTTGAATACCTTCACCCCGGTGGGCACGGCGATCAGCATGGTGGCGTACATGAAAAACAGCTGGGCGGTAGCCGGCATGCCGGTGACAAACATGTGGTGCGCCCACACCATGAAGGACAGCACGCCGATGGAGCTGGTGGCATACACCATGGAGGTGTAGCCAAACAGCGGCTTGCGGGCAAAGGTGGGAATCACCTGGCTGACAATGCCGAAGGCCGGCAAGGCCATGATGTAGACCTCGGGATGGCCGAAAAACCAGAACACATGCTGGTAGAGGATGGGATCGCCCCCGCCGGCCGCATTGAAAAAATGCGTGCCGAAGTGGCGATCGGTCAGCACCATGGTGACCGCACCGGCCAGCACCGGCATGACGGCGATGATGAGGTAGGCGGTGATCAGGCTGGCCCAGGCAAACATCGGCATCTTCATCATGCCCATGCCGGGCGCCCGCAGATTGATGATGGTGACCACGATATTGATGGCCCCCATGATGGAGCTGACCCCCAGGATGTGGATGGCAAAAATGGTCAGATCCATGCCCATGCCCAGTTGCACCGACAAGGGCGCGTACAGCGTCCAACCAGCCGCCGCCGCACCGCCAGGCACTACAAAGGACAGCAGCAGCAGGGCCATGGCCGGTGGCAACAGCCAGAAGCTCCAGTTATTCATGCGGGCAAACGCCATGTCCGGCGCGCCTATCATCAGCGGCAGCATCCAGTTGGCCAGGCCGGTAAAGGCCGGCATGATGGCGCCGAACACCATGATCAGCCCATGCAGGGTGGTGAGCTGGTTGAACAACTCCGGCTGGAAAAACTGCAGGCCGGGGCGAAACAGCTCGGCCCGTATGCACAGGGCCAGTACACCGCCCACCAGAAACATGCAGAAGGCAAACCACAGATACAGCGAACCGATGTCCTTGTGATTGGTGGCAAACAGCCAGCGCCGCCAGCCATGTGGCCGGTGCGACTGCTGCGGTACTGCGGCAAGACCGGCAATAGCCATGCTGCCCTCCTCAGGATGCGGCACCGGTACGGGCGGCCCTGATCTCGGCCGGCTGCACCAGTTGCCCGGTGTGATTGCCCCAGGCATTGCGCTCGTAGCTGATGACCGCCGCGATGTCGGTATCGGACAATTGCTTGCCCCAGGCCTGCATCGCGGGGTTTTTCTGGCTGCCATTGAGCACGATATTGATATGGCCGGCCTTGTCGCCATTGACTACGGGCGAACCATCCAGCGCCGGGAAACTGCCGGGGATGCCCTTGCCGTTTGCCTGATGGCAGGGAATGCAGTTCTGGCCATACACCTTCTCGCCACGCTCGCGCAGTGCCGCCAGCGTCCATACCCGCGCCGGGTCGTCAGCACTGGCTGCCGCCTGCTTCAGCCGCGCAGCGCGCCAGTGTTCATAGTCCTCCGGGCTACGCGCATCCACCACAATGGGCATGAAGCCGTGATCCTTGCCACACAGCTCGGAACACTGGCCGCGATAAATGCCGGGCCTGTCCACCATGAACCAGGCATCACGCAGAAAACCGGGGATGGCATCCTGCTTGATGCCCAGCTGCGGCACCCACCAGGAGTGGATGACATCGTTGGCAGTCAGCAGCAGCCGCACCTTGCGCCCGGTAGGCACCACCAGCGGCTCATCCACCTCCAGCAGATAATTCACCGGCTTGGCCACCGTACCGGCGATGGCGGCAGCCGGCGTAGCTAGGTGGCTCATGAAGCCGAAATTGTCATCGAGATAGTCGTAGCGCCACTTCCACTGATAGCCGGTGATCTTGATGGTCAGCTCCTCGCCACGCGTGCTTTTCTGGTTCAGCACGGCCTGGGTTGCCGGCCAGGCAATCAGCAGCAGGATCAGCAGCGGGATGATCGTCCAGATGATTTCCACCGTGGTGTTCTCGTGGAAGAGCTTGGCCGCGTGGCCGGCCGATTTGCGATGACGCACGATGGCATACAACATGACGGCCAGTACCAGCAGGAAGATGCCACCGGTCACCAGCAGCAGCATGCTGTGCAGATCGTATTCCAGCCTGGCAAGCGAGGTGGCGGGGGCTTGCAGATTAATGGCCGCGACCTGGGCCTGTATGGCTGTGCTGGCGAACAAACTGCTGGCGGCGGTACTGCCCAGCATGTACCGGCAGGACATGGTCCCCCCTCTCTGGCCAGCCGGCTGCGATACTGGCCTTTCAAGTGCTGACAATAACAATCATCAGCAACTGCTTGAAATGCTAGGCCACCCCCAGATAAAAACAAGAATCTTTCATGATGCAATGCAAAAGGGAATCATTATCTCTAATGCATAAACTTGTAATTGGAATGAGATGACAAATAATGAGAATGAAGCGATAGCTATTTTGGTTAAAAGCCTCTAACAAACGCTCGCAGAGAACCCAATCCAAAGCCTGCCGCCGCAGACAGTACAAGCAGTACGGCCTGGAGGCACAAGGCAGCAGCGGTGGTTTTGTCAGTGGGTCTAAAACGCAAGTAGTCCAGACGATAACCAACATCATGTCCAATGCCAGCCGTGCGCAGTACAGCGCCAATCCGCATTTTCTGCGCACCCTGTCCGGCCTGCTGGCCAGACAGGCCATCGTGGTAGAGCATGCCATCAGCGCGCCCGACGGCAGCATCCTGCTGACCAGCGGCAGCCGCCTGCAAGCACGACACTTCCAGCAACTTCTACAGCAATTGCTCCGCTCTCCGCTGGAATCCAGCCTGGTTTTGCCCGATTTTTCTGCACAGCGCCTGCTCAAAGAAAAAAGCAGCCAGCTGCTCGCCAGTCAGCCACTGCTGCTGCAGCTACTGGAAAAAACAGCACATCGACATGCCTGCCTGGCCGTGTTGGAAAATCTGCCTCTCAATCATGCACTTACCGTCTTGCTGGCGATGCTGGAAGAACAACAACTGCTGGAACATGGCCTGCTGTGCTGCCTGATCAGCCTGGGGCTGGCCCTGCGCACCGGGCAATCCAGCGCACTACTGGAACAAATCGCTCTGGCGGCGCTGTTTCACGATATCGGTGAGCTGTATCTGGCTGCCGGACGGCCAAGCGCGGCCACCAATGGGACCGGGACGCTCCCCTGGCGGCAAAGGATGGTGCATCCGCTGATTGCTTATCGGCAGATGCTGCAACTGGGGCAGCACCCACAGTTGGAGGCGATTGCGCTGGCCATGCTGCAGCATCACGAGCGGCTGGACGGCAGCGGCTATCCGCGGCGGGAAAAGGAAAAACAGCTGGGTATTGCCGGCCAGCTGATCGCCGTGGCCGACCTTAGCTGCCGGCTGCTGCAGAAAAGCCACTCCTGCCAACGGCTGGATATTGCCCTGCGCATCATCCCCGGTGAATTTCACCGCCCGGCGGTGGCGGTGATGAACCGCGTGCTCAAACAGCTGGGCAAGAACGCGCCGAACACGCCGACACCACCACCGGCAATGGCGGCATTGCACGCCCTGCTCAAGCGCATCGGCGAAATCACCCACCTGCTGCTCAATCTGCAGGAAGAAACGCTGACAGTGGCCGGCCAGGCGGCGCTCGGCCGCTGCATGGGCCAGTTTGATACCATCCAGCGCTCGCTGTTCAGCACCGGCATGCAAGCCAACCAGCCACTGGGGCAGGAGGAGGATCTACAGCTAGAAATCCTGCTGGTGACCGAGGAAATCAACTGGCGGCTACGCAATCTGGGCCGCGATCTGAGCCTGGCCCAGGACAGGCTGGGCCCGGATGATGCCATGCTGTTCCAGCCGCTGAGCAGCGTGTTGCTGGCCAGCCTCCAGCCGGAACCCTCCGTTCAGGCTGGCGCGTAGGGCAGCTCCAGCAACAAGGGCGCGTCGATGGCTGCTTGCAGGGTAGCCAGATTGTCGGCATAGGCCAGTTGCTGCGGCACCACCCGGTTGGCCACCCAGCCGGCCAGCGTCAGTCCTGAGGCCTGAATGGCCCGCACCGTCAGCAAGGCATGGTTGATGCAACCCAGCCGCATGCCCACCACCAGAATCACCGGCAGTTGCAGCGCCCGCGCCATGTCTTCCATATACAGACCCTCGGCCAGCGGGGCGAGCCAGCCACCAGCCGCTTCCACCAGCACGGTGTCCGCCTGCGTCGCCAGTTGCTGGTAATGGCTGACAATGGTATCCAGCGCAATCTCCACTCCGGCCTGGCGTGCGGCGATATGCGGCGAAACCGGCGGCAAAAAGCGATAGGGGTTCATCAGGTCCAGATCCTGCTGGCCGGTCACCGCCACCAGCCGTGCCACATCGTCGTTCAGCCAGCTGCCGTCGGCCAGCACTTCGCAGCCGGAGGCCACCGGCTTCATCGCCAATACCCGCTGGCCCTGTGCTTGCCAATGGCGCAGCAGGGCGACGGCAGAATGGGTTTTGCCGATTTCGGTATCGGTGCCGGTAATGAAAAAGCCTTGAGCCATGGTGAGTTTGCCTTGCATCAATGAAGCAGGCTGGATGATAGCGCGGGAAAAGACAATGCGGGAAACCGGGGGCCAGCCCGCCAGCGCAGCGGCGCCGACCTCCTGGGTCGGCGATCTGCCACGCTGGCCTTGTGAGCCTGGGCTGTATGGATGCGGCCTTGTGAGCCTTAGGGTTTCAATATCGGAGTGGACTGAAACCGGTTTGCCAGGGCTTGCCCCTGACTGCCTTGCCGCCGGCCGGGAACGGGATGGGAAAATCCGGCAGACAGTAAAGCAGCACGGGGCTGGCCCGGCAGGTATTGCTAATCAGACATTGCCTTGCGCCTTGACGCGTTCCTGACGGTTGCTCAGTTTGTTGAGCGCTGACAGGTAAGCCTTGGCACTGGCGACAATTACATCGGTATCAGCGCCCTGGCCATTCACCACGCGGCCATCCTTGGCCAGCCGTACGGTGACTTCGCCCTGCGACTCGGTACCCTTGGTAATGGCATTCACCGAGTACAGTTCCAGTTCGGCCTGGCTGTTGACCGTGCTTTCGATGGCCTTGAACGCAGCATCCACCGGGCCGGAGCCACTGGATTCGCAGCGCTTTTCCACACCATGTTCAACAAACACGATGGCGGCCTGCGGCGCTTCGCCGGTTTCGGTATTCACCTTCAGCGACACGAATTTGTAGTCTTCCTGCAAGGTAGCCACCAGCTCGTCCGACACCAGTGCGTGCAGGTCTTCGTCGAAGATTTCACGCTTGCGGTCGGCCAGATCCTTGAAGCGGGCAAAGGCGGCGTTAAGCGCTTCTTCGCTGTCCAGCACGATGCCCAGATCGGTCAGCTTGGTCTTGAAGGCATTGCGACCGGACAATTTGCCCAGCGTCAGGCGGTTGGCACTCCAGCCCACGCTCTCTGCCGACATGATTTCATAGGTTTCGCGATGCTTGAGCACGCCATCCTGATGGATGCCGGATTCGTGAGCAAAGGCATTGGCACCGACGATGGCCTTGTTCGGCTGCACCGGATAGCCGGTCACCGTGGACACCAGCTTGGAAGCCGGCACGATCTGGGTGGCATCGACGCGGGTATCCACCGCGAAAATGTCCTTGCGGGTACGCACCGCCATGACGATTTCTTCCAGCGCGGCATTACCGGCTCGTTCACCCAGGCCATTGATGGTGCACTCCACCTGACGGGCACCGCCCAATACCGCAGCCAGGCTATTGGCCACGGCCATGCCCAGATCGTTGTGGCAATGGGCCGACCAGATCACCTTGTCGCCACCTTCGGTCTTGCTGATCAATTCGCGGAAGAAGGCCTCGGTAGCACGCGGCACGGCGTAGCCCACGGTATCCGGCACGTTCAGCGTGGTGGCACCGGCCTTGATCACTTCGCCAAAAATGCGGGCGAGGAAATCGATATCCGAACGCAGGGCATCTTCGGCAGAAAACTCGACATCATCGGTATATTCACGCGCCAGCTTGACGGCCTTTACCGCAGCATCCACCACCTCGTCCGGCGTCATGCGCAGCTTCTTTTCCATATGGATGGGGCTGGTGGCGATAAAGGTATGGATACGGCCACGGGCGGCCGGCTTGATGGCTTCGCCAGCAGCACGCACATCGCGCTCATTGGCACGGGCCAGGCTACAGACGGTGGAATCCTTGATCACCTCGGCAATGGCGTGGATGGCATCGGCATCACCCGGGCTGGCGGCGGCAAAGCCGGCCTCGATCACATCGACACCCAGACGTTCCAGCTGGCGGGCGATGCGGATCTTTTCTTCCTTGGTCATGGAAGCGCCCGGCGACTGTTCGCCATCACGCAAGGTGGTATCAAAAATATAAAGACGATCGCCCATGTCGAATGTTCTCCCTTGTCCCTGTGCTGCTGTCCCGGCTGCGTTCAGGTAATCGTTGAAATCGAATCTCTTGCCCTGGCTTGCCGCCAGTTGCGCCAACTTGTTCAACTGCGCCAGCGGTAGGCTGCCGCGTTCTCTCCACTTGTAGACTGCTGCACGGCTGACCGGCTCATCGGGAAAAATCCGGCTCAGACCTTCAGCCACCGCACCGGGGCCGCCCAGATCGTCAATGAGTCGTTCAATGTCCAATTGCATGTTGTGCTCCTGCAGCAAGTTTTGATTCAATGTAGCGATTGGACGACATAACGTCAAACGTGCAGTGCAACATTCGTAAAAAACTCGGCGGAGCGTGTGTCAAATTTGCAATTATTAGACACAAAGTCCAATAATGATCAAAAAGCCAGCTTACCCAAGCCCAGCCCGGCCATTACCACCCGGTGTTTTCTACCCAGTCGATAAGAAATATCAGACGAATTTGTCCAATCACACAGTAGCACCAAGAAAAAGCCCCGCTGCTGCCAGGGCAGGAGCGGGGCTTGATCGCAACAAGGACAATCAGGGCGCGATCGTCTCTGCCGGCTTGCGTCGCAACAGACTCCAGCCAGCCATCACATAACCGGACAAGGCATAGCAGACAAAGAAGCCGAACAGCACCAGCGGCGGCTCCGACATCAGCAGCAACAAACCCACCACCAGCGCCAGCAGCATGACAAAAGGCACACGGCGGCGCAGATGGATTTCCTTGAAGCTCCAGAACTTCACATTGGTCACCATGGTGATGCCGGAAAAAGCGGTAAAGCCCAGCAATACCCACTTCAGCCCCGGCAGCGCGGTGTAGTCATAGGCATGGCAGATCCACACCAGCCCCGCCACCAGCGCCGCTGCCGCCGGGCTGGGCAGGCCGGTAAACCAGCGCTTGTCGGTGCTGCCTATCATGGTGTTGAAACGCGCCAGGCGCAGCGCAGCGCCAGCACAGTGGATGAATGCCACCATCCAGCCCAGCTTGCCCATGTCTTTCAGCAGCCATTCATAGGCCACCAGCGCGGGGGCGACGCCAAAGCTCACCATGTCCGACAGGCTGTCAAACTCGGCACCAAAGGCACTCTGGCTATGGGTTAGCCGGGCTACCCGGCCATCCATGCCATCCAGAATCATGGCAACAAAAATAGCAACGGCAGCAATCTGGAAATTCTGATTCATCGCCTGCACGATGGCGTAGAAACCGGCAAACAAGGCTGCCAGGGTAAAGGAATTGGGCAGCAGGTAAATACCCTGACGGCGCAGGGACGGCTTACCCGGAACGGGGTCATGGATCATGGTGTTATCCGTAAGCGAAGCTATCGGTACGGCGCTGAGCACATACCGGCGCGGGCCGGCTGTCAGTACGTCGACGATCTAGACAAAGGGCGCATGCGCGCAGAGCCGCTGATTTTAATCCAAGCTGGCCCCGGCAGCAAAAGCACCGGTCCGGCCACACTCGTGACCGCTATTCAGTAATGAAAAAAGCCGGGTTTCCCCGGCTTTGGCACACTGACTGACTTCGAAATCAGTTCTTGGACTGGTCGACCAGTTTGTTCTTGGAAATCCAGGGCATCATGGCACGCAGTTCGGCACCCACCTTTTCGATCGGATGATCGGCGGTCAGGCGACGACGGGCAGTCATGCTCGGATAGTTGGTCTTGCCTTCCAGGATGAACATCTTGGCGTATTCGCCAGACTGGATGCGGTACAGCGCCTTTTTCATGGCTTCCTTGGTGGCGGAGGTCACCACTTCCGGGCCAGTCACGTACTCGCCATACTCCGCGTTATTGGAGATGGAGTAGTTCATGTTGGCGATGCCGCCTTCGTACATCAGGTCGACGATCAGCTTCAGTTCGTGCAGGCACTCGAAGTAAGCCATTTCCGGAGCGTAACCAGCTTCGGTCAGGGTTTCGAAACCGGCCTTCACCAGTTCAACCGCGCCGCCACACAGTACAGCCTGTTCGCCGAACAGGTCGGTTTCGGTTTCTTCGCGGAAGTTGGTTTCGATCACGCCACCCTTGGTACCGCCGTTGGCAGCAGCATAGGACAGGGCCACGTCACGGGCCTTGCCGGACTTGTCCTGGTATACGGCGATCAGGGTCGGCACGCCGCCACCCTTCACATACTCGGAACGCACGGTGTGGCCCGGGCCTTTCGGAGCCACCATGATCACGTCCAGATCTTCACGCGGAACGATCTGGTTGTAATGCACGTTGAAGCCGTGAGCGAAAGCCAGGGCAGCGCCCTTCTTGATGTTCGGGGCGATTTCCTTGTGGTACACGTCCGGCTGCGATTCGTCCGGCAGCAGAATCATCACGACATCGGCCTTCTTCACCGCCTCGGCCACTTCCTTCACCTTGTGGCCAGCAGCTTCGGCCTTGCTCCAGGACGCGCCGTCCTTGCGCAGACCCACGATCACATCAACGCCAGACTCTTTCAGGTTCTGGGCGTGAGCATGGCCTTGTGAGCCGTAGCCGATGATGGCGACTTTCTTACCCTTGATGATGGAAAGATCCGCGTCCTTGTCGTAATACACTTTCATTTGCTTTGTCCCTTGTTATCCGGGCGGCCACCGCTGTGGCCCGCCGTCAGATGTATAGATATATCAGATTTTCAGAACCCGTTCACCACGGCCAATGCCGGATGCGCCAGTACGGACCGTTTCCAGGATCACTGCGCGGTCGATGGCCTCGATAAAGGCCCCCAGCTTGTCGCTCGTACCAGTCAGCTCGATGGTGTAAGTCTTTTCCGTAACATCAATGATGCGACCGCGGAAAATATCCGCCATGCGCTTCATTTCCTCCCGGTCTTTACCGGTAGCGCGCACTTTGATCAGCATCATCTCGCGTTCGATGTGCTCGGATTCATTGAGGTCTATCACCTTGACCACCTCGATCAGCTTGTTGAGCTGCTTGGTGATCTGCTCGATGACTTCGTCGGAACCATGCGTGACGATCGTCATCCGTGACAGTGTCGGATCCTCGGTAGTCGACACCGTCAGTGAGTCAATATTGTAAGCCCGGGCCGAAAACAGCCCCACCACGCGGGACAGTGCGCCCGCTTCGTTTTCCAGCAAAATCGAAAGAATATGTCTCATACCGTCCGCCTCAGCACATATTGCCGTAGTCACGGTTGTTCTCGAAGGGGACCTGCTGGACGTCGCGCATGTGCGGCGGCAAATCCATCTGGTCCAGACCCTTGCCATTCTGGATCATCGGGAACACGTTCTCGGATTGATCGGTACGGAAGTCCAGGAATACCAGACGTTCCTTCAGAGCAGGGCCAAAGGCCTCGCGCAGTACCGGCTCGACATCGGACGGGTTTTCGATCTTGAAGCCAACGTGGCCATAGGCCTCGGCCACCTTTACGAAATCCGGCAACGCATCCATGTAGGACTCGGAATACCGGGTGCCGTAGAAGAATTCCTGCCACTGACGCACCATGCCCAGATAGCGGTTGTTGAGCGCCACGATCTTGACCGGTGTGTGGTACTGCTTGCAGGTGGACAGCTCCTGGATATTCATCTGGATGGAGCCTTCGCCGGTAATACAGGCGACGGTTGCATCTGGATTGGCCAGTTGCGCACCCATGGCTGCAGGCAAACCGAAGCCCATGGTACCCAAGCCGCCGGAATTCAGCCACTGCTTCGGACTGTCGAACTTGTAATACTGGGCCGCCCACATCTGATGCTGTCCCACATCGGAGGCGACGATGGCCTTGCCACCGGTGATTTCATACAGCTTTTCCACCACGTACTGCGGCTTGATCAGCTCGGTGGACGGGGTGTACAGCAGGCTGTTGTGGCCACGCCATTCTTCAATCTGCTTCCACCAGTGCGCCAGATGCTGTGCATCCGGTTTCTGGCCCGACTGGCGCAGGATGTCCAGCATTTCGCGCAACACGTGCTTGACGTCGCCGACGATGGGCACATCCACTTTCACGCGCTTGGAAATGGAAGACGGGTCCACGTCGATGTGGATGATCTTCTTCGGCTGCGACAGGAAATGCGATGGCACGCTGATGACACGGTCGTCAAAACGCGCACCCACGGCAATCAGCACATCACAGTACTGCATGGCCATATTGGCCTCGTAAGTACCGTGCATGCCCAGCATGCCGAGGAACTGCGGATCGGAACCCGGATAGGCACCCAGGCCCATCAGGGTGTTGGTACATGGCAGGCCCAGCGACTTCACCAGCTCGGTGACTTCGGCTGCAGCATTGCCTTGCACGGCACCGCCGCCCACGTAGATGTAAGGACGCTTGGCTTCCAGCAGAAGGTTGATGGCCTTCTTGATCTGTCCCGGATGGCCGCGGGTGGCAGGCACATAGGAACGGATGTGCACGCTTTCCGGGTAGTGGAATTCGGCACGTTGCTGGGTAATGTCCTTGGGAATATCCACCACCACCGGGCCGGGTCGGCCGCTCTTGGCGATGTAGAATGCTTTCTTGATGGTTTCAGCGATATCGTTGACATCCTTCACCAGGAAGTTGTGCTTCACGCACGGGCGGGTAATGCCCACCATGTCCACTTCCTGAAAGGCGTCCAGACCGATGGCCGGAGTGGCCACCTGACCGGAGATCACCACCATGGGAATCGAATCCATATAAGCGGTGGCAATGCCGGTAACGGCATTGGTGGCACCAGGACCGGAGGTCACCAGCGCTACGCCTACCTTGTCGCTGGAACGCGAGTACGCATCAGCCGCATGCACTGCAGCCTGCTCGTGACGCACCAGAACGTGCTTGAACTTTTCCTGCCGGAAGATGGCATCATATATTTCCAGAACCGCGCCGCCGGGGTAGCCGAACAGAAATTCGACTCCTTCTTCCTGCAGGCAACGGACTAGGATTTCCGCGCCCGATATCTGCATCTTGTGCCTCTTTGTCTTGTCTTGCAGTCAATCTTGGCAATTGACTTGTGTTTCATCCCGTTGTGATGAAAGACCTTAGCCTATCCCTCAAATAGCGGTCAAGTGCTTTTGTGCAGGTGCAAAAACACGCTAAGCCACGGTAAAAACAGGGAAATCCGCGGGGTGGCCTTGCCTGTCCGGCTCTGCTACTATCTTTCGTTGGCATCAACCAGAATCTTCCCCTACACATGGCAAGCCGCAAGGAAATGGCCGACTTTCTGCAGTCGGTGGAACGACGCGCCTTCAAGCAAGCCCTGTACGCCGTGCGCAATGACGAAAATGCGCTGGATATCGTGCAAGACTCCATGATGAAGCTGGCAGACCGCTACGCCCATGCACCGGCGGCCGAATTGCCGCTGATTTTCCAGCGCATCCTGCAAAACACCATTCGCGATCACTTCCGCCGCGCCAAGGTGCGTCAGTTCTTTGGCACACTGCTGTCTTCGCTGCTGCCCACCCGCGAGGAAGACGAAAGCGCCGATCCGCTGGAAACGCTGAACATCGCAGCGGACGAGGCCAGCAGTAATCCGGAAAAATGGTATGCCCGCAAAGAAGTCGCCCAACTGATCGACGGCGCGGTGCAACTGCTGCCCAATCGTCAACGGGAAGCTTTCCTGCTGCGTTACTGGGAGGGACTGGATGTCGCCGAAACCGCACGGGTGATGGGCTGCTCGGAAGGCAGCGTCAAGACGCATTGCTCGCGCGCCACCCACACGCTGGCGGCCATCCTGCAGCAAAAAGGAGTGGTGCTATGACCCCCTCGAAGCAAGGTACCGGCACGCATGCCGGTGCCGACGACAAGCTCAAGCACAGTGTGACCACAATACTGAACCAACCGGGCAACCAGCTCAGTGCTGCCCAACAGCAACGCCTGCGGCAGGCCAGGGAGCAGGCACTGGCCCGCTTTGACGAACGTGCTGGAGAAGCGCCGCGTATGCGCGAACGGCTGTCGCTTTGGCTACAGCGCCATACTCAGGGTCTGCGCCGCAGCGTACTCGCGCTGAGCTTTGCCATGATGGCAGGCACGGGCCTGTGGGTGATGGAGGGCCTGCTGGTAGAGGAAGAGGCGGTCGATGCAGCCATCCTGGCCCATGAGCTGCCTTTGGAAATGCTGATGGACCCGCACTTTTCGGGAAGCCTGCATGACTAAAACACAGTGGCTATTACCATTACTGCTGGCAGGCTGCCTGTTGGCCCAGCCGACGCTAGCCAGCCCACTGAACAATCCCCGCTGGGATCAGCTGGATACCGAGCAACAGACAGTCATGGCGCCGCTGGCCGCCGAATGGGACCGCTATGCGCCGGAGAAAAAGAAAAACCTGTTGGCCATCGTGCCGGAATATCGCAGCCTGGACCCTGCCGGACGCCTGCGTCTGCAAAGCAAGCTGAAAAGCTGGTCTGACCTGACGCTGGAGCAACGCCAGCAAATCCGCCAAAACTGGAAAACGCTGCAAGGCCTTCCCGCTACCGAGCGGGAGAAAGCCATTCAGCGCCTGAAACAAAGCCAGCCCAAGCCCCAGGCTTCCGGCTGAGCATCACCCTGCCGTCATCATCATGAGCCCAACCTTTACCGCGGCCAGCATTGGTCGCCGCCTGTGTAGCCAGCTTTACGAATTGCTGTTGATTGCCGCCCTGCTGCTTACCGTTTCCGCCGTCATGACCGGCCTGCAAGCCTGGCTGGGCCAATCGCTGCTGCTGGACCTGCTCACCCAGCTGGCACTCGCTGGCTCATTGTTCGGCTATTTCGGCAGCAGCTGGGTCAAATCAGGCCAGACCGTCGCCATGAAGGCCTGGCGGGTGAAGATAGTGCGGCAGGATGACGGACAGCTGATGGATTGGCGTCAGGCAGGCTTCCGCTACATCGTCGGCCTGCTGCTGTTTGTTGGTATGCCGGCGATTTCCTACCTGGCCTGGTCGCGCAACCTGGGGCATGGGCGCGAGGCGCTGCTGATTTCGCTGGCCTGGTGCATCCTGCCCTATCTGGCGGCCTGCTATGACAAGGAGCGGCTGTTTCTGCACGACCGCCTGGCCCGCACCCGACAGATCACCCTGCCCAAGCCCCCTCACCCAGGCAAGGGCCGGGCACGACAAACAAGCTGAGTCCGCGCTTGCTCCCAAGACCCAGCCGTCACCGGGCCGGTGTGGCTGATCTTGGCAAAATATCTTCATCAAAAGATATTTCACCCCGAAGTCATGATACTCTTTGCGCCCGGAACGGAAAGCCTTGCCCCTCCTTTACCTGGAAGCCCGCAGAATGCATCAACAGCCCGATCAGATCGACCGCATCGTCGCCCTCTGGAATGAAGTACGTCCCGACCTGGACCCCTCGTCCACTCAGGTTATCGGTCGTATCGTTCGAATGGAATATTTCATTACCCGCCGGGTACTGCAGGATCTGGCGCGCTACAACCTCAACGTAGGCGAGTTTGATGTGCTGGCGGCACTGCGCCGCCGTGGTGAACCCTATCAGTTGTCGCCCAACCAGTTGCAGGGCATGGTACTGATTTCCTCCGGCGCACTGACCAACCGTATCAACCGGCTGGAAGAAGCCGGCCTGGTCACCCGCTCGCCCGATCCGGAAGACCGTCGCGGCGTCATCGTTACACTGAGCGCCAAGGGCTTTGCCGTAATCGAGGAGGCCGTGGTGAATCATCTGGCAGCCGAAGCCGAACTGATGGAAAACCTGGACGACAGCGAAAAGCTGCAATTGGCAGGCCTGCTGAAAAAGCTGCTGCAGACCCAGGAAGACTAAACAGCAAGACTGAGTGGCCCCCAGCCGCCAGCCACAAAAAAGCCGCATTGCTGCGGCTTTTTTCATTTACAGCCCGATGATCAGCAGCAGGTTTGCGCCACAGATCAGCACAAACAACAACCAGCCCACTAGCTGTAGCCACGGTGCCAGGGCAAACTCTCCCATCAACTGGCGGCTGGCCGTCATGCGCAGCAGCGGCCACATGGCCAAGGGCAATTGCAGGCTGAGTACCACCTGACTCCACACCAGCATGCGCCCCACCGCCCCCTCCCCCAACAGCAGCACACCCAGCAGCGCCGGCAGTAAAGCCAGCCCACGGGTAATCAGTCGTCGCTGGTAGCAGGGAATCCTGATCTGCAGAAAACCATCCATGATCACCTGCCCGGCCACGGTACCGGTAAGCGTGGAGCTTTGCCCGGCCGCCAGCAAGGCCAGGCCAAACAGCAGCGCCGCCGCTCCGCCGGCCAGCGGCGTGATCAGCTGATAAGCCTGTTCGATATCATCCACCACCGGTTGCCCAACAGCATGAAAAGCCGAGCCAGCCAGCACCAGGATGGCCCCGTTCACCAGCATGGCCAGCAGCAGCGACAACACGGTATCGATGCGGCATAGCGCCAGCGTATCGCGCAGGCCATGCCTGCCACCTTCCACCCGCCGGGTCTGCACGATGGAAGAATGCAGATACAGGTTGTGCGGCATGATGGTGGCACCGACGATGCCCAGGCCCAGTACCACCGCCTGATGCAGGTCCGCACCGGGATTAGAAGGCAGCAGACCCCGTGCCACCCCCTGCCAATCCGGCCCCACCATGAAAACCTGGATGGCAAAACACAGCGCGATGGTGGCAATCAGGCCCAGCACCACAGCCTCGATCTGACGGAAGCCCTTGCCCTTCATGCCCAGCACGATCAGGGTATCGAAGGCAGTCAGCCCCACTCCCCAGGCCAGCGGCACGCCAAACAGCAGCTTGAAAGCCAGGGCGCAGCCCAGCACCTCTGCCACATCGCAGGCGATGATGGACAACTCAGCGCTCAGCCACTGCAACAAACGCCCGGCCGGGCCGTAACGTTCGCGGCTGGCTTGTGCCAGATCCATGCCGGTGACCAGGCCCAGCCGTGCCGCCATCAGCTGCAACACGATGGCCATCACACTGGACAGCGCCACCACCCACAGCAAACCATAGCCAAAACGCGACCCGGCCTCGATATCCGTTGCCCAGTTGCCCGGGTCCATATAGCCGACAGCCACCAACAGGCCGGGGCCGGCAAAGCGGCGTAGTCGCTGCCACCATGCGGCATGGGCGTCGATGCGGATACTGCCTTGAACTTCGGAAGGGCAAAATGGAGCGGTAGCGGTACGCGGGAGGGAAAACATGCAACTTCCTCAAACAGAAAGGCCGAAAATGCGCGCCGGACGCAGTGGTATCTACTGACCTAAAGGCAAATTGACACCGGCCATTTTCACCGACTCAACTGGCGTCCATGCCCAGTTTTTCTTCCAGGCACCAATCACCAGATTGGGATATTCCGGCCGGCCCAGGCTGCCGTTATAGCGGCCAAGGGCACGATAGAGGCTGCCCCGCTCGATATCCAGATAATGGCGCAGGATGGTGCAGCCATAGCGCAGATTGAGCGTGAGTTCGAACAGATTGTGTTGCGGATTGCCGATCTGGCGCACCCAGAAGGGCATTACCTGCATCAGGCCGCGGGCTCCAACGGGGGAAATGGCGTACTTGTTAAAGCCGCTTTCCACCTGGATCAGCCCCAGCACCAGTTGCGGGTCCAGTCCGGCACGGGTGGCTTCGTACTGGATGGTGGTGAGCAGGCGTTCGCGCATCCAGCTGTCGGGAATGCGCTTTTGCAGCCGGCGCGACATCTCGGCCAGCCAGGCCTGGCCTTCCTGCGGCGTATCGAACACCAGGCGCGGCGCATTGATGTCGGCGATGGTGCGGCTCATGGCCGAAGCCACATTGGCGGCCAGCGCCTCCTCGCGCTGCGCACCCGCCCACGCCGGCGACCAGGCCAGCAGGAAAGACAGGGCACACAGCGTCAGGAGGCGTTTCATCAGGCGAGCTTGGCGAGCAGATGTTCCAGAATAGCATCTGCCGCAACCGCCGTTGCCGCGGCATCGCGACGCTGCTGGTATTCCACCTTGCCTTCTTTCAGGCCGCGGTCGCCGATGGTGACGCGATGCGGTGCACCGATCAGCTCCCAGTCGGCAAACATCGCACCCGGACGCTCGCCACGGTCGTCGATGATCACATCCACGCCCTTGGCCAGCAGAGCGGCATACAGCGTGTCGGCAGCGGCTTTGACTTCGGCCGAGCGATCGTAGCCCACCGGGCAGATCACCACATTGAACGGGGCCAGGCTGTCCGGCCAGATGATGCCCTTGTCGTCGTGATTCTGCTCGATGGCCGCGCCCAGGATGCGGGTCACGCCGATGCCGTAGCAGCCCATTTCGAACGGTTTCGGCTTGCCGTCTTCATCGAGGAAGGTGGCGTTCATGGCGGCGGAGTACTTGGTACCGAGGTAGAACACATGGCCCACTTCGATACCACGCTGGATGGCCAGCACGCCCTTGCCGTCCGGGCTGGGGTCACCAGCCACTACATTGCGGATGTCGGCGACTTCCGGCTCGGCGCAGTCGCGGCCGAAGTTGGCGCCGGTGTAGTGCTGGTCGTCTTCGTTGGCGCCGATGACAAAATCGGCCATCTTGGCCACGGTGCGGTCGGCAATCATGCGGCCCTTGAAGCCTACTGGGCCAAGCGAACCCGGATTGGCACCAAAGGCTTCGCGGATCACGGCCGGCGAAGCCATGGTCAGCGGTTTCTTGATACCGGTAATTTTCTCGGCCTTCACTTCGTTCAGTTCGTGGTCACCACGCACCAACATCAGCACGGCTTCGCCGGCTTCACCTTCCACCACCAGCGCCTTGACTGTGCTCGTGATTTCGATATTGAGGAAGCTGACCAGATCAGCAATGGTCTTGACCTTGGGGGTATGCACCTTGGTGAGGGCCGCGGCAGCCACCGGACGTTCGCCAGCCGGGGCGACGGCTTCGGCCAGCTCGATATTGGCGGCGTAGTCGGAATCCGGGCAGTAGATGATGGCATCTTCGCCGGTATCGGCAATCACCTGGAATTCGTGCGAACGGTCGCCGCCGATGGCACCGGTATCGGCAGCCACAGCACGGTAGGTCAGGCCCAGGCGGTCGAAGATGCGGCAGTAGGTGTTGTACATGTTTTCGTAGCTGAGGCCAGCGGCTTCCGGGCTACGGTCGAAGGAGTAGGCATCCTTCATGGTGAATTCGCGACCGCGCATCACGCCAAAACGCGGACGACGCTCGTCGCGGAACTTGGTCTGAATCTGGTAGAAATTGCGCGGCAGGGCGCGGTAGCTGCGCAGCTCGCTGCGGGCGATATCGGTAATCACTTCTTCTGCAGTCGGCTGCAGCGCAAAATCGCGCTCGTGGCGGTCTTTGAAGCGCAGCATTTCCTCGCCCATGGTGTCCCAGCGGCCGGACTCTTGCCACAGGCCAGCCGGCTGCACCACCGGCAGCGACACTTCAATGGCACCGGCACGGTTCATTTCTTCACGCACGATGTTTTCCACCTTGCGCACCACGCGCAGGCCCATCGGCATCCAGGAATAAATGCCAGCGGCAACCTTGCGGATAAAACCGGCACGAATCATCAGCTTCTGGCTGGTGATGTCGGCGTCGGCGGGAGCTTCTTTCAGGGTGGAAATGAAAAACTGCGATGCGCGCATGATGCGTCCTTCGGTATTCGGCTAAATGGGGATGATTGTAGCGTTTTGCAGCCTTGACGGGAAAGCATCCTGTCCTGCGCGGCATGCTGTCAGGGTAGCCGCAGGAATTCCGTGGCGCTTTGTCGTTTTCCCCCTACATGGTGCAAGGTAAAAATAGCAGGAATACAGCATTAGCTTGGCGCTGCCCCGACTCAGTAGTAACCTTCGCGCTCACAGGCCATTCCCGTTTCTTGCACCGCAACATGAACGCAAGTCGGATGGCATTGCATGCTTAACTACACAAAGAACTCACACTCACATCATGCAGGCTCACAATAAACAAGCCATGACCGGCCTGACGCTGGCTGCGCTGGGCGTGGTGTACGGAGATATCGGCACCAGCCCGCTCTATACGCTGCGCGAATGTTTTACCGGGCATGGTCTTGCCACGACCCCTGACAATATTTTCGGCATCCTGTCGCTGATCTTCTGGTCGCTGATCTTCGTGGTCTCCATCAAATACGTCGTGTTCGTACTGCGCGCCGATAACCATGGCGAAGGCGGCATCATGGCGCTGATGGCATTGGCACGGCATTACGTCACCCATGCTGCACGCTGGAAAGTAGTGCTGCTGGGCCTGTTTGGTGCCTCCCTGTTCTATGGCGACGCCATCATCACCCCGGCCATGTCGGTACTGTCTGCCGCCGAAGGACTGGAAGTGCTCAGCCCCAGCATGCAGCCCTATGTTTTGCCCATTGCCATCACCGTACTGGTGGGGCTGTTTGCCCTGCAGCGCTTTGGCACGGCCAGCGTAGGCATGATGTTTGGCCCGGTAATGCTGGCGTGGTTTTCCATTCTGGGTGTATTGGGCGTGCTGCAAATCGTGCAGGCACCCGGCATCCTGGCGGCCATCAACCCCTGGTACGCCTATAATTTCGTGGCTCACCATGGCGTAGGGGCCTACCTGACGCTAGGCTCGGTAGTACTGGCACTGACCGGTGCCGAAGCGCTGTATGCCGATATGGGCCACTTCGGCAAGAAACCGATTCGCCGTGCCTGGTATGGCCTGGTGCTCCCGGCACTGGTGCTGAACTACTTCGGCCAGGGCGCGCTCCTGATGCTCAAGCCGGAAACCATCAAGAACCCCTTCTTCCTGCTGGCTCCGCAATGGGCGCTGCTGCCGCTGATCATCCTGGCCACCCTGGCCACCGTGATTGCCTCACAGGCGGTGATTTCCGGTGCCTACTCGCTCACCCGTCAGGCCATCCAGCTGGGCTATAGCCCGCGCATGGAAATCTCCCACACCTCGGAAAACGAGATCGGCCAGATCTATCTGCCCTTCGTCAACTGGGCCTTGCTGGTGGCCGTGCTGGTGGTGGTACTGATTTTCCAGAGCTCGGACAACCTGGCCTCGGCTTACGGCATTGCCGTGACCGGCACCATGCTGATCACCACCCTGCTGTTCTTCGTGGTGGCACGGGTCAACTGGCGCTGGCCACTGCCGCTGGCACTGGGCATTACCATTTTCTTCGGCATCATCGATACCGCCTTCTTTACGGCCAACCTGCTCAAGCTGTTCTCCGGCGGCTGGCTGCCGCTGGTGCTGGGCATGGTGATCTTCCTGTTGATGACCACCTGGAAACAAGGCCGCAAACTGCTGTTTGACCGCCTGCGCGAACAGGCACTGCCGCTAGACAGCTTTATCGAGAACCTGGAAGCCTTCCCGCCCACTCGCGTACAGGGCACGGCAGTATTCCTGACCAGTACCCTGCACGGGGTGCCGCATGCGCTGTTGCATAATCTGAAGCACAACAAGGTGCTGCATGACCGCATCGTGCTGATGACCATCCGTACCGAGGATGTGCCTTACATCAGCAATGAATCGCGGCTGGAAGTGGTGCAGCTGTCACCATCATTCTGGCGCGTGGTGGCCCGTTACGGCTTCAAGGAAGACCCGAGCGTGCTCAATGTGCTGGAACTGTGCGAAGCCGATGGCCTGGCCTTCGAGCTGATGGATACGTCTTTCTTCCTGTCGCGCGAAACCATCATCTCCACCGAACGTCCGGGCATGGCACGCTGGCGCGAACGGCTGTTTGTGTGGATGAGCAAGAACGCCTTGCGCGCCACCGACTTTTTCCAGATTCCTACCAATCGGGTAGTGGAACTGGGGGCACAAGTCGAACTGTAGTCAAGCAACTACATCAAAAGGCAGGCTTTTCAGCCTGCCTTTTTTATTTGCCATGCAAAATTCATGCAATGTAATCGATTACAAATCATCTTCTTTCACAGTAAAATTACATAAAATACATGCACTTAAGTTGAAAAAAACGGAAACTGACATCCGCTAACTCACCCATTGCAACAAAAATGGCCGACGCAAAACCATCGGCCACATGATGCAAAACGAATGAAATTTTACTATGTAGTGACAACACTACATCGGCAGGTCGATTTCACGTCTCACCCTGGCCCAATCGAAGTAAGGACCAGGATCGGTTTTGCGCCCTGGAGCAATATTTTCATGCCCGGTCATGCCACGCACAGGGAGCTGAGCACGCAATTCGCGCAGCAGCGCCAGCAGCATCTGATACTGCGCATCGGCAAAGGGCTCGAAATCACAGCCTTCCATCTCGATACCGATGGAAAAATCATTGCAGCGCTCCCGGCCCTGCCAGCTGGACACGCCGGCATGCCAGGCACGCTGATGCACGGAAACAAACTGCAACAGCTGTCCGCTACGCCGGATAAAGAAATGCGATGACACCCGCAGTTGCTGGATCGTGGCAAAAAACGGGTCTTCATCCGGATTCAGGCTATTGGTAAACAGCTGTTCCACCGCCTGCCCGCCATAGCGATAGGGCGGCAGGCTGATATTGTGAATGACCAGCAACTCGGCCACCCCGCCCTCGCGGGCATCGCAATTGGGTGAAGGAATCTGTCGTGCTTCGCGCACCCAGCCATTGGCATCCAGATGCACAGCCGGCTGCACACGGCCGGCCTGATAGACCATGCGCCACAGCACCAGGCCATCCGGCACCTTCCAGCGCTGCTCCAGCACAAAACCCGCCTTGTGATACAGCGCCACGGCTGCGGCATTGACCTCGGCAGTATCCACGCTGACCTCGTCGGCATCTGCCAGCAGATGATTCAGCAGGCGATAGCCCCAGCCATCACCAAAGCAGGCCGGGTCCACCACCGTGCGCTCGATATGCCAGCCACCCTGCTGACGTTGGCTTGCCACCAGCACGCCACGTAGCACATCGCCCTCGAAGGCACCCAGCACACGGTCCCGGCAGGTCATCACGGCGGCCAGATCCGGCCACATCAGCGGCAGCTGGGGATAATCCAGCCACGCGCACTCCACCTGATGAGCCAGTAACTGGATACGTAGGGCCGCGGCCGCCAGCTGCGGGTCGTCCAACCGTATTGTCCTGATTTCAAAAGGAATATCCATTGCTGCCTTTCTCGCCGGTCTTTGCCGCCGCAACATCACCACCCTGCCCCCACCACCGCATTGCACTGGGCAAGCACCCACGCCGGGCGCACAATGTCCTATTGTGCCAGCAGCGTCGGCCACTGCGAACCGAGTGCCGCGCATTTGAGCAGAATCATGGTTTTTTGCAATGCAGCACGGCACACTCGACACATTCACCCAGCTTGAGGCCACCCACCATGCTTACCCTGAATGATATCGGCAACACCGGCAGCGCCAGCTTCGAACAACCCCTGGACATGCTGCTGGCCTGCCATGACAAGATCCGCCGCTTCTGCGACCAGCTGGACAAGCTGCCCGGCTATATCGCGGAACATGGCGTAAACGAGGCGGTAAAGAACACCATCGATGGTGTCATCCGCTATTTTGACGTCGCTGGCCCTGCCCATCATATCGACGAGGAAGAGGAACTGTTTCCCATCCTGCTGGAGCGCGTCCCCACGGCGGCCCCGCGCATCGAACAGCTGGAGGCCGAGCACGGCTATCTGCATTCCTGCTGGAATGCCATTCGCGATGATCTGCGCGCCCTGCGCAATGGCGAAATCGACAGCATCAGCGAAAATGCCGTGGCCGAATTCGTGCGCCAGTATCGTGAGCACGCCGCCTCGGAAGAGGCTTGGCTGATTCCCACCGCAGCAGCCACGCTGAATACGGATGAGCTGCGCAATGCCGGCCTGCGCATGGCCCAGCGTCGCCAGCAAGCCTGCTGAACGCCAGCCGGGGCGTAAAACAAAAAAGGATGCCGCCGGGCATCCTTTTTTGCGCTAGCGGCTACCGCTAGTCTTAAGCCGTTAGCTGCAACAGTGCAGCGAATGCATCTTCAAACAGCTTCAGGCCGTCCTGCTGCAGCTTGTCACCCACGGCAACCAGATCGATATCCGCCTCTGCCACATCCAGCAGCGTGGCTTGCGCCTGCTGTGCATCTTGCGGCAGGGTCAGTGCGGCTACGCCGTGATCGCGGAAGGCCGCCAGCGTGCCATCCGGCACGGTATTGACGGTTTCATCGCCAATCAGGCTTTCCACGTACAGCACATCGGAGTAAGCCGCGTTCTTGGTGCCGGTAGACGCCCACAGCAGGAATTGCGGCCAGGCACCAGCGGCCTTGAGCGCAGCGAATTCGCTGCCATGGAAGCGCTGCTGATAGCGGGCGTAAGCCACCTTGGACAAGGCAATGGCGGCCTTACCTTGCAGTGCTGTCGGCAATTGCGGGTCCAGCAGGCTATCGACCCGTGACAGGAAGAAGCTGGCCACGGCCTTAATACCGGACACCGGCTGGCCGGCGGCATGGCGTGCTGTCAGGCCATCGATATAGGCATCCCATACCGCCTCCACCTGCGGCAGGCTGAACAGCAGGGTGATGTTGACGTTGATGCCTTCGGCGGTGAGTGTCTGGAAGGCACGGATGCCGGCCGGCGTGGCCGGGATCTTGATCATGGCGTTGGGACGGCCGATCTCGGCCCACAAGCGGCGTGCCGCAGCCAGCGTGCCAGCTTCGTCGTGCGACAGGGCCGGGGAGACTTCCAGGCTGACATAGCCATCATTGCCCTGGCTGCTCTGGTATTGCTCCAGCAACAAGTCGCATGCGGCCTGAATATCCGGCACCACCAGCGCCTCGTAACGCTGCTCTGCCGTGAGCGCAGCATTATTCTTCAGCAGGGCCAGATCGCCCTGGTAACTGGCATCGCTGCTAATGGCCTTGTAGAAAATGGCCGGGTTGGAAGTCACGCCGGCAATGCCGTCTTCTTGCAGCAAAGTGGCCAGTTGGCCGGAAGCCAGCAGTTCACGGGACAGATTATCCAGCCAGATACGCTGGCCGAACGGACGAATGGATTGCAGACGATTCATGGTGTGGTCCGGGAACAGGGTAGTTTGCATTGTGGAGGAATATCCTAGCGCGCCAGCGCAGGCAGGCCAAGCCCCAAACACAGCGATTTTCCGCTAACTTGCATGGAAATCACTGACTAAAACGTCATCAACAAATGGTTTGAGGAATGAAACAAACTCCAGATGGGCCGGATGGTGCAGATAGCCATCACGGGCAGCCGTATCGGTAAAGCTTAACAGCCAGCCATGGGTAAAACCCTGCTGCAAGCCTTCCGGGCTGCAATCCTCCCCACCGGCAAAAGCCTGGATGCCGGGAATAAGTGCCGGCAAGGCGGCAAAGCGTCGGCTGATCTCGGCAATGTCAGATGGCGTGCTCGCCGCAGTAAAACGCAACAACACCACATGATGCAGCATGCCAGTTCCTTAGCAGAAGGGGGACTTGCCATGCTACCTGCCATGAGGCGGGCTGACGAGCCCTGGCCAGACTGCCTGCCCAGCCCCTGCCGATAGTGGCCTGCGCTGCGTGCAGGCCACTCAGCGCGTCAATCAGGCACTATGAGTGCCGCTTTCCGGCTCGGCTGATCGTTCACGCTGGAAAATGACGCTGAAAGTACTGCCCTTGTCCGGCTCGCTCTTGATATCCAGCCTGGCGTTATGGCGGGCGATCACATGCTTGACGATGGCCAGCCCCAGGCCGGTGCCGCCATTACCACGCGAACGGCCACGGTCCACCCGGTAAAAGCGTTCGGTCAGGCGCGGGATATGCTCGCGCGGAATGCCAATACCGCTGTCCTTGACGGAGAAACGCAGGCGTTCGCCTTCGGCCTTCCACGACAGGGTGATGGCCCCACCTTCCGGGGTGTAACGCACGGCATTGGACACCAGATTGCCAAAAGCCGAATGCAATTCCTGCGCACTACCCCACAGCCATTGGCTGCAATCCTTTTCCAGCTTGATCTGATGCCGCCCCTGCGACAGCCCTTCGGCCTCCACCATCAGGGTATCCAGCATCAGTTGCATGTTGACCTTTTCTGCTGCCACCGCCTTGGGGCTGTTTTCCAGCCGCGACAGGGTCAGCAGATCTTCCACCAGGCTTTGCATGCGCCGCGACTGCTCCATCATCATGGGCAGGAAATGGCTGAGCGTGGCCTGATCCACTTCCTCCATATCGGCCAGCGTCTCCAGAAAACCACCCACCACCGTCAGCGGTGTGCGCAGCTCATGCGAGACATTGGCGACAAAGTCGCGATGCACGGTCTGTACCCGCTCCAGCGAGGTAATGTCGCGGCTGAGCAGCAACTTGCGCGTGGAGTCGAAGGGCACCAGTTGCACCGAAATGACCAGTTCGCGTGGCTGAACAAACTGCAACACCAGCGGCTGGCTGAAGCTGGCGTTTTTCATATAGGCATGGAAGCTGGGCTGACGGATCAAATTGAGAATCTGGTTACCCACATCCTGCTTGCGGTCCAGATTCAGGTGCTCCATCGCCATCGGATTGATCCACTCGATGCGATCATGTTCATCCAGCACCACCACACCGTCCGGCATGGCCTCACCAGCATTGATGAAACGCTCCAGCACATTGGTCAGCTTGCGCTTGCTCTGCATCTGGGTGCGCATGGTGCGGTACAGCGTCATGAACACCGTATGCCAGGCACCGAAGCCATCGGGAACCCGCTCGGCCGTGGGGTGGTCGAGCCAGCGCAGCAACAGGGCAATGTGATAGAGATGAAAGCCCAGCCAGGCCAACAGGCTGAGGCCGGCAGCGATCAGGCCTTCAATCGGGCCGGAGAAGGCCCAGAAGCCCAGGCCGATGAAGAGGATGACAATCAGCCAAACCAGGGTACGCTGCAGGAATTCTCGCAAGACTGCCTCACTGCTGGGTGGAGAAACGGTAACCCGTGCCGCGAACGGTCTGAATCAGGGCATCATGGCCGGTGGTTTCCAGCGAACTGCGCAAGCGGCGGATATGCACGTCAACCGTACGTTCCTCCACGAAGACATGATCGCCCCACACCTGATCCAGCAGCTGGGAACGCGAGTGTACACGCTCCGGGTGCGTCATGAAGAAATGCAGCAGGCGGAATTCGGTCGGCCCCAGATCGATGGTGCCGCCATTGCCACTGACGCGATGGGTGATTGGGTCCAGCCGCAAGCCCTGCACCTCGACCGCATCATCGGTCATCTGCGGGGCGCGGCGACGCAGCACAGCCTTGATGCGAGCCAGCAGTTCGCGCGGCGAGAAGGGTTTGGTGATGTAGTCGTCGGCACCGGACTCCAGCCCGGTTATCTTGTCCTGCTCGTCGGAGCGGGCGGTCAGCATGATGATGGGAATATGCTTGGTACGTTCGTCCGAACGCAAGCGCCTGGCGATATCCACACCGGAGGCACCCGGCAGCATCCAGTCCAGCAGTACCAGATCGGGCAGTGCATTGCGCACCAGGGTCAGGGCGGCTTCGGCCGTGCTGGCACGCAAGACGTGATGCCCCGCCTGAGTGAGGTTAAAGGCGATCAGTTCCTGAATCGCCGGTTCGTCTTCGACAAGCAAAATATTGGCAGCCATGTATCGGTCCAGTCCCGGTTTGATTATGGCAAGGATAAAAACCAGCGATTACAGAAATATGACATTTCTTAAATAGTTGCCGAAACTTTTGCCACACGCACCAACACAACGGGCAAGGCTGTCATCTTGCCATGCCTGATCCGGAAAACAGGCAAAAAAAACGGGCCTGCCGCAAGGCAGACCCGGAATGGCCTTCGTCAAAAATTTGTTTGTCTGACTTGAGACCAGGGACAAAGAGATCACCAGGACAGTTTCAAACGGGTTACATGCAAATGAACCCATCAGCAACGAATCCGGACAAGAGCCATCCCGGCGGGACAGTGCCGAAACGGCTCTGATACGGCAGGCATTGTACGGAGCAAGCAGCAATAATTTAATGTAAAAATATGGGATTTTTCGCATTAATGCCTTGTAAAATGGCTTTTTTAGGCCATTAAACTTTCGATTCAAAGCATGGATAAATTCGACAAAAAAATTCTGGCTGCCCTGCACGAAAATGCACGTATCAGCTTTGCCGAACTGGCGCGCCGGGTGAACCTGTCGGCACCGGCCATTGCCGACCGGGTGGAGAAACTGGAACGTCTGGGCGTCATCACCGGTTACCAGGCACAGATCGATCCGGCCAAAGTGGGACTGCCGATTCTGTGCATGATCGAACTGACCGTGAAGCACCTGGAGTATTACGTGGTGCTGGAGCGCATCCGCAGCCTGCCCCAGGTGCTGGAGTGCGCCTCCATCACTGGCACCAGTGGCCTGATGATGAAGGTGGCTGTCGACGCCATGCCCAGCCTGCAGGCACTGATCGCCCAGCTGATGCAGTTTGGTGATACCAAAACCTCCATCATTATCGACATGCCGGTCGTACCGCGTATGCCGCAACTGCTGCAGGACGACTGAAAGCCACTCCGCAGCCGGCTGCCACACCAGATATCGTCCTGCCCAGACAAAAAAATGGCCGAAGAATCGACGATTCTTCGGCCAAACTCTTGGGAGAGACCATATAGAAGCACATCTACGAACGAAGCACCCGGCAGGCATCTTCTGAGCAATGCCAGCCAGGTTTACTGCACCGGTTTCCCTCTGGCGGTTCTGACGCCACCAGGGAGAAACGGATTACTTGGCAGCCACCCAGGCCAGCGAGGTATCCAGCATGCGGTTGGCAAAGCCCCACTCGTTGTCGTACCAGGACAGTACCTTGACTTCACGACCAGCGATGACACGGGTCAGCGTGGAATCAAACACGCTGGAAGCCGGGTGGTGCAGGAAGTCACGCGAGACCAGCGGCAGGGTGTTGACGGCCAGTACACCGGCCAGACGGCCCTTGGCCGCGGTGGTAATCAGTTCGTTCACCTCTTCCACCGTGGTGTCACGGGAGGAAGTGAAGGTCAGGTCAACCAGCGAGACATTGCTGACCGGGACACGGACAGCAAAGCCATCCAGCTTGCCTTTCAGCTTGGGCAGCACCAGGCCCACTGCAGCAGCGGCACCGGTCTTGGTCGGGATCATCGACACGGCAGCAGAACGGGCACGGCGCAGGTCGGAGTGATCGGTATCCAGCAACACCTGGTCGTTGGTGTAGGCGTGGATGGTGGTCATCAGGCCACGTTCGATACCGATGGTGTCGATCAGCGGCTGTACCAGCGGGGCCAGGCAGTTGGTGGTGCAGGACGCATTGGAGACCACGGTCATGGCACTGGTGAGTACATCGTCGTTGACACCGAATACTACGGTGGCATCAGCATCGTTGGCCGGAGCCGAAATCAGCACGCGCTTGGCACCCGCTTCCAGATGCAGGGCAGCCTTGTCGCGTTTGGTGAAGATGCCGGTACATTCCAGTACCACATCCACGCCCAGTTCTTTCCACGGCAGCTCGGCCGGGTTGCGGATGGACAGCAGCTTGATCGGCTTGCCGTTCACCACCAGGGCATCGCCTTCCAGCGTAACGGTGCCACCGAAGGGGCCATGCACGCTGTCAAAACGGGTGAGGTGTTCGTGCAGTTCCGGCTTGCCCAGGTCATTGATGGCCACGATTTCGATATCGCGGTCAGCAAAACGCTCCTGCCAGGCGCGGACCACCATGCGGCCGATACGGCCGTAACCATTAATGGCAACTTTCAACGTCATGATGCATCCTCCAAAATGATAATGGCGCAAGGTCATCTAAGCGTGCCCTGCGCCATTCAATTTCTGCTCCTTTTGCTCTGTAAGCAAGCGACTACAAAAGTAGTGTGCAGGCTACCAACAAAGCGGTGAAATCCTTGTCAGACAAGGCCCGCCGCCCTGTAGTGGCCGAGTGCGCTCACACCTGCAACAAACTGGCAAAAGGAGCAGGGTCTTCTGCCAATACCACATGTAGCAGATTGCCGGAAAATGTGGTCACACCACGCGCGCCCAGGGCGTGCAGGGCCTGTTCATCCACCAGGCTGGTATCCGCCACCTCCACTCGCAAGCGACTGCCGGCTACTGCCTCTACATGCTTTACATTAGCTGCTCCACCCAGGGCCTGCAGCCAGTCATTGCGCTGGCCACTGCTGGCCACGGCCCTGACGCTGCTCAACACCACCGCAGGTGCGGCGTTATCCGTCACCACAGCACCCTGCTGCAAGGCAGTGCGGATTTCATCAGAGATCAGATCGGCCTCCGGCCCCAACACCACTTGCACACTGCCGGCGGCCGGCTTGATCAGCCCACGCGAGCCGAGGGCCTTGAGCGCGGCTTCATCCACCTTGGCGTTATCCGCCACCTGCAGGCGCAAACGCGTTGTGCAGGCATCCACCGACTTCAGGTTGGCGGCACCACCCAGCGCCAGGATGAAGCCATGCGCACGCGCCGAGCCTTCCACCACTTGTACGGCAACTTGCGGGGCATCCTCCCGCCCCATGGTTTGCAGATTGAATTTGCGGATAAAGAAGCTGAACAGGCTGTAATACACCACGAAATAGAGCAGGCCCACCGGCAGCAGCAGCCACGGTTTCTGGGCAATGCCGAAGTTGAGCAGGTAATCGAACAGGCCGGCGGAGAAGCCGAAACCAAGATGCACGCCCAGCGCATACATCAGCGCCATAGAAACACCGGTCAGCACGGCATGGATGGCATACAGCACGGGAGCCAGGAACATGAAGGCGAACTCGACCGGCTCGGTCACGCCGGTCAGGAAGGCCGTCAGCGCCATGGAGAACAACACGCCCCCTACCGCAGCCTTGTTTTCCGGCTTGGCCGCACGATACATGGCCAGGCAGGCGGCGGGCAGGCCGAACATCATCACCGGAAAAAAGCCGCTCATGAACATGCCGGCACTCTTGTCACCAGCAAAGAAACGGGTCAGGTCACCGTGCACCAGCTTGCCGGCGGCATCGGTGTAATCGCCCACCTGGAACCACACCATGGTGTTGAGGATGTGATGCAGACCGGTGACGATGAGCAGCCGGTTGAGAATGCCGTACAGGAACAGGCCGATCTCACCAACGCCAATCAGCCATTTGCCCAGCGCATCGATGCCGTTCTGCACCGGCGGCCAGGCCAGGCCAAGCACAACACCCAGCAGCAGCATGGCAAAGCCGGTGGCAATCGGTACAAAGCGTCGGCCACCGAAAAAGGCCAGATAGGTCGGCAGCTTGATGTCCTTGTAGCGGTTGTACAGCACACCGGCCACCAGGCCCGCCAGAATACCGGCCAGCACACCCATATTGATGGCGAAAGGCTTGCCCGCCGGATCGAGATGCACCAGCGTCTTGAAAGCATCGTAGCCCAGCAGGGTGTCGGGCATTACCTTCAGCACCGCGGTCAGCACCATATAGCCGATGGCACCGGCCAGCCCGGCCGCGCCGTTGTTGTCGCGGGCAAAGCCCACGGCCACACCGATGGCAAAAATCAGCGCCAGATTGCCAAAAATGGCATCGCCGGCCTGGGCCATCACCTTGATGTTCAAGAGATCCGGCTGGCCCAGCCGCAATAGCAAGCCGGCCACGGGCAATACGGCAATCGGCAGCATCAGGGCACGGCCCAGCTGCTGGATGCCAGCAAACTTGTTCTGTGTACTCACCTCAACTCCTCCTTGGGTTTATCGGATGACCTGGCGGCCATCCCGTTTTGTCCGCAAGCCGGCTCAGGCAGCCGGCCAACAGTGTTGTGCGCGTTGTCGTACTTCGCTGGCAGAGCTCAGCGTCTGCATGGAGCGTGCTTCGCGCTGGCATACGGCTAAATCCAGCGCGCGGATGCGGCTCTTGATTTCCGGTACCAGGCCTGGACTGACCGATAGTTCGGTCACGCCCAGCCCGACCAGCACCGGTACCGCAAGCGGATCGGAAGCCAGGGCACCGCACACACCCACCCACTTGCCATGCTGGCGTGCGCCCTCCACCGTCATGGCGATCAGCCGCAACAGCGCGGGGTGCAGGGCATCCATCCGCGATGCCAGCGTGGCATTGCAGCGGTCCATGGCCAGGGTGTACTGGGTCAGGTCATTGGTACCGATAGAGAGAAAATCGGCATGACGGGCCAACTGGTCGGCTAGCAGGGCCGCGGCAGGTACTTCGATCATCACGCCCAGCTGTGGACGCTCGCTCAAGCCCAGTTGACCGGCCAACAGCTCCAGCCGCTGCCTTACCCGCAACAGCTCGTCCACTTCGCTGATCATCGGCAGCAGGATGCGCAGCCGTGACAGCGGCTGTACCGCCAACAGTGCGTTCAGCTGCATATCAAGCAGGGCCGGGTCGGCAAAGCCGCTGCGGATGCCGCGCAAGCCCAGTGCCGGATTCGTCTCGGCCGGCAGCTGCAGATAAGGCACTTCCTTGTCGCCGCCCACATCTAGGGTGCGGATGATGACGGGACGCTCCGGCATGGCATCCAATACCGCCTGATAAGCCTGTTGCTGCTCGGCGGCATCCGGTGCCTGCTGCCGGTCGATGAACAGGAATTCGGTCCGGGTCAGGCCCACGCTGTCCGCGCCATGACGCAGGCCGTCGCGGGCTTCATCGGCATTGGCGACATTGACGGCCACCTCGATGCTGACACCATCCAGCGTGACGGCGGCGGCATTGGCGCAGGCCTGCATGTGCTGTCTTCGCTGGACCAGCGCGGCAATGCGCCCGGCAGCCTCGCTCAGGGTGCGCTCATCCGGAGCCGGATGGCACCAGCCCTGGCTGGCATCCAGCAATACCTGCTGCCCGGTGTGCAATTGCAGGGCGGCAGGCCCGCAGGCCACCAGTGCCGGAATGCCCAGCGCACGCGCCAGAATGGCCACATGTGACGTGGCACCACCGGCTGCGGTGAGCATGCCGGCCACCTTGTCCTGCGGCAGGCTGGCCAGCTGGGACGGGGCAAGATCTTCGGCCACCAGAATGACCGGGACGCTCAACACCGGTGGCTGGCTCTCCTCGCCCAGCAAGATCTGCAGTAACTGCCGCTGCAGATCGCGCAGGTCGGCAATGCGCTCGGCCAGCAGCGGATTGCCCAGCGCAGCCAGCAGCTGGCACTGGGTACTGATGGCCTGGCGAAAGGCAAAACCGGCACTCAGGCCGCTGGCGATGCCCTTCTGGCAGGCCTGCAACAGCTCCGGGTCGTCCAGCAAGGCCAGATGAGCTGAAAAAATTTCGCTTTGTGCCTGCGCTCCACGGCGCAGGGCATCGTTGACGGACTGGCCTATCCGACCACGCAGCTGCTGCAAGGCTTGCTGCAGCCAGCGTGCTTCCTGCCCTGGATCATCGGCCCATTGCACCGGTTCCGGCTCGCGGATATCCAGCCTGAGTACCGGGGCGATGGCCAGACCGGGCGCAGCGCACACTCCACTCAACATGCCTGCCGCCACCGTAGGCCGCGCCACCGGCTGTGCCGTGGCATGCGCGCCCTGGCTACGGGTCTGCAACGCAGCAATGACGGCGGCAGCCGCCGCTGCGGCATCGCTGCCCTGTGCCAGCACCTCGACATCGTCCTCTTCGGCAACACCCAAAGTCATCAGTGCCACCATGCTTTTGGCGTTGACGCTATGTCCCTTGAACGCCACCTGCACCTGGGCGGCAAACGGCCGCGCCGCATTCTGTACCAGTGCTGCCGGGCGGGCATGCAGGCCGCCGGCATGCCGTACCGTGGCGCGCCCATGGCTTTCGCCAGTCAGCTCGCTGGCATAGGCAGTGGTAGCGGCAGGCAAGGCATGCAGACGCAGCAACGGCGTTTGTCCGGCCTGCGCCAGCCCGCTGGCGCGCTCGTCCAGCTGGTAGTGTTCGCCGTTGGCGATCACCAGCATGCTGATCAGCGAAGCTGCCCGGCGCGCCACGACATCCAGATCGACCTCGATCAACGCCTGCCCCTGTCGCACGCGGTCGCCCTGTGCCACCAGGGCAGTAAAGCCGGCCCCAGCCAGCTGCACGGTGTCGATGCCGATATGCAGCAGGATTTGCGCACCATTGGCAGCAGTCAGTGTCAGGGCGTGGTGGGTGCGCGCCAACTGGCTGATGACGCCATCACAGGGGGCAAGCAGGGTGGAGGACAGGGGTTCGATGGCCAGGCCATCGCCCATCATCAGGCCGGCGAAGACCGGATCGGGCACCTGCGACAAAGGCAGCAGCAGCCCGCTGAATGGGGCTATGAGTTGCAGCGAAGGGTTCATCGGACATCCTCCTGTCTATGCCAGGAGGTGCCGTCCCGCAGGGAGGACTCCTGGCGTTCAGGCCCTGCCCGGCCAGCTGCGCCAGCAATAGGCGCAAGCCGGGCCGGACACGGCGCCAAACCGTGTCTGGTCTGTCATTGGCGGCCTGCTGGCAGCCATGTCTGGATCAGGCTTCAATGCGTGCGCGTTACCTTGGACAGATGACGCGGGGTATCGGGATTGAGGCCACGCGCCTCGGACAATTGTGCAGCCATCAGGTAGAAGCTCTGGATGGCCAGCAAGGGATCCAGTGCCTCGTCATCCGCAACACTGAGCGTCAGGTCACGACTGGGCTCATCGGCCGGCGCGGCCAGCAGCACCCGCGCTCCACGGCAACGCATCTCGGCGGCCAGGGCAATCAGCCCCTGCTGCTCCGGTCCACGCGGGGCAAACACCAGCAAGGGGTAGCCTTCGTCGATCAGCGCCATCGGCCCATGCTTGATTTCCGCACCAGAGAAGGCTTCGGCCTGGATGGCGCAGGTTTCCTTGAACTTGAGCGCAGCTTCCAGTGCCACGGCAAAACCGAGACCGCGCCCTACCACCATGATGCGTTCGGCACTGGCCAGCACGGGAATGGCAGCACTCCAGTCCTGGCGGCAAGCTTCTTTCAGTTGCTCCGGCAGGGCATCGAGCGCCCGCAGCAGGCCGTTATCACCCTGCCAGTGCGCCACCAGCCGGGCTACTGCCGACAGCGAAGCGATATAGCTCTTGGTGGCGGCCACGCTCTTTTCCTCACCGGCACACAAGGGTAGCGACCACTCACAGGCAGCAGCCAGCGGCGATTCATGCTTGTTGACCAGCGCCACGGTGCGGGCACCGGCTTCGGCCAGGCGGCTCATGGTGTCGATCAGGTCCGGGCTCTGGCCCGACTGCGACAGCGCCACCGCCAGTTGTCCCTTCACCGCCAGCGGCGCGTGGTGCAGCGTCACCAGCGACATAGGCAGGGACACCACCGGCACACCCAGGCGCTGCATGGCCAGATAGGCAAAATAGCTGGCAGCATGGTCGGAGCTGCCACGCGCCACCGTCAGCGCCAGCGTGGGCCGGGCATTAGCCAGTTCGCGGCCCAGCACCGCCAGGCCTTCATCGGCATACATGTGTTGTGTGGCTACGGCATCGGCCGCAGACAGCGCTTCTTCATACATCAGAGACGACAAGGTGTTCCCCTTCCAGATAGACATCCAGCAAATTCAAGGCATCGTCCAGTACCAGCACATCGGCCCAGGCGCCGGTTTCCAGCCGGCCACGGTCGGCATGGCCCAGGTAGTCGGCCGGATACAAGGACAGCCGGTGCGAGGCCTCGGCCAGCGGCAGCCCGATGGCCAGCAGATTGCGCAAGGCCTGATCCATGGTCAGCGTACTGCCCGCCAGCGTGCCGTCGGCCAGCCGCACCCCGCCCATGCACTTGGTCACCGCATGCGAACCGAGCTTGTACTCACCGTCCGGCATGCCGGCAGCGGCAGTGGAGTCGGTGACACAGTACAGCCGGGGAATGGCACGCAAGGCAGTGCGGATGGCACCGGGATGCACATGCAGCAGGTCCGGGATCAGCTCGGCATATTCGGCATGCGCCAGCGCGGCCCCCACCATGCCCGGCTCGCGGTGATGCAGGCCGCTCATGGCATTGAACAAATGGGTAAAACCAGCCGCACCCTGCTGCAGCGCTTGCACACCGTCCTCGTAACTGCCCAGGGTATGGCCGATCTGCACCCGGATGCCGGCATCGCTCAGCGCACGGATGATCTCCATATGGCCGGGAATTTCCGGCGCCAGCGTCAGCAGCGCGATGGGGGCCAGTTGACCCAGCTTGTCGATTTGCGACAGCACGGCACGACAGGCATCGTCCGGCTGGGCACCCAGCTTGCCCGGATTGATGTACGGGCCTTCCAGATGCACGCCCAGCAGCCGTGCCGTGCCGGGGGTGCGCTGACGGCAGCAAGGCCCCAGCGCGGCCAACACGTTTTCAATCTCGTCCATCGGCGCGGTCATGGTGGTGGCCAGCATGGCGGTAGTGCCATGCCGCGCATGCAGCCGGGCAACCGCTTCGGCCGCGCGGCCGCCTTCCATGATGTCTACCCCGCCGCCGCCGTGTACATGCAGGTCGATGAAGCCGGGCAGGATGTAACGCTCTACCGCGCGGCCAGAGGCCAGCCGGCCATCGATGGCGGCGATGCGGCCATCCGCACCCAGGGTGATCGTGCCGTCCAGCCAGCCATTGCCGCTCAGGATGCGGCCCTGCAGTACATGTTGTGTCGTCATCGTCTCAGTTCAGCGACAAAGTCGTAGTAATCGTTACGGCAATAGGTATCAGTCAGTTCTATTGCCAGATTGTCGGCATTGAAGCCGATCCGGGTAATCAACAGCATGGCCTCGCCCTGGCGGATGCCGGCCAGCGCAGCGATCTCCGGCGAGGCATTCACCGCCCGGATATGCTGCAAGGCGCGCACCACCGAGTGGCCAGCGGCATCCAGGTAGGCGTACAGCGAGTTGCCTACTTTATGCGGCTCTGGCAGATAGGCCACTGGCAATGTGGTCATCTCTATCGCCATCACCACGCCATCAGCCAGCCGCTGCCGCTTCAGCCGCGCCACCTGCGAGGTGGGGGACAAGCCCAGCTTGATCACCTCGTCGTTGCTGGGCGGATGAATGCCCCGCTCCAGCCATACCGACGAAGGTTCGAACCCGCGCTGACGCAGCTGTTCGGTAAATCCGGTCAGCCGCGACAGGGGCTGCTCCAGCCGGGGCGTGATAAAGGTGCCCGAGCCATGACGGCGGCGAATCAGCCCCTGCTCCAGCAATACATCCATGGCCTTGCGGGCAGTCACCCGCGAAATACCGAGTTCTTCAGAAAAAGTCCGCTCCGATGGCAGGGCCTCATCGGCCTGCCACCAGCCGGCATTAATGGCATCGGCCAGTTTTCTGGCCAGTTGCAAATACAGCGGGGTGGTGGATTCACCCTCGGGCTTGAGTGCACTCCAGCGATTTTCCATAAGCGGTCTGCATGTGGTCTTGACGATAACAGCCTGAATATCGCACTCATTCCCGGCTGCGCCTAGCGGCTGGATTGCTGATGAAGTTAATACCACTTAAATACCACGTCAATACCAATTTTCTCAAAACCCCCATAAAAAGATGTAGCAAGCACGGGAAACAGGTAGTAAATGCAGGAAAAACCGGTGACACTCCACGCGAAGTGACAAGTACTTCCCAGCAAGCACAACGGCAAATTGGTATTGAATTGGTAATAAATAAGCAGCTAAACCGTGCAGAGCCCGGCTGATCACCGCTGACAGGCCGCAGGGCGCAGCACGCCTTGCACAGGACAGCGCGGCCTCCGCATCGCCGCACGATGCGTGGCCAGAAAACCACAGCAACTGGTATGAGCATGGTCGCAGACATGGAAAAAGGGCCACTGCTTTCGCAGGGGCCCTTTGCCGGAGGAATGAAGCGGCAGCGGTCTGCCGCAAGTCGTAATCAGCGCTTGCGCCAGCTGATGAGAATGACCCCGGACAGGATGATGACCATGGCGATGATTTCCTGCTGGCCAACATGTTCGCCCAACAGTAATACCCCCAGCATCACCGCAATGATCGGGTTGACGTAGGCATAGCTGGTAGCCGCTGCCGGCGACACGGTCTTCAGCAGATGCAGATAAGCGCTGTAGGCCAGCATGGAGCCAAAGATCGACAGATAGGCAATGGCTGCCCAGCCCTGCCATGACGGCGCGGCTGCCAGCCTTTCGCCCACCACAGTACTGCCCAGCAGCAAGGCCAGACCACCAAAAATCATCATCCAGGCACTGCCCATCGGCCCCTTGGGCTGCACGATGACCCGGCTCCAGGCCGAACCCAGCGCCCAGCCGGCCGAAGCAAACAGCAGCCAGAACGCCCCCAGCGGGCTGGCACGCAAATTGGACCCCAGATTCAGTACCAGCATGCCCAGCATACCCAGCGCAATGCCCGCCCACTCGCGCCGCGTGGCGCGCAGACCAAAACAGAAGCGGCCAAACAGCACGGTAAACAAGGGTACGGTGGCCACCACCAGCGCCGCCACCCCGGAGGACACCTGTTTTTCTGCCAGGGTGACAAAGCCATTGCCGATAGCCGGCATCAACACCCCCAGAATGGCGGCCCCGCGCAGCTCCTGTCGGCTAGGCAGACGATGGCCACGCAGCAGCAGGAAAGCCAGCATCACGCTGCCGGCAAACAGAAAACGCAAGCCGGCCATCATGAAGGGCGGCCAGGATTCGATACCGATGCGTATGAAGAAATAGGTAGAGCCCCAGATCACATACAGGGCGAAGAAGGCCGACAGGGTCAGCACGGACAGCGAAGCGTGGCGGGAAGGCATGGCGGACTCGGGGATACTGGCCGCTTACCATGCCTTCCGCATGCAGAAAACTCAAGCCTTGCCGGGAAAATATCTGTTCTGCAGGCAGAACAATCCCGGCCTTCGACCCTGCAGCCTAGCGGGTGGCCAGCCGCTGCAGGATGTTGGAAAACTCTTCCATATAGGTGTCAAAGCGGGTAGCCAGGCGGTCGACATCGGTGGCAAAGCGGTTATAGGCCACTACCGCCGGAATGGCGGCGAACAGACCGATGGCCGTGGCTACCAGTGCTTCGGCAATACCCGGTGCCACGGTGGACAAGGTGGCCTGGCCGGCATTACCCAGCCCGATAAAGGCATGCATGATGCCCCACACTGTGCCGAACAGGCCGACATAGGGGCTGACCGAACCCACCGTCGCCAGAAAGGAAGTATGGCTATCCAACGCATCCAGCTCACGCTGGGCAGCGGCGCGCATGGCACGGCGCGAACCATCCATGATGTCGGACAGCTCGGCCCCGCTACGACCGCGTAGCTTGAGGAATTCGGCAAAGCCAGACTGAAAGATGCGCTCCATGCCCACGCTGTCATTGCGCCGGTTGGCATCCTCGTACAGCCGGTTCAGGTCGGCCCCGCTCCAGAAATTGCGCTCGAACTCGTCACTATGGCGCCGAGCCGCCCGCAGCACGGCAATCTTGTTGAAGATGAGTGCCCAGGACAGCACGGACACCACGGCCAGACCGGCCATGACCAGCTGCACCACCAGACTGGCATTCATCACCAGACTGAAAATGGAAATCTGCTGCACGATGTTTCCTTGTCTAAAAGCGCGGCCTAGCGCAAAACGCGGCCGCTAGCGAAATCGATGATGGTGGAAGGCTTTCTGCGCTTGCCGATACGACCCGGCAGGGTCAAAACCCGCTCGCCAAAGGCCTGCCGACAAGCACGGGCAGTCTTGAGCGAACGCTGGCCAGCACGGTTGGCCGAGGTCGACACCAGCGCCGTGCCCAGCGCCCGGCACAAGGCAGCTGCTTCGCCATGGGCGGTAATGCGTACGGCTAGCTGCGCATGGCGACCGCGCAAGGCCGGCGGCACTTTATGCGAGGCTGGCAACAAAAAGGTATAAGGACCGGGCCAGTAGCCGGCAAGTTCCGCCCATTGTGCCGGCGACAGCGGCTTGACCAGGTGGCGGATCTGGCTGACATCGGCAGCGATGACGATCAGGCCCTTGTGGTTCGGCCTGGCTTTCACCGCCAATACGCGCCGGATGGCGCGCGCATCCTCAGGCAGACAGCCCAGGCCAAAACAGGATTCGGTGGAATAGGCGATCATGCCGCCCGCTTGCAAGCGCGCGCGTGCCTGCTGCATCAGGCCGGCCTTGGGCAAGCGGCGACGGGACGACCGCAATGGCAGGTGGGACATCGGCGAACAAACCACAAAAAAACAGAAGCTGCCATTGTAGCGGCAGCGTCCCCCGGGATGAAACCGCGATCTGCAGCAGTTTCAGTCTTTCTGGTTAAGATATTTGGCATTGATGCGCGCCAGCGTACCGTCGCGCTGCATGCCACGCAGCAATTCATTCAGTTGCTGAACCTGGCTGTCCGCCATCGCAGGATTACAGGCTAGATAGAGCAAGGTGGTATTGAAGGTCAGCACCGGTTTGAGCTGACTGACCTTTTCGCGTGCCAGCAAGGATGCGCCGAGATATTTGCCGGTAGCCCAGAAATCGATGCGTCCGACCAGCAGCTTTTTGACATTGAGCTGGTCGGTGTTGGCCAAATCCACATCAAAGCCACGGTCGATCAGGTATTGCGAGATGGCATCGCCGCTATAACCGCCGATCTTGAAACTGCGCGCCTCCTCCAGCGACAGGATGGCATGCCGGCTGTCGGCTCGCGCATACAGCACCCAGGGGTTTTCCACCAGCGGGCCTATCCACTTGAACTGATGCTCGCGGCTATCGGTCCGCGTCGTGGAGTAAAGGCAGGTATTGGCTTCCAGTACCGTCAGATTGAAAGCGCGTATCCACGGCAGCAAGCTGATGTCATAACTGACGCCAGCACGTCGGAACAGCTCCTGCACGATGTCAGTGGACAAACCACTGATGTGACCGCCCTGCCCCATCATGTTGAAGGGCGGGTAATCCTCGGTCAGCACCCTGAGCGGAGGGGCTGCCTGGACCAGTTGGCTGCACAGCAACAACAGGCTAGCCAAATATAGTTGGATGCGCATCTTACCCCTCCCAATACCACGCGGTAACCATACCGACTCCCACTGTTCACATTAGTCAAGGATAAGAGCTTGCGCTATCGGGTACTTGCGCTGACAAGAAATAGAAGTGATTCACAGCAGACTGATCCGCCCAAATGGCATGACCAGTCTGATAGATCAATAGCCAGGCTAGCCCTAAGGTGAACGCTTCGAATCATCTGGGAAGTGTCGCTCATGCCCGACAGCGTGCAAATCGGTGCGAATGTATTCTTGCAGCAGGGACATGCCCTACTCAAACAGGCCGAGAGTCTGTCAGGGGATTTCGAGCAGGCGGTCCAATTGATTGCTGATACACAAGGCAAGCTGGTGGTCTGTGGTATGGGGAAATCGGGCATCATCGGTCGCAAGATTGCCGCCACCCTGGCCTCTACTGGCAGTCCCAGCTTTTTTGTTCACCCGGCAGAAGCCTTTCATGGCGATCTGGGCATGATTACCGCACAGGACAGTGTGCTATTGCTGTCCTACAGCGGTGAAACTGAAGAAATCCGGCGACTACTCCCACACTTGCAACAACTAGGCGCACCGGTGATCGCCATCACTGCGGTGGCTGTATCGACACTGGCCACCGTCGCCGATCTGACGCTGCATGTCGATGTTCCCCGCGAGTGCTGCCCGAATAATCTGGCCCCCACCACCTCGACCACCATGATGCTGGTGATGGGCGATGCCCTCGCCATGGCACTGATGACAAAGCGGGCATTTCAGCCAGAAGACTTTGCCCGACGGCATCCCGGAGGATCGCTGGGGAAAAAACTATTGACCCGGGTCGGCGACGTGATGCATCGACACCCTCCCTGCTGTTCACTGTCGGCCCCTTTCCGCACCATCGTCAACGTCATGACTCACGGCCAGTTGGGATTGACCCTGGTCGTGGGCGAGACACAAGAGACGCTTGGCATCATTACCGATGGCGATCTGCGCCGTGCCATGGAACAGCATGAGGCACTCGGCCAGTTGCAGGCACATCAGTTAATGACGCCCGCTCCACTCACCATCCCGCAGGATGCACCATTAAGCGCAGCACAGGAGAAGATGGCGCGCCATCAGGTGACCGCACTGGTGGCAATCAACCCTCAGCACATGGCGACCGGGGTTATCAGGCTGCTTGACCTGTGCGCATGAAACCACAACTGGATCTGATCCGCCGTACCGTACTGGCTTTGTTTCTGCGCGAAATGAAAACCCGCTTCGGCAAATACCGGCTGGGCTATCTGTGGTGCCTACTGGAGCCACTGGCCCATATCAGCATCTTGCTACTGCTGTTTGGCTACATCATGCACCGCAGTATTCCGTCCATTCCGTTTCCGCTTTTTCTGCTGTGCGGAGTACTGCCATTTCTGATGTTCAACCAGATTGTCTCCCGCTCCCTCAACGCACTTGATGCCAATCAGGGCCTGCTCAGCTACCGCCCGGTGCAAGCCATCGATCTGATATTGGCACGCACCCTGCTGGAGGGGGTCATCGGCACCGTAGTCTTCGTGCTGCTGCTGCTGGGCTTGGCACTCACCGGACAGACCATTGCACTGGATCAGCTCCCTACACTATGCGGCTACTGGATATTGTTATTGCTCTTCAGTTTCAGCCTCGGCCTGCTGTTCATGCTACTCGGCCATGCTTACCCAGAGAGTGAAAAGCTCATTCCGCTACTGCTCAAGCCACTGTATTTCCTCAGCGGAGTGATGTTCCCCCTGGCACTGGTCCCTGCACCATATCAGGCCTATTTGTTGTGGAATCCCCTAGCACACGCGCTCGAGCTGATCCGCCACGCTCTGGTGGCATCCTATCCGGCAGGCCATGTCCATGGCAGCTATCTGCTGCTGTGGACTCTGGGTCTGCTGTTTTTCAGCCTGCTGTTATACAAGGGCCGGGCCAATGCCCTGCGGCGTTCATGATCCGTTTCGAGAACCTTTGCAAATCGTACAAGACACCTGCCGGACGGCATTATCTGTTCCGACAGGTCAACCTGGAAATTCCTTCCGGTAAAAGCATCGCCCTGCTCGGCCGCAACGGTGCCGGCAAATCCACGCTGCTGCGGCTGATCGGCGGCATGGATCGACCAGATTGTGGCCGCATTCACAGCGACAAAACCATTTCCTGGCCAGTCGGCTTATCCACTGGTTTCCAAGGGAGCATGAGCGGCCGTGAAAACGTCAAGTTCGTAGCGCGGCTGTATGCAAAGCCGCATGAATTGGCTGCCAAGGTAGGTTTTGTAGAAGAGTTTGCCGAATTGGGGCGCTACTTCGATATGCCACTCAAAAGCTATTCCTCGGGTATGCGCTCACGTCTGGGCTTCGGACTGTCCATGGCTTTCGATTTTGACTACTACCTGCTGGATGAAATCACCTCGGTGGGCGACGCCGTCTTTCGACAGAAAAGCGCCGCACTGATCCAACAGCGCCGCCAGCACAGCCAATTCATTTTTGTCTCGCACAATATCCAGCAACTACGCCAGTTCTGTGATGTCGCCCTGCTGCTAGATAGCCAGGGCCTGCGCTACTTCGATGATATTGACCTCGGCATCGCACAATACCGGGCAGAGAACCATGTCTGACACTCCGGCGCTGCTGCTGCACTTGCGCGGCAAATCCCTGACGCTTTGGCTCGTCGTCCTGCCGCTGGCATTGCTCGGAGTGTATCTGCTGCTAGCGCAGCCACGCTATGTCAGCGAATCCCGCATCGTGGTCAAACAAGCAGGCCAGACCGGCAATGCAGAACTGACGCTGGGCAGCCTCATCGGCAATGGCAATAGCGCCCTGCGCGACGATGCCATGCTGCTGCAAGAGTATCTGCTATCACCGGACATGCTGTATCTGGTCCACCGCCAGTTCAACCTGCACCATGCCTTTGGCGCCGCCGGGATGGACTGGTTTTACCAACTGCCCGCCGATGCCAGTAGGGAACAACTGCTGGACTACTACCGCCATCGGCTCAGCCTGCGTTTCGACGACAAGACCGGCATGCTGGTCGTGCGTAGCGAAGGGTTCACACCTGACGCCGCCCAGCGCCTGAACCAGATCTTACTCAAGGAGAGCGGGCGCTTTCTCAACGAGCTTTCTCACAAGATTGCACGGGAAGAAATGCAGTTCGCCCGCCAGGAAACCGATCATGCCTATTTAGCGCTAAGCCAGGCGCGCGAGCGACTGCTGCGCTTTCAGAACCAGCACCGGGTCATCAACCCTGTAGAGCAAGGCCTGGCAGCCAGCCGCATGATCGCCGAAATGGAAACCCGCCAGGCACAACAAGAAGCAGAACTAGACAATCTGCAACGCTACCTTCAGGCAGATGCTCCCCAGATCGAAGCCGCACGACATACCCTGGGGGCATTGAAACAGCAAATCGAAAAGGAAAAGGCCAAGCTCAGCGCCCCCTCCGGCGATCGCCTCAACCGCACTGCTGCCGAATATGCCGAACTCAAAGGACGGCTCGACTTTGCCGCCGATCTCTACAAACTAGCACTAAACAGTCTGGAAAAAGCCCGGGTCGATAGTGGCCGCAACATCAAAAGCCTAGCGGTTATTGCCGCGCCCAGCCTCGCAGAAGAGGCCGAATACCCGCAGCGCGGGTGGTGGCTGATTAGCGCAGCAGTCGTACTGCTCCTGCTATGCGGCACTCTAAAACTGGCCAGCGCCATCATTGAAGACCATTACACCTAGGCAACACACTCATGCGCATCTCATCCCAACACGCACGGACTACTGCGCTGCCCACAAGCCTCGCGCTACTGCTCGGTCTGGCATGGCTGGCCTCTGGAGCAGCAGCCTTGGCCGCGACCGGTGTTGAAAACGCTGTGACTGCTCAAGCCGCCGTGGCTTATCCGGGAAAAACAACTTCCAACATGTTTGGAGCGCAATTATTCGACGGTCATTTTAGCCAGATACAAAGCAGCGGCTTCAATCCAGACTACCGGATCAGCCTGGGTGACCGCATCAATCTGCGCCTGTGGGGAGCATTTCCCTACGAAGGCCAATTGCCAGTCGATCCGCAAGGCAATATTTTCATCCCCAATGTCGGCCCAGTCGCAGTGGCTGGCGTACGCAATGCCGAACTGAACTCACATATCAACCAACAACTCGGCAAAGTGTACAAATCCAATGTCCGCATGTACGCCAGTCTGGATACGGCCCAGCCGGTCAAGGTCTTCGTTACAGGCTACGTCAAACAACCTGGTCTCTATGGCGGCCTGGCGGCCGACAGCCCACTCAGCTATCTGGACAAGGCCGGAGGCGTGGACAGTGCCAGAGGCAGTTATGTGGATATTCGCATCTTGCGCGCCGGGCAATTGCGACTGCAGATCGATCTCTACCGTTTCCTGCTGAACGGACAGCTGGATGTCACCCAGTTTGCTGATGGCGACGTGATCGTTGTCGGACCGCGCCAGCATACCTTCTCCATGCGCGGCGAGGTGTACAACGCCTATGACTTCGAATTTCCCCATCCCAGCATCACGCTGCAGCAGGCTCTGGCCATGGCCAGGGCAAAACCTGGTGCCACCCACGTCAGCATTGTGCGTGGCCAGGGCAGCGCACGCCGCAGCGAATACCACGCACTGGCTGCCATAGAGGGGCTGCAACTGGAAGACGGCGACCAACTAACCGTCACCGCCGACCGCTATGCCGGCACCATCCAGATCCGTGTGGAAGGAGCCCACTCCGGCGAACATGCCATCGTTCTTCCCTATGGTGCCAGTATGGCCGACATCCTTGTCCAACTGCGCGGCAACCGCATGTCACAAACCAGTGCGCTACAACTGTTTCGCCAGTCCGTCGCTCAACGACAAAAGGAAATGCTGGAGGTAGCACTCAATAAACTACAGGAAAGTGCACTTTCAGCCCGCTCGGCAACCAAGGAAGAAGCCGACCTACGCAGCAAGGAAGCCGAACTAATCAGCAAATTCGTCGAACAGGCACGCAAGGTCACCCCCAAGGGGCAGGTGATTCTGAATGAAGAAAATCTGAGCAGCACCCTCTTGGAAGATGGCGACATCATTCGCATCCCGGAAAAAAGCAGTGTGGTACAGGTACACGGCGAGGTGCTGTTTCCCAATGCACTGAGTTGGCAACGCAATCTAGGCGCAACTGACTATATCAAACGTGCAGGTGGCTTCATGCAAGAGCCAGACGATTCTCGCATTGTCATTATTCGGCAAAACGGTGCCGTCATTACAGAACGAAACCCACCCATTCTTGCCGGCGATGAAATAATGGTATTACCCAAAATAGAAGCAAAAAACATTGAAATTACGCGCGGAATCACTCAGATTTTGTATCAAATTGCGGTATCAGCTAAAGTAATTTTTTCATTTTAAATATTTATCTTAATTTTATCGAAAATAAAATATGAAATCTTTTAAACTCAGCACAAATCACGCACCAACAATACTTGAAGTAATTATTCCATTTAGATGGACTGACAAACGTCCAGACCTGCTAGAACGCTTAAACTATCCACTTATGGATACACAGCGCCCAGACTCGGTTCATTTCACCATCGCCGATGATGGTTCGCCAACTCACATCAGCAAAGAGTTGGAAAAAATATGCAAAATTCACGGATATAATTATCTACATATTGAAAGTGAGTTTGAGCCAGTTTGTATGAGCAGGGCACGCAATATTGGAGTTAGTGCTGTTCCAGCACAGTTCATCATGTTTCAAGATGTTGATTTGATGCCTTACGATGGGTTTTATCATGACGTACTCAATGAAATACAAATACAAAACCTAAACGATAATGCATCACTTTTCTTGATGTTTGGAGTCATCTATCTCACACAGCCCGCTACCGCTCTTTATCATACGACTCCCGCTCATTTGCGTAAAAATTTATTCATCCAGCATTTGCTTAATGAAAACACCAACTACATAGAAAAATTCTCTACAGGAACATCCGTCACCGTATTCAACCGTAATTACTATCTATCACGAGGAGGATATGATGAAGACTTCATTGAGTGGGGTTATGAAGATATTGAATTCAACACACGCTGCATTCGTGCATCGCGCTACTTCCCTTTGCCAGAAAATTTCCTAACTGACAATCAATCATTCCGCCACATTAACCGCTATCAGGGCTGGAAAAGCATTTATAGGCTTTTTGGAGACATTACCTTCCAAAAAGGAATTGTTCTATTTCACGCCTGGCATGCTATTGATAATCATTCTGGCTACATGAAAAGAAAAACCATAAACAAACAATTATTTGAAGAAAAAGTAAAACGATTCAGCTCACGAGGAGAAGAACCACCACCTCTTGCGGCACTAGACAAGGGAAATACACTATGCTTCTCCCTAACAAATCCTTTCATCTACAATAGAAAGACGGCTCCTTTTCTTGGAAAAATATCCTGTGAAGATGAAAAAAAATTCACTTCAGAAACATTGATCGCATATATTAAAAAACACAATATAACTCGGGTACTTTTTCACAACCCTTATGCAAATGATCATCGCCAATCACTATTTGAATCTGTTAAAAAAAACAAGACTGAATTTCTGATTGCAGAGCGAGGCGCATTGCGTAATTCGGTGTTTTTTGACGATACCGGCTTCAATGCGGACAGCACAAAATTCAAAGAGAAAATTTGGAACATACCTATTTCAGAGCATGAACAGAATTATATTCGCGATTATATTATCGAAGATAAAATATTAAATGAATCATTGGAAAAACAACCTGCACTGCTAGGCATAGAAGCAACAAGAAAAAAATTAACGTTACCGCGACATAAAAAAGTCATCTTCGTCCCACTACAAAGGCCAAGCGATACAGTAATTATCCACTTTTGTAAAAAAATAGGCGGATATGACCATTTTATTGACCTCGTCAGGGACGCAATACCTCGACTCCACGACGAGTATGTATTTGTTATAAAAAAACACCCTTTAGAAGATGAAACCCCTGATCTGCCCGGTGCAATTTTTGCTAACAATATCAACATCAAAGATCTGCTTTCCATCAGCTCAGCAGTCCTTCTCATCAACTCGGGGGTTGGGATACTAGCCATGATGTATGGGAAACCTGTTCTATTAGCAGGCGAGGCATTTTATGGTTCTCCACTACTAACCCATCAGGTCACAACAATCAATGATGTTGAAAATGGATTGAAAAATTTCCAACCACATCAGGAAACTACTTTACGGTTTTTGAAATATCTGATCATGGACTACTACTCATTTGGTCATTTCCAAACGCGTGAAATACCATGGGAAGGAACTGGCCGTATGACCATTACAACGTCCATTGATTTTTATCAAATAAGAGTACCAGGTCAAGTTGGTATGAATTATTATCAACAAGAAAAACCCGTTTCACAAAATTCAATTTTATTTGATCGCTACCGTGTTCAAAAGTCACCCATCTCGCACCCACAGCCTATTGCAACGGAAAAGACAATCACTAATACTCAACCAAATAAATCTGAACAAGAAATCGAAAAAGCAATAACAAAACTTCACCCATCCACTCGCGATCGAAAAATAAAAAAATTGCGCGACGATCCCAGATCATTTTTCTTAGACTCTCGCTATCGGCTGCTTAATTTGCTGGGGAAAATACTCTGATGGCAAACATTTCAATCTTTGGATCTGGCAATGAGATTCACAGCAAAACAGATATAGACGACCAGCCAAATCTGAGCATTCAAACCAAAGGAAATAATAACAAAATAGTTATTGGCCATGGATGTGAGTTAAATGGACTAACCATTCAAATCGAAAGCAGCGGGAATATATTGTCCATTGGGAATTCATGTCGAATAAAAGGTCGTTTTATTATGAAAGTAACTGACAAAAATCAAATAAGTATCGGAAATAATTGCACAATGGGCGGTGCCAATTTGATTTGTGGTGAAGGAAGCAGCATTTTCATTGGAACAGACTGTATGCTGTCCTGGGGGATTGAAATACGTTCAACCGACTCACATGCCATTTTTCAATCCAGCGATGGAAAGCGGATTAATCCTGCAGCTGATATCCGTGTGGAAAACCATGTCTGGATTGGTGCACACTGCACCATACTTAAAGGTAGCCATATAGGAAGCGACTGCGTTGTGGGGATTCACTCTCTGGTATGTAATAGTTTCCCCGACGGTGGCCAGATTATAGCCGGCATTCCTGCCCGCTCTATCCGGCAAGGCATCAACTGGGACAGACGCTTGCTGGGATGAGCCAAAACACATATCGCTGCGGTGACGATATCGCCATCCACTCACGACAGCTATTCAACTTGCCTGGGTTGGAAATACTGCTGCAAAGCCCTTGTCATTGGCACCCTCTGGGTAGCAACTACAACCAGACATATCGCATCTGGGCAGGCTGGGGGTATAAGCCAGCAACCAAGCCACTACGCCAACATGCCCATTGCCATGGCGGGCTCTATCTTGCACTGGAAGACGGTTTCATCCGCTCACTGGGATTGGGGGTACAGGGCCACCCCCCCTTGTCCATCGTGGTGGATGATCTTGGTATTTACTATGACGCCAGCCAACCGTCACGACTGGAGGTTCTGATCAGGCAATTGATCGCCGACGGCGAGAGCACTGCCGAGCCGGCACGACAAGTGGTAGCACAAGCTCTGCTAGATGATGCCGGCCGTGGCATAGACTTGTTAATGGCTTACCGCTTGTCCAAATACAACCATGCGCCGGACTTCGTGCCACCTGCGGGCTGGCAACACGATGCGGTACTGGTGGTCGACCAGACAGTAGGGGATATGTCTGTACGTTACGGCAATGCGGATGCCGACACTTTCCGACAGATGTTGCGTGCCGCCGTGCAAGAAAACCCGACCAAGCAGATCTGGGTAAAAACACATCCAGATGTATTGTGCGGCAAGAAGCAGGGCTATCTTACCCGGCTAGTCGGAATGGAGGAGCGCGTGCAGTTGCTTGGTGTTGACGCCAACCCACTCACGCTACTGCCACATGTGTCACAGGTTTACACCGTCTGTTCCCAATTGGGCTTTGAAGCCCTGCTGTGTGGAAAACCAGTCATTACCTTCGGCCAACCTTGGTACGCCGGCTGGGGTCTGAGCGATGATCGCCACCCTTTGGCTACCAGCCTGGCAGTGCGGCGGGGGACCGCAACGCTACCGCAATTGTTTGCTGCTGCCTATCTGCAGTATTGCCGCTATGTGAATCCAAGCACGGGCGACATAGGCACGCTATTCGATGTCATCCATCATCTGCAGCGCCAAAAGGTAATCAATGATCGCCTACGCGGGGAATTGGTCTGTATCGGCATGAGCTGGTGGAAGCGGGCAGTGCTCAGCCCCTTCCTACGGCAGCCCTCCTGCACCGTGCGTTTTGTCCGATCGGCCAAAGCGCTTGAGCGTTTACCCGTGCAGCCAATGCGCAAGATCGCCACATGGGGCAGCGGTCAGGCTGACCTTCTGCATCTGGCGCACGAGCGCGGTTGGCCTCTGTTACGGATAGAAGATGGGTTCATTCGTTCGGTGGGTTTAGGTTCAAACCTGACTCAACCCTTGTCGCTAGTTCTAGATGATGAAGGCATATATTTCGACCCCCGCCAGCCTTCTCGCCTGGAAACACTACTGGCTACGAAGCAGTTTGAAGACATGGATCTGGTAGAGGCAGAGGCACTACATGCGCAACTCATCCGCACCGGACTTGGTAAATACAATATCGGTCAGGGTGCCTTGCCGTTGCCTCAACCCAGGCCAACGGCCGTGGTGCTGGTTGTAGGACAGGTAGAGGACGATGCCTCAATTTGTACCGGTTCGCCATGGATAAAGACTAACCTTGATCTACTCAAGGCGGTACGGCGGGCACGTCCAGCAGCCTTCATCGTTTACAAACCGCATCCCGATGTAGTCAGTGGCAATCGCATTGGCAGCATCGCGGCTAAAGACAGTGACGGCTTGGCTGACATGGTCACGACACAATGCGATATACATCTCTGTTTACAGCAGGTGGACGAAGTACACACCATGACCTCACTCACTGGTTTTGAAGCATTGCTGCGTGGTAAGCACGTGGTGTGCTACGGTCTGCCCTTTTATGCCGGGTGGGGTCTGACTGAGGATGTGTTCGCCCATGCTCCACTGGCAAGTGGCGCGACTCATCCAGCCTGGGAACGTCGCTCCAGACGCCTGATACTGAAAGAATTGATTGCAGCCAGCCTGTTGCTCTATCCCTGTTATATCGATCCCATCAGTGGTAATGCCATCTCAGCCAGCCAGGCCGCCACTCTGCTTGCCTGCCAAAAGGCCGACAAAACCACGACCCGCCTGCATGGCCATTCGCTTTCCAAACAACTGGGCAAACTGCGCATGCTATGGCGCTGTATCAGGCGCTGACCACGGCCGGCATATCCAGCATCTAACTGATGAATATCAGTCGCATATCTAGGAGTTTTCCCGCTCGGCAACCAGTATCTGGTAACAGATTCGCTCTGCATTTTCGGTTGTACTTATAGCTGCCTGAGGTGCCAAGACACAAGCCTCCGGACAAGGTATCCGAAACAGTGCAGGAGTCGCGTTTGTCGCCCAATGATTTATCTCCACCCAGCCCGATCACACCGCCTAACGACACCAGTTCGGTATGGGGGCCTTTTTCCCCCACACCCGCAGCAGTAACAACAGCACCTGCACTACAAGTCCTGCTCAGCCACAAGCGCATATTATTGCTGCAAGGACCCATGGGCTTTTTCTTTTACCAGTTTGGCCACTGGCTACAGCAACGCAAGCATATGGTTTACCGCGTGCTGTTTAATGGCGGTGACTGGCTGTTTTATCGCAGCCGACAGGCGGAACATTTCCGTGGCAAAGCAGAAGAGTTTGCCATCTGGTTACCCCTCTATCTGGCCGAATGGGACATTGAGGCCATCGTCTGCTTCGGTGACTGTCGCCAATATCACCAGGTCGCAGCGGCAATTGCTCAACAGTGCAATATGGCATTCTTTGTATTTGAAGAAGGCTACCTGCGCCCGGATTACATCACACTGGAACAAGACGGTGTCAATGCCCGCTCATCGCTAGCCGGGTATTTCGCTTCGCTTCCACCTCCAGCGCTGGGCGAACATCTTCCAGCCAAACCGGTTAACGCGTCTTATCCACGCATGGCCATGTCGGCGATGGCGTATTACTGTGCCTGCTGGCTGTTGCACTGGCGCTATCCACATTATGTGCACCACAAATCGCTCCAGCCCTTACCGGAAGCCTGGCGATGGATACGCTCCGGCCTGCGCAAAATGCTCTACACCCTTACGGAATACCGACTGCGGCGCGATATGCTGGGTCTGCGGCAGAATCGATTCTTTCTGGTAGCCCTGCAAGTATTCAATGATAGCCAGGTGCGGCATCACAGCAGCTACGGCGATGTGCGGGAATTCATTACCGAGGTCATCACCTCCTTTGCTCACCATGCAGCGCATGATCAGCACCTGCTGCTGAAGCACCACCCGATGGACCGGGGGCACCGGCAGTATCGGCAGCAGATACGCCAGATCGCGCTACAGCTGGGTGTCGACCAGCGTGTACATTACCTGCACGATGCCCATCTACCCTCATTGCTCAAGGCCAGTCGAGGGGTGATTACCATCAACAGTACGGTCGGGCTGTCCGCTCTGCATCACGGTAAACCAGTCATCACGCTGGGTAGCGCGCTGTATGACATGCCTGGGCTGACTGCGCAGTGCCAGTTGGCTGAATTCTGGCGGTGCATACCAGTGCCTGACCCGCAACGCTATCAGCAGCTACGCCTGTCATTGCTGCATCATACCCAGCTGAATGGTGCTTTTTATGGTAACAACCACTGGATGATGCACCAGGCGGGCTCGGCCTCAGCTTCAGCGCGTCATCGAATCAGGTTCATTCTGACCATGCTGATGGTGCTGGCCTGCCAGTTGCTGTGGCCGACCTGAAACCTGTGCATGCCAGGCCTCGCAGCGCATGGTGGGGGTTTCGCAGCGGGACCGGGCCAGCCAGTAGCCGACACGCCGCCAGCAGCGGCGCTCGTGTCGAATGAAACGTAGCAGGGCATGGCCCCAACTGTCGGGCTCCGGGGATGTGGCGTTTGCATGGTGCTGACAGAACATTTTTTTCTCCTGGACACAGGCGGCTTCGATGAAAAAAATATAGCCCCGGGCCGGTGAATATCCTGTCAAGAGATGGCTGTCTCCTATAAAAAAGTCGCAAAAAAAAACGGCAGCCTTGCGGATGCCGTTCACTGGATGGCGCGGATGAGTTGCGCTTATTTGGGCCGGTTGATGGCCTTGCTGCCAATGTCACGACGCAGCTGGCAACCATCGAAATGGATGGCATCGGCCACGGTGTAGGCCTTGGCCTGTGCCATCTTGACGCTGTCCCCCAGGCCCACCGCACACAGCACGCGGCCGCCATGGCTGACTACCTGCTTGCTGTCGTTAAAGGTGGTACCGGCATGGAACACCATGCTGTCGGCGGTTTCGGCCGGCAAGCCGCTGATGACATCGCCCTTGCGCGGTGCTTCGGGGTAGCCGGCAGCCGCCAGTACCACACCCAGCGCCACACGGCGGTCCCATTCGGCTTCGACCTGATCGAGCTTGCCGTTGACGCCGGCCTCCAGGAGCACGGTGAAGTCGGACTTCAGCCGAGCCATGATGGGCTGGGTTTCCGGGTCGCCAAAGCGGCAGTTGAATTCGATGGTAAACGGGTTGCCGTCCTTGTCTATCATCAGCCCGGCATACAGGAAGCCGGTATAATTGTGGCCGTCCTTTTTCATGCCTTGCACCGTCGGCAGGATGATTTCGCGCATCACGCGGTTGTGCACCTGCGGGGTGACCACCGGTGCCGGGCTATACGCGCCCATGCCGCCGGTATTGGGGCCGAGGTCGTCGTCCAGCAGGCGCTTGTGATCCTGGCTGGTGGCCATCGGCAGCACGTGATCGCCATCCACCATGACGATGAAGCTGGCTTCTTCGCCCTGCAGGAAGTCTTCGATCACCACGCGTGCACCGGCGCTGCCCATCTTGTTGCCCACCAGCATGTCGTCGATGGCGGCATGCGCTTCGTCCAGCGTCAGCGCCACCACCACGCCCTTGCCAGCGGCCAGGCCATCGGCCTTGATCACAATGGGCGCGCCCTTGGCATCGACATAGGCATGCGCTTGTGCCGCGTCGCTGAAAGTCTGATAACCCGCGGTGGGGATGCCATGGCGCTGCATGAAGGCCTTGGCAAAGTCCTTGGAGCTTTCCAGCTGGGCACAATACTGGGTGGGGCCGAAGATTTTCAGACCGGCAGCACGGAAGGCGTCCACCACACCGGCAGCCAGCGGGGCTTCCGGGCCGACCACGGTCAGCTGGATGTCTTCGCTGCGGGCAAAGGCAACCAGTTCTTCGTTGCTGGCCAGCGCAATATTGGTGAGATTGGGGTCGAGCGCGGTGCCGGCATTGCCCGGTGCCACAAACACCTTGGAGACGCGGCTGGACTTGGCGATACGCCAGGCCAGCGCGTGTTCGCGGCCACCAGAGCCGATTACCAACACTTTCATCTTGCGAGATCCTTCATCGTTGGGCGACAGGCTTGTTGCCGTCGCCGGCATTGTGCCGCAGCCATGGTGGGACTACGGTCAGAATTGTACATTCAAGCTGGGGGGAAACGGGTAGTTTCCACTGTTGGCATCAGGTAGCAGCTGGCTGTGCTGGCTGACTTTTTTGCCATCGATCATGCCCTGCCACTGTATGTCCAGCGGGTAGAAACGACCTCCTGGCGTGGCTGCCTGCGGCAACCAGCGCCAATGTGTCTGCAGTTCCGTCACCGCTGGGCAGCCAGCGCCTGCGGCATCACCGCACACGCCTTTGTTGTCGGCTTGTTCAGTCAAATGCCCCATGCTGCGGATGTCGCTGGCCGTGGCATGGAAAAACTCCACCGTGCTGGCGGTATAGCCTTGCTGCACATAGCCGCTTTGCAGGACCCAGCCCCATTCATGCGGGCCAAGCTGCACCACGCGGGCAGCGGCTGCCATGCCGTTGGTCCCCATTTCCAGCTGTTTTTCCGTCTGCAACACATACTGGCCGTTCTGCAGCACAAACAGCAGCAGGCGGCTGATGCCAGAGGCGGCAAAGCTGTCCATGCCTTCGCCGGCCGAATCTGCCGTATCTGCCACAAAGGTGCTCAGCAACAGCTGGCGGCCCTGGCCATCCTGCGCCTGCTGCAAGGGGCCGAATACACCGACAAACGGTCCTGCGCTATTGCTGGCCTTAGCTTCCAGCTTCCATTGTCCCGGCTTTGGCCCGGCCTGCATGTCCTGGCTGCTGCGGTATAGCGCCACGGCCTGTTCGGCCAGACGGTTCAGGTCAGGCGCACTGGTCACAGCGGGCAGGGCTGCTGGCGGCGTGGATGGCTGTTCCAGCCAGTAGACTCCAGCGGCCAGGCCGAGTATCAGCACAATCAGCAGCATGGTCCTGTTGGTCTTGGTCACGGCTTCTCCGGCTGGCGGCAAAGCAATAGGTGTGCGGCCTCCCCGCCGCCCTGTGCGTGGAGAGGCCGTTCGCGCTTAGTGGCGGAAATGACGTACGCCGGTCAGCACCATGGCAATACCATGCTCGTCGGCTGCGGCGAACACTTCTTCGTCACGCATGGAGCCACCCGGCTGGATGATGGCTTTGATGCCCTGCTCGGCAATCACGTCGATGCCGTCGCGGAAGGGGAAGAAGGCATCGCTGGAGGCCACGGCACCTTGCAGGCTCAAACCGGCATCCTGTGCCTTGCGGGCGGCGATGCGGGTGGAGTCCACGCGACTCATCTGGCCGGCACCGATACCGACGGTCTGGCCCTTATTGCAGAACACGATGGCATTGGATTTGACGAACTTGGCCACGCGCCAGGCGAACAGCAGGTCGGACAGCTCTTGCGGGGTCGGTTGACGCTTGGTCACCACGCGCAGTTCGTCCAGCGCCACATTGCGGATGTCCGGGGTCTGTACCAGCACACCGCCGCCCACGCGCTTCAGTTCGAAACGGTTGGCACCGGCTTCCAGCGGAATTTCCAGCACGCGCACGTTCTTCTTGGCGGCGATGATGGCCTTGGCTTCTTCGGTGAAGGACGGGGCGATCAGCACTTCCAGGAACTGGCCGGTCACCGCTTCCACGGTTTCGGCATCCACCGGACGGTTGAAGGCGATGATGCCGCCAAAGGCGCTGGTGGTATCGGTGGCGAAGGCCAGACGATAGGCGCTCAGGGTGTCACCCGCCACGGCCACGCCGCAGGGGTTGGCATGCTTGACGATGACGCAGGCGGTTTGGTCGAAAGTCTTGACGGCTTCCCAGGCAGCGTCGGCGTCCGCGATATTGTTGTAGGACAGTTCCTTGCCTTGCAGCTGACGGTAGCCGGAGATGGTGCCGGCAGCCGGATCCAGATCGCGGTAGAAGGCGGCGGACTGGTGCGGGTTTTCACCGTAACGCATGTCCTGCACCTTGACGAACTGGGCGTTCAGGCGGTTCGGGAAGGCCACGCGTTCCGGCTTGCCGCTCACCACGCCATCGGCCAGGCTGGTCAGGTAGTTGGAAATGGCACCGTCGTAAGCAGCGGTGTGGGTGAAGGCTTTCTTGGCCAGTTCAAAGCGGGTGGTCTTGGCCAGTTTGCCGTCATTGGCTTGCAGTTCGGCAGTCAGCGCGGCGTAGTCGGCGGCATCGGTGATGATGGCAACATGGGCCCAGTTCTTGGCGGCAGAGCGCACCATGGTCGGGCCGCCGATGTCGATATTCTCGATGGCGTCTTCCAGCACACAGTCCGGGTTGGCGATGGTGGCTTCAAACGGGTAGAGGTTTACACATACCAGGTCGATATTGCCGATATCGTATTCGGCCATCTTGGCCACGTGTTCCGGCAGGTCGCGACGCCCCAGGATGCCGCCGTGCACCTTGGGGTGCAGGGTCTTGACGCGGCCATCCAGCATTTCCGGAAAACCGGTGTAGTCGGATACTTCGGTCACCGGCACGCCATTATCGGCCAGCAGTTTGGCGGTGCCGCCGGTAGACAGGATGTGCACGCCCAGTTTGGCCAGTTCCCGTGCGAATTCCAGAACACCGGTCTTGTCGGAGACGCTGATCAGCGCGCGTTCGATTTTGGTCATGTTTCTCTACCACCTTGGCTAATGAATGAAAAAAACTGGTCAAGCTTGGACCTGATGCCCGCATCAGGTCTGGTACGGTATGCCCTGCACCGCAGGCAGGCACAAAAAAACCGGCCATCCTGTATGGGGTATGGCCGGTTTATCTTCATATCAAATCATACGACTTCATTTTTTTACGCAGGGTATTGCGATTGAGCCCCAACAACTCGGCTGCCCGAGTCTGGTTGCCCTGGGTGTGTGTCAGCACCACCTCTATCAGTGGCTTTTCCACGCAGGCCAGCACCATGTCGTAGATGGAGGCAGGTATCTCGCCGTCCAGATCACGGAAATATTGTTCCATCGCCAGTCGTACCGACTGGGAAATATGTTCGTTGTTTTGCATGTTTATTGTTCTGTCTTCAGCATTTCGTGTGAACACTGCTGCTTCGCCCCGATGTCGGCCCCGGGCACCTTTACCGCCGTACTTCCCTGCCCGCTAGACCGGCAGCGACGCCTCCGGCAGGGAGTCATATTCCAGCCGCTCCGATTGCGCGGCCAACTGATCAAAATAGCCGGCCACGGCCTGTCGTTGCGTCGTCGTGTCTTCCAGCTGATACATCGCCTGGCGAAACTCGTTGGAGCCCCTCAGCCCCCTGGTGTACCAGGCAATATGCTTGCGCGCGATACGACAGCCGGAGTATTCGCCATAAAAACCATACAAATCATCCAGATGTTCCAGCATGATCTGGCTGATTTCACTGACCTGCGGCGGCGGCAACAGCGCGCCGGTGTCGAGAAAATGCTGTATCTCGCGAAAAATCCACGGCCGGCCTTGTGCTGCCCGGCCTATCATCACCGCGTCAGCTCCGGTGTACTGCAATACCTGCTGCGCCTTGTGCGGCGTATCGATATCTCCGTTGGCAATCAGCGGAATACCGATGCTGGCTTTCACCGCACGGATGGTGTCGTATTCGGCGTCCCCCCGGTACATGTCTTCACGGGTGCGGCCATGCAAGGCCAGCGCGGCAATGCCGCAGTCTTCCGCCAGTTTGGCCACCCGTAGGGCATTGCGGTGCTCGGGACTCCAGCCGGTGCGGGTTTTCAGCGTAACCGGCACATCTACCGCGCGGACAACGGCTTCCAGAATGCGCCCGACCAACGCTTCGTCGCGCAGCAGGGCGGAACCCGCCGCCACATTGCATACCTTCTTGGCCGGACAACCCATATTGATGTCGATGATCTGCGCACCCTGCTCGACATTGATGCGTGCGGCCTCGGCCATCTGCTGCGGGTCCGAACCGGCGATCTGCACCGAAATCGGCTCCACCTCGCCGGCATGATCAGCCCGGCGCAAGGTCTTGGCGGTAGCCCACAGCGATTTGTTGGAGGTAATCATCTCCGACACCGCCATGGCTGCGCCCATTTTCTTGCACAGCATGCGAAACGGTCTGTCCGTCACACCGGCCATGGGTGCCACGATCAGCCGGTTTTTCAGGGTATAAGGACCAATGCGCATCAGGGTTTTCTGCGGTCAAACAAGCAAAAGGGCGGCCATTGTAATGCTTTTTTTTTGAGCAGTAAAAACCTTTTTGCTTATTTTTTGAGCAAGGTCGATAGCGAGAAGAAATGGTACAGTCGGGTACTGCTGGAGGGGTGGGGATTGGAAGTCAGCCGATAAGCCGGGTTCTGTCGTTGGACAGTCATTCCTCTAGTACTGCCGTTACCGACAGTCTCAAGCAACCTACCCGGGGACAACGCGAGCCACGTTAACGCCCCCCTATTTGGTCTTGCTCCTGATGGGGTTTAGCCTGCCGTCCGTGTCGCCACGTCCGCGGTGCGCTCTTACCGCACCTTTTCACCCTTACCTGTGCTGACAAGTCAGCCATCGGCGGTTCAGCTCTCTGTTCCACTTTCCGTCGCCTCACGGCGCCCGGCCGTTAGCCGGCATCATGCTCTACGGAGCCCGGACTTTCCTCCCCGCCCCTGCTTGCGCAGCGACGCGGCGACTGTCTGTCTGACTTCCAGCCGACAGTTTACCCGAAGCAGATCAAACACGCGGCATTTTTTCCTGCAGCCAAATAGCATTCATTTATACTAGCGGGTCATTTCTGCGGGGTTCGTTTAAGAATGGAGCTGAATCAAGCCAGGCTGTCGCGCTTGCAGCTGCTTGGCACGCTGGTCATCATTTTCTTGCTGGCATTAACGCTGGCAGGCTATTTCCTGCTGACCAGCTGGACAGACTTCCATTCCCGCCAGCAACAGATCGAAGGCGATGCCTACCAGCATGCCCGCGATTACCTGCAATCCTCTGGTGATCACACCACCCTGACCCTGCTGGCTTTGCGCGACCACTCCACCGACACCCTCAAGCAGCAACTGAAAGAACAGGTCGACCAGGCCTACCATGTGGCCGAAGGCATCTGGCAACGCGAACACCAGCGCTTGCCGGAGGCGCGGGTCAAGGCACTGATTGTCGAGGCGCTGCGCCCGCTGCGCTTTTTCGAAGGTCGTGGCTATTTCTTCATCGACACCATGGACGGGCGCTGCGTGTTGCTGCCCACCGCGCCGGAACGCGAAGGCAGCTCGCTGCTGGATAACCGTGACGACCATGGCCGCTACATCATGCAAGCGCTGATCGAATCGGTCAGCAACCCGGAGCAGCGAGGTTTTACCGCTTATCGCTGGTATTTGCCGGGCAGCCACAGCATGTCGGAAAAAGTGGCGTATTCGCGCCAGTTCAAGCCCTATCGCTGGGTCATTGGCAGCGGCGAGTACATTGCCAATGTCGAGGCCAGCCTGCAGCAACGGGCCATCACCCTGCTCTCCCGCATGCACATGGGCCGTGATGGTGACGATTTCATGCTGGTGGACAACCAGGGGGTATTACAGTTTTATCCCGCCGAACCTGCCTTGCAGGGCAAGCATTACCTGGCGCTGCCACCCGAACTGCGCAAGCGGGTGCTGGAAGTACTGCAACTGGGCAATCGCGGCGGCTTCATGGAATACACCGTGCGTGAGGCCGGCAATGCCAATCCGGTCGCTCACCTGGCCTATGCCCGCCACTTGCCGGGCTGGGAGTGGACGCTGGTGACGGCCATGCATATCCAGTCCATCCGCGATGGCAGCGTACAGGCGCGCGAACAGCTGGACCAGCAATTGCTGCGCCGTATCAATACCACTCTGCTGATGACGCTGCTGGCCATGGCCAGTGCAGCGCTGTTTTCCTGGTTCTTCGTGCGCTGGATGGATGCGCTGGTGGCACGCTATCAGCAGGACTTGCGTCAAAGCCATGCCGAGCTGGAAGCCAGTACCCGCGAGTTGAAACTCAGCCATTTCATGATCGACCACGCTACCGACCTGGTCGCACTGCAAGCGGCCGATGGCAGGCTGGTCTATGCCAACCGCGCCGCACTGGATTGCCTGGGGGCCGAAGCAGAAGGACAGCAGCGACTGAAAAAACAGCTGTTTGCCCCGACCGGCGTCAGCCTGCCACACACCTTTGAAACACGGCTGGAATGCTGCCAGGGGCATCTGCATCTGGAGGTCACCCTCACCGGCATCGACTACCACGGTGACAGTTATCTGTGTGCCACCGCCCGCGACATCACCCCACGCCATCACGCCGACCGGCAGCAGCGGCTGGCAGCCAAGGTATTCGAATCCAGCAATGAAGCCATCCTGATCACCGATGCCGACAACCATATCCTGGCAGTCAACCGTGCCTTCAGCCTGATTACCGGCTTTGCCGAGCAGGAGGTATTGGGACTGACCCCTGCCCTGCTGGCTTCTGGCCAACACGATGCCGATTTCTATAGCCGCATGTGGGAAAGCCTGGACAAGCGTGGCCAGTGGTCCGGGGAAATCTGGAACCGTCGCAAAAACGGTGAAGCCTTTCCCGAGTGGCTGAATATCAGTGTACTGACCGACGAACAGGGCCAGATCACCCACCACGTGGCGCTATTTACCGACATCTCGGAACGCAAGGAACACGAGGCACGCATCCAGCATCTGGCGGAATACGATGCGCTGACCGACCTGCCCAATCGCATCCTGGTCAACGACCGCCTGCAGCAAGCCATCCGCCTGGCGGAACGCCATGGCGGCCAGCTGGCGGTACTGTTTGTCGACCTGGATCACTTCAAGAACATCAACGACACCCTGGGCCACAACAGCGGCGACGAACTGCTCAAGCAGGTAGCCAGCCGGCTGTGCGGTGCAGTGCGTGAGCTGGACACCGTGGGCCGTACCGGTGGCGACGAGTTCGTACTCATCCTGCCGGCCATTGCCCAGCCAGACGAAGCCGCGCAGGTTGCCGAACGCATCCTGCGCGCCATGCAGGCACCATTTGATATTGATGACAATGCACTGGTGGTGGGATGCAGCATCGGCATCAGCCTGCTGCCGGGTGATGGCAACGACATCCAGACCCTGCTGATGAATGCCGACCTGGCGATGTACCACGCCAAGGCCCATGGCCGGAATACCTTCCGCTTCTATACCCGCGAAATGAATACCCAGGTAGCGGACCGACTGCAACTGGAAAACCGGCTGCGCCGGGCGCTGGAGCAGGATGAGCTGTTCCTGTTGTTCCAGCCACAACACGACATCAACAGCCAGGCGCTGATCGGCTGCGAGGTATTGCTACGCTGGCAGGACCCGACAGAGGGGCTGATCATGCCCAGTCGCTTTATCCCCATTGCAGAAGACAGCGGCCTGATCGTGCCACTGGGACGCTGGGTCTTGCGAGAAGCCTGCCTGCAGATGGCACGCTGGCGCGCACAAGGCCTGCAGCTGCCCAAGATCGCCGTCAATGTGTCGGCTCGCCAGCTGGCACGGCTGGACTTCACCGACGAAGTGCGGGATGCCCTGCAAGAAAGCGGGCTGCCCGGTCATTGCCTGGAAATCGAGGTTACCGAAAGCACATTGATGGAAGATGCAGACCTGGCATCGCGCCAACTGGCCATCATCAAGGCCATGGGGGTGCGGCTATCGGTCGACGATTTTGGCACCGGCTACTCCAGCCTGGCCTACCTCAAGCGCTTTGCCCCAGACACCATCAAGATCGACCGCTCCTTTGTCAGCGACCTGCCCGGCGACAGCGAAGACGCCGCCATTGTGTCCGCCATCATTCATCTGGCACGGGCCCTTGGCATGAGCACCCTGGCCGAAGGCGTGGAAACCATGGAGCAGTGCGACTTCCTGCGCCAACTGGGTTGCAGCGGCATCCAGGGTTATCTGCTGGGCAAGCCACAGGATGCCAACTCCATTGCACGTCAGCTAGGCGAGCTGGTCAGCTGACATGCGCCTGGCAGTTGTCGTCAGCTCGGCCTTATGCGGACGCGGTATCAGCAGCGAAGTCAGCCAGGCCAGCCCCACGATGCACAAGCCAACCAGCATGCCACTGGATGCGGCGGGAACGCCCGGCAGCCAAGCCGGCAGCGCTGGCAGCACGGCGAAGCTGAGCCCGGCTCCCAGATTGAAGGCACCCGCATTCAGGCCGGGCAACAGCCCCGGATATTGCGGAGGCGACAGCACCACGCCCAGGCCATTCAGCATGATGTTGGCCGTACCGGCATAAGCCACGCCGGCCAGCACGCAGGCAAGCACCATCCACCACAGGCTGTACAGGCCAAAAACCAGCATCAGCACGATGGCAAGCATGCTGCCGGCCAAGCCCAGCCGCAATACCCGGCCATAGCCCCATTGCGGCGCCAGCCGCCCGGCCCATGGCCCCACCAGCCAGCCCACCAGCGCATAGGGGGTCAGCAACAACCAGGAAGCATGATCCGCCGCCAGACCAAAACCACTGCCCGTTTGCTGGGCATGCGCCATCACCAGGCCATTGATGATGGCGAACACGCCGCTCATGGTCAGTATCGTGGTCAGCAGCAAGGCCCAGGTGCTGCGCTGGCGCAGGATATCCAGGGCCACCAGCGGCTGCGGACTGTGCTGCTGCCGGCGCAGGAACAGGGCAAAAGCCACTAGCGCCAGCAAGACCATGCCACCGATGCCACCCCACTGGGCAGGGCCAGCCGCGGCCGCCAGATTCAGCGCCCACAGCAGGCTGGCCAGCGTCAACACCAGCCACCCCACACCGGGCCAGTCCATGGCCGCCCCAACCGACGGGCGTGACTCTGGCGCACATCTGGCAACCAGCACACAGGCCACGGCGGCCACGATGGCAATACACCAGAATACCGCCCGAAAACCGAAGTGGGTCGCCAGCAGCCCTCCGGCAATGGCATCGATGCCGGCGATGCCACCATTGACTGCCGTGATCACGCCCATCAGCAGGCCGTAACGCTTAGGCTCCGCTATCTGATGGTGCAACATCAGCAAACAGATGGGCACCACCGGGCCGGATACCCCCTGGATCAGCCGGGCCAGTTGCAGTACCGCGATGGAAGGAGCCAGTGCCGCCAGTACGCTACCACCCAGCATGATCAACAACATGCCCAATAACACCCGCCGACGGCCCAGCATGTCGCCCAGACGGGGCAGGAACAGCGAAAACAAGGCCGCCGCAGTGAAAAAGGCCGTCTGCGACATGCCCACTGCCGCGTCACTGGCCTGCAATTCGCGGGCGATGGTCACCAGCACCGGACTGAGCATGCTGGCATTGAGTTGGAAGGCGACACAGGCAGCCAGCAGCGCCGTCATCAGGCTGGTAGTGGAAGGAGCAGGCTGGCTCATGACTGCTTCGCCGCGATGTGCTGCAGGGCATCGATGATCATCTGCCAGAAATAGTTATGATCCAGCTGTACCGCGACCTGGGTATGGCAGTCTGCTGGCGGCGGCGCACGAAAATCGGCCACGGTCATGCCCAGCGTCAGCGTGCCGTGCAATTCCACATCCAGCTGTGCCTTGCGTACTGTCATCACCTGCGAGTCGATGACATAGGCCACCGCACAGGGGTCGTGTACCGGCGGAGAGGCAAAGCCCTGTTCACGGAGGTAGGTTTCGCCAAAGAAGGCCAGTAGTTCCTGCACGAAGCGGGCCGGGGCCGTCTGCAGCGCAGCAATGCGCGCCTGTACCTCCGGTGTGGCAAGCGCCTGGTGGGTCAGGTCCAGCCCTACCATGGTAAGCGGCCAAGGAGTGTTGAACACGATGTGGGCAGCCTCGGGATCGATCTTGATATTGAATTCGGCCACCGCGCTCCAGTTACCGGTATGGTAGCCACCACCCATCAACACCACCTCGCGCACCCGGCTGGCGATGCGTGGCTCCTTGCGTACCGCCAGCGCGATATTGCTCAGCGCGCCGGTGGGCACCAGCGTGATCTCGCCCGGTGGGTGCTGCATGATCAGCTCGATGATCAGGTCCACTGCGTGGCGCGGATCCAGCTGGCGTCGTGGCTCCGGCAACTGCGGGCCATCCATGCCGCTATCGCCGTGAATGGAGGGTGCCACTTCGATTTCCCGCACCAGTGGGCGTGGGCAGCCAGCGGCAATGGGGACATGAATACCGGCCAGTTCAGCCACAGCCAGTGCATTGCGCGTCACTTTTTCCAGCGTCTGATTACCAGCCACCGTGGTGATGGCCAACAGTTCGATGGCCGGGCTGCCATGGGCCAGCAGCATGGCGATGGCATCGTCGTGGCCGGGATCGCAATCGAGGATGATCTTGCGGGGCATGGAGTGTCCTTAAGCGGGCGATTGAGACAGGGCTGCCATTGTGAACCGCTGGCAACGAGGGTGGATGCTGGCGCAAACGCCAGTTTCCGCGCTCAATCAGCTGTGGCGGCCGTGGCCGGCCCCAGCCAGTGTTCCACCAACCGCACCCAGAAACTGGCGGCTAGCGGCAAAGCCTGGTCGTTGAAGTCATAGCCGGGGTTGTGCACCATGCAGCCGCCATCACCATCGCCATTGCCGACGATGAAGTAGCAGCCAGGTATTTGCTCCAGCCAGTAAGCAAAATCCTCGCTACCGGTCAGCGGCTCCAGATCCCGGATGACATTGTTTTCACCCAGCCACTCGCTCGCCAGCAACATGGCCTGCTGGGTGATGACATCATCGTTGACCAGTACCGGATAGCCGTGCTGAAACAGCACTTCCGCCTGTGCGCCGAAGCCAGCGGCATGCTGCTCGGCCAGTTGGTGGATGCGCTGGTGCAGCAGATCGCGCACGGCCGGGTTCAGCGCACGTACGGTGAGGCGCAATTCGGCACTGGCCGGAATCACGTTGGCAGCATCGCCAGCCAGGATGGCGCCCACGGTGAGCACGGCGGTTTCCAGCGGTGGCACATTGCGTGAGACGATGGTTTGCAGTGCCAGTACCAGCGACGCAGCCACCACCACCGGATCTACCGCGCGTTGTGGCATCGCGCCATGGCCACCCGTGCCATGGATCAGAATGGTGATGGTATCGGTGGAGGCCATGAAGGCACCGGCACGGAAACCCAGCTTGCCCAGCGGGATGCCCGGCATATTGTGCAGGGCGAAGATGGCATCGCAGGGAAAGCGCTGAAACAATCCGTCATCCAGCATGCGCTGGGCACCAGAGCCGCCATGCCCCTCTTCGGCCGGCTGGAAAATCAGGTGCAGGGTGCCGGCAAAACGCCGGCTGTGTGCCAACTCGCAAGCGGCGGCCAGCAGGATGGCGGTGTGGCCATCGTGGCCGCAGGCATGCATCTTGCCATCGATGCGACTGGCCCAGGGCAGGCCGGTTTCCTCCTGGATGGGCAGGGCGTCCATATCGGCCCGCAGACCGATGGTCGGCCCGCGACCACAATGCAGTGTCGCCACCACCCCGGTACCGCCAATTCCCTCGGTAAGCTGGTAGCCCCAGCCCTGCAGCTTTTCCATCACCAGCCGCCGGGTATTGAATTCCTCGAAACCCAGTTCGGGATGGGCATGCAACTGGCGGCGCAGGGCCACCATTTCATCGTTGATACGCAGGATGCCGGGCAGGATGGCGCTATGCATGGAAACAGTCTCCGCAATCAGGAACAGGACTGCAAAGACTGGGAGAAAACCCCTGGCAGGCGATACCGGGACAAAGTGCAGGCTTGCCCGCCAGGAGTGGGGCTCTAATCGAAACGCAGGGTGTAGCGCGACTCCACCGAGGTATTGGTGCCGGCACGCAAGACCATGGACCAGCCCTTGCTCAGCTGGTAGGCCAGCTTGACCGCCTGATCCGCGCTGGTCACGCCATATTCGTAGCCCAGGTAGAGTTCGCGGGTGAGCTGGCGCCCCACCGTCACCACCTGCTCGGCCGGGCTTACCGTACCATTAGCCAGGGTTCTTTCCTTGCGGCTGGCCAGACCCAGCTCATCAAACAGGCCAACCTGATCATTGATGGAACCGGCCAGCATCATGCCGGCGGAAGCCGCCAGCGCAGCATCGTCGCGATCACCACTGGCGGCATGGCCCAGCACCAGCCAGGACAGCTTGTCCTTTTCCGACATCGACTCGTCGGCCACCAGCCGGATGCGCGGCGCGGCCACGCTGCCAGTGACCTCTACACCAGCCCCCACCGGGGACAGGTGACGTTTGGCCACAACATTCAGCACCGGATTGTCCAGCGGGCCGACAAAGCTGATGATGCCCTGCTCGATGTCCAGATCCTGGCCATACGCCTTGTAACGGCCCTTGACCACTCGAACCTGACCACGCGCCCCCGGGGGCATGCCCGGATTGGCGCTGACCTTGACCACGCCGGTCAGCTCTACATCCAGCCCCTGACCAACCAGGCGGAAACGCTCGCCCAGGTCGAGATCCAGCGCCACGGTGAGCGGCAGGCTGGCAAAGGCTGAAGGCTCGGCAGTCTCGCGCCCCTTCACCACCACGTCGTCGCTGAGGCTGGGCGCTCCGGTCTTGGGCAGGTCGATACGGCCCTGATCGGCACGGATACGGCCAATCAGCGAAATTTTCCGGTCCACCATGCTCAGTTCAGTGCTGCCGGATACCACCAATTTGCGGCTGGGCTTATCGAACACACTGAACTTGTTCAGGGTGACCCTCACCATGGCATCCGGGCCGGCTTCTTTCAGGTCCAGGCTGCCGCTGGCACTGACTTCGCCCTGACCACCGGCAAAGCGCAGTTTGTCCAGGATCAGGCTACGGCCACTCATTCTGGCCTGCAACACACCATCCCCCAGCCGGATACCGGTTTTGTGGTCGGCCAGCAGCAGCTTGCTGCCCTGGATCAAGCCCTGAGCCTGCAACTGCCCCAGTGGCCCGGTCAGTGATAAATTGGCCGATAGCTGGCCGGCCAGTTCGAGCGAGGGCGAAGACAGCTGCGCCAGGTTGGCCAATGACGGTAGCGATACCGAGGCGGTGGCCGACAGCGGGGTGCGGCTGTCGATGACCCCGCCGTTCCATGGCAGGCTGCCCTTGCCTGTCAGCTGGGCATAGCGGCTGTCGATGTCGGTATCGAACAACAGGCTGCCACCGTCAAAACGCAGCCTGAGCTGCGCGGCCTTCAGGCCCAGTGCGGCAGGACGTCCGGCCTCGGCCGGCAGGCTGATATCGCCAGCTACGCGTTTCAGCCAGAACTGACCTTGCGGCCGGTTACCGTTCAGCTTCAGGTCCCAGCCGCTATCCAGCAGCAGATTCTGCTCTACCGGCAAATGTAGCAGCGGGGCCAGTTCGGCCAGCCGCAAGCTTTCGGCATGCCCTCGCGTGCTCAAGACACCGTCGCTGGTGCGGGTCAGCTCGCTCAGGCTCAGGCTGCCACCCAGTAGCGCCAGCCGGGTACTACCCAGTTTGATACGTGCAGCGCCAGCTTCCAGCGCTAGCGGTGACAGCAGGCTCAGTCCGGGCTTGCCCGTCAGTTCCAAACGTTCCAGCACACCTTGCCACTGGCCGCTATTAACCGGCAGACCACCACTGGCCGCCAGCTGTAAGCCATAGGGGCGGCCATCCAGCCGCAGTCGGCCATCCAATTGCAAGCGATGGCGGGTGCGGGTACCACTGCCCTGCGCCCGCAATTGCTCGGCACTGAAGCTGCCGGCCTGCAGCTTGTCGGCTGCCAATTGCAAGCGGAAAGGACTGCTGGGGTCAGCCTTGATATCCCCGTCCAGGCTCAGGCTCTGTACCGCCAGATTGCCGGGCAGGCGCAGCCGCTCGGCGCGCAGGCTGGCGCTGAGCAGCGGCACTTTGGGGGTACCGGCTAGTTCGGCCTGACCCTTGATCACGCCGGAGAAATCCCGTCCCAGCAGCGACAGATTGGGGGCATCGATCAACAGTTTGAGTTTGTCGCCAGCGGCGCCATAAGCACCATTGGCTTGCAAGCGGTTGCTGGCCAGCCTGAGATCGGCCACCAGCTGGCGTAAACGCTGTCCCTGCCAGTCGGCACTGAGCTGGCCGGACAGCGCAGCACCAGACAGCCGGCTAGGAGCGAACTGCAGGCCCACCTTGCCACTGAGTGGTGCCACCAACTGGCCAGTGGCCTTGATGGCAGCATTCAGCTCGCCAGCCGGCAAACCGGCTTGCAAGCGAGAGGGATCAGCCTTGAGCAGCTTGCCTTCCAGCTGGTACTCCTGCCGTCCCTCCAGCCCCAGCTGACCACTCAGCGATACTTTGCCGGCACCGGCAGTCAGGTCCAGCTGACGCAACAGCAGCACCTTGCCGGCCGCTGCCTGCTGAAAGCCCAGGGCCGTCTGCAATTGCAGGGTCTTGCCATACAAGCTGGCCTTGATGTCGGGTCCGCTCAGCGCTCCGGCCACCCGCGCCGTTCCCTTGATGACATCATCCGGCGCAGCCTCATGCAGGGTACGCAGGCCGATATTGTCCAGCAACGCCACGATGTCCAGCGAGTTGTGCTCGACCTTGCCGGTGAGGTTGAGTTGACCACCGCCCAGCTGGGCCATCAGCTTGTCCAGATGCAGTGCTTTTTCGTCAGCACGGAACTCCCCCACCAGCAGCGACAAGGGGAGCTGGCTGGCTGACAGCGGGCCGGGCTGACTATTGAGCAGGGATAGCCCACCCTTGATGCGCGGGCCGCCATCAGGCTCGGCATGGACAGCAAAACCCAGCCTGGCCTTGGGCCAGGCCGGCATAATGGCCTGCGGGTTGATACCGCCAACGCGCACATCCAGCCGGCTGAAACGGTTATAGGGATTGAAAGCGAAAGGGTGCAGCAGCCCATGGGCCTCGGCCAGCATGCCCTTGCCGCTGGCGGTACCATCCACTTGCAGTTGCAGCAGATTACCGCCCAGCTTCAGGCCAGCCAGTAGCGCGATCTGTTCCAGTTCGCCCTGGCCCTGTAGCTGGCCACGGATGGCAAAGGGGCTGCTGTCGGCCAGCTGCAGCGTGGCGCTGGTACTGCCCCAGGGAGTTTGCAGACTGTGCAGCTGCAAGCTGTGCTGCTGCCGGTCATAGCGATAAGCCGCCTGCAGGCCGTACAAACGCACATCGTCTGGCAGCATGGTAAGGCTGGCCAGACTAAGCTTGTCCACTTGCACGGCCAGCGGCAGTGACAGCGAGGCGGGTGCGCCCGCCGCAGGCGTGGCTGGGCTGGGACGCGTGGTCAGTCGCACATGACCGATGCTGAGCGCCTGTACCTGCACCTGGCCCTGCCATAAGGCGGCCGGCTGCCATTGCAGCTGCAGGCGGTCGATGTCGGCATCCTCGTACTGCGCACGCCAGCGGATATCGTGCAGGGTGAAGCCCGACCACAGCGAGCCCTCGCTACGCGCGATGCTCAATTGCTGCCCGGTCAGCACCGGTAGCTGCTGGCACAGCCAGGCAAAACCTTGCTCATTGCCAGTCAGCCAGCCCAACACACTGAGCAGAGCCAGCACCAGTAGCAAGCAGAGATAGCGCCACCAGCGCCGGCGAGGACGGGCCGGTGGCGTGGCGGGCTGGGAGGTGTCCGGCGGAGCCGGTACGACGGGAGGCAGGTGATCACTCATCAGAATGCCAGCCCCAAACTCATATTCCAACGCAATTTGCCGTCTTTCTCAGCCTTGGCAATATCCATCGACAAGGGTGCCACCGGGCTCAGCCAGCGCAGCCCGACACCATTGGCGTGTTCCAGCTTGAAGCTTTGCCAGCTTTGGGCGGCGTTACCGGCATCGTGGAACAGGGCGATGGCCCAATCCTTGGCCACCGGAATCTGGTATTCCAGCGTGGCCGTCGCTACCACGCGTCCACCCACCACCGCACCATCCGGGCCGGGCAGGCCCAGGCTCTGATAATCGTAACCGCGCACACTGTTGGAGCCACCCGCGCGGAACAGCTGGGAAGATGGTACTTCATCACTGTCCTTGGCCCACACCTGCCCCAGCTCCAGCCGGGTCAGCAAGGTGCCGTACTTGGGCCAGGGGCTCCAGTAGCTCACGCCGCGCGCGTAACCGCGCACAAAACTGGTGGTGGACAACAAGGAGCCAAGCGTGCTGGACAGCGAGACATCGAGCAGCGTGCCGGAGCGTGGGCGCAGCGGATCATCCACATCGCGCCGGGTCCAGCCAAATGCCCCCAACAGCGCCCGGGTATTGTTGCTGGGCGTGTTGCCGATGGTTTCCTTTTCCTGGATGAACTCCACCCCGAAGCGGGCATTGATCTTGTCATGCGAACGAATACGCCAGGCACCGGCATCTATCGCAGTGGTTTTCACACCCTGGATGTCGGTTTGCTTGAACGAGGAGGTAATCGAGTGTGAGTAGCCATTGGCCTGGCGCGGAAAGCCCAGGCCGAAGCTGAGATTGCGGTCGCTGTTTTTCCAGTCCAGCAATACCGAACCGGTCCAGCCCTTGCCGAACAGATTGTAGTAGTCATAACCGATACGCGTACCCGGACCATCTTCCGAGTCGTAAGTCAGGCCCAACTCCAGCTTCTGCTTGGGGAATTCGGTGAGGCTGACTTCCACCGGTACCTGATCCTGCTCGATGCGCGCCATATCGGCGCTGACCACCACGCCGGAATAATGCGGTGATTGCTCCAGCGCCGATTGATAATCCAGCAGCTTTTTTTGCTGATAGGGGTCACCCTGGCGGAAATCAGCCAGCCCGGTAGCCACCGTCAGCGGATAGCGCTGGTTGCCACTGATATGGGTGGGACCGAAACGGATCAGCGGCCCGCTGTCGACCTGTACCAGCAACTGCCCACGATGGGTTTGCGGATCAATGTCGGCCTGGCTTTTGATGATGCGGGCCAATGGGAAACGGTCGATGGTGAGCAAACGCAGCATGGCGCGCTTGCTGCTGCTCCAGTCATCCTGGCGGTAGGGCGCGCCCATCGGCAAGGCCCAGGCCTCCAGCACGGCGGCCAGCCTTTGCTGATAATCCGCCTGTTGGCGAATCGGCCCGTTCAGTTGCAGGGTGACATCGTCGATAATCACCGGCTCGCCGGCATCCACCTTGAGCACATAATGCTGCGCCCCCTGCTCTTCCACGCGGATGCGGGCAGTAAAATAACCTTCGGTTTCCAGCAGTGCCTGCGCGGCAGAGGGCGTTTCCTTGATGATGGCCTGCAGCTGGAAATCGTCCAGATCCGCATCGTTGCGGGCGGAGATCAACTCCAGGTGGTCATTGAGCAGGGTAGCGAGAGCCGCCGGTGCTTCCACACTGACGGTGTAATCCACCTTGGCCCACGCCGGCGCAGCGCACAGGGCGAGGGTGAGAGCGGATGACAAGGCAAGAGGATGGGTGCGTGGCAACATGTCGACATTCATCTGGAATCCGACTGATGGTAACGAAACTGGTTCACTCTGGCGAGGAATGTCGGTAGCTGCGCTACCGGCAGCCGAGCATATACCTGACTGACAGCCGTAAAAAAAGGCGGAAGGTTCCGCCACAAGACTGAGAGAGATACGACACGGCCCGCTAATGCGGGCCGTCACTGCAGTACACCAGCCCGGCAAGGTTGCCGGGACCGGTCACTTACTTCTTGCGCTGCGGCGGCAAGTCGGTGCAGCTACCTTCGAACACTTCGGCAGCCATGCCGATGGATTCGCCCATGGTCGGGTGCGGGTGAATGGTCTTGGCGATGTCTTCGGCATCGCAGCCCATTTCAATCGCCAGACAGATTTCACCAATCATGTCGCCGGCATGTGGGCCGACAATGCCGCCACCGATCACCTGGTGGGTAGCCGGATCGAAAATCAGCTTGGTGAAGCCTTCATCACGACCGTTGGCAATGGCGCGACCGGAAGCCGCCCATGGGAAGACGGATTTCTCCACCTTGATACCCTGCTTCTTGGCTTCGTCTTCGGTCATGCCCACCCAAGCCACTTCCGGATCGGTATAGGCCACGCCCGGAATCACGCGGGCATCGAAGAAGGCCTTGTGACCGGCGCAGTTTTCCGCCGCCACGTGGCCCTCATGCACACCCTTGTGTGCCAGCATAGGCTGACCGACGATGTCGCCGATGGCGTAGATATGCGGCACATTGGTGCGCTGTTGCTTGTCCACCGGGATGAAGCCACGGTCGGTCACCGCCACGCCAGCGTTTTCCGCGGCCAGCAGCTTGCCGTTCGGCGCACGGCCGGTGGCGTACAGCACCAGGTCGTAGCGTTGCGGTTCTTTCGGGGCCTGTTCACCCTCGAAAGTGACGTAAACACCGTCTTCCTTCGGCTCGACAGCCACGGTCTTGGTGTTGAGCATGATGTTGTCGAAGCGGTGGGCATTCCACTTCTGCCATACCTTGACCAGGTCACGATCGGCACCCTGCATCAGACCGTCCAGCATTTCCACCACGTCCAGGCGTGCACCCAGCGTGGAATACACCGTACCCATTTCCAGACCGATGATGCCGCCACCGATGATCAGCATTTTTTCCGGTACGGCTTTCAGTTCCAGTGCGCCGGTGGAGTCCACCACACGCGGATCATCCGGGATGAACGGCAGTTTCACCACGCGCGAACCGGCGGCGATGATGGCATTGCTGAACTTGACGATGGTTTTCTCGCCGGATTCTTCACGGCCGTTGCCGGTAGTCACCGACACTTCCAGATGATGCGGGTCGATGAAACGGCCATTACCGCGCACGATCTGCACCTTGCGCGCCTTGGCCATGCCGGCCAGGCCACCGGTCAGCTTGCCGATGACCTTTTCCTTGTAGCCGCGCAGCAGATCAATATCCACTTCCGGCTTGCCGAACTTGATGCCGTTGGCCGCCAGATGGCTGACTTCGTCGATCACTGCGGCATTGTGCAACAGGGCCTTGGACGGAATGCAGCCCACATTCAGGCACACGCCACCCAGGGTGGAGTAACGCTCGACGATGACCACTTTCTGGCCAAGGTCGGCCGCGCGGAAGGCCGCGGAATAGCCGCCAGGGCCACCGCCCAGTACCATCACGTCGCATTCGATATCGGCACCACCGCCATGGCTGGCGGCGACTGGAGCTGCTTGCGGGGCGAAACCGGCATCGGTATGGGCAGAGGCCACGCCGGTGGTTTCCAGCGGCTTGGCTTCTGCCGGGGCAGCGCTGGCGGCGGCAGCGGCTTCGACGATGACGATCACGTCGCCTTCGCTCACCTTGCTACCTACGGCCACTTTGACTTCCTTCACCACGCCAGCGGTTTCCGCCGGCACTTCCATGGTGGCCTTGTCGGTTTCCAGCGTGATGAGGCTGTCGTCCTTGCTCACCACATCGCCCGGTTTCACAAAGACTTCGATCACGTCCACATTGCTGTGGCCGCCGATATCCGGGACTTTCAGTTCAATCAGATTGCTCATGGCTTTTCATCCGTTGGGCGCGGGCCCGCACGCGGGCCGCACCAGTGTTCGGCAGACGTGGACGGGCCACAGGGACCCGTCCGACCCGATCATCAGAGGATCAGGCGACGCACGTCGGACAGCAGCTTGCCCAGATACACGGTAAAGCGTGCAGCGGCAGCACCGTCGATCACGCGGTGATCGAAGGACAGCGACAGCGGGCACATCAGGCGCGGGGCAAATTCCTTGCCATTCCATACTGGCTTGATCTGGCTCTTGCACACACCCAGGATGGCCACTTCCGGCGCATTCACAATCGGGGTAAAGCCGCTGCCACCAATGCCGCCCAGGCTGGAGATGGTGAAGGTGGCGCCTTGCATGTCGGTCGGCTTGAGCTTGCCGTCTCGCGCCAGCGCGGACAGATTGGTCAGCTCCTGGGCGATCTGCTTCAGGCCCTTCTTGTCGGCATCCTTGATCACCGGCACCACCAGGCCATTCGGCGTATCAGCGGCAAAACCGATGTGGTAGTACTGCTTGAGCACCAGGTTGTCGCCATCCAGCGAGCTGTTGAAATTGGGGAAAGCCTTGAGCGCTTCAGCAGCGGCCTTGATGATGAAGGCCAGCGGCGAAATCTTCAGGCCGGACTTTTCCCATTCCTTGCCGATAGTCTTGCGGAAGTCTTCCAGCTCGGTGATGTCGCACTCGTCGTTGAACGTCACGTGCGGGATCATCACCCAGTTGCGGCTGAGGTTGGCACCGGAAATCTTCTGGATGCGCGACAGCGGCTTGGTTTCGATCGGGCCGAACTTGGCGAAGTCCACCTTTGGCCACGGCAGCAGGTCCAGACCCACACCGGAACCACCCGCAGCAGCCGGCGCAGCAGCCACCGGGTTTTGCAGCACACCCTTCACAAAGGCCTTCACGTCGGCATCGATGATGCGACCCTTGCGACCCGTGCCCTTGACCCGGCCCAGGTCCACACCCAGCTCACGTGCCAGACGGCGAACCGACGGGCCGGCGTGAGATTTGGAGAAGCTGGCTTCGTTGATGGCCGGCAGGCTGGCGCTGGCGGCAACAGGGGCTGCGGCGGCAGCCGGAGCAGGCGCAGCAGCCGGAGCCGGAGCCGGTGCTGCAGCAGGTGCGGCCACCGGTGCAGCGGCAGCGGCAACAGTGCCTTCCACTACCACGATCAGGTCACCCTGGCTTACCTTGCTGCCAACGGCAACCTTGACTTCAAGCACCTTGCCCGCAGCAGTGGCCGGCACTTCCATGGTGGCCTTGTCGGTTTCCAGCGTGATCAGCGAGTCGTCCACGCTGATGACATCGCCTACCTTGACCGAGACTTCGATCACATCCACACCATTGTGGCCGCCGATATCCGGCACCACGATATCGATACGACCACTGGCTGCCGGGGCGGCAGGCACAGCGGCAGGCGCGGCAGCAACAGCCGCAACCGGGGCTGCAACAGGAGCAGCTACAGCAGCGGCCGTTGCCGGAGCAGCTGCACTGGCAGCCACTTCGATGATGGCGATGACGTCGCCCTCGGAAATCTTGCCGCCAAGCACGGCCTTCACTTCCTTGACCACACCAGCCGCTTCGGCTGGAACTTCCATGGTGGCCTTGTCGGTTTCCAGGGTGATCAGCGAGTCGTCCACCGCCACGGTCTGACCGGCGGTGATGAACACTTCGATAATGTCTACATTGCTGTGCCCACCGATGTCGGGCACTTTCAGTTCGATCAGATTGCTCATGAGCTTTCCATCCGTAGGGCGGCGGCACCGGTGCGGCACCCCCGCCGATATTCGGCTACGTTGCGGAGTCCGCCGCGCTGCTGCACTGCGGACTCCCTACCTCAAGCTTGGCCGTATCCGGCCCGGCCTCATGCCTTCCAGGAAGGCAGCTTGTCAGCCTTGATGCCGTACTTGGCGATCGCTTCGGCCACCTTGGCTGCTTCGATCTTGCCTTCGCGGGCCAGGGCGGACAGGGCAGCCACGGCAACGTAGTGACGATCCACTTCGAAGAACTCGCGCAGCTTGGCGCGGCTGTCGGAGCGGCCGAAACCATCGGTGCCCAGTACCACATAGCGACCCGGTACGTATTCGCGGATCTGGTCGGCGTAGTTGCGGATGTAGTCGGTAGCGGCAATCACCGGACCGCTGCGGCCTTCCAGCTGCTGCTCGACAAAGGACTTGCGGGCAGCTTCGGTCGGGTGCAGCAGGTTGAAGCGGGAAGCTTCCATGCCGTCGCGACGCAGTTCGTTGAAGGAAGTCACGCTCCAGATGTCGGAAGCGATGCCGAAATCGTTGCGCAGCAGGTCGGCAGCGGCCATCACTTCACGCAGGATGGTGCCGGAACCCATCAGCTGTACCTTCACCTTGGCGTCGCCGCCGTCCTTCAGCAGGTATATGCCCTTGATGATGCCCTGCTCGGCGCCTTGCGGCATGGCCGGGTGGGTGTAGTTCTCGTTCATCAGGGTGATGTAATAGAACACGTCTTCCTGCTCGCCATACATGCGGCGCAGGCCATCTTGCAGGATGACTGCCAGCTCGTAGGCGAAGGTCGGGTCGTAGGACACGCAGTTGGGGATCAGGCCAGCCTGGATGTGGCTGTGACCGTCTTCGTGCTGCAGGCCTTCACCGTTCAGCGTGGTACGGCCGGCAGTGCCGCCCAGCATGAAGCCACGGGCGCGCATGTCGCCAGCAGCCCAGGCCAGGTCGCCAATACGCTGGAAACCGAACATCGAGTAGTAGATGTAGAACGGAATCATCGGGATGCCGTGGTTGGCGTAGCTGGTGGCTGCGGCAATCCACGAGGACATCGCGCCCGGCTCGTTGATGCCTTCCTGCAGCATCTGGCCGTCCTTGGATTCCTTGTAGAACATCAGCTGGTCGGCATCTTGCGGTACGTAGTTCTGACCCTGGGTGGACCAGATGCCGTACTGACGGAACATGCCTTCCATACCGAAGGTGCGGGATTCATCCGGCACGATCGGGACGATCTGCTTGCTGATGTTCTTGTCTTTCAGCAGGGTGCCCAGCATGCGCACGAAGGCCATGGTGGTGGAGAACTCGCGCTCGCCCGAATCACCCAGCTGGCTGTCGAACACGTGCAGACCCGGAATGGCCAGCGGAGCCTTCACCGGCTTGCGGGCCGGCAGATAGCCACCCAGCGCGGCGCGGCGTTCGCGCATGTACTTCATTTCCGGGCTGTCTTCGGCCGGCTTGTAGTACGGTACGTTCGGCAGGTCGGCATCGGATACCGGAATACCAAAGCGGTCGCGGAATTTGCGCAGGCTTTCGATATCCATCTTCTTGGCCTGGTGGGCAATATTCTGCGCTTCACCCGAGGAACCCATGCCATAGCCCTTGATGGTCTTGGCCAGGATCACGGTCGGACGACCGTTGGCGTTGTGGGTAGCCTCGTGGTAAGCGGCGTAGACCTTGTGCGGATCGTGACCGCCACGGTTCAGTGCCCAGATTTCGTCATCGGACATATTGGCCACCATTTCGCGCAGCTCCGGATACTTGCCGAAGAAGTGTTCGCGAACGTAGGCACCGTCCTTGGATTTGAAGGTCTGGTAGTCGCCATCCACGCATTCGTTCATGCGCTTCTTGAGCAGGCCCTTGGTATCCATGGCCAGCAGCGGATCCCAGCGGCTGCCCCAGATCACTTTCAGCACATTCCAGCCGGAACCACGGAAGTCGCCTTCCAGTTCCTGGATGATCTTGCCATTGCCGCGTACCGGGCCGTCCAGGCGCTGCAGGTTGCAGTTGATGACGAAGATCAGGTTATCCAGGCCTTCGCGGGCGGCCATGGAGATGGCACCCAGGGATTCCGGCTCGTCCATCTCGCCGTCGCCGCAGAAGCACCATACCTTGCGACCCGGCGTGCGGGCCAGGCCACGGCTTTCCAGGTACTTGAGGAAGCGGGCCTGATAGATGGCCATCAGCGGGCCAAGACCCATGGAAACGGTGGGGAACTGCCAGAAGTCATCCATCAACCACGGGTGCGGGTAGGAAGACAGGCCATCGCCATCCACCTCCTGACGGAAGCTGTCCAGCTGCGCTTCGGACAGGCGGCCCTCCAGGAAGGCGCGGGAATACACGCCCGGAGCAATATGGCCCTGGAAGTAGATCAGATCGCCGTCCTGCTCGTCATTCGGGGCACGCCAGAAGTGGTTGAAACCCACGTCGTACAGGGTGGCGGAGGATTGGAAGCTGGCGATATGGCCGCCCAGTTCCAGGTTTTTCTTGCCAGCTCGCAGTACCAGTGCGGCGGCGTTCCAGCGGTTGATGGAGCGGATGCGGTGCTCCATCTCGTGATTACCGGGGGATTTCTGTTCTTTGCCTACCGGGATGGTGTTCTGGTACGCGGTGGTCGCGTCGAAGGGCAGGTAAGCGCCGCGGCGGCGGGTACGCTCGACCAGGTTTTCCAACAGGAAATGCGCACGCTCGGAACCTTCGGTATCCAGAACCGACTCCAGCGCTTCAGTCCACTCCTGGGTTTCCAGGGGATCGATATCGTCAGGGAAGGTTGCAGCCATATCTCATCCTCACATCGGGGGTGACCGGGGCAGGGATCAAGTCCATGCCCACTTTATTGTGTTACCGGATCGAAAACGAAAAAACGAACCGGACTCGTTGGAGACAGATTATAAACGATCACTTTCGCAATAAAAATGTTCATTTATGAAAAGCTCTTCTGGTGTTGCGGAGTGTATAGTTTCAGGAGGCGACAACGGAATAGGCAATTAGGGTTATCACTCAATATTTGCTCCGTTTATCAGTATATTGCGCTGCATCATGTTGTTTTTTTGCGATACGGTGTCATACAGTCGCAACTCCCGTTTACTTCCCCGAGTCCTTCTTTTCTTCTTTCAGCATTTTTTCAACTTCGCGCATCCGCGCTTCGATGGAAGAACGCAGATAAAAGTCATCGCCCTTGGCTTGCGCAGCAAACTGGAACTGCTCCAGAGCGGCCTCGTAGCGCCGCTCGAAGTAGAAGGCATTACCCAGGGCCGCGTGATAACGCTGGGCATCCTTGTCTGCAAACAGCCTGGCCTCGCTGCGGTACAGCGCGGCCTCGCGCGGATAGCGGCTTTGCAGCTGGCGCAGCAATGCCAGTGCGGCCGTGCGGTTGCCACTATCTATAAGGACATCCAGCTCGGCCAATTGCAAGGGCTGGCTGTCTTTGAACTGCGCCTGCCCACGCCGCAGGCTGGCCAGGGCAGTGCTCCAGTCTCCGCCCTCACGGGCGATGGCCGATTCCTGCCCAAATAGCATGGGATCAGCCGGCAAGCGGCTTTGCGCCTTGACCAATGCACTGCGTGCGGCCGGCAACTGGTGGTTGGCCAGTTGCGCGCGCGACATGCCGTACCACGCGGCCCCCTCGTTGAGATACTGACCTTTTTCCAGCATGGTCTGGTAATAGCGCACCGCTTCGTCCGGCGACATTGCCATGACACGCAGTTTTTCCCGCACCAGCAGGTAGGCAGTGCTGTCCGCCTTCATTTTCACCGGGTACTCCAGTGCGCGGTTCTGCGCCTCGCTGATACGCTGTGAAGTTACCGGATGAGTGCGCAGAAAGGCATAGGCGTTGTTGTCGCTGTAGCGGTTGGCGGCATCCAGCCGTTGGAAGAAGGCAGGCATGGCGCGCACGTCGAAGCCGCCCTGGGCCAGGTATTGCATGCCGACACGGTCAGCTTCACGTTCGAAATCGCGCGAGAATGACAGCTGGTTGGATATCTGCAAGCCCAAACCGGCGGACAGAGTGCCGATGGAGGCCTGGCTACCACCGGCTCGCGACGCCAGTACCGCTGCCAGTACGGTCCCCAGCAGCAACAAGGGGCTGGTGGCATCGCTGGCAGCCTTCATGCGCGCGATATGGCGCTGGGTGACGTGGGCAGTTTCATGCCCCACTACCGAAGCCAGTTCACCCTCGCTCTGGGTACCCACCAGCAGCCCGCTATTGATGCCGACATAGCCGCCGGGCATGGCAAAGGCGTTGATCTGCTTGTCGTTGACGACAAAATAGGTGAGTTGCAAACCCGGCATGCGTACTGCTGCCGACAGCCGGTGTCCCAGGACATTGATGTAGTCGTTGACCTCGGCATCCTCCACCACATCGCCGGCATCGCGCATGGCGCGCATGAAATCGCGGCCGATACGGGCTTCGTCGGCCATCGACAAGGACGCATCGGATATTTCACCCAGATCAGGCAGGGAAGGCAGATCGGCATAGGCTGCCAGCGGTTGCAGCAGGGTCATGGCCAACAGGCTGGCCAGCAGGGTTGTTTTCATCTTTGATGTGAGCGGGCAGCGTCGATTTGGTTGCATGCCGGCCGGGAAAGTAGCCAGCGCCAGAAACAGCCACAGCATAGCTGCCCCGCACCGTGCGGACCAGCGCCATGCGGCAGGATCATGCCAGGAGAATTGTTTAGATATGATAATCCGGCAGGCCTGCCAGACTTTGCCAGGCCACCTGTGTCGACAGATACACCCGGCCGGCAAAGCGCTGCCCCAGTCCGCTGCGTTGCAGGATATCCGCCACTGGGCCCTTGATTTCGGCCAGATGCAGCACCACCCCGACCTGCTGCAAACGCTGGTCCAGACTCTCCAGCATGGACAAGGCGGTGGTATCCACCCGGTTGACCGCACTCATCACCAGCACCAGCTGTCGCAAGTGGGGCGTCTGCCCGGCTCTCTGCAGCAAGATCGTGCCAACCTGGCGGGCATTGCCGAAATACAGGCTCTCATCCACCCGCAGCAGCAGCACGCCGGGCAGGGTTTCCACCGCGTGACGCTGGCAGTTGCGAAAATGATGAGTACCAGGCAACCGCCCCAGCTCGGCAATATGTGGCCGGCTGCTGCGCCACAACAGTGTCGCCAGCGACACCAGCACCCCGGCCATGATGCCGCTATCCACGCCCAGCAACAGCACCAGCGCAAAGGTCAGCAGCCAGGCCACGGCATCGGCGCGCTCGGTCAGCCAGGCACGACGCAGGCTGCCGATATCCAGCATGGCCAGCAACGCCGCAATGATAGTGGCGGCCAGCACCGGCAGAGGCAGGTGTTCCAGCGCGGAAGTGGCCAGACACATCACCAGCAGCATGCCGGTGGCGGTCAGCAGCGAGGCCAGCTGGGAACGGGCACCGGCCTCGGCGTTGACCACCGAACGGCTCAGCCCGCCGGTCACCGGGAAGCCACCCACCAGCCCGGCCGCGATATTGCACAGGCCCAGCGCCACCAGTTCGCGGTCGGGGTCGACGCGGTCCTGAGTGCGCGCAGCCAGCAGCTGCGCCACCGACAGGCTCTGCAGATAGTTGATGAGGGCAATGAAGAAGGCCGGTAAGGCCAGGTCGGCCAGTTGCTCCAGCGCGATGGCAGGCAGTACCAGCCGCGGCAGGCCGGCCGGCACCGGGCCGACCACCGGCACCTGCAGCGATGCTGGCAGCAGCAGGATGCCAGCCAGCATGGCCACTACCGGCGCGGTACGTACCAGTACGCCGGCAGCGTCGGCGGACAGGCCCAGCCTTTGCAGCAGACGGCCTCCCCAGCGCCGCACCAGCAGCAGCCAAGCCAGGGCCAGCAGGCCCACCAACAGCGCAGCTGGTTGCCACGAGACTGGCTGATGCCACATGCCCACCAGCCATTGCGGCAGGGAGTTGCCGGGATTATGCAAGCCAGCCAAAGGGGCCAGCTGCGACAGGATGATTAACAAGGCAGAGGCGGTGGTGAAGGCAGCCAGTACCGGCTCGGACAACAGATCGGCGATAAAGCCCAGCCGCGCCAGCCCCATGGCCAGCAACATCAGGCCGGAGAGCAGCGCCAGCCATACCGCCAGGACCAGATAGTCGGTGGCGCCGGCATCGGCAAAGCGCGACAAGGTGGCGGCAGTCAGCAGCGAGGTCAGCGCCATCGGGCCGACCGACTGTGCCGGGCTACGACCAATAAAGGCATATACCAACAGCGGTGCCACGCTGGCGTACAAACCGGCCTCCACCGGCAGGCCGGCAAGCAGGGCATAAGCCAGACTCTGCGGCACCAGCAGCAGGGTCACCACCACACCAGCGGTAATATCACCCGCCAGCCAGACCCGGCGATAGTCGCGGAGCCAGTCCGGCAATAGCCGGCTCAGGGCAGGCATCGCGACAGCGGGCGAAACAACAACATGCCCAGCAGCATGGCTGCCACAAACCACCAGCCAGCGGGCAGCGCCATGCCGGCCAGCACCAGGCCAGGCCCTGGACAGATGCCAGCCAGCCCCCACCCGATGCCGAACAGCACGCTGCCCAACACCAGCCGCAGCGTCAGCCGGCTTTTGTCGGGTAACTGCAGCGGGTCACCCAGCAAGGCGTGGGTTTTGCCCTCGGCCCGGCGAAAAGCAAAAAACGCCACGGCAATGGCACCCGCCATCACCAGTGCCAGGCTGGGATCCCAGCGGCCAGTCACATCGAGAAAACCCAGTACCTTGGCCGGATTACTCATGCCGGACAACAGCAGGCCCAAGCCGAACAACAGGCCGGCGATCAGTGCAGACAGTAACTTGGCCATGTTCAGCTCCACCCCAACAGATGACGCATCACAAATACGGTCACCCCGGCACTGCCCATGAAGCTGAGCGTGGCGACCAGGGAGCGCGGCGACAGACGTGACAGCCCGCATACCCCGTGGCCACTGGTGCAACCGGCAGCCAGCCTGGTGCCAATCCCCACCAGCAGCCCGGCCAGCAACAGCAGCGGCAATGGTGTGCCCAGCTGAGGCAGCGGCAGTGGGCCGATCAGCCCACGCCAGGCCAGAGGTGCCGCGATCAGCCCCAGCACGAAAGCCAGCCGCAGCGGCCAGTCACCGGCCCGGTCCACCAAGCCACCCAGCATGCCGCTGATGCCGGCAATGCGGCCATTCATCAGCACCAGCCAGCTGGCGGCCAGCCCAATCAGCAGCCCGCCAGCCAGCGAAGCGAACGGGGTAAAGCTATCCCAGGCTATCTGCACGCTTTCTCCTCAATGTGCCGCGGAAGATCCATCATCCGTACCGTCACCACAAAACACGCCATGCAACGCCGACAGCATGATCATGGCCTCGGCGCTGGCGATGCTGTAATAAATCCATTTGCCTTCGCGTCGGGTTGCCACCAGCCCCTCGTTGCGCAGCACGCCCAGCTGCTGCGACAAGGTGGGCTGGCGGATACCGGTGAGTTTTTCCAGTTCGGAAACCGTCTTCTCACCATCCACCAGCTGGCATAACAGCATCAGCCGGTCTTCGTTGGCCAGACTCTTCAGCAGGGCGGCAGCCCGGCTGGCGTTATCACGCAATATGCTCAAATCCATTGTCACCGTCCCGACTACCGGCCCGGCCGTTGTGCGCTATGCAACGCTGGCTGATACCGGCTTATTTTTATAATATACATTATAGTATAATGTTGCGCAGTGTGCGATAGTGCCAGCCATACCGGCCTATCACCCATCCCATCCTGTTGCGGAGTTCACCATGCTGCAGCCACAGCTCGCTTCCTTCTTCGACCCCGGAACCGCCACCATTTCCCATGTGGTGTACGACCAGCCGGGAGGCCACGCTGCCATCATCGACCCGGTGCTGGACTATGACGCCAAATCCGGACGCATCGCCCACGGATCCGCCGGGCGCGTACTGGATTTTATCCGGCAGCAGCATCTTAGCCTGCAGTGGATTCTGGAAACCCATGCCCATGCCGATCATCTGTCGGCAGCCGCCTGGCTGCAACAGCAGGCGGGTGGTCGCATGGCCATTGGCGAGGGGATTACCCAGGTCCAGCAGCTGTTCAAAGGCGTCTTCAACCTGGGCGAGGACTTCACCTGCGACGGCAGCCAGTTTGATCACCTGTTCGCAGATGGCGAGGTCTTCCATATCGGCCAGCTCACGGCTAGGGCTGTGTTCGTACCCGGCCATACTCCGGCCGACATGGCCTACCAGATCGGTGACATGGTGTTTGTCGGTGACACCCTGTTCATGCCGGATGTCGGCAGCGCCCGCTGCGACTTTCCCGGCGGCGATGCTGCCATGCTCTATCAATCGGTGCAAAAATTGCTGACGCTGCCGGATGACACCCGCCTGTTGATGTGCCACGACTATCCGCCACAGCCACGCCCCATCGCCTGGCAAAGCACCGTGGCCGAACAGAAACAGCACAATATCCACCTGCATGCGGGCATCAGCCAAAGCGAATTCGTCGCCTTGCGTCAGGCACGCGATGCCACGCTGGACATGCCACAGCTGATCTTGCCGGCCATCCAGGTCAACATCCGCGCCGGACAGTTGCCCGCAGCAGAAAACAATGGCGTGCGTTACCTGAAAATACCGCTGGATATGCTGTAGACTCGAACAAGTGTTTAAGCCACGGTCATCCGCATGAGCTGGTCTGCCCTTCCCGCCGCACCACCGAGTCTGCTTGATAGCCAGGGCCAGCCACAGCATGGCCGCTACCAGGGCTGCATCGCCCAGCACGACTGGCGAGCCCTGCCGATGACGCGCTGGCAGCGGCTGCTGCGGCCACTGCGCCACAAGCGCTGGCAATATCTGGCGCTGACACATGCCGATTACGTTATCGGCTTGGCCGTAGTGGATGTGGGCTGGACCGCAGCGGCCTTTGCCTATCTGTTTGACCGTCGCCAGGGCCGTATCCTGGCCGATGTCGCCGCCGACAGTTTTCCCCAGCATGGTGCACAGCTCGCCGACCAGCCATTTGCCGACGCCCGCTTTGCCGGCAGGGAATTGACCGTGCGCTTTGAGCGTCAAGGCAGCCGCCTGGCGGTGGAAGTCAGCTCACCCCAGTTACGGCTGGCCGCTCACGTCGGGCTCGACCCGATGCCACCCGTACTGGCTGCCATTGGCCCAGCCAACTGGTTGGCCCACTCCACCCACAAATCCACCGCCCTGGCGGTCAGCGGCTTTGCCGATTGCCAGGGCCAGCGCTTTTCGCTGGATGGTGCCGTCGCCAGCCTGGATTACTCCAATGGCCTGTTGGCACGCCGCACTGACTGGCGTTGGGCCAGCGCCCACAGCAGCGGGCTGGGCTTCAATCTGCAACAGGGTTATATGGGGGAAGCAGAAAATGCCTGCTGGCTACAGGGCAAGCTATACCCGCTGTCTGCAGTTGAATTCACATTCGGTCCGCAACAGCCGCTACAACCCTGGCAACTGCGCAGCCGCGACGGTTTGCTGGAATTGCAGTTCACCCCGGAAGGCATGCGGGCAAAAAATCAGAACCTTCTGATCGCCAGTAGCCGTTATATTCAAGCTATAGGCCGTTTCGACGGCTACCTGACTGATCCGCTCAGCGGTACGCGCCATGTGGTGCAGGCGCTGACAGGCGTCACCGAAGACCATTACGCACGTTGGTAACACCATGACCATCATTATCCGGCCGGCTAACTACCAGGATGTACCGGCCCTGACCGCACTCACCGCCGAGATGGGCTACCCCTCTGGAGTGGAAGCCCTGGGCAACCGGCTGACCATGCTGCTGGGCAGCCCTGATCTGCACCAGCTGTGGGTTGCTGAAATCGAAGGCGAAGTGGCCGGCTGGCTGCATGCTTTCTGGCGGCCACTGCTGGAAGCACCAGCGGCAGTGGAAATCGGCGGGCTGGCGGTGGGCCTGCGCTGGCGACGACGCGGTGCCGGCCGCGCCCTGGTCCATGTGGCCGAACGCTGGGCGCTGGCCAAGGGTGCCACTACCGTCACGCTGCGCTCCACCATCCACCGCGAAGAAGCGCCGGACTTCTACCAGAATCAGGGCTACCAGCTCAGCAATGCCCAAAATACCTTCCGCAAGCAACTCGACGACAACAGCTAGCCCCCCCGCGCAAACCTGCGCCTTGCCGGCTGCATCCTGACTTGGCTTTACCTGTTTTAACGGGAAAAACTCTTTGCAAATCAGACTGCGCCGGCCGGATGCCGCAGGGCAACAAAGTTGGCTTTCCCGCCTGAATCTGGTCTACCATAGCCGCGCTGTCGAGCCGGGTGCCATGGCGAAATACCCCTTCTTCGCTGCTGACTCCGTGTTAGCATGGCGCCCCGATTAGAGCACTCAATCTAACCTCAGCCAGGAGATTACGCGCATGGGTGTGCTGAATACCATTCTCGAGCACAATCGGAGCTTCGTCGAAAACCGCGAGTACGAACAATTCAAAACCGACAAATTTCCCGATAAAGGCCTTGCCGTCCTCGCCTGCATGGATGCCCGCCTGGTCGAGCTGCTGCCCAAGGCCATGGGCCTGAAAAACGGCGATGCCAAGCTGATCAAGAACGCCGGCGCACTGATCACCCATCCTTGGGGTTCGGTCATGCGCTCGCTGATTGTGGCGGTCTACGAACTGCGTGCCGAGGAAATCTGCGTGGTGGCCCACCGTGATTGCGGCATGCGCGCCATTGATCCCAACAAGATTCTGACCCACGCCACCGAGCGCGGCATCAGCGAAGATACCATCCACACCCTGCGCAATGCCGGCATTGATCTGGACAACTGGCTCAAGGGCTTTGACAACGTGTCCGACAGCGTACGCCACAGTGTGCAGACCATCCGCAATCACCCGCTGATGCCCAAGGACATTCCCATCCACGGCATGGTGATTCATCCATCCACCGGCCGGCTGGAACTGATCATCGACGGCTACACCGGCAAGCCACCCGTACAAGAATGACGCAAACGGCTGCGCTGGGACTGTTTGGCGGCACTTTCGATCCTATCCACGCCGCCCACCTGCGCATGGCGCAGGCTTTTCGCCAGGAATTGCGGCTGGCCGAAGTGCGGCTGATCCCCGCCGGCCAACCCTACCATCGCCAGCACGGTACCCATGCCAGCCCGCAACAGCGGCTGGAAATGGCACAACTGGCAATCGACGGCCAGCCCGGTCTGACCGTCGACCCGCGTGAAGTACAACGCAACAAGCCCGCCTATACCATCGACACCCTGCAGGAAATCCGTGCCGAAATCGGCCCCGACCCAGCACTATGGTGGCTGATCGGTGGCGACTCGCTGGCCAGCCTGCATACCTGGCGGCGCTGGGAGCAATTATTCGAACTGGCCAACATCGCCGTGGCACTGCGCCCCGGCTTCGATGCCGCCCGTCTTCCCGCCGCAGTGCGCACACAATGGCAGGCGCGCCAAGTCACTGATTTTTCAAATGGCGCGCCTTCCGGTACAATGCGCCCCCTGGCCCTGCCGCCGCTGGATGTCTCGGCCACCGAGATACGCCACCGCCTGCATAGCGGAGCCAGCGTCGAGCATCTGCTTTGCGCACCGGTACTAGATTATATTCGCCAGCACCGGCTATATCTCTGAAGCAAGAAGCCGTTCCACGCCTGCCCGCCGCACACTGTTGCACCGGCAGCGCGCAACGGTTTTCCAGTGCCGGCACCAATACTGCCGGCCGGGCCGCCCGCCTCAGGTCGCGGCCCCTGCCCGTTTTTGCCGCACGTTGCGGTAAACGATCTTTACCAGATACCTCTGGCCGCCAAGCTGCCGCCACGTATCGCCACCGACATCAAAGGACATCATGGAAGTTCAAGACATTGCCAAACTGGCACTTACCGCCCTGGAAGACATCAAGGGCAAAGACATCATCGAAATGGACACTTCCGCGCTGACATCGCTGTTTCAGCGCATGATCGTGGCTACCGGCGACTCCAATCGCCAGGTCAAGGCACTGGCCAACAACGTGGCGGTGACCCTGAAGGAAGCCGGCGTTGATCTGGTTGGCACCGAAGGCCACGAAAGCGGCGAATGGGTGCTGGTAGACGCCGGTGACGTGGTGGTTCACGTCATGCTGCCGGCGGTACGCGACTACTACGACCTGGAACAACTGTGGGGCGGCCAGAAGCCGAGCTTTACCCCGGTTGGCGGTCGTCCGTGGCAAGCCAATACCTGATAGGCCGTCCAGGCTGCATCAGGCGCGACAGACGAGTGGCACCCGCCCCGTCTGTCGCCAACCTCCGTTTTCCCCATCGCAGGCAGCGTCATGCCCCTGCTGCCTACTGCGCTCTGAAGCATTGCCATGAAAATCACCATTCTTGCCGTCGGCACCAAGATGCCGCGCTGGGTCGACGAAGCGTATAACGACTACGCCAAACGCTTTGGCCGCGACATCAGCCTGGAACTCAAAGAAATCAAACCGGAAAAACGCGGTGGTGGCGTCACGACGGAAAAAGGCATTGCCGCCGAGCACGACAGACTGATGGCCGCCATCCCTGCCCGCTGCAAGCTGGTGGTGATGGATGAGCGCGGCCAGAACTGGACCTCGGTGCGCCTGGCTGCCGGGCTGAAAGAATGGATGGCGGGTGGCGATGATGTCTGTTTCATCATTGGTGGGGCCGACGGCCTGTCCGCCGAACTCAAGCAGCGCGCCGACGTGCTGTTGCAATTATCCGCCATGACGCTGCCGCACGGCATGGTGCGGGTGATGCTGGGCGAGCAGATCTACCGCGCCTACTCCATCCTCAACAACCACCCCTACCACCGCGAATAAGACCCGATAACAAATCCCCCGCTCCAGCGTTGCGCCGCCTTGCCATACGCCATGGACTGTCTGCGGCGGTGGGTCTTGTCCCGGGTTCTCTACGAGGTTTTGTTAGCGGTTCCAGGTCCCTTATCTGCTGCACTCAGTTGGGCGGCAGCACCACGAACTCGCCATCCAGCCGTCCGGCCGTCACTGCGCCGCACTCCAGTTCTACCGTCAATTGCAGCCGGGCCATGCGCCCCTTGGCCAGCGTGGCCGCCATGCGCTGCCATGCTGTGGCGGCCACAGGCAAGGTGGTGGCAGTGAAAGCACCGTGCATGGCTTTCTGGTAATCCATCTGGCTGCGCCGCACCATCACCTGACCGCGCACCCCCAGCACTTGCAACTTGCGATATACCAGCAGCCAGCCGGCGAGCGTGGCCACGGCTGCCGCACTGCCACCAAATACCGTGGCGCAATGATTGATGTTCGGCTCCAGCGGAGCCGCCAGGGTGATGGCATCCTCGTCGGCATGGCGTACTTTCACCGCCATCGCCTGTGCCAGCGGGATGGCCTGATACAGATAGTCCTCAATGTCCTGGTAGTCCTGCACGACAATTCCTTTCCTGCAAAGAAGCACCAGCATGCCACAGCCGGCCAGGGCCGGCAGCAATGGCTGCGACAACATGTCGCAGGGCGATGGCATGGATTTCACGTACAATATAGTATTGATAACCATTCTTATTCATAAATACGTCATGCAAAAGCTCGCCATCCTCGCCCTGCTGCTGTCCAGCGCGGCCCAAGCCCACGTCACCCTGGAAACCCCCAGCGCCGCCAGCGGCAGCTATTACAAGGCCGTGCTGAAGGTAGGCCATGGTTGCGACGGCAGCCCCACCACCGGCATCAGCGTGGAACTGCCGGAAGGTGCCCAACTGGCCCGCCCCATGCCCAAGGCCGGCTGGCAGGTTCAAGTTACCAAGAGCGCGGTAAAACCCTTTGATAACTACGGCACGCTGCTCAAGGAAGATGTCAGCCGTATCAGCTGGAGCGGTGGCAATCTGCCGGCAGATTTTTACGATGAATTCGTATTCCAGACCCGCATTGCCGCCAAGCCCGGCAAGCTGTTTTTCAAGGTGACGCAGCAATGCGCCCAGGGCAGTACCAGCTGGGTGGAAATTCCAGCGGCCGGCCAGGATGCGCATAGCCTGAAATCCCCAGCGGCCGTGTTGCAGGTGACCGAGCAGGGTGAAGCGCACCACCACTAAGCACCGCTAACAAAAAACCTGTTGCGGCGTTGTACCCCTGATACGGCCTGCATCGGCGTGCCTTGCCCCAGGGATGCTACGCTCTTGTTAGCCGTGCCAAGGCACATGCCGGAGCACGCGCCAGCAATGACAAAATCCCCTTGCGTCCACTGCGGACACAAGGGGATTTTTGCCTGAATACGACGGATTTTAGCTACGGATCAGGTGATCAAAAGCCGACAGACTGGCTTTGGCACCCTCGCCCATGGCGATGATGATCTGCTTGTACGGAGCCGTGGTGGCATCACCGGCAGCAAACACCCCCTCGGCCGACGTCTGGCCTCTGGCATCCACTTCGATCTCGCCTCGCGGCGACAGGGCAACACTGCCTTTCAGCCAATCGGTATTGGGCAGCAGTCCGATCTGCACGAAGATGCCTTCCAGTGCCACATGATGGTTTTCACCGGTGATGCGCTCCTGATAGCGCAGGCCATTTACCTTTTGGCCATCGCCAGTCACTTCGGTGGTCTGGGCATTGGTGATGACGCGGACATTGGGCAGGCTGTACAGCTTCTTCTGTAGTACCGCATCGGCACGCAGGCTATCGCCAAACTCCAGCAGGGTAACGTGGGTAACAATGCCAGCCAGGTCGATGGCTGCCTCCACGCCGGAATTACCGCCACCAATCACCGCCACGCGCTTGCCCTTGAACAGCGGACCATCGCAGTGCGGGCAATAGGCCACGCCCTTGGCGCGGTATTCGGCTTCGCCCGGCACATTCATTTCACGCCAGCGCGCACCGGTGGCCACAATCACCGCCTTGCTCTTGAGTACGGCACCGCTTTCCAGCGTCACCTCGGCCAGCTGGCCGTTTTGTGCTGGCTTGAGCGCAGCAGCGCGTTGCAGGTTCATCACGTCCACATCGTAGGATTTGACGTGCTGCTCCAGCGCCATGGCCAGCTTCGGCCCTTCGGTTTCCTGCACCGAGATGAAGTTTTCAATCGCCAGCGTATCCAGTACCTGGCCACCAAAACGCTCGGCCACCACACCAGTACGTATACCCTTGCGGGCGGCATAGATGGCGGCAGCAGCGCCGGCCGGGCCGCCACCGACGATCAGCACGTCGAACGGCTCTTTGGCGGCAATCTTTTCCGCTTCACGCGCCACGGCACCGGTATCCAGCTTGGCGATGATTTCTTCCAGGCCCATGCGGCCACTGCCAAACTGTTCGCCATTCAGATAAATGGCCGGCACGCCCATGATCTGGCGGTCGGTGACTTCCTGCTGGAACACGCCACCATCAATCATCACGCTGCGCACATTGGGGTTGAGCACCGCCATCAGGTTGACGGCCTGCACCACGTCCGGACAGTTGTGGCAGCTGAGCGAGACAAACACTTCAAACTGGTAGCTGCCTTGCAGGCCTCGAATCTGGGCGATGGTGTCCTCGTCCACCTTGGGCGGATGGCCACCGGTTTGCAGCAGGGCCAGCACCAGCGAGGTGAATTCGTGGCCCATCGGGATACCGGCAAACTCGATACGCCCCGCCTCACCCGGACGGGCAATGGCAAACGACGGGCGACGCGCAGCCTGGCCATTGCTGTTCAGCGTCACCTTGGGCGACAGGCTGGCAATGTCTTGCAACAGGCTGAACATTTCCTGCGCCTTGGCGCTGTCATCCAGGCTGGCAACCAATTCGATCGGCTGCTGCAGTTTTTCCAGGTAGGCGGTCAGTTGGGTTTTGATGGTGGTGTCGAGCATGGGAAGTCCTCAGGCAATTGCACTGGCAAGCTCATGTGCTGCCAACAGCTTGCCGCTGCAATCGGGTAGTAGGGAGACGGGCCGCTGGCTGCGGCCCGGAGGCCGTACCGCAGTACGCGGCACGGCACCATGGTGGGCGAAGAGCCTGTTCAGGGTCTCGCGAGCTAGAGCGAGACAAGGCGAAAACGACTGAGAAAGCGGAATTTACATGGAGTAAATGAGCATTTCGAAGGCGTTTTTAACGCAGTATCGCCCCATATTTAACTAGCGCAGCAGACCATGAGTTGGTTCTTAGATCTTGCCAACCAGATCCAGAGAAGGAGCCAGCGTCGCTTCGCCTTCTTTCCACTTGGCCGGGCATACTTCACCCGGGTGGCTGGCCACGTACTGGGCAGCCTTTACCTTGCGCAGCAGTTCGCTGGCGTCACGGCCGATGCCACCAGCGTTGATTTCGATGATCTGGATCTTGCCTTGCGGGTCGATCACGAAAGTGCCGCGCTCGGCCAGGCCAGCTTCTTCGATCATCACGCCGAAGTTGCGGCTGATGATGCCGGTCGGGTCGCCAATCATCGGGTAGTTGATCTTGCCGATGGTTTCCGAGCTGTCGTGCCAGGCCTTGTGGGTGAAGTGGGTGTCGGTGGATACCGAGTAGATTTCCACGCCCAGCTTGGAGAATTCGGCGTAGTTGTCAGCCAGGTCGCCCAGTTCGGTCGGGCAGACGAAGGTGAAGTCAGCCGGGTAGAAGAACACTACCGACCACTTGCCCTTCAGGTCGGCGTCGCTGACGTCGATGAATTTGCCATTGTGAAAAGCAGTAGCCTTGAACGGTTTGACTTCGGTATTGATCAGCGATACGGACATGTTTTTCTCCAGTCGGTGAAATAAGAAAATGCAGTGGTTTGCTGCGTTTGCATTCGATGTACGCATCTTAAGCAGCCCGTATCAATTGATCCACTTGATTGTTTAAATGTTAAAAATAGAATTTTCCTATCAACATTCAGACCAAGGCAATTCGCTGCCTGCCCGTATTGATTCTGCTGGCTCAGCACGATGCTCCTCGTAGCACTGTGGCCTGCTTGCCACAGTAAAATAAGAAAAGCCGCCAAAAATGGCGGCTTTTTCTATCGCATCACTCAGTTTATTCAGCTTTTGTTAAAAAAGCCCTGCAGCATGCCCAGGCCCTGCGACAGCAGATCACCCCCCTGCGGCAACTGGCCATCCGGCGTCAGCTTGTCCACAGCTTGTGGCAGGTATTCAGCCAGCCCCTGGCTGAGCTGTTGCGGGTCCAGACCGAACTTACCCGCCAGTGCCGTTACCTGCTCATTGCCCAGTACCTGCTGGATCTGCTCGGCCGACACCGGCAGGTTGCCTCCGGTCCCCACCCAGGACGACACCAGCTCACTCATGCCGCCACTGTTGAACTTCTCCACCAGGCCAGACAGGCCACCCTGCTGTTGCATCAGTTCACCGACGGCAGCCGCCACGCCACCACCTTCGCCACCCAGCAAACCACCCAGTTGATCAAACAGGCTCATGCTTAGTCCTTTCGGTTTAAAATGTCTTCAGAAAACTTTACTTGCAAAATAGCATAGAAAAATCAGTACAATAGCGCATTAAACCCAAACACATACGGGCTGCTCTTCATCAAAATGCGATTCATCACCATTTTCCTGGCCTGGCTGGCCTGCTTTGCCAGCAGCAGCGTACACGCTGATCTTTATGGTTTTGTGGACGAACAGGGCCAGGTTCACCTTGCCAACCGCCAGCTGGACGAGCGCTATCAGCTCTACCAGAAAAGCCTGCAGTCCGGCGCCAGCAGCAATGCGGCACTGGACGATGCCACCACGCCCGGCCTGGGTGCCACCCTGAGTAGTGACAACCGCTTGCCCGCACCAGCAGCAGCACGTGTCGATGGCCTGAAAAGCGTGAACGCGCCGGCTTACAACACCAAACTGGCTTCCCAGTACAAGCATCTGATCGACCAGACTGCACGCGAGTTCAAGCTGGATGCCAATCTGCTGCACTCCATCGTCACCGTCGAATCCGGTTACAACCCGCAAGCGCTATCTCCCAAGGGCGCCGTGGGTCTGATGCAGGTGATCCCGGCGACTGGCGAGCGCTTTGGCGTGACCGAATTGAGCGACCCCCGGCAAAACCTGCGGGCCGGCGCACGCTATCTGCGCTTCCTGCTGGCCCAGTTCAACAACGATCTGCCGCTGGCTATCGCCGCCTACAATGCGGGTGAAGGCGCGGTGCAGAAGTATCGCAATACCATTCCGCCGTATGAAGAAACCCGTGACTATGTCGCCAAGGTGCTGGCTTCTTACGAAAAACGCGGTGGTCTTGCCTATCAGAACAGCCTGCGCAACAGCGCTGGCAAGACCCGTGTCAGGGCAGTCATCCTGCCCGCCACCCTGTCCGGGACAACAGCCTCTGCACTGTGAGAGGCAAGTTCATGACATGACAAAGGCCTTCCTGCGAAGGCCTTTTTGCATGGTTTGAATCGATCATGGCCGCCACGGCGGCATTACAGCTGGATGCCCAGAATCTCTCCCAGCGGCTCGGCCAGATCGCGATAGTGTGCGCGATGGTCGAATACCCCCAGCAAGCCCGGATAGGCATCTGGCGCATGCAGAATCTGGTTGGCCTTGCGCGAGGACAGCTTGTGTATACGCAAGATGCGGCCATCCCAGTGCACCAAACGTGCTTCTTCTGCCGTCAGCAGAACCTCCAGCGCCTGGTGAATGATTTCCACCAACACGACTTTGCTGCGGGTTCTGCTTTCGCCCGCAGGTGTTGCACTTCTGACTCCCTCGTCTTGCATAGCGTCTTTTTCTAAAACTATTATTGTTTAAAATGAATTAACTTCTCCTTAATCATAGGGCAGGTCTTTTGCAATCTCAATAGTTGATTAAAAGAAATTTAAATAACAGCCACATAAATTCCGATTCAATTTAAAAAAAAATGGCCAGCGCAAGCTGACCATTTAAAATTACTGTGTTTTTTCTGCATCATGTCGCTAACAACAGCGCCAGGCCACGCAGGGAATGCCAGGGGTCGCCGGCCGCCACGCCCTTGATCTGCTGATCAATCCGGGCGCACTCGGACAAGGCCGTCATCAGTTTGCGTGGGCCGATCCGGCGCAGGGCTGGCTCGGCCAGCCGCTGCTTGTCGCCCCACAGGCGCAATTCACGCGCCATATCGCGCAACTGCCGCCCATCCTTCAGGCCCTGCCGCAAGCGCAGCAGCATGCGTACATCTTCGGTAAAGGACCACAATACCAGCACCGGCGATTCGCCTTCTGCCAGCAGGCCTTCCAGCATGCGTTGCACGCGGGCGGCATCGCCGGACAGCCAGGACTCGGACAGATGGAACACATCAAAGCGCGCGACATTGGCCACCGCCTCGCGCAGCTGTTCCAGCGTCAACTCGCCCGTCGGGTAGAGCAAGGCCAGCTTGTCGACTTCCTGACGGGCAGCCAGCAGATTGCCCTCCACCCGGTCGGCAAAGAAAGTCAGCGCCTCACCCGACAGTTGCTGCTGCTGGCGTTTCATGCGGCGGGCAATCCAGCTGCCCAGCTCGTGACGCCCCACCGGTTTGGCTTCCACCACCACGGCGGCTTTTTCCAGCGCGAGATACCACTTGGATTGCAGCTGGGTCTTTTCCAGCCGTGGCAGGGTAAGCAGGGTGATGGTGTCTTGCGGCGGGTTGGCCGCCAGCTGTTGCAGGGCTTCTGCGCCTTCATTACCCGGCTTGCCACCGGGGATGCGGATTTCCAGCAGCTTGAGCGAGGCAAACAGCGAAACGCTGCTCATGGCATCACGCAGTTGCGACCAGTCGAAACCCGCCTCCACCGTCAGCACTTCGCGCTCCTGATAGCCTTGCGCACGGGCATGCGTACGCAAGCTGTCGGCCGCTTCCAGCGCCAGCAGCGTCTCTTCACCATGAATCAGGTAGAGCGGCACCAAGCCCTTGGCCAGCACCGTCTCCAGCGCATCAGGGCTTAGGCTGGGCATTGGCAGGCTTCAGGCTTTGCGGGCCAGTCGTGCCCATGGCGGCCGGGCGCTTGATATAGGCCAGCCGGCGCGTGATCTGCTCGGCTGCATCGCGGCGGATATCGGCCCACAGCAGGTTTTCTTCCTGCTCCTTGCCTAGCACGTCGCTATCCGAATAATTCATGTAACGACGCACCGACACCTGCATGTCCGGCTCGATGGGCGAGCCGCCAATTACCGTGCGCACCGTGGCGCTGTAGCTCAGCAAGTACTCGTTAACCTTGCCGCCGCTGTTGATGGTGGACACTTCTTTCGACTGGTTTTCACGCAGCACGTTGACCACGGCCTCGGCCTGCTTGGGCGAGGACAACATCACTACTTTGTCATTACGCAACAGGGTTTCGCGCAGCAAGGGCCCCAGTTGGGCACTGCCCTCTTCCACATAAACGCTGCTGAAGGGCAGCGGGCGACTGCTGCTACCCATGCCCTTGAGATGAAAACCGCAGGCGCTGAGCAAGAGTACGACGCCAGTGAGCACCAGCCAGTGCAGGGTTCGGGTCATTCCTGTTTCTCCGTAAGGAAAAGCCGGATCAGCCCATCCCCTGTGGTGGGGAATCTGGTCCGAACCGGCCCGGGTTGTTTGCGGCCCCGCCATGGTCGGGGCCGGTTTGCCATTACACGACGATGTTCACCAGTCGGCCCGGCACCACGATGATCTTCTTGGCCGGTTTGCCTTCCATGAACTTCTGTACGTTCTCATGCGCTAGAGCGGCGGCTTCAATCGCATCCTTGGCGGCATCGGCCGCCACGGTGATGCTGCCACGCAGCTTGCCGGCCACCTGCACCATCATTTCGATTTCGCTCTTCACCAGCGCTGCCTCGTCCACTTGAGGCCAGGCTTGTGCCAACAGCTCGCTGCCCGGACGCAGCACCGCCCAGACCGCATCGGTGATGTGCGGCACGATGGGCGACAGCAGCAGGGTGACGCTTTCCAGCACTTCCTGCGCCACGGCACGTCCGGCGGCATCGCTGCGGTCGGTCTTGTCGTAGGTGTTGAGCAGCTCCATCACCGCGGCAATGGCGGTGTTGAACTGCTGACGACGGCCATAGTCGTCGGCCACTTTCTGGATGGTGCTGTGCAGCTTGAAGCGCAGCTCCTTCTGGCTGGCATTCAGCTCGCCACCGGCATAGGCGGTCACCACGCCGGCATCGGCATGTTCCTTGGCCAGTTTCCACAGACGCTTGAGGAAGCGGAAAGCACCTTCCACACCAGCGTCGGACCATTCCAGGCTCTGCTCCGGCGGAGCGGCAAACATCATGAACAGGCGCGCGGTATCGGCACCGTATTTCTCGATGAATTCCTGCGGGTCCACGCCGTTGTTCTTGGACTTGGACATTTTCTCCACGCCGCCCACCACCACCGGCAAGCCATCCACGCGGTGGGTTGCGCCGGTGATCTTGCCCTTGCCATCACGCTCCAGCACCACGTCTTGCGGGGCGATCCAGTCCTTGCTGCCGTTGGGCAGGTCGCGATAGAAGGTTTCGCAGATCACCATGCCCTGGGTCAGCAGGCTCTTGAACGGCTCATCGCTGGAGACCAGGCCTTCGTCGCGCATCAGCTTGTGGAAGAAGCGCGCGTACAGCAGGTGCAGGATGGCGTGTTCGATACCACCCACGTACTGGTCAACCTGCAGCCAGTAGTCGGCAGCAGCCTTGTCCAGCATGGCGGTATCGCACTTGGGCGAGGCGTAGCGGGCGTAATACCAGCTGGATTCCACGAAGGTATCCATGGTGTCGGTTTCGCGCTTGGCGGCACCGCCACACTTGGGGCAGCTGGTTTCGTAGAATTCCGGCATCTTGGCCAGCGGCGAACCGGCACCGTCCGGAATCACGTTTTCCGGCAGCACCACTGGCAGGTCTTTTTCCGGCACCGGTACATCGCCGCAAGTCGGGCAATGGATGATGGGGATCGGGCAGCCCCAGTAGCGCTGGCGGGAGATACCCCAGTCGCGCAGGCGGTACTGGGTTTTCTTCTGACCAGCCGCCTTGGCTTCCAGATCGCCGACGATGGCATCAAAAGCTTCGCTGAACGATTTGCCATCGTACTTGCCACTGTTGACGGTGCGTACACTGTCGTCCTTGGCGGCATACCAGTCTTGCCACTGGGTAGCATCGAAAGCATGGTCACCCGCCACCGGGGCATAAACTTGCAGCAGTGGCAGGCGGTATTTGTTGGCAAATTCGAAGTCACGCTCGTCATGCGCCGGTACGGCCATCACCGCGCCTTCGCCATAACCCCACAGCACATAGTTGGCTACCCATACCGGCAGCTTGGCACCGGTGAGCGGATGGATGACGAACAGGCCGGTGTCCATGCCCTTCTTTTCCATCTTGGCCACGTCGGCCTCGGCCACGGAGCCTGCCTTGCATTCGGCGATGAAAGCCTGCAGCGCCGGATTATTGGCCGCGGCCTGGGTGGCCAGCGGGTGTTCCGCTGCTACGGCCACGTAGGTGGCACCCATCAGGGTGTCCGGACGGGTGGTGTACACCTTCATCGTGCCGGCATGGCCGATGCTGGCTTCATCGTAGGCAAACACCACGTCGGAACCGTGGCTCTTGCCGATCCAGTTCTTCTGCATGGTCTTGACCTGTTCCGGCCAGCCATCCAGCGTGTCCAGGCTGGTGAGCAGTTCGTCGGCGTACTTGGTGATGGCGAAGTAGTACATCGGGATTTCGCGCTTTTCCACCACGGCACCGGAGCGCCAGCCACGGCCATCCACCACTTGTTCATTGGCCAGCACGGTCTGGTCCACCGGGTCCCAGTTCACCACGCCGTTCTTCTTGTAGATCACGCCTTTTTCAAACAGGCGGGTAAACAGCCACTGCTCCCAGCGGTAGTAGTCGGGCTTGCAGGTGGCCAGCTCGCGCTCCCAGTCCAGGGCAAAGCCCAGGCTGTCCAGCTGGGTCTTCATGTATTCGATGTTGGCGTAGGTCCAGGCGGCCGGGGCACCGCCGTTTTTCATGGCTGCATTTTCAGCCGGCAGACCGAAGGCGTCCCAGCCCATCGGTTGCAGCACGTTGAAGCCCTGCAGGCGCTTGAAGCGGGCCAGCACGTCGGTGATGGTGTAGTTGCGCACGTGGCCCATGTGCAGCTTGCCGGACGGATAGGGGAACATCGACAAGGCGTAGTACTTGGGGCGGCTGGCATCTTCCACAGCCTTGAAGGCGGCGGTACGGTGCCATTTCTGTTGCGCTGCGGCTTCGACTTCGCGCGGGCTATAAATTTCTTGCATGGTGATCTTTGTCTGGGATGGCTTGAAAACAAAAGGGCGGACTGCCCAAGTCCCCGCCTGGCAGGGCAGCTTGGGCAGTCCGTCACAAATTCAATCGGCCCATTATAGCGGCCAGAGGGCCTTGCCGATAAGAGCCGCACAAAAACAAACGCTTGCCGCCAGCACTTGCCGCCTCAGGGGCAGGGATGGCGGGTCCAGCCTGGCGCGCCCCGATAGCAGGAAAAATCTTCATGAATGGCGTGAATCTCCCAGCGGCCGTCGTGGTGGCGCAGCTGTAATTGCTGCCGTATCGCCTTGATGCTGTCGTCCTGCAAACCATCGCGAATCAGGGTGATGTCGGCCCGGCTGAAATCCGGAGCAGGGCTGTGCTGAATCAGCCGGAAATGCGGATAGTCGATCTGCCCATCCTGCCCCAGCCGCTGCCGGACAAAGCGCAGGGCCAGTTCGGCGGGCAATTCGCCGGGCTGGCCGACAAAAGGAAGCCGCCCTTCGTCGGTATAGGCCCATGCAGCGGGGGTAATGAATAGGCTGCACAACAGCAGCAGCAAGTGCAAAGCGGTTTTCATCTATTTACAGACTGTCACCTGGGCAGCCAGTTCAGCACAGGCGCAGCTTGAAGGTTTCCAGCGCCTGCATCAGTAGCTGCAGAATGCCGCCCTCCCACAGCGAATGGCCGGCCATTTCCACTAAGTGGAAGTCAGCCTCGGGCCAGTGCTGCGCCAGTTCGCTGGCGGTGACCGGCGGGCATACCACGTCGTAGCGCCCCTGCACGATAACGGCCGGAATATGACGAATGCGCTCGATCTGCTGCAGCAATTGTGCCTCGGGCAGGAAAATGCGATGCACGAAGTAATGTGCCTCCAGCCGCGCCAGCGACAACGCCACATATTCGCTGCTGGCACGCTCGATGGCGTCGGCATTCTGGCGGAGGGCGACGCAAGCACCTTCGTAACGACCCCAGGCACGGCAGGCCGGCAAGTGCACTTGAGGATCGGGGTCGGTCAGCCGGCGGTAATAGGCCTGCAGTAAGTCCTGTCGTTCCGCAACGGGAATCGGCGCGACAAAGCGCTGCCATTCCTCGGGATAGAACTGGCGCATGCCGTGCATGAACCAGTCGATTTCACTTTGTCTGCCCAGAAAAATCCCGCGCAGAACCAAGCCCTGTACCCGCTGCGGATGCGCCTGGGCATAGGCCAGTGCCAGCGTGCTGCCCCAGGAGCCGCCAAACACCAGCCAGCGCTCGATGCCCAGATGCTCGCGCAGGCACTCGATGTCGGCAATCAGATGCTGGGTGGTGTTGTCGCGTAGTTCACCACGCGGTACCGAGCGGCCACTGCCGCGCTGATCAAACAAGACCGCGCGATAAAACCAGGGATCGAACAGCTGCCGGCTCATCGGCGCACAGCCATCGCCCGGCCCGCCATGCAGATACAGCACCGGCTGACCATCCTGCCGGCCACATTGCTCCCAGTACATCTGGTGCAAACCGCCCAACGGCAACATGCCACTGGCGTAGGGTGTAATCGGGGGATAGAGCATCAGCGTCCTTGTGAGATGGGGCAGGAGGGCAAGACTCAGCACAGCTGACTGGTGATGTAATCCCACTCCAGCGGGCTGACCGGGGTGATCGACAGCCGATTGCCGCGCTTGAGTACCTGCATCTGTTCCAGCAGCGGATGCTGCCGCAGCAAGGCAGGCGTCAGCAGCGGGATCTTGCGCACAAAACGCACGTCCACACACTGCCAGCGCGGTGCATCCGGCAGGGATTTGGCATCGAAATAAAGGCTGGCCGGATCAAACTGGCTGGAGTCGGCATGGGCGGTGCTGGCCACCACGGCCAAGCCGGCAATACCCGGCTCGGCACAGCTGGAATGCCAGAACAGCACCCCATCACCCGGCTGCATGTCATCGCGCATGAAATTGCGCGCCTGATAATTGCGCACCCCGGTCCACTCGAAGGCCCGCAGGGGCTGGGCCATCAGGTCATCAATGGACGTTTCGTCCGGCTCGGATTTCATCAGCCAATAGCGCATGGGAAATGTCTGTTAATCAATGGGAGGTTAACTTAACAATTTACGCCATCTTACAACTGTAGGGCTGGATTATGCTGAGCTCAAGATAAACATCAGGGCCAGCCGGCCCTTGCAGCCAGGAGAAACATCATGAAAAGCCTGTTGATCGGCATCTTGCTAGCGAGCGCACTGAGTGCCTGTGTCGTCGTCCCGCCACGCGTTGCCTACCGTGGACCAGAGTTCCGGCCAGTACAAGTGGTACCCGTCTACGTACCCGCTGAGCGTGGTTATCACCACTGGGACCGTTGAGACTAGCCCTGTGCGTTAAGTAGCACTGCGGTTTGGTGTAAAGCGGTGCAAACCCGACTCGGTTAGCAGATAGTCCAGTTGCACATCCCATGCTTCGCGCGGTACGGCGGCCACACGCTGGCAATCGTAGGCCACGCCAACCAGCAGCGGCTTGCCGTAGCGGGGATGGCGGCGGCGAAAAGCCAGGCTGCTGTCATAGAAGCCCCCGCCCTGCCCCATGCGATAACCTTGCTCGTCGACCGCCAGCAAGGGCAGCAACAGCACATCCAGCCGCTCGGCCCGCAGGCAGGGGCCATCGAACTCCATGATCCCGTAGCGCGGATGGCGATACCAGTGGCCGGTGGCATTCAGCCGGGAAAACCACATGCGCCGGCCACGCGCAGGGATCTGCGGCAACCAGACACTGGCGCCGCGCTGCAAGGCGGTGCTGAGCAGGATTTCGATGTCCAGCTCAGAGCCCGCCGCCAGATAGCCACCAATGCGCTTGCCCCGCCGCAACAAACGACCGGCATGGCGCGCAACAGCACGCATGGCTTCAGCCCGATAAGCCGGGCTCAATGCCATGCGCTGGCGACGGATGTTCTTGCGCAGGGTGACCTTGTCAGTAGCAGCAGAAGACGATGGCGTCATGGCTGAGCAATAAAATGAGAGCAGAAATGAAAACGACCCGGAGCAAGATGCGCCGGGTCGTGAAGGGAGACCCCCGCGAGTGTCGTTTGGGCATAATTCGCTTGTACCCTGTTTCCAGGGAGGGTCACCTGCCAGCCACTTCGGGCGCGTCCGCAAGGGACGCGACACACCCGTGACTCACGCTGGCAACCAGAAGCGAACGCATTGGTACAAAGGAATTGTTTGCCGTCACGAACACCGCAGGGGATAAGCTGATCTGTAGTGTCCACCAGCCGGCCTGTTTAGAACAGGGCTTGCTGGCTTTCGCGAAGCGCCGTGTCGGCTGCCTCGCTCATGTTGCGTATTTTACGCTGGAACGAGGCCATTTCCAAGCCCTCTCCCACTTTGGTGCGTAACAAATCGTGGGCAATGTTCAGTGCTGCCATGATGGCGATCTTGTCAGCGTCCATCACCTTGCCGTGCTGCTGGATCATGTCGATCTTGCCTTCCAGCAGTCTGACCGCCTCCAGCAGGGTTTCGCGCTCGTCGACGGGGGAGCCTATGGTGAAGTGACGACCCAGCAATTCGATGTCCACCTGCACGATATCGCTCATTCTGCCTCTCCTGCGCCCTGCTCGGGTTCATCCGCCTTCGGCAGGCGCTCCATCAGCGCGGCCACGCGATTGCGGGTTTCGTTCACACGGAAATTCAGTTCGGCGTTTTCCTTCAGCGCTTCAGCCAGCGCCTGGGCAAAACGGCCGTTCTGGGTTTCCAGTTCCTTGATGCGGGCAACCAGGGCCTGCACGCGGGATTCGAGATATTCCAGTTCCTTGTCCATGGCGGCGAGGATAACGGTCGGCTAGTCCAGCGTCAAACCCAGACTACGCCGTGCTGTGTCCAGCGTGGCACACATGGCCACTGCCCCATCCAGCAGCCGTGGGCCGGGGATGGTCAGCAGATCCTCATCCACCACATAGCGCGTCGCTTTGGCTACCGCCGGCAAGGCGGGCCAGCGGTCCCACATGCGCAGGATATCGGCGCGGCCAGCCAGCATGACTTGTGGCTGAGCCGCGACAACCGCTTCCATGCTGACTTGCGGCGCAGCCTGCGCAAGACCGCCAAAGACATTGCGCCCGCCACACAGCTGCATGACTGCACCCATGAAGCTGCGCTGACTGACGGTAAAGATGGGTGCGCTACTGATCTGGTAGAACACCGTCAACGGCGGACGGCGGGCATAGCGCTGGCGCAATTGCTGCAGACGCTGGCGATAGTGGCTGGCCGCCGCATCAGCTGGTGCCTGGGTGGCGGTCAACTGACCCAGGCTGCGCATCTCGCTGGCGACGTCTTCCAGCTGCAGGGGATGACTGATGAACACCGGCACGCCCAACTGGCGCAGGCGCTGCAGTTCGCGCGGATTGCCACCATCCTGCCAGGCGACAACCAGATCGGGCTGCTGGCGCATGACGGCTTCCAGGCTGACGCCGCTATAGCCGCCCACCCGGGACAGCTGGCGTGCCGCTGGCGGGTAGTTGCTATAGTCCACCGTAGCCACCAGCCGTGAGCCGGCACCGATGGCGTACAGCATTTCGGTGGCATGCGGAGAAAGCGACACAATGCGCCGGGCGCTGGCGGGCAGCGTCAGCCATTGGCCAGCACCATCGCGCACGCTGATGGCCGCCTGGGCTGCCTGGGCCGGGGTCAGTAGCAGCGCCAGCAACAGCCAGCCGGCCTGTGCAACGCGCGCCATCAGCCGCCCTTGAGCGCCAGCGGCAAGCCACAGGCCACCAGGGTGACCTGCTGGCAGCGGGCGGCGATGTCCTGATTAAGCCGGCCAAGCAGATCGCCATAGCGACGTGCCACGCTGCTCATCGGCATCACGCCCCAGCCGATTTCATTGCTGACCAGCAGCAGCTGGCCTTGCACGGCCGCAATGGCTTCCAGCAGCCATTGCCTTTCCTGTACGAAGTCCATTTCGTCGAACTGGTCGTCACTGCGGAAAAAGCGCATCAGCCACATACCCAGGCAATCCACCAGCAGCAGGCCATCTTCCTGATCATGTCCCAATACCAGCTCGGCCAGGCCGCGCTCAGCCTCCAGTACATGCCAGTGTTCCGGTCGCTGCAGGCGGTGCTGGCGCACCCGCTCGGCAAACTCTTCGTCGCGCACTTCAGCAGTGGCAATGTAAGTCACCGGGCCGCCATGCTGCACGGCCAGTTGTTCGGCGTAGCGGCTTTTGCCGGAGCGGGAGCCGCCGCTGATCAGGTGAGTCATGAACTTGATATCCCGAAAAACCGGGCCTCCACTAAGGAGGCCCGGCTGCAAAGCTAAAAAGCAGCGCCACCAAACGGTGGCACGCAGGGTTTATTTCTGCTGATAGCTTACGCCGATATACGCGCCAAGGCCCGCCGTGTTGTAGCCATAGAGCGTGGTGTAATGGCGGTCGAACACATTGCTGAGCTTGAAATTGGCCGTCCACTCACGGGCAAAGCGGTAATTGGCATAGAGATTGGTCAGCGCGTAGCCGCCCAGCCAGACATTGCTGCCGCTATCGGTGGTGTCACGCCGCTTGGCACTGACTTGCCACTCCAGCCCAGTAGTCACCCGGCCCCAGTCGTAGGCTGCCGCCAGCTGCCCGTAGGCACGGGCACGTCGCTGCAATTGCTGGTGGCCGGAATTGTCCAGCGGGTCCTGATAGGTGGCAGAACCGGACAAATCCCAGTTACCGACAGCCTTTGCCGCCGCCAGCGTGGCACCACGGATGGTGGCATGGCTGATATTGGTCATGGTGCTGTAGTCGGAGGTAATGGCAATCATGTTGTCGATGCTGTTGTGAAACAGCGTCAGCGAGGCCGAACTGCCATTGGCCTTGTATTGCAAGGCCAGCTCGGCATTGCGTGAGGTTTCCGGTTGCAGGTGAGGATTGCCGGCATAGCCATAGCTATCCAGCGGGTAGTACAGGTCATTGAAGGTGGGCGCCTTGAAGGCAGTGCCGTAGCTGGCACGTGCGGTCAGCGCCTCGCTCAGGCGATAACCGTAACCCAGCTGACCGGTGGTTTTGCCGCCAAACTGCTCATCCTGGTCATGACGGGCGCTGGCTTGCAGCAAATGCTTGCCGAATTCGCCGCTATAGCCAATGAACACCGCCTTGTTGCTGCGTTCGCTGACATCAAAGGCGGTGCTGCTGTCCACATGTTGCTGGGTATAGTCGAAGCCGGCCAGTAGATTGCCCAGTCCGGTATGAATGTCGTTCTGCCACAACCATTCGTTCTGGGCAGTCTGGTACAGGTCGGCACGCTGGGCCATGTCGCCATTGGTCCAGTGCTCTTGCCGGTCAACGCTGTGGCTGAAACGCAGGGTGGAGGTCCAGTTATCGGTCAGGCTGTTTTTGGACTCCAGGCTGACTCCACTCTGGCGGCTGCGTTGCAGATCTTCACCATGGCTGTTGTAGCCGTCGTAATCCATTTTGCCGTTGGTCTGGAACAGGCGCAGAGACAGCTCCTGTCCGGCAGCCAGTGCCTGGGTCAGGTTGGCGGAGTAGGACAGGTTGCGATAAGGGTCACGGTCCGGGTTATAGCTGCTGCTCTGCACATTAGTGGCGGAAATGCCATTGGTCTGCTGCTGACTGACCTGCAGGCTGAAGGCGGTATTGTCCTGCTTGCCCGCCACACCGACAGCCGACTGGAACAGCCCATGGTCGCCCACACCCAGCGTGGCGTTGAAATGCGGGGTACCGCGGCCCTGCCGGGTGAAAATCTGGACCACACCGCCAATGGCGTCCGCACCATACAGGCTGGAACTGCTGCCACGCACGATCTCGATGCGCTCGATATTGTCCAGTGGGATGTTTTCCAGCGCCGTCGTGCCGGTGGTGGCGGAGACGATGCGCACGCCATCCAGCAAGACCACGGTCTGGTTGGCATTGCTGCCACGCAGATAGATGCTGGCCTGGCTGCCCATGCCACCGGAGTTGACCACTTCCACCCCGGGCTGGCGTGCCAGCAGTTGCGGCAGACTGGTAACGGCAGATTGCTCGATGTCGTCACGGGTAATCACGCTGATGTCAGACAGGGTCTTGGTGATGGATTGCGGCTGACGACTGGCCGTCACCACCACTTCCTCACCCTGGAATTGCGGCAGATTGTCGGCATGGGCCAGACCGGTGCCGATCAGCGATACCAGCAGCCCGATTTGTTGCGGCTTGAACATGAAACACACACTCCTGAAATGAAAAACCGGCAGGGCTGACAGGCCGCTGCCGCGAGGAGTGCGAAGAGGACGGCTTTCACCGCTTGAACATCAAGGCATGTGGAGCGGCGCAGCTGGCGCGCTCCGCTGTCTGCAAGATCGCCTCCCCGCGATACTCCAGCACCGGCAGCGGCACGGGCAGCTGCCAGCGACAGGCCGGTCTCCGGGCTTGGTCTTGCAGTTGTGCGCCTTCCCGTTGCATATGCACAGTGGCGATGGCACAACCTGGGCCACGACATGGCCAGACCTTACCGTTGCGGGGGCAGCGCCGGTCTTGCACCGGCTTCCCGTTTCATCCGGGCGGCAAAGCCCGGACACCTGTCTGGCGGGGATTATAAAGCCAATTATCGCCAAAACGGAGCGATCAGCGGCGATTTACCACAATATGCAAATGGCAATGCCCATTCGGCAGCAGTATGCCGCTTGCCCCGCCGCCCCCCATGACTTAGAGTCCCGCTCTAGCCCATGCCAACCAGAGAACACCGCATCATGACCCAGTCCATCGCCCTGCCCGCCCACGCTTCCTATCAGGCTGCTCTGCAGCGCCAGAACTCGCTGACCAAGCCGGCCGGCAGCCTGGGTGTGCTGGAGACGGTGGCCTGCCGCTTTGCCGCCTGGCAGGGGCAGACCATTCCGGCCGCGCTGACACCGGCCATTACCGTATTTGCCGGCGACCACGGCGTGACTGCCGAAGGCGTATCGGCCTACCCGTCCATCGTGACCGGTGAAATGGTGAAGAACTTCGCCGCCGGCGGTGCCGCCATCTGCGTATTGGCCCGTGCCATCGCCGCCCGGCTGGAAGTAGTGGATGTGGGTGTGCTGGGCCAGCTGCCGGACCTGCCCATCGTGCACGCCAAGGTCGCTGCCGGTACGGCCAATCTGGCAGTTGAGGCTGCCATGAGCACGACCGAGGTGGAGGCCGCGCTGGAAGTCGGCCGCACCGCCGCCCGCCGCGCTATCGAACAGGGTGCCAATCTGCTGATTGCCGGTGACATGGGCATTGGCAATACCACACCGTCGGCGGCCTTGATCTGCCGTCTGGCCAATCTGGAGGTCGATCTCATCGTCGGTCGTGGCACCGGCATCGATGATGCCGGCCTCGCCAACAAGCGCCGTGTGGTGGCACAGGCGCTGCAGCGCCTGCAAGGACAGCAACTGAGCGGCACACAGGTGCTGGCCGAACTGGGCGGGCTGGAAATCGCCGCCATGGCCGGCTTTTATCTGGAAGGCGCCGCACAGGGTGTGCCGTCCCTGGTGGATGGCTTCATCGCCAGCGCAGCCGCACTGGCCGCCCGCGCCATCGACCCGGCCGTGGCCGCCTGGCTGCTGGCCAGCCATCGCTCGGAAGAAACCGGCCACCGCCTGGCGCTGGAAGCACTGGGGCTGGAACCGCTGGTGGAACTGGGCATGCGACTGGGCGAAGGCTCTGGTGCGGCTACTTGCGTGCCTCTGCTGCAACTGGCCATCAAGCTGCATGCTGAAATGGCCACCTTTGCCCAGGCCGGAGTAACGGAGAAGGACTGATGAACCCCTATACGCTGACCCTGCTGCGCCATGGCGAGATCGACCACGACGGCCGGCTGATCGGCCGTACCGACCTGCCGCTGAATGATCTGGGCTGTGAACAGATGGCCCGCAGCTGGCAGCGGCTGAACCAGCTGGCACCGGTCACCAGCATGGCCACGTCCCCTCTGCAGCGCTGCCGCGAATTTGCCGTGCACCAGGCTCTGCACGGCTCGCTGCCGCTGAAGGTGGACGAGCGCTTTGCCGAATTCGACTTTGGCGACTGGGACGGCATGTCGCGCGCTATCCTGTCCGGCCAGCAACCGGACTGGGGCAGCCGCGTGGCCAGCGGCGAGCTGACCCCGCCGGGCGGCGAGAGCTATGCCCTGTTCCGCACCAGGGTGCTCTGCGGCTTCAGTGAATGGATTCAGACCGCGCGCGGCAGCCATCGCGTGCTGATCTGCCACGGAGGGGTGATTACCGCGCTGTTGGCCGAGCTGCTGGGTACCGAATTTGCCGTGGCCAAACTGATGACGGTACAGCGTGGCGGCTTTGCCCAGCTGTCGATTCTGGAAGGCCATCCGGCCTATCTGATGCATCTGGAAAGCCCCGGCGAAGCATGAGCCCCTCCCCTTCTTCCCCGGTGCCGCCGGCACGCTGGTGGCAATCGCTGATTCTAGCCATCCAGTTTCTTACCCGCCTGCCCACACCGCAGCTACGCACCTTCCACCCGGAATGGCTGGCCGCCAGTGCGCGCTGGTTTGCGCCGGTCGGCTTGTTGCTGGGCAGCCTGCTATGGCTGACCGTGTGGCTGGGCGGGCAGTACGATCCCTGGCTGGGTGCGCTGCTGGGCCTGCTGTGCTGGATAGGTGTCACCGGCGGCCTGCATCTGGACGGGCTGGCCGACCTGACTGATGCCATGGGGGCAGCGCATCGCTCACGCGAACGTTTTTTCGAAGTACTGAAAGACCCGCATGTCGGCAGCTTTGGCGTGATTGCCCTGATCAGTGCCATCGTCGGCAAACTGGTATTGCTGATGCTGCTGGCCAGACAGCCCGCCCAGCTGGCCGGACTGCTGTTGCTGCCGGCCTGGGCGCGACTGTTCGCCCTATTCTGGTCGGCCACACTGCCGGCACTGGCCCCTGGCAGCGGCGAACGCTTTGCCTGGCAACCGCAATGGCGGGTACAGGCCATCAGCCTGCTGGCCTTGCTGGGCCTGTCCGCCTGGCTGGCTCCCGCGCTACTATTGGCACCGTTGGCCGGCCTGCTGTGGCGCAGCTGGCTCAAGCGCAAGCTGGGCGGCATGACCGGCGACTGCCTGGGTGCTGGCATCGAAGTGTGTGAAATCCTGCTGCTGGGCCTGTTGCTGATCCCCCTGCACGGCATGCACGGGCTCTGACGGCCGGGTTGTCAAAGACCTGTCATCGTCACGTCACAAGACGGTGACCTTGGCTCAGCATACTGCAGCAAGCGGCCTGAGCCGGCGATACGCCGGGCGGCTCGCAGCCCTCGACACTGCGCGGAGCTGGCACATGACCGATCTGGACATCTCCTTCGACCCTACCCGCCTCGACCACGCCATGATTCTGCAGTTTCTGCGGGAGCAGGCGCACTGGGCAGCCAATATGGATGGCGCACGACTGCAACGGGCCATTCGCCATTCGCTGGTGATCGGTGCCTATCATCACGGCCGGCAAATCGGCTTTGCCCGGGTGATTACCGACTACGCCAGCTTTGCCTATCTGTCCGATGTATTCGTACTGCCTGCGCATCGTGGCCAGCGGGTGGGCCAGGCCATGATCAAGGCCGCCATCGCCCACCCCGATCTGCAACAATTGCGGCGCTTTCTGCTGGTATCACGCGATGCACGCGGCTTTTATCGCCAGCTCGGCTTTGGCCCGCTGCAGCAGGGCGAGCGCTATATGGAGCTGCGCCAGCAGGCGACACATCCTGCCTTGCTGCGCTGGCCTTTCACGATGCGGCGGCCCCAGGCGGAGCGCAGCCGCATCAGCGCCTGATCAGGGCAAGAGATCAGGCCGTGCGCCGGGGTGCTGCTTGACCAGCGACCATGGCAGCACACTCCACTCCGGGTATTCACAGGCACGCGCCACGCGGGCAAAAGATGGCCCCAGATACAGGCCCTGTGGCGTGGCATACCAGCTGACAAACTGCCATACCTGCGGGTCGTGGTAGGCGCAGTCATCGTCATTGCCCGGCTTGGTTTCCGCCGGATGCAGACGCGCCATGGTGCTGGCCAGCCACGGTGCCAGCACCTTTTCTTCATACTGATAGTCCTTGCGCTCGCCACTGGCGCTGCGCAGCAGCTGCGGCTTGCCCTTGCCCATCCATAACAGGTCTTCCAGCTGCAGCGTCCGGCCGCTGGCGACATCGACGGTGAGCGGATTATCGGCAAAGTCAGGGTGTGCGCCGCCACAGTAATAACTGGTGAAGATACTGACGCTGAACAGCTTGCTGCTTAGCAGGTGTGGGGTGACAGTCTGTTCGAAGTCCGCCCCGGCACTATGCGTGCCTCCCAGCTGGCAATCGAAATAGCTGGCGACTTCCTGCCACTGGCGTTCCGCCAATAGCTGGTTCAGCCGTTGCAGGCTGGCATCCGGATAGCCATCCAGCACCCGGAACAGACGGATCTTGCTCAGCGGCTCATCCCACCATTGCAGGGTATGGCCCTGGACACGCTCGCGCTTGCCCGGCTTGAGCGACAGCCCGGCCAGACGGGTGTAGTCGTAGCCTGAACGCTGGCGGATGGGCTTGAGTGCTGCATCGGTGCTGGCTGGCCACTGCGCCTGCTCATAAGGGGCCAGCGTCACCGGCAGGCTCTTGGTGGCTTTGGGGCCATGCCACTCGCCACGCCAGCCGCCATTTTGCGGCTGCAGGGTGAGGTCATTGCGCTGCTCGTCGTACTTGAGGTTCTCGCCCAGCTGCAGGCTGCCGTCGGCCATGCGCTTGCCGGACAAGGCCAGGTCCTGGTGATATTTGCGGTAGAAATAGCGGCCATCAACCTCGCCATCCTGGCCGATATTCAACTCCATCACCACGGCGGCATTGCCGATATGCCCCTGTAACAGCAGCGGAGCCGCTTGCGCCGCCAGGCTTAGCCCCAGTAGCAGAAGTCCTGCCAGTCTTGGCAACATCTCATTCCCTTTCAGCAAAACAGCGCCGGGCCACCATGGCACGACGCTGTTATTCAAGACACGACGGTGTCGGCTTTTACAGCGTGCCAGCCACCTTCTTGTTACGCATCAGGCACAGCATGTCACAGGCCAGATGAGCGGCTGCAATGGCGGTCACTTCGCTCTGGTCGTAAGCCGGAGCCACTTCCACCACGTCCATGCCGACAATGTTCAGATCGCCCAGATTGCGCACGATCTTCAATGCCTGGGCGCTGGTCAGGCCACCCGGTACCGGCGTGCCAGTGCCCGGCGCGGCGGACGGGTCCAGACAGTCGATGTCGAAGGTGAGGTAGACCGGATGATCACCAATCACTTCCTTGATGCGGGCAATGGTGGCATCCACGCCATTATCGTGCACCCACGGTGCGTCCAGCACATTCATGCCCATGAAGTCGTCGTTCCAGGTACGGATACCCACTTGTACCGACTTGGCCGGATCGATCAGGCCTTCTTTCACTGCCTTGTAGAACATGGTGCCGTGATTCAGGCTGTCCGGCTCATCGTCCTGCCAGGTATCACAGTGGGCATCGAAATGCAGCAGGGCCAGCGGCTTGCCGTATTTTTCCGCGTGTGCAATCAGCAGCGGGTAGGTGACGAAGTGGTCGCCGCCGAAGGTCAGCATCTTGGCACCGGAGGCCAGGATATGGCGGGCATGCTCGATGATGGCCGGCTTGATGGTCAGCGGGTTGTGCGCATCGAACCAGCAGTCGCCGTAGTCGATCACTGCCAGGTCGTCGAAGGGATCAAAGCCCCAGGGGAAGGGCTTGAGCTCGGCCAGCTGCACGCTGGCGGCACGGATGGCCTGCGGCCCCATGCGCGCGCCAGAGCGGAAGGTGGTGGACAGGTCCAGCGGAATGCCGGACACCACCACATCAGCGCCACTCAGGTCGCGGCTATAGTTGCGGCGCATGAAAGACAGCACGCCGGCATAGGTATTTTCGATGGAAGAGCCATACAGGCCCTGACGGCGCACTGCGCCATCGCCCTTGATGATATCGGTCACAGACACTCTCCAAGAGAGAGTACGCCAACGCTACCACGCCCCATTCCATGACAATGGACTGCGGCTTAGAATAAGTGGGAGACTGACGATTGCCGTCCATCTTGCACAGCCGACGGGTTAAGGCTGCCGCGCCCCTTGGCGCGGAACCGGCAGTGTGCCGCGAGCCGTGCTGCAGTTCAAGTCCGCCACTACGCTGGCGCGACAAAACATCCACAGATGCCACAAAGGGGCCATCATGACTTCCTCGTCGCAAGACTACACGCTGGCCATGGAGCCGGTGCGCATCGGCCAGCCGGCCTCCCCGCCCGCGCCACAGGGTGACGGCCTGGGCTTCAGCTTCAGTGGTAGCGGTGCGGCTTACTTCCGTATCTGGATCGTCAACCTGCTGCTATCCATCCTCACCCTTGGCATCTATTCAGCCTGGGGCAAGGTGCGCAGCCATCGCTACCTGTACGGCCACACCCGCTTTGCTGGTGCCGGTTTCGGCTACCACGGCAAGCCTCTGGCCATTCTCAAGGGACGGGCGCTGGTTTTCCTGGTGTTGCTACTGTTAGCGGTGACACAGAAATCCTCGCCGGGCCTGCACACCCTGATCTATCTGCTGCTACTGCCAGCCCTGCCCTGGGTGGTGGTGATGGCCATGCGCTTTCGCCTGCGCAACACCAGCTGGCGCCAGATGCGTTTCAACTTTCGCGCCAGCACCATGGATGCGGTTGGCCCCTTCATCATGGGCCTGATCATTACCGTACTGACGCTGGGCATTGGCTTCCCCTATGCCCGCCACATGCAGCAACGCTTTCTGGTCAACAACGCCTGGTTTGGCAATGCCCGCTTTGAAATGCTCAAATGTGCCGGTGACTATTACCGGGTCTATTTCCGCGCCAGTGCACTGGGCTTGCTGATGCTGGTGCTATTCGGCTTTATCGGCGGCCTGTACTCTTCCATTATCAGCCGCCTGGTCAGCGGTCACCTCAGCGGTATCAGCCTGCTGCTGCTGGGCCTCGCGATCTATCTGGGCGTGCTGCTGTTGTGGATGTCTATCGGCCAGGTGGTGCGCGACGGGCTGGCCAACGTGATGTGGAACCATATCCTGCTGGAAAGCAATGGCCGGCTGCACCGCTTTGAAAGCAGCATGACGCTGCGTGGCCTGATGAACCTGCATGCCAGCAACGCCCTGCTCACCCTGTTCAGCCTGGGGCTGTATTACCCCTTTGCCAAATTGCGCGCACTGCGCTACAGATTAGAACATCTGAAGATGTTTCCCGATGAAGACCTTGCCGCCATCCGTGCCCGGCCTCAGTCCTCGCGCAGCGCGCTGGGCGATGCCGCCGCCGATGGCTTTGAACTGGATCTGGGCCTATGAGTCTGCCGGGCAGTTATATGGATGGCCGCAACCCCGCCAGCCGGGCGGTGATGCTGCAGCGCGATGCTCACCATCTGGTGTTTACCGATGGCGTGCACACCCACCGCTATCTGGCACGTGAGGTGGAATTCGAAGCCGGCTTGCCCGGCCTGCCCGACAAACTGCAGCTGCCCGATGGCGGCGTAATCGAAGTGGCCAGCGAATACCGTTGCCACCACCTGAGCGGCGGCCTGCCGCTGGGTGTGCGCCTGCTGGAGTGGCTGCACAGCGGCTGGCAGGTGCTGGCCGTGCTGGCGCTGCTCACCGTCATCGCGGTCTGGTGCGGCTATCGCTACGGCCTGCCCTGGCTGGCCGATGAAGCGGCGCGGCGCACCCCCATCGCCATCGAAGAACAAATGGCTGCGCCCACCATCAGCCTGCTGGAAAAAACCAATAGCATCCGTCCTTCACAGCTGTCACAGGCGCGGCAGGATGCCTTGCAGGCCCTGCTGATGCAAGCCGTGCCCAAGGGCAGCCATTATCACTATCAATTACGGGTGGTAGATTCACGCGATATTGGTGCCAATGCCTTTGCCCTGCCCGCCGGCCAGGTCATCCTGACCGACCAGTTGGTCAAGGTAGCCAAAAACGATGAAGAGATCTTTGCCGTACTGGCGCATGAAGTGGGCCATGTGGAAGGACGACACGGGCTGCGTGGGCTGATCCAGTACGGTGGCCTGTCGCTGGCGGTAACGCTATTCAGCGGCGACACCACGCCCATGCTGGCAGTAGCCCCCATCATGCTGGCCGACATGAAATACTCGCGCGATTTCGAACGCGATGCCGACCGCTACGCCTTCCGCGCCCTGGCGGCCCGCGGCAGTTCTCCCTGCGTGCTCGGCCATTTCCTCACCCGGCTGGGCGGGGCAGATAATGCGGCTACTTCCTTGCTGGCCAGCCACCCCGGTAGCGAGGAGCGCAGCCATCCCGATGGCCAGCAATGCCCAGCCTGACACAGCAGCGGAGCCAGGCGGGGGCGACTTCAGTCCTGCTGCCCGGCGCCCTGCTCCTGATGCTGCGACCACCAGCGCCAGCGCAGGCGCATGTCGTACCACACTGGCCGCAGACCAAGTGCGAACAGCAGCAGCGCCAGCGGCAGGGTAAAGGCATAACCCAGGTGCTTGAAGCCCAGCGCCCCCACCACCCCTCCCAGGAAAAAGGCCGACAAAATCATGCTGTATACCCACAAGCGGCTGCGGTTGGATTTGATGTCCTTGATCTTTGAACTGTGCAGGTGATTGTAATAACTCATCTTGGTCAGCTCGATGCCGATATCGGTGGCAATACCGGTCATGTGGGTGGAGCGCAGCAGGCCGCCGGACAGCTTGGTAACGATGGTGTTGTGCATGCCCATGATGAAGCACAGCAACATCACGGTGGGCGGAGTAAACAGACCCTTATGACTGGCCAGCCCCGATCCCAGCAAGCCAAACAGTAACAGCAAGCCGGCCTCTTCCATCATCGACACCCCATAGCCACCACGCAACCGCTGCCGTCTGGCCCACAAAATCAGCCAGGTGGAGTGCATGGCCCCGCCAATAAAGCACAGCAACATGACCAGCATCGAGAGCGACAGGCGGATTTCCCCCAGCGCCAGATCATCGGCCATGCCGGACACGATGCCGGAAACATGCGAGGTGTAGCGGTGCACTGCCAGAAAACCACCGGCATTGAGTGCGCCGGCAATAAAAGCCATGGAACCGCCCAGCTGGCGCAGCACGCGGTCATTGAAAGTGCCACGATCCAGCAGGCGGGTAATATTGCTCGAACGTCGGGACATAGCGGACCATGAAAAAACGGCAAGGCGGGACCAGCCCGCATTGCCGTTCATCATCCATCTTCGACCGGCCTGCTGACAAGTACAGGGCCGGCTTCATTTGCTGCAACGCAATAATCAGCGGCAGCTTTGCAGCGGGATCCCCGGCGTCAGCCGTTTTTGCAGTGCCTGCAGACGTTCGACCTGTGCCGGCTCCAGCGCCTTGAAGCCAAGCACCGTGGCCGCGCCCTTCTGCCCCTTCTGTTCGGTCACCGCCTTGTCGAAGCCGGCGGCCTTGAGCTTGGCCAGCATGGCCTTGGCCGCGCCCTCCTGCCCAAACAGACCGAGCGACACACTGCCCTTGAACGGGTCGTTATGCACGATGTAGTTGTCGAAGCCCTTGTCCTTCAGCTCGGCCGACAGGGTCTGGGTTTCGGCCTGGGTGGCCAGCGGCGGGTGGTAGACCCAGAACTTGCCCGTGCCCTTGACCTCGCCTTTGGCGGTTTCCGTCATTTGCTCGGCCTTCAGCTTGAGGCTGGGCAAACCACCCTTGACCCGTGCCAGCAACTTGGCATCCAGCGCGCCCCAGTCGTAGCAGGCCAGCGCCTTGGCCGGCTCCGGCTTGGCGGCTTCTGCTTTCGGCTTGTCGGCTGGCTTGTCGGCCGGTTTTGTTTCTGCTGCCTTTTTCACCTCTGCCTTGGCTTCCGGCTTGGAGGCTTCCACTTTCGCCTTGGCAGCTTCCGGCTTGCTGCTGGCCGGCTGCGAAGCAGCCTTGCCCAGATCACCGGGCTGCAGGGTCTCGGTTTGCGGCATGGAGGCCACCAGCTTGAGCGGAGCGCTGGCATCGGCGGCCGGCGCAGAGGCCGGCTGCCAATCTGGTGGCAACAGCTTGACCTGCTCGGGGCTGATTTCCTGGGCGTGCACGTCTGCCGGTGGCCGTTGCTTGAACGAGCCATAACCGGCTACCGCCAGATTAAGCACCACAATCAGTACCAGAAACCACTTCATGATTTGCACGCCACTCTCAAGAGTCCCATCAGCACCAGATTATCCACGATACGCAGCGGCACGGCGAGTTGCGCCGCAATGACTGCCGCATCGCCGCCAGTCAGCAAGACTTGCGGCAGGCCACGGCCGGTCTGTGCCGCCAGCTGCCGGCACATGCGCTCGATGGCACCGCACTGTGCCGCCAGCACACCACTGGCCAGGGCATCGGCCGTACCTTGCGGGAAGGACTGTACCTGCCCTGCCATGCGATCCAGCTGTGCCGTCCCCTGCGCCAGGCTGCGCAGCATCAGCTGCTGCCCGGGCAGGATCATGCCGCCCAGATAATCGCCCTCGGCAGTCAGCGCCTCCACAGTCAACGCCGTTCCGGCACAGGCTACCACCACATCATCGGGACAAAGCTGGCGGGCAGCCAGCACCGCCAGCCAGCGATCAGCGCCTTGCTCGGCCGGATCACGGTAGTGATTGCGCACATCCGCAAAACTGGCCGCTGAACGCACCCACTGCACTGGACAGGGTGCAGCTTGCACGATGGCCTCGGCTACCTCAGGGCGCGCCACGCTGGCAGCATGGACGGTGCGAATAGGCCAGCCAGCCCATTGCTCTACCAGCCCGGCAATGGCGTCGTGCCCCACGGCACCTTGCGCCAGCCAGCCGCTGCCATCATGCACGCCCCATTTCAGCCTGCTATTGCCGGCATCCAGCAACAGCTTCATGTGCGGCTCCGCAGGCTGACTTCACCGGCATGGAAAATGCGCAAGCTGCCGTCTGCGGTTTCCACTTGCAAGGCACCATTTTCTGCCACCCCACGGGCAATGCCATCCACCGGCTCGCCATGGGAAAAACTCAGCCGCACCGGGGCGTTTTCATGGCTGGAGCAGCGCATCCAGTCATCACGGAATGCGGCAAACCCTTCGCGATTGAAGGTATCCAGCACCGTGGCCAGTTCGCTGAGCAGCGCAGCTAGTAACTGGTTGCGCCCCAGCCGGATGCCGGCCTCGGCCAGCGAAGCCACCGGCTGGTCAACTTCACCAGGGCTGTCCAGATTCAGACCAATACCGATCACCACCGCTGCCGGCCCTAGTGCATCCCCGGACAATTCAATCAGGATGCCGGCCAGTTTGCGGCCATTGAGCAGCACATCATTCGGCCACTTGAGCTGTACCGGCACCGCCAGCTGATGCAGGGCGCGGGCCAGCGCCAGCCCCACTGCCAGCGACAGGCCAGCCAGCTCAGCCAGGCCACGATCAAAACGCCACAGCAGGGAAAAGGTCAGGCCGGCCCCCAGCCTGTTCTGCCAGCGGCGGCCCAGACGTCCGCGGCCGGCGGTCTGCATTTCTGCCGCCAGCACCAGCCCGTGCAGGCCACCGCTGGCGGCACGCGCCATCAGCTGGCTATTGGTGGAGTCAGTCCGTTCGGCCACCGCCAGGGTGAATGTTTCCGCCGCCGGGGTGGTCAGCGCCTCGCGCACTCGCGTCACATCCAGCCATTCAAACGCCTCAGCCAGCTTGTAGCCCTGGCCCCGCACGCTGAACACGGTCAGGCCGAATTCCTGCTCAATGGCATGCACCGCCTGCCAGATCAGCGTGCGCGAACAACCCAGCTCGCGCGCGATATCGGCACCGGAATGGAAGCGGCCATCACTGAGCTGGCGCAGTACGGCAAAAGCATGTTCGCTCACTGCTGATCCTCGGCGGCACGGATCTTGTTGATGGTTTGCGTGGTCGAGGTGGCAAACAGGAAGGGGATGGAGTGCACTTCGCCACCACGGGCCAGGGTTTCGGCACTGCCGACGATCTTGTCTACCGCCCAGTCACCGCCCTTGACCAGCACATCCGGCTGCACCAGTTCAATCAGATCCGCCGGGGTGTCGCTGTCAAACCAGGTTACCAGGCTGACACTTTCCAGCGCGGCCAGCACGGCGGCACGGTTCAGCTCGTTATTGATCGGGCGATCATCGCCCTTGCCCTGGCGCTTGACCGAGGCATCGGTATTCAGCCCCAGTACTAGGCTGGCACCCAGCGCACGCGCCTGTGCCAGGTAGGTAACATGGCCACGGTGCAGGATGTCGAAACAGCCATTGGTGAACACGATGGGCCGCGGCAAGGCGGCCAGCTTGGCGGCCAGTGCCTCTGGCGCGCAGATCTTGTCTTCAAATGCGGGAGTGGGGTAGGACATGAATTTCCTTGTGGCTGCAGCGCTGTCCCGCCGCAACGGGAAGCGGGAGAAGCCGCCAAGCATAACATTGCCGGCAGCTCCGCCCAAACCACACAGGCTTAACGCCAGCAATCCGCCACTGAGCCACTGGCGGCGGTTTTTGTCCCCAAATTATCCAACGTCAGCACGCCACAGCTGTCGTTCTGGTAGGTAGTGCTATTGCTGGCGGTAATGGTAAAGGTTGAGGAAGCGGCCGCAGTGGAAATGGTATAGGCCGTCGCACCATTGGAGTTGGTCACCGTGGCGGAGGTCTGGCTGGCGTTATAGCTGTTGTTCATGGTGAACCAGCGCTCCTGCTCCTGCGCCATCTGCATCATGGTTGCTTCGGCTTGTGCACGCCGTCCACGCATGATGTAGTTGGTATAGGAAGGGTAGGCAATAGCGGCCAGAATACCGACAATCGCCACCGTGATCATCATCTCGATCAAGGTAAAGCCGCCGAAGAGACGTCTGTTATGCATGTTTGCTCCACTACCAGGTTTGTACGATTTCACGCCAGGCCAGGCGGCCGACTCCACCCACGCGGGTATCTTGCAGTTTGCAGTCAAATACGCCGGAGGAGCCTTTCTGACAAAGCCAGGTCTTGCCGTTCGAATCAACCAGGCTCAAAGCCTGGCCACTGCTCACCCCGGTGGAATTACTGGGTGAATAACGCGAAGCAGGCTTGTCCGAACCATTGATGACACCATCACCGTTGGTGTCATAAACCGGTGTCGACAGCATGCCACCACTGAAAATGCTGACATCTGTCGTCCAGGGTGTACCACCGTTGGTACAACCCGAGGTGTCCGGGATAAAGCTGCTGAAACGCACGGACTGCCGGTTACGCAATACCGGAGAGGCGACCACCCGCTCGTTGCTGGTCAGCGGCATATACCAGCCGCCATTGCCTGAAGATACCGTGTTGTTGCTGGAGTCCACAAAGTTGCCACCCGATGTGCCCGCAACTTGTGAGCCAATACTCTGTGCTACCAGATTGCCGGAAAGCGGTGTCCCCAGATTGCTGCCGGTATCATGCAGGCCATACAACGACTGGGTAGCAAGGGTACGGTCGTTGTCGGACAGGAAGATCCCCGTGCCAAACAGCACCCAGTAACCGGAAGTCGGGTCGCGGGTGAACGCCGGCGCTGCGGTGATGGGCTGACGGCTACCCAAGGTAGAGCTGCCACCCGTTACCGTAACACCATAGGCAGTAAATAACGGTGTGCAATTACTGGTGCAGGTGGAGCTGAAATTACCGCCGCCACCCGACAATTTCCAGTCAGTGGTCGTGGCCGAATTCAGATTGAACTTCCACATATTGCCGTTGATATCACCTGCATACACATAGTCGACCATCCCATCGCCATTCACATCCACCACAGCCGGACTGCCCATGGCATTAGGGGTGACGGTCTGGCCACTCTGGTTGGGCACATCAATGCGGAAGTAATTGCTGCCCCTACTCCAGGCCTCGCCTGCCATCTTGTCGAGATAAAGGATGTATAGCGCGGCGGTGCCACCGGAGCCGCTGTTGTTATAGCCATTGCCGAAAATCACCGCCGGGCGGCCATTCTGTAGCTTGACCACTTGCGGCGTACCGATGGTCAGCCCCAGATAGGGGTCGTCGCTGCTGCTAAATTCCCACAGCACATTAGAAGCCGTCATGGCATCTGGCCGGGTGACGTCCAATGCATAAATGCTGTTACCACCCGCACCAGTTGTACCAACAAGAATGGTGTGCGCTTCAGATGCACTCAAGGCCGTGCCGTCACTGGTGGAACGGGTGAAGCACACATCGCGTACATTCGGTGTGCCATCATTGTAATAGTAGTTGTGTGCATACGATGGCGAGGTCAGCGTTGGCAAATGGCCATAAATCGCAGCCGGCAGATAAGCGAAACGCTCGGTACCGGTCATGTCGAAACCATGCAGAAAACCATCGTTGGCTGCAACATAAACCATCTTGGGCCGTGCCAGAATGGCTGTCTGATCGGTGCTCTGATTATTGCTATTGGCCGCATAGCTGCAACCGCTCACCTGAATGGTCGTTGGTGCGGCCATATATGCCGGAGTGGAGTTGACGATATCGCCCAGGCGGTAGTTGCGGGCACGGAACTTGGGCGAGGAACCAGTCGCCTCGTAGGTTTTGTCACCGCGCAGATAATCGACCCGCTTGGCACCTTGGCTATCGCTACCATTCAGCGCCACCTTCTGCGCCGCGCTGGCACTCAGGTTGTTAAACCAGGTGGTATTGAATGCAACACCGAGATTGCTTACCTGATTGTATGTCAGCACATTACGGCTGCTCACGCCGGCATTACCATTCAACTGAGCTTCCAACGTAGACTTGGCACGCCAACCGTGGGTATTGTCCTGCACCAGCGATGGCGGCGTGGTCGCATTGGCCTGCAGGATCTGGTAAGCAATCAAATCACCATGCCAGTCACTGGAGTCAAACGAAGACTGGAACACATAGGCCGAAGTAAAGACCTGCGCACCACGGCCAGTCGTCGATAAACCTGCCAATGCCGGGTCGGTTGCTGCGGTAATAGAGGCAAACGCCGTCTGTAGCGCCGTCGTCATGCTGCTGGGGTTATTGGCTTGCGCAAAATTACTCGGTGTACCGTTGGGGTAAGCCGCAATACTGGTCGTCCCTGCCGCATCACTGGTCCATTCGCTGCGCACATCGGGCTTCTTGTTGCTATTACTGTCGGTGAAGCCACCGTATTTGGCTGCCAAGTAGAAGGGATTAGTGGTTTGTGTCTTGGTCCCACCATTTTCGACCACGTCAATCATGAAGGCACTGACTGTCTGGTTGCCGACCAGATCAGAGCGCAAATCGGAAACGTTGGCCCAATAGGCCAGACCAGCGATATAGGGGGGGGAGTTGGTGGAACCAGTATTGGTACTGGCCAGATTATTCACCCCCTCCTGATTACCAATCGAGTTGGTCCAGGAAGTCACCCCGCTGCCACTACCGGTAACCGGAGGGCTCCCCATATTGGAGGCAGCATCATCACTGGGTGCGGTAACCGAAGTCTGATTACCGCCAACCGGCCAACTGGTTCCCGGCAAGTCAACATCACCGTGGGTATTGGTGTCACCAATGTAGATGATGAAATTTTTCTGGCAGGCATTGACGATGGGATCATCCCAGTCGGTAATGACCGGGAAATTATCTTTCATTGCCGTCGTTAGCCCGCTGGTGAAGTTGGCGTAATTACCCAACTTGCGGTAGTAACGCAAGGCGGCATAGTACAGCTCGGCGGCCGGATCATAGGTTTTATAGCCGTTGGCATCACCGAACTTGTTCAGGTAGTTGATTACCCCGCTATTGGTGACATTGCTGCCGGTGGCGTCATCAGTGTCCGGATTCACCACAAAAGTGCCATCGACACTGCTCCATTCTGCACCCAGGGTAAAACTGGTGGACGATGAGGCGGCCGAGGTGGCACTGGAGCTAATACCGGGATACTTCATCCGCGCCCGCAGCACCCCGCCCATACGCATATAGTTGGCATCATTCAGATAGCCAAAGGCGCTAAAGCGCATATCGCCACCATGCGACTGGATCAGCCCTTCCGGCTTGTAATTCGTACCATAGGCGGTGCAATTATCTTCCAGGCCATTATTGTATTTTGACGTCAGCCCCAGCCCGGAATAAGTGGTAGCGCTGATCCCGCTGACCGTGGTGCAAACCTGAACCGTAGCATTGAAAGTATCCAGCGTATTCCAGTTAACCCCGTCATTGGAACCAGCGACAGTCATCTGCCAGTTCAGGCTGGTGAACTTGAGTTGGGTGTAATTGCTGTACTGGGTCAACGTTGAGGCATTGGTGGTGAGAACCCGCGAACCGTTAAAGCCATAGCCTTGATTCTGCCCTGAAATAATTTTGGCACGGCGCAGGACTGTCAAGCTGGCGGTATCACCGCTGGAATAGTCGCTGCTATTGCCGGTAATACCAGAAGCCCGGTTACCGCCAGTCAGGGTCTGGCGGAAAATATCAATTGCCGACATGCTAGCCCAGTTCAACAGGGCACCACTCCAGTAACCACTGCCACAGGTGCGATTGCTTACGCTATTGACCAGGCTGCGGGGAATGAAATATTTTTTGGTGGTGTCGTAGCTGTAACACTTGTATTGGTCGAAATAACCGCGGTGATCCTTGACCATTTCCGCCGCATTGAACGTCCGGTTGGTATAGGCTTCGCCAGCTGTAGGGTATTCCACCGACAAACCCAGCAATACGTTTGGACCATAGCGCCCACCCACACCGGCCAGCGGCACGTTATCGACAGTGATGGCGGCCCAGACGGACTGCCCGCACAGTAAGGCGATGCACAGCGCCACGACGCCCTTCACCCATGCTTTCAGCATCATGTTTGTTCTCCTGCCGTTAACCGTAAGGGCGGAAAATACTTTCCAGCGTTACGTTGATTTGCTGGTTCAAGCCAAAGCCACGCCCCGTTATCCGGTACAAATAGGACTGATCGCCAGTTTGTGCGGTAAGGTCGACCCCAGCCGCACCATCAGGAAACACCTCGATGACATAGCGAGGCGTCATCATTGCTGCGTATGGCACTGACCAGCTGCCACTGGCAATAGCCGCCGTAACCGTATCACTGGCATTACTCAAATTGCTGTTGAGCAATACATGCATCGGACCACTGGCGCTAGGCAGGCACAGGCCGCTGGCCGTGTTTCCTGCCACGGTGCAATCGACAAAACCATTCCTGTCCGCGACCGTCCCGGTGGAGAGAAGCCCTTCGCTGTAGCGCAGCGCCGACTCCGCTGCTTCAGTCGCCAGAGTAAAGTCGCGCCCATTGCGTGCAAAGCGCTCTTCCTGCACAGATGAATACGAGGCAGAGAGTGCAACCAGAGTGAGGGCCACCAGAAACACCAAGGCCACAATCAGGGTTACCCCACGCTGTCGCCGCAGAAATCGTCTACCGTTCATGATTTCCGATTCCTCAGACTGAAGGTCGACTCGAATACCCGGCGGGTCCAGCAAGGTGCCGAAGCAGTGCAACTTGTCGAGGTCGATAGCGGAGAGACTGTCGTTCCTGAATCATTGGTACCGGTGTAGTTGCTGCCAAACATATTGAACGAAGCCGCTTCGGCACGGTTCTGGCTATAAACCGGATCAGTCCGCGCCAGCAAGGCAATGCGCATCGCCACAACTTTGCTCATGGTCACACTGCCACCTGGGGGTAAGTAGCTGTTTGGCACACCATCCCCATCGGAATCCACACCCAGCAAAATCTGCAGGCGTTCTATATTGTCAGCGACCGGGCCACTACTCAGATTGGAACCAGTTGGAGCCGCACCATTCCAGGTTACATCGCACATCAGCGTGGGGCGGGTGACGCCACCAATGGTATTGATACCGATATAGAAGCGGTTTTTGACCAGCGTATTGGCAACGGTGACCGAATTACCCAGGCAATCCGGCATGGCATTACCCGTGCTGGCTTGCGGCCCGGTGAGAAAACCGATGGTAAATTCGTCCGAGGCCACACCATTGAGAATGGCCAAACCGTTTGAGGCAGTAAAACCACTGACCGCCGTATCATTGACCGCAGCCAGCACATCACTCGCCTGTATGCTGGGGCTAGAGAAATTGCCACTTGCATCAGTTGGAGTGGGGTTATATACACCACTGGCATTAAATGTACCGCCCAGTGCATCGTAATAGCCTGCCTGCTTCACGATACGGCCAATCAGCCCCATGGCAAAGCGTGCATTATCCTGCATTTGGGCATGACCCGACTGTGCCTTGCTGGTCGTCTGATTGGATACGTACAGGCTGGTCACTGCAAAGGTGACGATCAAGCCGATGGTAATGGCAACCATCAATTCAACCATGGTCAGGCCCATCTGCCTGTGACGCATCATTCTGGATATCCGCATCAGTTTGGCCTCACAAAAAACTGCAGCTGCGCGGCCTGCGATACGGCAATACCCTGAGATGCCTGACCAGCCGCGTAACCGGCTCGCTCCTGCCAGCCGATACTGACCGTATAACCATTGGTTGCCGATGCCACGCTGATAGTGCCGCTACTCATGCCACCACGCACAGGATCAGCAACAATGGACGACATTTCGGACAAATCGAAATCGCGCTGCTGCGTGGTGGTACAAGAAGCAGTAAAACAATTAGTCACTGTTCCAGAGGCTGTCTGGCTATAGTCAACCGCCGGATTGTTGCGAATCCGCTCCGCCATTTGCTCGGCCAGCAAGGATGCCTGGGCGCGAGCAGCGCTTTGAGCGGAATAGCGCAGATTATTCAGCTGCAAGCCGGCGATACCCAGTAGGCCAATCGCCAGAATGACAATCGCCACCAAGACCTCCAGCAAGGTAAAACCACGAGCGGATGGCCACACAACTTGTCGTTGACTCATGGGCAAGACTCCCCACTACTCAGCGCGGTGGGCATCGGACGGCCCGCCGTGGAAAAAGTCAGTTTTTTGGCAATGCCTGCATTGGCGCTGTCATCGCACACCATGATGCTGTTTGCTGAAGTCCAGCTACCGTTGTACATCTGCACCCTGCCAGTCGGCAGGTAGCGGAAAGAGGTCACGGCCGATGCACTGGACACGGACAAGCGCAATGTGCTGTTAATATCCATCTTGCGCAGCACCACCAGATCCGTCGTACCGGAAGCAATCGCATTACCAAAATTGACAGAGGTCCCGGTAACCAAGGTGTTATTACGGTTCAGATCGGCAAATACCACCCAACCAGCATTGAAACTGCTGGCGTTGCAACCACTGCTACTGGAGCTACTGGCGCACACCACGACAGGCACGCCGGTGCGTACGGCATTGCTGCGGGCGGCAAGAAAAGTCTGCTGCAGATCATTGGCGGCAGAACTTATCCGGTTGCTTCGCACAAAGCTACTCAAAGAGGGTGCGGCGATGGCCAATAAAATAGACGCCACGGCCAGCACCACAACGACCTCAATGAGCGTAAAACCGTTTACAGACCTTAAACGAGTCATGAAAACTACCTAGAGCTCAGATTTTTACTATTCGATCATAAGAAAATTCTTCTAGCAGAAATGAACTTTCTGACAGACGCATTAAAAAATCCGACTACCGCTTACCTATCACTCGTCAAGCCCGCCATTCATCTCACTCTGTCCTCGGCCAGAGTGATTCCGCGCCATAGCCCCCAGAACGGCCGCAATGCAGCACTCCAACGCAAAAAGCCCAGCTCGGATGAGCTGGGCTTCTAATGGGGAGTCTGGCGGTGTCCTACTTTCACATGGCGAATGCCACACTATCATCGGCGCTAAGGCGTTTCACGGTCCTGTTCGGGATGGGAAGGCGTG